>NZ_JBTFFU010000002.1:0-856945 GCF_054482295.1 Dyella soli
GCCAAGACCTATACCGACGCCACGGCAACGCAGACGCTGAACACGGCCAAGGCCTATACCGACGCGGCGCTGGGCAACCAGCAGTCGATCTCCGACTTGCGCAACCAGATGAACGACCAGTTCAACAACGTCAACCGTCGCCTGGACCGCGTGGGTGCGATGGGTGCGGCCTCGGCTCAGATGACGGCGAACACCTCGGGCCTGGCCGGTGACAACCGCGTGGGCTTCGGCGCCGGCAACTACAACGGCCAGTCGGCCTTCGCCGTGGGCTACCAGCGCGCGTTCAACAACAACCACGCCAGTGTCTCGATCGGCGGCTCGGTATCGGGTTCCGAATCGTCCGTCGGCGTCGGCGGCGGCATCAGCTGGTAACGCGAAGCGGGCGCCCGCCTTGGGCGCCCGCTTTCCTGCACAGAATCATTCGGGGAATACACATGAATCGCTCGAACTTTTTTCGCCTGACCGCGCTCGCTGCCGCCATCGGTTTCACCACGGCACACGCTGCCGGCGCCACCACGGCGGCGCCGGTGCTGCACTCGACCATCAACCTGACGACGATGAATGCCAACGATACGTATGACGGCTTCATCGTCACCTATCGCAACGGCACGACCGAAAAGACCAACGGCAGCGCAGCGGCGCAGAACGTGAGCGCCGCGGTGTCGCGAGCCAGGCTCGACGCCGCGGCCTTCAAGACGACGCCGTCGAAGGCCGTGACGGTGAGCTGGAAGCGCAAGCTCGGCATCGGCGCCGACCTCGTGCGCACCAGCCGCAAGCTGAGCCAGGGCGAAGCCGTGGCACTGATGCAGCAGATTGCTGCCGATCCGGCCGTGGCCCACGTCGAGCCCGACGTGCGCATGCACATCGTGAAGGACACGCTGCTGGCGACGAAGAGTTCGGTCGGCACCAGCACGCCGAACGATACGCTGTTCGCCAAGTATCAGTGGCACATGCGTGCGGGTAACGGCACGGTGGAAACCATCGGCGCGGATACCACCGGCTACGCCAACTATGGCGGCAGCAATGCAGCCACCGCGTGGCTGAACTACGACGGCACCGGCGTGATCGTGGCCGAGATCGACACCGGCGTGACCCAGCATCCGGACCTCAACCTCGCACTGGCCAACAGCGGCTACGACTTCATCAACGATGCGGGGACTTCCGGCCGTGCCAGCGACGGCCGCGTGGCCGGCGGCTGGGACACCGGTGACTGGGCTTCCAATGCCGTGTGTGGTTATGTCGAGAACAGCAGCTGGCACGGCACCCATGTGTTCGGCAACATCGGCGAGGTGACCAACAACGCCACCGGCATGGCCGGCGTGGCCTCCGGTGCGCAGGTGCTGCCGATCCGCGCGCTGGGCCATTGCGGTGGCATGACCTCGGACATTGCCGATGCGATCACCTGGGCTTCGGGCGGCCACGTGGACGGCGTTCCGGACAACCAGAATCCCGCGCAGGTCATCAGCATGAGCCTGGGCGGTCCCGGTACCTGCCAGGCCACCGATGCGTTTGGCACCGCGATTGCCGGTGCGATGTCGCGCGGCGCCACCGTGGTGGTCGCCGCGGGCAACAACAGTTCGGACGCTTCGCAGTTCTCGCCGGCCAGCTGTCCGGGCGCGATCGCGGTATCTGCCGTGGGCATCACCGGCAGGCGTGCGTTCTACTCCAACTACGGCAACCTCATCTCGATCGCCGGTCCCGGTGGTGGCATCTATACCAATGATGATCCGAACACCGCGACGCAGAACGACGCCGGTGCGGTGTGGTCCACGCTCAATGACGGCACTACCGTCGTGGGTAATCCGACCTACGGTGGCATGGCGGGTACCTCGCAGGCCACGCCGCATGTGTCGGGTGTGGTGGCGCTGATGGTGGGCGCGGTGAAGGCCGCCAACCAGCCGGCGCTGACGCCGTTCCAGATCCAGGAGGCACTGATCGCCTCCGCCCGTCCGTTCCCGGTGAACCAGGGTCATCCGTTCGGTGCAGGCATCGTCGATGCCAATGCCGCCGTGGCGGCCGCGCTGAATCCGAAACTCACGGGGCTGCCGACCGCGCTGTCCAGCGGCACGGCGGTATCCGTGTCGGGCAAGGCGGGTGATTCCTCGCTGTACACCATCACGGTGCCGGCCAACGCCACCAACCTCACCATCCGCACCGTGGGTGGTACGGGCGATGTGTCGCTGTACGTGAAGCAGGGCATCCCGGCGGCCGCCAACGGCAGCAACGCCGATTACGCGTCGGCCAAGCCCAATATCAACAACGAAAGCGTGGCGATCACCTCGCCGGCGGCCAACACGTGGTACGTGCGCGTGGCGGGCGTGAAGGACTTTGCCAACGTGCAGCTGATCGCCAGCTACGTTGCGCATTGATAGGGGGGCATGCCTTCCGGTCCCCTCGGGTGGGTCGATGACCACCCGAGGGGCCGGAAGCGTGTTTGGCCTGGCGAGGCCCCGGCAACAGGGCCTTGTTACCTGTCAGGGCGTGCGGGTCACGACGCAGGTGTGTTGAGGAAGTCCAGCGTCGCCTGCAACATCGATTCCATGCCGACCTTCAGCGCGCCTTCGTCCATGAAGAATTTCGGCGAATGGTTGGCCGGCGCGCTCGACGCGTCCTGGCCCACCGGCGTCGAGCCGACCCAGAAATACACGCTGGGTACCTGTTGCGCGAAATAGGCGAAGTCTTCCGACGCCATCCACGGTTTGGTTTCGACGACATGTGAGTCGCCGATGGCCTTGCCGATGCTGGCCTGCACGCGCGCGGTCAGCGCGGGCTGGTTGACCAGCACGGGGTTGCTGTCGCCGACCGGCGCCTGCACGTCGACGGTGGCGCCATTGGCGGCCGCGACATGCTCGGCAATGCTCTTGAGGTTGTCGATGGCCTGCTGGCGCATGCCCGCGTTTAACGTGCGCAGCGTGCCCTGCAGTTCCACCTGGTCGGGCACGATGTTGTAGCGCGAGCCGCCTTCGACGATGCCGAAGCTGAGCACGGCGGGCAGGTCGCCGATGTTGAGCTTGCGGCTCACGATGGTTTGCGCGGCGCTGATGATTTCCGCCGAGGTCACGATCGGGTCGACGCCGTTCCACGGCATTGCGCCGTGCGTCTGGCGGCCGTGCACCACGAGCTTGAACCAGTCCGAGCCCGCCATCGCCGGGCCCGGCCGCACGGCCACGGTGCCGACGTTGAGCGAGCTCACCACGTGCATGCCGAACATGGCGTCGGGCTTGAAGTCGCGGAACACGCCTTCCTTAAGCATCAGCGACGCGCCGCCCTGTTCGCCCGGAGGCGCGCCTTCTTCCGCCGGCTGGAACACGAACATCACTTCGCCGGGCAGGTCCTTGCGCATGCCCGCGAGCGTGGTGGCGAGGCCGAGCAGCATGGCGGTGTGGGCGTCGTGTCCGCAGGCGTGCATCACCCCCGTCTGCTTGCCGCGGTATTCGCCCTTCGCCTTGGAGGCAAACGGCAGGTCCACCTGCTCGGTCACCGGCAACGCATCCATGTCGGCACGGATGGCCAGCTTCGGCCCCGGCCTGCCACCCTTGAGGATGCCGACGACGCCGGTATGCGCGATGCCGGTATGGACTTCCATGCCCAGCTTCTTCAGCTGGGCAGCCACCATGGCCGACGTGCGTGTTTCGCGATTGCCCAGTTCGGGATGCTGGTGGATGTCGCGTCGCCACGCGGTGACCTGCGGCAGTTCGCCCTGCACGAGTTGCGCGGTGTCGGTGGCATGAGCGGAACCTGCAGCAGCAGTGGTGGCAAGGGCGAGGGCAAGCACGGTGCGACGCATGGGAAGTCTCCGCGGAAGGAGGCTCGATCCTAGCGCGTCACCGCAGCCGGCAGGGAAGAGCCAGGGCCGCTGCGGCGAAAATCGAAGCCGTTCGAAGGACACACGGGGGAATGCTATGCTCGGGCGCCGGTCACCGAGGGATCCCGCGATGCGCGCGCCAAGCTATGTCCAGGGCGTCAGCCGGCAGCCGCTGCTTGGCGACACGGTGGGTTCGCTGCTGGATCGCATTGCCGCGGCACACCCCGAGCGACCCGCGCTGGTCGTGCGCACGCAGGACGTGCGCCTGAACTACCGGCAGTTCCACGCGGAAGTCGAACGTGTCGCCGCTGCGCTGGTCGCGCTCGGCTTGCGCCCCGGTGACCGCATCGGCATCTGGGCGCCCAATCGCGCCGAATGGGTGGTGTTGCAGTTTGCCGCGCCCAAAGCCGGGTTGATCCTGGTCAACATCAATCCGGCCTATCGTCTGCACGAACTGGAGTTCGCGCTCAACAAGGTGAGTTGCCGCGCGCTGGTCCTGCCGCGGCGCTTCAAGACGTCGCATTACCTGGACCTGCTGCTCGGGCTGGCACCCGAGCTCGCTGACTGTGCGCCGGGGCAGCTGCAATCGGCGCGACTCCCCGCCTTGCGCGAGGTGATCCTGCTCGACGACGAGGGGGCGCCGGGCACACGCACGTGGCGCGAACTGGCCGGGCACGCCACGGCGGAGGCGATCGCCGGACTGCGCGCGATCGAGGGCGGGCTGGGCTTCGACGACCCGGTCAACATTCAGTTCACCTCGGGCACCACCGGCGCACCCAAGGGTGCCACCCTCACGCACCACAACATCATCAACAACGGTTTCTTCATCGGCGAGGCGATGCGCCTCACCGAGCATGACCGGCTGTGCATACCGGTGCCGTTCTACCACTGCTTCGGCATGGTGCTGGGCAATCTCGCCTGCGTGACGCACGGTGCCTGCATGGTGATCCCGGGCGAGGGCTTCGACGTACTCGCCACGCTCGAGGCCGTCGAGCAGGAGCGTTGCACGGCGCTGCATGGCGTGCCGACGATGTTCATCGCCGAGCTGGAGCACCCGGAATTCCATCGCTTCGACCTCAGCACCTTGCGCACCGGCATCATGGCCGGCTCGCCGTGCCCGATCGAGGTGATGCGCCGTGTGGTGGACGAGATGCACATGGCCGAGGTGACCATTGCCTACGGCATGACCGAGACCAGCCCGGTGAGCTTCCAGACCACCCGCGAGGATCCGCTGGAGCGGCGCGTGGACAGCGTCGGGCGCATCCATCCGCACGTGGAAGTGAAGCTGGTGGACGAGGACGGCCGCATCGTGCCGCGCGGCACGCCCGGCGAGCTGTGCACGCGCGGGTATTCGGTGATGCGCGGCTACTGGGACGACGAGGCACGCACGCGCGAGGCCGTCGACGAAGCGCGCTGGATGCACACCGGCGACCTGGCCGTGCTCGATGACGATGGCTATTGCACCATCGTCGGCCGCCTGAAGGACATGATCATCCGCGGCGGCGAGAACGTGTATCCGCGCGAGATCGAGGAGTTCCTGTACACGCATCCGAAGGTGCTGGACGTGCAGGTGTTCGGCGTGCCTGACCCGAAGTTCGGCGAGCAGGTCTGCGCCTGGGTCCGGCTGCGCGACGGCTGCGCGTCCAGCGAGGCCGAGATCCAGAGCTACTGCCGCCACCACCTCGCCTACTTCAAGGTGCCGCATTACGTGCGTTTCGTGGACGCCTTTCCCATGACGGTCACCGGCAAGGTGCAGAAATACCTGATGCGCGAGGCGATGGCGGACGAGCTCGGCATCGGCGCGGGCATGGCGCCCTGACCGGCGCGAAGGATTGTTTCGTCGGCCTAGACCGCGCGGCGCCCAGGTAGCGCGCCGCGATGCGCGGCCAGCCACGCCGGCACTTCGTTCGCCGGCAGCGGGTGGGCGATGTGGAAGCCCTGTGCCTCGTCGCAGGCCATGCCCAGCACGCTGTCGTAGAGCTGCATCGTCTCGACCCCCTCGACCACGACGCGAAAGCCCAGGCTGCGGGCCAGTTCGGTCACCGAGCGCACGATCGCCTCGTCGTGCCGGCTGCTGCCCATGCCGCGCACGAATGACTGGTCGATCTTCAGGCTGGTGGCCGGCATCTGGCGCAGCGCGGCGAGATTGCTGTAACCCGTGCCGAAGTCGTCGATCGCGATGCTCGCCCCCAGCGCGCGGATCGCGCTGAGGTGGCGGTGGGTGGCGGCGCTGTGCTCCAGCAGCGTGTTTTCGGTGAACTCCAGTTCCAGCGCTTCCAGGTTGAGGTCGTGGTGCGCGGCCACGCGCTGCAGTCGCCCCACCAGATCGGCGCCGAGGTCGGTGCTGGAGACGTTGAGCGAGAGCTTGATGTCATGGCCGGCGCGCCGCCATGCCGCCAGCTGCGCCACGCCATGTTCCAGCACCCATTGGGTGAGCGAGTGCATCAGCCCGGCGCGCTCGGCCAGTCCGATGAACTGGCTGGGCGGCACCGACCCGAGTGTCGGGTGGTTCCATCGCGCCAGTGCCTCGACGCCCACGCAGCGACCGCTGTCGAGGTCCACGCGTGGCTGGTAGTGCAGGTCCAGCTCGGCGCGCTCGGTGAGGGCGGCGGCCAGTTCGGTGACCAGGAAGAATTCCTGCTGGTGGCGCTGGTCCTGCGTGCGGTCGTACACGGCCCAGCCGCGCACGCTGCGTTGTGCCTCGTGCGAGGCGTTCATCACCAGTCGCAGCGGATCGCCGCCACGCAGTTCGTTTGCGTTGATCCTGAGCAGCCCCACGCCGGGCTGGATAGTGAGTGGAATGCCCAGGCAATCGAACGGCCGGCGCAGGCGCGCGATCAGGTCGTCGAGCCGCGCGGCGTCGGCCAGCATGCGGTCGTCGGGCAGCACGGCGGCAAAGCGCGCGGTGCCGACCTGGTACAGGCGCGTACCCTGCGGAATCCAGGCCAGCAGGCGGTGGGCGACGGCGCGCATCAGCTCATCCGCATAGGCGTGGCCCATGGCGCGGATGAACGCGTTGAAGCGCTGCACCGGAGCCACGTCGATGGCGATGGCCCAGGCATGCGGCACCTCCGCGTTCAGGTGCGCGCGCAGGTCGTCGAAAAAAGCGTGACGATGGGGTAGCTGGGTGATCGGATCGGTGCGGCCCAGGTAATGGCGCAGCACGACGCCGGTACTGGCCAGCACGGCGGCATCGCGCAGCGCGTTGTGCTCGCTGTCGGTGAGCGACGCGCGCGGCACCCGGTCCATCACGCACAGCGCGCCGATCTGCTGGCCGGTCAGGGCAAACACCGGCTCGCTGGCAAAAAAACGGATTGGCTCGGGCGCGGCGTCGAGGCTGAGCGCAGCGTCGCGGAAGCGCGGGTCGAGCAGCGTGTCGGGGACGACCTGCGAGGCCTGGCTGCGCATCGCCTGGCGATACAGCGGGTGGAGCACCAGCGGATGCTGCCCGGCCACTTCGTTGCCGCCGGCAAACCAGTACGCACCGCCGCCATTGAGCACGAGCGCCACCAGCGGGACATGCAGCGAACGCGAGACGAGTCGTACCACGGCGTCGAAGCCGGGTACCGCGAAGGCATCGGCCGGCGCGTCGCTGGCCAGCTCGCCGGCCGCGGTCGGCAGCTCCCCCCACTCGGCCGCGTGCAGCCCCGGGCCTGGTCCCGTGGTCGTGTGCATCGCGAGTTCCCCCCTTAAGGAACGGCGTTACGTCTCCCGGGGGCAGGCTACTGCAGCGCAACGGTCCCGCACAATCACGAAACCTCGCGTGCCTGCGTGCCCGTCTGGCAGCCCGTCGGGGGCCTTATTTGGTCACGCTGAAATCGATTTCGATCGGGTAGGGCGTGGGCTGGGCCGGCGGCGCCGGCACCATCAGGCTGGCGAACTGGCCGGCCATGCAACGGGCGACCGGCGTCTCCGGCTGCACTGCGATCTGGGCGAGGCGACCGTCCGCAAGAATGTTCGCCACCAGGGTGAACGGGGTCTTGTCGGCGGGCATGTTGCTGGCGATGCAGGACTTGTACATGTCCGTGGTGCCATTGCCGATGTGGTCCCAGAACTGCTTCTGGTAGGCCGGGCCGGTGGCGGCGCCTTCGGTCAGCTTGGCCTGGGTGATGCGCGCGTGGAAGTCGGCGCCGGCGGCGGGACTCAGCTGCAGGGCAAGGGCGAGCAGGATGGGCATGGCGGCTCCGGCGAATCGGGATGCGTGACGTTACCAGTTGCGCGGCCGGCATTCATGACGGCGCGCTGTCGCGCGGTTATGGTGGCGCTGCCTGTCCATGGGGGTGCATCGATGATGGCGTTACCGCGTCTGGCCGTGTTGCTCGCATCCGCCGTCATGGCGAGCGGCGCGTTGGCGGCGACCTCCGTGCCGGTGCCGCGCGCCGACGGGGCGACGACCCCGCTGCTGGTCTACGAGCCGGCGTCCACCAAGGACTGCCCGCCGCTGCTGTTGATCTCGCACGGCGCCGGTGGCAGCGAACAGGGCTACCGCTATCTCGCCGAGGCGATGCAGCGCGATGGCTGGCTCGCCATCGTGATGGGTCATCGCGAAAGTGGCAGCGCGCCGCTGCGCGCCGATATCCGCGCGCAGGGACTCAAACAAGGCATCGGTGCGCTGGTCGCTGACGCGGGGGCGTATCGCGCACGCTTCATGGACATCGACGCGGCCAGGCAATGGGCCGGGCAGCGGTGTCGCGCGCCGTACACCGCCTTGCTCGGTCATTCGATGGGCGCCGTCACCGTGATGCTGGTGGCCGGCGCGCGCAATCTGCTGGGCGTGCAGGGCGAGGGCGGCTTCGATGCCTACGTCGCGTTGTCGCCGGAAGGGCCCGGTCGCGTCTTTCCGGCGGATGCCTGGGCCTCCATCCACGCGCCGATGCTGCTGATCACCGGCACTCGCGACGGCGGGCTCGATGGCGATTACCAATGGCGCACGCAGGCGTTCGACGGGCTGGGCCCGGGTTGCCGCTGGCTGGGCGTGATCGACGGCGGCAGCCACCTCAACTTCGCCGGCCTGGGCGTGTCGGGCAAGACCGAACAGGCGACCGTGGCGCTGACGCAGGCCTACCTCGATGCCTTGCGCGCCGGGCACTGCGGCGCGCCGCCGTCGCTCCCGGGTGTGCGGGTGCGAAGCAAATAGCGCGGCCCGCCGGTCAGGGCAGGTGCTCGCTGGCCAGGTACTCCTCGCTCTGCATCTCGATCAGTCGCGATTCGGTGCGGCCAAATTCCGCGCGCAGGCGCTCGCCGTCGTACAGCTCGGTGATCGGCGCGGCGGCGGACAGGATCAGCTTCACGCGACGGTCGTAGAACTCGTCGACCAGCAGCACGAAGCGGCGGGCGGCGTCATCGGTGTAGACGGTGAACTGCGGCACGTTGGAGATGATCACCGCCGGGCCCATCCTGGCCAGCTCGATGTAGTCGGACACCGCGCGCGGGCCTTCGCACAGCGCGGCGAATTCGAACCACAGGATGTTGTCGGCGCGCTTGCGCAGCGGCACCAGGCGATCATTGAGCACGATCCCGCCGCCTTCCACCACCGCGCCCCGGGCCTGGGTCGAAAAGATGCGCGCGAGCGCGCGCTCGGCTTCCGCGCTGGGCGGCGTGTGGTAGACCGGCGCCTGCGACAGCGCACGCAGGCGCCAGTCGTGCGAGGAAATCATCTGCACGACCTGGCAGTGCTTTTCGATCAGCGCGATGGCGGGCAGGAAGCGCGCGCGCTGCAGGCCGTCCTTGTAGAGATTCGCAGGCGCCGTGTTGGACGTGGTCACCAGCGTCACCCCGCGCTCAAACAGCGATTGCAGCAGCGTGCCGAGGATCATGGCGTCGCCGATGTCGTTGACCAGGAATTCGTCCAGGCACAGCACGCGGCAACGTGAGGCGATGCTGGCGGCCACCTCGAGCAGCGGATCCTGCCGCTCGCCCAGCGCACGCAGCTGTTCGTGCACCTCGCCCATGAAGCGATGGTAGTGGCGTCGCAGCGCCATGCCATGCGGCAGGCTGGCGACGAACATGTCCATCAGGAAGGTCTTGCCGCGACCGACGCTGCCCCACAGGTACAGGCCGGTTACACCCTCCCGCGGGTCGCTGCCGAGCAGCGACTTCAGGCGTCCGAACAAGCCGCCGCCCTGGTCGGCCGCGGCGGCGATGAGGGCCGCATGCATGCGGTCGAACTCGGGCAGCAGCAGCTGCTGCGCAGGGTCGCACTGCCAACGGTGCGCCGAGACGCCTTCGAGGTAACGCGCGCTGGGCGCGAGCTGGGGGGAATCACTCATCGGTACGACAGGCTCTCAGGGCGCTTCGCCGCAGGGCGACGCGACAGACTGGACGGGATGGAGCGCGCGCGGCATCAGCCGTGCCGCAGCGGCGGCAGCCAGGGCTGGATGGCGTGCTTGACGGCGCCGCGCAGGTCCATCAGGCGCCGGTGGAAGAAGTGGCTGGTTTCGGGCATGCGCACGAGCTCGGGCTTCCTGGCCATGCCGTCGATCCAGTCGAACACAGCCTGCGGATCGACCACTTCGTCTTCTTCGCCCTGCACCACCAGCCAGGGGCAGGTCGGCAGCTGGAAGCCCTCGAACGACCAGCGCCCGGCCGGCGGCGCAATGCTGATCAGCGCGTCGGCGCGCAGCCGCATCGCATTGCGGATGGAGACATAGCTGCCGAACGAAAAGCCGGCCAGCCACAGCGCGTCATCCGGGCGCAGGCGTCGCACCCAGGCCACCACGGCGGCCAGGTCGTCGCCTTCGCCGTTGCCGTGGTCGAAACTGCCTTCCGACTCGCCGGTGCCGCGGAAATTGAAGCGCACGGTGTCCAGCCCCGACTCGCGCAGCGAGCGTTCCACCATGGTCACCACCTTGTTGTGCATGGTGCCGCCCTGCAGTGGGTGGGGATGGCAGATCACCGCCGTACCGCGCCGGGCCTCTTCGGGCAGCGCCACGTCGCTGATGGATTCGAGCTTGCCGGCCGGGCCGCCTAGCGCGAAGCTGGCAGCCTGCTCGGGAAAATGGTCGGGCTGGGTGGGGAGCGTGACGGGATTCATGGCCAAGATGATAACCGCCGTGCGTGTCGACCGGTCGCGACGGGACGGGGAGGGCGCATGAACCACCTGGCGCACACGCTGCTGGCCGGCGATGACGAGCTGCTCCAGCTGGGCGGCCTGATGGGCGATTTCGTGCACGGCAAGCCCGACCCGGCCCTGCCGGAAGCCCTGGTCGCCGGCATCCGCCTGCACCGCGCCATCGACGTCTACACCGACGCCCACCCCGAGGTGGTCGCGGCGCGCGCGCTGCTGCCGTCGCCGTACCGGCGCTATGGCGGCATCCTGCTGGACATGTGGTTCGACCACCTGATCGCCCGGGACTTCGGGCGCTGGAGCGCGAGGGGGCTGGAGGACTATTCCGCCGCCGTGCGCGACATGCTGCGCCGGCACGAGCCGTTGCTGCCGCCTACGCTGCAGCGGTTCCGCCTGTACATGGAAGCCCACGGTCTTCCCGCCGGTTATGCGCGGCCCGGGGAAATGGCGGCGGCGCTGGACGGCATCTCGCAGCGGCTGCGCCGGAGCAACCCGGTGGGCGAGTCGTTGCCGGTGCTCAGCCGGCTGGACGCGGCGCTGCAGCCGCACTTCGAGGCGTTTTACCCGCAATTGCAGGGGTTTGCCGCGGAGTGGATCGAAGCGAACGGCTCGCCCGCGCCCGAGGGAGCCGGGCCGGGCTGAGCATCGCTGGTGCGCCGGCGCCGTCCGCGGCAAACGAAAACGCCGCCCGTGGGCGGCGTTTCTCGCAGGCTTGCCTGATCAGGCTGTTACTTGGCCTGGTCGACGATCCAGTGGACAGCGTTCTTCACCTGCTCTTCGGTCAGCGCGGGGTTGCCGCCCTTGGCCGGCATCATGTTGCCGTCCGGACCCTTGTAGCCGTCGATCGCGTGCTTGACCAGGGTGTCGAGGCCCTGGGCGATACGCGGAGCCCAGTTGCTCTTGTCGCCCAGCTTCGGCGCACCGGCGATGCCGGCGGTGTGGCAGCTGTGGCAGAGGTTGTCGTAGATGGTCTTGCCGTCGGTGGAACCACCGTAGGCAACCTGCGAGGCGGCGGCCTTGGCGGCGGCTTCCTGCGCGGCGGCCATGGCGGCGCGGCCGGTGTCGCCGGCATAGACGGCGCCGGCCGGAGCGATGCGTTCGGCGACCTGCTTGGGGGTCTCCGGGTTGATTTCCTTCGGCTCGTGATCGTAGATCAACCAGGCGCCCCCAATCAGAATGAGGGTCAGCACACCCAGGCCCGCGATCAGCAACGAGAAGCTGCGCATGAAGCTCTGGTCGGATTTGGTCAGGGAACCGCTCACGCAATTACTCCAGTCAATGGACGGCCCATGCGCCCGAGTGGGCCATGGGGCAGACAACAAGCGACCGATTATAGTCGAAGCTCGCGGCAGTTTTCAGGTCATTGCGACAGTTCAGCGCCGGGACGGCCAATGCGCCTGTTTTCACGCAGGTTTCGTCATCCTGCCGCCAAATGCATGTAAAACCCTGCCATCGGTCATAGGGCACCCATGTCAACTGGCATTGTCCATTACCGTTGAACTGACCCTATGCTTTCATCCGTCGTACGAGTCAGGCGCGCGCGGCGCGCCGGTGGGGCCGGATGGCCCGCCTTCAATTCTGGGAGTTTTTCATGTCGCGTTTTTGGAAGATCGCGCTGATCGTTGTGGCCGTGATCGTGGTGGGAGCCGTCGGCTTCCGTCTGCTGCGCAAGCCTGCCACCGAGGACGGGGCGCAGGGGCAGCAGAGCGGTCAGAAGCAGGGACAGGACGGCAAGGGCCAGGACACGCCGGTGCCGGTAACGGTCGAGCCGGTGGTCAAGCAGGACGTGCCGGTGTATCTCACCGCCCTTGGCACGGTGCAGGCACTCAATACGGTCACCATCAACCCGCAGGTCAGCGGGCAGATGCTCAGCATCAATTTCAAGGAAGGCCAGGAAGTGAAGAAGGGCGACCTGCTGGCGCAGATCGACCCGCGTACGTTCCAGGCCGCCTATGACCAGGCCTCGGCCAAGCAGGAGCAGGACGAGGCCCAGTTGTCCACCGCCCAGAGCACGCTCAAGCGCAACGATGCGCTGGTGGCCAAGGGCTACGTCGCGCAGCTGGACATGGACACCTTCCGCAACAACGTGGCCAACCTGACCGCCACCGTGGCGGCCGACCGCGCGGCCGTGCGTTCGGCCAAGGTCAACCTCGACTACACCCGCATCATTTCTCCGATCGACGGCGTGGCGGGCATCCGCAATGTCGACCCGGGCAACGTGGTGACCACCACCACCTCGGTGGTCACGCTCACCCAGATCCATCCGATCTACGTGACCTTCAGCCTGCCCGAGCAGAACCTGGACATGGTGCGCAAGGCCGCCGGCGTCGGCGACGCGCTGGAAGTGCTGGCGCTGGACCGCGCCGACGCACACACCATCGCCGGCGACGGCCAGTTGAACGTGATCGACAACCAGATCGACACCACCACCGGCACCTTCAAGCTGCGTTCGATCTTCCAGAACACGACCGGCGACCTGTGGCCGGGCCAGTTCGTCAACGTGCGCCTCAAGGTGCGCACGGTGAATGGCGGCCTGGTGATTCCGGCGCAGTCGGTGCAGCGTGGCCCGGACGGCGATTACGTCTATCTGGTGCAGCAGGACCAGACGGTGAAGATGCAGGCGGTGAAGGTCGCCGGCGAAGTGGGCGACAGCCACGTGATGATCGGCGCGGGCCTGGCCCTTGCCGACAAGGTGGTGACCGAAGGCCAGTTCCGCCTCAAGCCCGGCAGCAAGGTCAAGGCGCTCAAGCCCGGCGAAGTGCCGACCGCGCCGACCGCCGCCGAGGTGGACAAGGCCAAGAAGCGTGCACAGCAGGGTGGCGGCGGCCGCCGCGGCTGAGCCCGGAGGGGCGAGGGATGAGTGGCGAGGGCGCGATCACCGCACGTTTCGCGACACACCACGGCAAGGAGGCGCCACGGACGGGCGCCTCGGCAATTCGCCCCGCGTCCCTCGCGCACCGACGTAGCGCGTCTCCAGGACTCGCGTCCGCCACTTAACAGACGGCATACCTATGGGCTTCTCCACACTCTTCATCCGCCGACCGATCGCGACCTCGCTGCTGATGGTGGCGGTGTTGCTGCTCGGCGTCCTGGGCTACCGCGAGCTGCCGGTTTCGGCGCTGCCTGAAATTTCCGCGCCTAGCCTGGTGGTCACCACGCAGTACCCGGGCGCCAGCGCATCGACGATGGCCTCGCTGGTCACCACGCCGCTGGAGCGCAACTTCGGCCAGATCTCCGGCTTGACCATGATGACCTCCGACTCGTCGGCGGGCCTGTCCACCATCGTGCTGCAGTTTGCGATGGACCGCGACATCGACATCGCGGCGCAGGACGTGCAGGCGGCCATCAACCAGGCGCGCGGCACGCTGCCCAGCACGCTGCCGTATCCGCCGGTGTACAACCGCGTGAACCCGGCCGATGCGCCGATCATGACGCTCAAGCTCACCTCGGACAGCCTGCCGCTGCGCGACGTGAACAACTACGCCGATTCGATCCTGGCGCAGAAGCTCTCGCAGGTGCAGGGCGTGGGCCTGGTGTCGATCGCCGGCAACGTGCGCCCCGCCGTGCGCGTGCAGGTGAATCCGTCGCAGCTGGCCAACCTCGGCCTGACCATGGAGGACGTGCGCAGCTCGCTCACCGAGGCCAACGTCAACGCGCCCAAGGGCACGCTCAACGGCGCCACGCAGTCCTACAGCATCGGCACCAACGACCAGCTGGCCGATGCCGCGGCCTACAAGAGCACCATCATCGCGTACCGCAACAACGCGCCGGTGCGCCTGTCCGACGTGGCCAACGTGGTCGACGGCGTGGAGAACGACCAGCTCGCCGCCTGGGCCAACGGCAAGCCTGCCGTGCTGCTGGACATCCGTCGCCAGCCGGGCGCGAACATCGTGCAGACGGTGGAACAGATCCGCAACATCCTGCCGCAGCTGCGCGCGGTGCTGCCGGCGGACGTCCACCTGGATGTCTTCGCCGACCGCACCATCACCATCCGCGCCTCGGTGGAGGACGTGCAGTTCACCCTGATCCTCACCATCTGCCTGGTGGTGGCGGTGATCTTCGTGTTCCTGCGCCGCCTGTGGGCCACCATCATTCCGTCGGTGGCAGTGCCGCTGTCGCTGATGGGCACCTTCGGCGTGATGGCCTTCACCGGCATGTCGCTGGACAACCTCTCGCTGATGGCGCTGACCGTGGCCACCGGCTTCGTGGTGGACGATGCGATCGTGATGATCGAAAACATCGTGCGCTACATCGAGCAGGGCAAGGACGGCAAGGAAGCGGCCGAGATCGGCGCGAAGGAAATCGGCTTCACCGTGCTGTCGCTGACCGTGTCGCTGATCGCGGTGTTCCTGCCGCTGCTGCTGATGCCCGGCGTCACCGGCCGACTGTTCCACGAATTCGCCTGGGTGCTGACCATCGCGGTGGCCATCTCGATGCTGGTGTCGTTGACGCTGACGCCGATGATGTGCGCCTACCTGCTCAAGCCCGATGCGCTGCCCGAGGGCGACGACGCGCACGAGCGCCATCACGCGGCGGGCAAGCGCACCTGGTGGTCGCGCCTGGTCGGCCTGTATGAAGGCTCGCTCGACTGGGTGCTGGCCCACCAGCGCCTGACCATCACGGTGGCGGCGATCACCGTGGTGGTCACCGTGTTCCTCTACATCGTGATTCCCAAGGGCCTGTTGCCCGAGCAGGACACCGGCCTGGTCACCGGCGTGGTGCAGGCCGACCAGAACGTGGCCTTCCCGCAGATGGAGCAGCGCACCAAGGCCGTGGCCGAGGCGCTGCGCCGTGACAAGGCGGTGAGCGGCGTCGCTGCTTTTATCGGTGCCGGTTCGATCAACCCCACGCTCAACCAGGGCCAGCTCAGCATCGTGCTGAAGGATCGCAGTGACCGCGATGGCCTCGACGAAGTGCTGGCGCGCCTGCAGCAGGAAGCCGCCGGCATCCCGGGCGTGGCCCTGTACCTCAAGCCGGTGCAGGACGTGACGCTGGATACCCGGGTGTCGGCCACCGAGTACCAGTACTCGTTGTCGGACGTGAACGCGACGGAACTGTCCGGCTATGCCAGCCAGATGACCCAGGCGCTGCGCGAACGCAAGGAGCTGTCCGACGTCGACAACAATCTTGCCGACCAGGGCACCTCGCTCAAGCTGACCATCGATCGCGAGAAGGCCAGTCGTCTCGGCGTGCCGGTGCAGACCATCGACGACACGCTGTACGACTCGTTCGGCCAGCGGCAGATTTCCACCATCTTCACCCAGCTGAACCAGTACCGCGTGGTGCTGGAGGTGGCGCCGCAGTTCCGCAGCAGCACCGCGCTGCTCAACCAGCTCACCGTGAAGAGCAACGGCAGCGGTGCCTTGACCGGCAGCAACGCCACCAGCTTCGGCCAGGTCGCCTCGAGCAACTCGTCGACCAGCACCGGCCTGGGCGTGGCCAACACCGGCGTCGTCATCGGCGTGGGCGGCACCATTCCGCTGGCCTCGCTGGCCACGGCCCAGGTGACCAATGCGCCGCTGGTGGTGAGCCACCAGCAGCAGCTGCCGGCGGTGACGGTGTCGTTCAACCTCGCGCCGGGCTATTCGCTTTCCGAGGCGGTGAAGGCGATCCACGAAGTGGAAGAGCAGCTCAACTTCCCGCCGCAGGTGCGCGGCCAGTTCATCGGCAAGGCAGCGGAGTTCTCCACCTCGCTGACCAACGAAGTGCTGCTGCTGATCGCCTCGATCGTGGTGATCTACATCGTGCTGGGCGTGCTGTACGAGAGCTACATCCATCCACTGACGATCATTTCCACCCTGCCGCCCGCGGGCGTCGGTGCCTTGCTCGCGCTGATCCTGTGCGGCATGAGCTTGTCGGTGGACGGCATCGTGGGCATCGTGCTGCTGATCGGCATCGTGAAAAAGAACGCGATCATGATGATCGACTTCGCGATCGAGGCGCAGCGCGAGGGCATGAAGCCGCACGAGGCGATCCGCCGCGCCTGCCTGTTGCGCTTCCGCCCGATCATGATGACCACCGCCGCGGCCATGCTGGGTGCATTGCCGCTGGCACTGGGCAACGGCATTGGCGCCGAACTGCGCCGTCCGCTGGGTGTGTCGATCGTCGGCGGCCTGCTGTTGTCGCAGCTGGTGACGCTCTACACCACGCCGGTGATCTACCTGTACATGGAACGTTTCTCCGACTGGCTGCGCGAACGACGCGAGCGTCGCGAGCTGGCCCGCGCACAGGCGCGTGGAGCGATGTGACCGGGCAGGCCAGGCGCTGGCTCGCCTGCGAAGTAACGACGACGGACCCCGAGGGGGAGCAGCCATGGGCTGCTCCCCCTTTCGGCGTGTTGGACCCGGCGGTGATTCAACCGTTCGCGCGCCCATGCGTTAAGCCTGTTGGGCCGGCGGCCCGTTCATTCCGGCGCATCCGTGCGTTGCTCCGGCTATCTCCAGCAGCTGTACTGCGGTGGCTCATCCCCAAGCCGCCATACGGCGATCCGCTTTTGGCGTTACGGTAAACCGCATGAACATCTCCGGCCCCTTCATCCGCCGTCCGATCGGCACATCGCTGCTGGCGATGGGCGTCTTCGTGGTGGGCCTGATCTGCTACCTGCTGCTGGGCGTCGCCGCGTTGCCCAACCTGCAGTTCCCGGTGATCTTCGTGCAGGCCAGCCAGGCCGGCGCCAGTGCGAGCACCATGGCCACCACCGTGGCCGCGCCGCTGGAGCGCCACCTCGGCCAGGTCACCGGCATCGATACCCTGCGCTCGTCCAGCTCGCTGGGCAGCACGCAGCTGTTCCTGATGTTCGGCAGCGGACGCAACCTGGACTCCGCCGCGCGCGACGTGCAGGCGGCCATCAACGCGGCGCAGTCCGATCTTCCCAGCGGGCTCAACGCACCGCCGAGTTACCAGAAGGCCAACCCGAACGACGACCCGATCATCGCCTTCGCGCTCACCTCCGACACGCAGTCCGCGCGCGATCTCTACGACGTGGCCGACTCGCTGCTGGCGCAGCGCCTGCGCCAGCTCGAAGGCGTCTCGGAAGTGGACATCACCGGCGCGGCGACGCCGGCCATCCGCGTCGACGTGAACCTGCGCCAGCTCAACGCGCTGGGCCTGTCGCCCGACCAGCTGCGCAACGCGCTGACCGCGGCCAACGTGACCTCGCCACAGGGCTTCCTGAGCGACGGCAAGACCACCATGGCGGTGACCGCCAACGACTCGCTGCACAGCGCCGAGGATTTCGCCAACCTGGTGATCGCCTCGAACAAGGGCGTGCCGGTGCGCCTGTCGGACGTGGCCAAGGTCTACGACGGCGTGCAGGACGCTTACCAGGCAGCGTGGTTCCACGGCAAGCCGGCGATCCTCATGTACGTGTATCGCCAGTCAACCGCCAACATCATCGGCACGGTCGATCGCGTGAAGGCGGCGGTGCCGGACTTGCGCGGCTACCTGCAGCCGGGCACGACGCTCACGCCCTATTTCGACGGCACGCCAACCATTCGCGCGTCGCTGCATGAGGTACAGGCCACCCTGCTGCTCAGCCTCGTCATGGTGATGCTGACCATGGCCGTGTTCCTGCGCCGCCTCGCGCCGACGCTGATCGCCACCGCGGCGGTGCCGCTGTCGCTCGCTGGCGCGGCGACGGTCATGTACGTGCTCGGCTTCACGCTCAACAACCTCACCCTGCTGGCGCTGGTGATCGCCATCGGTTTCGTCGTCGACGATGCCATCGTGGTGATCGAGAACATCGTGCGCCACATCGACCAGGGCATGACGCGCATGGATGCCGCGCTGTCAGGTGCGAGGGAGATCGGCTTCACCATCGTGTCGATTACCGCCTCGCTGGTGGCCGTGTTCATCCCGCTGCTGTTCATGGGCGGCATCACCGGCCTGTTCTTCAAGGAGTTCACCATCACCCTGGTGGCGGCGATCCTGGTGTCCGCGCTGGTGTCGCTGACGCTCACCACCTCGCTGTGCGGCCAGTTCCTCAGCGGTCACGACGACGACAAGCCGACCTCGCGCCTGGGCCACGCGCTGGAACGATTCCAGGCGGGCCTGCTCGGGCTGTATTCGCGGGCGCTGCAGTTTTCGCTGAAGCACGCGCTGGCCTTCGCGCTGACGCCGCTGGCGCTGATCGTGGCGACCATCTTCCTGTTCGGCGTGGTGAAGACGGGCCTGTTCCCGGCGCAGGACACCGGCCTGATCCGCGGTCGCGCCACGTCCGGCGCCACGGTGTCGTTCAACGACGCGATGGCCCGCCAGCAGCGCCTGATCGACATGCTGCTGAAGGACCATGACGTGGCGCGCGTGGGCTCGCGCCTGGGCAGCAGCCGCCAGGGCGCGTCGGGCACGTTCGACATCGAGCTGAAGACGCATGCGGAGGGCCGCAAGGACGACACCTTCAGCGTGCTTGCGCGTCTCAGCGCCAAGGCCGCGCGTTATCCCGACCTCAACGTGCGCCTGCGCCCGATCCAGGACCTGCCGAGCTTCGGTGGCGGCGGCAGCGGCCAGGGCGCGCAATACCAGGTGTCGCTGCAGGGCGACAACCCCGAGGAACTGACCCAATGGCTGCCCAGGCTGGTGGCCGAACTGAAGAAGAATCCCAAGCTCAAGGACGTCGGCAGCGACATCGACGACGCGGGCCTGCAGCAGAACATCGTGATCGACCGCGACAAGGCGGCGCGCCTTGGCGTCGGCATCGGCACCATCGACGGGGCCCTCTACAACGCCTTCGGCCAGCGACAGATCAGCACCATCTACTCCGATCTCAACCAGTACAAGGTCGTGGTCAATGCCATGCCCAACCAGACCGCCACGCCGGCGGCGATCAATGCGATCTACGTGAACAGCACGAGCGGTGCGATGGTGCCGCTCACGACGATTGCGCGGCAGGTGCCCGGCCTGGCGCCGACGCAGATCACGCACGAAAACCAGTACACCACCATGAGCATGAGCTTCAATCTCGCTCCCGGGGTGAGCATGGGCGAGGCGCTGCAGATCATCCAGAAGACCGGCGCCAACATGCGTCTGCCGGGCGACATCCGTATCAACATCGGTGGCGACTTCCGGCGCTTCCAGCAGTCGCAGAGCGGCATGTTGTGGCTGCTGCTCGGCGCGGTCGTCACCGTCTACATCGTGCTGGGCATGCTGTACGAAAGCCTGATCCATCCGGTGACCATCCTCTCGACCCTGCCGGCGGCCGGTGTCGGCGCGCTGATGGCGCTGTGGATCACCGACACCGAACTGTCGGTGATCGCGCAGATCGCACTGGTGCTGCTGATAGGCATCGTGAAGAAGAACGCGATCATGATGATCGACTTCGCCCTGGTGTCCCGCCGCGAGCGTGGGCTCAGTGCGATGGACGCGGCCTACGAGGCATGCATGGTGCGCTTCCGCCCGATCATGATGACGACGATGGTGGCGATCCTCGCCGCCGTGCCGATCGCGGTGGGCCTCGGCGAGGGCTCGGACCTGCGCCGTCCGCTCGGCATCGCGCTGATCGGCGGCCTGATCATTTCGCAGAGCCTGACCCTGCTGAGCACGCCGGCGCTATACGTGATCTTCTCCTGCCTGGCGGACCGGTTCAGTGCCTGGCGGGCGCGGCATCGGGCGCCTGGGCGGGTGCCGGCGAGTGAGGGTGTGTAAAGGGTTCTCTGGCGGCGTTGTCGCCAGCATGCCGCTTACGCAGCGGGCGTTTCGACCTCCTGCCGGAGGCCGAGTCACTTTTCTCTTGCTGGCCCAAGAGAAAAGTAACCCAAAGAGAATGGCCCTAAAGGCTGGCAGCACGGCGCGGGATACGAGCGCCGGAGCCTGTCGCAACCGGGCCGTGAGACGTGCTACCTCGACGACCGCGGCTACTCCGCCACGCGTCGATGTGCCGAGGGCTTAAAGCAATGCGAGGAGCGGCTCTTAGCCCCTCTCCCCGCGGGAGAGGGGTTGGGGTGAGGGTACGGGGCTTGCGCAGCGTTTCTATCTCGCGCGCTCCGCCCGAACCGTCATCCGCCTGCCGGCACCTTCTCTCCCACAGGGACTACCTTCGGGTCGCCGAAGGGAGAAGGGCTCCTTGGACGAGCGCTGACTTAGCCCCTCTCCCCTCGGGAGAGGGGTTGGGGTGAGGGTGCGGGGCTTGCGCAGCGTTTCAAGCTCGCGCTCCGACCGAACCCTCATCCGCCTGCCGGCACCTTCTCCCGAAGGGAGAAGGGTTGCTTCGGTGGAGCGTGCCTTAAGTCCTCGCCGCCCAGGCGCCTCGCGGTGTAGCCGCCATCCATGAGGTAGCACGCACCGAAGTGCGCCTTGCTCCAGTCTCCAGCGCTTGTATCCCGCATCGCGCTGCCAGCCTTTAAGGCCATTCTCTTTGGGTTACTTTTCTTGACTCCGGGCATCCTGCCCTCCGCCCTTTGGGCCGGCTTCGCCGTTCGCACGCGCTCCTGCGCGTGCGTGGGCCAGCAAAAGAATAGTGACTCGGCCTCCGACAGGAGGCCGAAACGCCCGCTGCGCAAGCGGCAAGCTCGCCGCAACACCACCATACTCCGGCGCATCGTTGGCGCCTCGCGCTTTCCCCTCCCGGCCGAAATCGTGACAATGAGGGGCTTTCGTCCGCGGACTATGCCCCCATGTCGGTTGGCTCCGGACGATCCGTGCGTCCCGCACGCTCCCCATTTGGTAACGCCGTAGCCAGCGAGGTCAATGCAGACAATGTCGAACACGCCCAAGATCATCTACACGCTCACGGATGAAGCGCCGTACCTCGCTACGCAGTCGCTGCTGCCGATCGTCAAGGCGTTCGTCGCCACATCCGGCATCGCGGTGGAAACCCGCGACATCTCGCTGGCCGGCCGCATCATCGCGCAATTCCCGGACATCCTCCCGGACAACCAGAAGATCGCCGACGACCTCGCCGAGCTGGGCCAGCTGGCGACCACGCCGGACGCCAACATCATCAAGCTGCCCAACATCAGCGCCTCGATGCCGCAGCTGAAGGCAGCGATCAAGGAGCTGCAGGGCCAGGGCTATGCGCTGCCGGATTACCCGGAAGATCCCAAGGACGTCAGCGACTGGAACGTCAAGGCGCGCTACGACAAGGTCAAGGGCAGTGCCGTGAACCCGGTGTTGCGCGAGGGCAATTCGGATCGCCGCGCTCCGCTTTCGGTGAAGAACTACGCGCGCAAGCATCCGCACAAGATGGGCGCGTGGAGCAAGGATTCGAAGACCCATGTCGCGCACATGGCCGGTGGCGACTTCTACGGCAGCGAAAAGTCCGCGCTGGTCGCCCAGGCCGGCAACGTGAAGATCGAATGGTTCGGCAAGGACGGCAGCCACGTCGTGCTGAAGGAAAAGACCGCGCTGAAGGCGGGCGAGCTTATCGACGCCGCGGTGATGAGCAAGAAGGCGCTGGCCACCTTCGTCGACGCGCAGATTGAAGACGCGAAGAAGCAGGGCGTGCTGTTCTCGCTGCACCTGAAGGCCACCATGATGAAGGTGTCCGACCCCATCATGTTCGGCGTGGTGGTCACCGAGTTCTACAAGGACGTGCTGGCCAAGCACGCCGATGCGCTCAAGGGCGCCGGCTTCGATCCGAACAACGGCATCGGTGACCTGTACGCGCGCCTCGGCTCGCTGCCGCAGGCAAAGCAGGACGAGATCCTGGCCGACATCAAGGCCGAGTATGCCAAGCGCCCGGCGCTGGCCATGGTCAATTCCGACAAGGGCATCACCAACCTGCACGTGCCCAGCGACGTGATCGTCGACGCCTCGATGCCGGCGATGATCCGCGACTCGGGCAAGATGTGGAACACCGAAGGCAAGCTGCAGGACACCAAGGCGGTGATCCCCGATCGCAGCTATGCCGGCGTCTACCAGGTGGTGATCGAGGACTGCAAGGCGAACGGCGCGTTCGACCCGGCCACCATGGGCAGCGTGCCCAACGTGGGCCTGATGGCGCAGGCTGCCGAGGAATACGGTTCGCACGACAAGACCTTCAAGATCGCCGGCGACGGCGTGGTCAAGGTCAGCGACGAGGCCGGCAACGTGCTGCTCGAGCATGCGGTGGAAACCGGCGACATCTGGCGCATGTGCCAGACCAAGGATGCGCCGGTCCAGGACTGGGTGAAGCTCGCCGTGACGCGTGCGCGCCTCAGCAATACGCCGGCGGTGTTCTGGCTCGACGCCAACCGTGCGCACGACACGCAGATCATCGCCAAGGTCGAGCGCTACCTGAAGGACCACGACCTCACCGGCCTGGACATCCGCATCCTTTCGCCGGTGGAGGCCACCAGGTTCTCGCTGGAGCGCATCCGCAAGGGCCAGGACACCATCTCGGTGACCGGCAACGTGCTGCGCGACTACCTCACCGACCTGTTCCCGATCATGGAGCTGGGCACCAGCGCCAAGATGCTTTCCGTCGTGCCGCTGATGGCCGGTGGCGGACTGTTCGAGACCGGCGCGGGCGGTTCGGCGCCCAAGCACGTGCAGCAGTTCCTTGAAGAGGATTGCCTGCGCTGGGATTCGCTGGGCGAATTCCTCGCGCTGGCCGCCTCGCTGGAACACCTGGCCAACCGCTATGACAACGCCGACGCGCGCGTGCTGGCCAGGACGCTGGACCAGGCCAACGGCAAGTTCCTCGACAACAACAAGTCGCCGGCGCGCAAGGTCGGCGAACTCGACAACCGCGGCAGCCATTTCTACCTGGCCATGTACTGGGCGCAGGCGCTGGCCGAGCAGAACGACGACGCCAAGCTGAAGGCGAAGTTTGCGCCGCTGGCCAAGGTGCTTACCGACAGCGAGGCCACGATCGTCGGCGAGTTGAACGGCGCGCAGGGCAAGCCGGTCGACATCCAGGGTTACTACCACCCGAACCTGGAGCTGGTCGGCAAGGCGATGCGGCCGAGCAAGACGCTCAACGATGCACTGGCGTCGCTGGGCTGATCGCCCCGCACCATCCTTGTTGCCACAGGAAGACCGCGCAAGCGGCCTTCCTTTTTCGTGTCATGCCGCGTCTGGTCGCAAGCCATTCTGCGCGCATGGTAACCGGCACGCAGAACCGGACCGGCCCGCTGCGCTAGGCTCGCAGGCATGAGCGCGCCCACCGCCGCCAGCGAAACCAGCCCACCCGCCGGACGGCCGTGGGAGGTCTTCGCCGTCTTCCTGTCGCTGGGCCTGCGCTCGTTCGGCGGGCCCATCGCGCATCTTGGCTACTTCCGCCAGGCCTTCGTCGAGCAGCGCCGCTGGCTGGACGATGCGCGCTATTCGCAGCTGCTCGCGCTGTGCCAGTTCCTGCCGGGGCCGGCGAGCAGCCAGCTGGGTTTCGCCATCGGCCTGCAACGTGCGGGCTGGCGTGGCGCGCTCGCCGCCTTCCTCGGCTTCACCTTGCCGTCGGCCACGCTGATGCTCGCCTTCGCATGGTGGGCGCCGTACCTGCGCGATGCCTGGGGACAGAGCTTGCTGCATGGACTGAAGCTGGTGGCGGTGGTCGTGGTGGCGCAGGGCGTGCTCGGCATGTGGCGTTCGCTGGCGCCCGACTGGCCGCGACGCGCGCTGGCCGTCGGGGCGGCGATGCTGCTGCTGTGGCAGCCGCAGGCATGGATGCAGCTGCTGGTGGTCGTGGTCGCCGCGCTGCTGGCGCCATGGGCGTGTCGCCGGGTCATGGCGCATGCGGGTGCCGTCGCCGCGCCGCGCTATGGACGTCCGCTCGCGGTCGTGCTGCTGGCATGCCACGCCGCGATGCTCCTGTTCGCCTTCGTCGTCGGCACCCGCGGCAGCCTGCTGGTGCAGACCGCAGCCGCGTTCTATCGCGCCGGTGCGCTGGTGTTCGGTGGCGGCCACGTGGTCTTGCCGTGGTTGCGGCAGGCGCTGGTACTGCCTGGCTGGGTGGATGAGAACAGCTTCCTGGCCGGCTACGGCGCGGCGCAGGCGCTGCCCGGGCCGATGTTCTCGCTGGCCGCCTACCTTGGCAGCCGGATGCTGGACGGGCAGGGCGGCATCGCCGGGGCGCTGGTGGCGCTGCTGGCGATCTTCCTGCCCGGCTTCCTGTTGCTGGGCGGCGTGTTGCCGTTCTGGCATCGCCTGGCCGCGCGCGCCGGGGCGGTGCGCGTGGTGGCGGCGATCAACGCCGCGGTCGTCGGGCTGCTGGCTGCCGCGCTCTACAATCCCGTGTGGACCGGTACCGTGCATGGGCCGGCCGATGTGCTCATCGCTGCCTGCGGCTTCCTCATGCTGGTCGTGGCGCGGCAGCCGGCCTGGGTGGCGGTGGTGTGGTGCGTGCTGGCCACCGGCGCAGGCACCTGGCCTGGCCACTGAACGGAAAACCCGCACGACCGGAACCGCGCCGCAGCAGGCACGGTCAGAATGCATACCCCGCAAGGAACCCACCGTGATGCCTCCAGTCACCTGCGCACATCCACGACCGGGCCGCCCGCGGCTCCGGGCCCTGCTTGCCCTGTTGCTCCTCGCCGGCACGACGCCCGCGTTCGCGCAGTCGAACGCGCCCGCCACCCCATCGACGGCACAGGCCGTCAATCTCGATGCGGTTTCGGTGAGCGGCGTGCAGCCCGGCCCGGGCCTGTGGAAGGTGAGCAAGGGCGATCACGTGATGTGGGTGCTGGGCACGCTGTCGCCGCTGCCCGACCACATGCAGTGGAAGACCGACGAAGTGGAGCAGACCATCGCCGGATCGCAGGAAGTGCTCGGGCCGCCGTCCGTGTCGCTGAAGCCGAAGACGAACTTCTTCGGCAAGCTGTTCCTGCTTCCTTCGCTGGTCGGCGCGCGCAAGAACCCGGACGGCCAGACCCTGCAGCAGGCGGTACCCGCGCCGGACTACGCGCGCTGGCTGGTGCTCAAGCAGCAGTACCTGGGCAATGACCGCGGCGTGGAAGACTGGCGGCCGATCTTCGCGGCGGTGCAGCTGTACGACAAGGCGATCAAGCGACATGGCCTCACCGCTTCCGGCGGCGTCAAGGACACCGTGCGCGACCTCGCCAAGAAGCACGGCGTGAAGTTCACCGTTGCGCGCTACACCATGCTGGTCGAGGAGCCGCGCAACGCGGTGAAGACCTTCAAGACCTCGCCGATGGACGACCGCGAGTGCTTCGGCCGCACGCTCGACACGGTGGAACGCGACATGGGCCGCATCACTGCACGTGCCAACGCGTGGGCCACCGGCGACATCGAAGCCTTGCGCGGCCTGCCCATGAACGACCAGCGCGAGGCCTGCATTGCGGCGGTGACGGAGGCGGGCTTCGCCAAGCAACTCGGTTTCAGCGACGTGCAGCGCAAGGCCCAGGCGACCTGGCTCGCCGCGGCGGAGCAGGCGCTGGGCAGCAACGCGCAGACCTTCGCCCTGCTGCCGATGGAAGAAGTGCTGTCGCCGCGCGGCCTGATGGCCCGGCTCAAGGCCGGCGGTTACCAGGTCGAAGCGCCCGACGGCAGCGACGAGGCGGGGGCGGACGCCCAGACCACGCACCCCTGACCGGGCGTCCGGCCCGGACCGGGGCGCCGGGGCCGGCCTGCCGCCACTGGCCCCGCACGCCGGGCCAGGCCTCCCGTGATGGGGCCGATACCGGTGGCATGGGCACCCCGGTTCGCCGTCCGGATCCGACTGGCATTGACACAGTCCCATCAGGGTCTGTAGCAATACCAGTGTCATGATCCGACTGCCGCTCAAGCTCGTGAACCCCGGCGGGGAAGCCCGCGCCGCATGGCTGACCCGCCTGCTGGACGCGACTGCGCCGGTGGACGTGGGCAGGCTGCTGGTCGAGGTCGTCGAGGCGCAGGGACGCGGCATCCATGCCGCCGTGCTCTGGTTCGACCCCGCGCTGGACTGCGTGCTCTCCACCGCGATGGTGGCCCCCGACGACGAGGCGCTCGCCCTGGCCCGCGCGGCCCTGGCCTGCCGCGGCAGCGTGCGCTCACCCGATGGCCGCCGGCTCGCGTGCTGTCTGCTCGCCGACGAACGGGTGGTGTTGCTGCGGACGCCGGCCGGCGCGGCCCGCGCGCCGTCGGAACGGGTGCTTGCTGATCCCAGCCTGCAGCTGGCCGTGTCCCAGCTGCGCAATGCCATGCGGCTGGCCGACCTGCAGTATTCCCACGCGCACCTGGAGCACTCCGAGAACCTGCAGAGCGCGCTGTTCGCCATTTCCGACCTGGCCGGATCCGACCTGGACATGCCGGACATGCTGCGCGAGCTGCATCGCGTGGTCAGCCGGCTGATGTACGCGGAAAACTTCTTCATCGTGCGCTATGCGCGCGACCTGGGCACGTTGCGCTTCCTCTACTACGCCGACACCAAGGACGACCAGGTCCTCGATACCACGCGCGAGATGGCGCTGGACGAACGGCGCCACACGCTGACCTGGTACCTGGTCACCCAGGGCCGGCCCCTGATGGGCAGCAGCGAGCAGTTGCTCGAGCAGGTCAATGGCCCGCTGCTGCTGGTCGGCCCCGACAGCGACGACTGGCTGGGCGTGCCCATGCTGCACAACGGCGAGGTGCATGGCGCGCTGGTGGTGCAGAGCTACGAGAACGGGCAGGTCTACTCGCGCGAGGACATGTCGCTGCTCGAGTTCGTCGGCAGCCACATCCTCACCGCGCTGGAGCGCAAGGAAAGCAAGGACCGGCTCGAACAGCGCGTGCGCGAGCGCACCCAGGAGCTGGCGGAGGTCAACCGCGGCCTGCAGCAGGAAGTGCTGGAACGCCAGCGCGCCGAACACCTGCAGGAAGTGCTGTTCAAGCTGGCCCAGCTCGCTACCGCCGACATCGACGAGAACACGTTCTACGAACGCGTGCACGAAGTGGTCAACGGCCTGCTCGACGCCGAGAACTTCTTCATCGCGCTGCTCAGCAGCGACGGCGAGCAGCTGGAGTTTCCCTACTATTTCGATGCCGGCGTGCGCCTCGCCATGTCGCGGCCGCTCGGCCGTGGCCTGAGCGAATACGTGTTGCGCAACGGCCGTCCCTGGCTGGGCATGCGCGAAGACATCGTGGCCTTGGGCAAGTCGGGCGAGGTGGTGCCGCACCATATCGGCCGGCCCGCCGCCTGCTGGCTCGGCGTGCCGCTGCGGGTCGAGGAGCAGGTCATCGGCGTGGTGGTGGTGCAGAGCTACGACAGCAACACCAGCTACGGGCCGGCCGAGCAGGAGCTGCTGGGTTTCGCCGCGCTGCAGATCGCCAACAGCATCTACCGCCGGCGCTCCGCCGCGGCCCTGTACCAGGCCAACCTGCGGCTGGAACACCGCGTGGACGAACGCACGCGCGAGCTGCGCGCCGAGATCGTCCGGCGCGAACAGGTGCAGCAACAGCTGCACCACCAGGTCATGCACGACCCGCTGACCGGATTGCCCAACCGCGGCTACCTGCGCGACCGGCTGGACCACGTGCTGGCGCTGATGCAGCGCGAAAAGGACCGGCGCTGCGCCTTGCTCTATCTCGACGTGGATCGCTTCAAGGTGATCAACGACAGCCTCGGGCACCTGGCGGGCGATGAATTCCTGCGCGCCATCGCCACGCGCCTGCGCGAGCACGTACCCGAGCCCGGCATCGTGGCGCGCCTGTCCGGCGATGAATTCGCCATCCTGCTGGAGAGCGTCGAGGCGGTGTCGTCGGCCACGCACGTGGCCAATCGCATGCTGCAGACCATCGCCGCGCCGCTGCGCATCGCCGGCAAGGAGCTGGAGCCGTCGCTCAGCGTGGGCATCGCGATCGGCGATGCCAGCTACCTCGATGCGGACGAGTTGCTGCGCGATGCGGACGTCGCGCTGTACCAGGCCAAGCAGCTGGGCCGCAAGCGCTGCGCCGTATTCGACGAGACGCTGGCGCGCGACGCCATCGACGTGCTGGCGATGGAGAGCGACCTGCGCAAGGGGCTGCAGCGCGGCGAGTTCGAGCCGTATTTCCAGCCGATCCAGCGCCTGCGCGACAACGAAGTGGTGGGCTACGAGGCGCTCATCCGCTGGAACCATCCGCAGCGAGGCGTGCTCAAGCCTTCGGACTTCATCAAGGTGGCCGAGGACAGCGGGCTGATCGAGGCGATCGACTGGTACCTGTTCGAGGCGGCGTGCGATTCACTGGCACGCCACGGCCATGGCGAACCGTTCATGACGGTCAATGTGTCGGCCCTGCACCTGCGGCGCGGCGACTTCGATGCGCGCATCGTGGAGATGCTGCACCGCTGCGAGCTGAAGGCCTCGCGGCTGGTCACCGAGGTGACCGAGGGCTCGCTGCTCGACAATCCCGAGTCCGTGCGCGCCATGCTCGATCGCCTGCGCGCGGTCGGCGTCGGCGCGGCGCTCGACGATTTCGGCACCGGCTATTCGTCGCTGAGCTACCTGCATTCGTTGCCCCTGCGCATGCTCAAGATCGATCGCGCCTTCGTGCAGGAGCTGGACAAGGCCAACAGCAACAGCACCACGGTGGTCGAGGCGATCCTCGCGCTCGCGCAGGCGCTGAACATCCAGGTGATTGCCGAGGGCATCGAGACGCAGGCCCAGCGCAGCGCACTGCTACGCATGGGTTGCGAGATGGGCCAGGGTTACCTGCTGGGACAGCCGGCGCCGATCAGCTACTGGCTGGAGCCGCTGCCGGCGCGCTAGCGTGCCGATGCGCGGTCGAGCGTCGTCAGGTCGTTCGCGTCCAGTGCCAGCGTCGCCGCGCCAGCCAGTTCCTGCAGTTGCGCCAGGCTGGTTGCGCTGACGATGGGTGCCGTCACGCTGGGGCGGGCGATCAGCCACGCCAGCGCGACCTGCGCCGGCGTGGCGCCGCGTGCCGCGGCGATCGCATCGAGCGCGGCAAGCACGGCCATGCCGTGCGCATCGAGGTATTTGCGCACGGCGCCGCCGCGCGCGGTGCTCTTGGCCAGGTCGGCCTCGTTGCGGTACTTGCCGCTGAGGAAGCCGCTGGCCAGCGCGTAATAGCTGATGACGCCGACGTTCTCGGCCACCACCAGCGGCTCCAGTTCCTTCTCGTAAGTGGCGCGATTGACCAGGTTGTATTCCGGCTGCAGGGTTTCGTAGCGCGGCAGGCCATGCTCGGAGGAAAGCGCCAGCGCTTCGCCGAAGCGGCCGGCGCCGTAGTTGGAAGCGCCGATCACGCGCACCTTGCCCTGTTCGATCAGCCGGCCGAAGGCGCCCAGGGTTTCATGCAGCGGCACCGAGGCGTCGTCCTCGTGCGCCTGGTACAGGTCGATGTAGTCGGTCTGCAGCCGCTGCAGCGAGCCATCCACGGCCTGGCTGATATTGACGGGCGACAGGCCCGGGTGTTCCGCCCATTTGCCCACCTTGGTGGCGAGCACGACCTGGTCGCGCTTGCCGCTGCGCCTGAGCCAGCGCCCGATGATGGTCTCCGACTCGCCGCCGCGATTGCCGGGTACCCAGGCGGGATAAACGTCCGCCGTGTCGATGAGGTTGAAGCCCGCATCGACAAACGCGTCCAGCAGTTCGAACGAGCGCTGTTCGTCGGCACTCCAGCCGAACACGTTGCCACCGAAGGCGAGCGGCGCGACGGAGAGCGACGAGCGACCGAGGGGGCGAAGGTTCATGAATGTGCTCCCGATGCGATGAATGGGCGGCGAGCTTCATGCATACTCGAAAGCTCGGGACGCCGGAGTATACGCGCCACCCTCGTGATGCCGAGGCGAGCGCATGGCGACGCCACCAGCGGAGGACGGCCGATGAAGGGCAAGGCGAAGACGGCATTGCGATGCGCGATCGTGATGGGTTTGTGTACATGGATCGGCGTGGCCGCGGCGCAGCAGCCTGATGCCCGGCCGTGGAACGACAGCAAGCTGTCGCCCGATGCACGCGCCAGGCTGCTGGTGGCGCAGATGACCCAGGACGAGAAGTTCCAGCTGATCCGCAGCTACTACGCGGGCCCGGATCGTCCGTCCGACAAACCCATGCCCAAGGGCGCCATCGCATCGGCGGGTTACGTGCCTCCCATCGAGCGGCTGGGCATTCCGGCGCTGGAGGAGAGCGACGCCGGCCTGGGCGTGGCGAGCTCCGATCGCATGCGCCCGGGCGACAGCGCGACACCGCTGCCCGCAGGCCCCGTCACCGCGGCGAGCTGGGATCCGCAGGTCGCCTACCGCGGCGGCGCGATGATCGGCAACGAGGCGCACGGCAAGGGCTTCAACGTGCTGCTCGCCGGTGGCATCAACCTGATGCGCGATCCGCGCAATGGCCGCAACTTCGAATATGCGGGCGAGGATCCCTTGCTGGCCGGCACCCTCGTGGGCGAGGCGATCCGTGGCATCCAGAGCCAGCACGTGATCTCCACCATCAAGCATTTCGCCTTGAACGACCAGGAGACCGGGCGCAACACCATCAGCGCGCAGATCGGCGAGAAGGCGATGCGCGAGTCCGACCTGCTCGCGTTCGAGATCGCCATCGAGCGCGGCAAACCCGGTTCGGTGATGTGTTCGTACAACAAGGTCAATGGCGACTGGGCCTGCGAGAACGACTACCTGATGAACCAGTTGCTCAAGCGCGACTGGGCCTATCCGGGCTTCGTGATGTCCGACTGGGGCGGCGCGCACAGCGCGGCCAAGGCAGCGAATGCCGGCCTCGACCAGGAGTCGGCCGGCGAGATCTTCGACAAGGAGGTGTATTTCGATGCACCGCTGCGCCAGGCGCTGGCCAGGGGCGAGGTGAAGCAGTCGCGCGTCGACGACATGGTGCAGCGCATTTTGCGCAGCATGTTCGCCGCCGGCGTGTTCGAGCATCCGGCCAGGAAGGCGCCGATCGACAGCAAGGCCAACCTCGCGGTGGCGCGCGCGACGCTGGAGGCGGGCGCGGTGCTGTTGCGCAACCAGGACGGCCTGCTGCCGCTCGATGCCGCCAGGCTCGAATCGGTGGCGGTGATCGGCGCGCACGCGGACAAGGGCGTGCTGGCGGGCGGCGGTTCGTCGCTGGTGACCGCGATGGGCGGCAACGCCGTGCCGGGCCTTGCGCCGAAGACGTGGCCGGGTCCGGTGATGTATCACCCGTATCCGCCGCTCAAGGCCATCCGCACCATGGCTCCGAAGGCGAACGTACAATACGCCGACGGCGACGACGTGGCCGCTGCTGCTGCGCTTGCCGCGAAGTCGCAGGTGGCGGTGGTGTTCGTGCAGAAGTGGTCGACCGAGTCGGTCGACGCGCCCGACCTCGCGCTGCCCGATGGGCAGGACGCGCTCGTCGCCGCCGTGGCCGCGGCCAACCCGCACACGATCGTGGTGCTCGAGAACGGTGGTCCGGTGGCAATGCCCTGGCTCGACCAGGTGGGCGCCGTGCTCGAGGTCTGGTACCCCGGCGGTGATGCCGCCAGCGCCATCGCGAACCTGCTGTCGGGGAAGGTCAATCCTTCCGGCCGCCTGCCGATGAGCTGGGCACGCGACGCCTCGCAGCTGCCCCGCGCGGAGATTCCCGCGGCGACGGGTGGCACCCCGCCGGACACGGTCGACTACGCCATCGAAGGTGCGGACGTCGGCTACCGCTGGTTCCAGTCGCGCGGGATCAAGCCTCTGTTCCCGTTTGGCTACGGGCTCTCCTACACCACTTTCCACCATGGTCCGCTCAGGCTGGCCACGCATGACGGCCAGCTGCAGGTAGCCGTGGACGTGGCCAACGCCGGCAAGCGCGCAGGTGCCGAAGTAGCACAGGTCTACGTCCGCCCGCCCGCTGCCAAGGTGCGCCGTCTGGCCGGCTTCGCCAAGGTGTTCCTGCAGCCCGGCGAACATCGCGAGCTCACCATACCGCTGGAGAAGCGGCTGCTCTCCGACTTCGACACCAACGGGCACCGATGGCTGCTGCGCGGTGGCCAGTACGAGTTGAGCGAAGGGCCTTCCTCGGAAGACCTGGGCGCGCCCGTCAGCCTGGCCCTGCCCGCCGGCCCCTGAGCCGACGCGACGCCGCGCCCTCGGCGCCGGCGTCGCTCCGGTCGGACGGGATCAGCTGCGCAGGCAGGCCGCGCCAACCAGCGCCGGCTGCATCGCCGGGGCTTTGGTGGCGGTCGACGGCGGTTGCGCCTTCACCCGCTTGCCACCCGTACGCCGATCGTCCGGCGGAGGGCTGGCCAGTCGGCGTGCCAGCTCGAGATCGGTGATGTGCCCATGCATGAACAACAGATTGGTCCAGAGCGAGCTCATGACGTCCTCCCTTGTACGGCCATGTCTGATGGAGAGCTCAAGATAGGCGCCTAGCGTGGGCTTAAAAAGCGATATATTCGCAAGCCAGGCTTGAGGAAATTTCAATATGGCACGCATCTCGCTGGATCTCCTCCAACAGTTCGTGCAGGTGGCCCGCCTGGGCAGTCTTTCGCGCGCGGCGGAGCAGGCCAACCTCACGGTGAGCGCGCTCAGCCATCAGGTGCGTCAGCTCGAACAGCGGCTGGAGCGCAAGCTGTTCGACCGCGGCCCGCGCGGCGTGCAGCTCACGCCCGAGGGGCGTCGGCTGATGGACTCGCTGGGCCATCACTTCGACGGGATCGACCGCGCCCTGGCCGGCTATCGCTGCCGCCGCGAGGAGGCGCTGACGCTCAGCACCATTCCGGGCGTCATGTCGAACTGGCTGGTGCCCCGGCTGGCGCGGCTGGTCGCGGCGCATCCGGAGCTGGAACTGAACCTGCAGTCGGGCGTGCAGCTGGTCGAGTTCGACCGTGACCCGGTGGATGCCGCCATTCGCTACGGCCGCGGTTCCTGGCCGGGGTTGACCAGCGAGCACCTGTTCGGCGAGTGGATTGCGCCCGTGGCGGCACCGGCACTGCTCGAACGCATGCGCGGCACCGATCCGGCCGACCTCGGCCGCTGGCCGCTGCTGGGCGATCCGGGCGACCGCTGGCGCGACTGGTTCGCCGCCACGGGTGGCGAGCCGCCGCGCCGCTACGTGGCGCATTTCGACAACACCGACGCCTTGCAGCGCGGTGCGCTCGAAGGCATGGGCGTGGCACTGGGCCGCATGGTGACCGCGCGCCCGATGGTTGAAGCCGGGCTGCTGCAGGTACTGGGTACGCGCTACCTGCAGATTCCCGAAGCGTATTACCTGGTGTACCCCGAGCGTTCGCGCGACCACGCCGGCCTGCGCGTCTTCCGCGAATGGGTGCATGGCGAAGCGGCCCAGTATGCCGAGGCCATGTCGTATGCCACCGCCGGCATCGTCGCCACGGCGCCGGAGCACGCCTGAGCCTGCGGGTGTTTTCGATCCGCCCGCAAGGCCTCATCATGGCCGTCTGCAGTGCTCCCCGATCCCCCGGAGAACCAAGATGAAATCGCGCGCCGCCGTTGCCTGGGAAGCAGGCAAACCCCTTTCCATCGAGCAGGTCGACGTGGCCGGCCCCAGGGCGGGCGAAGTGCTGGTGCGCATCGTCGCCACCGGCGTGTGCCACACCGATGCATTCACGCTGTCGGGCGCCGATCCGGAAGGGCAGTTCCCGGTGATCCTCGGCCATGAAGGCGGCGGCATCGTCGAGGAAGTGGGCGAGGGCGTGACATCGCTCAAGGTCGGCGATCACGTGATTCCGCTGTACACGCCCGAATGCGGCGAGTGCAAGTTCTGCCTCTCCGGCAAGACCAATCTGTGCCAGAAGATCCGCGCCACCCAGGGCCGGGGCGTGATGCCCGATGGCACGTCGCGCTTCTCGCTCGACGGCAGGCCGCTGCTGCACTACATGGGCACCAGCACCTTCAGCGAATACACCGTGCTGCCGGAAATCTCGCTGGCCAGGATCAACCCGGCCGCGCCGCTGGAGAAGGTATGCCTGCTCGGCTGCGGCATCACCACCGGCATCGGTGCCGTGCTCAACACCGCCAAGGTGGAGCCGGGTGCGAGCGTGGCGGTGTTCGGCATGGGCGGCATCGGCCTGTCCGTGGTGCAGGGTGCAGTCATGGCAAAGGCCGGCCGCATCGTGGTGGTGGACACCAACCCGGACAAGTTCGCCATGGCCAAGGCGCTGGGCGCCACCGACTGCATCAATCCCAGGGACTATCCGGACACGCCGATCCAGCAGGTCATCGTCGACCTCACCGATGGCGGCGTGGACTATTCGTTCGAGTGCATCGGCAGCGTGCAGGTCATGCGCTCGGCGCTGGAGTGCTGCCACAAGGGCTGGGGCGAGTCGATCATCATCGGCGTCGCCGGCGCCGGGCAGGAGATCAGCACGCGCCCGTTCCAGCTGGTGACCGGCCGCGTGTGGCGCGGCTCGGCGTTCGGCGGCGTCAAGGGGCGCTCGCAGCTGCCCGGCTACGTCGACCGCTACCTGGCCGGCGAGATAAAGATCGACGAGATGATTACCCGGGTGTTGCCGCTGGAGCGCATCAACGAGGCGTTCGAGCTGATGCACGAAGGCAAGGTCATCCGCTCGGTGATCCACTACTGAGCCCGGCGCGGGCGCGAAAGGCGGGGTCCAGCTTGCGGTGGTTTCATGCCGCGCGCCGGTGCGCGGCGATCGTCCATGCACCATTCGTATACATGGCGGCCGGCAAGCTGCGTGTTAGCCTGCCGCCAGCGTGATTTGAAGTCTTTCCAAGGGGTAATCAATGAAGAGCCGTATGTTCCTGGGGCTGGCAGCCGCGCTGCTGGCAGCGTGCAGTGGCAATTCCGGACAGGCCAGCGCGCAGGTCCAGGACCAGCCCGCGGGCTCCCTGGTGCCGCCGACCAGTGCCAGCGATTTCACCGCGACGCAGCTCGACCAGGTGCTGGCGGGAAGCTGGCGTTCGCCGGAGCACAAGGCGCGCGACGTCTATCGCCATCCGAAGGCCACCCTGCAGTTCTTCGGCATCCGGCCGGACCAGACCGTCATCGAGATCACCCCGGGCGGCGGCTGGTACACCGAGATCCTCGCGCCGCTGCTGCATGACAACGGCCACTACATTGCCGCCGTGTTGAAGCCCAACGCCGATGGCGAGGCGCGCCGCGACGTCACGGCGCTGCGTGCCACCTTCGCCGGCGACGCGGCGCACTACGGCAAGGCGCAGATCCTCGAATTCGATCCCAAGGCGCCGGTGCTGGGTGCGTCGGGTTCGGCCGACCTCGTGCTGACCTTCCGCAACGTGCACAACTGGGTCGAGGCGGACACCGCCCCGGCCATGTTCAAGGCGTTCTACGCCGCGCTGCGCCCGGGCGGCGTGCTCGGCGTGGTGGACCATCGTGCGGCCGACAACGCCAGCGTCGATGCCATCAAGGAAAGCGGCTACCTGCCCACCAGCTATGTGGTGAAGCTCGCCACTGACGCCGGCTTCAAGCTGGAAGACCAGAGCGAGATCAACGCCAACCCGAAGGACACCAAGGATTATCCGAAGGGCGTGTGGACCCTGCCGCCCACCTTGACGCTGGGCGAGCAGGACAAGGCCAAGTACCTGGCCATCGGCGAATCCGATCGCATGACGCTTCGCTTCGTCAAGCCGCAAGCGCCCGCGCCGGCACACTGACTCGGGAGGATCGCACCCGTCCGCGGGTGCGATCGGCAAGGCATGCTGATTGCGCTCAACAAACCCTATGGCGTGCTTTGCCAGTTCACCGCTGCGGACGGCCGCCGCACGCTGGCGGACTTCGTGGCGCAGAAGGACGTCTATCCGGCGGGACGGCTCGACCACGACAGCGAAGGCCTGTTGCTGCTCACCGACGATGGCGGGCTGGCGCACCGGCTTACCGATCCGCGGCACAAGCAGCCCAAGACCTACCTGGTGCAGGTCGACGGGCAGGTGACCGATGACGCCGTGGCGGCCTTGCGCCGGGGCGTGACCTTGAACGACGGACCGACCCTGCCCGCCGGCGTGGAGCATGCCGCCGAACCCGCGTGGCTGTGGCCCCGCGATCCGCCCGTGCGCTTCCGCAAGGCCATTCCCACCAGCTGGCTGCGCGTTACCCTGCGCGAGGGGCGCAACCGGCAGGTGCGGCGCATGACGGCCGCGGTGGGCTTTCCCACCCTGAGGCTGATCCGGGAGAGGGTCGGCTCCTATGCACTCGAAGGCCTGGCGCCCGGCTCCACCCGCGTGCTGATGCCTTGACGGCGATCAGCGCAGGCCGAAGAACGCCTCGGCCGTGGCCGTGGTGTGGGCTGCCGTCAGCTCCGCCGGTTCGCCGCGATCGCGGGCGATTTCCTCGCAGATGTGGCGCAGGAACATCGGTTCGTTGCGGCGGTGCGATGGCTGCGGTCGCACGGTGCGCGGCAGCAGATACGGCGCGTCCGTCTCGATCATCAGGCGGTTGACCGGAATTTCCTTCACCAGCTCGCGCAGGTGCGTGCCGCGCCGCTCGTCGCAGATCCAGCCGGTGATGCCGATGTGGCAATCCAGTGCAAGGTAGTCGCGCAGCGCCTCGCCGGTATCGGTAAAGCAATGCACCACGGCACCGGGAATCTTGTCGCGATAACGGCGCAACAAGGCGACGAAGTCGTGGTGCGCGTCGCGCTGGTGCAGGAACAACGGTTTCTGCACCTCCACCGCGATCTGCAGCTGGCGCTCGAATACCTGCAGCTGCACGTCGCGGGGCGAGTAGTTGCGGTTGTAATCCAGCCCCGTCTCGCCGACCGCACGCACTTCAGGCTGCGCCGCCAGCTCGCGCAGCAGTGCATCGGTGGCGTCGTCGTAGTCGATCGCATGGTGCGGATGCACGCCCGCGGTGGCGTAGAGCACCCCCGGATGCGCCTTCGCCAGCGCCAGCGCATGCGTGCTGCCGTCACGGGACGCCCCGGTCACCATCAGCCGCGCCACGCCATGCGCCCGCGCCCGCTGCAGCACGGCATCAAAGTCGTGGCGGAACGATTCGTGGGTAAGGTTGGCGCCGATGTCGAGCAGCTGCATGGTGTGGCCAGGCGGTCCAAACGCGCATTGTCCCAGATCGCCCCGGGCGGCAAAACCACGCTGAACTGCGTGCGCGACACCGTCGCATGAACCTGCTGGCCCCGGCGGTTCCAGCGAGGCATCCGGTGCCTGAACGACCAGCTACGGGGCGGGTGGCGGTCGCCGCCGAACGGTCATCCCACGGCCTTACCCTTGCGGCAGTCGCAGGAAGCGGTTCGCAAAAGCCCGCAGGAGCGAAGCTTCGTGAGATACCGTGGTCGCGTGGCGGCCGCCGGGTGTGCTACCAATGCGCCTTGCATGCCGTTGGGGGCGGCATGATCGAGGCAGGTCTGGCTCTATGAGCGGGGGTGAGCGCATGTCGGCAGCCACATGGCCGGCGGCCAACGAGGAGGGAAGGGCGATGGACAGCCAGGAGGCGGCGGTCTGTGCGCTGCTGGTTTCGCGTGGGCGGCTGAAGGACACCGATTTCGCGCGGGCGCGCCGGCTGCACGAGGAGTCGCCCGAGGGCACGCTGACGGCGCTGATGGCGCGGCTGGGGCTGGTGTCCGAGCGCGAGCTGGCCGAAGCCTGGTCCGAACTGCTGCAGACGCCGCTGTTGGCCGCGCGCGATGCCCCCGAACTGCCGCCCGCCGAGCTGGATGTTTCCGTACGCTTCCTCAAGCAGCAGCACGTGGTGCCGGTGCGCGTGGGCGAGGACGGTCTGGGGCTGGTGGTCGCGGACCCGGCCGATCCGTATCCGCTGCAGGCCATGCAGCTGGCCGCGGGGCGCCCGGTGGCGCTGCGCATTGGCCTGCGCTCGGAAATCGACGACCTGATCGAGCGCTATTACGGCTCCGGTCGTTCCGCCATGGGCACCATCGTGGAGAACCTCGACGGCAGCGCCGCGGTGGAAGACGACGTGGAGCACCTGCGCGACCTCGCCTCCGAGGCGCCGGTGATCCGCCTGGTGAACCTGATCCTGCAGCGCGCGGTCGAACAGCGCGCATCGGACGTCCATATCGAGCCGTTCGAGAACCGACTGAAGGTGCGCTATCGCATCGACGGCGTGCTGCACGAAGTGGAGGCGCCGCCGTCCAGTTCCACCGCGGCGGTGATCTCGCGCGTGAAGATCATGGCCAAGCTCAATATTGCCGAGCGCCGCCTGCCGCAGGACGGGCGCATCCAGCTGCGCGTGCAGGGCAAGGAGCTGGACCTGCGCGTGTCCACCGTGCCGACGAGCTTCGGCGAGTCGGTGGTGATGCGTATCCTCGACCGCGAGTCGGTGGTGTTCGACTTCGCCTCGCTCGGCTTCACCGACCACTTCCAGCAGCGCTTCATCGACGTGCTGGAGCGCCCGCACGGCATCCTGCTGGTCACCGGTCCTACCGGCTCGGGCAAGACCACCACGCTGTACACGGCGTTGTCGAAGATCAACACGCCCGACGTGAAGATCATCACCGTCGAAGACCCGGTCGAGTACCAGATCGAGGGCATCAACCAGATCCAGGTGAAGCCGCAGATCGGGCTGGATTTCGCCGGTGCGCTGCGCTCCATCGTGCGCCAGGATCCGGACGTGATCATGATCGGCGAAATGCGCGACCTGGAAACCTGCCGCATCGCGATCCAGTCCGCGCTCACCGGCCACCTGGTGCTGTCCACCCTGCATACCAACAGCGCCGCAGGCGGCATCACGCGGTTGCTCGACATGGGCGTGGAGGATTATCTGCTGGGCTCCACCGTCAACGGCATCCTGGCGCAACGGCTGGTGCGGCGACTCGATCCGGAAACGGCGACGCCTTACGAAGCCTTGCCCGAGGTGATCGAGCAGTTCGAGCTGCACAAGTACACCGACGAGCGCCCGATCCGTTTGTGGAAGCCGGGCAGCAGCGCGGCCAATCCCACCGGCTATCGGGGCCGCCGGGCCATCATGGAATTCCTGGTGATGAGCGATCCGTTGCGACGACTGGTGATGCAGCGCGCCGATGCCGGCGAGATCGAACGGCAGGCACGCGCCGAAGGCATGCGCACCATGTATGAAGACGGTATCGCCAAGGCGGTGGCGGGCATCACCACCATCGAGGAGGTCCTGCGCGTTACGCAGGAAAGCTGATGTCGCAGTTCCGCTACCGCGCCGTCAGTGCCACCGGCGAGATGCTGCAGGGGCAGATGGAAGCCAGCAGCGTCGAGGACGTGGTCAGTCGCCTGCAGGACCAGGGCCATACGCCGCTGGACGCGCGCGCGGCCGATGCCGACGCGGGTGCCGGCGGTCTGGCGGCGCTGTTCAAGCGCGGTCCGTTCACCGGCGACCAGCTGGCGCAGTTCACCCACCAGCTCGCCACGCTGCTCGGCGCGGGCCAGCCGCTGGACCGCGCGCTGGGCATCCTGCTGGACCTGCCCGAGGGCGAGCGCGCGAAGAAGCTGATCGAGCGGGTACGCGATCGCGTGCGCGGCGGCACGCCGCTGTCGCAGGCGCTCGACGATGAGCATGGCGTGTTTCCCAAGCTGTACATCAGCCTCGTGCGCGCGGGCGAGGCCGGCGGGTCGCTGGAAGACACGCTGCGTCGCCTCGCCGATTACCTCGAGCGTTCGCAGCAGCTGCGCGGCAGCATTATCAACGCGCTGATCTACCCGGCGTTCCTGCTGGTCGGCGTGCTGGGCTCGCTGCTGCTGTTGCTGGCCTACGTGGTGCCGCAGTTCGTGCCGATCTTCCAGGACATGCAGGTGCCGATCCCGTGGATCACCCAGGTCGTGCTCGCCGTGGGTGACACGCTGCAGTCGTGGTGGTGGTTGCTGCTGATCCTGCTGGTGATCGGCGTGCTGGCGGCACGCTCGCGGCTGCGCGTTCCGGCCACGCAGCTGGCATGGCACGCGCGCCTGCTCACCTTGCGCGTGGTCGGTCCGCTGCTGCTCAAGATCCAGACGGCGCGCATCGCGCGCACGCTCGGCACCCTGCTCAAGAACGGCGTGCCGCTGCTGTCCGCCCTGGGCATCGCGCGCCAGGTCACCGGCAATCGCGCACTGGACCAGGCGCTCGAGCAGGCCGCCGAGCAGGTCAAGGGCGGCGCCGGGCTCAGCTTCGCGCTGGCGCAGTCGCAACGTTTCCCGCGGCTGGCGCTGCAGATGGTGCAGGTGGGTGAGGAGGCGGGACAGCTCGACACGATGCTGCTCAAGGTGGCCGACACCTTCGAACTGGAAAGCCGCCGCTCGATCGACCGCCTGCTGGCCGCGCTGGTGCCGGCACTGACGATCGTGATGACCGTGATGGTGGCGATCATCATGGCCGCGATCCTGCTGCCGCTGCTCAGTCTCACCAGCAACATTCAATGAGTGGCGTGGTCCGCTGACGCCGCTCCCCGAACCATCGATCATCCGAGGTACCACCATGCGAGCAAGTCCCATCCGCCGCCGACGCGCCACCCGCGGTTTCACCCTGCTGGAAATGCTGGCGGTGATCGTGCTGATCGGCATCATCGGCGCCGTTGTCGTCACCCAGGTCGGCAAGAACGTCGACAAGGGCAAGTACGGGGCGGGCAAGGCCCAGCTCACCACGCTGAGCCAGAAGGTGGAGAACTACGCGCTGGACAACGGTGCACCGCCGCAGCAGCTGCAGGACCTGCTGGTGAAGCCGGCCGGCGCGCGCAACTGGCAGGGACCGTACGCGAAGGAGTCGGAGCTGCACGATCCGTGGGGCCATGACTTTGGCTACAAGTACCCGGGCGACCATGGCAGCTTCGACCTGGTCTTCTACGGCCAGGACGGCAAGCCCGGCGGTGAAGGCTACAGCGCCGACGTGGGCAACTGGCAGTAATGAAGGCGCCTGGCGACATGGGGCATGGCGAAGCGCGCGGCGGAATCGCGCGGCGCCGTGCCGTGTCGCGCCCGGTGCATGGATTCACCTTGCTGGAGATGCTCGCGGTGATCCTGCTCATCGGCATTGCGGCCGCGGCCGTGGCCGTCTCGGTGACGCAGGGGCTGGCCAGCGCGCGGGTGCGTGCGGCCAGCGGCGAACTGGCGGCAGCGCTGCGAGCCACGCGTACGCAGGCCATCGTGCACGAAGACGAACGCAGCTTTGACGTCGACACGCGCGCCAACACGTATCGCGCCAGCGGCGGCGAGCCGGTGCGGCTGCCCGCGGGCATGCGCATCGGCATCACCAGCGCGAAGGAAGACCAGGTCAACGTCACCACGGGTCGCATCCGCTTCTTTGCCGATGGCAGTTCCACCGGCGGCCACATCACCCTGCAGCGCGAGCGCCGGCAGTGGCGCGTCAACGTGTCGTGGCTCACCGGCGCGGTGAGCGTGGCCGACGCGGGTGCGCAGCCATGAGGCAGCGGGGCTTCAGCCTGCTCGAAGTGATCGCCGCGATCCTGCTGCTGGCGATCACCTTTGCCGCGCTGATGAAGGTGGCCGGCGGCTCCATCGCGCTCACCCGCAATGCCGACGACCACAGCCAGGCCGCGATGTGGGCGCGCAGCATGCTCGACACGGCCGGCATCGCCACGCCCTTGCAGCCCGGCAGCAGCGACGGGCGCTTCGACCGGCACTACCGCTGGCACCTGGTGGTGACGCCGTGGAGCCCGGGGCAGGTGGCCGCCAATGCGCCGCTGCAGATGGTGAAGCTCGACCTGGACGTGTTCTGGGGTGGCGTGCCGCGCGAGCATTCGGCGCATTTCAGCACGCTGCGCGCGCTCAACACGCCCGCGGGGCAGAACCCATGAGCCGCGCACGCCGGCCAGCGCGCGGCTTCACCTTGCTGGAAGTGCTCGGCGCGCTGGCGCTGCTGTCCCTGCTGTTGCTGGGCGTGTATTCGGGCGTGCGCACGGCGACCCACGCGGTGCGTTCGGGCGAGGCGGCGATCAGTCGCCTCGACGAGACGCGCTCGGCGCAGCAATTCCTGCGGCGCGAACTTGCCCAGGCGCGGGCAGTGCCGATCGCGCACACCGACAACAGCGAGCCGATCTATTTCACCGGCGACGCGCACGAGCTGCGCTTTGTCGCCGCCTTGCCCGGCTATATGGGCCGGCTCGGTCCGCAACTGCAGCAGTTGCAGCTGGTGCCCAACGGCAAGGGTGGTTCTCGCCTGGAAGCGCGCTTTGCGCAGATGCCACCCGATGGCAGCGCGCCGCGTCCGCTGGGCGAGCCCGAGGTGCTGGTGGACGATATCCGCGACGGCAGCTTCAGCTATCGCACGGCCGACACGCCGCAAGCGGCCGGCGACTGGCGCGCGCAATGGAACGACAGCCGCACGATGCCGCGCATCGTGCGCATCGTGCTCACGCTCGACGGTGGCGGATCGTGGCCGCAACTGGATGTGCCGGTAAGGGTCGATCCTTCGGCGACCCAGGGCCCCGCCGACCTGCTGCAGGGCCTGCAGCGACGGAGCACCCGATGAAGCGCACGCCTGCCTCGCCGGCCCGGCCGCAGCGCGGCGTCGCCCTGTTGGTGGTGCTGTGGGCGTGCACCCTGCTGGCCATCCTGCTGGGCGGCTACGCCATGCTGGCGCGCACCGAAGGCCTGCAGGCGCGCTACCAGTTCGCGCAGACGCAGGCGCATTACGCGGCCGAAGCCGGGGTCGTGCGGGCCATTTATGGACTGCAGGATCCGCAGCCGCAGCAGCACTGGGTGGCCGACGGACGCAGCTACCCCTTCGATTTCGACGGCGTCCGGGTCAGCATCAGCGTCATCGACGAGGCGGGCAAGGTAGACCTCAACGCCGCCACCCCCGAGGTGCTGCAGAACCTGTTCCGCGCCGCCGGCATGCCCGACGCCAAGGCGCTGGCGCTGGCGAAGAACGTGGCTGACTGGCGCAGCTTCGCCACCACGACGCCCGGCGTCGGCATCGACCCCGCCTACGCGCTGGCAGGCCGCGATTACGGCCCCCGGCATGGGCCATTCGCCACCATCGAGGAGCTGCAGATGGTACTGGGCATGGATCCGGCGGTGTACCGGGTGGTGGCCTCCCAGGTCACCCTGTGGTCGGGCCGGCCAAGCCCGGACCCGGCCACCGCGCCGCCGCTGGCGCTGGCGGCCATCCCCGGCATGACCCCGCAGCAGGCGCAGGCGCTGTCCGCCGCGCGGCAGGCGTCGCAGCCCGTACCGGGTATGGTGGCACCCCAGGGCGTAACGCATAGTATTCGTTCAGAAGCTACGCTGGCCGACGGGACGCGCGCTGTACTGCGCGCCACGGTGCGCTTGCAGGGACTGCGTCCCGGCGCACCGCCGTATGCCGTGTTGCGTTGGCAAGAGGGTGACGGGGAATGAGTTCTGCAACGCAACCGCTGCAGCTGCAGCTGGACCGCGCCCGCCGCGCGTGGCGCGGGTCGCCGCTGCCGCGCTTCCTGGCGTGGTGGGCCGGCGAACTGCTGGCGTTGCTGCCGACCCGCTGGCGCACGCTGTTCGGCGGCAGCTCGGCCTGGCACCTGCTGGCGCGTGCCGGCGACGACTGGGTGCTGCGGCGTGCCGGCAGCACCGACCTGCTGGCGCGCTGGCACGGCCAGCTCGACGCGACGGACCAGCAGGCCGCCCTCGCGCAGGCGGTGCGCGGCGTCGATGCGGAAGACTTGCGCGTGGCGCTGTGCCTGTCGCCGGCCGACGTGTTGCGTGCGCGCCTGCTGCTCCCGCTGGCCGCGCGCGACAACCTGCAGCAGGTCGGCGCCTTCGAGATGGACCGCCAGACGCCGTTCCACGTCGAGCAGGTGCGTTACGACGTGCGCGAGTTGCCGGCCACGGCGCCGGCGGGCCGATTCGCCGCGGAACTGGTGGTGGTGCCGCGCAGCACCCTCGATCCGCTGCTGGGCCAGCTGACGGCTTCTGGCCTGCAGGTCGATGCGGTGGACGTGGCCGTCGGCGCCGACCGCCTCGGCGCCAACCTGTTGCCCGTCGACCTCGTTCCGCGTCGCCGGCATCCGCGCCAGCGTCTCAACCTGGTGCTGGCGGCCAGCGCACTCGCGCTGCTGGTGCTGGCGCTGCTGCAGTTCCTGCACAACCGTGAAAGTGCGCTCGAGCAGATGCGCAGCGAAGTCGAGGCCATGCACGCCGATGCGCAGCAGGTCGCCACGCTGCGCCAGCAGTTGCAGGACAACGCCGGCGCGGCGGGCTTCCTCGCCGAGCGCAAGCGGCACACCGTGCCCGCGCTGGCCGTGCTGCAGGACATCAGCCAGCGCCTGCCCGCCACGGCATGGCTTGAGCGCCTGAGCATCGACAACAGCGGCCAGGTCGGATTCCAGGGACAAAGCCCGCAGGCGGCGCGCCTGGTCGATGCGCTGAAGGGTTCGCCGGTGATCACCGACGCCAATTTCCAGGGCACCATCCAGGTCGATCCGTCCACCGGCAAGGAACGTTTCTACATGGTGGCGCAGCTGCGCAAGATCACCGACGCCAGGCCGAAGGCCGCGACGGCCCCGGCGGGAGGCGCGCCATGAAGCTGGCCACGCTCAAGCCGCGCGAAAGCCGCATCGCCGCTATCGTGTTGCTGCTGGTGGTGCTGGTGGTCGGCTACTTCGTGCTGTTGCACTGGTGGTTCGTGGCGCCGCTGCGAAGCATTCATGCGGAGATGGACGACCTGCGCGACACGCATGCGCGGTTTGCGTCCGCCATCGCGGAGAAGCCGCGACTGCAGCAGCGCATCGCCGCCATGGGCGCGGGGCAGGTGGCCAGTCATGCATTCCTGCCCGAGGATGATCCGAACGCGGCCGCGGCCGGGCTGATGCAGCGCGTGGTCGATGCCGTGGCAGCGCATCCGCAAGGTGGCAGCTGCGACGTGACGCAGAAGATGCCGGTGCCCAATCCGCCGGCCGCGCCCGACGAGCCATATCGCAAGGTGGCCGTGAGCATCAGCCTGCGCTGCGAAGTGCAGCCGCTGGCCGAAACCCTGCACGACCTGGAGCAGGGTGCGCCCTATCTGTTCGTGGACGACCTGAGCATCTACCGCAATCCGGTGGCGGCGATGCAGCAGGCCGCGGCGCCGCTGGAAGTGCAGTTCACCCTGTCCGGCTATGTGCGCCAGCCACGCAGCACCGGCGATGCGCAGGGAGGTGCGCCATGAACGCGGCCGCCCAAAGGCGCCTGACGCCTGTGCTTGGCGGCGCGGCCGTGCTGTGTGGCGTGCTGCTGCTGTTGTTCCTGGCCGGGTTGGGACGTGGCGTGCATTGGGGCGAGCCACGGCCGATGGCGCCGCTGCCCGAAATTCACGACAAGGGCCTGCCGGCACCATTGCCGCTGTCGCAGTTCAGCGCCGTGTGGCAGCAGCCGTTGTTCAGTCCCGACCGCAAGCAGAGCCTCCACGCAGCCAGCGGCGGTGCCAGCCTGGGCGACATGCAGCTCACCGGCATCATCCTCACGCCGTCGTTGCACATGGCCTTGCTGCACGACAAGAGCGGCGCCAACGAAGTGCGCGTGCACGAGGGCGATGCGCTGCCCGATGGCAGCTGGCGACTCGCCGAACTGAAGCCGCGTTCGGCCGTGTTCGAATCGGCCAGCGGCCGCACCGAGCTCGAGCTGCCCGCCGGCGCCCCCATCGACATGCCCGCTGGCAGCGCCTCGGCGCAAGCGCCAGCCCAGGCCGCCGCAGGCCAGGTGCTGCCGCCGGGCGCGGTCCGCATGCTGGGCGGCCCGGTGCCGGCCACCGGCCAGCCGGCGGCGTCGCCGACGGCCACGAATGACACGCAGGCGGATCGCCTCCGCCTGCTGAAAGAAGCCATACAGAAGCGCCGCGTCCAGCAGCAGGCTGCGTCCCCCGAAGGAGCACACTGATTTATGTCCACCCAGCGCACGTCGCGGATCAGCCGCATCGGTACGCTCACCCTGGCCCTCTGGCTTGCCGGATGCCAGACCCTGCCGCAGCCGAGCGACAACGGCGAGCTTCAGCGGGAGGCCATGGCCGGCACGGAGAAGCCCGCCCCGACGCCACAGCCACTCAACCGCAACGTCGGCACCGAACAGGAGCCCGTGGTGCGTCCGCAGATCAGCAGCGGCACCGGCCAGTTCGTGCACGCCACCGGGCTGGCGCAGCCACGCAAGGCGGCGACGGGCGACGGCGCAGTCACCTTCAATTTTGAAAACCAGCCCGTGCAGGCGGTGGTCAAGGCGATCCTCGGCGACCTGCTCAAGCAGAACTACACCATCGTGCCGGGCGTGCAGGGCAATGTGTCGTTCTCGACCTCCGAGCCGGTGGACAGCAGCCAGGCGCTGCCGATCCTCGAGACCCTGCTCGCCTGGACCGGCAATGCGCTGGTGCAGCGCGACGGCCGCTACATCGTGATGCCGGCGAAGGACGCGGTGGCCGGCAACCTGGTGCCCAGCCTGGGTGCCGTGGCGCCGCAGGCCGGCCTGCAGGCGCGCCTGTTTCCGCTGCGCTACATCTCCGCCAGCGAGATGCAGAAGCTGATCAAGCCGTTCGCGCGACCCGACTCGGTGTTGCTGATCGATCCGTCGCGCAACCTGATCGTGCTGTCCGGCACGCCGCAGGAGCTGGCCAATTACCAGCGCACCGTGCAGACCTTCGACGTCGACTGGCTGCGCGGCATGTCGGTGGGCGTGTTCAGCCTGCAGCACGCCGGCGTGACCGAATTGATGCCGCAGCTCGATCAGATCTTCGGACCCAAGAGCGACTCGCCGCTGTCGGGCATGCTGCGCTTCATTCCCATCGAGCGCACCAACGCGCTGGTGGTGATCAGCACGCAGCCCAACTACCTGCGCGAAGTGGGCGAGTGGATCGCCAAGATCGATCGCGGCGGCGGCAACGAGCCGGAACTGTTCGTCTATGACGTGCGCAACATCAAGGCGTCCGACCTGGCGCAGTACCTCGCACAGATCTATACCAACGGCGCCGGCAACGGCGACAACAGCGGCAAGGTAGGGCCGGGCCTTACCGCCGGCTCGCTCGGCCTGGCCGGCAACGGCAACGGCAGCGGCATGGGCAGCACCGCTGGCAGCTTCGGCAGCAGCACGACCGGCGGCTTTGGCGGCGGCAACGGCACGCAGGGCAGCGCCGGCCTCAACAACAGCGCCGGCCTGAGCATGAGCGGCCAGGGCCAGCCCGGCGGCATCGGCACCTCGAGCTACGGCGGCGGCGCCTTCGGCAACGGCAACGCGAACAACGGTGCGCAGCCGGGCAAGCAATACACGTCCGACGACGGCAGCATCCGCATCAGCTCGGTGGACTCGAACAATCAGCTGCTGATCCGTGCGCGACCGTCGCAGTGGGCCGAAGTCGAGTCGGCCATCAAGCGGCTGGACAACACGCCGCTGCAGGTGCAGATCGAGACGCGCATTCTTGAAGTCAATCTCACCGGCCAGTTCCAGTTTGGCGTGCAGTGGTACCTGGAAGGCCTCGCCGGCGGCACCAACAACGGCAATGGCACCTTCACCCCGGGCGATCCGAACAACCAGCACCAGGGCGCCCTGGGCCAGGGCGGCAACCAGTACAACCCGGGCACCAGCACGTCGCCTGGCGACGGCCTGTTCTATTCGTTCGTCAATCACAACCTGCAGGTCGCCTTGCGCGCGCTGGAAATCAGCGGCAACACCAAGACCTTGTCGGCGCCGTCGATGGTGGTGATGAACAACCAGATGGCGCAGATCCAGGTCGGCGACCAGATCCCGATCAACCAGACCAGCGTGAATCCCGGCGTGGGCACGGCGGTCTACAACTCGGTCAACTACCTCAACACCGGCGTGATCCTCAGCGTGCAGCCGCGCGTGAATCCCGGCGGCCTGGTGTACATGAACATCAGCCAGCAGGTGAGCCAGGTAGACCCGACCATCGCATCGGTCAACGGCAATCCGACCATCAGCCAGCGCCAGCTCGCCACCCAGGTGGCGGTGCAGAGTGGGCAGACGGTCCTGCTGGGCGGCCTGATCCAGCAACAGGAAGGCGCCACCGACACCGGTATTCCCGGCCTCAACAGCATCCCTTTCCTCGGCCGCCTTTTCGGCACCACCAGCCGCAACCGCAACCGCACCGAGCTGATCGTGCTGATCACGCCACGCGTGGTCGGCAGCAGCGACGAGGCCCGGCAGGTCACCGAGGAGTACCAGCGCAAGTTTGAATCGCTGGCGCCGCTGAGGGCGGAAGGGACGAATGGGGCGGCGCATCCGTAAGGGGGTTCTTTCTCCCTCTTCCTTTTTGATGAGAGGGTGGATGCTCGCGGGACGGTTTCTACTCGTCGTTCCTGCGAAAGCAGGAACCCAGTGACTTGGCTGTCTGGTTGTCGCGCTTCCGTGTTCGGGCCGCTTGCGCAGCGGGCGTTTCGACCTCCTGCCGGAGGCCGAGTCACTTTTCTCTTGCTGGCCCAAGAGAAAAGTAACCCAAAGAGAATGGCCTTAAAGGCTGGCAGCGCGATGTGGGATACAAGCGCTGGAGACTGGAGCAAGGCGCACTTCGGTGCGTGCTACCTCATGGATGGCGGCTACACCGCGAGGCGCCAAAGAGGAGAGGGCTTAAGGCACGCTGCACTGAGGAAACCCTTCTCCCCTCGGGAGAAGGTGCCGGCAGGCGGAAGAGGGTTCGGTCGGAGCGCGAGCTTGAAACGCTGCGCAAGCCCCGCACCCTCACCCCAACCCCTCTCTCCCACAGGGACTACCTTCGGGTCGCCGAGGGGAGAGGGGCTAAGTCAGCGCTCGTCCAAGGAGCCCTTCTCCCCTCGGGAGAAGGTGCCGGCAGGCGGACGAGGGTTCGGTCGGAGCGCGAGCTTGAAACGCTGCGCAAGCCCCGTACCCTCACCCCAACCCCTCTCCCGGGGGGAGAGGGGCTAAGTGCGGCGGCGCCACGCATCTATCATGCCCCGATGAACTCGCCCGCTACCTTCCCCATCACGTCACTGCTGCCGGAGATCTGCGCCTCGCTCGCTGCGCATGCGCGGCTCGTGCTGGAAGCGCCGCCCGGTGCCGGCAAGACCACGCAGGTACCGCTGGCGCTGCTCAGCCAGCCCTGGCTCGCCGGGCAGAAGATCCTGATGCTGGAACCTCGCCGCATCGCTGCGCGCGCTGCCGCGCAGTTCATGTCGATGCAGCTCGGCGAAGAAGTGGGCAGGACGGTCGGTTATCGCATCCGTTTCGAAGCGAAGACCAGCGCGGCCACGCGCATCGAAGTGGTGACCGAAGGCATCCTGACCCGGCTCATCCAGGACGATCCCGAGCTTGCCGGCATCGGCGTCATCCTGTTCGACGAATTCCACGAGCGGCATCTTGCCGGCGATCTCGGCGCCGCGTTCGCGCTCGACGTACAGGGCACCCTGCGGCCCGACCTGCGCATCGTGGTGATGTCCGCCACGCTCGATGGCGAACGCATCGCGAAGTGGCTTGACGCGCCGCGCATCAGCAGCCCCGGGCGAAGTTTTCCGGTGCGCGTCGAATATCCGCCGGCGCGGGTGCAGGAAGGCACCGAACATCACGTGGCGCGGGTCGCCCGCCAGGCCTTGCAGGAAAACGATGGCGACGTCCTCGCCTTCCTGCCGGGACGCCGGGAGATTGCACGCACGCAGGCGATCCTCGAAGACGCCCTCAGCCACTCGCCGCTCGCTGCGGGTGATGGAGCAAGGGTACGGGCAGAGCGGGGCGCATCGGCACGGCCGAACCCTCACCCCCAGGCCCTCTCCCGCGGGGAGAGGGGAGAGGTGGAAGTCGTGGCGCTGCATGGCGAACTTTCGCTGGCCGAGCAGCAGGCCGCGCTCAGTCCTGCCGAGCCAGGTACGCGCCGCATCGTGCTCGCTACCAACGTGGCCGAATCCAGCGTCACCTTGCCGGGCATCCGTGCGGTGGTCGACAGTGGCCTCGCCCGCGAACCGCGCTTCGATCCCAACTCCGGCTTCACCCGACTGGAAACCGTGAACATCTCGCAGGCCTCGGCGGACCAGCGTGCCGGTCGCGCGGGGCGCGTCGCCGAAGGCACGGCGTATCGACTGTGGCCGCAGAGCAAGCGGCTCGATGCGTCGCGCACGGCGGAAATCGCGCAGGCGGAACTGTCCGGCCTCGCGCTCGAACTGGCGGCGTGGGGCATCACCGCCGGTGGCGGCAGCGACCTGCCGTGGCTGGATCCGCCGCCCGTCGGCGCGCTGGCGCAGGCGCGCGAACTGCTGGTGCAACTGGGTGCGCTCGATGCGGCAGGTCGCATGACCAGCCTGGGTCGCGCCATGCTCGAACTCGGCGCGGCGCCCCGGCTCGGCGCGGCCGCGTGGCGCGCCGAGCCGGAACTTCGTGCCCTGGTGGCCGATCTGCTCGCCCTGATGGAGGCGCGCTCGCCGCTGCGCGGCGAGCAGGCGCGCAGCGACGACTTTCGCGCCCGGGTCACGGCGCTGCACGCCTGGCGCGACCGGCGCACGGCAGGCGCGCGCGGCGGAGCCGATACCGGCGCGCTGGCGGCCATCGAGCAGGCCAGCAAGGGCTGGCGTCGTCGGCTCGACGTGCGTTCGGCGGCCAGTGGCGTGCCGGACAGCCACGCCGTGGGCGACCTGTTGCTGCACGCGTTTCCCGATCGCGTGGCGCGACGCGACGACGGCAACCCGTTGCGCTACACGCTCGCCAATGGTCGCGGCGCGCGCCTGCATGAGAACACCGCCCTGCATGGCGAGCCGTGGCTGGTGGCGCTGGACCTTCGCTTCGAGGCCCGCGACAGCCTGATCCTGGCCGCGGCGCCGGTGGACCTGCGCGTACTCGAGCGCGACTACCCGGCGCAGTTCCGCAGCGAGCGCGTGCTGCGCTGGAACGACGAACGTAACGCGGTCGAAGCGTTCGAGGAGCATCGCTTTGCCGCCATCGTGCTCGATCGGCGTAGCGTGCCGGTGACGCCGGAAGACGCCTTGCCTGCGCTGCTCGCCGCCGTGCGTGCGAAGGGCATCGACGCCCTGCCATGGAGCGAACACGCACGCCGCCTGCGCTCACGCATGCAGGCGCTGCGTGCATGGATGCCGGAGCTGGGCCTGCCCGACGTATCGGACACCGCCCTGCTCGGCACGCTGGAAGCGTGGCTGGGGCCGTACCTCAACGGCAAGCGTCGCCTCGATGCGCTCAGTGCGGAGGAACTCTCGCAGGCGCTGGGCGCCTTGTTCGACTACGAGCAGCGTCGGCAACTCGATGCACAGGTACCCGAAAGCCTCGCCGTGCCCAGCGGCATGCAGCGGCGACTGGAATACGCCGAAGGCGAGCCGCCCGTGCTCGCGGTGAAGCTGCAGGAACTGTTCGGTCTTGCCGACACGCCGCGCGTGGCCAACGGACGCATTCCCGTGACCCTGCACCTGCTGTCGCCGGCCGGGCGCCCGATCCAGGTCACGCAGGATCTCAAGGGCTTCTGGGAGCGCACCTATCCCGAGGTGAAGAAGGAACTGAAGGGCCGCTACCCGCGCCATCCCTGGCCGGACGACCCATGGACGGCCGCACCCACACACCGCGCCAAGCCGCGCGGTACCTGAGGCCACCACCCGTGCCAGCGCGTGCGCCGCTGGTTCAGAGCGCATCCACCGGAATGGACGTACTCACCAGGGCCATGGTGATGGCGATGGCAATGGCAGCCCAGAGATATCCCAGACGAGCAGCTTTCATCGTCTCCTCCGACATTCAGGCGGGCGATCGCAAACATCCCGCTTTGCGACCTTACCGGTGGCGACGTGAAGAACGCGCCTTCCGGCGGATGCCCGGCCCGTTTCGCGCCATGGCCGCCGGCTTTCCGCCGCGGGCGCTGCCGGCGCGGCCCTGCGCGGCCCATGCGGGCGCAGGCTTTGGCATCATGCGCAAGGCGTCGAGGGACGGCAAACCCGGCGCAGCGCATGGATCGCGGTCCGGATACGCAACGATCTCCCATGAGGGCAGCGCGCATGAACCCGACCAGCAGGAACGCGAGAATCGCCGGACTCATCTATCTGTTGTTGACGATCTTCGGCCCCGTCCGCCTCATCTATATCCCCGACACGCTGTTCGTGCATGGCGATGCGGAGGCGACCTCGGCCAATATCGCGGCCCACGAGATGCTGTTTCGCCTCGGCATCGCCAGCGACCTGGCCTGCGCGGTGATCCTGATCTTCCTGGTGCTCGCGCTGTACCGGCTGTTCCGGGGCGTTCACGACAGCATGGCGATCCTGATGGTGATCGTCGGCGGCGTGATGCCTGCCACGCTCTATTTCGTCAACGTGGTGAACGATGGCGCGGCGCTGATGCTGGTGAAGGGCGCCGAATTCCTGTCCGTCTTCGACAGCCACCAGCGCCATGCGCTGGCCATGTTGTTCCTGCGCCTGCATGGCCAGCAGGTCGTGGCCGCCGAAGTCCTCTGGGGGCTGTGGCTGTTTCCCCTCGCGATCCTCGTGCTCCGTTGCGGATTCCTGCCCCGCTTCCTGGGCGTCTGGCTGATCCTCAACGGCGTCGCCTATATCGTGCTGAGCATCGCCGGCACCTTGTTCCCGCCTTACGACGATGTCATCGGCAAATACACCTTCCCGGTGCAGTTCGGCGAAGTGGCCTTCATGCTGTGGATCCTGATCATGGGCGCGAAGCCGCGGACCGCGGCTCCCGCATGATGCAGTCGATGCCGCTCATGGCAGCCGGCTTCAGGTGCCGGCGCTGGCGTCGTCCTGCAGCACGTTCATGCCCTTGATGACGGCCGGGCGCTGGGCGAGCTCGCTCATCCAGCGGTCCATCGAGGGGCGGCTCGCGCGGGCATCGCCGAGCAGGGTCGGATTGCCGGCCATCACCGCGACCACCCACGGATAGATCGCGATGTCGGCAATGCTGTAATCGTCGCTGCCCACGTACTTCGAATGCGCCAGGCGCTGCTCCAGCACGTCGAGCAGGCGCCTGGATTCGGTCAGGTACCGGTTCACCGCCAGCGGAATCCGCTCGGCCGCGCGATTGGCGAAAAATCCCAGCTGCCCGAACATCGGTCCCACGCCGCCGATCTGCCAATGCAGCCACTGCAGGGTGGTGTAGCGCGGCGCGCCGCCAGTGGGCAGCAGCTGTCCGGTCTTCTCGGCCAGGTACTGCAGGATGGCGCCGCTCTCGAACAGCGTCACGCCGGTGTCCCGATCGACGATGGCCGGTATCTTGCTGTTCGGCGAGATGGCCACGAAGCCGGGCAGGAACTGCTCGTCGCGACCGATGTCCACCGGGTGCGCCACGTAGTCCAGCTGCAGTTCCTCGAGCGCGATGGCTGGCTTGCGGCCGTTGGGCGTCTTCCAGGTATAGAGATCGATCATGGCGTCCTCGACGAATGGTTGGCTGTGGCGCGAGCGGATGGTACGCGTCGCCCTGCCACGCACCCATCCCTGGCGGCGCACTTCACTTGATACCTCGCGTAACAAGTGGTCCGGCGCGCGCACCGCGCGAGACGGCCGGGCAGCGGGGTCAGGCGACCCTCTGCACCAGGAAGTCGATGAAGCTGCGCACGCGCAGCGGTACGTGGCGGCTGTGCGGGTACAGCAGGCTGTACGGCCGCGAGCGGCCACCGAAGGCCTGCAGCACCGCCACCAGGCGGCCTTCGCGCAGGTCGTCTTCCACGATGAAACGGTAGGTCTGGAACAGGCCGGCGCCGTGGCGCGCCAGCGTGACGCCGCCGAGCACGTCCTCCGACAGCACGTAGCCGCCGTCGCCGGCCAGCTCGATGTCCTTGCCCTGGTCCCGGAACAGCCACGGAATGCGGCGACCGCTGCTGGGCAGGTCGAACTGGATGCACTCGTGCTGGTCCAGTTGCTCCAGCGTCGTCGGCGTGCCCCGTCGGGCCAGGTAGGCGGGCGTGGCCACCACGACCAGCTCGGCGTCTTCGAGATGGCGAACGATCAGTCCGGAATCGGCCGGGGCGCGCACGCGGATGGCCAGGTCGAACCCTTCGTCGGAGAAATCCACGTTGCGGTTGCTCACGTGGATGTCCAGCCGCACCTCGGGATGGAGCTCGTGAAACGCCGGCAGCAAGGGCAGCAGCCGGTAGTGGGCATAGGTGGTCGGCACGCTGATGCGCAGCGTACCGACGGGCCGAAGCTGTTGGCCGGTGGCCATCCGCTCGGCTTCGATCAGCTGCGCCAGTGCCTGCCGGCATTGCTCGAAGTACTCGCGGCCAACGTCGGTGAGGCGGATCTGCCGCGTGGTGCGGACGAACAGGCGCACGCCCATGCGCTCTTCCAGGCGCGCCACCGAACGGCTGACCGCGGCGGGCGTGACGCCGGCCGCCGCGGCGGCGGCGGTGAAGCTGCCGAGTTCGGCGGCCAGGCAGAACAGCTCGATGCTTCCCAGCTGCAGGTCATCAAACTGGCGACGCATGATTCGTTACGCCACGTATCAAATGAAATGCATTGAAGCATATTTATCGGGTCGGAACGCGAGCCTAGAGTGCGTCGCAAGTCAAGCCGATGGGCAACGCGGGCGGTGACGTCGTCATCAGCCGCAGGGCGGCATCATCCGGGCGGGGCGCAGGCCATCACCGTTATCGAGACTCTCTCCGAGGTACTAAGCATGAAACTTGTCCTGGTCGCCGACCCCATGTGTTCCTGGTGCTACGGGTTCGGCAAAGAAGTCACCGAGCTGCAGCAGGCGGCCCCCGGGCTTGAGCTGCGCGTGGTGGTGGGCGGACTTCGTCCCGGCGAGACGGCGGTCATGCCCCGGCACCAGCGCCTGGCCCGTCTGGAGCACTGGTCCCGCGTCGAGGCGGCGAGCGGCCTGCCGTTCAATCGCGAGGCCTTCCTCGCCAATGACAACCTGGTTTACGACACGGAGCCGGCGTGCCGCGCCGTGGTCACGGCACGCCGACTGGCGCCCGCCATCGACCAGCTGGCGGTGCTGCGCAGCATCCAGCGCGCCTTCTACGTCGACGGACGCGACATCACCAAGGGCGACGTGCTGGCCGATGTCGCCGCAGCGGCCATGGCCGGGCTTGGGTTTGCGATGACGCCGGCGGCGTTCCTGGCGGCGTGGCAATCCGCCGACGCCGTGGCGGAAACCCGCGACGACTTCCTGCAGGCACGGCGCTGGGGCGTCTCCAGCTTCCCTTCCTTGCTGCTCGAGGACGGGGACAAGCTCTACAGCGTGGCGCCCGGCTATATCGATGCGACGCAACTGATGTCGCGCGTGCGTACCGTGGCCGGATCGAGCGCCATGGCGGCGGCGCGGGCGGAGGCCTGATGCCATGAGCGACGATCAGGCGGTACTGGACCTGGCGCATCAGTACCTGCGCAGCATCTACGAGGGCGACACGACGGGACTGCGCGAGGTGTTCCATCCCGGCGCCCGCGTCGAAGACATGGTGACGGGAAGCTTCCGCTCGCGTACCGCGGAGCAGTACATCCAGGCTGTCGCTTCGCGCCAGAGCCCGGCGGCGGCCGGCGAGCCGTTTGCCATGAAGCCGCTGGCGGTCGAGGTACTGGGTGACATGGCGACGGTTACGGCGGAGCTGCGCTTCCTCGGCAACCACTTCTACAACGTGCTTTCGCTGCTTCGCTGCGAAGGCGGCTGGCTGATCGTGCACAAGCTGTTCGGTCCGGCCGGTTGAGCACGTCAGCTGCATCGGAAAGCACGGTCCAGCCAAGGCTCGCCGTGCAGTAGAAGCCCCGGATCAACGCGTTCTTCACGGTGATCATCGTCGAACGCACGCGCCGCGCCGCGCCGCCGGCATGCTACGACGGCCTCCGTCGACGGCGTGCGACGGTGCAGCGAGGGATCGCCTGCGGGGGCCTACTTCGATGCCGCCTGGCGCCTTCGTCGAAACTCGAGCGCCGGCAGGCCGCCCCAGCCCCAGTTGTCCAGGGGCACTTCTTCGATCACCACAAACGTCGATTCCAGCGGCTTGTTGAGCACGCGCAGCAGCAGCTCGCTGACACCCTTGATCAGCTCGGCTTTCTCTTCCGCAGTCGCGGCGTCACGGCCGGGGCCGGATCCTTCACGGGTTATCTGGATGGTGACGATGGGCATGTTCGTGGACCTCGCGCGGATCGACCGGATGATGGTGCTTGCCTTCGCGTCGACAGGACGTGTGGTAAGCATGCAGGCCGACGTGAGGCATGCCATGACAATCGATCGGGCGCAGCAATTCCATCGCACCAAGGTGTCACCCGGCATCCGCGACGACGGATCGCAAAACCTTGCCAGTACTTGCGCGCCGGCACGTGTGCACCCATGCCAAAGCTTCATGGACGATGGGGCAGGACTGGCGCCATGACATCGCATGGGCGCCTGTTGCTGTCGGTACTCGCCTGGCTCGCCTGGGCCATCGCGCTCGCGGGCCCGGCGGACCAGTCGCCTGCGACGGCGGCCACGACCGGTGTGCTGGATCTGCCGGTCGAGGGGCGGTTGCCGTCCCTCGATGGCGCGACCGGGTGGGTCGACTCGCCGCGGCTGTCGCCGACCGACCTGCATGGCAAGGTCGTGCTGGTCGACTTCTGGACCTATTCCTGCATCAACTCGATCCGGCAGTTTCCGTATGTCCGTGCCTGGGCGCAGAAGTACCGGGACCAGGGCCTCGTGGTGATCGGCGTCCACTCGCCGGAGTTCGCCTTCGAGCGGGATGCCGCCAATGTTCGCCAGGCGCTGGTGGACCTGCACATCGGGCCTCCCGTGCACACCGCGATCGACAGCCGGCACGGCATCTGGCAGGCCTTCGACAATGCCTATTGGCCGGCGCTCTACTTCATCGATGCCAGGGGAAACATCAGGCACCACGTCTTTGGTGAAGGCGAGTACGACAAGTCCGAGCGTGTCATCCAGCAACTGCTGCGCGAGGCCGGGGCCAGCAACGTCAGCCGCGACCTGGTCGTCGTCGACGGCCGCGGCGTCGAGGCCGCGCCCGACTGGGATGAGGTGAAATCCCCGGAGTCCTATGTCGGCTCCGAGCGGCGCCAAAACTTCGTATCCACCGGCGGCAGCCTGTTCAAGGAACGCAGCGACTATGCCGTGCCCGCGCAACTGAGCCTCAATCATTGGGCGCTCGCCGGCGACTGGACGGTGCAGCCGCAGTCCGCCGTGCTCAACAAGCCCAATGGACGCATCGTGTATCGCTTCCACGCGCGCGACCTCAACCTGGTGATGGGCCCGGCGGCAGCGGGCACGCCGGTGAGATTCCGGGTGCTCATCGACGGCAAGCCGCCAGGTGCGGCGCACGGTGACGACACCGACGAAAACGGCTACGGCAAAGTCACCAAACCCCGCATGTACCAGCTGTTGCGACAGCCGCCGCCGATTTCCGAGCGGGAATTCACCATCGAATTCCTCGACCCGGGCGTGGAGTCGTTCGTGTTCACCTTCGGATGAGCCGACGCGTCGTGAACCTTGAGTCAAGCCGAGGAGGTTCGATATGAACGACACCGTTCCGGCGGAGGACATCGACCATGGTCGCCGCCATCTGGTCGGCGCGGCGGCAGTAAGTCTTGTCGCCGCGCAGCTTGGCGTGGCCACGATGGCCAATGCCGGGCCGGGAGAAAGCGGGCAGGCAACCCAGCCCGCGCCGGGCAGCGCAGGGCAGGCCTCGTTCGGCGCGCTCAAACAGGTCGATGCAGGCGTGCTCAACGTCGGCTACGCGGAGACGGGACCTGCGCATGGACCCGTCGCGCTGCTGCTGCATGGCTGGCCCTACGACATCCACAGCTATGTCGACGTTGCGCCCCTGCTTGCCTCCGCGGGCTATCGGGTCATCGTCCCGTATGCACGCGGTTATGGCTCGACCCGCTTCCTGGCGGGCGACACCATGCGCAATGGCCAGCCCTCCGCGCTCGCGGCCGACACGATCGCCTTGATGGACGCACTCAAGATCAAGACGGCAACCATCGGTGGCTTCGACTGGGGCGCGCGCACGGCCAATATCGTCGCGGCACTGTGGCCGGAGCGCTGCAAGGCGATGGTGTCGGTGAGCGGCTACCTGATCGGCAACCAGGCGGCGGGCAAGGTCCCGCTGCCGCCCAAGGCCGAACTGCAGTGGTGGTACCAGTTCTATTTCGCCACCGAACGCGGCCGCGCCGGTTATGACAAGTACCGGCATGACTTCGCCAGGCTCATCTGGCAGCTCGCCTCGCCGAAATGGAGCTTCGACGACAGCACGTTCGATCGTTCGGACGCCGCCCTCGACCATCCCGATCACGTCGACATCGTCATCCACAACTATCGTTGGCGGCTCGGTCTTGCCGAAGGCGAGGCCAGGTACGACGCATATGAAAAGAAGCTCGCCGAGGGGCCGCTCATCACGGTGCCGACGATCACCATGGAAGGCGACGCCAACGGCGCGCCGCATCCCGAGCCGGCCGCCTATGCGAAGAAGTTCTCGGGCAAATACGCCCACCGCAACGTCGATGGCGGCATCGGGCACAACCTTCCGCAGGAAGCGCCACAGGCATTCGCCAAGGCGATGGTCGACGTGGATCGCCTTTGAATGGCGATGGCGCGTTGCGCGTCCCGCGGAGACACCACGGAGGCAACGGTATGCGTCATGACAGCTTGGTGGTTTCAGCGATGGCCGTATGGATGGCATGCGCGGCGCCCACGCTGGCTCACGCCGGTGGTTTGCCCACCCAGAGCTTTGGCTCCGTGTTGCCGGAAGACGTGCACTTCGAACCATTCGCGGCATTCCCCCCGGGTGCGCAGCTCGCCGTGCTGGTGGGCAATCCGAAGAGTCCCGGGCCCTATGTCGTCCGCGTCAAGGTGCCGGGCGGCGTCAAGCTGATGCCGCACACGCATCCCGAGGATCGTATCTACACGGTGATCTCCGGCGTGTTCTACATCGGGCTGGGCAAGACCTTCGACGCATCGAAGCTGGTTGCCTACGGTCCCGGCAGCGTCATCGTGCTGCCGGCGAACACGCCCCACTTCCACTGGGCCAGGTCCGGCGAATACGTCACCCAGGTATCGGGCAACGGGCCGCTGGGCATCGAGTACGTAGAGCTCAGCAACGACCCGCGCAGCCACTGAGCAAGTGTCCGCGCAGTCGACGATGTCCGTGCTCTGTGCCCTCACCATGACCGATGTGCTATGGCGTTCGATCAGTAGCTGACCGGCCATTTCTCCAGCCAGAGTGGATGTTCTGCATCCACCACGGGAAGGAGACCACCCATGCGAGTCGCAAGTGAGGGTCACGCACCATTGACGCCAGTCCGGCGCGGACGCCTGATGCTGGGAACGGTGAAGCCGTTCACCGGATCGCCCACGCATATGCTCGACATCGGCGCGTCCGGCACGGGCGTATTTGCTCCCGCGGCACCGACGACACTCGTGCCTGGCGGAGGCCCGGTGCTGCAACGGCCGACGATCATGCCGATTTTCTGGGGTGCCGAGTGGACCTCACCCAGTCCGCCCATCGCTCCGGCGACCCTGCTGGACCGGCTCAAGACCATCATCGACGGCAGCTACCTGGACGGTCTCGTCCAGTACGGCTTCACCGGCAAGCCGACCTTGCTCGGGCCGCGCTACGTGACCAACACCGAGCCGGCGGCCAGCACCACGGTGGCCGGCTGGTCGACCGAAGGCGTGAACCTGCTGCGTGGCCTGATCGATGCCGAGCAGATCGCCGAGCCCGACGAGGACTGGTCGCGGCTGACCGTGATCTTTCTGCCCTCGACGGTGGCATACCCGTCCGACAGCACGGGAACCACTTTCGGCTTCCACAGCTCGTTTCAGTGGGTGGACTACGACCTGCTCGACGTCGATGACGACCCGGTGCGCTTTGCCATGATCGGCACCGCGCCGTTCGGTGCCATTCCCGGAATCGACATGGCGACGTATTCGTTCTCGCACGAACTGGTCGAGGCCATGACCGATCCGGACGGTGCCAGCGGCTGGCGCCAGTCACCCGGAACGGGAAGCGCATCCGCGGATGAAATCGCCGATTCGCCATGCAACCAGATTGGCCGGCTGGACGGAACCGCGGTGGCGTCGTATTGGTCGGACGCCGACAACGCGTGCATCATCCCCAGCCTCACGCGTACCGCGTTTTTCGAGGTGTCCGACCGCCATCTGGACGCCGAGGTCGATGGCCCGGAGCAGTCCTTCCATGTGGAACGCGATTGCGGGCGTAATCACCACTGGTCGGGCGACTACACCTATCACATTGCGCAGCGCCATCTGACCGTCACCCTGCAAGGCAAGCCAAGGAACTGGATCAACCCGACGGGCGACTGGATCGTGGCCGGCCAGAAGATCACCACGGCCGCGCAACCGGTCAGCGTGAACCTGCCGGTCAGCTTTCCGGGCTATCCGGATGCGGTCACGGCCAACCGGCTGGTGACGCTTACCGCGACGGCCACCAACGACACGCTCGTGCTGGTCAATGATCCGGCTGACGGCAGCTATTCCGTCCCGGTCGTGTTCGAGGTGACCGAGACCTTCAATGACGGCAATGCGCAGGCGCACAAGGAAACCTGGACGCTGGACGTCGACATCGACGGGCAGGAGATCGTCTATTCGCAGGCCTATATCGACGCGCTGAGTCGATGCATGCAGCAGCAACTCTCCACCATGACCCGCGACATGAAGGGACTGCGCGAGGTCTATGCGGAATTTGCCGAGCTGCTGAGGACGCACCGCGGCCCGCCCATCGACCAGGATCCCATCGCCGGGCTGGCGCGGGCGGCTGAGCGGGGGCTGCGTGAACTGCGCGACCTGGCGAAGGATGTCCGGCGCAGCCGGGTGATCCTGGGTCGCGACAGCGGTTGATCAGCTGCCCGCACGCGCGCTTGCGGTCCGGAGTGGATACCTTCCTGTCTCCGAACAAGCCCGGAAGAGGACGTCATGCACTACTCCCGTCTTTGCGCGCTGCTGATCGACTGCCAGACGCCGGATATCGACCAGGCCGCCAGCTTCTGGGCCGAAGCACTGGGGCGGCCGGTCGACCTTGACCACCCCGGCACGCGCGGCAATTACCGCATGCTGGACACGCCGGAGGGCGAACCCATCGTGCAGATCCAGCGTGTCTCGCACGAGAGCCGGGTCCACCTGGACATCGAGACCGACGACATTCCCGCCGAGGTGGCTCGCCTGGAGAGGGCGGGCGCCCGGGTGGTGGATCGCCTCGAGCGTTGGGTCGTGATGCAGGCGCCTACCGGGCAGCGTTTCTGCGTGGTCCGGGTGCAGCGCCCGGGATTCCCGAAGAATGCCAACCGCTGGGACTGAGCCGCGCCGCTTTACGGATGCACAGGATGGCGTAGCCTTCGACTGGCAAGATGCCATGCAGGGGCTGGCCCCGGTAACTTGCGACCGGGCCGCCCCGACGGCGGCCCGACCAACCATGACCACGAGCGAGGAATCGAGATGAGCAAGGGTATGGATTCAAAGAAGAGCGACAAGAAAAAGCCGGCGAAGACCATGAAGGAAAAGAAGGCGGCCAAGGACGAAAAGAAGCGCAACGCCAAGTAAGAGGGTCTCCCTCGCGCGAACCGCGAGGCATGAGGTCGCCGTCCCCCGTGGCCGGCGACCACGACCAGCCCGCCCTGCCAGTGGCGGCTAGGTCGCCAGCGGCTCGCTCAGCGCGGGTCGACGCACGCTCAGCGCCGTGCCGGCTGCCGCCACGATGATCGCCACGATGGCCAGCCACTGCAGCAGGCTCAGCCGTTCGCCCAGCAAGGCCACGCCGGCCACCGCCGCAATCGCCGGCTCCAGGCTCAGCAAGGTGCTGAAGGTGCGCGCGGGCAGCCGGGTCAGGGCCATCATCTCCAGCGAATAGGGCAGGGCCGAACTGAGCAGCGCCACGCCCAGCGCATAGGGCAGCAGCGCCGGCGACAGCAGTGCGCTGCCGGCATGCGCGACCCCGAACGGGATCGCCAGCAGCGCGCCGATCGTGGTGCCCAGCGTCACCGCGTCACCACCGTAGGCCGCCCCGGCCTGCTTGCCCAGCACGATGTACAGCGCCCAGCCCACGCCCGCAGCCAGCGCATACATCACGCCGACCGGATCGAGCGCATGCATCTGCCCGCGCAGCGGCAGCAGCAGGGCCAGCCCCGCCACCACCAGCGCGATCCACACGAAATCGACCAGCCGGCGTGAACCGAGCAGGGCCAGCACCAGCGGTCCGGTGAATTCCAGCGCCACCGCGATGCCGAGCGGAATCGTGCGCAACGACATGTAGAACACCAGGTTCATCGCGCCCATCGCGAGTCCGTAGCCCCAGATCACGCGCCGGCCGCGCCGCATGCCCAGCCGTCGCCACGGCCGTCGCCATGCCAGCATGATCAGCGCGCTCAGGCCGAGTCGATAGGCGGTGGCGCCCTGGGCGCCGACCTCGGGGAACAGGTGCTTGGCCAGCGACGCGCCACACTGGTACGAGACCATGCTGATCAACAGCACGCCGATGGCGAGCGCGACCGGAGCAGCGGCGGAACGTGGAGACATGAGCGCAGTGGCGATGGGCAGGGGATCCACGCATGATGCCCGCAGTCCCGCCCGAAACCCACCATCCGGGCCGCCTCGGCGCCGCCATTGCTGACAGCATGTGGCAGCAATGGCGGCGCAGGGCGCCGTCAGGCTTCGACCAGGCTGCCGTCCTCGGTATCGGCGATGACGCGATTGCGCCCGGTGCGCTTGGCGCGATACAGCGCCGCATCAGCATCATGGCTCAGCCGCTGCAGGCCATAGCCGGAAGTGTCGGTGGCGGCCAGGCCGACACTGGCGGAGAACGACACGGCAAAGCCGTCGCCATGGACCGGCGTGGTCTCGATGGCGACGCGGATGCGGTCGGCAATGGCCATGCCCTGCTCGCGGGAGCACTCGAGAATCAGGATGCCGAACTCCTCGCCGCCCAGTCGGCCGAACAGGTCGGTCGTGCGCAGATGCTCCCGGCAGATGGCCACGGTGTGCCGCAGCACCGCGTCACCCGCCGCATGGCCGTAGGTATCGTTGACCTGCTTGAAGTGATCGAGGTCGATGAAGATCAGGCAGCCCGCGCCGAGCTTCTTCTCCAGCAGGCGCAGGGCGCGTTCGACTTCGCTGATGAAGTGCTGGCGGTTGAAGATGCCGGTGAGGCCGTCGTAGCTGGACAAGCGCTTGAAGCGAAGCTGGGAGCGCTTGAGCCGGTACATCCATAGACACGCGGAGGCCAGGAACACCAGCAGGAAGGCGTTGTACAGCCGGCCGGTCTCGATGGCCTTGGTGGTGAGTGCCTGCTGCAGGCGCAGGATGTGGTTCTGCTTGCTCAGCCCTTCGGTTTCGAGCTTCTGCACCTGCATGCGCTGCTGGGACACTTCATAGGCCAGTGTCCGGGCCGTGATGTCGTTGAGATAACCCTTGTCCTGGGCCACAAAGTGTTCGTAGTACGACAGCGCGGCGCTGTGGTGGCCGCGCTTCTTCTCTACCCGGTAGAGCACCTCGTAGGCATCCCTGAGCCAGTCACTGAGGTCGCCCGATTTGCCCATGGCCACGACAGCCAGCGCCGCCTTGCGCGCATTGCCGTCGTCACCCAGCCTCGCATAGGCCTGCGCCAGCAGGGCCTGATAGGCCAGCGTGTGGTTGTAGTAATGGTTGGCGTTGATGCTGGGGCTGATCTGCCGGAGCAGATCCAGCACCCTGGCCGGCTGGCCCTCGTCGAGGTAGAGGTTGCCCTTGAGCAGGCGCATGGTGTTGGCGAACACCGGCTGCCCGGCGGCCAGGCAGGCATCGATGGCGTGCTGCAGCCGTGGACTGGACGAGCTCAGGTGCTTGCTGTCGTAGAGCGCGGTGGCCTGCATCGACAGCGGGTTGCACAGCGTTTCGCCGGGAGGAAGCGAGTCCTCCATCATGTGCGCATACGTGATGGCCAGGTCGTACTGGCCGGCGAAGGTCATCAGCTGCGACAGGTTGGCCAGCACCGTGAAGCGCGCCAGCCGGTCGGTGATGCCCGGCAGGTCGGCCGCCAGCCGGTTGGCCAGGGTGAAGGCCTCCTCGTAACGGCTGTTGAGGCCGAGATCGTTCATGAGCAAGGCGGACGCCTTGGCCACCAGCGTCTTGTCGCCGGAGTGGTCGATGACGTCCTGCAGCATGCCGTTGGCCTTGGCGTAATCGCCCTCGAAGGCCGTCTGCCACGCATCGAGGTAGCGCAGGTGCCATTGCTCGCCTGCCGACAGCTGCGATGCGTCGAGGTGGATCTGCTCCAGCATCCGCACGAAACGCGGGTGGTCTTTGGTGCGTACGCTCTCGGTCTGGTCGAGAAACGCGGCCGGGTCGGTGACGGAAGTGGCGGCATGGCCAGGCTGCACGAGCGCGCCACAGGCCATGCCCGCCAGTGCGGGCCATGACCAGAAGCGGCGCGGCAGCCGGATCAAGGTGCCTTCGCTTAGGCCAGGGACGAGGACATGTCTTCGTCGGTGGCCGGGACATCCTGCGGCTCCGCGTCCGCATCATCTTCCGGCTCTGCTTCCTCGTGGCCCGTCTGCGAACTCTGCGGGGAATACATCGGCTTGTGGCCTAGCTCCTGGGCGAGTCGCGAGCTGTCGCCCGTGGCAACGGCAGCAGTGAGTGCCGCCGACGCCTGCGCCTGCTCGAGCTTGCTCTTCAGCTCGTCGGCCGGGGCGTGACGCAGCGAAGCATCCCGCCCGATCGCCTCGAGCCATTCGATCGTGTCTGCCATGGGTATCCCCTGTTCCCGTTGATGGTCATGCAACCAGTCTCCGAGCATGCAAGCATGGTGCCACGTGGCAAGCCGCAGGCTGGTGCCTGATACAGGCCATCAGTGGCGTCCGGCCATGGCGCCACGTGCGTCACGCAGGGGCACTTTCGCGCTCAAGCTGGTCCAGTGCCGCCAGCCGTTCGCGCATGGCCAGGTTCGGCTTCAGGCCGGCAGCCGGCGGCAACACCACGGTCTCTTCGGCCGGCAGCTCGACCTGCGGCAGCTCGCGCAGGCGCACGCGGCGAATGCGTGGCTGCTGGATCGGCAGCGTCGCCGCCCGGTAAATGATGACTTCGTGGTCGAGCGGATAGTCGCGGCTGAGCAGGTCCACCAGCACCTGCCGGTACGCCGAGCCGGTCTGGAAGCGGGCCAGCGAGCGATCGCCGACCAGTCCGACCTGCCACAGCACCAGGTAGGCGGTGGGGTCGATGCGTCGCTCGAACAGCAGCAGTTGGCTGGCCTCGTAATGCTGGCAACCGAAGCGCCCCGGATCGATGCCAAGGTCTGCATACAGGCAATCCTCGGCGGAGATGCCAGGCTCCATGTGGGCTTCGAAGCCTTCCGCACGCGCAACCTCGACGGCCTTGTGCGGCGACCAGGCGAAGATGCCGGGATGGCCGTAGAACACCCCGCAGACACGCCGGCCCGCGCGGACCTCCGTCATCATCAGCTCGACCCACTGGCGGTAGGTCTGCATCCGCGACTTGCCTTCCTGGTAGTAGGGCTGAAGGCTGCGCACATCGGGGTGCATGCGTTGCAGCCACATCTCCACTACGCCGTCGGAAAGCGCCGCGAACACCACGTCCGCCTGCTCGATATGGCTACGCGCCAGCGGCGTGAGGTGGGAGCCAAGGGTCATGCCCATGCCGATGCAGGCCAGGCGGCCGCTGCGCGTGTGGACGGGTGCAAACAGAGGAGGAGTCGTCATCGCGTGATAGTAGGGCAAGTGGTTGAGACCGGAGCCGCCGGGGTAACCGTTCCGCCCGGCCTGCGTCCGTGTGACCGTACAGGCAATTTCTTGCGCTTCGGCAGGCGTGGCCGCTGGTTTGACTTGGCGCGTCTGGCATCAGTAATTTGCGCGAGCCAGTGGGCGCCATGGCATGCAGCACCGGGCGCCTTCAACAACAGGGGAAACAAGCATGAGCATCACTTGGGGCAAGACGGTCTCCGTCTGGTGGAGCGCTGCCTGGCGCGGCGGCATATACGGCTTCATCGGCGGCTTCGTGCTGGGCTTCATCGGTGGCGTCACCGCGGCCGTGCTGCATACGCCGGAGAAAGCGCCCATCTATGGCATGGTCGGTGGCTATATCGCCGCCATCCCCGCTTCGATGCTTGGGCTCAAGCAGGCGCTTTCCAAACACCTCGCTTCGCTGGCGGCGATTGCCAACGGCACGTCCTCCTGAAGAACGGCTGCGGTCGCGCTCGGCAGGCACTACAGCGCGGGTCGGCACCGGCCTGCGCGACATCATGGGCAGCTTCGCGCCGCCAACGGCGCCGGGCTGCAAGGCAAGGCAATCCAGGAAGGGGGAAACGGCAATGCGCAAGTGGCTCGCGGGTGTGATGCTGGTGGCGTGCCTGGTCAGCCCGGCGATGGCGGCTGACCAGGTGCCAAGTGATGCTTCGCTGCATCAACTGCTGGATGCCTTGCACACCCGCGCCCAGGTGGACGGCGTATTGGCCAAGGCCGCGGAACGGATCCATTCCGGCGTGCTGGCCGGTCTTGGCAACACCACGCCGGACGCTGCCCAGTGGAAGATGCTGCAGGAGGGCGAGCGCCGCATGGTGGAGCTGCTGAAGCGCGAACTGACGTGGGAGCAGGTGGAGCCCATCTATCTCGACGTCTATCGCAAGCGCTTTTCGCAGCAGGAGGTGAACGACATGATCGCCTTCTACAAGTCGCCTTCGGGCCAGGCCCTCCTCATCAAGATGCCCCTGGCCACACAGGACGCCACCCAGATGGAGGCCGAGAAAATGCGCTCGCTGCAGCCGGAACTGACGAAGATCGGCCAGGAAACCATCAGCCAGCTCAAGGCCTATACCGCCAGCAAGAGCGGCGCTCCCGCCCCGGACAGCATGGCTGCGCATGACTGACGCCGAGTTGCGCGCCACGGATGACGCGCGTGGCTGCCGCCCTTTCAGGTTGGCATTCTTGGCGCATCGGCGAGGCGGGTCCGCGCTCAACCAGAAGCGGAAACCTGATGATCCAGGCAGCGAAGCGCAAAGGTAGTGTTGCTGCAAGTTGGTGCGCCGGCTTGCACGTGTGGGCGACAACGCGAGCCAGCCATACCGGTTGGCTCGAAGACTGGGGGATGTCGTGCTCAGGAAACTGATGGTTCTGTTTTTGGCGCTGGCATCATTACCTGCGGCGGCCGGTTCGCTATGCCCGGCGAAGACGAGTGATGGATGTGCTTCGCTGTTCGCTCGGGATATGTCGGACATCATCAAGAAAGTTCGCACCGGGCGCGGACCTTTCCAGCTTGTCGCAGTGACCTCGTCAGGCAGCAAGGTGATCATGACGTATCGCGGGGAATTTACAGCCCAAGAGTTCGCCGACTTCCTGACGAGCCAGGGAGATACGAAGGAAAACTTCTTGGGTTTTACCCACGCGGATTTCGCAGGCTATCAATGCGATGGCCCGATCAAGGACATGGTGGGACTCGGCGTGCAGGTCCACAACATCCTTACCTTCAAGGACGGCAGCGAGCTCGATTCCTTCGACTTGGCACCGTGTCAGTAAAGGCCGGAATCTTGTCCTGCCATGCGGACGTCGCCGGTCTTCTTCCGGTCAGAGGCGGACGCCGCGCCCACCACGCTCGTTGCATGTTCGTTTGATGAGCCAGACAGGGACACCCATGAAGCTTCGAAAGGTCGGCCTTTTGTCCATCGCGTGCACGGCGATGCTCATGAGTGGCTTGCTGTCTCCGAACGAGGCGCATGCGCAGCCGTCTCTCACCCAGGACGACTACGCGGCCATGGTCACCGCGATCCTCCAGAAAGAAACCGCACCCGATAGCGGGGCATGGACGATCTTCGTTGGCGTCGAAGACGCTGATGCCAACGCGATGATTCCCAGGCTCAAAGTCCTGTACCAGGATCCGACGCTCCTGAAGGCGATGGGCAAGGACTGGGGTAACGGCGCACAGGGTTGCCATATCGACAAGGCAACGGGAACGGGAGCCACGGGAATCTTCGTTTCTGCGCCCGAGTGGCAAAACCTCGACCAGGTCGCCTTCACCGTCACCTTCGCCGCCTGCGCCATTGGCACGCACATCAACACCTACGTCTTTGACCACCGCCGTGGCACCTGGGTCCTGCGGCCCGTGGCATCAGGTCCCATGTCTTGAGCAGGGAGCAGAGGGAAGCTTGAGCGGCTTGATTCTCCAGGCCGGGACCGTCGCTAAGGTCCGCTTTCGACCCATAGCAGACATGTAGGTTGAGTGGCGCACCCATGGAGCGCGCCACTCGAATTGCCTGGTTCTGGTTCGGGCTGGCGTCCCGTCAGGATTTGATGAACGCGAGAAGGTCGGGGTTGAGGACGTCCGCGTGGGTGGTCAGCATGCCATGCGGGAAGCCAGGGTATGCCTTCAGCTTACCGTTCGCGAGCAGGTCGACCGCGCGCGGCACCGCACTGGCGAACGGGACGATCTGGTCGTCTTCGCCATGCATGACCAGGACCGGCACAGTGATCTTCTTCAGATCTTCCGTGTAGTCCTCCAGCCAGGAGGAGACGGTCTCGTAGTGGGCCTGGGCGCTGCCGGCCATGCCCTGGCGCCACCAGTTCGCGATCACCGCCTCAGACGGCTTGGCGCCCGGACGGTTGAATCCGTAGAACGGACCCTCCGGGACAGCCCGGTAAAACTCCGACCGGTTGCCAAGCATGCCTGCCCTAACCGCGTCGAACCACTCGCGCGACTGACCGGCTGGGTTCGCGTCGGTTTTCACCATGTTCGGCGTCAGCGAGGCCACCAGCACTGCCTTGGCGACCCGCTCCTGGTGGCGAGCGACGTAGCGGGCCACCTCACCACCACCGGTGGAGTGCCCGATGTGGATCGCGTCGCGGATACCGAGGTGCTCGGTCAGTGCGGCGAGGTCGGCGACCCAGTGGTCCATGTCGTTGCCGGTGCCGACTTGCTCGGACCGACCGTGTCCGCGCCGGTCATGGGCGATCACCCGGTAGCCGTGCTGAAGGAAAAACATCATCTGGGCGTCCCAGTCGTCGGCCGACAGGGGCCAGCCATGGCTGAAGACGATCGGTTGACCGGACCCCCAATCCTTGTAGAAGATCTTTACGCCGTCTGGCGTGGTGATCGTAGGCATCGCTGGTACCTCCTCTCGTGGTTTGTCCCCTGACATCTCTAGTGGTCCAAACGATTCAAGCACCGCGAGCGTGACTCCCTTGTCACGACGTTACCGCTGCGTGTAATGCCCATGCATGATCAAGCGAAGCAGCGAGATTCGTAGGGTCCGCTTTCGACCCAAAGCGGACATTTTGAATCCGTTGGTCTCGCTGCGCGTTAGACTCCGACAATGCTCTGGATCATTACGAAGTACGTCATCACTGCCGCCATCGTCGTGGCTGTCTCAGAAGTCGCCAAGCGAAGCGACAGGGCGGGTGCTCTCCTTGCGTCGTTGCCATTAGTGACGCTACTGGCACTGACATGGCTTTACATAGAAAAGCAGCCGGCGGAGAAAATCACCAACCATGCTTGGTACACCTTCTGGTATGTGTTGCCGACTTTGCCGATGTTCTTGGCGTTCCCGCGACTCTTCTCCCGATTTGGATTCTGGCCAGCACTCGGGCTGAGCGCAGTCATCACCATTGTGTCCTTTGCCTTGTTTGCGTGGGCTGTGCGCCCGTTGGGAATCAAGCTGATGTGATTTGATGGGCTCGTTGAGTTCGGTCTGGCGTCCGCATCCAACCCAAAGCGGACAGATTCGGAAATGACACGGTGCACACCTATGCCATCTAAGGAACACTGGAATGACGTCTACAGTAGAAAGGCGTCGAACACGGTGAGTTGGTTTCAGCCGCGTGCGAGTGTGTCACTCGAGTTGATTCATAAAGCAGGAGTCGGCACCTCGGCGAAGATCATCGATGTCGGCGGCGGGACATCAACTCTGATTGACGACTTGATTTGCGAAGGCCATTCGGAACTGACTGTTCTGGACCTATCGGTGCAGGCATTGGCGGTAGCCCGGTCCCGTCTCGGGGACAAAGCAGATGCAGTCACCTGGCTTGAAGCAGACATTACAAAGGTGCAGCTTGCGGATAGCACTTACGATCTCTGGCACGACCGCGCCGTATTTCATTTCCTGATTTCGCCGGAGGATCGAAACGCCTACGTCCGGACCGTTGAGCGTTCTGTTAAACCAGGTGGGGCTGTGATTATCGCCACCTTTGCGGAAGACGGACCTGAGAAATGCAGCGGCCTACCGGTGATGCGCTACAGCACCGAAAGGTTGCATGACGAATTTGGTGTCTCCTTTGCTCTGGTCGAGCATGCAACTGAAGAACACCAGACACCATCTGGAGCAATGCAGTCGTTTGTCTACTGCCTGTTGAGGAAGAAGTCGTAATCGACGTCATTGATCCAACTGTTTCGCCGCGATGTCCGCTTTCGACCCATGGCGGACACAACGTGGTCGAACGTTATCTTGAGATAGGGGCCACGAGGGGGCGAAAGCTTTTGGATGCAGGTCGATAGTCACCGCGGCTTACGGACATCCATGCCGCTGCTTGCCGTTGATTTGGCGGGCGATGATGAGTTTCTGCAGATCTGACGACGGCCGCCGCAGGCGCCTGGATGGCTGCCGCAAGTGCAGCCACACAGTTTGGGGCTGACCATTGCGACGGAAATTTCCGTTACCAGCCAGGCTTCACAGATTCCAGGATCGTCTACAACCAGCTTGCGAGCACCGGCTATCGCATCCCGGAATCGCAAAGGATCGCCACATGGGCGACCTGGTCCGAGCGGACCGTGGCCTCGACTGTTTCGCATCGCGGCAATGCAGTGCTCCGGGTATCGACCCGGATCGCATAAGTGCCCGCGGGCACTGCCACGGTGAACTGCCCTTGCGCATTCGTGGTCGCTTCAGCGACGACGCTACCCAGCGCATCACGAAGCTGCACGATCGCGTTCGGGTAGGGTGAGGCATCTGGCTCGCCGGCATGTTGTGGCCCGGGGTGCGCGGGCGACATGCTGACCGTCCCGCTCACACCCGTGACATCGTCCGTAGCCATGCAGGGCGCTGCCAGCACCGTCAGTGCGCCGAGACCAAGAACATATGTGCGTATTGCACGCCACATGTGATCGACTCCGGAAGTTGAGATGGCGCCGCACAAGCGCCTCCCACAGCTTCTTCCCACAATCTTCACGCCAGCGGCATCCATCCGGCGATGAAGGGGGCAACCATGGCGCCCCAGCCAACGACTGAAATGATACGCCTCTCTGCGCTTCAGCTTGTGAGTGCTTCAGTGGGTTGGCGGCACATGATCGCCAGCTTGGGGCAAGGCATTCCTGGCCGGTGGTGCTTATCGATTTGGTCGACTGCGTCGCAATAACCCTGATTGACGAAACGCAGCATCCGGGTCTACGTTCGGGCGGGCTTATCGAGGGGGGCCGTAACAGGAGGTTGCGTGTCGATAGGCGCTCCCGATCCGGACATTGCGTAAGTGGCTGCAGCTGCGGCCGCATGCGTCGCATGTGCGCGTCGGGTTACCAATCAAGCCAACGTATTTCAACTGGAGGGGAATTATGTTTGCGAAAGCATCAGGCTTAAGGCTTAGCGCACTGTGTATCGCTGTCGGCATCGCCCTTGCGGGCCCGGCCCAGGCGGACACCCAGTCAGCACCAGAAGTGACTTCCGCCGTACAGCACGACACGCTCCATTCCTTGCGTGGCACCATGCCGCGCCCCGACGATTTCTCCAAGAGCGGCCAAAACCACAAGGCGCGCCCCTTGCCCTGGCTCGACGGCCCAGGTAATCCGACAGATGGTGCCGTGCAGGGCTTCCCCACCGGCAGCTTTGCGCCGACGCTGGGCTCTGGTGTCGATGGGGTAGGGAACGGCTTCAGCGGCCCGCAAGGCACGTTTACGGTCAACAGCGCGCCGCCGGATACCAACGGTGCCGTAGGTGCCACCCAGTATGTGCAGATCGTCAACAGTGGTTTCGCCGTGTTCGACAAGGCGACGAAGAACGTGGTCTACGGACCTGTAGCGACCAACACGCTGTGGTCCGGATTTGGTGGTCCGTGCGAAACCGATAACGATGGCGACGCAACGGTGGTTTACGACAAGGCCGCTGGGCGCTGGGTGATCTCGCAGTTTGCGGTGACGGCTTCGCCATACTTTGAATGCGTGGCTGTGTCGGCGACCAGCGATGCCACGGGTGCGTACTATCGCTACGCATTCCCCTATGGCACGACCTTTCCCGACTACCCGAAGATGGGCGTCTGGCCGGATGCGTACTACGAGACCTTCAACATGTTCAATGGCAACACGTTTGCCGGTGCCAAGCTGTGCGCCTACAACCGTAATGCCATGTTGAGCGGTGCCGCAGCCACCCAGCAGTGCTTTCAGCTCTCCACCAGCTACGGAGGCGTCCTGCCGGCGGATCTGGACGGCAGCACCGCGCCGCCAGCTGGTTCGCCGAATTATCTGATGAACTTCGGGGCCAGCAGGTTGAATCTGTGGAAATTCCATGTGGATTGGGCCAATACCGCCAACACCACGCTGACGGGACCGACGGCGATTCCGGTGGCGTCGTTTGCGGCGGCGTGCGGGGGCGGCACCTGCGTGCCGCAATCGGGTGTTAACCAGCAGCTCGACTCACTGGCCGATCGCCTGATGTTCCGCCTGGCCTACCGCAACTTCGGCGATCACGAGTCACTGGTGGTCAGTCATTCAGTCAAGGTCGGCACGACCAAGCGGAACCCTTATACCGGCGTGCGCTGGTATGAGGTGCGCAGTCCGGGAGGAACGCCGGTGGTGTATCAGCAGTCGACCTTCTCGCCCGATACCACCTATCGCTGGTTGGGTTCGGTCGCGATGGACAAGCAGGGCAACATGGCGTTGGGCTACAGCGCCTCGAGCAGCTCGATCCATCCGGCCATCCGTTACACAGGCCGACTGGTCACCGATACGTTGAGCACCATGCAGGCCGAAGCGAGCATCATCGAAGGCCTGGGTTCGCAGAGCGGCAGCAATCTGTCGCGTTGGGGCGACTACAGCGCGATGACGGTCGATCCGACCGATGACTGCACGTTCTGGTACACGAACGAGTACCTGAAGAGCACAGGTGCATTCAACTGGAGCACGCGTCTGGCGTCGTTCAAGTTCTCGACCTGCCAGTAATGAAGATGGCCCTTGCCCGGAAGGGCAAGGGCCGTTTCTGACCGACACGTGAGGAAACAGGGGCGAGCGTGATTTTCTGGTTCGAAAATGTCTCTGACCCCTTTGTAATCGAAGCGCACCCAGACGGATCCGCAATGCGGGGTGTCCGCCTTCAGCCCGACCTGGGCACGGTGACCTGGTCGAGCGATCCGGACATGGTCGTGCGGTGCGTCCCGAGCTACGACCGTAACTCGTGATCGGGGAACCCCTTCAAACCTGGTTTCCGGAAGGTGGCGCGACAGTTACCGATGCCGGTAATCGGTGAAGACGTAATCTCTGTCCTTGACTATGGTGTGGCAGGCAAATCCACACTTGGCGTCGTGGGCTTGGGGCGGTTTGCTAGCCTCGGTACCGGGTGCGAATTTATCGGATGTGGCGTCGTATTCGAATACGGCGTATCCCCAACCACCGCTATCGGCGAACCGCTTGCTGTCCTTGACCATGAAATCCACGTCATGCTGTGTGGCGGGCACGGTCGCTGCCGGGAAGGTCTCAAGCTTTTTCGGAATCCAGTGAATCTTTGCCATTCTCGCTCCGTCGGGAAATGGCTTGCCGTTGCCTGGAATGCCGGACCGAAAGGCGTCAATGATCGTCGGGTTGCCTAGTATCGCGGCGTAAACTCCCCCGTTCTCACTGACAGAGATAAGTTGCCAGCCTTCATATCCCCTGAACTCGGAGAAGGCGAGTCCGTTTGGCACTTTCAGTTCGTACTTGTCTTGCCCGGAAAGGGCCAGGGCCGCGCCTCCAAGCGATACAAGGGTTGCGGCGACGATGGCAATCAAGAGTTTGCTGTTGTTCTTCATGGTCGACCCTCGGCTGTTGTGGACGAGCGTTCTGCCGCTGCGTCACTTGGGCGAGTGCCAGACCGTCTAGCCATGGAGGTGAAGCACCCACATCACTCGCAGCGTATGCGCTACTGCGCTGGCTCGAAATAGACCGTTTGGAGAGTTTAAGGACGAGCCTGTTGTGGGCGTAAAATACGAGTTTGTACGCGTCACGATGGTTGACCCCTGCCAGCGCCATGTGCCTTGTCGCGGCCGAGAGTTCTCGGCCCTTTCAATGCAGGTTTTCTTCCCATAGGCCTTGACCGCTCTCGGCGCGCGTCCAGTGTGCCGTTCGCATTCGGTCTGTGCTCGCGCTCCTGGCCTCGGTGCGCCACCCAGGTGCGGCCGCCAGGCTTTCGCCCATCTTTAGAAGACCAGGGCGAGGGAATATCATCAGAGCCCGACCTCAGTGTTCCATCACTCATCAGCACATGAGAGGAAAGGGCAATGAGCAAGCTCCTGGAGTGCGTTCTTGACGCGCACGGCGGGCTCGACCGCTGGAACCAGTTCAGTACGGTAAGCGCGCAAATCGTGACGGGCGGTGGTCTGTGGGCACTCAAAGGGCTCATCCAGGATTCGGCGCCGCGGCAAATTCGTGCGGCTCTTCGTGAGGAATTCGCGTCGGTGGCGCCCTTTGGCCAGCCGCATTGGCGCACAAGTTTTCGACCTGAGCGCGTGGCCATAGAAACGCTCGACGGTGAGGTCGTAAAGGAACGTAGGGATCCGCGTAGTGCCTTCGCCGGACACGCGATGAATACGCCGTGGGATCCCCTGCATCGAGCCTACTTCAATGGCTACGCGCTGTGGACCTATCTCACCACGCCATTCCTCATGGCCATGCCTGGTTTTGAAGTCGTGGAGATTGCGCCGCTCATGGAGGGCAGTGAAGAGTGGCCTGGTTTGAGAGTGAAGTTCCCCCCGCACATTGCGACCCACAGCGAAACGCAGGAGTTCTATTTTGGGAGCGATTTTCTCCTGCGACGTCACGACTATCACGCCGACCTGGCCGGCGCTTTTCCCGTTGCCCAATATGTCGACGGCATGGCCGATGTCCATGGCTTCAAAATGCCCAGCCGTCGGCGTGCCTACGTACGTGGTCCCGATCAGCGGCCCGTTCGAGACCTGCTCATGGTCACCATCGACTTGAGCGATTACGTGTTTACGTAAGGATCCCGCCTGCAAGCAGGGCAAACATGTCCGACGTCTAGTGGCGCTTGCAGCCAATCATTTTGATTGGGTCGGGATGCCTGCGGTGCGCCGGACGTTCGTCTGTCGTCGAGCGTGATCGGCCCGAGACGTAGGTCTGGATTCGCAAGATGACCGGCGACACTGCTCGTCGATGGGCCGGCATGGCTGTACACGAGCCGTGCTGGCAGGCGCTTGCTCATCCAGGGGTCAACCGATTCGGCCAGGGCTTCCTCCCGCGCGGACGGCGGGAGGGAGCATCATGCCAATGATCGGTTCTGCACAGGCTGGCGCCAACGCACCGGCCGGCACTTCACACAGTGACGACATTCAGGTCGACTTCGACGTTGCCGCGCACGGCACTGGAGTACAGACACATCTGATGGGCCGAGTGGGCGATGGCCTCGGCGACCTCTTGGTTCAGGCCCGGCAGGCGCACGGTGAACCCGGCATTGAGGAACCAACCTGGGCCAGTCTGGCCAGCATCCATCTGGATATCCACGGAAATATCAGGCGGCAACGTAACCTTCTTCAGTGAGGCCGCAATGCCCACGGCGGTGATGTAGCAAGCCGACCAGGCGCCCGCGAACAGCTGCTCCGCCGTCGGGTGCGGCTCAACCGCCTTGAATTCGTAGTTCTCGCCGCCGGGAGTCGACAGCTGGATATCAACGACGGGGTAATCACCACGCTGGAGGGCGGGGTCGTGATTGACGGTGGTGTGGGTATTGCCCGTATAGGCGACTTTTTCGATCTTGGTCATGACACGATTCTCAGTAAGAGGTAATTGGATGTGAACCGCATACGACTAAAGCGGATGCGATGTAAATAAGTTAGGCTTTCTTTGGCAGGCAGTCAAGCGAATCGCGCGCCTTTTTTGTATCCTTTTGTATAAAGCGCATGCGTGTGACTCGTATGCGCCATATAAATCGAACCGCCGCAAGATGGCCGATATCAAGTGCGCCTGCTACGGGCCGTTGTCTCCCAGGTCGGTGATCCGACTGGCCACGGCTCCATTAGCCCCAATCCGCCACCATGGGTTTATGGCGATCGCGATTTAGTCGGATGCGCGATATACTTTGTCGTGAAGGACATCTGTCCCACGCTAATTGAGAGCAAGTCATGACAACCAATCCCAGACTGGCCGACTTTCTTTGCTTCGCCGTCTACTCGACAAATCTGGCGTTCGGCAAGGTATATCGGCCGATACTCGATGAGCTAGGCCTGACCTATACCCAGTACGTAACGATCATCGCGCTGTGGGAAGAGGACGATCAGACGGTGGGTGGCCTTGGCGAGAAGCTCTTTCTTGAATCGAACACACTCACACCGATCCTCAAGAAGCTCGAAGCGATGGGCTATGTAGAGCGTACGCGCGACGCCAAAGACGAGCGTGTGGTGAGGGTGCGTCTTACCAGGAGCGGGCGGCGCCTGCGCGAAAAGGCCTTGAGTGTCGATCTTGACGACGCCAGTGGCCTCACTGCCAAGGACTTCGCGAGGTTGCAGAAAGAGATCGTCGCGTTGCGAGGCAGCCTGCTCAACTTCGTTGACAGCAAGGGTTGACGACGGAGTTCTCCGCCTAAGCGATGCTTCTCCGGTGTGGAAATAGGGGTGCAGAGTGATTTTCTGGTTCGAAAATCTCTCTGCACCCTTTGTATGCGAGATGGACTTCAGGCCCTCAGACTTTCATTCAGGCCCGGGCGCGCGTACGTCGCTCCTGGCGGCCTCCAGCGTGACAAGCGCCTTTTGCTTGCGCCTCCGCGCGAGCCGGTCCACGCCTTCATGGCGCTTTTCCTCTCCGGCGAGCATGGCGTGAATGTCGGGTAGCCGAAGGATGATCCCCTTTGCACCCCATTGCCCGTCGGGTATTTCTGTGGGAAAGATCCAGACGCGGGGCGCGATTTCCTCGAATGGCGTGTTCTCGGCACGAGCAACCGCCTCGGTGATTTCCTTCACCAGGGTCGCACGCGACTCGTCGGTGTACTGGCCTTCGGGCGCCGACGGGATAATGCGATAGCGTGGCAACTTGGAGGGTTCGCCACCAACGAGGACTGCGGCGGGGCGATGCAGATAGAGCACGGAGATCCGTTGTGCAACAGGGTTCCCTGGATCATATCCTTCGGCTCTGATGAGGATGTCGGTAAGCTCCTCGAGAAGGTGCCCTTCAGCTTCAGGGGTGAGCGCATGTTCCGGGATGAATGCGTCGATCATTGGCATAGTGATAAACCTCTTTGTGCTTCGGGATTTGGCAATTCGCCTGCAGCCATTGGTTGAGTTGCACGCTCGCAATCGCGATTCGCCACCGCGCGGTGGGCAGTGCCACCCGCCACGGCGATCACGTCTGGATCGCCAGACGGTTTGATGGGCCGGGAAGTGGCGATAACGCGATAATTGCGTTCGCGGAAGGCCTTGACGAGGCCCGCGCCGATACCTTGGTATGCGCCGGTAGCGATGGCGACCTTCTGGTGATTGCTCATGCCTGTCTTTCTCTTGATGGTCGATGGCACAGCGTGTGCTGGTCTGGCTAATGGGGCCGACCCGGCCAATCTAAGAACGCAGGACAGAGAAGAGAATCCGTACTATTCGGCAGTCAATCTTCCGTGTCTTGAAAGAATGGGCTTTTCGGGCGGTCTTTCAGCATCTTTCGTGAGCACGGCAAAACGCGATCGCAGGCGTGGCAGTGCGAAGTCAGCGAAGGCGCGCACTTCAGGCACTGACGGGCGTCCATGCGACGTGATGAAACGAGAGGGGGCCAGAGTGACTTTCTGGTCTAATCTGTACAAACCGAAAGTGGGGAGTGCCATGAGGTCCAACGAGACCAACGCGCCTGCACTTCAGGACATGAAGGTACATGTGAAGCTGAAGCTCGCTTCCCTATGGACCAGCCTGATGTTTTGCTACATCTACGGTGACTATTTCGGGCTTTTCAAGCCGGGTAATCTCCAGGACATGCTGAGAGGTCAGATGGGGCCTCTTGGTCCGGTAACTCAGGGTGTCCTGGTTGGAACGTCAGCGCTGCTAGCTATCCCCGGCTTGATGATCTTTCTCTCGTTGGTCATGAAGCCCGTCATCAATCGAGCGGCAAATGTCGTCCTTGGCCTGTTCTATACCCTGGTCATGCTGGTTACCATGCCCGGCGCCTGGTAGTTCTATCTCTTCCTCGGGGCGATTGAGATCGTGATTTCGCTGTTGATCGTCTGGTACGCGTGGCGATGGCCAAGGCAGGATGCCGCTGGTTGAGGGAATGCCCGCCTCTGACCCGAACAAACCGGTCGGGATTTCCTGATCGATGGACCGGTGTACCTTGCAGGCCGACGCACCCTGGTCAGGGTGAAGGCAGGCTGGCTAGCGCTCGACGCTGTCCGCCAGACGCCGTCCGAAGCCCTTGATCGCTTCGATGATCGGTGCCGTTTCGCCTAGCCACCACCAGTGCGCGGTACCGGGCAATTCGAGCCACTGGGCGCCGGAAATGGCGGTCGCGAGGTGGCGGCCGGCGTCGACGCGCACGGCGCGGTCACCCGTTCGATGCATGACAAGCGTCGGCACGCGCACCTGCGGCAGCAAGGCGCGTACATCGCTCAGCGCAAGCGTGCGCAGAACGGCGTGCATGCAGCACGGGCTGGAGCCGAGACGCAGCATGCGTGCCCACCAACGCTGCAGTAGCGGATCGCTCGCGTGCTCTGGTGCGAAAGTCTCGATTGCAGCCGGCCGCCCCCATTGCGCTACGAGCGACTCGAGCCAGCGCTCATAGCGCTCGGCGGTTAGTGCCCACGGATAGTCGTGCGTGGCGGTACCTCGCGCAAGCGGGGCCCAGAGGGCCAGCCCCGCGACGCGCTCTGGATGCTCGACGGCGAGCCGAATCGCGATCGAGCCGCCTTCGGACACCGCGAACACGAGCGCGCTTCGGCTGCCCGCGGCGTCAAGTACCGCCAGCGCATCCGCGCTGCTCACCGACGTATCGGCGGGATCGACGGTGCGATCGGAGACCCCGACACCGCGCCGGTCGTAGAGAATGAGGCGAAAGTCGCGCGCCAGTTCGCGGAAGAAGGCCGCCGGCCCGCCAGGCTCCCACGCCTGCTCCAGGTTCGAGACGAAGCCGCTGATAAGGAGCACGTCGAGCGGACCGGCGCCATGCACTTGATAAGCGAGATGAACGTCGCCGCTGCGCGTGAACTTCACCGCCGCCGGCGAGGGCGGGTTGTCGGCAAGTATCGTCGTGGCCACGTCGCGTACGCCGATCTCATCGGCGACCTGGAGCGTCTCGGCTTCCGGCTCAACGCCGAGTTCGTCGTGCAGGACCTGCCGGCATCGCTGGAACTGCTGCAACGCTGTGTGGGGTTGTCCGACGGCGGCATACAGCCGGATGAGACGGCGCTGCGCAGCTTCGTTCAGCGAATCGATCGCTACAAGGTCTTGCGCATGGCGGAGCGCACGTTCGTGCTGCCGTGCGCCTTCGAGTCGCGTGACCAACTGCGCCAGCGCCTGCTCGCGCGCCTGCCGCAGTGATTCGCGCTGTCGCTGCAGCCACGCCGACAGCTCGTCGCATTCGTCGATCACCAATCCCTCCGCAAACTCGGCGGCGGCAAGGTTTGCCGCGTGCTCAAGGGCGGCCAGGCTCTCCTCGCTGGCGTCCTCGGTCGAGCGATACAGTCCTCGCGCCAAAGAGTTGCGCAGCGAAGCCAGATCGGTGGCGGCACACACATCGTTCGCGAGCGCGACGGTTTGACGATCAGTGACAAGTGCACGGTGCCCCACATGGATCGACAGCTCGTGCAACAACCGGCGCATGCGCCCGCGCGCGTCGACGTCCTCGGCATCGGGCCAGAGCAGTGCAGCGAGGCGGGCGCGACTCATCGGACGCGCCTCGGCGGCGAGCAGGGCGAGGAGCGCCTGCTCGCGCCGTGCACCCGGTTCGAACGTTTGCGATTCGTGCTCGAGCCGCACCGGCCCGAGCACGCGAAGCGCCAGATGTGCCGCCACCTCAAGGCTCATACGACCGCCTGCTCGAGGTATTCGACGTCGGTTCGGCGAGACTGCGCGCGCACCCAGGAGGTGATTTCAGCGACCACCTCGTCGGGACTCCGCGCCCAGGAAAAGTGACGCCGCCACGGCGCATCGGCCGTAACGCCGTCGATCTGCCGGCGCTCGATCGTGCAGGATGCGAGCTTCGCGAGCAGCTCGGTCGCCGCGCCCGTCGGCGCCACGGGATCGTCGCGGATCTCGACCGAAAGCACGGGCAACGCGATGTCATTCAGCGCCTCCTCGTAGTCGATTCTACTGCCTGCGCAGCGATACCGGCCGGTGCAGGCGTTGTAACTCCAGTCGGCCATCAATCGACGCGGCTGGTCGCCGCCAAAACCCAGCAGCCGGCCCGGGTACCAGGGAAGTAATGCAGCCACGAGGCGGATCGCCTGCACCGCGACGCCTGCACGCCACCGCAACGCTTTTGGCCACGCGCGATAGTGGGCGGTGCCGCTTGCCACCAGGATCAAACCCGCCAGGCCGGGTGCCGAATGCACTGCCGCGAGACTGCCGAGCTGGCCGCCCAGGCTATGGCCGACGAGATAAATGGGCCGACCGGGAAACTGCGTGGCGATGGAGGCGAGCAACGACGGAATGTCTTGCGCGACGATTTCCTGATAGCCGAATCGCGCGCCGTGTCGTGCGAGCGCCGCGCTTTCGCCCTGGCCGCGCAGATCGGCCAGGACCGCCGCGCCCCCGGCGGCTTGCGCAAGCGCTTCCGCGAACGGCGCATAGAAGCTCGCGGCGACACCCATCGCCGGTAGGCAGACGAACACCGGCGCGCTCGCGCCCGGCCTAGAATGATTGAAGATGACCACGAGCGTCACCTCATCGTCATCGGCGAACAACGTTCCGCTGGGATCGAAGATCGTCATGATCGGCTCCAGGTTCTATGGGGAGCCGTGAGACTAGCGAGCGAGCGTCCGCTGATCGTCCGCTGGCAGCAGGGTGGGGCCTGGAGCCGGTCGCATCGGCCCTGGGGACCGGGCAGCCTGGCGCGCCGCGTCCTGGAAGTAGCCTTCGGAGATTCGACACTGCGACGCAAACCTGTATCGGCCGGCGCCTCGGACCCGTCCTTCCCAAAGCGGCTTTCCGGGCCGCCGGGGGCAGCTCGCGGCCGCCAGCGGTCAAAGGCGCGCGCGGGACGGCGGAGCTGGTGCTAGTGTCGGCTTGCGACCCAAAGCGGACCTGACAGTTGTTCGCCAGCTTCCAGGGAAATTCTTCGAGGCCGACATGCGAGAGAGAGGGATTTTTGGCGTTGTTATGGTCATGTTGACGCTGCCGACCTTCCTGGCCGCGGCACCAGCCGCGCCGGGATCTGGCGTCCTTGAAGGCGTTCGAGCAGTTCTTTCCGCCGGGAGATTGGACATTTCAGATATCCAAAAGCGCTTCTGTGTGAACTTGCAACCGGTGCCGCTGTCCCGTGGCTATGCGGGCTCCTTCGAGAGCAAGAAGATTGGATGTGGTTTGCCAATCACCTATGTGCGTGTAGATACAGCGCCACGTGGCTCAACCGCGAGCGGGTGGCTCAGTATCTGGTTTGAGCGCACTGCGTGTGTTCCGGGTGACACGCTAGAAGCCGCTTTCCCTGGTGGTGAGCGAACAATGGCGACCGATACTGGTGCAACCGTATATGGCGCTCGAATCGGCACGGCCGATGTCTCTGCGATCTACGAAACAGAGACGAGTCGATTTGGCTGCGTTTCACAGCTTGATGTGCGGCTCAATTGAGGTCCGCTTCCGACCCAAAGCGGACCGTCGCCAGGAAGGGGCAATCCATATGTGAGAAGGGGGGGGCGAATTGGAATTTTATCGGGTTGAGCCGCTGGTTCTCGGAATGCTCGCATGGGTAGTAGGGGCGAACCTCATCCTTCGTAGTGTCGCCAGGCGCCTGGGTGTTTCAAGGCCGGGATGGGGGCGCCCGCCACTGAAAAAATGGACACGGAGTGAGCTGCTCATGCTTGCTGGATGTGCATTGGCCTTTTTTGGCGGATTTGTTGCGACCGTTCTACTAACGACGCAGTGATTTAGCGTCCGCATCCGACCCGAAGCGGACATTGGTTGAGAGGGAATTTCAGTGGTGAGACTCATGCCTGGCCGACTGGCCTTCATTGCAACTGCCTTGCTTGCCATGGCGCCCATCGGCGTCGCGTCGGGCAATCAGGTTCCGGAGAAGAGCCTGGAGGAACGGGTGGCGACGTCGGACCTGGTGGCCATTGCCACGGTGCTTCGGGTCGACAAGAGCGGCTGCAGGAAGGACTTCTCGTGCGCCCATCTAAGCGTGTCGAAGTCTCTGAAAGGTCCGAAGGTCGAGCAGATCGTGCTCCTCGTTGATGGGCCGATCGCTGAGCTTGACCCGGCGTGTTGCGTCATCGGATCGACCTACCTGCTGTTTCTGCAGTCCGTTGGTGGCGGCGTCTATGGTTCCACCAACGGTCCGTTCGGCGCCGTCCTGGTGAAATGAGGGCGCGCTTGTGCGAGCAGAAGACCGTACAACTTGGCGGACTGCAAACCAAGGGGCGCCTCCGGCCCGGAGCGGACACTTCATCCGCCCGTGCGCCAACCTCTTCGGTAAGTAGAAATACCTAATCGGGGTTCGTACGTTTTCGGACGAAATAGCCGGCCCGGAAGGTGCACGCTGTGGCACATGCGTCCGGAGAAAGTCATGATATCTCGTGAGCGGTTCTTGAGTCTCATCCTGGTGGCGGTCTTTGCAGCAGCGGCCCACGGACAGGCCGTGGCACCTCTGCCGACGGACAAAAAAGTCAGCGATAGCTATATCTATCTTCTCAGTCGCCTTTTGGTGCTCAACCAGCAACAGGCCGACTTCGACAGCGGCTTCAAGTGGAACCAGCTCGTTCACCGCAAGGTGGGCGACGTGGCCTGGCCGAACCCGAATCTTGATGTCGCCTATTCGGAAGCCTGGGTTGCCATCGACGACAAGAGCTGCGCCCTGGTGTCGGTCCCGAAGGTGAAGGACAGGTACTACACGGTCCAGTTCCTCAACGGCTGGGGAGAGACCGTGGCCAACATCAATGAACGCGTGTATCCGCAGCACCCTGACGGCGAGTTTGCGGTGTGCCTGAAAGGCGCCGATATCCAGCTACCGAAGACGACCCAGCGTGTCGATGTATCGACCACGTCGCTGCGTGTCCTCTCGCGCGTCGAACTTGGCGCGAACCGGGATGAGGCGGTGGCCTTGCAGAAGCGGTTCAACATCCATGCCAGTGGCCATCCGGTTGTACCCGAGGTGCCAGCGACGGTGAGGTTCGACATCGAGAAGTTGCCGGGCGTTGAAGCTTTCGAGTCCGCGACCCTGGCGCTGGATAGCGCGGCCGATACCAATCCGGGCATGGAGAAGCTGCAGGCGAGCACCCGCGCCATCGCCAGGGCCATCAAGGAGCCGGGCGCGCGTCAGCATGTCGATCAGGTGATCCACCAGCAGGCCATCCCTTCGATCTACAAGGCCTCGCCGACGCTCGGCGATGGCACCGTAAAGAATGGCTGGGCGGTGCCCTCGACGATTGGTGTCTACGGCAGCAACTGGCTGTTGCGCACGCTGGTGAATCTTGGCGGCATCTGGGCCAATACGTACGAGGAGGTGATCTACTACAAGGGATTCGTTGACCCGGACGGCAAGCCTCTCAATGGCGACCGTGCCTATGCACTGCGCTTCGAAAAGGACCAGCTGCCGTCGCTCTACGCCACCCACTTCTGGTCAGTGATTGCCGTTGACGCGGTCCATCGCCGCGTCTTGCCCAATCCGTTGAAGCGGTACCTTCTGAACAATTTCTCGAAGCTGACGTATGGCGAGGATGGCTCGTTGACCTTGTATTTCGGCGCCACCAAGCCCAAGGGCGCACCGGACGGCAACTGGATCCCGACGCCGAAGGGAACGGGATACAGCCTGACCTTTCGCTTCTATCGACCCAAAGGCGCCGTGGCCGACCGAACCTACTTTCCGCCGGGTTTGAAAGCGCAGTAATGCTCGCAGGTACCCGCAAGGGGAACCGCGGTCCGCTTCTGACCCGAAGCGGACCTGCCCTATCGGATACCCGGTCAGCGTGACTTCTGGCACATGGGCGGTGACACGCGCCCTACGCCACTCCTACCGAAGGAAGCGGGCGCCAGGATGTCGATTTCCAGGCCTCCCGTTCGTCGTTCCAGTGAGCTGCCGATGAGGTCGGGCCCGACCCGGCGTCTCCGGCGAAGTCGCCGCTGTGTGCCAAACCGGCGTAACCATGGGCGACACCCAGGCCTGGTCCGGATGGCGCCGGCATGCGGTGGCGTCAACAACGGAATCCATACGTGGGATCTACCGGGGCTTGCGACCGACTTGGTGTAACCTGAACCGGGTCAGGAGCGGCGATGGAGGTCGAGCAAATGGCCGTAGAGTCCACCACTGCTGCGTGGATTGCGTTCGGCACGATCGAGATCGACACCCTTGGCCATCGCCTGTTTGTCGACGGCGAGGAGGTCGGGCTCGAGCGCAAGGCATTTGCCGTCCTGGTCCTGTTGGCCCGTGAGCCCGGTCGCGTGATGAGCCGCGACGAGATTTTCGACGAGGTGTGGGGGCATAGCCACGTCACGCCTGGCGTGCTTAGCCGCGTCATCGCCATGTTGCGCCACGCGCTCGGCGAAAGCGGCGAAGAGTGCCGCTATCTGCACACGGTGCACGGCGTCGGCTTTCGCCTCGATGCCCAGGTGCGATTCGCCGCGTCACGCGAAGAGTTGCTGCCGGACAGGGCATTGCCGGCCAAGAAGCTCGCCTTTGTACCGCCCGTCACCCGCGATGCTGCCCTGCCACCGGTCACCACCGAAGTCATTCCGTCAACGCCGGTGGAGCCCGACAAGCCACGTTGGTTCGACTGGCGACTCGTTGCCGGGATCGTGGTCCTGCTCGCGCTGGCGGGCGCCGTGATTGGCCTGCACCCGTTCGCCCGTCGCCCGGTGGAAACGGCGTCGACGGTTGACCTGAAGTCCATCGCGGTATTGCCGTTCGAGAGTCTCAGTACCGACCGCAGCAACGCGTATTTTGCCAGCGGCATGCAGGACATGATCCTCACCGAGCTGGTGGGTATCGGTGGACTCAAGGTGATCTCCCGTACCTCGACGGCGAAGTATCCGAGCCATCCGGAAGACGTGAAAACCATCGCGCGACAGCTGGGCGTGGCGACGCTGCTCGAGGGCACGGTGCAGAAGGTCGGCGATCAGGTGCTGATCAATGTGCAGTTGATCGACGCCAACAGCGGCAACCATCTCTGGGCGAAAGCCTATACGCGCATGCTGGACAACGTCTTCAGCGTGGAAGGCGAGGTCGCGCAAAACGTGGCACAGGCGTTGAAGGTGCAGCTGACGGCCGCCGAGACCGCGCGCATGGACAAGGCGCCCACCCAGAACGCCGCCGCCTACGATCTGTACTTGCAGGCCGGCGCGCATGCCAACCGTGCCTACGATGATCCGGTGCTGTCCTCGTCCGAGTTGCCGCTGGCCATCGCGCTGTATCAGCAGGCCCTGGACAAGGATTCGCACTTCGCGCTGGCCGCGGCCGCGTTGGCGCGTGCCCACATGCAGATGTACTTCTTCGGGCCCGATCGCACGGACGCGCGCCTGGCGGAAGCGAAGACCGCAGCCGACCGCGCGCTGGCACTGCAGCCGAATCTCGGCCAGGCGCACTATGCGCTGGGCTTGTATCACTACTGGGGTCATCGGGATTACGCCGCTGCCAGCACCCAGTTGGCGCTGGCCCGGCAGGCCTTGCCCAACAGCGCCACGGTCGAACTGCTGATCGCCTCGGTCGCCCGGCGCCAGGGGCGCTGGGATGAGGCGGTGGCGCTGTTTGAGTCGGCCACCGTGCTGGAACCGCACAGCGAATTTGCGTTCGGCCAGCTCGCGGTGACTTATCAGAGCCTGCGTCGCTACGCAGACGCCGACCGGGCCTTTGCCGCGGCCCTCGCGGTGAGCCGCAATCCGGCTGGCGAACGCGCGTCACTGGCCTTCAACCAGCTGATGTGGAAAGCCGATCCGGCACCGCTGCGCACCGCGCTGGCGGCACTCGCGCCGGGCACCGATGCCTACGCCGGCAACATCATGGCCATGTATTTCGAGCGCTTGTTGGCGCGCGACTATGCCGGGGCCGTCAAGGTGGCCGAGTCGGACAAGGCGGAAAACTGGGACGACCCGGACAACATCGTCCTGCCCCGGCGCCTGTACGTGGCCTGGGCCATGCAGGGGGCGGGCGACGCGGACAAGGCGTCAGCGGTGTTTGCCGAGGTGGCGGGGCAGGTGCGTGCCGCCCTGGTCCAGCGACCGGATGACGCCGACCTGCATCTCGCCCTGGGCTTTGCCTATGCCGGACTCGGGCGCAAAGCCGAGGCCGTTGCGGAAGGCGAGCGTGCCGTCGCCCTGATGCCGGTCACCAGGGACGTGCTCACCGGCGCGGACATGCTGGTGTGCCAGGCGCTGCTGTACGTGCGGGTCGGCCAGCCCGAGCAGGCCGTCGCCCTGATCGAACGCGTGCTGGCCATGCCTACCGGCGGCATCCTCTCGGGCGCGTTGCTCCGGCTCGACCCGGTCTGGGATCCGCTGCGCGAGGATCCACGCTTCAAGGCGCTGCTGCTCAAGCATCCCATCGGCAGCTAGCCCGCCATTCGTGAGGCGGGCTCGCCCCGGCGCCCACCGGGGCCGCGGGTAGTCAGGGCGGTTCCCCAGCGTCACCTCCAGTTGCCGGGACCTCCGCGGCCATCACGGCCCCACGGCCCTGCCAAGATTCCTAGAGACGGATGGACGGCCATCTGGCAGCGTAGACGTGGCGCTGCTCCCCGGCGCGTCAAGGAATTGCCATACTGCATGCCGGGGACTCCAGGCTACGTCGGCCTTGCTGGCGGACGGAAAGGGGAAAAAAGGGGGGGATATGGGGCTTTGGTCAGTCTTGGCCGTCGGGCAGGGATTTCAGCGTCCCGAAGGAACCGTCGGCTTCGAGCTTTATGGCGTCGTCTCAGCCGGCGACCCCGGCTCGGCGCTGTCCAAGGCGATCGATCTCGCCACGCGGCACTGGCCCGAAATCGCACAAGGGCATCCAAGCTCCGGCTCCGAGGCGGCCATTCATGCCGAGGAGATCAACGAGGTTGCCCTGGTGCCGGGCATGGAAGTCGACGTCGTCGACGTCTCCTGGATGTAGATCTCACTCCGCGCGCGCCGGCGGACAGCAACAGCTTGGCTTACGCAGCTACACACTCGTCGATTCAGAACGGTCTTCCAACACAGAGGGTGGAACTCCATGCAATCGAAAAGCTTGGTCATGGCTACAGTTGGGCTCATCGTCATCGTGGGCTTTTTAGTACAACGAACCTACAGTTCGAATGCACTGCCAGACAGAAAACCTGATCCGCAGAAAAACGCGTTGCCCGTGACCGCCCTGCAGTTCCAGCCCATCGATCACGCAAGCTATCAACTGGGTTTCGAGGCAGGCAAGTCGGCCACCAGCAGCAACAAGAAGCCCAGTGACTGGGTCAGCTACTGGCTTGGCTATGGCGACGAAAAGCGGGCCGAGGGCGATACGCCGCCGCGTACGGGCAGTTTTGCCGACCTCCTCCATGAGGACCAGCGCTGCGTGCAGGGCGAAGTGCTGACGGTCCGCGAAAGCACCTATGCCAAGACCAAGGACGCTTCCGGAAACACGTTCCTGTGTAACCGCTTCACGGTCCTGCCGCCTGGTCGCTGAGCGGCCAGGTTTACCGGGTGGGTCCTGACCGCAGCATCGCCCTCAGGGGCAGGAGTGATCGGCTAGCGCGTTGGCGAGCCTGGGAGGTCCGCTTGTGATCCGAAGCGGACACCCGGGCAGGGCCGGGTTTGTTGCGAGGTTGTGTCGACCATTGATTCGGAGAGGGAAGCACCGGTGCTCTACACAACGTTTTGGCAGCGCGTAGGGGCATCGCTGCTGGATCTTGTCTGTTTCGTGCCCATCCTCGTGCTGTACCTGCTGGTCTGGAGCCTGGGGCGCCATTTCTATGTGGCTTGCACGGTGCTCCAGGTGCTGGTGAACATCGGGTTCTATGTCTTGCTGGTGCAGCGGTACGGTGGCACGCCCGGAAAGCTGATGATGGGACTGCGCATCGTGAAGACCGACGGATCGCCCGTGGGCTATCGCGAAGCTTTCCTGCGCAACGTGGTCCCCTTGTCACTGTCGGTGCTTGCCGGGCTGGCCTTGGTCATGGGCACGTTGAGCATGACCGATGCCGAGTATCTGTCACTCGGATGGCAGCAGCGCCTGACGGCACAGATAAGTCTGGCGCCCGAGTGGAACGCCGGGGTCAGCGCGCTTTCCCACCTCTGGAACCTGAGCCTGCTCGTCGTGATGCTGGCCAACAACAAGCGTCGGGCGACCCACGATTTCGTTGCCGGAACGGTCGTCGTAAAACAGGCGCGATCTCAGGAACTCGCGTCAGATGACGTTTCCGCGCAAATGTCGCTGTAACCGGCTGCCTGCTTTCACCCGGAGGTGTCCCATGCGCGTCGCGCGATCAGGCAGGCACGTAGCTCAGGCGGATCACGTCGTCGCCCATCAACTCGCTGGCCACGAGGTGGAGCGGCGGCCGGGGTCCGGCGAAGTAGGGCTTGCCGTGGCCCAGCACGACGGGGTGGACGTAGATCCGATACTCATCGATGAGGCCAAGCCCGGTCAGGCTATGCGCCAGTTCCGGCCCGGCGATTTCGATCTCCCCGGCGAACTCGGCTTTCAGTCCGTGTACCACCGCCTCGATGTCATCGGCGACCAGGGTGGCGTTCGGACCGACTGACTCCAGCGAACGCGATACGACCCACTTCGGCTGGCTCCGCCACGCCGCCGCGAAATCACGTTCCTCCGCGTTCCACTCGTCGGACTCGTCGTCCCAGTAACGCATGACCTCGTACATGCGGCGACCGTACAAGCTGCCCGTCAGTTCGCGCGCCTGCTCGATGAAGTGACGGAACAGCAACGGACTTGGCGCAAACGCCATATGGTCGACGTAGCCATCCAGGGACTGGTTCAAGCAATAGACAAGCCTGGCCATGGAAAGTCTCCACTCCGGAGTCTTCAGGATAGCCCGCGCCTCAGTCGCGCAGTAGTGAGGCTGGAAGCCATCAGCGCGCCGCGTTGTCGGTGTGGCCCATGGCCCGCCCGGGCAGCCTCCCGGGGCATTCGGGACTGTACCGGGGCCGCCCGCAGTCGCATCGGCCGGGCGCTCCTGCCGTTCGCGGACCGGCGCTAAGATGACCCGGGACAGAGCGAGCGGAGGCGCTGATGTGGAGGCGGGTGGTCGGCTACGGGGCGCTGCTGGGGGCGGGAACGCTCGCCCTGCAGTGACTGGACTACCAGCGCCTGGCGCGGATGCATGCGGGCGACATCTACCTGTTCCTGGTCGCGGCCGCCTTCCTGGTGCTGGGCATCGTGCTGGGCGTGCGGGTTTTCGCCGCGCCTGCGGCGCGCAGCTTCGACGGCAACCCGCAGGCGCAGGCGGCGCTGGGGCTGAGCGGGCGTGAGCTGGACGTGCTGCACGAACTGGCAGCCGGGCACTCCAACAAGGAGATCGCGACGCACCTCCACGTGTCGCCGAACACGGTCAAGACGCACGTCGCGCGGCTGTACGAGAAGCTGGGTGCGAAGCGGCGCACCGAGGCGGTTCGCCGGGCACGCGAACTCGGGATCGTGCCCTGAACCCGGATGATTAAGGGTGAATCGGCGGGAATCACCCATTCGGGCGATTGCCGGAGGACACCGGATGGCGGTCAATGACGGCTCCAACCACTACCGAGGAGTATGACCTTGTTACGCACCATCCTGAAATACGGCGTGATCGCCGGCCTGGTCGTCGGCGGGTTCGAACTCGTCACCTTCATCGCGTTCTCCGGTATGCCGCCACTGAAGTACGGCATGGTGATCGGCTACACGACCATGCTGATCGCACTGAGCGCGGTGTTCGTGGGTATCAAGCGGCACCGGGACGTGGACCGGGGCGGAGTCATCGGCTTCTGGTCGGCGCTAGGGGTCGGCCTGGGCATCAGCTTCATCGCCGGGATTTTTTACGTAGTCGCCTGGGAAGCGGTGCAGGCGATGACGCATATGGATTTCGCCAGCTCCTATGCGCAGGCGATCATCGCCAGCGAGAAGGCCAAGGGCGCGAGCGCCGAGGCGCTGGCGAAGCTGGGTGCCGAGATGGATGCCTTCAAGATCCAGTACGCGAACCCGATGTACCGCCTGCCGATGACCTTCGTGGAGATTTTCCCGGTCGGCGTGCTGGTGTCGCTGGTCTCGGCCGGACTGCTGCGCAACAGTCGCTTCCTGCCTGCACGCCGGGGCTGAGGCGGTATTCAACGAGCGCAGTCATCGATTCGCAAAGACCGCGTCTGGCCCGGCGCGGGCCTCGCTTGGTGAGTCAGCACGAACACGCAGAGGACGATGCCTTGGACCGACCCCTCAAGCTGTTGACGCTCAGCCTGCTTTGCCTTGGCCTGGCGCTGCTCCTGCCATCGGTCACGTGTCAGGTGTTGGGATCTCCGGTGGAACTGCCCGGTTGGCAGGCAGCCTATGCCGCGCTCGGGTTGGGCGGTGCGGGCCTGGTGGACGCGATCGCGCATCCGGCGGGCGAAGCATGGCGTTATCTTGGCCTGGTGCTCGCCGCGACGATGAACCTGTCCTTCGTCCTGGCGGCCATCGTGCTTGCGAGCCAGCGCAGGTCTGAGGGCACGCTCCGGCGCCTGCTTGCCGGTGTCGCGCTGGGGCTGGTGTTCGCCGTCATCGCACCATGGTTGCCCGATAATCCTCATGTATCGGTGCTCGCGGGCTACTACGTCTGGCTGGTGGCCTATGCGCTGCTGTTCGCGGCGGTGGTGAGCGCCTGGCGTCGCCCTGCGCCGCGTGTCGGTCTGCCGGCAAGCGCCTGACTTCGCGTTTCTCCATGGCTGCTGCGGCTTCCGGAGCGCCCGCGGTGTCATGCCGATGCGCGCCAACGACTCCCGTTAGCGGGCGCCTTTCAGCTGCCGCAGCACACGTTGCAACCAGGCGCCGGCCCCGCCCGGGTTCCATACGAAGGTCGCCACGCTTTGCGGCGGCATGGTGTATTCAAAGCGGGTCTGGCCCTCTGCCACCGACAGCTGGCGCGCTTCCGCATGGCTGTTCACCATCACCAGCACGACCGAACCGTCGGCAGCATTCTGGAATGCCACGTTGTCGATGCCCTTGTCGGTGGCGGTGGAGTCCACCCGCACGGCGCCAGGCAGCAGGAAGCTGCTGAAGTGCGCCAACGCGTAGTATTCGTCGTTGCGACTCACTGCCCCGGTAGCCGAGTCGATCGTGACCACGCCCTTGCAGGCGCTGCAGCCGCCGAAATGCGGGCCGTGCTGCTCGTCGAGCGCCAGGTTCCAGTACACGACGCCGCGCGCCCACTGCCTGATGCCGGCGATCAGCAGGTCCCGTGCGAACCACAGCAGTTCGCCATGGATGCTCGACGCCCAGTCGCCGCCGGAACACTCGGTGATATAGGCGTCCTTTTGGGGAAACGCGCGATGCACGCGACTCTGCGCATACGGGCTGCCTTCGTAGCAATGCCAGGCAACGCCATCGATATAGCGTGAGGCAGCGGGGTCGCCCAGCACGGCCAATGGCTGCTCCGGCCGGTTCCAGTTGTGATCCCATTCCAGGATGCGGGTCCTGGGCCTGCGGCTGGCCAGCTTCGGGCCGAGATACTGCGCGACGATGCGTGCCCGCGTGTCCGACGACAGCGCCATGCCCGGGTAGGTGATCGGAATGAAACCCGGCTCGTTCTGCAAGGTCAGGGCGAAGATGGGAATGCCATAGCCGCGGTACGTATCGACGTATTTGACGAGATAGTCCGCGTAGGTGCTTTCGTATTGCTCCAGCAATTCACCGCCAATGAGGTTCTCGCTGCTTTTCATCCACGCCGGCGCGCCCCATGGCGAGGCGATGATGCGCAGGTCCGGATCGATGGCAAGCACCTCGCGCACGGTCGGTATCACGTCGCGCAAATTGGACGCGACATTGAAATGCTCCAATGGCTGATCGGTCTGGCCGAACGGAACGTCATCGAGCGTGTACGGCTTCACCGAGAAATCCGATGCGCCGATGGTCAGGCGCATCATCCTCAGGTTGAGGTTGGGCGGCGGGCCATACAGCTCGTGCAACAAGGCGCTGCGCTGCTGCTCATTCAGCCGGTTCTGCAGCAACCACGCCGACGAGTCGGTCATCGCCGCCCCGAAGCCGTCCATGGTCTGGTAGCGGCTGTGGACGTCGATCACCACATCGGCGGGCAACGTGCCGCGGGCGCTCATCACGATGTCGGGTTGCCTGGCCAGCTTCAGCCGCCGATCCGCCGTGCTCAGCCACAACTCGGCGGCAGGCATGGCCGGCCGAATCGAAGGGCTGACCTTGGGCCCTGGCGTGAGGAGCCTGAAGCGTGGCGCCAGCAGGACGGCCACGGTGAGCACGGCGATCAGGACGCTGAAGACAAGGGCTGCCCGGTTTGAATCCGACTTGCGCTCATCCATGGCGCACACAAAGCCCATCGCTCACGTTGCAGTTCACTTGAATCACGAAGCTCCCGGGCCATTGCATCAAACAGGGGGCGGGGTCGACCGTCAGGCAAGGCCTGCTTCAGTCCCTTCCGATCCGGGAGTGGGCTCGACACCGCACCTGCAGCATAGCGAACCTGACGCCGCTTTTTTTACGCAGGGGGTCATGGAATGGCCACGGCACCAACCCCTGTGCCGGCGTTGATCGTGGCTCCGGGCGCGCCGGCCATGGCTACCAGTACCTGACGCGGGATGAGCAGCAGAGCGGGCGCGAAGGCTTGCCTGCCTTCGTCGACGGATGCCGCCATGTCCGTCCGTGCGTCGCAATAACTTGCGTATCAGGAGGCTGCCTTGACAGCTTAAATGGCCAGCAATTAGAAGTGCCGCAGCCACGCGCAACGCGTGGCATGTGCAGGCATACAGGGGGGGAGATGAAAACAGGGACAGGCAAGACCTGCCTGCAAATGGTGGGTGCGTTGTGCATGGCGAGCGGCATCATGGCGATGTGGGCGCCAAACGCCTACGGACAGGACCAGGCGTCGCCCAGCGAGCCAGCGACTGCAGGCAGTACCCAGCCGGCAGCACGTCACTTCTATTCGTTGGGTGGCTCGTCGCGGACCCGTCCCTCGTCGATGAACCTCACCACCGCCACGCGGCTCCGGCCGAAGTACCCGCCCGAGGCCATACGTGACCATCATGAAGGCACGGTCATGGTCATGGCCCAGATTGGCGTGAATGGCCAGGTCACCGAAACCAGGATCGAACAGAGCAGCGGCTACCGCGAGCTGGACGACAGCGCCGCCACCGCCGTCGGCAGCTGGACCTTTCGCCCCGCCATTAGAGACGGTGTCCCGGTGGTTTCCTGGGCCCGGGTACCAGTCAATTTCGCCTTGCCCAAGCCGGATGTACTGCCCTCGGATTGAACAAGTGAACGAGATGCCTGCTTTCGACCCGAAGCGGACAAAACACTTGAGGCACAGAGACCACAGGCGGGAGCAATGGATCTCGATCGGATAAGAAAGGCCGCCGAGCAGCTTGAGCGCGCGGTGCAGGCTGCCAGAGAACAGGGTTTTGAGAACGCCGATTGCGTACTCACATCCGAAGTCCTGGCGCTCTTGCCCAAGGCGAAGGCCGGGGAACTAACGGCGGCCGTCCAATTGAAATTCACGGCAGGACCACGATGGAACTTCACTGAAACCCGGCTCGGGGATTGCGGGGAACTGGAAGACGCCTGGTGTGAATTCCGGATGGCGGTTGAAGATCGGGATTCCGATCCGGCTTTTCGGGCCTACAACGCGCTACTCAACGGGGAACGACCGCCGTAACTCTTGCTTCTATGTCCGCTTTCGATCCCGATGCGGACGGACCGGTTATGCAACCAGGCTGAAGGAATGTGCATGTCGCGAAGGAAAGGATGGATCGCATTCGTTACCGTGGCTCTATTGTCGGGCTGCGCCCCATTGGAAAACACGCGCCCAGCTGAGGGCTATCCAGATAAACAACACCCCACTTCCGACACGGCCATCGTCGCTTGCCATTCGTCTCAAGGGTACGGCTGCAGTATCAATGGCGTGGATCACTTCAAGACGGGCAACGCATTCTGGGTACGCGTCCTTCCAGGCCAGCACGTTTTGAGCGTAACCATATACAGAGGAACCCAATTGGGCGGAAGCGTCGCCCAGGTGGTAGCGGTGCCTGGGCATGTTTACGAGATAAGAGTCAACGATATGGGCAAGACCTTCAGCTTGGGCACAGAAGATCTGGGGAAGCGTGACTCCTACACCAAGCGCGTAGGTTTGGAGCACTTCAACGCCACGGACTTCACGGCTTACTTCTAGATTTGAGCGATCTGGAAATGTCCCCTTTCGACCAGAGGCGGACCTTTGCACCCAGTGCGTCATGCGGCTTCCAATGTTCCGCACGCGCGCAGTTGCGGCGTAATCATGGAAAGGCGCGAAGCCTCTTGTATCTGATGATGGATCGATGGTTAGCGGACAAAGGGAGATCCCATGCGGTCAGTTGTTTTGCTGGCGATCGTTGCGTTGTTGTGTGGCTGCGCGGTGGCCCCGGCGTCCCGCACCAGCGGCAAGATGCTCACGATCAGGCCTCCAAAGGGCGAAGCGAATGCCCACGTAAAGCCTTATACGGTTCCGTGGCCGCAGGGCAGCGATGGCACATTGTTGTCTGGCGAGACCATTGTCCTCGCACTTGTCGGCAAAGACGGAACCGTCGAGAGCATTCGTGTCGAGTCCACATCCGGTGTTCCCGCACTGGACCTGGCGGCCGCCGAAAGTGTGCATCGGTGGCACTTTACGCCCGCCACGCGTAACGGTGTCGCGGTAAAGGCTTATGTGCGCATTCCCGTCATGATGGATCCCACGCGCTCATGGGTGGGCCCGGAACCGGTAAGCCCGAGCCTGACAAGGCTACCCTCCTCGCGGCCTCCATGGGGACAGCTCACTCCTTCGAAATCATCCGAAGGCTCGCAATAACCCCAGGGCCAAGATCCGTTCTTCTACTTGGATTGACGAAGGCAAGCTATTGCTCGGCGTCAAGACGTTCTGTCCGCCTCCGATCCGAAGCGGGCACAACATAATTGCTGTGACCAACGGGAGGGAGTTATGTCCGTTCTTCTTGGATTGGCGCTCATGATGGCTTCTGACGCCGCCGGCCCTTGGCGCGTGGTCAAGCCCGAGGAGATGCCCAAGGCCATGCACGACTTGCAGGTGTGGCGACAAAGAGTAACGGTGGCCAGCGACCATCTCGCTGAGTTACCGGAGGCAGATCGGGCCGCAGCACTGAGTGTCGCCATCTCGGGCACGGACGACTATGTCAAGGACATCTATGGCAAGGTCGGTTATCGCTCGCGGGTCGACCAATGGGCCGCCTTCCACATGTCGTCGGTCTTGATGGATCAGTTGGCAGATCTTGCCGATCGCCTTGACTATCCCACGATGGCCGCGTGCCACCGACTGGAGCGGGATCATCTCAGTGAAGTTGCCCACAGTGGCAAGACAACGAAGACGCATTGCCGGGCCCAAGTCTACGACGACGCGTTTAGCAAGGCAGCTGAGTCCTCGTTCCATGGACCGGAGCGTGAACGCATAATGCAAGCCACGGCAGAATGGACTCGCGCCACTAACATGGTGGCGTACATCACGGCAGATCTGGGGCTACCGGAAGCGAACGAGCCCACGGACGGTCCCGGAGAGCCCAATCCGCAGCAAGAAAGCCCGTGACAGCATGAAAGGTGGCGCGGGCGCGGCAGAGGGATTGGAGTGGATGGATTGCTTGCAGACCTCGGTGCGATTGGTACTCATGAGCGGCGCGAGTGGACGCCAAGAGCGTTGCTTCCGACCCAAAGCAAACATGAGTAGCTGTGGACAGCCAAGAATATCGGAGGGGAAATGGCGGGATATCGGGAGCGGTACCAGCGAATGACCGATGATGAACTCATGCATGTCGCCTTGACGGCGTCGCTGATGCCTGAAGCGGAGGCCGAGCTCAGGGAAGTGCTGAGGGAGCGTGGAATTTCCGACTTGTCCATGCAACGTGCTGACCTATCGGAGAACCTTCGCGCGATCGACCTTGATCGAAATAGGCGCCTGGGAAGGTCCCGGAAGAGTCTTCGGAACGGGGTTTTGTTTGGATGCGCCGGCGGCCTTTTGTTGATTGCCCACGGTCTTTACACAATCACGCTGAATGATCCGAAGGTTGGCCCCGGCGACGGTGCACTGTCGATCGCCGCTGGCGTAGTCTGCCTGGTCATTACACTCGTTATCGGCGCCGTATGGCTGTTCCTGTTGAGGAATGTTCTCTTTCGGCGATCACCCGCCAGGATGCGGCCGGGACCCTGAGGCTGGCTCGCATAATGTCCGCTTTCGACCCGAAGCAGACATTCGCAGAGCGCGAAAGACCGGCATACGAAGGAATGGTGGTGTCACATTCTGCTCGAGTGGAGAGAGGCGAAATGCGTTGCTGCTTTTGGGTGATTGTATTGCTTTTGACGGTTGCACTCCCTGTCGGGGCACAGGGAGTCACGCAGCGCGTCACCGGCATCTACAGCGACCTCCACTACAACAAAGAGGGCGGAGATCTCTTGGGCATGGAACTCCTCATCGTACCGAGCGACTCCTCGACAAAAGAGCCTGGCTATACCGTATTCGTCCAGATTGCCGAGGGTGGCGCTCCTATTACAGCGGTCGTCCCACTGGATGTTCGTGGTTCAAAGATCGAATTCACCCTTCCTGAGGGAGATCCGGCGTACGGCAAGATGCACTTTGTCGGCGTCATGACTAAGTCGGCAATTGTTCTGCACTCGGAACACGGCGCCGAGAAGGGCGACGTGGAAACCTTGACGCGGGGCAAGAGTTACTGGCAATAGGTGCTCGAAGACAATTAAGTGTCCGCTCCCGACCGAAAGCGGACCATGCGTGGCATCACCCATTCCATTCGCCAGTCAGGGGAAAGCATGATCAAGTTCAACAAGGGTGCGCTCGGCATGCTCGCCGTGCTGATGTCGGCGCAATGCGCGACGGCCTGGGCGGGAGATCTGCCCATGGCGGAACCGGCCACGCCGTGTGCGGTTCTTATGGGCGGCGGTGGCATGGTCTTTCCGGATGAGCAGGTGAACCAGCTGTGGTTCCGGATCAACAGCACCTTGTCGGGTCACGTGGCAGACGACCTGCAGCAAAAGGGCTATCGGGTCGAGCGGATGATTGTGGACATCCGCAATGGGGACCAGCGTCTCGCCATGCTTGGCCAGGAAGTGACGCGGACGCATTGCAGCAAGATCGTCCAGATCACCCATGCACTCGAGGACATGCCGAAGGGCGCCGGCGGCGGAAGATCCTTCGTGTTCACCGTCTCCATACTCGGCATCGGCGATACGTCCACCCTGACGGGTGGATTCAAGAAAGAGTATCGCTATCCACTGACCCCGGAAGTGATGCACTCGCTTTCGTTGAGCCAGGTGGCAACGCAGATGGCCGACGATATTGCCGCCACCCATGAGATCGACAAGGCCGCCGGGGGATGATGCGCCGGGCTCGGCGGCAACGCGTCGGGCTCGCTTCCGACGCCGGATGAGTCCGTTACCGTGCGCGGACATCTCCCTTCCCGGGGATGGGAGAGGTCTGCGCACATGGCATCCGACGATGCCGCTTCCGGGTCAGAAGCGGTACTGGGCGCCGACCGACCACAGGCGGCGCGGTTCCAGCTGCAAGCCATTGACGCGCTGCCAGACCGGAAACTGCACGAAGGCAAACGCATCCAGTCGCGGGGTGATCTTCATCCCGATGCCGGGACTGAGATAGGCCAGGGTTGCGCCACTGTTCGCACGATCGGCCTGCGCGCCGCTCTCGCGCTGCTCGCTGTGCAGGTTGAGCTGCACCTGCGGCGTGAACCGCCCCGCATCGAGGTAGCGCAGGCCGAAGTTGACGTTGAGCGAATTGCCGGGACGAAAGTGCTCGCGGGCATCCAGGGCGACCTGCGCCATCGCCTGGCCAAAGTAGCCAACCGCCTCGCTCAGATAGCCTGACTTGTAGACGCCGACCAGCGCATCGGTGGTGCCCGTGCCGAGCTGCAAGCCGCGATCGAGCGGTTGGCCCGCCTGCGGGCCGGATTCGAAGTCCTGCGTGAAGCGACCGGTGGGAAGCTTCAGTCCGAATTGCAGGCCGATGCCGGCGTCTTCGCTGAAGCCCTGGTAGCGCGCCACCACCCGCAGGTCGCCGATGCCCTGGGCGTCCGAGGTCGAGACAGCGGTGTCGCCGGCGGCAATCGTCTGGTGGAAACGATCGGTGTACGGCAGCTGCACCGACACGCCCCAGTAGCGCGAAAAATTGTAGTCGGCACCCAGCAGGGTGTTGCGATTGATGGTCTTCTGCTGCACTTCCTGGTCGTTAGGAAACTGGAAGGACGAATGGCTGACCGTATCGGTGCCGCTGACCAGTTGCGACTGGTTGAAGTAGTCCTCGCGCACGCTCAGATGCAGGCCGGTGGTGATGGCATAGCCCTGGCTGGACCAGTCCGAGTTGAGCGAACAGCCACAGGTGGAGCAGGCCGTGGCAAGCCCGGGCACCGACGCGAGGGCGATCAAGGTGGTGGCCATTGCGGGCTTGGAGGCGCGGCGCGGCAGGCGCGAAAACAGGCGCGCATCGAAGCGCGGGCGACAAGCGAAAGTGGACATGGTGTTCCCTGGGAATCGGCGACGCAGAACGACACGACTCAGCGTGTCATTGGAGGAATCAGGCGTGCACGAATGCCGGCGGGCCACGCGGCGCAGCAGCGAGCTCGGAATGCCGCATTCCCGGCAGGGCGATGACCCGGCCGTGCGGCATGGCCACCACAGGTGGAAGGATCGGCGGGTGCCAGGCGGCACCGGTCAGCGTCGGGCTGTCGCTGAGCAACCCGCAATAGCCGCACTTTTCCAGCACGAAGTCGTGAGGCTGCGGCGACGAAGGATGCGTGGGGTTGGTGTTGTGGTCGCCGCACCAGGCGCCCAGGTCGGGCATCGACCAGGCCGCCGGCAGGGTCCGCGACACGGCCGGCGCGACGATCATCAGCCACATGGCGGCGATGGCCAGCCATGCGACGAACCGTCGATGCGCGCGCGAACGAATCACTCTCCACCCCTCCAGGACCGCAGGGGCACTCTGCCGCTGCGGTAGGCGCGCATCATCCCATCCGGGAGTCCCAGGATGGCTGCGACACAGCGCCGCGCGTCCGGCCTTTCGCCGGTTGGAAGGGTCCGCACCGAGCCATGGGCGGGCCGTGTAGCCGGTCGGGCGGACCGGCGGGTCCGAAGCATCCGCACCGGCGTTTGATCCGAGGTGGCGAGGTTCCAGGTCAGCCGCCGAGGTTTGCCAGGTGCGGCGCGGCAGGGCAGCATGACTGCAACAGGGAGGGCAGCATGAACGGAAGTGGCGACCACAGACGTGCGCGTTGTGACCGGGTGGCGCGGGGCCGCCGGTGGATTGTCGCCGCGATCCTGTGCTGCATCGCGCTTCAGGCTTACGGCCAGGCCGCCGCGCCTACGGCCGAGCGCATCGTCATCGAATCGGGTTGGGACGGGATGAGCTACCTGAGCCCATTGCAGACCCGGCTCACCATCGTCAGGGATGGCGCTTCCTACCGGCTGACCGGCGGGCAAAGCAGAGGTCGCGACGGCAAGCCGCAACCCGAGCGCGCGATTCCGCCACGGACTGTTGCAGCCGCCGACGTGGCCCGCCTGGTCGATGCCATGCGGGCACCGCCGCAGCCACGCATCGACCTGCGCATGCTGGAGCCGGGAATCGGGCACGCCCAGCCACTGATCGACAAGATCCTGACGCAGACGCAGGTGCTCCCGGCGCCAGCGAGTCTTGCCGCGAAGGTGCATGCCTGGCGCGACAACTTGCGCCAGCCCGCCGTGCTCGCCGAGGCGGTGACCAAGGGCTTCGACCTGAGGCACATGGATAGCTCGCCCCACATCGACATCCAGGTGACCCTTGGCGATGGCACCACGTTGTCCGCGCAATCCGATTCGCATCAATACCTGATGCTGCCCTGGACGAATGCCAACGGCGATCGCACCTATTCGGCAGCGATTACGCGGGCGCTGGACAAGTTGCTGCCCAAGGCAGCCACCAACAAGGAGCTACTTGAGGGCAAGTTCGACGGCTACGATCTCGAATGGATTCTCGTGACCGGCCTGGCTCCGGAGTTGGCCCGGCTCCGCTCGGAGGAGGAGGCCCCTGACGCGGTTCGCCTGCTGGACGCGAACTTCAACGTCAAGCGGGTTGCCTATGTTTCCGACAAACAGCGCTATGTGGAAGCTGACCTGCAGCTTCCACAGGGCCCGCCGAACCTGCTGCTGACCGCGCGCCTTCCGCTGGCGGGCAAGTCCATCGCGAACGAGGCCGACATCGCCCGGGCTCGCCAACAATTGCAACTTGCCCAGTCCTCCCCGGTACTGGTCGCTCGCATGCAGTCACTGCCACGCACGGCATTCCACATCCAGGACGGCGCCGACACGATCTGGCTCGACCAGGCCACGGCCAGGCAATTCGTGCAGCAGATGCAGGACATGAAGAAGCTCCCGGAGCTGGCAACCCAGCCCGCGCTGATGCAGGGAGCGGTGATGGTCGCGGAGGGAAATCCGGCGGCTTTCTGGATTGTCCTTGCCGATCGCCGAACCGTCCTGTGGAAGCAGACATCGTATGAGCCGACGCCGACGGTCGGCACCAGCTGCCCTCCGGTTCCCCTGGGTGATGGAGCCTCGTCGGAATACCAGGACGGCTGCCTGGGCAAGGTCTACGGCACTGATGGGCAGGAATTATGATGTTCGGGGCATGATGAGCGGCCATGCGCTTTGTTCGCTTTCGGCCCGAAGCGGACGCTCCTATGGGGCAAGCGTTGTCGCCACGCGAGCGGAATAGGACAATCCATCGAATGCGCCTGCACTGCAGGCGACTCGCGCGTCCAAGGGGGGCGGCATGGCGCTTGGTGAAGAACTGGCTGACTTCTACCGTCGAAGCGGTTTCGGTCCGGTCGTTGGTGCCCGGCAGCGTACGGTGCCCGTATTCACCGGATGCATGCTCGTGCCATTGCCCAACATCGAGACCCGACACCGTTACCTGAAGTACCACGATCTCCACCACTTGATGACCGGCTACAGCGTTGGCCGCATCGGCGAAGGCGAAGTGAGTGCGTGGGAGCTTGGGACGGGCTCGATGTATGTCTCCCCCACGCTCGGGCTGATGAATCTGATCGCACTCTCGACAGGCCTGGTACTTAAGCCGCGTCGGATGTGGCGCGCCTTTGTGCGCGGCTGCGCCAGCAAAAATCTATACAGGACCCAAACACGACTGGCCATCGATGGTGGTCGGTGGAGCGACACGGATGCTCTTCGCGAAGAATTCCTGCTGACCAGGCAGAACAAGATGCCGATCTTGCTTCGCATCCCGGAGTTCGCCGCCTACTCGGCGGCCGCGATGTTTATCCATGCGCTGATCGCGATACCCGCCGTGGTCGCCCGCCTGATTACCGACATCATGCTGGGATACTCGTTCTTCCAGGCGGTCAAGCCAAAGAAGCGGGCTGATCTCTATTGAGGTCAACCACCGGTGGACCGAAACCCGCTGTTCGCTTTTGACCCGAAGCGGAAGCTGGTGAGCGCCATCATCTCCGCGCCGTATAACCAGTGTCAGGTGCAATCAACATGAAACTCAGTGATCTTGAAGAGTCAGCACTGCAGCTGAACGCGCTATACGAACAGCTCGAGATCAAGAGGTATGGGCGCGTCTGGACCACAGGCGAACTTGCGCTGGGTTTCGTTGGGGACGTGGGCGATCTGGCAAAGCTGATCCAGGCAAACGCTGGTATCCGGGATATCGATGACTGCAAGGCCAAACTTGGTCATGAATTGTCGGACTGTCTATGGTCGATCCTTGTTCTCGCAAACAAGTGTGGCATTGATCTAGAGGCCGAGTTCGTCAGAAACACCAGAGAGCTAGCCGAACATGTATCTGGCGAGCTGGGCACATAACTTAAGGCCGCACGGCGTCAAATTCGTTGCCACGTTGCGTCACCAAGCTTGCGCGTCAACTTAGGCGTCAAGTGCCATGATCAAAGGACGGCGGCAAAATTCGAGTGTCCGCTTTCGACCCGTAGCGGACCTAACGAAAACTTGAAACTGAGGGCATCGTGGGGCGGCTTGATCAATTCTTTGGCGGCTATTTTCATCAGGACTGGTCTGAGGATGACTCCTCTTGGCAGGCCGTTGTCTGGCGATATCGCGCCGATGGGATGGGCGCTGAGGCGGGTCTTGTCGCGGAGGAGATCGTGCAACTGATCAACCGCAATCCCGATGACGATTCCCTTGCCGCCAAATTGAATCAGCTAGGGTGCTTTTACTGGCCGGGGGCGAAGGATCTTTATCGCGCCTGGTTGTTCGAGGTCGCGGACGCTTTGCGCTAACGCGGCGCAAGGTCCGGTTCCGACCGGGGGCAGACGTTAGCCAAGACGGCATCATTTCATTCGCGAGATCAGTCCCTCTCCCTGATTGTTCGGCAAATCGTTCCATCATGACTAGCGGGTTTCACGGTCGTCCTTCTGCGAATTGATGTTTGCCAAGGCGCGATTCGCACTGACAGAGGCAATCTTCGCCTGGCGCTCGAGGCGCTGCAGCATATGGTTAAGACGGGCCAGCTCAAGACGCCCGTAGGGCTGACTTGCGACTGGATTGGCGCGCCCGACGAAATCCTTCGGCGGGTCCCAGAGCGGATCTACAAGATGTCGCCCTCCAACAACAATGCCTGGACCCACTCCGGAAACCACAACATTTGGAATCGGCGAGAAGGCCTGGCGCAGCTTGCAGAGAGCTCCAACGAGCGAGGCCTCAGCTTCATTGAACACCGCAAAATTGAAGTGACGGGTGACAACTCCGGTTTCGATATCGGAAGACACGGTGACTTGTACTGATACAAAGACAAGGCCTGGCTCGTTGAGATTCAGGAGGACTGACTGTTGGTTGCTCTGACCATGGATCGACGCCGGCCCGCTCTGCACCATCCACCGAAATTCCGTTGACGACACCACTCCAGTAATTTGAAGGTCGAGTATGTTTGCCGTCAGTGAAACGGTGGTTTCCGGCACCTGGTATTGAAGGCCGCAGCCATCACTTTGCCAGCTGGACCAGGAGAACCCGACGTTGAAGAACGCGGGGGCGAGCACCTCGCCCGCAGAAGCCTGCAGCGCAATGGATGTCACACGAGCATCACCAACACTCGTACTGACGGTGAGTGCATTGTTGGTTCCAGTGGTGATCAGCGTGGCCTGGAAGACCCGCGTATTGCCGCCGCAGTCGGTTGCCAGTGTCGGATCGAGGTCGCTGACCTGTGTGGTTATGCTGCCGTAGACGCCGGTCAGGTGAGCGATGCTCTGCCATAGATCGAGTGGCTGGTCGACGACCCACTCAATGGTTTGCTGATCCTGGCTGGGCGTCCCGTGAAATGGAAACGTGAGGCCGCTGATGGGAAGGCCAAGTTGGTCGGACGTCAGCGTGAAGGCAAGGGGTCCATCTTTCGTAACGCACAGTGCGGGTGACGATCCACTGCTCGAGCCAAGTGGAGAATCGAGATTGAACGTTATGGGACCAATCTGGAGCGTGTCGGCATTGAGCACGTGGTCGAGAGCAGACATGTGGATGAACTCCCATAGGATTCCGCGCAATGAATGAGTGCCGCCTTGTAACTCGCCACCCGTAATGCCATCTGTCCCCTGAGCTACTCGCTAAAACTGTAGTCGACTGCGGGGTCGCCTCGACTAGCCAAACGTTGTAATCCTTGATTGAAAGGCTTAGGGAAGCTGCGGCAAACCACTGATCCATCGACGAAGCATGTCTGCGCAGGACAATTGTCGGGTATTTCGTTTCCCTGCGTACCGCTCATTCATCGGTCATCGGTGGATGAAGATCCAATGACGGTGTTGGATCAGAGCATCGTGCCAACGCATCAGTGCATCGGGCAGACCCGTGAGTCAAGAACGACGGAAATTGCCTGCACGTCGTCGGGCCGCGAATTCCGGTCAGATCGCATGGACCTGCCGGGCTAATCCCGGGCTAGACTCGACGCGGTTGCTCGGCAGTTGAATGTGCGTCCTAGGCAGACGTTCAACTTCGAAATACCGGCCGAACGATTCCCGCAATGTGTTGCGTTGACCGGCTGAAGTCGCAACCCAAAGCGGACATTTCTAACGCCCATGTGTGCCGTGTAATGGAAGCCTCGATCGATCAAGGGGGAGTGATCGTGTCAGTCCAACCAAGGTACTTGGCTGTCGCATTGCTTATCGGCGTTTACGCACTGGTTTTGCCGTGGGCGGTCCAATGGCTAGTGCCGGGCGGTGAGCACATCTTTGTCGGTCTTGGGGCTCTTCTGGCCGTCATGGCCATAATTGCCGTGCTTGCTCTGTTGGTGCCCAAGGTTCGGGCGGCTGTCATGACTGAACGTCATCGGGTGATCTTCTACGCGAGCACGTTAGTAATTGCTCTGTACTTGGGCTGGGCAGGATCTTTGCTTTTACGTCCAATCTCGGAATGATCCAGATGTCCGCTTTCGACCCAGAGCGGACATCCGGCAACAGGCCCTGCATGCGCTCCGGGATGCAAGTCACGTCGAAGCGCCGGGCGCGAACGGGCCACATGACGTTGCCCACGAAGCTCGCCTCTGACTCAGGCACGCGCGCGCAGCGTCTCGCCGTGCGCAGAAAATCTGTCGCGATAGTCCACCGGATTGACGCCCATGCGACGCGAGAAGACGCGCCGCAGGTTTTGCTCGTCCCCATGGCCGGTCATCACCGCAATGCGCTTTAGCGTAAGGTCGGTTTCCTCGAGGAGGCGTCGCACGGCTTCCAGCCTGAGTGTTTCGACCATCTTGGCCGGGGTGGTGCCGGCCTTGGCCGCATACGTGCGTGCAAATGTTCGCGTCGACATTCCGGCCTGCTCGGCCAGCCGCTCAACGCGTAAGTCCTGGTCGAGATTCGCGGCGACCCATGCATGCAGTTCGACAAACCGGTCGGACTCGCTCGTCTGGGCCGCCAGCGGCGCGCTGAATTGGGATTGCCCGCCCGATCGCTTCATGAACATGACAAGTTGTCGGGCCGTATCGATGGCGAGCTGGTGGCCGTAGTCCTGTTCGACAAGCGCCAGGGTAAGGTCGATGCCGGCAGTCACGCCCGCGGACGTCCATATCGATTCGTCGCGAACAAAGATCTTGTCGGCATCGACGATCACCTTGGGATAGCGCTCCATCAGCCGCACCGCCCACTCCCAGTGGGTCGCCACACGCCGACCGTCGAGTTGCCCTGTCGCCGCCAGCAGAAACGCACCCGTGCACACCGAGCACAACCGCCGGACATGCGGTGCGCGCTGGCTCACCCAGGCCACGAGGCCGGGTGACACAACGTACTCCTCGCCCTTGCAGCCACCTGGTGCCACAAGCGTATCGATGGCTATGCCATCAAGCGATGACAGGGATACGCTCATTACCTGCAGGCCGGAACTAGTGGTGATCAAGCCGCCATGTTCGGAGGCGACGACGATATCGTATCGAGCAGACGGCCTGCCCTTACCCTCCCGATTGGCCGTGAACAATGTCTGCACGGGCCCGGTGAGATCCAGCAGATTCATGTTTTCGTGCGCAAGCAACACGATGCGTAACGGCGTGGTTGGGAGGGCCATGGGCTTGGCGTGACTCACTTGAAGTCTGGATATTCGAAGACGAGCGCGACGCCGGAAGCCGTCGCGTGATCGTATCTTTGCATGATTCCGGCAAGCGCGACGTCGAGCGCCTTGGCCGGCGGCGTCACCGACGATAGCGTCACGGCGTTGCCCGCAGCCACCGGGGCGCGATCCGTGCGATCGGGAAGCACGGTCAATCCATGGCGGGTAAGCAGCCCCGCTTCCGAAGACGAGACCAGATACGCGCGGCTCCTTCCCGTGGAAGAGTATGCGTCGACGGTCAGCGCAAGGCTTGCTTCATCCATGCCGGGTGTTGAGTGCACGCTCAAGGTATCGGTTCCATGGAACCAGCCGTTCGTATAAGCCACTTTGGCCAATGGCCAGGCTGTCGTGGTCAGGCGGGGATGAAAGGCATCGCTGTTGTGTTGCGGCGACCATGGGCCGCTCCCCATCTCCTCGGCCAGTGACGCCGCCCGGCCATGGCCCGCTATGGCCTCGACCAAGGCTAGCGACGTAGGAATGGCCGCGCTGACACCCGCGCTGGAAACCCAGTTTCCGTCGCTTACGTAGCGCGCGTTCTTCACCCAATGGATATCGCTGTTCTGCGCTAAGCGCTGCGATTCGGTGGACCAGTGGGCGGTAGCGCGGTGACCGGCCATGACGCCGGTTTTCGCGACCACCATGGCGCCGTTGCAGATGCTGACAAGCACGGCCCCCTTGCTTGTCTGGTCAGCGAGCCAGTGCAACAACTCAGCTGAAGGGTTCTGCGCAGGAACGATCACGTAATCGGCACCGTTGGGGTAACGTCCGTCGAAGTCCGACAGGGTGGCCTGCGCGACGATGCGAAAAGCGGGCACCCCGAGATCGGTAAAGGTGTCCATAGGCCCGGGCTGCGTGGAAACGGCGATCACATCCGCCACATTCGCCTCGGACAGAACGCCATAAGGCACCATGAAATCGCTCAACTCCGTACCTCTATTGTCCCCGACGACGGCGATCACCGGCCGCGTACGGTCGAACCTCGCCTGATAAGGCGTGATCTTCTCGTTGATACCCGCCTGCACGGGTCCGGAGGCCGCATTGATGGCAGGGCGTACGGGGGCGCAGGCAGCAAGAAATAACACGACACCGCTCAACACGCATGAAGCCGTGCCGGGATGTCCAATACGGGCAAGGAAAGACATGTTCCGCTCACCGGGAGAAAGGAGCCAGAACTATCGAGGCGCTTTCAACCGGCGCCAATGCCGATGAACCGTCAATTCCTGCCAGCAGTAGCCTGGCGTGTGCGATCAAGCCGTATGATGAATAGAGCGTCCGCTTTCGACCCGAAGCGGACATTTTCGTTTCGAACCATTAGTCTCGATTGGCCCCCATTTGGAGAGCAGGAGAGCGATCTGTGACAAGGGTTGTCCTCGCATTCGTTTTTGTCCCGCTCTTTGCGTCTTTCTTCTTTGGCCCCTTATTTTTGGTCATCGCGCCCATCGCTTGGGCTACCTGTTTGATTCTCGCGGTGCCGCTGTTTATCGGGTTTTGGGGGTGGGGCTGGCTCCAGTGTTGGCAGGTCGTGCTGGCCGGCCTCATCTGCGGACTGTTGTCCGTCGGGCTTCTGACGCTAGGTGATGGGCTGTATTCGAGAATTCAGGGGCCGGCCAACTTCGCTATGGCGGCAGCGCTCGGGGGCGCCATTGCGTATGGTTTCTGGTGGTTTGGCCTCTATCGAAACCCGCGGTTCGGAACCCCTGGGGGCTCATCACCGATTCCTGCGCTCTATCTCTTGCCGGTACTAATTGCCATCGGATCGCTTAGTGCCCTATACACGCCAACCTTAGCGAATGGGGTCGCTCTGGAGGCTGGGCCAACAACCGATAGCCGCGATACGGTGAGAGTTCAAATAACCGATGGAACCATCGTGGATGCTGTTTTATCTGACGGTGGGCGGCTTCCATTGCCCGGTCAGAAGCTCACTGTTGAATCGAGAAGGGCTGTGACGATGATTGGCAGGCGCTATTGGATCATCGCGCGGGCTAGCCCAGCCGCAGCAAACTAACTATGTCCGCTTTCGACCCGAAGCGGACATTAGCGGATTGGTTGCAATTGACGTTGAGGACAGGGATGTATGGAACTTAGGGCGGAAGTTTGGGATCGCGTTATGGAATTTGCCTCTCGATTGGCAAGCGAAGACCAGCGTGAAAAGTTCTGGGCTTGTTACAACGAACTAAGGGAATACTGCGAGCACCAAAGTGTCGCCGGGTATGACCACCCGTTTCTCTGGGAGACCCTTGCGGACTTCACTCCCGACGACGATGTCGCGATACCCCTCTATTTGCGGGCGCTCGATGGTGCCTCGGCCCCCGAACTGGTCGACTATCGAGTGTCCATCAGATTCGCGCTGGCTGAGCGCCACAAGAACAAGGGCGATGGCCTGCTGGCGAGGGAGTTGGCTATAGCCGCCGATGACGAGGCCAAGCAAATAGACGACTTGGAACTGCGCAGGAGAATAAGTAGCTTCCTTCTTGCGCGGGAATAAACTGTCTGCTTTCGACCCAATGCGGACATCGTTGGACATCCTCCAGTGAGGCGGGAGTGGATGGCAGGTCAACCTACAAATCGTGCGAGCAACGGATGACCATGGGAATCAAGCTCGATCTGAAGTGCGTGGCGTTTTTCTTTCTGGCCGCCTGCCTGGCGTCTTGTGCGAATCCCGCGGACCAGTCCGATGAGGCGTTTGTGCAGGCGAAGAGCATTCGACCACCGGTAGATCTGCGGTATACGACGCAGCGGCTGGCCGTTCGCCTTCGACCATCGTCGAACGTCATCAGTATTCCCGCCAACGAGCTTTGGGTCGTAAACGTCATGCCGATTACACGCGGCTATGCCGATCATGACCCCCTGGTCGGAAAGCCCTGGGATTTGGTTGACGTTCGCTTCGCACTGTCACCCGACCCGCAGGTGTACGCACCCAGTATCGACAACGTGTTCGAAGACCCCAACCGGTCGCACCTGTTGTTCCTTCGATTGATGTTCCCTCTGGGCGGGGACGGTGATCCGCGGGCAGATTGGCGACTCGCACGACTTGAACCCGACAACCAGAACAGCGTGGGCATCGAAACGGCGCAGGCGCTGCATGGAAAGCCGATTTCCGTGGTTGCCAGCCATCCAGAGCTTGGGCTCGACGAATACGAGCCATGGGGCGAATATGCGGCGACGTTCTTCCGATCGGAAAGCACGATCATCAAGTGTTGGCGCCCTCCGTTGAACCCCATGGGTCACGCCTGTGAATCCGCCTTCAATTTGGCGAACGGCATGCTGGTGATCGTCACCTTTCCATACGGCCATCTTGCACAGTGGAGAACCATCCTGGATTTCGCCCGCAGGCGGGCCGGTGGTTACGCCTTCGTTACCGGAGGTAGTTCGCCCGCTCTCCTGCAAATGCAGACCTCGCGATAGAAGCGGGAGGTGCTTTGCCGTCAGGCGCACGCTTTCCTGGCGCGGGTCAGGCTGGCCGATAAACCTGCGCCACCGCGCCGAGCGGAAAGACCTTCGAGCTGACCAGCTTGAGGGGTCTCGGCGCGGGCAAGTCGCTGAAGATGGGCACGCCTTTGCCCAGCGCGATCGGATGGACCATCAGGAAGTATTCGTCGACCAGGTTCTGGGCGATGAGGCTGCGCGCGAACGAGGCGCCGCCAAGGGCGATGATCGGCTTGCCGTCCTTGGCCTTCAGCTGGGTGACTTCCTCCGCCAGGTCGCCGCTGGCCACGTAGGCCTCGGCCCAGCTTTCCGCGCCGGGTTGCAGTGGCCCGGCTGGGGTGTCGCCGCCCTGGGCCCGGGCGTCCCGGAGTCCCTTGACGGCCGCCTCGAGCACTGCCGGTCCCCGTCTTGAAAAGACGGCCTTGGGGATCTGGTTCATCGGCGGCGCGAACACCATGGTGGAGGTTGGCCAGAAGGGAGCCATGTCCTGGAAGGAGCGGCTGCCCATGATGATCAGGCTGGCGTTCCACAAGTTCTCCACCTTCCAGGCCATGGCCTCCTGGTCACCGCTGAAAATCCACTTCACGTCGCCATCGGGGCCGCTGACAAAAGTGTCGAGCGACATGGACATCGCCAGGATCAACTTTCTCATCGCTTTCTCCTCGTACTGGCCGGCCCCGGGGATGGGCTGGGTCAATGGTTTCCGACAACTTGCCTTCGCCACGCGCAAAGGCCTGCGGCGAGGGCGGCTCCAGGCGGTTGCCGGGTCTCACTATCACGTCGAACGTCCGGAACCGAAATCGACACTCCGGCGAGACGGGATAAGCCAGGGTCCGATCTCGGCCAGCCCTGGACACTCGACAAAAGGACGCTGGCCGTCATCCAATGCAGGCGCTGGCTTGGATCATTCGTGTTTGCGTCGGTAACCGGACGAGGGCGCTACCGTGGGCAGATCCGTAGAAGTCATTGATTTCGGCAAGACGCTCGTTGGTGATGACGTTGTCGGGCTTCTGGCCAAGCTCCTCTGGGAGATGCGCGAGATCCATGACAGGGCAGATGCGGAGCCCATCGTTCGCTGTTTTCTTTCGTACAACGCCGCGGCCACGGCGTGGCACTTGCACGAATGGCTATGGCGACTCTGCCCTGAGGACAAGCAGGCCATGCTGCTGGATGCCGTTGACGCCGATACGCGGGATCTCAGGGGATTTGCGCATGGTGTGCAACGGGTCAACGGTGCCATCGCCATATGTCGGCAGCTGGCGACGGCAGGCAAGCATGTCGCCGTTCGACATCACCGCGGGGACGTCCGGGTCCAGGTCCATTACGACCCTGATCGGGAGGGTGCCAAGGCCAAGGTGGTCATCCATTGGGAAGGCAAGCAATACGAAGACTTCATCGTCTACCTCGGTGCCTTGAAATGGTGGGTCGAGCTCTATGTGAAGATCGGCTACAAGCACGCCTACGATCTGCTTCCGGCACTCGAAGCCATGCGTAGCTGGTAGGTGGTCTCGCCTGGGTGGACATATCGTGTTGAATGTCGCGCGAAGATGGCGTCTCGCTAACCTGCCGCATCTGCCCACCGGGACTGTCCGCTGCCGAGCCAGAACAGACCTCTATGAGTGCGGCTGAACAATAATGATCGCCATACCCAAGAGGGCGATGCATGCGCCCCCGATGTCCCATGACGTGAGCTTTACGCCATCAACAACGCGTAGCCAGGTCAACGCTACCGCGATGTAGATGCCGCCGTAGGCTGCATAGGTACGGCCGGCGGCGGTAGGGTGCAAGGTCAGCAGCCATGCGAACAGGCTCAGTGATACCAGTGCAGGTATCAGTAGCCATGCAGGCTTGGCCTGCTTCAGAACGAGCCATGGCAAATAGCAACCGATGATTTCAGCCAGGGCCGTGAGGACGAACAAGGCAACCTGCTTGAAGAGGTCGTTCATGGCCATGGAGTGCCATCGTCAAGAAGGGAAATCATCTTCCAGTCCAGCACAGGTCGTCACCGGCCAAGCGCAGCCTCAGAGACCACGAGGCAAGTTGAAACCGTGGCGAGGCCGGGCAAGCCCGCAGCGTCCGCTTCTGACCGAAAGCGGACCTTTCCTGGAGCGCCAATGTATGGCCAACATTGGCATTCATGGGGTCACGATCTCCTCGCGGCGCCGAAGGCATTTTCCAGCACTGAAATTGAGTGGGTCGCAAAGCGGACCGTCAATCAGTGCGCGGACATCAGGTATTCAGCGATAGGCCCGAGCGCCATGGCCGGCAGGAAAGTCAGCGCACCCACAATGACGATCACGGCGGTGAGCAGGATCACGAACAAGGGCGTGTGTGTTGGCAAGGTGCCGGCCGAAGCAGGTACGCGGTTCTTTGCTGCCACCGAGCCGGCCAGTGCGAGCATGGTGATCGCCAGCGCGTAACGTGCCAGGGTCATGCACACGCTCAGCATGACGTTCCAGAAGGGCGTGTTTGCTGACAAGCCGCCCAATGCGCTGCCGTTGTTGTTGGTGGCCGAGCTTACCGTGTAGAGGATCTCGCTGAAGCCGTGCGCACCGGGATTGCCGACAGTAGCCGTAGCAGCGGGCGTCATCACCGCAATAGCCGTGCAGACGACCGCGAGCGCCGAGGGAATAAGCACGGCAAGGCTGGCCATCTTCATCTCGTATGCTTCGATCTTCTTGCCGAGGTATTCCGGCGTGCGGCCCACCATCAGTCCGGCGATGAACACCGCCACGACCGCGAAGGCAAGCATGCCGTAAAGGCCCGAACCCACGCCGCCGAAGATGACTTCACCGAGTTGGATCAGCCACATCGGCACCAGGCCGCCCAGCGGAGTGAGCGAGTCCAGCTGGTTGTTCACTGCGCCGCAAGAGGTGGCGGTGCTGAGCGCGGTGAACAGGCTGCTGGCGGCGATGCCAAAGCGCGCCTCCTTGCCTTCCATATTGCCACCCGACTGCAGCCCAGAGGCGTGCTGGTCGATCGACAAGCTATGCAGCATCGGATTGCCGGCTTGCTCCGCCCCGGTTACGACCACGGTCAGCGGGATAAAGATCACCAGCATCGTGGCGAGAATGGCCCAGCCCTGGCGACGGTTGCCCACCATGTCGCCGAAGGTGATGCACAGGCCTGCGGGGATCATCAGGATCGCCAGCATCTCGAGGAAGTTTGAGAGTGGCGTGGGGTTCTCGTAGGGGTGAGCCGAGTTGGCGCCGAAGAAGCCACCACCATTGGTACCAAGCATCTTGATCGCGATCTGTGAGGCGGCGGGGCCCATCGGCAAGGTCTGCGTGGTCAGTGGCGTCGTCCTGGTTTCAGCGTTGCCCCCGGCATCCTTGACCGGATTCCCGGCCGCATCGGTCACCGGCTGGGCATACGAACTGGTCTGCACCACCGGTACTTCCACATACGGCTTGAAGTTTTGAATGACGCCTTGCGAAACCAGCAGCATCGCCAGGACGAACGAGATGGGGAGAAGCACGTAAAGCGTGGTGCGTGTCAGATCGACCCAGAAATTGCCGATGCCCTTGGTCGACTTGCGCGCAAAGCCGCGGACCACGGCGATCAGCACGGCAATGCTGGTCGATGCGGACAGGAAGTTCTGCACCGCCAACGCGGCCATCTGGGTCAGATAGCTCATCGTCGACTCGCCGGAATAAGCCTGCCAGTTGGTGGTGGTGACAAAGCTGATCGCCGTATTCATCGAGAGATCAGGGCTGAGCGCCGGAAAATGCTGGGGGTTCAACGGCAACCACTGTTGTGTGCGCTGGAAAATGTAGACAGCCAGCACGCCGCACAGATTGAACACCAGCAAGGTGATCGCATAGCGCCTCCAGCCCATGTCCTCATCGGACTTGATGCAGCAGGCACGATAAATGAACTTCTCAACGCCGCCACCAAGGCGAGTGATGCGGTTGGGCTCGTCGGCGTACACATGCGTCATGTAGCGGCCAAGCGGCTTGATGAGCAGCAGCATCACAACCAGATAGATGCCGATCTGGATAAAGTCGTTGGCAGTCATTTGCACCACTCCCGTTCCAACATCGCCACGCATAGATAAACCGACACCGAAGTCGCGGCGGCCAGTCCGCAAAGGAAGTTCATGGGGTGGGCTCCAATAGAAAGGCAAGTCGAACGTCGCCACGGCGACGCGCACGGTCGGTTGCGTCGCTCAAGGCGATCTCAAGGCAATAGGGGGCAAGCGTGGCCGCAGCCAGCACGGAATCGAAAACGCGGTCTATAACGTCGGCCAATCCACTCAATGCTGCAGAACTGCGCACTCTAGGCATTGGGGCATAAAAAGCGGATACCAAAAATGCACCGATGGCGTACACAACACGTAAAATCGGTGCCAGGCTATCCGTAAGGTCCGCTTTCGACCCATAGCGGACACTACGGAATTGGGGGGCTGATGCGGTTAGCTTTCTTTCTGGTTTTGTTGGCGCTTATGAGCCCATTACCCGGGCTTGTGGCGGCACAAAGTCTTCGCTGTGATCCCGATCGGGACGAAGCGCAATCCATGCGAGAGGCCCCGCGACGGGTTGTGCGGATCAATGGCCAACATACGCTTGTCGTCAACTACCGAGGAGGGGCAAAGCGATTTGTTGACGCGCCTCCCTATCACGAAGAGTTGAGCGGGCTTCATTGGTACTACTGCGGCTTTGTGCCAGGACTCAAGGCGCACTTGATTGGCATGTCGAAGGACGCTCTTTTTTCGGGCAAGCTTCTATTCGATGAAAGCGGGCGATTGATGGATGCCGGCCACTCCGTGTATCCATCGCCTCACGGAACGCAGTTTCTGGCGATCGAGCAAGAAGATGGTATGGACGGAGAGCTATGGGCCGTATACAACGCGGCCGGGAAAAAGCTTTGGTCGGGCTATGCCGGAACCTTGCGCATGGAGAAGCTCAACGCCGGCCCAGGCTCGAAGCCGTACGAGGCCGTTGAATCCACCTACGAATCACCGCATTGGACTGCGCAAGACCAGCTTCAAGCCACCCAGGTATGCGGGAGCGGATTGAACAAGGGCACCATCAATTTGGAGGCCAAGGGTGGACGTTGGCAGTGGGGACGCAGCTTGCAATGTGTCCATTGATGATTCCGGCAATGTCCGCTTTCGACTCGAAGCGGACCGTGATATGTAAGCGGAACTTCGCGGGGGAGAATTGCTGAGATGGAGTCTGCGGTGTTGGTGGCGCTATGGATCGGCGGTCTCGTTTCTTTGGTTGGCACTTGGGTCGCATGCACTGTGCTCATCGTCAAGCTGAGAGAGGGGCGTCCAGAGGTTTATGCCAAGGTCGGCTCGCCGAGCGCGTTGTCGCGCGGAGCGGAGCTCCTCTGGTCGCTAAAAGCCTATGAAGCTGACCTTGGGCCAGAGCTGCGCAAGTTGAGAAAGGTCAGCTTGATATTTCTCTTGTCGTTTGTGGCGTTTGGGCTGATTTTCGTTAGCATCATCATTAGAAGTGCCTTCACCGGAAACTGACAAAAGACCTACGATCTGACTGTCCGCTACCGACCCATAGCGGACATAAGAACTGGCTCCGGGTGGTAGAGCACATGAGGTAGGGGGATTGATGTACGCAGAGAGATGGCGGCGGTTACGAAACTGGACGTATGCATCTTGGGCAATGTTCATCGCAGGCATTCCTGTCTCGTTCCTGCTTTCGTTTCCCTCGTTCGGGAAGACGGACAACTACTTTCTGCCGTCTTGGTATGGTGCGTGGGTCATTTTGAGCGGCGTCGTCTCGTCATTTAGGTGTCCGCGATGTGACAAGCCGTTCTTCAAGCCCAATTTCCTCGCCATCAACCGAGGCGCGGAGAAATGTGTACATTGCGGATTGCCCAAGTGGGCAAATGACAATCATCGGCACGCAAGGACCTAGAGCATCTTTACGCGCTGGCTTCAATAGGTCCGCTTTCGACCCGAAGCGGACATTCGCAGCCAACATTCGATAGCTAACCACGGCATAGTCGAACCGGGGCATCGCTTGGGCTTCGGCCAGGTATTCATCGGTAGTCATGGCGGCGCTCTCTGAGTGATTGATGGCTCTACTGTCACTGTGAGAGGCAGGAATGCAGTTTGGGAGTCGTGGTACATGACGGTGCGCGCACCACAGGCCGCGCGGAGGGAGGCGCGGTCCAGGCCGGGTTACCATGGACTAGCCTAGGGAATCGGGTGCTTGAAGCCTAGATACACCCAGATACTGGCGACCATCGCAGCTAGCAAACCAGCCACCGGCACCAGCCACCTGACAAGAAATCGCTTTAGGTACTTCGCGTCGAGAGGCATTCCCTTTCCTCCTCGGAGGGCGCGATCACATGCCGCGGTGCTATTTCCTAGGGTTGCCACCACGCTGGCAAGTTGGTCGGCCCCTGCCTCGTCACCTGTCGCTGCTGCCTTGTATTGGGATCGCCGCACGCCGTAAATCGACGTCATCTTCCCGTCCTCGTCAACCCACTGCGAGCCCTTGGAAAAGTCATAAGGGTAAACTTCACGGTCTAATGCGGTTTTGACGCCCGGCCCATGATTGAGGCAGATCGTATTCAGATGTAGGTAAAAGGCCACTAAAGCCTGGTCGCGCTCGTTTGAGCGGTCTTTGAAGACTTGCCATCCACAGACGCCAGCCCAAATCCAGGTCAAGACCACGAATAGACGCCACATTCCGACCATGACACTCCCTCCGTACGTGCTGGCCAACTACCTGGCATCCAGCGTTGGCGAGAGCAAGGAAGAAACTCTGAGCGGCCTTCGGTTATGGTCGCCAATGCTGGTCGCGCCGCGACTCGGTATCAGGTATGGCTACTTTGATAAACGCCCCTTCGTATAAGGCTGATCGTGCATCTGGAAGCCTTTTTCGTTCAGCTCTACATAGATATGCCAGATTGCAATTTTGGGATAGGTATCGGCAGTTTTGGCGGATTGTGGCTTTACTGTTACTGCCGGGAAGTAACCTTTCAATCGCCTATTTATCGCATCACGCTGAGCGATTGTGATGGCTAGACGAGGGTCTTTGGTGGAATCAGGTGACTCAAATTCGCGTATCGCCATCACCGAGAGAAAGGCCACTTTTGAAATATTGCTCGAAGTCTGCTGGTAGGAAGTTGAAAGCTTGGCCATCCGAGTCGCCTTGTCGCCCGCCTTCTCATTGGTGAATTCGCCATTAAGTTCCGCAATAAAATATTGGCGAAACTTTCCGTTCAGCAGGAGCAATGTCTTGGCCGAAATCTGCAAAGTGTCTGCGGCGGCCTTGAATCCCTCATTGTGGCTACGGTCGTAACCTGTCATTGCCTCTGATGCACACCGCAATTGCTCGTCTGATAGGTCCAACGAACTAAGAAATTTCGGATGGGTACTTGCATCCTCCGGTTCCAGTGCATCCTCCGCTTCCAGCACAAAGTCATTGGCGATACCCAGGTCAATGACTGAGCTGACGACTGCGTTCATGAATTGCGCACTATCGTCTGGATTGCCCACTGAGGTGTTCGAGCAAGACGCCTTGGCTGCGATAGGGAGGCATAAGGCCAAGGCCAGAAGTGCGTTGCGTAATGGGCGCATGGCCGTCCTCCAATGTTCCGTTCCTCGCCGGCTGTATCTGCCTGACGCACGCAAGGGGGGCTATAACTGGCCGCACGGCGTCAGGAGACAAGTAAGATTTGCCGCTGCTTTCCCTTCGACCAACAGGCGTGATTCTCGTACCCGAGAACGTGAAGCCAACGTATCCCATGGCCAGTTGGCATAGAAAACCCCTTCGGTTGGCGGGGTCTTTTTCCTCCCAGTTTCCACCTGAGGAGCGCCTCTGATCGAAAAACGTGGGTAACTCATTGATTCGGTGCGGACGGTGCAGGGATGGAACCTGCTACACATGCCGTGTGAAAGGGTAACGCGCCGGCTGGCTGGCGGGCTTCGCGGGCATGGCAACGAAGGCTTGAGTCCGAGATCTATGCCGTTGAGAAGTTCGGCCTTTGACACCCTTCAATGGGCGCATTGACCCCCCTGCCATTTCAGCCGCAGACTGAATCCGGGATACCTCACTTAGGCACCAAGCGTACACGGGGGAATCATGAAAGCGTCCTTGCACCTTGCACCCTTCCTTGTAGTGGCCTGCGCTCTTGCTCTCTCCGGTTGCAATCCAGCACCCGCAGACAACGCGGCGATGGAGGCTCGAATGCAAGCTTTGGACAACAAGGTTGTCGCTATGCAATTGCAGATTGAAGCTCTTCAAAAAGACTTCACTGATGAGAAACAGCGAGTGAAGTTTGAGCAACTGTTGGCCAGCACCGACAAGATTGCGTATTTAACGCCTGGATCCGACGGGTATCAGGTAGTCCGTTACGACCTGGGATCACTGACAGTCCAGTTGGCAGACGTCGAACCCTACGCCAATGGATCACGCGTCATCCTCAAGTTCGGCAATACGATGGCCGCTACAGTTAATGGCCTGAAGTTGACTATTGACTGGGGTGCGGTCACAGATCAAGGGCCGGACAATCAGCACCAAAAATCGAAGGAAATGCAGTTTACGGAGCAGTTGCGTTCCGGGGCATGGACCTCGGTACCAATTGTGCTCGACGGCGTGCCACCGGCCCAGCTTGGCTTCGTCCGAATCCACGACGTCACGCACACGGGCATCCTTCTTTTTCGCTAACTGGCTTTGAAACGAAGGCTCCCTATTTGCTCAAGGTAGTCTGGAAGCCGACGGGACGCTAAGTTCGTTGTGTCCGCTCCCGACCCAAAGGGTGGCGCTCGCTTCAGGATCTGCTACTGCACGCATTGCGGCGCTCATCTGGATAAGAACGGTCTGTAGGCTAGGGTCCGCTTTCGACCCAAAGCGGACCTGACGATCGGAGCAAGAATCGCGCAATTTATGGCTCGTCTTCTCGGGGTACAAGGATGAAACTGTCTCACCATTTATTGTCAGTCGTAGCCATTGGGGCGGTATTCGTGAGTCACCAGGCCGTGGGCGGCGAAAAACCAAGCTGGAAAAGCTTGACTTACATGAGTGCCTGGGGCCCTTGCCCGCGAGATGAAAGCTGCGGATCCGTATGGCTTTTGGATCGGGCGGCGCAAAGCATCGAGCGGAAGGGCCTAAAGGCCGCTCCACCCCACAAGCTGTCGGGTGACGATTGGAGGCAACTGGAAGAGATGTTGAGACTGGTGACACAGCAGACCTCCACTTGCCCGGCTCCGCCCACTGACGTGTTCGAGACGTTGCAAATCGTCAATAGCGATGACACTCATCGCTCCTACGAGATAACCGGATGTGTATTCGATGACAGCCCCAGCCCGGCAAAGACGTTGGCCAGTTGGCTTCAAAAGCACTGATCAGGCGAGGAACTGTGGGGCCCGATCTGGCAAAGGCTAAGGTCCGCTTTCGACCCAAAGCGGACCTTTGTGTTGGTCATGACGGGTTCCTCCGAAATCGTGCCGATTCGTCACACAGCGGCAGAGGAAGCATAGGGAAGCATGCGCAGGCCAGTTTTCGACCCGGACGAGCTGTCATCCAATCCCGTCGCGTTTGTGGCGATGCTCGGCCTCATCTTCTGGAGTGGCCTGGTTGTTCTCATTTGCGCAAGCAGGATCGCAACCGTATTTTTTTCAGCCGAAGACTTTGTTGTCAGCTCGTCGCACCAGGTGTGCGAGCAGCCGCTAAATAATCGTTGTGAGACGCACTATTCGATCGTCAGGGCCGGCGGGAAGGTCGTTGATTTTGTTCCATTTGGCTATCAGTTCAATCATGGCCTGCTAGTCGAAGGAACTCACATCGCTAAAAGTGCCGAAAGTTTTGCCTACGTCATCGATGGTAGGACCGAGCAATGGCCATATCTTGGTAGTCATTTCCTTGCACTCTTCGGGGGCATCACCGGCGTACTGGCTTGGTTGTTCTTTATAAGGATGGGCATTCTGCCTCTGTGGTTCAGGACCAAGAGTGAGTAGCCTTGGCGCACTACTTATGTCCGCTTTCGACCCAAAGCGGACATGATCGAGTGCCAGTTCTTAGGAGTTAGTTTCTGAGCAACTACCCCAACGTCATTGTTCTGCAGCACCTAGAGCAGGCCCTTCGCAACTTGCTAGAGGGGCGCTGTTGCCTGACGGAAGGAGTCAGGAACGTGGTCCAATGGCGTCACTCAAACCATGGCCTGGAACGCGGACTCTTTATGATGTTCGTCGGCGTCGACTCGGAAACCGATAGATTTCCTATAGGGGCGGTGCGAGAGAAATGGGCTGAAAAGGCGCTTAAGGAGATCGACACTGAGCGCCTCGCGGCCGAGGAGCTCTTCCGGGATGATGTTTTGCGTAGCGGCCGAACTCTGCTTGAGGCCGTGGTAGCCATTCGTCCGCAAGCGGCATATACCGATCCACGCGCTGGTTAATGTCCGCTTTCGACCCACAGTGGACAGATTTTCGAGCTACCCGGGGCCCGGGGATCAAGTCAAGATTGATGAAGAGAGGGAGCCAGTGAGAAGCCTATGGTTGTTGCTTTACGCGCTGGTGTTCGCCATCAGCCTGCTGGTTGGTGCGGGTGTGTTTGGCAAGGAAGATCTCTCACATGCCAACATTGACTGGTACTTTGTTGCTATCTCCTTCGCGGGCTTCTTTGTATTTCCCTCTGCCGCCATGTGGCAGGCGCGTACAAGCCGACTAACGCCGGTTCTGAGCCCATCCTTTTTTCGCGGATTTCGTGGCGGGTGGTGGAGCGACCCTCTCCAGTGGCTCCGAATTTCCAGCTTGTCGATCGGCGCGGCGTTCATAGGTGCCCTAATCACCTCAAAAGGAGCCAATGGTCAAAGCGAGATGGCCATTTATTGGAAGGGATCTTTGGCCCTTGGCTATCTCTTGGGCGAAGTTTTAGCTCGCAAGGTGTTTCGGAAAGACATAGTGAACTGGTCGTAGGAGTGTCCGCTTTCGACCCGAAACGGACATTGCCGGGTGGCCCAGAGGCCGCTCTACGCAACTTCTATCGGGAGCGGCATGGTAAATCAGGGCTTCAACGCGGAAGACCTCTTGTCCGGCTCCGCCAGTCCCTTCAAATCGGTGCTCGTCGTAGTTCCACTGGTATGGTGTGGCTTTCTGGTGGCCATCGGCAGTCAGTAGATATTTCGTCGGCATACTCACCATTTCCTGCAGGGGGAAACGTGGCAGATTTTTCAATCAGCAAAGCGATCGGCTCGGGGTTTTCCCTCATCGCACGCCGACCGGGGTCGGTGATTGCCTGGAGCATGGCCTACCTGCTCGTTGCGGTCGTCCCGATGGCGTTGATGTTTGGCTATCTGCTGTCGGAGTTGCCATCGCTCTTCGCGAACCTCCGACACATGGACCCCAAAGTGGGGCTGTCGGCCGACGTGTTTCGCCTGCAAAGCAAGATGATGATGGCCAACCCGCTGGTGTTCGTGTCCAGCCTGGCCGGACGCGCACTTCTGGTAGGCGCCATCTATCGCAGCGTTCTGGAGCCCGGCAATCGCCGCTTCTTTGCCTTGCGCTTCAGCAAGCAAGAGCTCTGGCTGGCTCTGTCGTTGTTCGTCTACGGCCTGATCGTCGCGTTTGCGCTGTTGGGGGTGATGCTCGGCGGTGGGGTTCTGGGCGGCCTGGCATGGCTGGTCAGCAGCCTGATAACGGACCCGGTCGCGGCCACCCTCACCCGTGTCGTGCTCATCGGCGGCGTCGTCATCGCTGCTGTCGGCGTATGGGCCTGGGTGGCGATTCGGTTCTCTCTTGGCCCTGTGATGACGTTTGCCGAGCAGGAGTTCCGGTTGCCTGAGTCCTGGGCATTTACCAAGGGTCATGCCTGGAAACTGACCGGTCTGGGCGCCACACTGGCCATCATTGCCCTGGCCATCGGGTTGGCCGTGGAAGGCGTCATTCTTGCGATCGCCTATTCGCGACTTGGCGGCTTCGATCAGGCCCACCTGCAGGCGTTCTTCCCCCAGGGGCAAATTCCCAACGTCGTGCCCCTGTTGTTCACTCTGGCCCCGGCAATCGCGTTGGGCTTCGCGCTGGTTGGTCCCATGTCCGCCATCCTGGTGGCGCCGTTGGCGTCTGTGTATAGGGACCTGAAGGGGCAAGGAGTTGCTGACGGCGCAGGAAGGGCGTGAGAGCGCACCTTGCCTCGGGGTTCCGTTGCCAGGGCACGAACGGCTGGTGTCTGCTCCCGACCCGAAGCAGACATTACGTTCGGAGAGGGAGAAGGCGGGATGGCACGGAACTCGGCAAGCCCTTGGTGCCTGCTGGCCAGGCCGCGCAGGCTAGCGCCCGGTTCCGACAGCCTGGCTAAGCGGATCTCGCATATTTGCCGGGCGGCCGGCCGACGTGTCGGCTGAAAGCCACGCTGAAGGCGCTTGCTGAGGCGTAACCTACTCGCTCGGCAATCTCCGCCGACGTCAGTTCACTATCGCGGAGTAGTCTCTTGGCTATTTCCATGCGCCACGCGAGCAGGTATTCCATCGGTGCGGCTCCCACCATGCGGGTGAAACGTTCATAGAACGCGGAACGCGAAAGCGCCGCCGTCTTCGCCAGTTGTTCGACCGTCCACGAGTGATCGATGTGCGCGTGCATCTGTTTTAGTGCCGGTGCCAGTCGCTCGTCACTCAGTCCCAGCAGCAGTCCCCGAGGGGCACTTGCGGTCGAGACCGAGCGCATGGCCTCCACGAGCAACAGCTCGACAAGCCGGGAGAGCATGAAATCGGCGCCCGGTTTTTGATCAGCCACTTCTTCGCCGACCATTTGCACCAACTGCGACAGGCGTATCGAGCCTTGCACATGTACCACCCGTGGCAACAGCGAGACCAGCAGCGCCGGGTCGGCGTCGTCAAACATGAAGGAACCGCCCAGCGATCGCATGTCGGGGAGGCCCTGCTGTTCGCCGTAGCGAAGCTCGGAAACAGCACCCGCGACTTGTCGTGGATCCAGGTGCACCGGCGGTGCGGGCGTAAAACTCGAAAGGGTGAACGCTGGCGTGGTCGGCAGTAGCACGAAGTCGCCGGCGCTCAAGGTGACAGGTGCATGCCCGTCCACGGCCAGGAGGCAGCTGCCATCCAGCACGATGCAGAAACTCGGCTGGCCGAACTCGGCATAGCGGACGGCCCAATTCCCTTTGCCGGTAATGAGGTTGGCGAACACTGCGCGAGGGCGCAGCAGCCGCACTACTTCGGAAAGTGGATCACCCATGTCTGGACGATAACGAAAGAATAGCGGACGTACAATTATCGATCGTCCGGAGGTCTGGCCTTACTGTTCTCCCCGGGTCAACGGGATCCTCGGAGAAACTCATGAAAACCGCACTTATCACGGGCTGTTCTTCGGGCTACGGTCTCGAGACGGCACGCTACTTTCTGGCGCTGGGCTGGAAGGTCATTGCCACCATGCGCTTGCCTCGCGCGGATCTGCTTCCTGGCTCCGCCAACCTTCGCATCCTGCCTTTGGATGTGACCCGGCCCGACAGCGTGGCGCGTGCGATCGATGACGCAGGGCCGATTGACGTGCTTGTGAACAATGCGGGGATCGGGTTGTTCGGCGCGTTTGAAGCCACGCCAATGCAGACTGTTCGAGAGGTCTTCGAGACCAACACGTTTGGCGTCATGGCGATGTGCCAGGCGGTGATTCCACAGTTCCGCGGACGCAGAGCCGGCACCATCGTCAATGTCACCTCGAGTGCCACCCTGGCACCGTTCCCGCTGGTCGCCGCCTACACGGCCAGCAAGACAGCCATCGAGGGGTTCACGGCGTCTCTCGCGCACGAACTCAACGCCTTCGGCATTCGCGTCAAATTGGTGGAGCCCGGCTATGGTCCGTCGACCAGCTTCACCTCCAACGGCCAGAGCCGCATGCAAGGGCTGATCCCCGGGCCGTACGAGCCCTTCGCACAGAGCGTCATCTCGGGCTTTGGTGCGATCAAGGCGGTGACCCGAGAAACCGACGTGGCCCTTGAGGTATGGCGCGCAGCAAACGACCTGACTGGGCAACTTCACTTCCCAGCCGGGGCCGATGCCGTTGCTCTTACCCACGAGAAGAGGGCATGGGTTGAGAAGAATGCGCCGCACGCTCAAGTCATGGGCCAATGACGCACTTCCAGGTCATGCGCGTTGATGACAAGGAACTCCAGGTCAGATTCATCAGGAATCGGCGTCGACGCATGTGCTGACAACGAGGTGGCCAGCGTCGCCTGCGGCGCGCCTATAGCCCAAGCTCGCTCAGGCCGGGGTGGTTATCCGGCCGGCGACCGAGCGGCCAGTGGAACAGGCGCTCGCTCTCGGCAATGGGCTGGTCGTTGATGCTCGCGTGCCGCTTGATCATGAGGCCGTGTTCGTTGAATTCCCAGTTCTCGTTTCCGTGGCTGCGGTACCAGTTGCCGGAGTCGTCGCGGCACTCATAAACGAAACGTACGGCGATCCGGTTGCCGGTGAATGCCCATAGTTCCTTGATGAGGCGATAGTCCAACTCGCGGCTCCACTTGCGTTGAAGGAAGTCCCTTACCGCATCGCGGCCATCAACGAAGTCGGCGCGATTGCGCCAGTGGGTGGTGGGGGCATAGACCAGGGAAACTTTTTCGGGGTCGCGACTGTTCCAGGCATCTTCGGCCATGCGCACTTTCTGGATGGCGGTCTCGAGCACAAAGGGGGGCACGGGTTGGCGGGTTTCCATGGAGCACCTCAACATCTGTATGGGATCAGGTGCAGGTTCATTGTTCTCTGAACCTGCACCCGAGTGGCTACTGCTGCTTATTCAAAGGAAGGGAGTGCGTGTGGGCGCACCACTTCACCGCGACAGGTGTTCGCGAATGCCTTCGCTGGCCTGTTGGATGGCGGCTTCCGTCGACGGCACATGGCGCAGGGCATTGAGCAAGACGAAGTCGTGGATGGTTCCGTTGTAGCGAACGGCCGCCACGCTTACGCCGGCTTCCTTGAGCTTGCGGGCGTAGGCTTCACCTTCGTCCCGCAGCGGGTCATTCTCAGCCGTGATCACCAGCGCGGGCGGCAGGCCCTTGAGCTCCGATTCGCTGGCGCGCAGCGGCGATACATAAGGGTTGTTGCGCGTGGCTGCGTCCGGGGCGTAGAGATCCAATCCGTACTTCATGAAGTCGCGGCTCAGGAAGCGATCCTTGCCATAGGTGTGGTACGAGTCGGTGTCGACGCTGGCGTCGGTCGCGGGAATCAGCAGCACCTGGTAGCTGATCTTGGGGCCGTTGCGATCCTTGGCCATCAGCGTGAGCGCAGCGGTCATGTCGCCGCCCACGGAATTGCCGGCCACTGCGATGCGGCTGCCATCGGCCCCGATTTCATCGGCATGCTGCGAGACCCACTTCAGCGCGGCGTAGCTCTCGTCCAGCTGGGTCGGGAACTTGGCCTGCGGCAGCGGGCTGTATTCGACGAAGACACCGACCTGACCCGAGCCCACCACCAGGTCGCGCAGCAGGCGCTGATGGTTCTGGTAGTTGCCCACGATCCACACACCGCCGTGAATGAACAGCAGCACGCCCGGCTTGCCCTGCACGTGATCGGGCTTCATGACGTAGAGCTTCACCGTCTTGCCGTCCTGCGTGATGGTCTTCTCGGTGGTTGTCACGCCGGACATGTCGACTGGCGTCTGCGCCTGCAGGCCGGTCAGGATGTCTTGTGGCTTGGGCTGAGGAAGAGTCCAGAACGGACTGGCGTCCTTGTTGATCTGCAGCAGGAACGAGCGGACCTGGGGGTCGATGTTGGGATCGGTGGCGACTGGCGTTGCGGCGGCAGCGGCATGGCTCATGACAGAGGCGCCAAGGAGACAGGCGGCGGCAAGCAGGGAGTGGCGTTTCATGATGGAAGGCTCCAGAGAAGGGTGATTGACCCGAGGCCAGCTAAGTCGCTGTACCGGGTAGAGGTTTTCGAGAGTCGAGCGTGTGACGGCAGGCGAGTTTTCCAGCCACCCCGGCGCCGGAGGTGGGTAGACAGCTCTGTCTACAAAGCCAGATTAAATCATGTAGACAGACTTGTCTACATCGCCCAAGAAACGTTTATCTGGCGTTCATGTGTAGCCCGTTGGAAAAGGGCTACGTGCGCCCAGCCGACGCGCTGCGGTGATCTAGTGAAGCGGCTGGTCCGGTGTGGGCGGCGTGGCGCGCGAGGTTGCGCCCCGATCCGCGGCTTTGGGGCGTTCGAAGGTCGCCGGCTGGTGGATGTAGACAAATCTGTCTACAATCGACCCATGTCCAAGCCGTCCCTCCGCGAAGCACCAACGCCGCTACCTGCGCGTGAGCGCATCCTGCGAACCGCACACGACCTGTTCTATCAAGAGGGCATTCGCGCGACCGGCATCGATCGCGTCATCGCCGAGGCCGGCGTGACCAAGGTGACGTTCTATCGTCATTTCCCCAGCAAGAACGACCTCGTGCAGGCCTTCCTGGAATTTCGCCACGAGCGCTGGATGACCTGGTTCAGGAAGGCACTTGGGCGCCACGAGGACAAAGGCGTCGACGCGGTGGTCGAGGCAATGCGCGAGTGGTTCACGCAACCTGACTTTCGCGGCTGCGCCTTCATCAACACGGTCGTTGAGTTGGGCGGCACCGTGCCGGCTTTCGAAGAGACTTCGCGACACCACAAGGAAGAGATGACCGACGCTATCCGCGCACTGCTGCCGCCTGACCTGGACGGCGAATTGGATGCTTCGGCCATAGCGCTTGCCGTGGATGGCGCGATTGTCCGCATGCAGTACACGCACAACGCCGACGACGCGCTGAGGTTGCTGTCCCGCCTGCTTCACACGCTACAGGCGACAGCGGCCAGCCCGACAAGACAAGTCTGATGGCGGGGCGTGAGTGGTTTGAACTGCAGGGCGCCAGGCTTCCATTCCTGGATCCCAACGACAAGCTGGCGGTGTAAAGGGCGTCATGGGATTCGGAACTTCGCCCCGAAGCCCACTCGTTGGAAGTGCCCCTGAGCATTTCCCCACGGACATCGGAAATTCGGGCGAAGGCACTCGCGCTGAAGCAATTCCACGCCTTCACGGGTTTCGACATCTTCGGGAACGAAGGAACCTTCTCTATTGAAAAGGGGGGCGATGGCCTGGGAGTTGTAAGCCATCGCGGTTCATCCATCCGACGCATCAGGCTGTCGTCGGGCGCAGCCATGCGATGGCGTTCCGAGACCGGCTTTGCGATCACCAATGTGAGGTCCGGGAAAACTGCGTAGCAGGGTCCGCTTTCGACCCGAAGGGCACGTGCTGACCTGGTCTAGTCGGGATAAAGATCGATGAAGAAATGGTCACCTGCCTTGATGGTCGTTCTGGTCAGCAGTCTGTGCCACGGGGAGAGTTTTTGTGGCACGGCGCCGTATGTGCCCTTTGACCAGGTCGTGCAAGACAAAGCCCAGATGATTGGCCGGCGCGTCCGGACCCATGTGGTCGTTACGACTGACGCCAAGGAGTACACGCTCTACCGGGAGAACGAACGCTCGCTCTCTGGATTGCTGGAGACCACCGACGACGAAAGCCTCAGGTACGCCAGGGTCAACGCGCCATCGCAAAGCGCTGGTGTCAACGTGCGCGAGGATCTTCTTCGAAGGCTGCGAGAGGCGGAGGGAGACAACTTCAAGCCGGACCTGACGATGATCCGCTACTACAGGCAGGAAATGGTGCTGTGTGGTCGAGTGACAAAGGAAGACGGTGGGTTTCGGTTCGCGGTAGACGATGGGATTCTGGAGCGGACCTACCTTTTGCCCCTGCCGAAAAAACAGGCGGCTCGCTGATCCTTGCACAGGCGCTCGATCAATGTCCGCTTTCGATACGGAACTGCCGTCCAGCGTCGGGACGCATTAATCGACAGCGCCAACTGCAGGAGCACTGACGAGTGCTCCCACAGTCACCCGGCGCCCGACCGCAACGGCAAAAAGGAGCGGAGCGCACGGGGCGCCCCGCTCCACGGTCTCGATTACTTCTTACCCTGTGCCGCCTGCTCGATGATCTTGGCAACGACCTCGGGCTGCGAGACATAGATTGCATGGCTGCCAGGAACTTCGACTACCGTCGCGCCTGCGCGCTTGGCCATCATCTTCTGCGCCGGGGGCGGAATCATGTGGTCTTCGGTGGCGACCAGATACCAGCTCGGCTTCGACTTCCAGGCCGGGACCGTCACCTGGCCGCCCAACGCCTGGACACCCCACGGCACCTGCGAGTCCGCCATGAAGTTCGCTTCGTCGGCGGTGACGTCGCCCGCGAACGAGGCGGCGAACTTCGCGCGATCAAGAAAGAGGAAGCCATCCTGCGGCGGCAGGATCGGCGGCTGCGATGCACCCGGGGCCGGGTTGGCGATCAGCGACTGCACCGACTCGCCCTTGTCGGGCGCGAATGCGGCGATATACACCAGGCGCTGGACCTTGGGGTCGGTGCCGGCTTCGGAGACGACCACGCCGCCATACGAGTGGCCGACCAGGACGACGGGGCCCTGCTGACTGGCAATCGCCCGCCTGGTGACAGCGACGTCATCGGCGAGGGTGATCGTCGGATTCTGCACGATAGTGACGTTGTAGCCATCCTTCTTGAGGATGTTGTAGACCTTCTGCCAGCCGGAGCCATCGACGAAGCCGCCGTGCACGAGCACGACGTTCTTGATGGCTTCCTGGGCCTTGGGCGCCGCGGCGCTGGCAGTGGTGGAGGCAAGGGCGATGGCGGTGGCAGCGGCGATGCCTAGAGCTTTGATGTGCACGGGATTCTCCAGAGGTTAGTTGGCGAAGCGGAACGGGGACATTCATCGCGTGGGGGGCTTGCGATCGAGCTGTGACAAAGCTTGCCCGCCGCCGTCCACGCGTACCATCGGTCGAATGACCGAGGTTGGCGCGATGGCGGGGGCGCTAGACTTCCTGCCCATGAACGGCTCCCGCTCCTCCGTTGACCTTTCCCAGGTGGGCCTGCTCGACGTGATCCGGTCGATCGCGTTCGTGGGCGATCTCGCCATGGGGCAACCCATCGATCACTCCCCGCGCGTTGCCTGGATGGCGGGACAACTGGCCAGGGCATCGGGTGCGGATGACACCACCTGCACCGAGGCCACCGCCGTCGCGCTGCTGCGCTGGTCTGGCTGCACCGCCAATGCGCCGGAGTTCGCGCAGCTCTTCGGTGACGACGTGAGCGGCAGGAATGCCCTGCTTGCCATCCAGTCCTCCGGCAGCAGCTTTCAGTCCCACTCGGCCACCAGCGGCATCGGCTCGGCCTTCCTCTCGCTGTCGCGCATCCATTGCGAAGTATCCGGAGATATCGCCAAGGAGCTGGGCCTGGACGAGGCGACCCAGTTCGCGTTGCGTCACTTGTTTGAAAGCCACAATGGCAGCGGAGCGCCGGATGGCTTGCGGGGCGAACAGGTGCCGGCGTCGGTCTACATGGCATCGCTCGCCGGCGACCTCGATATCTTCCATCGCCTGTATGGCCTGGAGCAGGCGTGCCAACTGATTGGCCAGCGCGCCGACGTGCTGTACCCGCTCGGTCTGGCATCGCGGCTCATCGAAAACGCCTCGCACTGGCTGGCCGAGCTTGAAGTCGACCCGACACTGACCGGACAGTGCTCCATCGACATGGTGTTTGCCGGTCGCACGACCTCATTGGAAATCCTGGCCCACGTCATCGACCTGAAGCTGCCCTGGATGACCGGGCACTCGCGGCGGGTGGCGCAACTGGCCAGGAGCGCGGCGATCGCGCTTGGCCTGGACGCGGCTTCCCAGCAGAAGGTGTACCGCGCCGCCCTTATCCATGGCATGGGCCGCGCCTCGGTGCCGAACATGATCTGGGATACCCCGGGCAAACTCATGGAGTCGGCGTGGGAGCGCGTGCGCCTCGTTCCCTATTGGACGGCACGTGCCGCGCGTCAGATCGGCTCGCTCGCGGGCGAAGCGGAAGTCGCGTCATATGCCTATGAGCGGCCGGATGGATCCGGTTACTACCGCGAGGCCAGGGCCGGCAGCATACCCATCGAAGGACGCATCCTGGCGGCCGCCTCGGCGCTGGCAGCCCTGTGCGTCGCGCGTCCCTGGCGGGATGCACTGGATGAAAGTGCCGCAGGTTCGTTGATGATGGCCGAGGCCGCCGCCGGCCGCTATGACACCGACGTGGTCCGTGCACTCCTGAAAGTGCCGCGGGCGGGCAGGAGCAAGCCGGTCATGGTGCCGTTGAACGGTCTCCTCACGGCGCGCGAACGTGATGTGTTGCGCTGGATCAGCCTTGGTGCGAGCAACAAGGAAGTGGCGCAGAAGCTGTCCATCAGCCCAAGCACCGTGCGCACGCATGTCGAAAGCGTGTTCCGCAAACTGGATTGCTCCACGCGTGCGGCAGCCACCTTGAAAGCAACGCAACTGGGCTTGCTGTAAATGGCCCATGCCGGCGTCTGGCCGTTGATGGAAGCGCGGCCAGCACAGCCCATTGGCCATGACGGCAGGTCTGTCTTCGAACCGAAGCGAATATCTGTGGTGCGGATGCCTGGCCGGCGGAAAGCGATGAAGTGAGGTTCACTGAGGGAGCGGGGAGCCTTGGGATATGGCAAGGCGTGATATCGCCCATCCATCCGGATGGCCTGTGGTTCCATCGGCCACGTCGCACTCGCCGCAATACCTGATGTTGCCGTGGTCCGTCGGGCACGAGCCCGCGTACTAGCGAGAAGGCATTGCGCTTGCGTCTGTCCAGCTAGCCCGAGTTCGCGCCAGTCCCGGGCATTTCATCGAATCTCCCCAGGGGTGCTTCGGACGAGGCCAGACCTTCGAGCCGTCGGTCCAGCGCCTGGTATTCCTTCGCGAAATGGCTTTTGAAGTCCTCGAACGCCATGGCTGATTGCCACCGGTCGATGGTGAAGTAACGGCCCGAACGTTCGTGGCTACGCAGCAGCCTGACCTCGAGAAAGCCCGGTGCGCGTGCGAACAGCTGGGCCCAGAGGCCATGCGGTCCATAGGCTGCTTCAAAGTCTGTCCGGTGTGCCTCGGGCACCAGGAACTCCCAGACGATGGCGTAGCTCATGTCGTGCCTCTCGGTTTCGCGTTCAGGCCCGAAGCGGACTTTGCCCTGATTCGGATCCAGAGGCCAAGCTTTCCTCCATCCAGCTCAGAAACTGGCACGCAGCGTGACGCCCACCATCCTCGGATCACTGGGCTGGCCCAGGATCAGGCCGGAGTTGCCGGTCTGGATGGTGAGTGCGGTGATGTAGTCCCGGTCGAACAGGTTGCGCGCGAAGACATCGACCTCCCAACGCTCGTTGAAACGGTAACCGACGCTTGCGTTGGTCACGGCATAGCCTGCGATCGTCGTATAGATGGAATGGGTCGTATCGCTGTTGTAGCCGCTACGCCCACTCACGTCGGCATGGAAGAGGAAGGCGCCGCTACCGGCGGGCACTTCGTAGTCGAAGCCCAGTGAACCGGCCCACCGGGACAGGCCGGCGAGAGACAGCCCGGTGAGCACGTAAGCGCCGGGCACGTTCGGGTTGCCGCGCGGATTGGACGTCTTGTTGGCCAGCGAGGCCGGCGGCCTGAGCGGCTGGCAGCCTCCGGCGGCGTTCGGGTTCTGCCATTCGAGCGGGCAGGGGCCAAGCGGATAGTCGGCGTACTTGCCATCGGCATAGGCGAGCGATGCATGCACGACGAAGCCCTTGGACACCTGCGCTGCGAAGTCCGCCTCCAGGCCCTTGACGGTGACTTCGGGGATGTTGGCCGGATACGTGCGCAGCGCCGCTGTCTCGATGCTGGAAGTGATATTGGCCTGGTAGTTATTCACCACCGTCCGGTAAGCGGCGAGGTTCAGCGTCGCGCGGCCTCCCCACCACGCGGACTTCAGGCCCGCTTCCCAGGTCTTGTTGGTTTCGTCCTTGATCACGGCCGTGCCCAGCGCCGGATTGTTCGCCGCATCCAGCGGCAGGCCGGACATGTTGAGGCCGCCGGATTTGTAGCCGCGCGCGTAGCTCAGATAAGCCATCAGGGCGTCGGTGAACTGATAGGCCAGGTTGGTGCGCCCCGACACGTTGCCGCCGCTGTCCGCTGCCGAATAGCTCTGCGGGCGAAACAGCGAGAGCTTGGCGTTGTCCTGCAGCGTGCCCGGCGTGGTCGGCAAGCCGCCCGACACCGTGGTCGCATAGTCGCCGTTCTTGTCTTCATAGGTGTAACGCAGGCCCAGCGTGCCGGTCAGGCGATCGGTGATGCGGTAATTGGCTTCGCCAAAGGCCGCATAGCTCTTCACCTCGAAGTGCGAATGGCCGTACTGCCCATAGCCGTCCGCGAGGTTGTCCGGCATGCCCGGGAAACTCGTCGTGCTGACCAACCAGTACGTGGCAGCCGGACCGTAGACGCTGATCGGGCTGCCGTTGATCTCCTGCGTGAAGAAGTAGAGCCCGGCGACGTAACTGAAAGGTCCTTCGGTGTTCGAAGCTGCACGGAACTCCTGGCTGTACTGGTCCTGGCGCGAGGGTATGCGCTGGACCGTCTGGATCGGCACGCCGATGTAGTCGCGGTCGTTGGCGACATCCCAGGTCCAGTAGCGCCAGGCGGTGATCGAGGTCAGGGTGACGGCGCCCAGGTTCCAGTCCGCATTGAGTGACACGCCGCCATCCTGCGTATCGATGTGCAAGGGCGCATCGATGTCGGTGAGCCGGTCGTAGACGTTGCGGCTCGGCGGCACATAGGCCGGAAAGCCATGGGCAGGCAGGTTCGCGGAGAGCCCAGCGAACTGACGCGCCGCACTCTTCAGGCTCTTGCCGACACGCAGGTAGCCCTGCGTGCAGCAATCCGAATCCAGATTGGACACATCGGCGATCAGACGCACATCGAGATCGTCGCTCGGCTTGAACAGCAGCTGGCCGCGCAAGGCGTAGTTGTCGAGTGCGTTCTCATCCTTGCCGGTGGTCACGTTGTGCAGCACGCCGTCACGCTCGGTGAACTGCGCGGCGAAGCGGCCGGCAATCGTGTCGCTCAGGGGGCCGGAAACGTTCGCCTTGGCCTGCAGGTATCCGTTCTCTCCCACCGAAAGCTCACCATTCCCCTCCGGCGTGAACGTAGGAGCACGGCTGGTGATGTTGATCGCGCCCGCCGTGGTGTTCTTGCCGAACAGCGTGCCCTGCGGGCCGCGCAGCACTTCTATGCGTTCGATGTCGGTGAAGTCGAACGCCGCCGTCGCCGGGCGACCGTGATAGACCCCATCCACATAGAAACCCACGCCCGGCTCGATGCCATCGTTTGCCGCGCTTACCGACAAGGTGTTCGAACCCAGTCCGCGGATCGTATAAGCCGTGTTGCGCGGGTTGGCGGAGTTGTAATAGAGCGATGGCACCAGCAGGCTGAGCTGCTGCGTATTGACCGTGTAGGAGCGGTCGAGCCAGTCACCGCTCACCACCGATACGGCGACGGGAACCTTTTGCAGTTCCTCTTCGCGCTGGCGGGCGGTGACGGTGACCTTGTCGAGCGTGGTGACGTCGCTCTTGTCGGCGGCCGCCACTGGCGCGTCGGACGCCTGCACGGCGACAGGGCCAGTGGTGAAGCACGCAAGCATGACCGCAAACAACTGAAATGATCGACGCATGGGTTCCCCTCAGGTCCTTTGGTCGTCACGGCGATGTCTTGCGCGCGGATCGAGCAAGGGGTGACCTTGCCTCACCGCTATGTATCTAACTATATAGCGAAAGGCTGGCCTGCATCGTCCAATTGGGCCTGCCGGGGGCGATGCGAGCGGGCCGGGCCGGATGGGCTCCCGACCCCTGGCGCGCCAGATGTACGCTAGCCGCGTCGGGGCCCGGCGCCGGCGGCGTCAGGGGTGCATCTGCCAGGCGTGAACAAGGAGCCAAGCCGCATGCTAGCCATCAAGGGAACGCTCGGCCTGGAGGCCGACGGGCGCAACTTCGGCGGGGCCGAGCGCATTGCCTTGCTGATGAAGATCGGCGAATCGGGCTCCATCGCCGCCGCCGCTCGCGAAGTGGGCATGAGCTACAAGGGCGCCTGGGAGGCCGTCGACGCCATGAACAACCTGGCGGAAGAGCCGCTCGTGATCCGGGCGGTGGGTGGACGCGCCGGCGGCGGCGCCGTGTTGACCGCACGTGCGCGGCGACTCATCGACGTCTTCCAGCGCATGGAGGCGATCCACCAGCAGTTCCTCAGGCACCTTGGCACGATCGCAGACAACCCTCTTTCCGATATCGACCTGGTGAGGCGCTTCATGATGAAGACAAGTGCACGGAATCAGTTGGCGGGCACCGTTGCCGCCGTGGAGCCCGGCGCAGTCAACGACGTCATCCAGCTCGACATACAGGGTGGACAGCGCCTGGTTGCCACCGTCACGCAGGAGAGCACCCGCAGCCTCGGCCTTGCGCCGGGCAAGACGGCCTTCGTGTTGATCAAGGCATCCTCCGTGATCATCGGCCTGCCCGATGCATCGTCCCGGCTGTCCGCGCGCAATCAGTTGCAGGGGCAGGTGTCCTACGTCAAGCGCGGCGCCGTGAACGCCGAGGTCGGTGTCCAGCTGGATGGCGGCAATGCCATCGTCTCCGTCATTACCACGGCAAGCCTCGATGCCCTTGGCTTGCGCGAAGGCGTACCCGTCGTGGCGATCATCAAGGCATCGAGCATCATTGTCGGCACGTTCGACAACTAAGGCTTCGAGCAGAAGCCCGGACCGGGAGTCGCCAGTCATGCACGAAGCCTGCGCCGCTTCCTGTCATCGCGTGTCGCTGGGCGATTGGGCCAGGGCCGGGCGCACGATGGACTATCGGGGGCATGCCATCTTCGTGCGGGATGGCGGTGCCCCGGGGGCCGAGCCACTCCTGTTGATTCATGGCTTCCCCACCGCCTCGTGGGATTGGGAGGCGCTGTGGCCGGCGCTGGCCAGTCGCTTTCGGGTCTACACGCTGGACATGATCGGCTTCGGCCTCTCCGCCAAGCCCGTCGACTATGCGTACTCCGTAATGGATCAGGCCACGCTGCTCGAGTCGTTCCTGTCCAGCGAAGGCGTGGAGACCTACCACGTGCTGGCCCACGACTATGGCGACACCGTGGCGCAGGAACTGTTGGCGCGCCAGCAGGAGCCGGGCCCCCGGCCCCGGCTGCTCAGTGCGGCCTTCTTGAACGGGGGGTTGTTCCCCGAGACCCATCGGCCGGTGCCCGTCCAGAAACTGCTGCTTTCCCCGCTGGGCTCGCTGGTCGCGCGGCTGACCACGCGTGCCACGGTGGCCAAGAGCATGCGCAGGATCTTCGGGCCCGCGACCCAACCGGACCAGGCACTCCTGGATACCTTCTGGTGCCTGATGACACGCAACCACGGCCTCGCCGTTGCGCCCAGGCTGATTCGCTACATCACCGAGCGCCGCGAGCACCGCGAGCGCTGGGTCGGCGCCCTGCAGCATGCCCGCATGCCGCTCAAGCTCATCAACGGCACCGCGGATCCGGTGTCCGGCCGCCATATGGCGACTCGCTATGCGGAGTTGATTCCCCAGCCCGACATCACCCTATTGGAAAACATCGGGCACTACCCTCAAATCGAAGCACCCGACGCTGTGTTGGCTGCGTATATGGACTTCCGTCATCGCATGGCCGGCCATGCAGTCACCTGAGGTGGTGCGGGTTAGTGCGCGTGGTCATCAGGCGAACTCTCCGGGCCGTGGCTTTCCATAACTGCGCTGATGGGGCAGGCTAATCATTAGATTGCCGATGTGGAAAGGTCCGCTTTCGACCCATAGCGGACACTTTCAATGGAATGCCACGCAGGCGATAGGAGCGTTTATGCGGCGTGAAATCTTGATCGGGTTGTTCGCAGTCTTGGTCACGGGTTGCGGAAGGCATCCGGCGGACTCGGTGGCTATTGCGCGTGACCCCTATCCCGACGGTAAAGCATTCCTTAGTGGTATCAAGCACTACCCCTATGTGGCGTCAGCGGATCGCGTGGCACGCATTACTAACGGAGCTAAGGAACTTCATCGATGCATGACCAAGGATGAAGTTAGCGCTGTGCTTGGATCGCCTGACTATAGCGAAATCGAATATGGGCCAAAGGGACCAAACGAGCATTGGCTGGGGTCGTTTTGGATGTACTACGTTTCAATGCGAAGCGATATGAGCAACACGAAAGACCCTAGTATGGCGGTCTTTTTTGACACCACCGACAGAGCGCATTGGATAGTCCCCACTGGCATAGAGGGTGCCAATGAGATCGGCTCGGCAGGGAGCGTTTGCACCGAGATTAGGCTTACATCACCGCCCGCACGCGAAGAATAGTGTCTTCTTCCGACCCGAAGCGGACACAATTGGCAGCAAAGGGGATAGATAAGATGTCCGGGAGGCGTCGCTTCATCGTCTTGTTAGTCGTTGTCGTATCGACGGCGATCGTTCTCTCGTTGATATTCGCCGTTCCGTACATCTTTACCGTGACTGGGTTTGCCGGCTGGGCCTTTCTCGGCCACGTTGTGACCGCAGATGACGATGCTCCTGGCGGGTGGAGTAACCCAGATGGAGCACTTCCATTCCCCTGGGGAGAGCTAGCGTTGAAGACGGCCGTCTTCTTTGGGCTCTGTTGGGTCATAGCAGAATTCCCTTGGCTCAGGACCTTCGGCGGTGCAAGCTAAAAATGTCCGCTTCCGACCCAAAGCGGCCATAAAAATGCAAAGCCGGATTCAAAGTGCGTGAGCTAGGGCTTGGGTCGTCCAATGCAAGGGAATTGAGCGATGCGCGCGGATATATGCGACTCCGATGATGAAGCGGCAGTGAGCCGGTTCAAGAGCACGTTGAAAAAAATGGGGGCTAAGTCTCTCGGCAAGACGTGGGCCATCGGAGTTGATGTACTGGACTTGCAGATCGGCGATGAGACCCTAAGAGTCTTTTCAGATGCGTGGTCAGTTGATATCGAAGGGACCGATCAATTGGTTCGACAAGTACTTCGCGTATTCAATGAGGTTGGTTCGAAGAGTTGACGGCAATGTCCGTTTCCGACCCAGAGCGGACATGACCGAGGGGCGTAACAAGGGAGGGGGAATGTTCCGCAGGTCACTTGGATTTGTTTGGCTCGTTGCGCTTGGCCTTCACGCTTCGGCAGCCTTTGCGCAGTCCGCTTCCTCCAACGAGGTGACGCAGCCATGTGACAAGGCCTGCCAACAAGAAAGGCTGGACGCCCAGTTCAAGGCCATGGATGACGTGGAAGTTTCACGACACCCAAAGCCAAGCAATTCGGCAGACTGCGCTGCTTACGGTGGGCACGACCAACCTGACGTCCTATTAGACGTCTGCGCCAAACTCAAATACGTCCGTTCGCTGCCTATCGGGACAGATACCCACTTCGCATGTCCTGGTGACACCAGTCAGCTTGTGGGCCTGTCGGCTGAGCGAGTCCGTTCAATCTTGGGTGTGCCCGACTACGAAGAACGAGAGACATGGCACGATGAGTCAAGCCAAATTCTTAGATGGACATATTTCATCGGCAGCCCGAAGCCAAGAACCAAAGGTGGCGGATTCCCAGAGCTTTCACTTCATTTCAAGGGCATGTCAAAGGTCGACGGCGTGACTTGCGCTCTTTCAAAATAATGTCCGCTTACGACCCGAAGCGGACATTTCAATCTTGGTGAAGTTCGAGACCGTCGGGGGCGGCCATGTCAAAGATACTGTTAATTTCCTTCCTCGTGATAGGAATCGTCGGGCCTTGTGTCGCGGTGGTCGCCTTAGGTCGATGGTTTCAACGTCGGTTATCCAAGAAGTCTCCCGATTCCTTGTACGTGCGGAAGATGACGCCGACAGGAATCATCTTGAATATGGTTTTCGTGTTGTTTCTGGCTTCTGGTACAGCCATCGGAAAACTGGCTCCCCAGAGCAAGATCGGTGCATTTCTATCTACGCCAACGCATATGCTTCTAGCGCTATTCGCGCTGTGGCTGCTGTTTACGGTGACGGCTGCCGTCGCTTCCAAATTCGGTCATCCGATGGCGAAAAAAAAAGATCGGAATATGCCCAAACCCTAACGTCCGCTTCCGACCCAAAGCGGACACTTTCGTAGCGAGCCAAATCCACTCGCGGCAAACATCATCACGACGACAATGACGATTACCGATCAGGCGCAAAGATCACTTATCCAAGGGCCGTGGCCCATACGCTTCGGTCCGTCAGTTGAAACGCCGGTTACCTACTACGAAAAGTTGGTCGTTACGCCATGAGAGGAGCGCACATGTCGCCAAGTGTGAAAGGTGGATCAATTGCCATTTTTCTGATCGCGGTCGCGTTGGTTGTGGCAGTTCAATGTGCTTACACATTTGGTCAGCTCTATCACGTTGCGATCATGGTGTATAAGTCAGGAGGTTGGCAGCGTCGTCTGGTCAGCTTCGGCCAGTCCGGCGTTTATCTATATATTTCATTGGCGATTGTTATCGTTCTCGCAATGCTTTCCTTCATAAAGTCCGCAGGAGGCGTTAGTCGGGCAAAGGTAGCTACCGCCGTCCTAATAATCTCTCTGATTAATTCCGCTGTCTTCGCGGCGCTGGTCCTGCTCCCGGTCTCTGAAGTGGTCGTCAGGTAGTTGCGAAGCTCTTCCGAATCGTCCGCCCAGCCGGCAAGCTAGGAAGGTCCGCTTTCGACCCAAAGCGGACATTGCAAGATGGGATGAATGGGCGCGTCGCGGGAGACGGGAAGCCCCGCTGCTGGACCCAGGAGCCGATCCGGCAGGGCGCCCAGTGTCCTTGCCAGGCAGGCTGTCTACACACACGAATAGCTTTTGTAATCTCACTGCAGTGACAACAGGAGGGGATCCATGCTGCCGTTCCAGATCATCTATATATGGGGTCCGCAAATCATCGGATTTGGGTGCTTCCTTCTCATGTTCATGTTCATGCTCAGGGCATGGCGGAGAACGGGAAACATGGGATTTCTGATGCTGGCCATCATTGCCGCAATCAGCGAAATCCATTTCTTCACGCTGAAGTTTGGAGTCTGGTTGTTCCCGGCTCTCAGCACCACCATTCGCGCCGCGAACCATGCCTGGATTTCCTCGTTGCTCGGGCTTGCTGGCGTCGCAGCGTGGTGGTTGCTCAATAAACATCTAAGCGCGGAAAGAAACAATCAGGGCCTCGGCTAATAGGTCACAGTTGATCTCCGGTGTCCGCTTTCGACCCAAAGCGGACCTCGACCACGAAGGAGATATCTTCCTCAGGTTAGCGGTGAGCGTTAGGCCTTGCGCCTCACATGGCGGTACTTGCGCTCGATGAACAGGATGAGGCCGCCGAAGATGACGATGGTCGACATGATGAAATGGCCGTACCACATCAACCAAACAGGCACCGCGACAAAGGCCGCGATGGCTGCCGCCCATTTGGCCGTGATGGCCAGGGCTTTGGCGGTCCAGCGACAGGCGCGAATGATGCCTTGCTGAAGCGTGTGGGCCCATGTGAAGCGTTGGGCGAGCCATGCCAGAACGTGTACAGGGATCATGGCGATGGCTTTGATGGCTGCGGCCAAGCCCGTGATGAGGGCGGCGCAAAGCGTGACGATGGCTTCGAAGATGCTGCCCAAAAGAGCGAGCACAAAACCCGCGATGACAAGGAAAGCCAGGACGTTAAGAAAAAACATGAACATAGGTCGTGGTCAATTGGATGTTTAGCCGTTTTGAGCGGCTAGGTGGCCTGCGTGGTCGACGTCACTCGCGGCGCACTTACCCTTCAACAGATCATCCAGGGTGGCTTGAATCGTCAAAGGGGTGGTATGGGTCGCCAGTGCGCTCGACGTAGGTGCGTCGTCGCCACGGGCTTGGATCGGCACGCGGTGGGCGCGCTGTTCAAGCGGCGTACGTCGCCAACTCACCGCATGGGTGGTCCTTGCGCGGGCCTGGGAAGCGCATCAAGTGTGCCTTGGCGCTATCGAAGCTGTCGTACGGGTACGGGCCGGGATCGGAGGGCCATGGTAAAAGGGCACCGCCCACTCGCCGCCTTTCCGGGCCAGTTGGCATATCGGCGTTCGGCAAGACGTGGAGCGGAAGTAGTACACCTCGTCCGACTCCAAGAGGTTTCGCTCATAGATAATCATGTGGACGACCCTACGCCGCTCGCATCTCAATTCTTGCGATGCAAATGGGGGCGGCACTGGCAGGCTGGAAAGGTCCGCTTCCGACCCTGGGCAGTCACTAGCGAGCAACTGAGGGGAATGACCCGTGACGTTTAATCAAGCCACATGGATTCTCGTGTCTTGGGTATTCGCCTACTACATGTTGGCGCGCTCTGTGCTGGCCAAGATCAACAGAGATGATCCCGACAACTTCGACCTTGGTACAAATGGAAAGCTTCCATTTGGAATAGCCACATCGTTTGCCATATGGGACATGGTTTGGGACACGGATCTGCCTGGCACAGAGTTCGGCAATTTCGTGAGGCGCGGGCTTTATGCCGTCCGCGTCCTTGCAGGCCTTTACATTCCTGCAGCAATAACCCTGTTGTGTTGTGTAGATTGGGATGCAACCTAGCAGGCTAGTCCGGTAGCGAGGACTTAAAGGTCCGCTTTCGACCCGAAGCGGACCCAAGTTGAGCAAGACCAGAATCGCGGTAGTGCAGCCTGACCCCTTTCTCGGGATCAGTCATTTCAAATTGCCGTTTGGGGGGTACATGCGATTTCGAATGATCGTGATGGCAGCAACTCTGCTGGCAGCAGGCGCAGCGCAGGCAGGGCCGTACACTGATGACCTTTCGAAGTGCCTGGTAGGAAAGAGCACGATGGACGATCACCTTGTCCTCGTACAGTGGATCTATGCGGCCTTGTCGCGGAATCCTGCCGTGGCGTCGATGGGCACGGTTTCCGACTCCCAGGTCGATCAGGCCAACCAGCGTATGGCGGAGCTGTTCATGCGGTTGTTGACGGTGACGTGCAAGGATCAAGCGAAGCTGGCGCTGAAGTACGAGGGCGACTTCGCTATGCAACAAAGTTTTGAGCAACTGGGTAATGTCGCGGGAAGAGACATGTTTGCTAGTCCGGATGTCCAGAAGGGCATGTCGGGACTAGCAAAATACATCGACCCCACGATGATGATGGAATTGAAGAGCCCTTGACTGGATGGGTGGGCCGAAGTTGTGTCGCGGACGCACATTTTTGGAACGGGGTGATCCCGTGAGACTTGAGTGTCCGCTTTCGACCCGAAGCGGACCTGGCGAAAGTAGTCGACTGATGCAGCCATGTGTTGTCTCACTCAGAAAACCGTGCTCAGTGCAGAGAGGGCCACGCCACGCGGAATAGTCGGGCGAGGCGTGGCCGCCACAGTCAGCGTTAGGCGGCGGGAGCGAGCGGAATGGGGCCTGCGTTGAAGTCGGCCGAATCACTGATACCCCGCCAACGTTCGGCCTCGCTGGATCGATGGCTCTCGACCATGGTGTAGTACTCGCGAGCACTGGCGCCGATGAGGAGATGCGCGGGCACCTGCTCAGCCTCAACAAGGCGAAGCATGATTTGCGCGATGCGGGCGGGATCGATGGGTTCGTTACCCCACAGACCCTCCATGGACTTGATGGCTGCTCCGACAGACGGCTCATAGTCCGACATGATCGCGGGCCGCTGCTGTGTCGCGCGCGTGCCCCAATTTGTTCGAATGGCCGCGGGCTCCAGTGCAACCACTTTGACGCCGAAGGGTGCCGTCTCCTGCGCCAGACTCTCGGTGAACCCACTGACCGCCCACTTCGCCGCGTGATACGACGCCGAGCCGGCGGTGGCAAGGCGCCCACCCACGGAGGAGATCTGGATGATCGTTCCGCTACGTTGTGTGCGCATGATCGGCAACGCAGCGCGCGTCAGATTGACGACACCATAGAAGACGGTGTCGACCAAGGTCTTGAAATCCGCCGAACTGGTTTCCTCAAAGGGGCGAACGTCGCCGTAGCCGGCGTTGTTCACCAGAACATCAAGGCGCCCAAAGCGTGCAACTCCCAAGGCGACGGCTGCCTGCGCCTGGCCTTCATTCGTAACGTCGAGTTGCGTGGTGAGGATGTTGTCCCCGTATTGCTCGCACAACGCAGCGAGCGGGCCCGTGCTTCGAGCGGTGGCGAGAACCTTATGGCCGCTCGCGCAGGCCGCCTCGACGATGTCACGACCCAAGCCGCTTGCGCTTCCTGTTACCAACCAAACTTTAGACATGCAATACTCCACTACAGACTGACTAGGCAGTCATTAAATGATGTTTAAAAAAAGCCATTAGCTAATGGCTTTCCAGAGGGTCTCGAAGCCTGCTTCGCGATAGTGCGCCGCTTGTTTGGGCTCGCGAATCATGAAGTCCATTGTGGTGGCGGCCATGGCCTCGACGATGGCGCCAACGAAAGCCAAACTCCTACTTTTCAATACGCCTTGTTGTCGAACTTGATCGATCACCTCTAGCGTCGGCGCAGCAGCTTTTAGGGCGTGCTCACGCGACGCCGCGGAGATCTCATCGGAAACAGTCAGCTGTGCCAGGACCCGTCGCTTCTCTGGAAACGCGGCACCCCAATCGGTCCATCGCGTCCAGATGTGATGGAGCTGTTTTTTGGGATCTTTCTTGGGCAGCTGAGCCAACACCTCGGCAACCAGTTCCAGCTTCAATTCCCGGTAGAGCTGGTTGACCAGCTCGTTCTTGGTTTCGAAGTAAGTAAACACGGATCCACTGGGGACACCCGCTGCCTTGGCGATACTTGCCGTCGCCGCTCCGAGCCCCTCGCTGGCAATGAGCGTGGCAGCTGCCGACAGGATGGCCTGGCGCCGATCTTCGCTTTTCGTACGTGCCATGTCTGCTGGGGCTCGGTCGTTAAATGAGTGACTGATCAGTTATACGTCCAGCAACGTTCCTCGTCAATAGGGCCGTCGTCGCAGCGCGACCTATGCTCGCGGGACCTTTTACCGGCACCATTAGCGAACTGTCCGCTTCCCACCCAAAGCGGACATAATCCGGACCGCCAAGGGCGCCAATCGGAGTGACAACTGGGATTCGTCATAAGGGGCGATGACATGGAACGTCGGAATGCATATGTGCCTGCGGCTAGTGCAGCCCTGATCGCCGGGCTTGCGGGTTTCTACCTTGGCATGTCCCAGTGCGGAGGCTCCGTTTCTACCCGTAATCTTGCCTTCGCCATTGCAGGGCTGGCGATGCTGGTGCTCGGGGCAGTGCAGCTGCATGCGACGCGCTCAAAGGCCAGGGCCGCTCAGGCTGTCGGGGGAGGGATTCTCGGGTACTTCGTAGGTGGCTCACTGGGATGGGTCTACTACGTCGCACCCGCAACGCTGGCGGAGGCGTTGAGTGAATTCCTTCACGGTCTTGCGGGTGGCTGCTAGCCATGAGTCATCGTGGCAAGGTCCGCTTTGAACCCAAAGCCGACGCTCGCGAACGCAAGACCATGAGAGGTGTCCAGGCATGAAGATCGTCGAATGTCGCTCATTGCTCTTCGTGCTCACCTGTACGCTCTCGGGTGGCGCGTTAGCAGTCGATGCGCCCATCAAGAAGCTTTCGATACCGCAGACAGAGGCTGCGTGCGTGGCGCGGGGCGGGCAGTGGATTTTCGCAGGACCGCAAAACGTCACGAAGTACTGCCTGCTGCACACAACGGACGGCGGCAAGGTGTGCAAGAGTTCAAACGAGTGTCAAAGCGAGTGCGTGGAGACGGAGCAGGGCAATCAATGCGCTGGCACGTTCACCGGGTGCTTCGCGCCCACAGGGCGCGGTACGGTCACTGAATGCGTGAACTAGCGTTGGGTCTGGGCATGACCGCCAGTCAAGGTGACGATGTGCAGTGTGGTGCCTGACAACAGCTGGTTCCGAAGTGTCCGCTTCCGACCCGAAGCGGAGGTACGTTATGGGGGGAATATGTTCCGCAGGTGGTATGGCTGGATCTGGCTTGTCGCCTTTTGCCCGCAGGTTTCGTCTGCGCCGGGGCAGGCATCTTCTTCCGCAGCGGCGACTCAGCCCTGCGACAAGGCCTGCATGCAGCAGAAGCTGGATGCGCTGTCCAAAGCGATCGACGAGGCCGATAGTGCGCGGCGTTCGTCCGGCGCCAACCCGTCGCAGGCCGGGCAGGGCGCATCGGCGGGCGGGCCGGTGGCGCCTGGCCGTGTCGTGACCAAGCAGGATGATGACGCCATCGCGCGCTACCTCAAGGCCATCCAGGCGGTGGTCACTTCGCACTGGGTGCGGCCGCCTGGCCTTGCCAAGGCGCCCTGCCTTGTCCACATCACCCAGCTTCGAGGCGGTGACGTCATCAACGCCGAGGTTGATGCGAGCTGCCCCTACGACGCTCTGGGGCGCAAGGCAGCGGAAGAGGCCGTCATGCAGTCCAGCCCGCTGCCGTACAACACGTTCGAGAGTGTGTTCCAGCGAAGGATCGACTTCACCTTCCATGCGGACCCTTAGCCCGCGATCGACCGGGTCTCGCGGCGACCGGTCGGGATCGTGATGTCCGCCGCCGGCCCCGCGCGGCGCACGGTCGGATCAGCGGACGGCGGGCGGGGCAGGCTGTCGACACCACCCTGGCGCTGACCGGCCCGGGTGGTGTTAAGTTGCCGGATCATCCACCCGCTTGCCGGAGCCTCTCATGTCCCGTGTTCGTCACTTCGTTCCTGCAGTTGCCGCGCGTCGCAAGTTTTCGTGCCTGGCCATGGCCGTAGGGATGGCGCTGGCGGCGGGTCATGCCGGTGCGCAGCAGGCACATGCGGACGCCGTGCCGCCGCCGCAGGACACGAAGTACCCGGGCACGGTGACCATCCACGTCGATGCCAGCGACACGGCGCAGGGCATCTTCCGTGTCCGTGAATCGATTCCGGTGAAGGCGGGTGCATTGACCCTGCTGTACCCGCAGTGGATTCCCGGCGACCACTCGCCGACCGGCCCCATCGCCATGCTCGCCGGGCTCAAGCTCAGCGCGAATGGCAAGCCGGTGATGTGGAAGCGCGACAAGTACAACGTGTATGCGTTCCATCTCGACGTACCGGCGGGCGTGGCCACGCTCGATGCCGAGTTCCAGTACCTGTCGGGCCGCACCGACAGCGAGGGCTTCGACATCACCGATCGCATGATGGACATGGAGTGGAGCAAGGTCGCGCTCTATCCGGCCGGCTACTATTCGCGCGGCATCAACTTCGCACCCAGCGTGAAGCTGCCCCACGGCTGGCAGTTCGGCACCGCGCTGGAAACGGCTTCGCAGTCCGGCGACAGCGTCACCTTCAAGCCGGTGACGTTCAACAACCTGGTCGATTCGCCGATCTACGCGGGCCAGTACTTCAAGCGTGTCGACCTCAATCCGGGCGGCGACGCGCCGGTGCACCTGGACATCGTCGCCGACGCGCCCAAGTACCTGGAGATGACGCCCGAGCAGCTCACCGTGCATCGGGCGCTGGTGACGCAGGCGGTGAAGCTGTTCGGCTCGCACCACTACGACCATTATGACTTCCTGTTCTCGCTCTCGGATCAGCTGGGCGGCAACGGCACCGAGCACCACCAGTCGAGCGAGGACGGCCTGGGCACCGACTACTTCACCGGCTGGAGCGACGCCGCGCCTGACCGCGACCTGCTGGCGCACGAGTACGCGCATTCGTGGAACGGCAAGTTCCGTCGTCCGGCCGACCTGTGGACGCCCAACTTCAACGTGCCGATGGGTGATTCGCTGCTGTGGGTGTACGAGGGGCAGACGCAGTACTGGGGTTACGTGCTGACCGCACGCTCGGGCATGTGGACGCGGCAGCAGTTCCTCGACGCGATGGCCATGGTGGCTGCCAACTACGAGCGCAATCGCGTGGGCTTCCACTGGCGCACGCTCGAAGACACCACCAATGACCCGACCGCCGCCCGCCGCTCGGGCCTGCCGTACCGCAGCTGGCAGATGAGCGAGGACTACTACAGCGGCGGCCAGATGATGTGGCTGGAAGTGGATGCCAAGCTGCGCGCGCTCACGCACGACCAGAAATCGCTGGACGATTTCGCGCGCGCTTTCTTCGGCGTCGACAACGGCAGCTACGTGACCAAAACCTATGAATTCGACGACGTGGTGGCGGCCCTCAATGGCGTGGCCAGCTTCGACTGGGCCAGCTTCCTGCGTGCGCGCGTCGACACGCTCAACCCGCCGCTGCAGAACGGCATCGCGGCGACCGGCTGGAAGCTGGTCTATACCGACCAGGAAAGCGCGTTCGAGAAGCAGTACAACAGCCGCTCGGAGCCTGCGCGTCATCTGTACAACTTCGCCTGGTCGATCGGCCTGACCATGAATGACAAGGGGCAGGTCAATGACGTGCGCTGGAACGGGCCGGCTTTCAAGGCCGGCGTCAGCACCGGCGCCACGCTCGCTGGCGTGAACGGCCAGGACTATTCGGTCGATGCGCTGAAAAGCGCGATCGCGGCGGCCAAGGACAGCAAGGCGCCGATCCAGTTGCTGCTCAAGTACCAGGGCGTGTATCGCACGGTCGCGGTGGACTACCACGGTGGCCTGCAATACCCGCACCTCGTGCGCGTCGAAGGCACGCCCGATTACCTCAGCGAAATCATCGCGCCGCGCAACTGACGGTCGCGACGACACGCACTGGCGGCGGTTGCTTGCGCATGGCGGCTTCATCGGCCATGCGCAAGCAACCGCTGCTCCACGTCATCCGCCCAGGGCGATGATCGCCACGGTCAGGCCTACGCCAAGAACGATCATGCCGAGGCCGCCCTGCCAGGCGCCGAAGCCGGCGTACCGGCCCAACGCAAAGCCACCGCCAAACAGCATGGCCAGGGTCAGCAGGCGCGAGATCAGCAGCGCCCTGGCCACGTCGTCCAGAAACACGAACGGAAGCGCGACGGGAAACGTCGTCAGCACCACGATCAGGAACACGCGCAGCGCCCGCAGCAGGTCGATCCCGTGCAGCCGCGGGCGGTCCGGCAGGGTCGCGAGGTTGGCCAGGTTGAGCCGGAGCGGTTCCAGGTCGGCGTCCGCGGTGAGGGTCTTGATCAGTGGTGGCAGCGCGTCGCGCACGATGCGGATGCCGACGGCGGCGTCGGGCGCGTTCTTCACCGCAAGCGCGAGCGCCAGCCGGCTGCCGCGGCCCGACAGCGTGTGCACCAGATACATCAGGGCGTCGACCAGACCCCAGGCGAGGTTGCAGCCGAGGGCGGCCCGCAGCATGGTCGATCCGGCATCGGCTTCGGGCGCGCCGGTCGATACGGCACCCACGAACGAGAGCGCCATGAACAGGCCGAAGCACATCTCGGAGACGCGCTCGACCAGGTCCAGGCCCGACGCGTCGGCCATCGACGCGAGGGGATCGGCGGGGCTCATCGAGTGGCTCATGGCAGCTGTCCTCCGCGTGGAGTGGGTTTCCGTGGCGTCGGTCTTGCAGTCAGGGCGAGCGGATCGCCCGGTTCGCGTCCGCTGCATTTTGCACAGGCGTCCGTGGGCGCCGCGCAACGAACCCACGAGCGCCGGGCGGTGGCCACAGCCCCCGCCTTGAGCGTGTGTCCGCTGCCACGTGGCAGGCCGGACGTCCGTGATGCTGTCCGCGGACGCTGCCGCGGCGCGCCGGCCCGTCGGCAAGTGGTTGAAAAGTCGTGCTTCCAACGCTGGCACCGGACTTGCACTAGTCAGCAGCAACGACGCCGTGTTCGTGTGAGAGCACCGGTGGCGGTCACTTCCCATGGCCGCCGGGCTCACCAGGCCCGGCATGGGTTAACCGAAATGCGAACAGGAGAGTTCCCTTGAGCAAGTTCCGCATGTCCTTTCTTTTCACGCTGGCGCTGACTGCAGCCATGGCAGCGACGGGTGCCTCGGCCGACACCGCTGCGGCGCCGGCGCAGGGCCAGACGGCGATGATGTCGCGCGACGAGGTCACCCGCATCCTCGAGAGCAATCGCAAGATCGTCTCGCCCAATGGCATCGACGAGATGACCAAGGTGCGCATCGGTGGCATCGACCAGTGGCTGTCGATCCGCGGCAAGGACAAGCGCAATCCGATCCTGCTGTTCCTGCATGGCGGGCCGGCCTCGCCGGCGATGCCGGAGGCCTATACGTTCCAGACGCCGTGGGAGGACTACTTCACCGTCGTGCAGTGGGACCAGCGCGGTGCCGGCAAGACCTATGCGGCCAATACGGAGCAGGCCATGGCGCCGGGCATGAACGTCGACGGCATGACCGACGACGCCGCGCAGGTGGTGCAGTACCTGCAGCAGCGCTACGGCAAGCAGAAGATCTTCCTGATGGGGCATTCGTGGGGCAGCGTGCTGGGCGTGCAGCTCGCGCAGCGTCATCCCGAGTGGTTCTACGCGTACATCTCGGTGGGCCAGGTGGTGAACGGGCGCCGCAATGAGGAAGTGGGTTACGCCTTTGCCCTGCGCGAGGCCACGGCGCAAGGCAATCAGGAGGCCTTGCGCGAGTTGAAGGCAATGGCACCGTATCCCGGCCCCAAGCTGACGCTGGACAACATCGGCACGCGCGGCAAGTGGGAGATGTACTACGGCGGCCTTGCCTACGGTCGCCGGGACTATCAGTTTGAAGACGATGCGGAATCGCTGTCGCCCGACTACAGCAAGGCCGACCTGGCTGCGATCGGCAAGGGCAGCCTGTTCTCCCTCAACCATCTGCTGCAGCCGTTGCTGGCCGTGAACTTCGACAAGGTCACGCGGTTCGATTGCCCGGTGATCGTGTATGTGGGGCAGCACGACTACACGACGGCGCACGAACTGAGCGAAAAGTGGTTTGACGATATCCAGGCACCGTCGAAGCGGCTGGTGTCGTTTGCCGACTCCGCGCACATGATGATGCAGGAGCAGCCGGGGCGGTTCCTGACCCATCTAGTGAACGACGCCCTGCCGCTCGCCCAGAAGGCCGGCGATGCCGCGCCTGCGGAAGTAAGCCGCGACCACTGAGGTCGATGACCTGCGCTTCTGGGGGTAGGTGCAAAACGTTCGGGCCACGCCAGCGTGGCCCGAACGTCGTGAGGCTCGCTTGCCTACGCCGGAACGGCGTCAGAGCGGGAAGCGGTATTCCAGCGTGCCCGAGAGCAGGTACGGGTTATTGGTGCCCGTGAGGATGCCGTCGGCCTTGGCTTCGTAGCGATCGAAATTGATGCTGACGCCGAGGTTGCGCGTGATGTTGTAGCCAAGGCCCATGCCGACGTACAGGTTGGTGTCGTTGGCACTCACGTCGCCGGACATGCCGGAGACGGTGAGCTTGGAGGTGGAGAAGAACGCGCCGGCGCGGGCACTGACATACCAGTCCCGGGCGAACTTGAACTTGCCGTTGGCGCCCAGCGTCCAGCCCGTGACCTTGAGTGCAAGGTTGTAGGAGTAGCCGTTGATGAAGTAACCATTGGCCTTGGGCTTGCCGAGGTCGACGTAGCCCGCTTCCAGGCCCCAGGTGTCGTTCCAGCGATAGCCCGCATTGACGCTGTAGCCGGTGCTGTTCTGGTCCGTGAGGCCCTGGATGTCGGCGTGCGTGGAACCCACGCTGCCATTGACGAAGAAGTCGCCATTGCCGCCGGTCTGTGCGTGGCTTGCGAAAGACGCAGCCGCCAGCGCCGCGCCCAACGGCACGGAAAGAAGCAATTTACGCATTGTGTCCCCTGTCCCTATGTTGATTTTGCGCTCATGCGCGCCGCGCAATCTAACGGAGCGTCTTGTCGGCAGGCAATGCTTGCAAGTTCTTGCGACGATCAGTGTGTACGGCTTGTGACGCGTGGCAACGTTTCGCACATCCATGTCGTGGCTCGGCGCCCGGCAGGTTTGGACGGCCACGCGCCGGCAAGAACACGCTGTTCCACTTCGGTGCGTGGCGTAGCGAGGTCGCCTCGTGCAGGAGCGACGGCGGCTCGCTGTCACTCGTGGCCATGTCGCCGCACGCCTATGGTTTCGAGTTCGTGCTGGCCGGCAAGCCGGATCAGCGTAAGCTGGTGCAGCGCGATGGCCAGCACGAACAGGCCTGTGACGCAGTGAAATAACGCAGGCCCCGAAGGGACGTCAGCCCATGAGTCTTCGCTTCCTCGCCAGCTGTCTGTTGTGCTTCGCGTGCTCGGCCTTTGCGGCCGAACCCGCCCCGAATCCGCCCGCCTCGCCGTCGATCAAGCTGGTGCTCGATGGCAAGCCGGCCGATCGTCTCGACCGTGCAGCGCTGGCGCTGATGCCCAGGGCCACGGCGACCGCCGCCGCGCACGGCGAGCAACCGGCTACCTGGCAGGGCGTGGCGCTGCAGGACATCGTGCGCCGCACGTGCGTGGTGTCGGGTGACGCGCTGGTCGGGCGCGCCCTGGCCAGGCTGGTCCGCGTGACCGGGGCGGACGGCTACCAGGTTGTGTTCAGTGCGGCCGAGCTCGATGAAGACTTTGGCGGTGCGGTGGTGATCGTCGCCGACAGCAGGGACGGCAAGCCGTTGTCGCAGGACGGCCCGTTCCGCCTGGTCGTACCCAAGGACAAGCGCCCCGCCCGCTGGGTGCGCAACGTCACCACCATCGAGGTGGTGGATGCCTCGACGCCTTGACGGCGGATTGCAGGTGCCTACGGGTCGGCCGCGAAGTGCGCAAGGATGCCGCCCAGGCTGCGCAGGTCCTGGCTGTTGTGGCGTGCGACGCGATGCAGTGGTTCGGCCGAGCCGCCGCGCAGGAATCCCAGCCAGGCGGCGGGCGCATCAGAGCCGGGCAGGTCATCCTCGCGCACCACGCGCAACAACTGGCGTTCGACGGTAGCGAGGCGGCAGTTCTCCCACACGCCACGCCAGCGACGGCGAACAGGATGCAGTAGGTCGATATGGGCGAGGCCGGCCAATGGGCAGGCGCGTTGATGCAGGCGAAAGCGGGTCTTGAGCAGCGGCGAGTCGTAGGACTTGCCGTTGTAGCTGACCAGCACCGTATCCGGGTGCAGCCATGACGCGAAGCAGTCGAGCATGGACGACTCGGCGGCCAGCGTGGCGATCAGCAACTGGCGTTCGCGAAACTGCCCTTGGTGCCAGTCGGCCACGCCGATCATGAAGGCGCGGGTGCCGGTTCCTCCTGCCAGGCCGGTCGTTTCGGTGTCGAACAGCAGCAGTCGCTCGGGGTCGATCACTTCGTCCATTCGCGCAAAGCCGGCGTGGAACGCGGGAGGTGCAGGCGGCCATGGGCCGGTGGTCTCGCTCACGTGCAGGCCCGGTGCGATGCAGCGCCCGGGCAGGGGCATGGACTCGTCCGCGCGGCGGGGCGTGCCGCCGGCGCGCTGGCGCACGCCCAGCAGCTGGGTGAGTTGATGGCTGGCGGGCGGTGCCGGGCGACGCGGCGGCGCCGCGGCAGCAACACCTGCCTGGCGGCGCAGCCCGCGCAGCTTGTCGGCAAGCGTGTTCACAGGGCGGCGATCAGGTCGAGCACGCGCGTGGCGAGTGACTTCAGCGGCATCTCGCCCTGCTCGTCGACCGCCAGCACCGGGCCCACGCAGGCCGGGCAGCCGGCGCGACAGTCGCAACGCTGCACCAGTTCGCGCGCCAGTCGCACTAGGTTTTCGCGGCGCTCGTACAGCGGCGCGCTGAGGCCGACGCCACCGGGAAACGCATCATAGAGATAGAGCGTCGGCACGAAGGGTCCGAGCGTGGCCGCATCGCCCTCGCCGAAACTCGCACGCATCTGCGCACGCCCGTTGGCATCGGGCGTGGCGAACCACGCGCCGTCGCCACTGCCCACCGCCTTCTGCAGGTCGCGTGCCTCGGCCATCACGGCCACGGTGGCGACGATATGCAGCGCATGGGCGGCGGCGAGGAAACCATCCAGCGCCTGCTGGCGATGATCGAACGCCTGGTCCAGCGCGCGTTGTGGCAGCTGCCACCATACGGCGGTGGTGTGCAGTTCGAGGTCCGGCAGGTTGACCGGGCCGTAGCCGATGTTCTCGTGCGTGTAGTAGCGGATCTTCTTGTAGCCGGCGACGCGGCGCGCGACATGCACTTCGCCGTGATGGGCGCTGCCGGCACCGGCGGGCGAACCGTCGAACGCCTCGAGCACCTTGAGCTTGGTGTAGTCGATGGCGTCGGTGTAATAGTCGACGTGGGTGCGCGTGACATAGGCCTTGCGGCCGCTCCAGTCGAGGCGCTCCACCTGGTAGGGCACCGACTGGATCATGTGGATCGCGCCTTCGTACAGGGTGAGCGAGGCGGCGCTGAAGTCCACTTCGGCCACGATGGTCTGCCGCCCGTTGGTGCGATCGACCACCACGAAGTTGCCGTCCGCGACGGAGCGCAGCGACACCGCATTGGCCGGGTAGCTGTCGGCAATCCATTCGAAGCGCTCGCCCTCCTGGTGCAGCACGCCCTCCTCGGACAACACCTGCAGCCATGGCGTGGCGTCCTGCGCACCGAAGAGTTCGCCATGGACGAACGGCAGCTCGAACGCGGCGCAGCGGATATGGTCGAGCAGGATGAGCGGCTGGTCGGGCGCGATGCGCGCATGCTCGGGCGACGAGCCCTGGAAGAATTCCGGATGGCGCACCAGATACTGGTCGAGCGGATCGCTGCTGGCCACCAGTACGCCGAGCGAGGCCTGCTGCCGTCGGCCCGCGCGGCCGAAGCGCTGCCAGGTGGCGGCGACACTGCCGGGGTAGCCGTTGAGCACCACCACGTCGAGCGCGCCGATGTCCACGCCCAGCTCCAGCGCCGAGGTGCTGACGATGCCGTCGACCTGTCCGGCGCGCATCTCACGCTCGGCCGCGCGGCGCTCGGTGGGCAGGTAACCGCCGCGGTAGGCGCGGATGCGCGGCGGCTTGCGCGGGTCGCTGTCGAACACGTCCTTGAGGTACTTGGTCAGCACTTCGACCATCAGGCGTGACTGGGCGAACACCAGCGTTTTCAGGCCGGCGCGGATCGCCGTGCGCGCAATGCGGTTGGATTGCGAGCGGGCCGAGGCGCGCAGCCCGAGGTCGGGATTCACCACCGGCGGATTCCACAGCAGCACGTGCTTCTCGCCCACCGGGGCGCCACTTTCGGTAATGGCGGTGACCGGCTGCTCGATCAGCGCGCTGGCATGCTCGGCCGGGTTGCCGATGGTGGCCGAGCACAGGATGAATTGCGGCGACACCCCGTAGAACGCGCACACGCGCTGCAGGCGCCGCAGCACGTTGGCCACGTGCGAGCCGAACACGCCGCGATAGGTATGCACTTCATCGATCACCACATAGCGCAGGTTCTCGAAGAACTGCGCCCACTTGGTGTGGTGCGGAAGGATCGCCTGGTGCAGCATGTCCGGGTTGCTCACCACGATATCGCCGTGCAGGCGTATCGCCTGGCGCGCATCCCCCGGCGTATCGCCATCGAAGGTGAACGCCTTGACCCCCAGCGCGCCGGCATTGTTGAGCTCCAGCAGCTCGGCCACCTGGTCCTGCGCCAGCGCCTTGGTAGGAAACAGGAACAGTGCCTTGGCCTGCTGGCGCATGGCCGCGCTGATCACCGGCAGCGTGTAGCACAGCGACTTGCCCGAGGCCGTTGGCGTGGCGATCACCACGTGCTCGCCCGCGGCGGTGGCATTCCAGGCTTGCGCCTGATGCGCGTAGAGCTGCTCCACGCCGCGTGCGCGCAAGGCCTGCGCGAGCGCTGGCGGCATGTCGCCGGGCAACGGGGCGAACTGGCCCTCCTTGCCGGGCAGCACGAAGGCGCCGGTGATGCGGTCGCCGTAGCGTTTCGCCAGCCGCCGGGCCAGCTGCCCGCCACCGGCCACGGGGGCGCCGGGCTCGCCGTCCTGTCGCAAGGCGCGCTGGGCCAGTGGGTTGGGCAAGGCATTCATCGGCGTGCTCCGTCCGGGGGACGGGCATTGCAGCGGCAGCCTGTCTCAGAAACTGAGACAACCTGCCGGCGCAGGGGCCCCGCGGCCTGGTTCCTCCCCCCGCGCCAAGGGCGCTTGTTGCGGTCGCCGGGGCCTGCCGACCGGATTTAAGTGTTTCATAAGCCGGCTGACGGATAATCCCGGTGCGTATCCGCCATTGGCAGGCGGTCCAACCAGGGCGACGGGAGCCAGCGGTTCGTGCATATCCTTCTTGTCGAAGACGACGCACAGCTTGGGGTCGCCATCCAGCGCGCCCTCGAGCGGCTGAGCTACACCGTGTCGTGGCTGCGCGACGGGCGTACGGCCATCAGCGCGATCCGCGACCGCACGGCGGACCTGGTGCTGCTCGACCTTGGCCTGCCGGGCAAGGACGGCATCGACGTGCTGATGGAGGCACGGCGTGCGCACGTCGATACCCCGATCCTCGTGATGACCGCGCGCGACGGGCTTTCCTCGCGCGTCGACGGACTCGATGCCGGTGCCGACGATTACCTGATCAAGCCCTTCCACGTGGAGGAGCTGGCGGCACGCATTCGTTCGCTCAGCCGCCGCATGCGTGGCCTCACCGTCAACCGCATCGATGTGGGGGCGCTGAGCCTGGACCTGGGCACGTCGGAAGTGACATTTCGCGGTGAGCCGGTCGACCTCACCCGCCGCGAGTTCGCGCTGCTGCAGGCGTTGATGGAAAACGCCGGGCGGCTGGTGCGGCGCGAGAGCCTGGAGAATTCGCTCTATGGACTGGACCACGTGGTCGGCAACAACGCGCTCGAGGTGCTGGTGCATTCGCTGCGGCGCAAGCTCAGCTTCGACACGGTGCGCAATGTGCGCGGCTTCGGCTACATGATCACGCAGGACCCGCAGTGAGGGCCGGCAGTCTGCGGGAGCGCCTGCGCTGGCTGATCCTTGGCGTGCTTGCCGTGGTGCTGTTGCCGCTGGGTGCCTACAGTTTCCGGCGCACCGTGCAGGAAGTGGGCGAACTGTCCGACGGACGCCTGGCGCAATCGGCGCGCACGTTGCAGGTGCTGGTTGAGAAGATCGGCGTGGATGCGCTGAAATCGCAGGCCATGGGGCAGGGCGTGGTGGTGCCCATCGTGCCCAAGGCGACCCAGGAACTGGTGCTGCACGGGCACACCTACGAGTCGGAGGTCGGCTTCCAGGTCTACGACCGCTCGGGGCATGCGCTGCTGGTCACCGGCAACCTCGCCGCCCTGCCGCCACCGGTGCCGGGCAGCGTCGGCTTCCACGACGTGCAGCTGGATCACTATCACTGGCGCCTGTTTACCTTGCCGGTGACCGCACAGGGCATCGTCATCCGCTCGGCCGAACGCAACGACAGCCGCCGCGACATCACGCTGGCGCTGTGGCTCGAGCATGCACTGCCGCCGCTGATCGCACTTCCGGTACTGGCCTTGCTGGTGGGCTGGGCCGTGCGCCGCGGCCTGCGTCCGCTGGACGAACTGGCCGGCACCCTGGCACGACGCCAGCCCGGCAGCCACGACACGCTGGCGGTCGACGGCGCACCACGCGAGTTGGAACCGGTGCTGTCGGCGCTCAACGGGCAGTTCGCGCGCCTCGAGGATGCGCTCGAACGCGAACGCCGCTTCAGTGCGGACGTGGCCCACGAGCTGCGCACGCCGCTCGCCTCCACCATGATCAACCTCGAGAACGCCGAGGCCACGCGCGACACGCAGGATGCCGCCGAAGCGCTGGCCGGTGCGCGACAGAGCCTGGCGGCACTGGCACGACGGGTCGAGCAGCTCCTGTCGCTGGCGCGGCTGGAGAGCAGTTCGCGCTCGGACCAGCGCACCGATGTGGACGTGACCGCGGTGGCGGCGTCGGTCATCGAGGACATGTCGCTGGCGATTGCCGAAAGCAATGTCGAGCTGGATGTCAGCCTCGCCGATGGTCCGCTGACGATACGCGGCTATGAAGTGGCGCTGGCGACGCTGTTGCGCAACCTGCTGGAAAACGCGTTGCGGCATGTGCCGGACGGCGGCACGGTGCAGCTGGCCGTTGGCCGCGAGCCCGGCTACGCGGTGGTCGACGTGATCGACAGCGGCGAGGGCATTCCCCCCGAACGGCGCGCCGCCGTCTTTGCGCGCTTCCATCGCGAAGGCGCCAGTCGCGGCGACGGCTACGGGCTCGGGCTCTCCATCGTGCAACGCGCCGCGCAGTTGCATGACGCCTCGATTCAATTGCTAGACTCGCCGCATGGTCACGGGCTGCGGGTCTGCGTGCGATTTCCCTTGCGACAGCCGGAGGCTGGCGTGCTGTAGCCGCCGGTGCGGCGCGGCATCGCGGGGTTGCGGGCGGTCGCGCGGGCGGTGCAAAGCTGACGCTAAGGCAAGTCCGCTACCGTGTGCGTCTCTTCCATGCTCCCGGGCCCGTTGGTGTTGACGCCGAAACATTCCTGTCATCGAAGCGGCAGCGTCCGCGTGCGCTGCATGACGGCGGCCCTGCTGGGTGCGCTGCTCGGCGGTTGCGCGACCTATGCGCCAAAGCCACTGCCGGCACAGGCGGCCTCCGCCACCGAATTGTCGGCGCTGCACGGCTATGCACAGGCCACGCCGCCGCTGGACGCCGCCGCGGTGGAGCGCCTGGTCCTGCTCAACAACCCCGACCTGCTGGCCATGCATGCGCGTCACCAGGTGGCCCAGGCCCAGCGCCAACAGGACAGCCTGCTGCCCAATCCCACCGTGGGCGGCAGCATCGGCTACCTGCTGTCGGGGCCGGGCGACGCCACCGCGTGGACGGCATCGATCAGCGAGGACATCACCGCGCTGATCACCCTGCGCCCCCGCCGCGAAGCTGCACGGGCCGCGGCGGACGAGGTGGACGCTGGCCTGTTGTGGGAGCAGTGGCAGACGCTGGGCAAGGCGCGCCTGCTGGTGATCGACCTGGTCGAAGGCGAGCGCATGCTGCTGCTGCAGCGGCAGGCGCTGGAGTGGCTCGCGCAACGCGAATCGCGCATTGCCCATGAAGTCGACCGCAACAACCTGGAGCGACTGGCGGTGGCGCCCGATCTCGCCGCGGCCGCCGATGCGCGCGCCGCCCTGGCGGATCTGCAGCGTCGCCACCTCGACCAGCAACAACAGCTGGCCGCGCTGCTGGGCCTCAGGCCCGATGTGGGCGTGCCGTTGGCGTCGCCCCTGGCACCGCCCGCGCTCGATGCCGCGTCGATCCGCAGCGATGCCGACAGCATCAGCCGCCGCCGGCCCGACCTGGTGGCGCTGCAGCTCGGTTACCAGGCGCAGGAAGCGACCTTGCGCGCCGCCGTGCTCGCGCAGTTCCCGCCGCTGAGCCTTGGCTACGACGCCTCGCAGGACAATAGCCGGGTGCGCAACGGCGGTCCGTCCGTTTCGTTCGCGTTGCCGGTGTTCGACCATAACCAGGGCAACATTGCCATTGCGAGCGCCACGCGCGAACAGTTGCACCACGAATACAGCACGCGACTGGCCACTTCGCGCGACGAAGTCGACGCCTTGCTGGCGCAGTACGCGCAGGCGCGCGCGCAGTGGCTGGCGCTGGCGCCGGTGACCGCCGATGCCGTGCGCGCGGCCGCGCAGGCGAAGATCGCCTGGCAGGGCGGCCTGCTGGACATGCGCGGCTACGTGGATCTCGAAGTCGCGGCCATCAACCGGCAGCTGGCGATGCTCACGCTCGAGCAGACCCTGCTCGAGCAGCAGGCTGCGCTGGAGCTGCTGGTTGGACGCGGCATGCCAAGCTCACTGGACCAGGACGTATTCGCCCCATGATCCGCCGACTGCTCATCGCCACTTCCCTCGTGCTGGCCCTGGCGGCGTGCGCCGCGGACGAATCGGCCGACAAGGATGCCGTCAGCGCGGCGGTATCGACCGTGCCGCTGCAACAGGGCAGCCTGCCCGAGACGATCATGGCCTACGGCACGGCGGGGCCGGCGGCCGACGCCGCGCAAGTGCTGAGCATCCAGGCGGCGGGTCGGGTCACGCGCTGGGAGGTCACGCCGGGTGCGTCGGTGAAGCGCGGGCAGCACCTGCTGAGCTTCGCCCTGGCACCCGCGGCCGTCGCTGCCTACCAGCAGGCGCTGGGCGCACGAACGCTGGCCGAGGCGCAGCGCGCCCATACGGCGCAGTTGATGGCGCAGCAGCTTGCCACGCGCGACCAGCTCGACCAGGCCGACAAGGCGCTGCAGGACGCACAAAGCAATCTCGATGCACTCGTCGAGCAGCAGGGGCGTGCCCCGGTGATCGAACTCACGGCGCCGTTCGACGGCATCGTCGCCACGGTCGATGCCGCCCAGGGCGACGTGCTGCAGCCCGGCGCCGCGCTGCTGTCGCTGCAGCGCGGCGATGGCCTGGTCGTCACCGTGGGCGTCGAGCGCCAGTTGATGGCGCGTGTGCAGGCGGGCGCCCATGCCACGCTGTCACCGCTGGATGCGACGGCGCCGATGCACGGCGCCGTGCGTCGCGTGGCGCGCGCGCTGAATCCGCACACGCACCAGGTGGACGTGGAGGTGGTGCCGGACGGTGCGCTGGTGGCGGGCGAAGGGTTCCGTGCCGACATCGTCATCGGCCAGTGGCAGGGCTGGCTGCTGCCGCGCGATGCGGTGCAGGGCGGCGAGGCCGACCGCCACGTATTCCAGGTGGCGGACGGCAAGGCCGTGCGCGTACCGGTGCGTGTGCTGGGTGAGTCGGACAGCGTGAGCGTGGCCAGCGGCGCGCTCGACCCGCATCGTCCCCTGGTCACCGTGGGCGCCACCCAGCTCGACGACGGCATGGCGGTGCGCACCGCGGCGGGCGCCAGGCCATGAAAGGGCCGGCGTTCCTGGCCAGGCACGCGCGTGCCATCCTGATCGTGGCCTTTGCGCTGGCCATCGCCGGCCTGGCCAGTGCCTTGACCTTGCCGGTCGGCCTGTTTCCCCAGGTGTCGTTTCCGCGCGTGGTGGTGGATCTGGATGCCGGCGATCGCCCGGCCGACCAGACCTCGCTGCTGTTGACGCGCCCGGTGGAAGAAGCGATCCGCACCGTGCCAGGCGTGGAGGGGCTGCGTTCGGAAACCACGCGCGGCTCGGCGCAGATCTCGATCGACTTCGGCTGGGGTCGCGACATGATCGCGTCCACCCTGCAGGTGAACTCGGCAATTGCACGCGTCCTGCCCAGCCTGCCCGCGGGCGCCACGTACAACGTGCGGCGCATGGACCCGACGGTCTTCCCGATCATCTCCTATGCGCTGCAATCCGACACGCTGTCACCGGTCGCGCTGCGCGATCTGGCGGAGTACCAGATCACGCCGCTGCTGGCATCGGTGCAGGGGCTGGCACGCGTCGACGTGCAGGGCGGCGAGACGGCCGAGCTGCAGGTGGAGGCCGATCCGCGCAAGCTCGCGCAGTACGAGCTGAGCCTCGACGACCTGACCACGGCCATTGCCGGCGCAAACCAGTTGCAGGCCGTGGGGCGCGTGCAGGATCGCAACAAGCTCTACCTGGTCGTGGCCGACCACTCGCTGTCGCAGGTCGAGGCGGTCCGCCGCATCGTGGTGAAGCGCGACCCGCATGGCTGGGTCAGGCTGGCTGACGTCGCCACCGTGCGGGACGGCTACGTGCCGCAGTGGATCAAGGTGAGCGAAGACGGCCGGCCTGCCGTGCTGTTCAACGTGTTCGAACAGCCCGACGGCAATGCCGTGGAAGTGGCCACGCAGGTGCGTGAAAAGCTCGCCGCGTTCCGCCTCCCTGCCGGCGTCACGCTCAAGAGCTGGTATGACCAGAGTGAGCTGGTGGTGCAGTCGGCGAAGAGCGTGCGTGACGCGGTGCTGATCGGGCTGGTGCTCGCCGCGGTGGTGCTGCTGCTGTTCCTGCGCAACTCGCGCGTGACGCTGATCGCGATGCTGGTGGTTCCCGTCACGCTGTCGGTGACGGTGCTGCTGCTGCAGGTGCTGGGCATGAGCTTCAACATCATGACCCTCGGCGGCATCGCCGCCGCCGTGGGCCTGGTGATTGACGACGTCATCGTGATGGTGGAGCACGTCGCGCGCCGCGCCGGTGCACAACACCATGGCGGCACGGCGGCGGTGCTGCCGGCGGCGCGCGAATTCCTCGCGCCGCTCACCGGTTCGAGCCTGGCCACTTTGATCGTGTTCATCCCGCTCGGCCTGCTCAGTGGCGTGACCGGCGCGTTCTCCAAGGCGCTGTCGATCACCATGGCGAGCGCGCTGGCGGTGTCATGGATGGTGGCGGCGTGGGTCGTGCCGCCCTTGTTGCGCCGACTCGTCGATTTCAGGAAGTGGCAGGATCCGGGGCTGCACCAGGAGGGCTGGCTGGCGCGCACGCACGCCCACCTGTATGACCGCATCGCGCGGCGACCGGCGTGGATGCTGGCCGCCATCATGCCCCTGCTGGTGGTGGGCGCGGTGGCTTACACGCGCGTGACGACCGGATTCATGCCATCGGTCGACGAAAGCGGCTTCGTGATGGACTACTTCACCGCACCGGGCACGTCCTTGCCCGAGACGGATCGCCAGGTGGCGCAGGTCGAGGGCATCCTGCGCGCGATGCCGGAAGTGGCCACGTTCTCGCGCCGGCTCGGCACGGGGCTGGGCGGCGACCTCGGCCAGTCCTATCACGGCGACTTCTTCGTGCGGCTCAAGCCCGGGCATGCGCGCGCCACCGAAGAGGTGATGAGTGACGTGCGCAATCGCGTCGAGCACGAGATACCCGGCGTGCAGGTCGAGCTGGCGCAGTTGATGGAGGACCTCATCGGCGACCTTACGGCGGTGCCGCAGCCGATCGAGATCAAGCTGTACGCGGCCGACCCGCGCGAACTGGTGCCGCAGGCGGTGAAGGTCGCCAAGGCCATCGCCGGCATTCCCGGCGTGGTGGAAATCAAGGACGGCGTGCAACTGGCCGGTGATGCGCTCAATGTGCAGGTCGATGCCGACAAGGCCGGTTTCGAGGGCATGACCGTGCAGGCGGTGACCCAGGCCGTCGACAACGCGCTGGCGGGCGTGGTGGCCACGCAATTGCCACAGGCGATCAAGAGCGTGGGCGTGCGCGTGCGCATGCCCGGCGCCGACCAGTGGCGCATGCCGCAGCTCGCCGCGCTGCCGATCCGGGCGCCTGATGGCCATGTGTTTCCGCTCGGACGGGTGGCTACGCTCACCGCGGTGACCGGCCAGCCGCAGATCTCCCGTGAAGACCTGCAGCAGATGGTGGCGGTGACCGCACGCATCGAAGGCCGCGGCATGGGCGCCGCGGTCGCCGACGTGAAGAAGCTGCTCGCGCAGCCGGGCATGCTCGGCGCCGACGTGCGCTACGAACTGGGTGGGCTGTACCAGCAGCAACAGATCGCCTTCATCGGCCTGGGCAAGGTCTTCCTGGTCGCCCTGGTGGCGGAGTTCGTGCTGCTGCTGTTCCTGTACGGTCGCACCCGCATCGCCCTCATCGTTATGGGCTGCTCGCTGTTTTCGGCCTCGGCGGTGTTCATTGCCCTGTGGCTGTGTGGGGTCGACCTGAACATCACGGCGATGATGGGCATGACCATGATCATCGGTATGGGCACCGAGATGGCGATCTTCTACGTGTCCGAATACGTGGCGTTGTCAAAAGGCATGCCGCCGCGCGACGCATTGCGCGCCGCCAGCCGGGACCGCCTGCGTCCCATCACCATGACCACGCTGGCGGCGATCCTCACGCTGGTGCCGCTCGCGCTGGCGTTGGGGGCGGGTGCCGGCATCCAGCAGCCGCTGGCGATCGCCATCATCGCCGGGCTCACCCTGCAGTACCCGCTGGTCCTGCTGATCATGCCGGCGCTGATTGGTTTCACCTTGCCGAAGCCGGGGCAGCCCGCGGGCCAGCCCGGGTGAGCGCGGACACTTTGATGTAGTGTGAGCCTAAGAATTATGTAAGGCAGGCCCATCAAGATGCCTCCATGATTTCCTGGTCACGTGTCCGCGATGGACTAGGCGCCTCACCCGCGCTGGTCATGCTCCTGCTGCTGCCGCTGCTGGCAGTGCTGCCGCCCGTGCCCATCGATGAAACCCGCTACCTGAGCGTGGCCTGGGAAATGCGCCAGGGCGGTGACTGGGTCACGCTGCACCTCAATGGCCTGCCGTATTTCGACAAGCCGCCACTGCTGTTCTGGCTGCTGAATCTCTGCTGGAGCGTGCTCGGCGTGTCGCTGTGGTCGGCGCGGGCGCTGATGCTGCTGTGCGGGGCCGGTTGCGTCGCGCTATGCCAGCGCATCGAACGTCGCCTGTCACCCGAGGCGTCCGGCGAGGCGGCCTGGCTGCTGCTGGGCATCCTGTTCTTCACGCTGTTCAGCAGCGTGGTGATGTTCGACATCCTGCTGTGTCTGTGCGTGCTGCTTGGCTTCCTCGCCGTCGTCGAGTCCACGCAGACGGGTGGCCGCAGGGCGCTGCTCATGCTTTTCGTCGCCAGCGCCCTGGGCGTGCTGGCCAAGGGTCCCGTGATCTTCCTGCACCTGGCCGCGCCGATGCTCGCCGCACGCTGGTGGCATGGCGGTGTGCCGCCGCTGCCATGGCGAAGGGTCGGCGCGATGCTGCTGGTGGTGCTGCTCGGCGGGCTGCCCGCCTTGCTCTGGGCATGGGCTGCGGTGCACGACCTCAGTGCGCAGGACGCCTCCAACCTGCTGCTGCGCCAGACCACGGGGCGGGTGGTGGAGAGTTTTGCGCACAACCGCCCGTTCTGGTGGTACCTGCCCTGGCTGCCGGTACTCGTGCTGCCGTGGCCGGTGCTGGCGCGCTGGCGCCGGCTGGGCAGCGCGTTCGCGACCTGGCGCCAGTCGCGCGCGGTGCGCTTCGGCGCGACCGCGTCGATCCCGACCCTGGTCGCCTTCTGCCTGGTGAGCGGCAAGCAACTGCACTACCTGCTGCCCTTGCTTCCGGGCGTGGCCATCGTGTTCGGCGCCTGGGTGCGCCAAGATCCGGCGCTGCTGTCGATGCGGCGCTGGTGGGTGCTGGTCGTGTTGTGGCTGGGCCTGTTGCTGTGGGCGATGGTGGGCACCGAACCGGTGGGGCGCGGGCACATGCAGCACAGTGTGGCGACGTGGCTCTACCTGCTGTCGGGCGTGCTCATCGTCGCAGCCGTGCTGTACATGCTGCGCAGCCGCCAGCCGCGGGTGGAGCGGCGCACCGCGCTCGGCACGCTGCTGCTGGTGATGGCGCTGCTTCCCCTGATCCACCTGCAGGCGCTGGGCGCACTGGACCTGGCCGTCATCGCGCAGAAAGTGTCGGGCCTGCAGGTCCGCGGCGTGCCGGTGGCGCGCACCGGCAATGATCCGGGACTGGTGACGTTTCTGGCGCGGCTGCCTGAGCCGCTGACCGAGGTCGCCGATCCCGCGCAGTGGGCGCGGCAAAATCCCGATGGGGTATTGCTGGTCTATTCCGGCCGTGGCGTCGCCCCCGCGGGCGCGAGCGACACCGTGCGCCTGGCCAATGGCTGGGCCGGCCTGATGTCGTCGCAGGCCGTGCTGGCCGATCCCGGTGAAGACGCGCTGGTTCCGCGCCCGCGCCAACCCTAGCCGGTCGATTTGGAAAAGGGCGGCAGGTCCATGACATCCGCGGGTGGTACGTGTTCGCACACGCCGTCGCGGGACGCCGAGGCTGCGTCATCGCTGTCGCCGTACACCACGCGGTCGCGCCCGTCGCGCTTGGCGCAATAGAGCGCGTTGTCGGCATCGATCATCAGCTGGCGCAGTTCGTAGCCGCTGCGGTCGGTCGATGCCACGCCGAAGCTGGCACTGATCACCACGTTTCGCGTCTCGCCCCACAGCGGCGTGGCCGAAATCGCCTGGCGCAGCCGCTCGGCGCGTTCGCGCGCCTGCGCGGCGCTGCAATCGGGCATCAGGATGGCGAACTCCTCGCCGCCCAGGCGGCCAAACAGATCGCGTGGTCCAAGGTGCTGCTGGCATGCCGCCACCGCGCGCTTGAGCACGAGGTCGCCGGTGACGTGGCCGTAGGTATCGTTCACCTGCTTGAAGTGATCCAGGTCCATCAGGATCAGGCAGGCGCAGCGCGTGGTCCGGGCGGCGAGCCGCAAGGCCTGCTCGGTGGCGTCGACGAAATGCTGCCGGCTGCTGATGCCGGTGAGGCTGTCCTGCGTCGCCAGCCGCATGAAGCGCATCTGCGAGCGCTTGAGGCGAAGGAACAGCAAGGTGATCGACGCCAGCACCGTGAGCAGCAGGGCGATATACAGCCGGCTGGTTTCCACCGCCTTGAGGTCGAGTGCCCGCTGCAGTTGCAGGATCCGGTTCTGCTTGGCCAGCGTGTCCACCTGCATGCGGTTGGCCAGCAGCTGCTGCTTGACGGTCTGGTAGGCCAGCGCACCGGCGCCGATGTCGCTGAGGTGGGCCTTGTCGGCCGCCATGTATTTCTCGTGATAGTCGAGCGCGGCGCGTGCGTTGCCTTGCTGCGCTTCGAGCCGGTACAGCAACTCATAGGTCTGCCGCAGCGGCTCGCTGTATTCGTCCTTGATCGCGCTGGCGATGGTGGCAAGCGCGAACTTCCTCGCCCTGGCCACGTCGCCGAGCTTCAGGTAGCCCCTCGCCAGCAGGACGTTGAAATATTCCATCAGGGCCGGATAGCGGTATCCCTCGACTTCCGGGTAATGCTCTTCCAGCAGGCGCGTGGCGACGGCGGCGCGGCCTTCCTCGATGTCGAAGGTGGCCATGTCACTCAGCATGGCGTTGGCGATCAGTGATTCGCCGCCCTGCGTGCACAGGTCGATGGCCTGCTGGAACTGCGCGCGCGTCACCCGGCTCTTGCCGCTGTGGAACAGTGCGTGCAGCTTGAAATAGGACGGCCGGCAGGCCGTCTTGCCGGGCGGAATGTTCTGGAACATCTGCTCGGCGTATTCGCCCGCCAGCTCATACTGTCCGGCGATGACGAGGAACTGGGTGGCCTCGCTCATGGCATCGAAGCGGGCCTGCTTGTCGCTGGCCAGGGGCATCAGGTCGCCCATCCGGTTCAGCTGTACAAACGCTTCTTCGTAGCGATGGCCGAAGCCGAAGATATTGATCAGGGTCGCCGTCGCGCGCAGCCGGAGCGCGGCATCCGGCGCCTGCTCGGCGATGGTCTTGAGGGCCACGCCGGCGCGCGCGTAGTCGCCGTCGAATGCCTGCTGCCAGGCGTCGAGATAGCGCAACAGCCATTGCTGGTCGGCGGGCAGGTTGGCCGCGTCCTGGTCAAGCCGCCCGAGGATCTTCACGAATTCGGCGTGATTGGTCGTCTTGATGTCATCCGCGCGATCAAGCAGCTGCGCCGGATGATCGAGCGTGGGAACGGCCATGGCAGCCGTTCCCACGCAAAGACCCAGGAGAAGGAAGGCTCCTGTCAGACACCTGCGGCTTGAGTAGCCTTGCAGGAGCATGGCGTGGGTTAGTTCAGTGCGGTGCTGGTGCGATCGTCGGCACGAAGCGCCGCGTGGGCGCCTTTCCTTTGCGAAGGCTTTTCCTCTTCCTCGTCGCCTTCTTCCTCTTCTTCTTCCTCTTCCTTGCCCGGATTCGTCTGCACGTGGAACATCGGTCCCTGGTGCAGCAGCGCGTAAAGCTCGGCCGTGCTCCTGGCGATGATCGCGGCGCCAAGGGCGGCGTCGACCTGGGTGTCCGCCACGACCTGGGCGAGTTCTTCCGAGGTAGCGTGCCGCAGCTCGGCGTCCGCACCCATCCTTTCGAGCAATTCGATGACGTCCGACATGGCCTTACCCCCTGTATGGTCAATTGACGTGAAGTAGTTCCTTGACTTCCCGTTCTCCCCCTCCCCGGGGAGCGCCGGAAGGTCGGATCATATCGCCCTTCTTTGTCAGAAGTGTGCAGGCAGGTGCTAGGAACCTTTCGGGTCCCGCCGCTCAGGCCTCCAGGGCGAGATCCAGCGCGGCGAGGCGCGACTGCACCTCGGGATCTGGCTGCATGGAGCGGGCCGGCGGCACCACCAGGGTGTCGGACATGGTCAGCTCTGCCTGCGGCAGGGCCGCCAGCGGCAGGCGTTCGATGCGCGGCGACTGGATCGGCAGGGTCACCGCCCGGTAGACGATGACTTCGTGGTCCAGCGGGTAGTCGCGCGCCAGCACGTCGACCAGCACCTGCCGATAGGCCGCGCCGGTGGCAAAGCGCTTGCTGGTCTGTTCGCCGGCCAGCCCGACCTGCCACAGGATCAGGCAGGCGCTGGGGTCGATGCGGCGGCGGTAGAGCATGAACTGGGTAGTGTCGAAGTGCTGGCAGCCCACGCTGCCCGGATCGATGCCCAGGTCGGCGTACAGGCAGTCTTCCGACGAAATGCCCGGTTCCATGTGCGCCCGATAGCCTTCCTCGCGCGCCACCCGGATCGCCCGGTGCGGCGCCCAGGCGAACACGCCGGGGTGGCCGTAGAACACGCCGCAGACACGCCGGCCGGCACGCACCTCGGTCATGATGGCGTCGACCATCTGCCGATAGGTCTGCCGGCGAGACTTGCCCTCCGCATACAGGGGCTGGAGGCTGCGGACATCGGCATGCATCTGCTTGAGCCACAGTTCCACGACCCCGTCGGAGACGCCGGCGAACACCACCTCGGCACGTTCGATGTGGTTGCGCGCCAGCGGGCTGATGTGCGAGCCGAGGGTGATGCCAATGCCCACGCAGACGAGGCTGCCGGTCGACGAGGTCGTGCTCAATGGCTGGTGCTCCGTGATCGGAAGGGCGGCGGGCGAGGGCGGTTCCCTGCCGCCGGATCCAGCATACGGGGAACGCTTCGCCGCTCGCCAGCCTGCATCCCCGCCGTCGCATAAGCGGTTCGGGTCGCCGCAGCCGGCATCGCTACAGCAAGCACCGTCGCCGCGAGACTATGATTCGGGCAGGCCTCGCCGCGGCGTCGTCCGTCGCGCTCGCCCCGGCCATGACAGGACCCATCCCATGGAAGAGGAGTCATCGCTCATGAAGCTGTCTTTGTTGTTCTGGACCGGACTGGCCGTGGCAGCCTTGCCCGCATGGCCGGCCTGGGCGCAGCAGGCACCGTTGCGCACGCTTTCCTCGCCCGCCACACCCGGGCAGGCGCCATCGATCGACCCGGCGGCAGCACAGGACGGTCGAGTCGACAGCACTTACCGCGAGCCCCTTGCTGGCCATGTCGCCGCGGATGGCCGGCGACTCATTCCGGCGGCCAGCGGCAAGGCCTCGTTGCCGGTCTTCCCGGCGACCGCCTCGGCGACCGAAAACGTGTCGCGCGGTGCGCTCGCCTTCGCGGCGAAAGCCGCGTTCTCGCTGGCGGCGGCCCGCACCGGCACGGCAACACCGGTACCGGCGCCGTCCTATCCGGCCTATCGCCCCGGCATGCCCCAGCCGGAGCCCGCGGCCGAGGCCATTGGCTGCCAACCCAATGGTGCGATGACGACCCCGCAGGCCTGCGCCGGTCGCTGAGCGACGAGCCGGACCGGCGCCAACCGGCGTAGTAAGCTCGCACGGGTAGCGAGCAGGTTTCGGACGTCCAAAGGGCCTGCGACGCGCGGAGATCTGAAATGCGATTCTTGCGCTTCCGGCAGGGCGAACGCGTGGGCATGGCGGCGGATGCCGGCAGCGGATTCCGTGCGCTGTTCGAAGGCGAGGCCGGCTATCCGGGTGATGCCTCGGCGCTGGCCCGCATGGATGCGCGCCGCCGCGCCGATGCCGTGAAGGCGCTGGGCGCGGGCATCGCGATCGATCCCGCCGCAGTGGCGCTGCTGCCGCCCAGCGCGCATCCGGGCAAGATCATCTGCCTGGGCCTGAACTATCGCGACCACGCGCAGGAGTTTGCCTTCGAGCCGCCGGCCTATCCCACGCTGTTCGCGCGCTTTGCCTCCAGCCTGGTCGGGCATGGCCAGGCGCTGGTGCGTCCTCGCGTCTCCGACTGCTTCGACTACGAAGGCGAGCTGGCCGTGATCCTTGGACGGGGCGGCCGGCATGTCACGCCGGAGCAGGCGCTCGACCACGTATTCGGCTACACCGTCTTCAATGACGGCTCGATCCGCGACTACCAGTTGCGCACGCCGCAATGGACGGTGGGCAAGAACTTCGACGGCACCGGCGCTTTTGGCCCGTGGGTGGTGACGGCGGACGAACTGCCGCCGGGCGCCACCGGACTGATGCTGGAGACGCGGCTCAACGGCGCGGTCATGCAGCGGGCGTCGACCAGCGACATGATCTTCGGCGTGGCGCAGACCATCGCCATCCTCAGCGAGGCGATGACGCTCGATGCCGGCGACGTCATCGTGATGGGCACGCCCTCCGGCGTGGGTTATGCGCGCAAGCCGCCGCTGTACATGAAGGCCGGCGACGTGTGCGAGGTGGACATCGAGCGCATCGGCGTGCTGCGCAACCCGGTGGTCGACGAGGCCTGAGCGAGGCCCGCGCCGCCTGCCGACGCGGGCCTCGCGATGGACGCTTACGGCGGCGCGGTCGTCGCGGGGGCGCCGACGCTGCCGCTGGTCATCGAGGACAGGGCGTTGAGCAAGGCCTGGCCCTTCGGGCTGCCGCGCCCGGTGCAGGCGTCCCAGCCCTTGGCCGCCTTGAACAAACCATCGTTGCCCTTGGTGATGTCGTGGAACGCCGTGGCCGGGATGCTGTACAGCGCTTCATGGGGATCGCCCAGGCTGTGGCCCAGCGTCTGGCTGCAGCGCGCGAGCAACGCGGCCCACAACGGCGCCACGGCACTGGTGCCGCCAATCACCTGGTCCTGGCCGTCAACGCGCACCTGATAGCCGGTGGTGGGGTCGGCGTCGCCGGCCACGTCGGGCACGCCGCGTCCGGCGAAGCCCTTGGCACCCTTGGGCACCTTCGAGGATGACTGCCACGAGGGCCGGGCGAACTGCGCGCTGACGCCGCCGCCCGTGGCACCTTCGTTGCCGGCCAGCTCGTTCCACACGGTCTCGCTCTTGATCGCGCTGCCGTTCGTCGTGAGCTTGGTGCCGCCACAGGCGAGCACGTAGGGGCTGGACGCGGGAAAGTCGACATGCGGCTTGCCGTCACTTTCGCCGTCGGTGAAGCCGCTGTCGCCGCAGGCCACCGTCACGGTGACGCCCAGCGCGACCGCGTCTTCCAGCGCCGACTGCATGGCGGCCAGCGACGGTGCCGACCAGCTGTCCTCCGGTCCGCCCCAGCTGATCGAGATGATCGACGGATGATTCGTCGTGTCGTGCGCGGCCTGCGAAATGGCTTCGTAGAAGCCCTGGTCCGTATTGGGCGCGAAATACAGCGCGATGGCCGCGCCGGGCGCGAGCGCGCCGATGATCTCCACGTCCAGCATCACCTCGCCGTCGGCATCGCTGCCGGTCTGGCTCGTGCCGCCCGCCACCGACACCTGGGTAACCGTGGGCGGATGGTTGATGCCCAGGCCCTGGAGGTACTGGGTGAAATCGGCCTGCGTGAAACCGCCGCCGAGCTCGATCACCGCCAAGGTCTGGCCGCTGCCGTCCGTGTTGGCGGGAAAGTCGTAGAGCTGCCCGACCTGGATGGGCGTATAGCTCGTACTCGCCGCCGCCATCGCGCGACGGAAATGCGGGCGTGCCACCGGTCGCTTGTCCAGGCCGAGCACGGCGATGACTGCGGGCGCGACATCCGCGGGAAGCTGGGGCTTGCCGTGGCAGCCGAGCATCACCGGACCGCCAGCGGACACCTGGTAACGCCCCAGTTGCACGCCGAACGCCTGCTGCAGTGCCTGTGGCGCACCGCGCAGGTGCATCACGCGCCGGTGCAGTTCACAGCCGGTTTCCTGCAGCCCGTGCGTGCGCGCAAACCCGCGCACCGATTCTGCATCGGCCGCGTCGGCGCCCCAGTGGGTGCCGAAATCCTCGCGCCTCGCTGCCGGCGGATGTGGCCACGCCGCCGGCGCGGGGCGAATGCCCTTGCGACGCAACACGACCGTCACGTCGATCGGCGCGGTGTCGTCGTGTGGGCCGAGATACTGCGCGTCGGCGGCCAGCGGCCAGCGATGGGGGCGAGCGGCAGGGGTGTTCATGACCTGACTCCTGGTTGGGCGGGGGCGGGGAGAGCCTGCACCGGCGAACGTGTCAGCCAGGTATTCGCAGGATCCGGCGTTCATGCTGGGTGCGGTTTGCCGGTCCCGTCGGCCGCGCCTGGCGCAAGGCGCTAAAATGGCGCGATGCCTTTCGTGAGAACTTGCCCATGAGCTTTCCCGCCATCCGCATGCGCCGCATGCGCCGCGATGCCTTCTCCCGCGCACTGATGCGCGAGCACACGCTGTTGGCCAGCGACCTGATCATGGTCGCGTTCGTCATCGAGGGTGAAGGCCAGCGCGAGCCGGTGCCGTCGATGCCGGGCGTCGAGCGCCTGTCCATCGACCAGTTGCTCACGCTGGCGGGTGAGTGCGTGCGGCTGGGCATTCCTGCGCTGGCGTTGTTCCCGTCGCCGGGCGCCGCGGTGAAGACCGAGGACGCGCGCGAGGCATGGAATCCGATGGGCCTGATGCAGCGGGCCACGCGCGCATTCAAGGCGACCTATCCCGAGCTCGGCCTGATCGGTGACGTGGCGCTCGACCCTTACACCACGCATGGCCAGGACGGCCTGATCGATGCCGACGGCTACGTGATGAACGAACCGACCATCGAGGCGCTGATCAAGATGTCGCTGGCGCAGGCCGAGGCCGGCATGGATTTCGTGGCGCCGTCGGACATGATGGACGGCCGCATCGGCGCGATCCGCGATGCGCTGGAAGGCGCGGGCCACATCCACACTCGCATCCTCGCCTATTCGGCCAAATACGCGTCGGCGTTCTATGGCCCGTTCCGTGACGCGGTCGGTTCGGCAGCCAATCTCGGCAAGGGCAACAAGCACACCTACCAGATGGATGTCGGCAACAGCGACGAAGCCCTGCGCGAGATCGAACTGGACATCAGCGAAGGTGCCGATGCGGTGATGGTGAAGCCCGGCATGCCCTACCTCGATGTGCTGCGGCGCGTGAAGGACGCCTTCGGCATGCCCACCTTCGTCTACCAGGTGAGCGGCGAGTACGCGATGCTCAAGGCCGCCGCGCAGAACGGCTGGCTGGACGAAAAGGCCGTCGTGCTCGAGTCGCTCACCGCCTTCAAGCGCGCGGGCGCCGATGCCATCCTCACGTACTTCGCCGTGGATGCGGCGCGGTGGTTGCGGGGGGAGTAGGCCTCTTGGCCTTCGCCTTTCCTGGCCCCTCTCCCCTCGGGAGAGGGGTTGGGGTGAGGGTGCGGGGCTTGCGTGGCCTTTCCATCTCGCGCTCCGACCGAACCCTCATCCGCCTGCCGGCACCTTCTCTCCCACAGGGACTACCTTCGGGTCGCCGGAGGGAGAAGGATTCCTTCGATGGAGCCGGCCTTAAGCCCTCTCGGCTTCAGCGTCCTGCGGCATAGCCGTGATCCATGAGGTAGCACGCACCGAAGTGCGGCTGGCCCCAGTCGCCGGCGGTTGTATCCCACGCCGTGCTGCCAGCCTTTGAGGCCATTTCTTTGGGGTACTTTTCTATGGGCCAGCAAAGAAAAGTGACTCGGACCGCGGCAGCGGTTCGAAACGCCCGCCGCGCAGGCGGCACCCTGGCGACGAGGCTCAGCAAGAGGCCTACGCGTACTGCGCCACCCCATTCCCGAACGACCAGTTCTCCTTGGCCGTCTCCAGCAAATTGATGAACACATCCTGCGGCCGCAGTCCCGGTTCGACGCCCAGCAGTTCGGCGGTCCGTTGGTAGAACGCCTTCTTCTGCTCCAGCGTGCGCGTGTTGTTGCAGGCGACCTGGATGATCACCAGGTCATCGGTGCGCGCGATGTCCAGGTAGTTGGCGTCGTAGTCGAACTCCTCCGCGTCGTGTTGATGCACCACGATGAAGCGATCGTTCTGCGGCACGTTGAACGATTCGATCATGGCGCGGTAGATGCTGTTGCGGATGGCAGCGATGTGTTGCGGCGACTTGCCGCGACGAAGGGAGACGCGTACGAGTGGCATGGTGGATGCTCCGTGGGGATGGTGGTCAGCCGCGGGTGGGAGGCTGCGAGACGTGGCCGACGGCATACAGCCGGCGATGTGAAGCGGCGGTGGCGGCGGGTGGCTCGCGCCACAGTCGAAAGCGCACGCGCGTCCATGTGGTGGGCTCGAATGCATTGACCGCGGCCAAGGCACCGCGACCGATGTCGTGCTGCAGGGCGGACTGTTCGTCGCGACGCAGGGCATCGAGGTCGGTGTACGGTTCGATCGCGTGGATCTCTTGCGAGGCGAAGCGGGCGTCGCGCGCCTCGGGCGTCACCTGGGCATCCCACACGGGCCAGCAGCCGATCACCGGCCAGCCAAAGGCCTGCGCGACGCCGGCGAAACCCGGACTGCCCAGGAAGCGCTGCATCGCGGCGCTGTCGCGCCACAGGTAGAACGGCGCATACAGGTTCTCGTGCGCGTCGAAGGTGGGGTCGCCCCGCGTCGTGTGCAGGTAGGCCTTGAAGTGCAGGCCGTCGAAATCGTCGAGCATCGGCCCCTTGCTGGCGATGCGCTGGCGGACGATCGCCATGTCGTAGTCGGCGGGCAGGGTGAAGCTGTATTGCATGGCGATCACGGCCCGATCCTCCGGCCCGGTTATTGACGGGAGCAAGCTTAGGGTCGAGAGTAATGTCCTGAAAAGCAGAAAATAGTGAATCAATCATTCACTAAAGCAGGATGATTGCCATGCGACGGGTCACCTTTGATCTCGATGTCCTGCGCAGCTTCGTAACCGGTGTGGAGCTGGGCAGTTTTGCGCGCGCCGCCGAGCGGCTCGGCCGCTCCACCTCGGCGCTCAGCGCCCAGCTCAAGAAGCTGGAGGAACAGGCCGGCACGCCGGTCTTGCGCAAGGCGGGGCGCGGCATGGTGCTGACCGAGGCCGGCGAGACCATGCTGGCCTACGCGCGTCGCCTGCTGGAGCTCAACGATGAAGCGGCCAGCGCGCTGCGTGGCGCCCAACTCGAAGGCGGCGTGCGGCTGGGCCTGCAGGAGGATTTCGGCGAGAGTCTGTTGCCCGGGGTGCTCGGGCGCTTCGCACGGGCGCATCCCAGGGTCCGCGTCGAAGTGCGCATCGCGCGCAACGCGGAGCTGCTCGACCGGCTTGCCTCGGGGCGACTCGACCTTGCGCTGGCATGGGATGCCGGCGTGACCACGCCGTACGCGGAACACCTGGGTGACGTGCCGATGTGCTGGATCGGCGCCGGCGGCCTGGACCCGGCGCGCCTGCGCCCGCCTGGCGAAGCGTTGCCGCTGGTGATGCTGGAGGCGCCGTGCCTGATGCGCACCGCCGCGATCACCGCACTCGATCGCGCCAATATCCCCTGGCGCATTGCCTTTACCAGCGCGAGCCTTGCCGGCATCTGGGCCGCGGTGGCCGCCGGACTTGGCCTGTCGCTGCGCACGTCGTGCGGGCTGCCGCCGAGCGTGCGCGCGCTGGCGCCGCAGAGCGTCATGCTGCCGTCGCTCGGATCGCTGGGGCTGCGCCTGCATCGCGCCGAGGCCGATCCCGCGCCGGCGATCACGCAGCTGGCGAGCATCCTTGCGCGGCAATGGCAGGAGCTTCCACTCGCGGCGTGAATCGTGATGCGCGTGGCGCGCGTCACGGACCGGGTCGCGACGGACCGGGTCATCGATGGCGGCGCCGTGGAATAATGACCAACCCCTGGAAGGAGTGCGCGGGTGGATAGTCGCCATTTTCTGCAGACGGCGCTGGTGTTCCTGCTGGCGACGGTCATCGCGGTGCCGCTGACCAAACGCTTCAGGCTCGGCTCGGTGCTGGGCTACCTGCTCGCCGGCATCGCGATCGGGCCGCAGGAGCTCGGCCTGATCAGCGATACGGGCGGCGTGGCGACCATCTCCGAATTCGGCGTGGTGCTGATGCTGTTCGTCATCGGCCTGGAGCTGTCGCCGCAGCGACTGTGGGTGATGCGGCGGCAAGTGTTCGGCACCGGCCTGCTGCAGGTGCTGGGGACCAGCCTCGTGCTCGGCATCGCCGGCTTTTACCTGTTCGGACTCACCCTCAACGCCGCGGCCATCGTCGGCAGCAGCCTGGCCCTGTCCTCCACCGCCTTTGGCCTGCAGATACTGGCCGAGCGGAAGGAAGCCGGCACGCCTTACGGCCGGCAGGCCTTCGCCATCCTGCTGTTCCAGGACCTGGCGGCGATCCCGCTGATCGCCGTGGTGCCGCTGCTGGCCGCCGAATCGACCACGCACGGCTTCAACCCATGGATCGTGGCGCGCACGGTGGGCGTGATCATCGCGGTGGTCGTGGGTGGTCGCTATCTGTTGCGGCCGGTGTTCCGTTTCGTGGCCAAGACCGACGCGATCGAAGTGTCCACCGCCACGGCGCTGCTGGTGGTGATGGGGACGGCCTGGGTGATGGAACTGGTTGGCGTGTCGGCCACGCTCGGCGCGTTTCTCGCCGGCGTGCTGCTGGCCGATTCCGAATACCGGCACGACCTGGAATCGCATCTCGAACCATTCAAGGGCCTGCTGCTCGGCCTGTTCTTCATCAGCGTCGGCATGTCGATGGACGTGTCCCTGCTGTTCCAGCAGCCGCAGATGGTGGCCTTGCTGGTGATCGTGCTGGTGTCGCTCAAGGGTGCCCTGCTGTGGCCACTGGGCCGCCTGATCGGAGGCCTGGACCGGCGCGACTCGCTGCGGCTCGCGGTGCTGCTGGCCTGTGGCGGCGAATTCGCCTTCGTGGTGCTCAAGCTGGCGCGTGAGCAGGACCTCATCACGCCGACGCAACATGGCCTGCAGGTGTTGGCCATCACGCTGTCGATGGCCTTCACGCCGCTGCTGGTGGCGCTGCTGGGGCGCGTGCTCGGCAGCAAGCCGAGGAAGACGCGCGCGTACGACACCATCGTGGCCGATTCGCCGCGCGTGATCATCGCCGGCTACGGCCGCATGGGCCAGATCGTGGCCCGCGTGCTGCGCGCGCAGGGCATTTCGTTCGTGGCGCTGGATCATTCGGTGGAGCAGATCGACCTGGTCCAGCGCTTTGGCAACACCAGCAACATCTTCTATGGCGACCCGGCGCGTCCGGAATTGCTGCGCGCCGCGCAGATCGAACAGGCGGACGTGTTCGTGCTGGCCAGCGATGACCCCGAGGCCAGCCTGCGCACGGCGCGCGTGGTGCGGCGGCTGTATCCCGGCCTGAAGGTGGTCGCGCGCGCACGCAATCGCCAGCACGCATGGCGGCTGATGGACCTGGGCGTGGAACTGCCCGTGCGCGAGACGCTTTACTCCAGCCTCAAGATGACGCGCATGACGCTGGAAGCGCTGGGCATGTCCGCCGAGCTGGCGGCCGATCGCGTCGAGCGTTTCCGGCGCCACGACGCGGAGCTGCTCAAGCGGCAATACCTGGTGTACGACGACGATGCACGCATCCTGCAGACCACGCGCGAGGCGCTGGCCGACCTCGACCAGCTCTACCAGGCGGACGCCGAGCCGGAAGCCGAGCGCGAGCGGCTGAAGCCGACCCATGTCACACCGGACGACCAGGACGTGACGCGCTGACGCGCTTCGCTACTGCTGTCGCAACGAGACCACGGCAAGAAAAAGCCCGCCATCGGCGGGCTTTTTCTTGCCAGCTTCAGTCGGCCGGCTGGGCGGGCTGCCGCAGCATCTGCCGCACGCTGGGAATGGCACCATTGCTGCGCGCGGCCAGTTCGTGCGCGATGTCGACATAGCCGATGGCGCGGGCCACATCGGCCGCCGTGCGACCGAAGGCGTCGGCGGCCTGGCGATCCGCGCCGCGCGCCAGCAGCACGCGGGCCGGCGCCAGCAAGGCATGCATGGCGCAGGCGTGCAGGGCGGTGACGCCGCGCTGGTCGGCATGCTCGAGCGTGGCGCCCGCGTCCAATAGCACCGGCACCAGCGCACCGATGTGCGTGGCATCGCAGTCGCTGCCCGGGCGCAGGTGCGCGCCAAGCAACAGCAGCAACGCAGTCTTGCCTTCCTTGTCGGCGAGGCTGACGTCGGCGCTGCGCTTGAGCAGCGCGTCGAACAGGCGGCGCGCGCGCAGGCTGTCGTTGTGGTCGAAGCCGTACTGCGCGGCGGCATGCAGGGCCGCATGGCCGCGCGCATCGATGGCATTCACCTCGGCGCCCGCTTCAAGCAGCTGCTCGGCGATCTCCGGATAGCCCATGGCCGCGGCGATCATCAGTGCAGTGGCGTCGCCCGGCAGTCGCTGGTCCACCGCGACGCCGTGCTGCAGCAGCAAGGCAACCAGTGTTTCGCGGCGCGCGCCCACCGCCGCCGCAAGCGGCGTCATGCCGTTGGTGGCCGCCAGCGTGGCATCGGCGCCCTTGTCGAGCAGCAGGGCCGCCACTTCGCGCTGGCCGGCGCCGCACGCGTGCAGCAGCGACGTGGCGCCCTGGTGGTCGCGGGTATCGACGGCAAAGCCGAGCTCGAGCAGGCGCTCGACCGCGGCCAGCGCTCCGGCCGTGGCCGCCAGCGGCAGGTCGTCGGCGCGCAGCGGGCGGGCGGGACGGGTCCAGTCACCCCAGTTCAACCAGCGCTCGATGGCGCCATGTTCCAGCGAGAGGCCGAGCGGTGTTTCGCCATTGGCATCGATCGCTTCCGGGTCCGCGCCGTGCGCCACCAGGGCGCGCACCAGCGGCAGTGCGCGTTCGCCATGTTCCAGTGCGGCGAACAGCGGCGTGCGGCCGCTGCCGTCGCGCGTGTTGGGGTCGCAGCCGCGTGCCAGCAGCGCCTGCAGCAGGGCGGCATGGCCGAAGGTGGCGGCCAGGTGCACCGGCGTGCGCTCGCGCGCGTCGACGCCGAACGGATCGGCGCCGCGTTCGAGCAGGGCCATGGGCAGCGCCGCGCCCTGTGCGCTGTCTTCCAGCCGCACCAGGGCCTGCGCCAGCAGGCCGGTACCGGCCGGGCTCGCGCCGGCCTGCAGCAGGTCTTCCACCGCCTCGGTGGCAGCAGGCAATTGCGGCAGCAGGGCGTCGAACAGGCGGCGGCCCAGCGGCGGCAGCGGGGACTCGCCGCCCTCGGCGGTGTCGGCGTCGTCGACCAGCTGCGGCTGCAGGCGGGCCTCGGGGTTGAGCCCGTGGTCGAGCAACCAGCGGCGGGCGCCGCCCTGGCCGGGCGCGGCCAGTTCCAGGTAGAGCTGGGCGAGCTGCGACTGCGGCCATTCGCGCACGCGCGCGCTGAAGCTGGAGACGATGGCCCAGTGGCCGAAGCGCAGGGCGTCGAGCAGGTGCGCCGGGGTGTCGGCGCCTTCGGGCAGCGCCTCCATGCTCAGGCTGGCCGGGAGCGGAGTCTCCGGATCGAGCAGGGCCACCAGGTCCCAGCGGCCGGCGGCAGCGGCATGGTCAAGCGCGCTGCGGCCGTCGCTGCCAACGGTCTTCGCTTCGGCACCCAGGGCCAGCAGGGCGCGGATCATTTCGGCATGGGCCTGCGGCGACTGGCAGGCAAGGGTCAGGGCGTCGCGGCCATGGCTGTCGCGTGCGCGCGCATTGGGCTGGGCCTCGGCCAGCAATTTCACGATGCCCACGGCGCCGGCACGGGCCGCCTCCATCAGCGCGGTGCTGCCTCGGCGATCGCTCAGCGATGCATCGGCACCGGCGGCGCGCAGGGCGCGGGCGATCTGTTCGTGGCCTTCGGCGGCGGCGGCCATCAGCGCGCTGCGATGGCGCGCGTCCACGGCATTGACCGCGGCGCGATGCTTGAGCAACAGCTTCACGCCTTCCACGTCGTCGTCGGCTACTCCGGCAGCGGCGACCAGCGCGGGTTCGCCATCGGCAGGCGTCGGCTTGGCGCCGCGTTCCAGCAGGAACTTCGCCAGCGGCCAGTTGGCGGCGCGGCAGGCGACCGCGAGCGGGCTCAGCCCGGCCTTGTTGAGCGCGTTGACCGGCGCGGCGGCGTCCAGCAGCATCGCGGCCACGATGGGTTCACCGGTCAGCACGGCGCCATGCAGGGCCGTGTTGCCCTCGGCATCGGCGGCCAGCGGGTTGGCGCCATTGGCCAGCAGGGTCATCACGGCGTCGGCGCGGCCGTGCCAGCTGTCGCGGGTGGCGGCCAGCAGTGGGGTGAAGCCACCGCTGGCGCGGTTGACGTCGGCGCCCCTGGCAATCAGCGCGCGCAGCAGGCGCGTGTCCGGCAGCAGCGCGGCCAGCATCAGCACGGGACGCTGGTCGCGTTCGCCGGCGGCGGGGGCGGTATTGGGGTCCGCGCCGGCCTCCACCAGCGCCAGCGCGCGCTCGATGTCGCCGTCGCGCGTGGCGGCCAGCAGGGCCCGCGCCTGTTCGGGCGTGCCGGCAGTGCGTTCTTGCTCGCTGAGCTGCGGCGCCGGCCGAGGCGCCGGGGCGGCGGCCGCCGGCTCGACCACGCCGGCAGCAGGCTGGCGCAACGGGCGACGGCCTTCGCACAGCAGGGCGCGCAAGGTGCGGTTGGCGATCACCAGGCAGCCCAGCGGCACCAGCACCACGCCGTAGATCACCAGGGCGGCGACGCGCAGTTCCGATGGCAGTACGCCATAGAGCCCAGCGAGCACGATCGCGCCAAACGCCAGCAGCAGGAGCGACAGCGCCGCTGGCAGGAAATGGGTGAAGAAGCGCTCTTCGCGCGACAGGTGGCGACCGAAGGCGAGGCTGCGCGCGGTCGCGGTGAAGATCCACGAGCCGTCGCTCTGCGCCGGATAGGCGTCATCCCACACGAACACCAGGCCGAACGCCGGCCACAGGCGCCACAGCGAGGCCAGCGCCACCACCAGGGCGGCAGCCAGCATCAGCGCGGCGCCCAGGCTCGGTGCCTGGTTGAGCTTGAGCATCGGCCACGCGATCAGCACGAACACCAGCACGACGTAACCGGTGAACATCACCAGGTGCGCCGCGCCGCGCCGCAGCACGGTGCGGATGAAGCTCGGCTCGGGATCGAAGCCGATGGCGTGACAGACCGCCGCCATGGTCAGCGCATTGGCCGCCAGTAGGGGAATCAGCGCAAGCGGGTGTGCTCCAAGGGCGGCGATCGCTGTGGCGATCAGCCCCGGCACGAACCAGGTGAGTGCTTGCAGCAACGGAGGCGGACGACGTGTTTTTGAGTAGGCCATAAGCAGGGAGTATAGGAATCGTTACGCGGGCAGAAGGTAATCCCGTGTTAACGGTGACGAGGGGTATCGCTTCAGTGATCTTGCTTGCGATCCTGAGGCGCGCTCTTGTAGGCGGGGTGATTGGCGGCGGCCAGCGTTTCCTTCGGCGGCAGCTGCAGATGCCAGCCCTGGCCGCTCAGGTGTTCCATCACATGGTGGACGTCTTCGTGGGGCAACCGGCGCTGTTCGCTCAGCTGCAGTTCCAGCACGAAGCGCAGCTCGCCCAGCATCAGGGCCAGCGACTCGGGCATCACTGTGAAGTCGTCACGGCGGCTGAGCCACAGGTAGGTATCGGGTTTGCGCAGGCTGGCGTAGACGAAACAGTGCATGGCGACACCCGTCGGTTGATCTGAGGATGAGGGCGCACTTGCTGGGGTGCGGACAGCAAGCGTAACAGCCCGCTGGGCGTGCGTCCTGCTTTGCGGGACCGGGGATCTTCGCCCATCAGCGACGAACAACCTGAATGGGCTTCCATCGCCGGGGAACTTTGCTGCGAGTGCACTTGCAAGGCCTGCGGTGAGCCGGCACAGTGCCGCGCGGGGGTGTCAAACGCGCGTATGAAAACTAAGGCGGACGTCAGGCCCCTTGCTACTACCCGAGCCAGATCAAACATAAGCAGGAGCACTACTGATGCAGATGTCTTTCCGTCATTTTTCACGCGCGGGCCGTCCGCTCACGCTCGCTGCGCTGAGCCTGGCCATCCTTGGCTCGCTCGCCGCTCCGCAGCGTGCCGAAGCCAGCGCGTTCCAGTTGCATGAAGACAGCGCCAAGGCCATGGGCCGCGCCTACGCCGGCTCCGCCACCGCGGGCGGCGACGTTTCCGTCGTGGCCAACAACCCGGCCGCGATGACCGAGCTGAAGGGCACGTACTTCCAGGCAGACGTCACTGCCATCAACTTCGGCACCAAGTTCAGCGGCACCGCCCATGACGTGCTGGGTCGCCCGATCAGCGGCGGCAACGGCGGCGACGCCGGCACCACCATGCCGGTCCCGGCCCTGTTCTTCGCCACCCAGCTGTCCGACAAGTGGCACGTCGGCGGCGCCTTCACGGTGCCGTTCGGCTTCCAGACCGAGTACGAGCAGAACTGGATCGGCCGCTACAACGCCCTCAAGTCCAAGTTCACCTCGCTGGACGGCACCCTGTCGGTGTCTTACGACGTGAGCGACAACTTCGCCCTGGGCCTGAGCGGCATCGCCCAGAAGACCTCGGCCGAGCTGACCTCCGCCATCAACTACAACGCTGTCGGCCTGGGCCTGGTCAACCAGGCGGTGATGGCGGGCGCGCTGCCGCCGGCCATGGGCCAGGCGCTGGCACAGCAGGTCAACCTGATCGTGCCGCCGGGCTCCGACGGCATCGCCCGCATCAAGGGTGATGACTGGGCCTACGGCTGGCAGGTAGGCGCGTTCTGGAAGATCACCCCGAACGACAAGCTGGCCCTCGACTACCGCTCGAAGATCTCGCACACGATCCAGGGCACGGCCAACTTCTCCATGCCGGCCAACGTGGCCGCGCTGCTGTCCAGCCCGACCGTCGCTCCGCTGCTGGCCGGCGCCGGCGGCGTGCCGTTCACCCACACCGACGGCACCGCGCCGTTCACCACGCCGGCCGTGGCCACGGCCAGCTACTGGCACCAGGCCGAGAAGTTCGGCTTCGGCGCCGACGTGGCCTGGACCAAGTGGGACTCGTTCAAGAACCTGACCGTGTACTACTCGAACCCGGCGCAGCCGACCACGACCGAAGTGTTCAACTGGAAGAACAGCTGGTACGTGTCCATCGGTGGTGACTACTACCTCAACGACAAGGTGACCCTGCGTGCCGGCCTGGCGCTGGACACCACGCCGACCTCCACCGCGACCCGCGATCCGCGCGTTCCCGATGGCACCCGTCAGCTGGTCTCGTTCGGCGGCACCTACAAGGCCACCGAGCACTTCGAGTTGAACGCGTCGTACGCGCACATCTTCGTCAACAAGGCGCGCATGAACGCCGTCAGCTCGACCGGCGACGTGCTGTCCGGCAGCTCGGACGACTACGGCAACCTGCTGAGCCTGTCGGCCCAGTACAAGTTCTAACGCGCGGCTCGCCGCGAAGCGGAACGGCTCCACACGAAAACCTCCCCGCGCGAGCGGGGAGGTTTTTTTTCGTCTTGCCACCGGGAGTGGAGCGGCTCGTTGCAGGAACGAAGCAGCCCGTGGAGGTCAGCCCAGCCGCTTGAGCAGTTCGAGCATGCGACGAAAGCGCGGGCCGTATGGCGGATTGAGCATGCCGGCGCCGTTGACGCGCGACTGGTGGAATACCGACTTCACGTGCGAGAACGTGCGGAAGCCTGCCTCGCCGTGATAACCGCCAATGCCCGACGGGCCGACGCCGCCGAACGGCAGGCCGTGCTGGGCGATGTGGTAGAGCGTGTCATTGATAGTGACGCCGCCGGCGTGCGTGCGCGACAGCACGCGGTCGATGACCGCGCGGTCCTGCTCGAACAGGTACAGCGCCAGCGGCTGCGGATGCGCGGCCACGTAGCCGATGGCGTCGTCGATGCTGTCGTACGGCACCAGTGGCAGCAGCGGGCCGAAGATCTCGTCCTGCATCACCGCCATGCCATCGTTGACCCCGGTCAGCATGACCGGCGGCAGCAGGCGCTGCGTCGGTGACTCCGTGGCGTCGCTGAGCGGCTCACTGCGCGCGCCGGCGGCCACGGCATCGTCGCGCAGCTTCGCCAGTCGCTGGTACTGGCGATCGGACACGATGGTGGCGTACTGCCCTTGCGTGCCCAGCGACGGGTACAGGCGGGCGGCGGCCGCACGCGCGGCTGCCATGAACTCGGGCATGCGCTCGCGCGGCACCAGCACGTAGTCGGGTGCAATGCAGGTCTGTCCCGCGTTCACCAGCTTGCCGAACAGGATGCGCTCGGCGGCATTGTCCAGGCGCGCCGTCGGGCCGACGATGGCCGGCGACTTGCCGCCCAGCTCCAGCGTCACCGGCGTGAGGTTGGCGGCGGCGGCGCGCATCACGTGATGGCCCACGGCGGTGGAGCCGGTGAAAAGCAGGTGATCGAACGGCAGCGCCGAGAACGCCTGCGCCACGAAGGCATCGCCGGTCACCACCACCACTTCGTCCGGCTTGAAGTAACGCGCCACCTGCTCGGCGAACAGCGCCGAGAAGCGTGGCGTGTATTCGCTCATCTTCAGCATCACGCGGTTGCCCGCCGTGAGCGCGTCGATCAGCGGACCCACCGCCAGGTACAGCGGATAATTCCAGGGCGAAATGATGCCCACCACGCCCCGTGGCTGCGGCATCAGCGTGGTGCGGGCCGGCAGGAACACCAGGTTGGCGAAGCGGCGCCGGGGACGCATCCAGCGGCGTCCCTTGCGCAGCGAGTGCCGCAGGTTGGACACGCTGGGATAGATCTCCAGCAGTTCGGTCTCTTCCACCGGGCGATGGCCGAAGTCGGCGCTGATCGCCGCGGCGAAGTCCGCGCGTTGCTCCGCGAGCATCCTCTCCAGGGTGCGAAGCCGGGCGGCACGCGACGCCCAGGTGGGCATGGGGTCGCGTGCCTGCGCTTCGCGCAGTCGTTGCAGGATGTCGCGGAGTGACTGCTCGGTTTCGCTCATGACGTCAGAATTTCGCTCGCAGTTCCAGGCCCCACACGCGCGGCGGCGTGATGGTGGCGAAAGGCGTGCCGAACACCGTAGTGCTGATGTTGTTCACGCCGGTCACGTACCGCTTGTTGAAAATATTGGTGCCATACAGTGCCACACCCCAGCGATCGCCCGCCGCATGCCAGTCCAGCCTGGCGTCGGTCTCCTGCTGGCTGGTGCCGACGGAGAAGTTGGGGCTCACGTAGCACTGGCCCTGGAACTGCGAGTCGCTGTTGCAGCGCGTCTTGCCGCGATACGCATGCGCCAGGTCGAACTCCAGGTTGCCATTGGCCACGTCGTGCCAAGTGTAGGCCAGCGAGGCGGCGGCGGAGAACTTCGGCTCGCCGGTCGGCTGTCCGGTCAGGTCCACGCCGTCCGGCGCCACGCCCTTGCGGTAGGTGGAGTCGATGTAGGCACCGGTGAAGCCCAGGCGGAAGCTGTCCACGGGCTGCCACTGCGCCTCGAGCTCCAGGCCCTTCGCTTCCTGGTCGCTGCTGTTGACGATGTACTGGGGCACGCCCGAGCCGGCCGTGTTGGGGTCCAGCGTCAGCGACTGCCGGTTGTCGTAGCGGTAGTAATAGGTGGTCGCGTTGAGCAGCAGGTTGTGCTCCGGGAACACCGTCTTCACGCCCGCCTCGAAGTTGATGACCTTTTCCGGCGCGAAGCGGGAGCCCACTTCGACGCTGTCGTAGCCGCCCGCCTTGTAGCCCTTGGTGACCGAGGCATAACCCATCACGTCGGGGGTGAACTTGTAATCCACCACCACGCGCGGGCTGAGGTTGTTCCAGGTGTTGTTCGCCTTCACCGGAATGCCCACGGCGTTGGTGAAGATGATGTTGTTGCCGAAAGCCGCCAGCGCCCCCTGGGCCTCGGGCGGCAGCATGCCGACGATGCCCAGTTCCTGCAGGCCGGTGACGGTGGCGTCGAAGGCGGGCGCGCTGCGCGGCATGTTGTACCAGCTGAACTGCTTCTCGTCGCGCGTGTAGCGCAGGCCGGTGGTGATGTTGAGGCGATCGTTGATGTGCCAGATCACGTCGCCGAACGCCGCATACGCCTTGAAGTTGCCGTCGTTGCTGATCGCTTCGTGCCACGGATCGCCCAGCAGCGAGAAGGGCAGGCCGAACGAGGCCAGCGCGTTGCTGATGTCGGTCAGCGGCGTACCCACGCCCATCACGTTCTGCGCCAGCGTGTCGATGCTGTCGGTGTTGACGTTGGTCTGGCTCTGCTGGCGCGCCTGCTCATGGTAGTAGCTGACGCCGGCCACCCAGTCCACCAGGTCGTTGTTGCCTGAAAGCTTGAACTCCTGGTACCAGCTGTTGTTGTGCTCGATGTTGGTCGTGTCGAGGTAGGTGACGACATGGTTGGTGCCGTCGTAGTCACCGCGATTGAAAGTGTCAAAGCCGCGCCAGGCGGTCGTGGACACGAGGCTGCCCCAAGCAAAGGAGTGGTCGACCGACAGCGTGGCGCCGTCGAAGCGGCGCGTTTCCCTGCCGCCGATCGCATCGTTGTAGAGCGGCGCGTGCAGCGGGTTCAGGTAGGTGCTCGGATCGGCGGGGAACGGCGCGCGCTGGTTGGTGTCGCTGGACAGCGGGATGAGGCCGAATTCCGGCTGCGGCGGCTGGTTGAGCTTCTCGTGGTCCCACGACAGCAGCACGCGCGTGTTGTCGGTGATGTTCCAGCGATAGACCGCGCGCGTGCCCCAGTCGTTGTCTTCGCCATAACGCTTGCCGGTGGCGGCGTCCTTGACCCAGCCATCGCTTTGGTTGTCCAGCACGCTCAGGCGCAGGGCCATGTCCTTGTTGAGCGGGATGTTCAGCAGCGCGTCGGCGTAGCGGGCGCCATCGTTGCCGATGCGCACGCGCGCCTTGCCCTCGAAGGTGTCGGTCGGCTCGTTGGTGACGATCGAAATGGCGCCGGCTGCGGCGTTGCGGCCGAACAGCGTGCCCTGCGGGCCCTTCAGCACCTCGATGCGGGCGATGTCGTTGAACGCCAGCAAGGCACCGCCCGAGCGTGCGGCATAGACGCCGTTGATGTACACGCCCACGGCCGATTCGGTACCGACGCCGAAGTCGCTGGTACTGATGCCGCGCAGCTGGTAGTTGGGCTGCGTGGGCTGGCCGGCGCTGACCACCAGGCCAGGCACGAACAGGTCCATCTTGCTCAGGTCGGTGGCGGCCAGCGTGTCGATCTGCTTGGCCGTGACGATCTGCAGCGGGATCGGCACCGACTGCATTTCCTGGCTACGGCTCTGCGCCGTCACGGTGATGTTGCCGAGTTCCTTGGCCTTCGCCGGGTCGGCGGGCTTGGCGGCGGTGTCCGCGTTCGCGGTGTTTTGCGCCGATGCCTGCGCGTCGTCGACGGCAAAGGCCGCGACGGGCATGGCGCCAAGCAGCATGGCCGTGCCGCCGAACAGCAGATGGCGCAGGCAGACGGACAGCGGACGTGGTCGGATGATCATCACCAGTTTTCTCCCCTTGAAATGAAAGGCCGCGGCTCGTGGGCCGCGGCTTGCTGCATCTTTTTAATGAATGGCGACGCAGCCCCCCGACTGCGCCGCTATCCACGCCTTGATCAGTGCAACGCCCTCACGATGCACCGTACTGCGGCCCAACTCGGGCATCATCACGCCGGGTTCGGCGGACTCCATGCGGTAAGGCAGGATGGAGTCGCCGGGCGAACCGGGCACGATGTCAAACAGATGGTCACCGGTGCCGCGGCCGGCCGCGACCGGCGGCTTGCAGATGCCCAGGTGACGGTCCTCGGCGACGCTCACATCCAGCGTCAGCGCGGTGGTGTTGGCTGCGCCCTTCGGGTTGTGGCAATGGCCGCAGTTGATGTCCAGATAGGCGCGGGCACGCGCATCCAGCGAGGCGCGCGTATCCATCCAGTTCGCGTTGCGCGGCGCCTGCCCGGCCGCGGGTGCGCCGGTGAGGTAACCCACGCGCATCAGGTGCGCGAGCTGGTCTTCATCGCCGCCGGCGTAGTGGTAGTCGCGATTGAGGTGGCGTGCCTTGGGGCCGATCGGATGGATCTTGCGGGTGACCCAGTCCTGCGCGTGGCAGCTGGAGCACTGGCTCTCGTCGGGCACCACATAGTTGAAGTCCTCGCGCGCATCGCTGGCGTCGACCAGTGTCAGCGGGATCACCGCACCGGTGCGCGCCAGTTCGGCATCGCGCTGGTCGTCCTTCCACACGTACGGAATCGCGGCCCAGCCAGATTCGCGATGCACCAGGATGCGCGTCTCGATCAGGTGCACCTTGTCCAGGTCCAGCCCTTCGCCGGCGAAGTCGTGCGCGGTGTCGTACGTGCGCGCGACATCGCTGAACTTGCCGTCCGGGGTCTTCGGGTAATAGAAGGTCTTGCTGATGATGGTGCCGACGGGAAAGTCGAACGTGTCGTTGGGGTCGTACTTGGCCGACACGCCACTTGGCATCCAGATCGTGCGCAGCTTGTGCGCGTAATCGGTGAACAGGGGCGTGTTGAGGTCGTACGGCACCACGCCGTGGTTGAGCACGAGCTTGCCGTCCCGCACTTCGACCACGTGCCAGTCACTCAGGCGGGATGGACGTCCATCCGGCTGGAATGCCACCGGATCGAGGTCGCGGTGGCAGCCAGCCAGGAGCAACAGCATGCTTGACAGCAGGAAACAGAAACAGGACTTCATCAGCACGACTACCTCAGGCCTTCGGTTCCGGATCGAGTACCACCGGCGGCAACTTCGGCAGCGTGCACTGGTACGGCTTGGTATCCGTGCTGGGGTTCTTGTAGTCGTGCGGGCCGTCGGCATTGATCACGCCCACGTCGCCGTTCTGGATGCAGAAGCGGTCGCCGGCCGGCGGCAGCCCGTTGACCAGCGTCTTCTCGTCCATGTAGCCGTCCCACAGGATGTCCGGGAACTTGCCACTGAGGCCGTACACCGCGGTCTTGAGCGTCTTGAGCTTCAGGCCGTCGGGCGAATCACCGCCGCCCTTGAAGCGGTTGTCGTAGATGAAGATGCCCTTGGGATACGGGTTGTAGTCGGCCGCAACGCCCTTGGTGTTGTAGTAGTTGGTCGAGAAGTAGCTGGAGATGATGACGTTGGCGGTCTGGTGGTCGGCAATGTCGTTGTCGAAGATCTCCACCTTGTCGTTGGAGTTCACCACCACGCCGGCGCCGCGCGGCACGCTGGCCACGGCCGCGCCCTTGGCGGCGAAGTTGTCGGTGTTGTTGTCGAACACCTTGTTCTTGAACACGCGGGTGGCGTGCCCGGCCTGCGAGAGATTGGGCATGTTGAACACCAGGATGCCGCCGGTGTTGTGGGTGGCGGTGTTCTCGTACACGTCCGCGTTCACCGAATTCTCGATCTCGATGCCGGCCACGTTGTATTCGGCGCGGTTGCGGCGCACGACGATGTTGTTGGACTGGCCCACGTAGATGCCGGCATCGGACGCGCCGATCACCACCGAGTCTTCCACCAGCACGTTCTGCGTCTTCACCGGGTACAGGCCGTAGGCGCCGTTGGTGGTCTTGGGGCCGCCGGTCCATTCCACGCGCACGCCGCGGATGGTGATGTTCTTGCCCTGGTTGATCTTGAGCGCGTCGCCCTTGGTGTCTTCCAGCGCGAGGTTCTCGATGGTGAAGTCGTTGGCATTGACCAGCAGACCTTCGGGTCCGACCACCTGGCCCTTGAACGACAGCACGGTCTTGTCCATGCCGGCGCCCTTGATGGTCACGCCATCCGTGCGCAGGCTCATGCCGCGCTGCAGGTGATAGTGGCCGGCCGGAATCTCGATCACGCTGCCCGGCTTGGCATCCAGCAGCTGCTGCTGGAGCCTGGCCTCGAAGGAGGCGTCCGCGCTGTTCTGCGCCGGCGGCGCCTCGTGGCCGCAGGCGGCCAGCAGCAGCGGAATGATGATGCTCAGACTGATCTTGCGCATGGTGGCCTTACTCCCCGGGTTCGGCTGGCTGCTTGACGGTTCACTGTCATGGAATACAACGGCGCTGGGGAGGGGCGCAGCAGCGGGTAAGGGGGGTAAATCGGCCAGCATAGGGCCGATGCAGTATTCCCGCGGGGGGGGCTTCAGGCCGCCTGCTGGCGAGCGCTGCGCGGCGGCATGCCGGTCCAGCGCTTGAAGGCGCGGCGGAATTCGCGCGGGTCGTTGAAGCCGATTTCCAGGCCGATCTCGGCCACGCTGAGCGTGCCGCCGTGCAGCAGTTCCAGCGCCCGCTCGGCACGCACGCGGTCGTGGATTTCGCGGAAGATGCGGCCGCTTTCGGCCAGCCGGCGCCGCAGCGAGCGCTCGCTCATGTTCAGCATGCGGGCCACGTCCGGCAGGCGCGGTTGCTGGCGCATGTGGCTGCGCAGCAGTCGTTCCACCGAAGCGACCACCTCCTGCTGGGCGCCGCCGTCGTATTGCTGCATGCACAGGGCCAGCGCCTGCTGCGCGGTGAGCGGGTTGTGCGTCGGCAGCGGGTGGGCCAGCCACTGGGTGTCCAGCATGACGCGGTTGGCGCGCGCACCGAACACCAGTTCGCACTGGAAATAGTCGGCGTAGTCCTGCACATGGGGCGGCTGCGCGTAGGTCACCTCCAGCCGCGTGGGCCGGAAGTGCTCGCCGATCAGCTGGCGTGCGATCGCCAGCGCGCTGCCAAACAGTTCCTCGCACAGGAACGGCAGCAGCGGCGGATCGTTGAAGCGCGGCCACAAGGCCAGCGCGACTTCACGCGGGCCGGCCACCTCGAAACTGACATCGACCAGGCTGCCGCTGACCCGGTGGTGGGTGATGCCGACCGTCATGGCATCGCCGAAGGTGGCCGAGGTCATCATGGCCAGGCCCAGCAGGCCAAAGCTGCCCAGGGTCTCCATCCGGCCGGTCGCCAGCCCCAGCCCGCCTTCACCGGTGGCCTGCAGCGCACGGCGGATGACCGTGCGGGCCTGGCGATAGGAGACGCGCAGCGTGGGGTCGTTGAGCTGCTCGCGGGTCAGCCCTGAGCCGGTGAACCAGCCATCGCAGGGCAGGCCGCGCGCGATCGCCAGCTGGGTCAGGTGCACGAGGATGTTCGGCGGCGTTTCGGCGGCGGTGTAACGCGGATTGGCGCCATGGGGCGCCCGCGCGGTATCACTGGTTGCCTGGCCGGCCGAGGCGGCGACGGACGTCATCTGCTTGTTCCAACCCCCTGGAGCCGGAACAGCCCGGCGCCGCCATGATCTATATCATGCGTAGCGACCCAGCGGCTTCATGCAATGCACCACGCTGCGCCCTGAGGCATGCTGGCGAGGGCAGGTTGCCCGTTGCCGCCTGTGTCTGGTCCGGGGAGAAAACGCTCATGCATCACGCTCTTGTCCACGCCATGCGCGCTGCCGGGCTGGTTGCCCTGGGCATCGCCGCCGGTTGTGGTCCGGCCCAGCCGGCCCGACCGTCGACCAGCCAGGCCGCGGGGTCGGTCAGCCAGCTGCAGACCGCCGTGCTGCTGCCCGCCGCGCCCGCCGCCGGTTCACCCCGCTACGAGGCGGACCGGCAGGTTTTTCGCGCCACCCGAGCCCTGCAAGGCACGCCACGCTGGAGCCAGGCCCAGCATGACGTGGAGTACGCCACGCCAGTGCTGCTGGACGACTTCAGCTGCGCGATGGGCGTGAAGCTGGATGCGTCGCAGCTGCCGCAGCTGACGGCGCTGGTCGACCAGGCCAGCACGGCGGCCGATGCTTCGACGGCTCCTGCCAAGAAGGCCAACCAGCGCCAGCGCCCGTTCCTGATCGACCAGGGGGCCACCTGCCAGCCCACCGACCAGCTGGCGAAGAGCTTCGATTACCCGTCCGGCCACGCGACCCGCGGCTGGGCGGTGGGCCTGGTGCTCACCGAGCTGGCCCCGGACCGGGCGAGCGACCTGCTGCTGCGCTCACGCGCCTTCGCGGACAGCCGCGTGGTATGCGGCGTGCACAATCTCAGCGCGGTCGAGGCCGGTGCCGTCAACGGGGCGGCCGTGGTGGCCGCCCTGCATGCCGATGCTGCCTTCCAGCAGCAACTGGCGGCCGCGCGGCAGGAACTGGCCGCCTATCGCAAGACAGCGCCGTCCAATGCCGGGCCGCAGTGCAGTGCCGAGCACGCGCTGATCGCGCCGACACCTTATTGAGCGAGGCGGCTCCGGCTGCATGCGCAACCTGGCTTACCTGGCGCCGCCGCCCTTCCACAGTTCGATCCAGCGGCCGAGTTCGGCCTGGCGCTGACCGTCGTCCTGGCGCAGCGTCATGCCGACCGCGGTGCCGGCCAGGCGTCCCGCGGGGTCGACCAGCATCAGGGTGGGGTAGGTGTCCACGCCCAGTACGTCGATCAGGGCCTGGCCGTCGTGCAGGATGGGCCAGGCGAGGCCGCGCTCGGCCTGGAAGCGGCGGGCCGTGGCAGCGTCCTCATAGGTGATCGCCACGAAGTTCATGTCGCCGTGCGCACGCGCGTAGGCATTGAGCGCCGGCACCTCGGCGATGCACGGGCCGCATTCGGCGAAAAAGAAGCTGACCAGCGTATAGCGACCGCGCAGCGCGCTGAGTCGTTGCACGTCGCCGTGGAGGGAAGGCAGTTCGAAAGGTGGGAACGCGTCGCCGCGCCCGAACGCAAGGCGGATGCCGCGATGGCCCGGCGCCGCGCCGGCGATGCGCAAGACAGCCTGGCCGCTGCGGGTGTCGCGGGTGCCGTGGTAGGTCCTGCCTTCGCGCAACTGATGGGCGAAGGCGGCGTAGTCCAGCGTGCGTCCCGCGGCATCGAGGTAGCGCACGTCCGGCGCGGAGCCAAGCTGCAGCGACGCGATGAAGTGCGGCTCGTCATCGATCGCCTGCGCGGCATGCAGCGATCCCCAGCACAGGGTCGCGCACAGGATCGATGCGAGAAGCCAGGCACGCTGCACGAAACCTCCTGCCCGTCGGGCGGGCCGGCGAAACCTCGCCGGCCCGGGGCCGCGACTACTCGCCGATGGTCAGCAGCGAGGCATTGCCGCCGGCGGCGGTGGTGTTGATGGTGAGCGTACGCTCGCCGGCAAAGCGCAGCAGGTAGTGCGGGCCGCCGGCCTTCGGGCCGGTGCCCGACAGGCCTTCGCCGCCGAACGGCTGCACGCCGACCACCGCGCCGATCTGGTTGCGGTTGACGTAGCAGTTGCCCACGCGCGCACGGCTCTGGATGAACTCCACGGTGTCGTCGATGCGGCTGTGGATGCCCAGGGTGAGGCCGTAGCCGGTGGCATTGATCTCGTCGACCACCTTGCCGAGTTCGTCGCCCTTCCAGCGGATCACGTGCAGCACGGGGCCGAACACTTCGCGGGTCAGCACGGACAGCGAGGGGATTTCGTACGCGCGCGGCGCGAAGAACGTGCCGTGGCCGGTAGTGGCCGGGTCGAGCGCCACTTCGCCGATCTTCTTCGCTTCCTTGTCCATGCGCGCGGCGTGGTCGACCAGGATCTTCTTCGCATCCTCGTCGATCACCGGGCCCACGTCGGTGGACAGCTGGCCCGGATCGCCCACCTTCAGCTCGGCCATCGCGCCCGCAAGCATCGCGCACACCTTGTCGGCGATGTCTTCCTGCACGAACAGCACGCGCGCGGCCGAGCAACGCTGGCCGGCGGACTGGAAGGCGGAGGAGATCACGTCCTTGACGATCTGCTCGGGCAGCGCCGAGGAGTCGGCGATCATCGCGTTCTGGCCGCCGGTCTCGGCGATCAGCGCGGCGATCGGCGCGTTGCGTGCGGCGAGGGCGCGATTGATCGCCCAGGCGGTTTCGGTGGAACCGGTGAAGGCCACGCCGGCCACGCGCGGGTCGCGCGTCAGCGCGGCGCCGACGGTGGCGCCATCGCCCGGCAGGTACTGCAGCACGTCGGCCGGCACGCCGGCCTCGTGCAGCAGCTTCACGGCGGCGTAGCCGATCAGGCTGGTCTGCTCGGCGGGCTTGGCGATCACCGCATTGCCGGCGGCCAGCGCGGCGCTGACCTGGCCCAGGAAGATCGCCAGCGGGAAGTTCCACGGGCTGATGCAGACGAACACGCCGCGGCCATTGAGGAACAACTGGTTGCTTTCGCCGGTCGGGCCGGGCAGCTGTTCCGGATGACCGAACAGGCGGCGCGACATGGTGGCGTAGTAGCGCAGGAAGTCGGCGGCTTCGCGGATCTCGGCGATGGCGTCGGGCAGGCTCTTGCCGGCCTCGCGCACGCACAGCGCGATGAATTCGGCGCGACGCGCTTCCAGCTGCTCGGCGGCGTGCTCGAGGATGGCGGCGCGGCTGGCGGCCGGCAGGCGGTCCCAGCCGTGCTGGGCGGCGACGGCATTGGCCAGCGCCCGGTCGACGCTGGCGCTGTCGGCAGTGACGTAGCTGCCCACGACCTGGTTGCGGTTGGCCGGGTTGGTGACCTGCACGGACGCGCCGGTGCTGGTGGCACCCGGCACCAGCGGTGCGGCGCTCCACGGGCCGGACTTGTGCTGGATCGCCTCAGCGAGGGCCTTCAGTTCGTTGTCGTTGGAGAAGTTGACGCCCATGGAATTCTTCCGAAGTTCACCGTAGAGATTCACCGGCAGCGGAATGCGCGGGTGGGGGATCGAAGCAAAGGCGCGCACGGTCTCGCACGGATCGGCGACCAGTTCGCGCACCGGCAGCGTTTCGTCGACCACGCGGTTGACGAAGCTGGTGTTGGCGCCGTTCTCGAGCAGGCGGCGCACCAGGTACGGCAGCAGGTCTTCGTGCGTGCCCACCGGCGCGTACACGCGGCAGGGCACGTTGAGGTTCTGCGCGCCGATCACCTCGGCATAGAGATCAGTGCCCATGCCATGCAGGCGCTGGTATTCGAACGGGCGGCCCTGGGCGGCGTGGAACACCGCGGCAATGGTGTGCGCGTTGTGCGTGGCGAACTGCGGGTAGATCAGTTCCACGCCCGCGTCGAACAGCTTGCGGGCGCAGGCGAGGTAGGACACGTCGGTGTTGGGCTTGCGCGTATACACCGGGTAACCGGCCAGGCCGTTCTCCTGCGCGCGCTTGACCTCGGCATCCCAGTAGGCGCCTTTCACCAGGCGCACGTACCAGCGGCGGCCGCTGGCGCGCGCGGTTTCGATCAGCCAGTCGATCACGAACGGCGTGCGCTTGGCATAAGCCTGCACCACGATGCCCAGGCCGTTCCAGCCTTGCAGCGAGGGATGCGCGAACACGTCGCCGAGGATGTCCAGCGACAGCTCCAGGCGGTCGGCTTCTTCCGCGTCCACGGACAGCGCGATGCCGTTCTTCATGGCCAGCTGGGACAGCTCCAGCAGTTTGGCGGTGAGGTCGCGGCGGGCGATCTCGCGCTTGGCCACTTCATAGCGCGGATGCAGCGCCGACAGCTTGACCGAGATCGACGGCGCGTCGGTGTGGTTGGCGAACGGGCCGCGCGCACCGATGGCGGCGATCGCGTTGCGGTAGTCCTGCTGGTAGCGCTCGGCCGTTTCGCTGGTGAGCGCCGATTCGCCCAGCATGTCGTAGGAATAGCGATAGACCGCGTATTCCTTCTGCGCGCAGCGATCCAGCGCTTCGCCGATGGTGCGACCCATCACGAACTGGTGGCCCATGATGCGCATGGCCTGGCGCACGGCCAGGCGGATGGCCGGCTCGCCCGCGCGGCCGACCAGGCGGCGCAGCGCGCCGGTGAAGTCGTGGCGGGTCTCTTCCGACAGCGTCACCAGCTTGCCGGTGAGCATCAGGCCCCAGGTGGACACGTTGACGAACAGAGACTCGCTCTGGCCCAGGTGCTTCTTCCAGTTGGCGTCGCCGAGCTTGTCGCGGATCAGCTTGTCGGCGGTGCCCTTGTCGGGGATGCGCAGCAGCGCCTCGGCCACGCACATCAGCAGCACGCCTTCTTCCGACGACAGGTCGTACTGGCGCATGAAGGATTCGACCGCGCTCTGGTCCTTGGCGCGCAGGCGTACGCGCGACACCAGTTCGGCGGCCAGGTCGATCACGCGTTCGCGCTCGACCGGCGGCAGCGTGGCCTGGGCGAGCAGGTCGTTGACCGCTTCGGTTTCGTCACGCAGCCAGGCCGCGGTGATGCGGGCGCGGGCCGGCGCCATGCCGGTCGGGAGTTCGGGACTGAGAATGGGTTGGGTCACAGAGGCTTAGCCGAAAGAAATGGCGGGTGGGGAAGCGCGCGATTGTACGCGCGGGGGGATGCACGCGCATCCGTTATGTTGTGCGGAGAGCCGCGCCCGGCTGCGACGGCGAGGGTGGCCGGCGCAGGATCTGGCCGCGTGACGGCGAGCACGGATCGACCGATTCATGCCCGCTTCAAATCAAGTGGGTGCGTCATTCTTGCTCACTGGCACCGTCGCAGCCTATTATTCCCGCGTTCCAGGCACGCCGGGTCCCCATGATCGTGCTTCGACCAGCAGCGGCCGGCTTGCCGTGCGTGACGATGTGGCTCAAGCCCAATCGCGCGCTGAGCCGCCGTGACCTGCGTCGGCTGATAGGGGGACTGGCGGCGTTGGCGCTGACGACGGCCGGGCTGGGCGCGTGGCAGGGCAATGTATTTGCCCCGCTGTTTGCCCTGGTCGAATCTTCCGCGGTGGCTTTCGCCCTGGGCGTAGCCTGGCGGGCCGGCGACCGTAGCGAGCGCATCACCCTCGACGAATCGTCGCTGGAGGTGCAGTCCCTGCCAGGTCGGCGTCGTGCGCGTTTCCAGGCGTACTGGGTACGCGTGGAGTGGCGCGACGGTAACGGAAGGGGGCGTCTGCTGCTGACATCGCACGGGCGGGAACTGGAGATCGGGGCTTTCCTCGCCGAGGAGGAACGTGCCGAGCTGTCAAGGAAACTCAAGGTGCTGCTGGACGATATCCGTCGCCAGCCGCGCAGGTAGGTTCAACAAAGGTGCAAGACATGACATCTGGCGGTATCAAGCGAGCAGTCGCGGCATGCGCACTCATCGCTCTCGCAATGTTCGGCGGCGTGGCCCTGGCCAATCCGCAGCCAGGACAGTTGAACATGACCCGCGGCGCGGCCGAGTGGTCCTCCGAACCGTACTTCCTGAACAATGTCGCGCTGGGTGTCTGCGTGGTCATTGGCATCCTGGTGTTCGGCGCGATGTTCATCGCCATGTTCCGCTTCCGCAAGTCGCGTGGCGCGGTGGCGGAGAAGTGGTCGCACAACACCATGCTCGAAATCGTGTGGACCACCGTCCCGGTGATCATCCTGATCGTGCTGGCCTACCTGGCCACCGGCGGCCTGCGCACGTTCGCCGACACCACCGGCTCGGAAATGACCGTGAAGGTCACCGGCTACCAGTGGAAGTGGCGCTACGACTACGTCGACTACAAGGGCAAGGCGATCGAGAAGGTCGGCTTCGTGTCCAAGCTCGATCGCGAGAGCGACGAGACGCGCCAGCTGCAGTCGGGCCTTGACCCGAACGCGGTGAAGGTGGATGGCGAGAACACCTACCTGCTCAACGTGGACGAACCGCTGGTGGTGCCGGTCGGCACCAAGATCCGCTTCGTCATCACGGCCGGCGACGTGATCCACTCCTGGTGGGTGCCGGCGCTGGGCTGGAAGATGGACGCCATCCCGGGCATCGTCAACGCGGCCTGGACCAACATCAAGGAGCCTGGTGTGTACCGTGGCCAGTGCGCCGAGCTGTGCGGCCAGGACCACGGCTTCATGCCGATCGTGGTCAAGGCACTGCCGAAGGCCGAGTTCGAGCAGTGGCTGGCGCAGAAGCAAACGCAGGCCACGCTGCCCGCGCCAGCGGCACCCGCTGCCGCTTCGACCGCCGCTGCGCCTGCCACGGCACAGGCATCCGACGCACCTGTTTCGCAGGGCCATCAGGGCTGATCGCTCAGTCCGTCCAACCGTTTTCCGCATTTAGGTAGAGGTGCAAGGCATGGCCCACGCAGCCACCCACGATCACCACGATGATCATCACGGCGCGCCGAAGAACTTCTTCGTGCGCTGGTGCATGTCCACCAACCACAAGGACATCGGCACGCTGTACCTGGTCTTCTCGCTGCTGATGTTCTTCATCGGCGGCAGCTTCGCCATGGTGATCCGCGCCGAGCTGTTCAAGCCCGGCATGCAGCTGGTGCAGCCGTACTTCTTCAACGAAATGACCACGATGCATGCGCTGGTCATGATCTTCGGCGCCGTGATGCCGGCCTTCGTGGGCCTGGGCAACTGGATGATCCCGCTGATGATCGGTGCGCCGGACATGGCGTTGCCGCGCATGAACAACCTGTCGTTCTGGATCCTGCCGTTCGCGTTCGCGCTGCTGCTGTCCACCCTGTTCCTGCCGGGCGGTGGCCCCGCCGGCGGCTGGACCATGTACCCGCCGCTGTCGCTGCAGGGTGACTCGGTGGCCTACGTGGTGTTCGCCGTCCACCTGATGGGCATCAGCTCGATCATGGGCGCGATCAACATCATCGCCACCATCCTCAACATGCGCGCCCCCGGCATGGACCTGCTGAAGATGCCGGTGTTCGTGTGGAGCTGGCTGATCACGGCGTTCCTGCTGATCGCGGTGATGCCGGTGCTGGCGGGCGCGGTGACCATGCTGCTCACCGACAAGTACTTCGGTACCAGCTTCTTCAACGCCGCTGGCGGTGGCGACCCGGTGCTGTTCCAGCACATCTTCTGGTTCTTTGGCCACCCCGAGGTCTACATCATGATCCTGCCGGCCTTTGGCCTGGTGTCCGAGATCATCCCGACCTTCGCGCGCAAGCCGATCTTTGGTTACAAGGCGATGGTGTTCGCCATTGCCTCGATCGCTTTCCTGTCGTTCATCGTGTGGGCGCACCACATGTTCGCGGTGGGCCTGCCGCTGGGCGGCGAGATCTTCTTCATGTACGCCACCATGCTGATCGCGGTGCCGACGGGAGTGAAGGTGTTCAACTGGGTCAGCACCATGTGGGGCGGCTCGATGACCTTCGAGTCCCCGATGCTGTTCGCGATCGCCTTCGTGATCCTGTTCACCATCGGCGGCTTCTCCGGCCTGATGCTGGCGCTGGCTCCGGCCGACTTCCAGTACCACGACTCGTACTTCGTGGTGGCGCACTTCCACTACGTGCTGGTGACGGGTGCCATCTTCGCCATCATCGCCGCCACGTACTACTGGCTGCCGAAGTGGACCGGCCACATGTATTCGGAAACGTGGGGCAAGATCCACTTCTGGAACAGCGTGGTGTGGGTGAACGTGTTGTTCTTCCCGCAGCACTTCCTGGGCCTGGCCGGCATGCCGCGCCGCATCCCGGACTACAACGTCGCGTTCGCCAACTTCAACATGGTCAGCTCGATCGGCGGTTTCCTGTTCGGCGCCTCGCAGCTGATCTTCCTCGGCGTGATCATCCATGCCGTGTGGTTCTCCAAGAAGAAGGCGGCCGATCGCGTATGGGAAGGTGCCAAGGGCTTGGAGTGGACCGTCGCCTCGCCGGCGCCGTACCACACCTTTGAAGTGCCGCCGGTGATCCACGACGACGAGCTGGCGCACGGCCACGTCGAAGATTGATGCAAGCACGACCGCCCTGGCTTCTGGCCAGGGCGGGTGGAAAGCGAGTCAGATGAACCAGTCGTCGAAGTCAGTCATCGAGAATGCACGTGCAAAAGGCGTGCGGCGCACCGTGACGGTGTTCGGGTTGATCGCGCTGGCGATCTTCCTGCTCTCGCTGCTGCAGGGGCTGAAGTACTCCTGACGCGTCGCCGCAGTATTCCTCCGTTGCGCCGGTGAGGCGCTTCGGGTTGCAGTTCCCCGCGCGGTTCGGCGGGGGCGGAAGTAAACAAGAGAAATCCACGGGGATCTCACCATGGGTCAGCAGCAAGACGCTTATTTCGTACCGACCAAGAGCTATTGGCCGATCGTGGCTGCGGTCGTCATGTTCGTCACCGTATTCGGTGCCGCGCACTGGCTGAACGCCGCGCCGGGTGAGGCGAGTTTCGGCAAGACCCTGCTGACGGCAGGTTTCGTCGGCATCTTGCTGATGTTCTTCGGCTGGTTCCGCTCGGTGATCCGCGAATCGCTCGCGGGCAACTACAACAGCCAGGTGGACCGCTCGTTCCGCATGGGCATGATGTGGTTCATCTTCTCCGAGGTGATGTTCTTCGGTGCCTTCTTCGGCGCGCTGTTCTACGCCCGCATGTTCTCGGTGCCGTGGCTGGGCGGTGATGGCCACGGCGTGCTGACCCACCAGTTCCTGTGGAACGAGTACGCCGCCTCGTGGGGCGCCAGTGGCGGTGGTGGCCCGGGCCGCGTCGGCGGCGAGTTCCAGACGGTGGCGCCGTGGGGCCTGCCCCTGCTCAATACGCTGATCCTGCTCAGCTCCAGCGTCACCATCACCATCGCGCACCACGCGCTGAAGGTCGGCCACCGCGGCAAGATCCTGCTGTTCCTGGGCCTGACCGTGCTGCTGGGCGCCACCTTCCTGTACTTCCAGGCGAACGAGTACATCGAGGCCTACAAGGAGCTCAACCTGACCCTGCAGAGCGGCGTCTATGGTTCGACCTTCTTCATGCTCACCGGCTTCCACGGCATGCACGTGACGCTGGGCACCATCATGCTGGCGATCATCTGGCTGCGCGTGGCCAAGGGCCACTTCAGCAAGGACCACCACTTCGGTTTCGAGGCCGTGGCCTGGTACTGGCACTTCGTGGACGTGGTGTGGCTGGGCCTGTTCATGTTCGTCTACATCCTCTGAGGCGCCCAGGCGCCGCAACAAAAAGCCCGCCGAAAGGCGGGCTTTTTGTTTATGGATGCGGTCGAACGCGGTGTCGCAAGCGGAGCGCGGGCCCCGGCGGGACGCTACAATTACTGGCCCACGCCGTGCGGGTGCAGCCAGCCCATCCAGATACCGAGCACCACCATCAGGATGAGCAGCACCGACAGCCCGATGCGGCGGGTCAACGCCCACACCGTGCGCTTGCTGCCGTCCTTGTCGGTCATCATGAAATACAGCGCCTGACCGAGATTGAACAGCACCACCAGCAGCAGGATCACCAGCGCATATTTGTAGACGGTTTCCACGTGATTGGTCCAGACGTTTTAGACATCCGCAGTATAGCGGTCATCTGCGGTGCCGCCGCGTGAAGTGGCTGCGCCGCCCATCCTGGTTCGCGCTGCTGCTCACGCTGGCGGGCGCCTTGCTGTTCATGCGCTTGGGTGTGTGGCAGCTGCATCGCGCGAACGAAAAGGAAGCCATTCTGCGACGGTATGCCGCAGCGGAAAACGAGGTGCCGCGGGACTTTGCGGGCGTTGCCATGACGCCACCCGCCAACGCGTTCGCGCGGGTGCGCGTGCAGGGCGAGTACCTCGCCGACCGTGCCTACCTGCTGGACAACCCGAGGCATGACCAACTCGGCGGCGTGGAAGTCTATGCGCCTTTCCGTCCGCAGGGCAGCGACCGACTGCTGCTGGTGGACCTGGGATTCCTCCCGGGCAACGGCACCGACCAGGCACCGCAATTGCCGCCGTTGCCCACCGGTGAGCAGGCCCTGCAGGGCCTGTACCTGCCGCCTCCCGGCGTGGGTTTCGAGATGGGCGGCAACGCGCTGGCGCGCCAGGCGCACTGGCCAAAAACCACGGTCTATCTCGACCTGCCGCAGGTGGCCGGTGATCTCGGCAGCCTGCTCTATCCGCAGGTGCTGGCACTGGACGACGACCAGGCCGCCATCTACGTGCGGGCGCACGTCCTCGACTTCTCCGCGATGCCGCCCGCGCGGCACCGTGCCTATGCCTTCCAGTGGTTCACCTTTGCCGTGGCGGCCGTGGTGATCTTCCTCATGCTCCACCGCCGCCGACCATCCAAACGCCGGACTAGCCATGAACAAGCCTGACCCCGCCGCGCTGCGCGCGAGCCGCCTGAAACTGCTGCTGATCATGCTGGTGTTCGCCGCGCCGATCCTGGTGGCCGGCCTGCTCACGCTGACCGGCTGGCAGCCCAGCGGCAAGGCCAATGGCCAGCCGATCGAGCCGCAGCGCAACCTCGCCGACGAGCGGGTGCAGGTGACGCTTGCCAACGGCCAGCCGTGGGCCTGGCGGGCGGCCGAGCCGCAGCTCACCCTGGTGGCGCTGGCCGGCCCAGGCTGCGCGGCACATTGCCTGGACACGCTGACCAAGATGGCTGCCGCGCGCATCACCCTCAACCGCAATGCGCCGCGGTTGCGCCTGCTCTACGTCGGCGCGCCGCCGGCCAACGCGGCCGCGAACGGCATGGCCGATTACTGGCAGCTTGGCCAGGACAGCGGCGGGCAGCTCGAGTCGTTCCGTCCCGACGAGCCCGACAGCGTGGTCGCGCTGCTGGTGGAGTCCGACGGCACGGCGCTGTCGTTCTACCCGGCGGGCTTCGATCCTTCCGGCCTGCGCAAGGATCTGCAGAAGGTGATCCGTTGATGTCCGCCCGCTCCCTCAAGGCCCTGCGTGGCCTGGCCCTGCTCGCCGCGGTGTTTGCGTTTGGCGTGGTGATGTTCGGTGCGTTCGTTCGCCTGTCGAATGCGGGCCTGTCGTGTCCGGACTGGCCGACCTGCTACGGGCAGGTCAGCTGGCCGGAGCACCAGCATGAAATCGCGCAGGCGAACGAGGCGTTTCCGGATCGGCCGTTCGAGACGCACAAGGCCTGGCGCGAGCAGGTGCATCGCTTCCTCGCCGGCACGCTGGGCACGCTGGTATTCGCACTGGCCCTGCTCGCCAGCTGGCGTAACGCATGGGGGCGCCTTGCGGTGATCGCCGGGGCCATCTTCGCCGCCGTGGGCGTGAGCCTGTACATCCGCGGCGAACATCACTGGTCCCTGCTGCTGTCGATGCTGGCGATCGGCTTGCCGCTGCTGGCGGCGATCGGCCTGAAACGGCCGGGCGCGTGGCGCATCAGCGTGCTGGCGCTGGCGGTGGTGGTGTTCCAGGCGATGCTCGGCATGTGGACGGTGACGCTGCTGCTCAAGCCGATCGTGGTGATGGGACATCTGATGGGCGGCATCACCACCTTCGCCCTGCTTGCCTATGCGGCACTGCGTTTCGCCGGCATCAGCGCGCCGGACGACAGCTACGCCGGCCTGCGCAAGGCGGTGGTGCTGGGCATCGTGCTGCTGCTGGCGCAGATCGCGCTGGGCGGATGGACGTCCTCCAACTACGCAGCGCTCGCCTGCGGCACCGACTTTCCCAAGTGCCTGGGCCAATGGATGCCGCCCACCGATTTCCGTGAAGGCTTCGTGCTGTGGCGTGGCATCGGCGTGAACTACGAGGGCGGCGTGCTGGACATGGCCGCGCGCAGCGCCATCCAGATCGCCCATCGCCTCGGTGCGCTGGTGGTGTTCTGCTACCTGGGCTGGCTGTCGCACCGCGTCTCCCGCCGCGGCCTGCGCGCGCAGGGGCTGGCCATCGCCGTGGTGCTGGTCAGCCAGGTGCTGCTGGGCATCAGCAACGTGCATTTCGGCCTGCCGCTGCCCGTCGCCACGCTGCACAATGGCGCGGCGGCGTTGTTGCTGTTCACCTTGCTGGCCACGCTGGCGCGCACGCAGAGGCGCCATGATGACGCGATATTCCTTTCTTTCGGACACCCATGACGATGAGCAGCCGCTTCCACGAATACATGGAATTGACCAAGCCGCGCGTCGTTGCGCTGCTGGTGTTCTGCGCCGTCATCGGCATGTTCCTCGCCGTGCCGGGCATTCCGCCATGGCGCGCGCTGGTGTTCGGCACGCTGGGCATCTGGATGGCGTCGGCTTCGGCGGCGGCGTTCAATCACCTGATCGACCAGCGCATCGACAAGGTGATGGCGCGTACGGCGCATCGCCCGCTGGCGACGGGTCATCTCAAGCCCAGGCAGGTGCTGACGTTTGCGCTTGCGCTTGGCGTGGTGTCGATGCTGGTGCTGGTGCTGCTGGTCAACCCGCTCACGGCGCTGCTGACCTTTGGTGGCCTGATCGGCTATGCAGTGGTCTATACGGCTTACCTCAAGCGCGCCACGCCGCAGAACATCGTGATCGGCGGCCTCGCCGGCGCGATCCCGCCCGTGCTTGGCTGGACGTCCGTCACGGGTGCGCTGCATCCCTTCGCGCTGCAGCTGTGCCTGATCATTTTCGTGTGGACGCCACCGCATTTCTGGGCGCTGGCGATCTTCCGCCGCGACGACTACTCGCGTGCGCAGGTGCCGATGCTGCCGGTGACGCATGGCGTGGTGTTCACGCGCTGGCACGTGCTGTTCTACACGATCCTGCTCGTGCTGGTGACCCTGTTGCCGGCGCTGACCGGGTATAGCGGGATGGTCTACCTGGGTGGTGCGGTGGTGCTGGGCGCGGGCTTCCTTTACTACGCCGTCCGCCTGCTCAATCCGCCGGATGAGTTGTTCGCGATGAAGGTGTTCAACTATTCCATCGTGTACCTGATGGCGCTGTTCGCGTTCCTGCTGGTGGACCATTGGGTGATGGAGCCGCTGGTGCAGCAGGGGATGGCATTTCAGCGGTCGGCGGGTTGAGAGTTTGCTCTGAGGTTGCCGCCTGCGCAGCGGGCGTTTCGACTGCCTGCCGGCAGCCGAGTCACTTTTCTTTTGCTGGCCCACGCACGCGCAGGAGCGCGTGCGAACGGCAAAGCCGGCCCGAAGGGCGGAGGGCAGGATGCCCGCAGTCAAAGAAAAGTAGCCCAAAAAAATGGCCTCGAGAACTGGCAGCGATGCGTGGCATACAAGCGCCGAGGCCTGGAGCAAGCGGCGTGGCGTTACGTGCTACCTCAGGGACTGCGGCTACTCCGCGACGCGCCGATGTACTGAGGACTTAGAGCAACGCGTGGCGCCGCCGCACTTAGCCCCTCTCCCTCCGGCGACCCGAAGGTAGTCCCTGTGGGAGAGAGGGGTTGGGGTGAGGGTACGGGGCTTGCGCAGCCTTTCCATCTTGCGCTCCGCCCGAACCCTCATCCGCCTGCCGGCACCTTCTCCCAATGGGAGAAGGATTCCTTCGATGGAAGCCGCCTTGGCCCCTCTCCCCTCGGGAGAGGGGTTGGGGTGAGGGTACGGGGCTTGCGCAGCGTTTCTGTCTCGCGCGCTCCGCCCGAACCCTCATCCGCCTGCCGGCACCTTCTCTCCCACAGGGACTACCTTCGGGTCGCCGGAGGGAGAAGGATTCCTTCGATGGAGCCTGCTTTAGCCCCTCTCCCCTCGGGAGAGGGGTTGGGGTGAGGGTACGGGGCTTGCGCAGCATTCCAGGCTCGCGCTCCGCCCGAACCCTCATCCGCCTGCCGGCACCTTCTCCCAATGGGAGAAGGATTCCTTCGATGGAAGCCGCCTTAGCCCCTCTCCCCTCGGGAGAGGGGTTGGGGTGAGGGTGCGGGGCTTGCGCAGCATTCCAGGCTCGCGCTCCGCCCGAACCCTCATCCGCCTGCCGGCACCTTCTCTCCCACAGGGACTACCTTCGGGTCGCCGCAGGGAGAAGGGATCCTTCGATCGAAGTTGCCTTGAGCCCTCGCGGCACTGGCGACCCGCGGGGTAGCCGCTGTCGATGAGGTAGCACGTAACGCTACGCACCTTGCCCCAGTCGCCAGCGCTTGTATCCCACGCCGTGCTGCCAGCCTTTGATGCCATTTCTTTGGGTTACTTTTCTTGACTCCGGGCATCTTGCCCTCCGCCCTTTGGGCCGGCTTCGCCGCTCGCAGGCGCTCCTGCGCGCGCGTGGACCAGCAAAGAAAAGTGACCCGGACCGCGGCAGCGGTTCGGAACGCCCGCCGCGCAGGCGGCACCCTTGCGAAAACGCCAACAACCGCGAAATCCACGGAATACCCCACACCAAACGCAGCAAGCGCCAGACCGCAACAAATTTCGCACCCCGAATCCCCCTCACAGGGTTGACACTTGCGCACCGCAGCAAGACAATTCGCCCGCTACCGGGCGTCACGCGCCCTAAGTGGCCTCTGTCCTATCAACCCAAGGCATATGGACGTTTACCCTAGTCGCAACGTCGACATCCGCGAGCATCGGGTGCCGGCATTGCATAACAAGCTGATTAGCTGCGGCGACCGCCTGCGGTCGGCTGGCGCTTTCCTGGACTAGGGAAGACCGGCCCACCTCTGACGGCGCCGTTGGCGCCGTTAAAGAGGAGAAAGGGCCATGAAGCTCCTTCGCGATTTCTTTCGTCTGCGTACCGCAGTCCGCCCGCTGGCGGGTGGCCGTGCGGATGCACGCCGTGCCTGGACGATCACCGTGCCTGCGCCGCTCAACGAGACGCAGGCCCCCGTCGTGCTCGACATGCATTGGCACGCCGACAATTCGCGTGGCCGCCCGGCCGCGCGCTGGCACGAACATGCCGAACCGCAAGCGCATCGTCATCTGCAGCTGGTATCCAGTCACTGATGAAGCACTCGATCGCCAGGCTCGACCTGCCGCGCAAGGGCTGGCCTCCGCCAGTCCCGTGGCAACGATGGCGACGAAAGTCGTAGCGCAGGCGTTGGCGTCACGCGCGGGTTGATCCCGCCGGCTCGCTGGTCCGCCGCAGGTGTCACCGAATCACGGAAGCGAGTCATGTTCAAGCACTCCACCCAGACCGTCACCGGCAAGGCGGCCGGCAAGGGCGCCGCCGCGCCCGTGCGCGTGGTCGTGGCCCAGGAAGCGTTCCGCCACAACGAGGCCCTGTACGCAGCGCTGGATACCAGTGCCGCCGGCCTCAACGAGGAACAGATCGCCGAGCGCCTGGACCGCGACGGGCTCAACGAGGTATCGCACGAGAAGCCGCCGCACTGGTCGGCGCAGCTGCTGCGTGCGTTCAAGAACCCGTTCATCATCGTGCTGCTGGTGCTCGCTGCCGTGCAGCTGTTCACCGATGCCAGCGACCTCACCGGTCCGATCATCATCGCTGTGATGGTGGGCATCAGCGTGGTGCTGAGCTTTACGCAGGAATACCGTTCGTCGAAGGCCGCCGAGAAGCTCAAGGCCATGGTGCGCAACACCGCCACGGTGACGCGCCGCGCGTCGGACGGCCACAGCGAGCGCATCGAAGTGCCGGTGGGCGAGCTGGTCGCCGGCGACATCGTGCACCTGGCCGCGGGCGACATGGTGCCCGCCGACCTGCGCCTGGTTTCGGCCAAGGACCTGTTCATCAGCCAGGCGATCCTCACCGGCGAATCGCTGCCGGTGGAGAAGGCTGCCCCGGCGCATGCGCAGGTGGCCGTCGAACTGCAGGACAGCGCGCTGGACAATCCGCTCGACCTGCCGACCGTGTGCTACATGGGCACCAACGTGGTCAGCGGCAGCGCGACGGCCGTGGTGGTCGCCACCGGCTCGCGCACCTACCTGGGCTCGCTGGCGCGCACCATCGTCGGCCAGCGCGTGCAAACCAGCTTCGACCGCGGCGTGAACAGCGTCAGCTGGCTGCTGATCCGCTTCATGGCGGTGATGGTGCCGATCGTTTTCCTGATCAACGGACTGGACAAGCACGACTGGCTGCAGGCGTTCCTGTTCGCGCTGTCGGTGGCCGTGGGCCTGACGCCCGAAATGCTGCCGCTGATCGTCACCGCGAACCTCGCCAAGGGCGCGCTGGCGATGTCCAATCGCAAGGTGGTGGTGAAGCGGCTCAATGCGATCCAGAACTTCGGCGCGATGGACGTGCTGTGCACGGACAAGACTGGCACGCTCACGCTGGACAAGATCGTGCTGGAGCGCCACCTCGACCTGTACGGCGAGGAGTCCGACGAGGCGCTCGAATACGGCTATCTCAACAGCCGGTTCCAGACCGGCCTGAAGAACCTCATGGACAAGGCGGTGCTGTCGCACCGTGACCTGGAGGAGACGGCGGCCCACTTCCGCATCGTCGACGAGATCCCGTTCGACTTCCAGCGCCGGCGCATGTCGGTGGTGCTGGGCAACGGTGATGGCAACGAGTTGCTGGTATGCAAGGGTGCCGTGGAGGAAATGCTGTCGATCTGCGCATCGGCCAAGGTCGGCGATGACATCCTGCCGATGACGGACGAGATGCGCGCCGAGATCAAGGCGATGACGCGCGGCCTCAACGAGGATGGCCTGCGCGTGCTCGTGGTCGCCATCAAGCGCCAGCCACCGGCGGGCCGCGCCTATGGCGTGGCGGACGAAAGCAACCTCGTCGCGGTCGGCTGCCTGGCTTTCCTGGATCCGCCCAAGGACAGCGCGGCCACCGCCATCGCGGCGCTGCACCACCACGGCGTCGAAGTGAAGGTGATCACCGGCGACAACGAGGCGGTGACGCGCAAGATCTGCCGCGAAGTGGGCCTCGACGTCGAGCACTCGCTCCAGGGCAAGCACATCGAGCCGCTGGACGATGCCGAGCTGGATGCGCTGGTGAAGCGCACCACCGTGTTCGCCAAGATGTCGCCGCTGCAGAAGGCGCGGGTGGTCAAGTCGCTGCAGCGCCAGGGCCACACGGTGGGCTTCCTGGGCGACGGCATCAACGACGCGCCGGCCCTGCGCGAGGCCGACGTCGGCATCTCGGTGGATACCGCCACCGACATCGCCAAGGAGTCGGCCGACATCATCCTGCTCGAAAAGAACCTGATGGTGCTGGAAGAGGGTGTCATCGAAGGGCGCATCACCTTCGGCAACATCATCAAGTACATCAAGATGACCGCCAGCTCGAACTTCGGCAACATGTTCTCGGTGCTGATCGCGAGCGCGTTCCTGCCGTTCCTGCCGATGTTGCCGCTGCAGATCCTGGTGCTGAACCTGCTGTACGACATCTCGCAGCTGTCGATTCCGTTCGACCGCATGGACGATGAATACCTGCGCAAGCCGCGCAAGTGGGACGCCAGCGACATCGGTCGCTTCATGGTGTGGATCGGCCCGGTCAGCTCGATCTTCGACGTCACCACCTTCCTGCTGCTGTGGTACGTGTTCGGCGCGAACTCCAGCGAGCACCAGGCGTTCTTCCAGTCGGGCTGGTTCATCGAGAGCCTGCTCACGCAGACGCTGATCGTGCACATGATCCGCACGCGCAAGATCCCGTTCCTGCAGAGCGTGGCCGCGGCGCCGGTGCTGGCGCTGACCACCGCGATCATCATCATCGGCATGCTGGTGCCCTACATGGGCATCGGCGCGAAGATCGGCATGATGGCCTTGCCTGGCGTCTACTTCGGCTGGCTGGCGCTGACCGTGCTGACCTATTGCGTGCTGACCCAGCTGATGAAGCTGATCTATATCCGCCGCTACGGACGCTGGCTGTAAGGTACAACGCGTCGCCTCCCCGGGCGGGAGGCGACGCTAGTTGCCGGCGTCCTCGCAGCGCTGGCGGCGACGGTGCCGCCACCACAACACCAGCAGGATCAGCAGCAGCACGCCCGCCAGTGCCCACAGGCTGTGCTGGCCGCGACGTATCCACATCGCCAGCCATTCGTGGTTGTCGGCACCCAGGTAGCCCAGGTAGACCCAGATCGGCACGCTGATCAGCGCGGCCAGTCCGTCGAGCAGGAAGAAGCGCATGAACGAGACGCGATGCGTGGACCCGGCCGTGATGTACACGGCCGTGCGCATGCCGGGAAGGAAGCGCGCGAAGAACATCAGCCGGTTGCCGTAGCGCTCGAATTTCTCCTGCACCCTGGCGTAGCGTTCCGGCGTCAGCACGCGGGCGACCAGTCGCCATTGCAGGATGCGCGCGCCGAAATGATGGCCGAGCAGGAACATGCCGGCATCGCCGGCGAGCACGCCGACCATGGCCACGCCGAACATCACGTGCACGCTGCCGTAACCCAGGCCGGTGATGATGCCGCCGGCGACGAGGGTGATGTCTTCGGGCAAGGGCGCGCCCGCGCCGCACAGCAACAACGCGATGAACACCGCGAGGTAGCCGTTCTCGGCGAACACTGTCACCAATCGTTCAAGCAGTTCCATCTACATCCATGCCCGGGTGCGCTGCCCATGCCGTAGGGAGTGGTCGATGATCCCACACGAAGGCGTCACTGCGCTTGCGGCAGTGCAGGGCATACGCTGCGGGTGTTCACCGACAGGTGGCGGGCCGCGGGAGGCCTAGCCGGCCTTTGCCGGTGGCGTGGCGCGGGCGGCCAGCAACTGGCGCAGCTCGGCCTTCTCGGCCGCGTCCAGCGTGCCCTCGCGGCTCTTGCTGGTGAGCCACTCGCGGCGCTGGGTGATGGCCTGCTGCTCCATGCGCGCCAGTGCGTCGAAGAATTCGGCGCGTTGTGCCTCGGGCTCACCGACCACCATGGCGGCCATCAGCTTTTGCAGGGCGGCATATTCGGGCCGTTCGGCAAAGTGTTCCACCAGCATGGCCGGGTTGATGCCGGGGCGCGAGCGAGCGAGGTCGATCAGCTCGGCCAGCAGTTCCACGCCGGGCTTGTCCATGCGCAGGAAGCCATAGGGGCGTGCCACGTCGTCGGCCACGCCCGGTTGTGCCAGCAGCAGGGCGATGGCGCTGCGAACGAGCGAGCGCTGCACGGCCACGGGACGCTGCAGCGAGTGTCGCGCCGCGGGGTCGGCTTCGAGCACGGCGCGGGCGCCGGTGCGCTTCTCGAGTTCCTGCGCCATCAGGTCGCGGAAGGCACCGTCGGGCAGCTTCGCAACCAGCGGGCGTGCCCGCTCGGCCAGTCGTGCACGACCATCGAGGCTGGTGGTGTCCACGTCGTGCGCAAGTTCGCCGAAGAAATACTCCGACAGCGGCGTGGCGGCCTTGAGCCTTTTCTCGAAGCCGTCCTTGCCTTCCTTGCGGATCAGCGTATCCGGGTCCTCGCCATCGGGCAGGAACAGGAAGTACGCCTGGCGCCCGTCACGCAGGCGCGGCAGTGCCGCCTCCAGTGCCTTCCATGCGGCCGCGCGGCCGGCACGATCGCCATCGAAACAGAACACCACGTCGGGCGCGGCGCGGAACAGCACTTCGGTGTGCTCGGGCGTCGTGGCCGTGCCCAGCGTGGCCACCGCGATGGGCAGGCCGGCCTGATGCAGGGCGATCACGTCCATGTAGCCCTCGACCACCACGATGCGCGACAGGCTCGGGTTGGCCTGCTTCACCTGCCACATCGCGAACAGCTCGCGGCCCTTGTGGAACAGCGGCGTTTCCGGCGAGTTGAGGTATTTCGGGCCCTGGTCCGACTGCAACACTCTTCCGCCGAAAGCGATCACGCGGCCGCGCCGGTCGAGGATCGGGAACATCAGGCGTTCGCGAAAGCGGTCGTAGCGATGGCCGCGTTCGTTGCTCGCCACCATGCCCGCTTCGTTGAGCAACTGCATGCGCTTGTCGCTGCCGCCCAGCGCCTTGATCACGCCGTCGAAGCCCGCCGGCGCCCAGCCAAGGCGAAAGCGCTGGATGGTCTCCGTGTCCAGTCCGCGCTTGCGGCAATAGGCCTGCGCCTCGGCGCTGCGCGGCAGCTCCTGCTCGTACCAGCTGGCGGCCGCATTGAGCAGGGCGTAGAGGTCGGTCTTGTCCTCGCGCGGCGCGTCGTTGCCGCCTTCGCGCGGCACGGTCAGGCCCACCGATTGCGCCAGCTCCTCCACCGCATCCGGGAATTCGAGGCGCTCGTAATCCATCAGGAACTTCACCGCGCTGCCGTGCGCGCCGCAGCCGAAGCAATGGAAGAACTGCTTGGCGGGACTGACGTAGAACGAGGGCGAGCGCTCGTTGTGGAACGGGCAGCAGGCGGTCCATTCCCGACCGGCCTTCTTGAGCGGCACGCGCCGCTCGATCACGTCGACGATGTCGACGCGGGCCAGCAAGTCGTCAATGAAACTGTCAGGAATACGTCCGCGCATAAGCAGCTTAGTGTAGAGGGTGCAGCGCATGGCGGAGCGACGGGCGGGACGCTATTTGCATCGCCCGGAAGGCAGCGCACGACGCCTGGCTTGCCCTATGCTGCCGCCTGAGGAGCCGGGGGGCTTGGGGTGGCATCCATGGGGAATGTGCTGGGAACGGCAAGGCCAGGCCTGCAGGTGCAGTTTCGCCCTGCCGCGCCGGCCGACGCGACGGCGGCGGTGCCGCTGATCTACTGCTCGGGGCCGGCGGCCTTCGACTATGTGTTTGCCACGCGCGACGGTCACGATGCGCAGGCCTTCCTGCAGCGCTGCTTTGTCGACGGCGCGGGGGAATTCGGCTGGCGCAACCATTGGGTCGGCGTGGCCCAGGGGCGCGTGGTGGCGGTCGGCGCGGGCTACGGGGCCGATACCCAGTGGCCGTTCATGCTGGCCGCGGCGCGCCAGATCGTCGCGCACTACGGCTGGCGCCGTGCCATTCCGGTGATGCTGCGCGGGCTGCGCGTGGAATCGGTGATCCGCCCGCCCGACGGCGACATGCATTACCTGGCGCACCTCGCGGTGGCGCCGGAGCTGCGTGGCCGCGGCATCGGCCACGCGCTGATCGAGCAGTTGCTGGCCACGGCACGCCAGGCTGGGCGGCGCCGGCTGGTGCTGGATGTTGCGGCCAGCAACCCGCTGGCCGAGGCCTTGTATCGGCGGGCCGGTTTCCGGCTGACCGGCGAGCGACGATCACGCCTGGCCAATGCGCATGTCCGCGTGCCGGATCATCGGCGCATGGAGCGGGTGATCGACTGAGCCGCGGCCTAGACCGCGTGGATGATGCCGAACAGCGCCAGCAGCGCCAGCAGGAACAGGATCACGAAGATCGTGAACAACACCTTGGCGACCGTGCCGGCGACACCGGATACGGTGCCGAAGCCGAGCCAGCCGGCGATCAACGAGACGATGGCGAAAATAAGGGCCCACTTGAGCATGCGCTGCGCTCCTGCCGGGTCGGGCCGGCGTGGGAGCCGGCGTCGCTCCCGTTCTAGTGGGCTGGCCGTGAACGGGGTGCAGCGGGAACCGGGCGCGGGCCAGCCAGCCGCCTGGAAGGGCTGCTGGCTGTGCGTGAAAACCGCGTGATCAGCCCGCCAGGCGCGCCTTGATGCGGGCGGATGCCACGCCCATGTCCGCGCGTCCGGCGGCTTTTTCCTTGACGGCGGCGACGACCTTGCCCATATCCCGCGCCGAGGAAGCGCCGGTCTCGGCGATGGCTGCGGTAATCAGCGCGTCGATCTCGTCGTCGCTGAGCTTGGCCGGCAGATAGGCCTCGATCACCACCATCTCGCCGCGCTCGACCTCGGCCAGGTCTTCGCGGCTCGCGGCCACGTACTGGCTGACCGAGTCCTTGCGCTGCTTGAGCATCTTCTCCAGCACCGCCAGCACCTGGACATCATCCAGTTCGATGCGCTCGTCCACCTCGCGCTGCTTGATCGCGGCCAGGATCAGGCGCACCACGCCCAGGCGGTGCTTGTCGCCGCCGCGCATGGCCGTCTTCATGTCTTCGGTAAGCTGCTGCTTGAGGGTCATGGCCTATCCTCGGAAACACACAAAGCCAGCGTTGCCCAGGGCAACGCCGGCCAGTGTAGGGGTAAAGAACAGCGGCGGCGGGTCAACGCGCCAGCTGCCGGTTATCCCGGGTCGCGGCGCCGGAGCGCCAGCAACCGCTCGTCCGCACGGGGCGGACGATGGACCTCAATACATGCGGGTCTTGCGCGAAACGTCGCGCGAGAGGCGGCGCAGGTGGCGCTTCACCGCAGCAGCACGCTTGCGCTTACGCTCCTGGGTCGGCTTCTCGTAGAACTCACGCTTGCGGGTCTCGGCCAGGACGCCGGCCTTTTCGCAGGTGCGCTTGAAGCGGCGGAGGGCAAGCTCGAACGGCTCGTTCTCGCGGACTTTTACGCTGGGCATGGAAACTCCAAGTGTTAGACTGGCCCGCACTTTACGAGCCGATTGAATACGGTGAGCCGCGAAGTATAACGTGGAAACGACAGCATTTTCAAAGCCCCAGTCAACGAAGCCGGTTCTGGGCATCGAAACGTCCTGTGACGAGACCGGCGTGGCCCTGCTGCGCTGGGAACCGACCGCGCCCGGCAGCGGCCTGCTTTCACATACCCTCTACAGCCAGATCAAGCTGCACGCGGCCTATGGCGGCGTAGTGCCCGAGCTGGCCAGCCGCGACCACGTGCGCAAGCTGATGCCACTGGTGCGCGAGGCGCTGGCCGAGGCCGGCCTGACCCCGGCTGACCTGGGCGGCGTCGCCTACACCGCCGGCCCTGGCCTGGTAGGTGCCCTGCTGGTGGGTGCCTCCGCGGCCCGCGCCATGGCCTGGGCGCTGGGTGTGCCGGCCATCGGCGTGCACCACATGGAAGGCCACCTGCTGGCGCCCTTGCTGGAGGACAACCCGCCCGAGCCGCCGTTCGTGGCCCTGCTGGTGTCCGGCGGGCATTCCATGCTGGTCGAGGTGAAGGCCATCGGCCGCTACCGCATCCTGGGTGACACCCTGGACGACGCCGCCGGCGAAGCGTTCGACAAGACCGCCAAGCTGATGGGCCTGCCTTATCCGGGTGGCCCGGCGCTGGCGAAGCTGGCCGAACAGGGGCGGCCGGGGGCTTTCCGTTTCTCGCGCCCGATGACCGATCGCCCCGGCCTCGACTTCAGCTTTTCGGGCCTCAAGACCCAGGTGCTGCTGGCCTGGCAGCAGTCCGACCAGAGCGAGCAGACCCGCGCCGACATCGCCCGCGCGTTCGAGGAGGCGATCGTCGACACCATGATCATCAAGTGCCGCCGTGCGCTGCAGGCCAGCGGCGCGAAGCGGCTGGTGATTGCCGGCGGCGTGGGTGCCAACCGGCACCTGCGCGCGGAACTTGCCGCGGCGGGCGAGAAGGACGGCTTCAACGTGTATTTCCCGCGCCTGGCGTTCTGCACCGACAACGGCGCCATGATCGCGCTGGCCGGCGCCATCCGCCTCGCCCATGGGCAGCACCAGGACGAAACCGTGCAGGTGTTTCCGCGCTGGGACCTGGAGACCCTGCCACCCGCGCAATGACGGCGCTCTTGCATACGGGGCGTTTCTTGCCGACCCTATCGGCATGGATATCGTTTTTATCGAAGACCTGCGCATCGATGCCGTGATCGGCATCTACGACTGGGAGCGCCGCGTGCGCCAGACGCTGTCGCTCGATATCGAGATGGCGTTCGACAACAGCGTGCCGGCCGCCAGCGACGACATCGCGCACACGCTCAACTACAAGGACGTGTCCAAGCGGCTGATCGACTATGTGGGCGCGTCCAGCTTCGGTCTGGTGGAGACGCTGGCGGAGCGCTGCGCGGCGATCATCCGCGAGGAGTTCGGCGTGTCGTGGGTGCGCCTGAAGCTGTCCAAGCCGGGGGCGGTTCGCGGGGCGAAGGCCGTGGGCGTGCGCATCGAGCGCGGCACGCGTCCGCAGTAACGATGGCGCGCGCCTACCTGAGCCTGGGTTCCAATGTGGAGCCGGTGCGCCATCTCCGCGCTGCGCTGGACGAACTGCGCGCAACGTTCGGCGCGCTGGCCGTGTCGCCTGCCTACCGCAGCAAGTCGGTGGGTTTCGACGGCGCGGACTTCGTGAACCTCGCGGTGGGGCTGGACACCGGGCTTTCGCCCGAAGCGCTCAATGACTGGCTGCACGCGCTGGAAGATCGCCATGGCCGTCGCCGCGACGTGCCACGCTTTTCCGACCGCACGCTGGACGTCGACATCGTGCTGTTCGACGACCTGGTGCGCCAGGGCGAAGGGCACCTGGACATTCCGCGCAAGGAGCTGCGCCATGCCTTCGTGCTCAGGCCGATGGCCGACATCGCGCCATCGGTGGCGCATCCGCTCAGCGGACGCACCATGGCGGAGTTGTGGGCGGCGTTCCCGGCCGACAGCGAGCCGCTGGTGGTCGAGCCGCTCTGACGACGCGCTTGCACGTTGCCCGGGGCCGGCACTATCGCCGGGCGTCAGGCGAATGCTAGAAGGTGCCGGGTCATCACACGGGGGTAAGTCATGGCAGGTCGCTTTTCGCGCAGTTGGAGCCTGATGAAGGCCAGTGCGGCAGTGTTGCGTTCGGACAAGTCGCTGCTGATGTTTCCGCTGGTGTCCGGCATTTGTTGTGTGCTGGTGGCAGCGAGTTTCCTGATTCCCATCGGCATGGCCGTGGTGGCCATGGGCCACGAGGCGCAGGCGCACGAACGCGTGCTGTCCACCGGCGGTTACGTGGCGTTGTTCCTGTTCTATCTCGTGCAGTACTTCGTGATCATCTTCTTCAACACCGCCCTGGCCGGTGCCGCACTGATGCACCTGCGCGGCGAGCCTGCCAGTTTCTCGGCCGGCTTCGCACTGGCACGCGAGCGCGTGGTGAGCATCTTCGGCTACGCGCTGATCGCCGCCACGGTGGGCCTGTTGCTGCGCGCGCTGCAGGAGCGCCTTGGCCTGATCGGTCGCCTGGTGGCGGGCTTCCTTGGCCTGGCCTGGACGGTGGCCACTTTCCTCGTCGTGCCGGTACTGGCAAGCCAGGACGTGGGCCCGACCGAAGCGATCTCGCGCAGCGTCGAGCTGCTCAAGCGCACCTGGGGCGAAAACATCATCGGCAACGCCGGTATCGGCGTGGTGTTTGGCCTGCTGATGTTCCTGGCAGTGCTGGTGGCTGCCGTGCTGGTCGTCGGCGCCGTGGCCGCGCAGTCGATCGTGGCGATCGTGGTGGCGATCGCGGTGGCGGTGATCGGCCTGACCCTGCTCGGCCTGATCCAGGCCTCGCTGCAGGGCATTTATGCCGCGGCCCTGTATCGCTATGCCGAAGAGGGGCGGGTCGGCTACGGTTTTGACCAGGCGCTGCTGGAACAGGCGTTTCGCCCGAAGAAGTGAGCGTTGCGGTGGCGCACGCGTCGCTTACACCGACAGCGTGCGCCCACCGTCGATGCGCAGGATCTGCCCGGTCACGAACGGGGCATCGCGCAACAGCCACAGCACCGCGCCCGCCACGTCCTCGGGCGAGCCGGCGCGCTGCAGCGGCGTGCGCGCCAGCATGGCCTGCTGGTCGTCGTAGGGCTTGCCGTCGCTGGGCCACATGACCGCGCCGGGGGCCACGCCGTTGACGCGCACGTCCGGACCGAGGTCCAGCGCGAGCGAGCGCGTCATCGCGGCCAGCGCCGCTTTCGCCATGCAGTACAGCGGATGCTGCGCGAGCGGGCGCTCGGCATAGATGTCCACCAGGTTGACGATGGCGCCGCGTGCTTCGCGCAACGCGGGCAGGGCCGCCTGGCTGAGGAAGAACGGCGCCTGCGCATTGGAGGCGAACAGCTCGTTCCATTGCGCGGCCGTCGCCGAGCCCACCGGGGTCGGATAAAACGCCGACGCGTTGTTGACCAGCGCATCGAGGCGGCCGAATCGGCCCAGCACCTTCGCCAGCAGGTCGGGCAGGTGCTCGAGGTCGGCCAGTTCGCCCTGCACGGTGAAAGTGCTGTCCGCACGATGCTGATCGAGCGAGTGGGCCAGCAGCTCCGTATCGGCGGCCGCGTGCCGGTAGTGCAGGGCCAGGTCGTAACCGGCGGCGTGCAGCGTGCGCGCAATCACCGCGCCGACCCGTTTGCCCGCGCCGGTGATCAGGACGACGGGGCGCTCATGGCGTGGACTCATGCGTGGGCTCCTGCGTGGCGCGATAGGCGGCGAGCTTGACGCAAAGCGTGCGACGCGTCATCCCGTGGCGGTTCAGGCGATGGGCGAGGCGGCGTCCGTGGGTACTGGCGGTGCATCGGCGGACAGTTCCTCTTCCATCTCGAAGGGCGCGCTGAACATGGCGATGGCGGTCTGGGCGACCTGTCCGGTGTCGTAATACGCATAGGCGCCCACGCCCATCGCGCCGACCACCGGCAGCCAGCGCGACAAGCCCTTGCCCACCGCATGCTGCGAGACCTTGATGCCCACGGTCCTGGCAATGCGTTCGGCCACGCTGTAACTCACGCGGCGGAACAGCAGCCGGTCACCCACGCGCACGACCAGGTCGCGGAAGGCCTGCGCGGCGGTGTGGCGGAACAGGCACCACAGCATCTGCTCGCGCCCGAGCACCGAATGCTGGCCATAGACCGCCGCGATATCGCTGACCAGCTGCGCCTGGATCTTCCAGATGGCGATCAGCTCGGGCAGCACGGTGAGCCAGCCCAGCGGGCCGGGCGGCAGCGCCAGCGAGCCGGCGGTGAGCGCGGCGCGCCTGGCGGCACGACTGGCCAGGCGCCGGGCCTCGTCGGCCGGGGCCGAGCTGCCGGGCAGGCGGCTGTCCGGAATCTGGCTGACGAAGTCGAGGATGGCCTGGGTCACGCGGCCGGCATCGGCGCCGCCGACCACGGCAGGTAGCTGGGAGGAGGGCTTGGCCATGACGTCCTGCGCTCGGGTGGCGCGGCTCGCGCCGCAACGATGGGCCCAGTCTAGGCAATGCGGGTGAATGGCGGCGTGGCGGGCCAGGCCAGCCTGAATCCGACAGGTTCCGGTGAAATCCATGACTTCTGGGGCAGGCAGTGGGTCCGCTACCATGGCAATGTTATAACGTAACAACAATAATAATGACTGCCGCCCCCTCCGGACACCCGATGAAACGATCCCTGCTTGCCGTGAGTCTCTCTGTTGCGCTGGGCGCCGTACCGGCTGCCTTCGCCCAGACCGTGCCGAACACCGACGCCGCCGTGACCGCCGGTTCCGGTGATGCCGGCGCCGGCGACCGCAACAAGCCGGGCAATGTGAAGCAGCTCAGTGCGGTCGATGTCACGGGGGTGCTCGACCAATCGCGCAACGCGCTGTCGCCCGACACCGGCAGCAGCCAGTACGTGATCGACCAGAAGGCGATCCAGCAGTTGCCGCTGGGCGACTCCACGCCGCTCAACCAGGTGATCCTGCAGGCTCCGGGTGTCGTGCAGGATTCCTACGGTGGCCTGCATGTGCGCGGCGACCACGCCAACCTGCAGTACCGCATCAACGGGGTGATCATTCCCGAATCGATTTCCGGCTTCGGCCAGACGCTGGACGCGCGCACCATCCAGAGCGTGAAGCTGCTCGACGGCGCGCTGCCCGCGCAATACGGCCTGCGTACCGCCGCGGTGGTGGACATCGACACCAAGAGCGGCCACGAGCTCGGCAACGGCGGCAGCGTCGGCATCACCGGCGGCTCGTTCGGCACGCTCAATCCCAATGCCTCGTTGTGGGGCAGTGCGGACCGCTGGAGCTGGTTCGTCACCGCCAACTACCTGGAGAACGATGTCGGCATCGAGAACCCGACGCCGAGCCGCACGCCGATCCACGACCACACCAACCAGGTGAAGGGCTTTGGCGACATCTCCTATCTCATCAACGACAGCACGCGGCTGAGCTTCATGTTCGGCGCCACCAACAATCGCTTCGAGATTCCCAACAACCCCAACCAGACACCGCAGTTCGGCTATCTGGACCAGGTGGATTTCGATTCGGCCAAACTCAACGAACAGCAGCGCGAGAACACGCGCTTTGGCGTGCTGTCGCTGCAGGGCAAGTGGGGCAAGACCGACTACCAGGTGTCGCTGGGCCAGCGCTACAGCAGCCTCGACTTCACCCCCGACATGGTCGGCGACCTGATGTTCAACGGCGTCGCCTCGGCGGTGAACCGCACCAACCGGGCCAGCACGCTGCAGGCGGATTTCGCTACCCCGCTGGGCGACAGCAACACGCTGCGCTACGGCATCTACGGCAGCTTCGAGCACGCCGGCAGCGCCAACAATGCCTGGGTGTTCCCGGCTGACCCCGCGGGCAACCAGACCAGCACCACGCCGCTCAACATCGTCGACAACAGTCGCCTGGTCGCGAAGACCTGGTCCGCCTATGTGCAGGACGAGTGGAGCATCGGCGACAAGTGGACGGTGAACTACGGCCTGCGCGGCGACAAATACACGCTGGCACGCACCGAGAGCCAGCTCAGTCCCCGCCTTGGCGCGGTCTACCAGGCCAGCGACAGCACCACCGTGCATGCCGGCTACTCGCGCTACTTCACGCCGCCGGCGACGGAGATGATCACCACCTCCAACATCGCCAAGTTCGACGGCACCACCAACCAGGTTTCGAATCCCGGCAACGCCACTCCGCTGGCCGAGCGTTCGGACTATTTCGATGTCGGTGTGTCGCAGACGTTCGGCCCGTCGCTGACCATGGGCCTGGATGCCTACTACCGCGACGTGACGCGCCTGCAGGACGAAGGCCAGTTCGGTGCGGCCCTGGTCTACTCGACCTTCAATTACGCCCGCGGCCACATCGGCGGCGTCGAGTACACGGTCAACTACGCCTCGGGGCCGATCTCCGCCTACTTCAACTTCGCCTACAACAAGTCGATGGGCAAGAAGGTCATCACCAGCCAGTACAACTTCGCCGTGGATGACCTTGCCTACATCGCCGAGAACTACATCCACCTCGACCACGACCAGAAGTACACCTCGTCCGGCGGCATCAGCTACGCGATCAACGACGCCACCCGGGTGGGCGCCGACTACATCTTCGGTTCCGGGCTGCGCCGGGACGGCACGGTGCCCAACGGCGATTCGATGCCCGACTATTTCCAGCTCAACCTCAGCGTGTCGCACGACTTCAACTTCGCCAGAACCGGCAAGCTGCACACCCAGCTCGCGGTGATCAATGCGCTGGATCGTTCGTACGAACTGCGCGACGGCACCGGCGTCGGCGTGGGCGCGCCGCAATTCGGGCCGCGTCGTGGCGTCTACCTGAGCCTGCAGAAAGACTTCGACTTCTGAGCCGGCCGGCCCATGCCCTGTCGTGGTCCTCACGGGACCGCGGCGGGGCATGGGTTATCCTTGGCGCGTTTTTCCGCAGGCAACGCGCATGTCCTCCCGACTCCCCGATCCCGGCGCCGACGAGCGCGCCCATTCCGACCGTCTGCTGGCGCGCCTGCGCGAGGAAATCGCCGCGCACGGCCCGATGCCGTTTGCGCAGTACATGGAGCGCTGCCTGTACACGCCCGGGCTCGGCTACTACAGCGCCGGCAAGACCAAGTTCGGCGAAGCCGGCGACTTCATCACGGCGCCGGAACTGGGCGAGCTGTTCGCGCGCTGCGTGGTCAACACCACGTATCCGGTGCTCGACCTGCTGGGCGAACAGGCGGATTTCCTCGAGCTTGGCGGCGGCAGCGGCGCCTTCGCCGAGGCAGCGCTCAAGGCGTTCGCGGCCGTTGGCACAGTGCCCCGCCGCTACCTGATCCTCGAGCCGAGCGCCGACCTGCGCGAACGACAGCGCGAACGCCTGCTGCAGGCGTTGCCGCCGGAACTGTTCGCCCACGTGCTGTGGCTGGACCGTCCGCCCGAACAGGACTGGCGCGGCGTGCTGTTCGCCAACGAAGTCATCGACGCCTTGCCCACTACGCGCTTCACCATCCGCCATGGCGAGGTCTACGAGGAATACGTGACCCTCGACGGCGAGGGCCGCCTGATGCGCGTGGACCGGCCCGCCGATGCTCTCGTCTCGGGCGCCGTGCGGCACGTCGAGCGCGACATCGACGCGACCTTCTCCGACGGCTACCGCTCGGAGGTGCTGCCGCAGCTGCCCTACTGGATCCAGGCCATTGCCGGCTCGCTGGCCGCGGGCCTGATGCTGTTCGTCGATTACGGATACGTGCGCCGCGAGTTCTACCTGCCGGAGCGCAACGACGGCACGCTGATGGCGCACTACCGCCACCGCGCGCACAACGAACCGCTGCACCTGCCGGGCCTCAACGACCTCACCGCGTCGGTGGATTTCACCGCGCTGGCCGAGGCGGGCAACAGTGCCGGCTTTGGCGTCGCGGGCTACCTTTCGCAGGCGCAGTTCCTGATTGGCAGCGGCCTGCAGCAAGCATTCGAGGAAGCCTACGAGCAGGCTGCCGACGAGGCTGCGCGCTACCGCCTGGCCCAGGAAGTAAAGAAGTTGACCCTGCCGGACCAGATGGGCGAGCGCTTCCAGGCGATGCTGTTCGCGCGCGGCATGGACGTGGTGCCACTGCCGGAAGAACTGCTCGAGGGCGACCAGGGCGAGCGGCTCTGAGGCCTTCCGCGCCAGGCCGGGCGACCGGCTGACAGCCGATCCAGCCTGGTGCGGCCCAGCCTGCGCATGCCATGGCGGCATGCGCAGGCTGCTGCCTGGTGCTTACGGCGTGGCGGGTGCCGCGCTCGATGCTGCGGCAGCAGGCAGCGGCGTGACGGCCTTGCCGTCGTCCGGACGCTTCACCATCAGGCCGTGCTTGAACAGATACGCGGCGACCTGGTAATACGCCGTCGCATCGTCCACCTGGCGCTGGTCGACCGGCGTGTTGTTGACGGCGTCGCCGTTGTCGAAGTTGGGGCGCAGCTGTTCGAGCTTGCGCTGCGGTTCCAGCACGGTGAGCACGTCGCCATGCAGGTAACCGAGCTTCTCGTAGGTCGCGGGGAACGCACGTTCGCGGCCGGGCTCCAGCTGGAAAATATCGGCACCGAAGAAGCGGCTGCGATAACTGAAGTTCAGCAGGCCAAGCACCGTCGGGATGATGTCCACCTGCGACATCTGGCGCGTCACGCGTTGCGGCGTGATGTGCTTGGGCGCGTAGATCCACAGCGGAATGTGATAGCGGTTGATCGGCACGCTGGTACGGCCGGCGCTGGAGGCGCAATGGTCGGCCGTGATGACGAAGATGGTGTCGTCGAAATACGGCTTGCTGCGCGCGCGCTTGATGAAGTCCGCGATCGACCAGTCGGTGTACGCCACGGCGGCTTCGCGGGTGCCGTTCTTTTGCGGCACGCGGTTGGCGGGCACCGTGAACGGCCGGTGGTTCGAGGTGGTCATCACGTGCAGGAAGAACGGCTTGCCCTGCGCGTTGGCCTCGTCCATCTGCTTGAGCGCGAGGGTGTAGAGGTCTTCGTCGGCCACGCCCCAGACGTTCTCGTGGTGGATCGTTTCGCCCTTGGCGATGTCGTTGCGGTCCACCGCGCGATAGCCGTTGTGCGCGAAGTAGTAGTTCATGTTGTCGAAGTAGCCGTAGCCACCGTAGACAAAATCCGACTGGTAGCCGCGGTCGTTGAACACGTTGGCGACCGAGAACAGGTTCTCGTTGTTGTGCGCCTTCACCAGCGAGTCGCCCGGCGTGGGCGGCACCGACACCGACAGCGCCTCGAGCCCGCGCACCGTGCGCGTGCCATTGGCGTAGAGGTGGTCGAAGAACATGCTCTGGTCGATCAGGGCGTCGAGGTTGGGCATGATGCCGCGCTTGTCGCCGAACTCCTTGAGGAAGTCGGCGGACAGGCTCTCGACGCTGATCAGCACCACGTTGAGATGTTTCTCGGGGCCCTGGTGGCGGATCTCGCGCGTGATGTCCTTCGGATCGTCACTGACGAAGGTCGCTTCGGGCGTCTTGACCAGTTCACGCACGCGCGTGAATGCCTGCTCGTCCGGCAGCGTCCGGTAGAAGCGCGAGTAGTCGAGGTGGCTGCTGCGGAACGCGGCGAAGAACTCGTAGATGCCGTTGCCGGAGAGTTCGTTGACATACGCGTTGTCGGTGCGGTCCTTGAACGTGCCCTTGAGCGCGACGGCGGTGACCACGGTGAGCAGCAGCCACACCAGCGCCACGCGGGTGCGCTGCCACCAGCGCGTGCCGCTGTCGGCGACGCGCAGGCCGCTGCGGCTCAGCCACACGATCACCAGCGTGGCCAGGGCCAGCAGGCCGAGCCAGGTGCCGATGGGATACGACTCGCGGATGTTGCCGATCACTTCCTGGGTGTAGACGAGGTAGTCCACGGCGATGAAGTTGAAGCGGGTGCCGAACTCGGCCCAGAACACCAGTTCGGATGCGCCGACGAACATCAGCCAGTAGAGCAGCACCGCGGCGCCGCCATACATCAGCCACTGGCCCAGGCGGGACACGTAGATCCGCTGCGGCACCAGCCACAGGTAGAGCATCAGCGGCCATGCCACGTAGAGGAAGGTGACCAGGTCGTAGGCAAGGCCCACGCCGAACCCGTAGGCCCAGTAAAGCGGGTTGTGCGGCACGCCGCTGCCCGCCATGAACAGCAGGGCGATGCGGGTGGCGGCGCCGATCAGCACATAGCTGATGGCCAGCCACCAGAGGGGCCGGAAACGCTGGCGCAGCGGCGAGATCGGGTTGGGTGCGGTCGACACGGACGGCTCCGAAGCAATGGAAATGAACGCCCGGCTTCACCCGAAGGCGGCAGGCGACCTGTCTTTATACACGGGCGGAGCATGCGCGGGGAGCGCGAGCGCCTCGGGCGATCAGCCGGCCAGTATGGCGGGAACGGCTTCCGCCGGGCTTTCCCCGCGACCGTTCAGGCAATGGATTGGCGCAGGTGGGCGATGGCAGCCACCCGCGCCGCCGCCATCGCCTCGCCAATGGCGGGCCCCTGCAGGCCCTGCGCGGCGAATGGTGCGGAACTGACCGCGGCGGCCGCATCCCTGGCGCGCAACAGGTAGGCAGCCTGGGGATAGTCGTCGTCTCCATGCCCCAGCCGGCCGCGCTTGTCGGCCTCGCAGGCGGCGAGGAACAGTCCCAGCCGCTCCGGCCGGCGCAGCGCATCCAGCGAAGACAGCAGGCGCAGCACGGTGGACGCTTTCAGTTCCAGGGCGCGATGCACGTTGAGATGTTCCCGGCACACGAGTTCGGCCAGTGCGGCGTGCTCGGTCGGCACTTTCAGCCGCGCCACCAGTCCCTGCAGGGGTTTGACGCCGGCGTGCTCGTGGCCGACGTGGCGGGGCAGCGCGTCGGCGGGGGTGAGGGCCTTGCCGAGGTCATGCGTCAGCGCGCAGAAGCCGACCACGTCATTGCCGGGCGCGATGCGCGCCGCCATGTCCAGCACCATCTCCACGTGCACGCCGGTGTCGACTTCCGGATGGAATTCCGCGCGCTGCGGCACGCCGTACAGCGCATCCACCTCGGGAAACAGCACGGCCAGTGCACCGGCTTCGCGCAGCACGCGCAGGAAGGCCGAGGGCTGCGCCTCGGCGAGCGCCTTGCGGGTTTCCTGCCATACGCGCTCGGGCACGAGGTGGTCGATCTCGCCCTGGCGCACCATCAGCTGCATCAGTGCCATCGTTTCCGGCGCCACGGTGAAACCCAGCGGCGCGAAGCGGGCGGCGAAGCGCGCCACGCGCAGCAGCCGCACGGGATCTTCCACGAAGGCCGGCGAGACGTGCCGAAGCAGGCGACGGGCAAGATCACCCGTGCCGTCGAACGGATCGACCAGCGTGCCGTCCTGCGCCTGCGCGATCGCGTTGATGGTGAGGTCGCGGCGCGCCAGGTCCTGTTCCAGCGTCACCGTCGGGTCGGCGTGGAAGGCGAAGCCGTGGTAGCCGTGCCCGGTCTTGCGCTCGGTGCGCGCCAGCGCGTACTCCTCGCCGCTTTGCGGATGCAGGAAGACGGGGAAGTCCTTGCCCACCGGGCGGTAGCCCTCGGCCAGCAACTCGTCGGGACGCGCGCCCACCACGACATGGTCATGGTCGACGACGGGCCTGCCGAGCAATGTGTCGCGGACGGCGCCGCCGACCAGATAGATGCGCATGGCGGGATTCTGCCACGGTCCGCGCGGATAGCTGCGCGAACCGGGGTAGGCGGGCCGGCGACGGCTGCCCTAGCGTGGCTGCGAACGCGCCGCGGCGAGCCGGCGCATTCGCGCGGGCGCCCCCAGCAAGACCGGGAGCCATGCGGAGAAGGGCTGCGGCACGATGCCCAGCGCGGCATAGCCATCCACCTTGCCCACCGAATCGGTGCGCAGGCTGCGGAAATTGTCCAGCGAGAACGGCTTGCCCGGCAGCAGTTCCGCGAACTGCGCCTGCAGGCGCCCCAGGCCGTCGGGCAGCGGCATGATGGGCGTGCGCAGGCCCGCCGTGTCGCGGATCTTGTGCACGATCTCGCCCAGCGTGAACACTTCGGGCCCGTACAGCTCGAAGCTGCGATCGAGGCCGAGGCGTTCGTCGGCCACGCAGCGCGCGATGGCCTCGGCGACGTCGCCCACCCAGGTCGGCGCGAAGCGCGCGGGTGCGCGCGCCAGCGGCAGCAGCGGCAGCTGGCGCAACAGGCTGGCGAAGCGGCCCACCAGGCCGTCGCCGTCGCCGAACATGACGCTGGGTTGATAAATGGTCCAGTCGATCGACGAGTTGCGCACCAGCGTCTCGGCTTCGCCCTTGGTCTTCAGATACTGCGACAGGCCCTGGCCCGCCTTGAGCGCGCTCATCTGGTGCAGGCGGGGCACGTCGGCGGCCAGGCAGGCTGCGACCACGCGCTGGGCCAGCTCCACATGGGCCTGGCGGAAGCCGTTGCGGCCCGGCGGATTGAGCACGCCGACCAGGTTGATCACCGCATCGGCGCCTTCGAACTCCCGTCGCAGCACATTGCCGTCGTACACGTCGGCACTGCGGATGCGCACGCTGGGCAGCACGCCCATCTCGCGTCGCAGTTCGCGATTGCGTGAAAGCAGCAGGATGCGATGACCATCGGCGGCCAGCCGCGGCAGCAGGTGCGAGCCGACGAAGCCCGTACCGCCAAGCACTACCAGTCGTTGCGCTTTCGTGGTCACCCGTGTCCTCCGTTCTGGCGTGCGCCGCTGCCACTGGATGCCGGTGCGCCGGTGCTGCCGGCGGGCGCGGCGACCGTCCCCGCCTCGGCCGGTGCGGGCGCCACGATGGCGGGGCAGGACACCAGCTTACGCTCGCTGCGGCCGTCCGGCAGCCGGTAGGTCTGGCCAATCGGCGTCATGCGTTCGCCCAGGGTCACGGCGTTGCCGTGCTGGCGCCAGTCGTAGATCACGCTGAAGGACATCACCCGGGCGACGTACTCGCGGGTTTCCTTGAAGGGAATGGTGGCGACGAACAGGTCTGGCGCCAGCGAGCCGCGTGCCGTCAGCCACTGGTCGACCTTGCCGGGCCCCGCGTTGTAGGCCGCGCTGGCCAGCCACGGCGCGCCGTTGAAGCGCTCCGCCATCTGGGCCAGGTAGCGCGTGCCCAGGATGATGTTGGTGGTGGGGTCGTACAGCGTATCGCCGCCGCCCCAGCTGATGCCGTTGCGCTTGGCCACCAGCGCGGCGGTGGACGGAAGCAGTTGCATCAGCCCGCGCGCGTCGGCACCGGAGCGCGCGTCGCTCATCCAGGCGCTCTCCGCGCGCAGGATGGCGTAAGCCCACGAGGGGTCGATGCCCGCCTGCTGCGCTTGCGGCACGACGCCATCCTGGCTGGCCAGCGGGAAGCGCTGCTCGTAATAGCGCAGGGCATCGCCGGTATTGAAGGTGAACACGGCGCGGTCGTACCAGCCGCGACGATAGGCCAGGTCGACGGCGCGCTTCAGCGTGTCCGGGTCGGCGCCGTCCAGTGCCTGCGTCCATTCGCGCCGCGCCAGCTTGGGCAGGCCGACCGCATACAATTCGAAGGCGCGCAGCAGGCCGCGGTTGGCCAGCAGGGCCTGGTCGCGTTGCGGATCGGCACCCAGGGGGGTCTGGCAAATGCCGTAGGGAGCGTTCAGGCGATCCGCCGCGAGGAAGCCAAAGAAAGTCGGCTCCTGCGCGAGCGTGGCCAGGATCGTACGCGCCTCGGCATCGCGGCCCAGTGCGGTCAGCGCGCGTGCACGGAACCAGCGCCATTCGCCATCCTGCGCCTGCGCGGGCGGCATGGCGCCGATGGCCGCGAGCACCGCGTTCCAGTCCTGCAACGCCAGCGCCGCGCGCACGCGCCACTCGCGACTGACGTCGGTCTGTGCTGCAGGCGGCAGGGCGATCAGGCGCGCGATCGCGCCGGCGTCGTAATCGGTGGCATGAAACAGTGCCAGTGCGTAGAGCACGCGATCGCGCTGCTCGGGCGCGAAGCTGAAATGCTCCTGCAATTTCTGCCAGCCGGCGTCGGCGGTGGCCGATTGCCGGCGCGCGAGTCGCTCCAGTGCGATCGTGGCCGCCTGGCGATTACGCGGGGTGTCGGGCCATTGCGCGGCGACGGCCACCGCGCCTGCCGGATCGCGCAGCGCCAGCGCGATGCGTTGCGCCGATTCCACGTCAGCGGACGGAAGCCAGTCGGCGATCGCAGTAATCGTGCCGGGCTGGTTGGCATCGGCGGCGCGATCGATGCGTGCCCAGATGCGCGGGGCGGTGAGCAGGCCCTGCTCATGGGCGGCGCTCATCACCGGGTCACATGCGCCGGGCAGCTTCGGCTTGGCCCATAGGGCGGCAAGGTCGCGATCGAAGTCGAGCGGCGTGCCCTTGGCCAGCTGCGCCTGCAGCGCATTGCAGGTGAGCGCGTCGCCGAGGCCTGGCTGGTACAGCGCGTTGAAGTTGTCCCAGTCCTGCCGGCGGGCAAGCTCGGCGAGGAAGGCACTGCGCAGGTCACTGGCCGGAATCAGCCCGGGATTGCGCTTGAGGTAATTGTCGACCCGGGCGCGGTCCACCTGCGCCAGGTCGTGGCTCAGCGCCGCGGCTTCGAGGTAGGGGTAAAGCGGATAGTCCTCCAGGCCCCTGGCAAGACTGCGCCAGTTGTCGCCACCTTGCTGGGCCGCAGCGTAGGCCTGCCTGAAGGCGCTGCGTTGCGCATCGGTGGGCTCGGCTGCGCACGCGGCGCCAGCCATGAGCAGGCCGGCGCAGGCGATGAGCAGACGTCGAGCGACACGCCGAGGTGCTGCATGGAAGGACATGTCAGGCTCCTTTGCCGATCCCGGCGCAGTGTACTTCGCGATCTCCGCACGGACGGCGCGCTGCGTGGGCCGGGCAGGATGGCCAATGGCCGCTGAGCGTGGCGTGAAAACCACGCGTCGATGCACGCGCAGGCAGCCGGCCGCCGGCCGGGGAGCGTCGGGGCGCACATGGTCGCGCGGGTCGGCCTGATAGAATGCCCAGCCCACGCGGCGCCGCATCCGGCGCATTCACAGGAAGCGCATGTCGCCAACGTCCTCGCCCTCGTCCCGAGCAGCAACGCTTGCCTGGCTGATGCTTGTCGCCGCCGCGCTGGCCGGCGGGCTCTGGTGGTGGCAGGTCGGCCGACCGGTGGCCTTGCCGGAGGCGCCCAGTTCGCGCATCGCCTGCGTGTCCTATGCACCGTTCCGCATGCCGGGCGAGACGCCGCTCGATATCCATGCCTACGTCAGCCCCGAACGCATCGACGCCGACCTGCGCGCGCTGTCGCAGCGCTTCGACTGCGTGCGCACGTACTCGCAGGGGTTCGGCCTCAGTGCCGTGCCGGAAATCGCCGAGCGCTACGGCATGAAGGTGCTGATGGGCATCTGGCTCGGTCGCGATCCAGTGGCGAACGAGCGCGAAGTGCAGCTTGGCATTGCCACCGCGCACCGGCATCCCGGCACGCTGCGTGGCGTGATCGTCGGCAACGAAGTACTGCTGCGCGGCGAGCTGCCGCAGAAAGCGCTGGCCACGTATGTGCAGCGCGTGCGCGACGCCATCCACGACACGCACGTGCCGGTGACGTATGCCGACGTGTGGGAATTCTGGCTGCGCTATCCGCAGATGGCCGACGCGGTGGACTACATCACCATCCACATCCTGCCTTACTGGGAAGACGAGCCGGTTGATCCGAAGGACGCACTCCAGCATGTCGCCGATGTCTATGCGCACATGAAGGGGCAGTTTCCCGGGCGTGCGGTGATGATCGGCGAAACCGGCTGGCCCAGCTCCGGCCGGCAGCGCCGCGGCGCCAGCGCCAGCCTGGTCAACGAGGCGCGCTACCTGCGCGAATTCCTGCGTTACGCTGGCACCGTCGACATGCCCTACAACGTCATCGAGGCGTTCGACCAGCCGTGGAAGCGCGAGCAGGAAGGCACCGTCGGCGGCTACTGGGGCATCTTCGACGTCGACGCGCGACCGAAGTTTTCCATGCAGGGCCCGGTGACCGAGGAGCCGCGCTGGCTGCTGGGCTGGTGGGCCGGCGCGGCGGGTGCCGTGCTGTTCGTGCTGACCGGCTTGTGGCGGCGTGCATGGCGCCGGCCGTCGGGTCGGCTTGCGCTGGCGCTGGCGGGTTTTGGCAGTGGCAGCGCGCTGGCCTGGCAATTCAGGCAGATGTGGTTTGCCTGCCGCAATCCGGCGGAGTGGCTGCTCACCGGCGCGCTCTGCGTAGTCGCGTTGGCCACGGCGATCAGCCTGGCGCGGTGGGTCGCGGCACAGCTTGCCGGTGCACCGTCACCGCGCACGCCCAGTCGGCGCCTGCAATTTGCCTGGATGTTCGGCGGGGCCTTCTATGGCCTGCTGCTGGTGTTCGACGGCCGCTACCGCGATTTCCCGCTCGGCCTGTTCTGGCTGCCCGCACTCGGCTATCTGCTCGCATCCCTGCTGCACGAGGGCGAGGCGCAACTGCCTTCGGTGGAGGAGCGCCTGCTCGCCTGCGCGATGCCGCTGCTGGCCGCCGTGGTGGTGGCGCAGGAGTTCGGGCAGAACCCGGCGACCTGGTTATGGCTGGGCGTGAATCTCGCGCTGGGCGCCGCCGTGATGATCGACTGGCGACGTGCCGGCCGCCTGCACGCGCACCATGCGCAAACTGCCGATCAGTAGCGCGAGCGCGCCGGGCACAAAACAGTAGAGCACCACCGCGAACAGCCCGGCGGCGGTGGCCAGCCACGCGGTGGCCAGCCGGATCCGCCACAGCACGAGCAGCGTGGCGATGATGGCCACCCAGCCAAACACGCCGATCTGCCAGCCGAACACATTGCCGGTGATGAAGCCCATCACGGCCAGATGCCGGACCTTGCAGGCAAACAGGGGGCTGGCTTCGCACACGCGGGCCACGTCGGTTGATTCGACCAGGCCATGGCGCAGCATGACGGCCGCGGCGCCGACGACGAGCGCGAGCAGCCAGGGCAGCAAGAGGGTGATGGTTCGCTTCATCGGCGTAGTCGGTGGGTGCGTGGAGCGACGTGGCTGGGCAAGCGTATCTCGGCCGCCAGCGGAAGATGATCGGAAAACGCCTGCGGCAGCGCCCACACCTTGTCGAGCTGGATCGCTTCGGAGGCAAGGATATGATCCAGCGCCTTGCGCGGCCGCCAGCTGGGAAAGGTCGGCGTGGCCTGCGCCGGCGGCACCAGGCCGCAGCGCGCGAACAGGTGTTTCATCTCGGCGCTGCGCACATCGGTATTGAGGTCGCCCATCAGCACCGCGTGCGGATAGTCCTGCAGCAACTCGGCGATGAAGGCGAGCTGCCTGGCGCGCGCCGGTGCGCTCAGCGACAGGTGGGCAATCATCACGGCCAGCGCTTCGGGGCCTTCGCCGAAGCGGGCCAGCAGCGCGCCGCGACCGGGAATGCGGCTGGGCAGCGGATAGTCCAGCACGCTGGTCGGCTCGAGGCGGCTGATCAGGCCATTGGCCGAATGCGCGAGCCGTGCCATCGGCCGGTTCGGCTGGTGGCTCCAGAACGGCATGCCCGCCGCTTCGGCGAGATAGCGCGTCTGGTTGAGGAAACCCGAGCGCAGGCTGCCGGCGTCGGCTTCCTGCAGGCCGATCACGTCGAACTGCGGCAACACTTCGGCGAGGCGGTCGAGATTGTCGAGCTTGCTGCGCCCCGGCAACACCGCCTTGATGCTGCGGGTGAGGTATTCGCTGTAGCGCTGGACGCTTGCGCCGGCCAGGATGTTGCAGCTGAGCAGGCGCAGGCGGCGCTCCGGAGCTGCGGGGGGATGGGATTCGGCACGGGTCATCGGGCGGGCAGGGTAGTCGTATTGGGTGACGACCGCCATCGCGGCGGCGGTCAGACCCGCAAGCATGCCCGCGCGGGTGTGAACGCGGGGGAAGTTCCGCTGAACCTCCCCCGCGGGACTTATTTGCCGGCGAGCTCGCGCTTGGCCAGCCACTGGGTCAGGGCGGACAGCTGGTCCAGCGTCTTGATGCTGGCGCTGCGGTACTTGCCGTTGACGATGATGGTCGGCGTGCCGTCCACCTGCCACTGCTGCACCAGGGCGGCGTCCTTGCGGATCTGCGCGGTGACCTCATCGGAGCTGGCAACGCGCATGAAGTCATCGCGCTTCACGCCGTGGCTGGCATAGAAGTCGGCCAGCTCGTCCAGCGTCGACAGCGGGTAGTGCTGGTTGAACTTGGCGTCGAAGATCGCCAGGTGCGTCTGCTCGAGCACGCCCAGCTTCCTGGCGGCGTAGAACGCGCGTGCAAACGGCACCCACTGGTCATTGAACGCGGCGGGCACCAGCTTGAACACCACGCCGGGCGGCAGCTGCTTGCGCATCTGCTCGGCGATCGGCGCGAAGTGCGCGCAGTGGATGCAGCCGTAGGAGAACACCTCGACCACTTCCACCTTGCCCTCGTCGCTGTAGCGATGAGCCGGCGCTGGAATGGTCACGTATTCGGTGCCTTCGGTGTACGGCGCCGGTTCGTTGGAACTGGTCGCCGTGCAGGCGGTGGCGAGCAGCAGGCCGGCCAGCAGGCTGAACCCACGCAGGGTGGCAAAACGCTTGAACATGGATCGCTCTCTTTGGCTGTGAGGTGGTGTGTCGCCGGGCGGCGCGACGCTTACTTGCCTGCCGCTTCCTTGGACACCAGCCACTTCACCAGTTCGATCAGCTGCTCGTCGCCGCCGGCGGTACCGCGGTCGAGGCGATACTTGCCATTGACGATGAGGGTCGGCGTGCCTTCCACGCCATAGGCCTTCACCAGTTCGTCGGCGCGCTTCACCTTGGTGTTGATGGTGAAGGAATTGGCCACTGCCACGAATTCCTTCGGATCGGCGCCGAACTTCGCGTAGACCTTGGCGGCTTCGTCAAGCGTGGGCAAGGCGGAAGCCGGCTTCAGGCCGCGGCCGGAGGGCGACATGGCGCTGAGCTCGTTGCTCTTCCACACGGCGTCGTACATGGCATCGTTGGCCTTGTCGGCCACGCCCAGCGCCTGCGCGGTGAGGTAGGCGCGCTGCAGCATCGGCCAGTTCTCCTGCGGCATGAACGAGGCCGGCAGGTAGGCCACCACCGCGTCGGCGGGCAGCTCCTGCACCAGCTTGTTCATCACCGGATGGAACTGGTTGCACGCGGGGCAGCCGTACGAGAACACCTCGACCACTTCGACCTTGTCGGTATTGGTGAGCTTGGGCTGGGCCGGCTCGATGCGAACGTAATTCTTGCCATCGACCCACTTGCCGTCATCGACGAACGGCGTGGCGGGCGCCGGAGCAGGCGTGGGCGCCTGTGCCGTGGTGCTGGCGGCGGCGGGCGTGGCAGGCGCGGCGGCCGTGGCAGCGGCCGGCGGCTGTGCGGCCGGTGCCGTGGCAGCGGGTGCCGGAGCCGGCTGCGGCGCCGTGCTGGCGTTGTCGTTGTTGTTGCTGCAGGCGGCGAGCGCGAGCAGGGCGGCACACAGGAACGACAAACGCTTCAGCATGGGGATCCTCGGACAAAGTCAGGGCTTGGAACGAACACGCCGGCCAGTGGCCGGCGTGTCAGGTCGATCACTTCGCGGCGGCGGCCTGGCCACCGGCGCCTTCGGCGGCGTGGAGGCCTTCAATGTAGCTCGCCAGCGCGGCAATGTCCTTGGCATCCAGTTTCTTGGCGATGCCCGGCATGATCTGCGCGTGGGCATCGTCGCCCCAGCTGCTGCCATCGTGCCAGGCCTTCAGCGTCGCTTCGATGTACTGCGCATGCTGGCTGGTGAGCTGCGGATACATCGCGCCCGGGTTGCCGCGGCCGTCGATGCTGTGGCAGGCCATGCAGGCCGGGATGCCGCGCGTGGTGTCGCCTTCGCGGTAGAGCTTCTGGCCCTGCTCGACCAGCGCGGCGTCGGCGACGCCCGGCAGCGAGGACTTGCTGGCGAAATAGGCACCGATGTCGCGCATGTCCTGCTCGGACAGCGGCGAGGCCATGCCGAGCATGATCGGGTTCTGGCGCTTGCTGCTCTTGAAGCTGGTCAGCTGGCGGACGATGTACGACTCATGCTGGCCGGCCAGCTTCGGGTACTGCGGATCGCTGGAATTGCCATCCATGCCGTGGCAGGCACCGCACACGGCGGCCTTGCCGGCACCGGCGGTGGCGTCGCCGGGCTTGGCGGCGGTGGCTTCAGAAGGCTTGGCGGCCTGTTCGGCGCCGGCGGCAGCGGCGGGCTGGGCGGCGGTGGCCGCCGGGGCCGGAGCCTTGGCTTCCTGGGCCATGACCACGCTCGAAGACAGCGCGAACACGAGGGCTACGGCATAACCAACAATAGCGGGCCGAAAACCGGCGGGCCGAAAACTCATACACTTGTCTCCCGAAAAACTGCTATGGCTGCACGGTTCGCGCTTTTGCGCGCCCGTAACTGGCAGAAACCTCCGAATTATCCCCGCGCCACCTTAGCCGGTCAAACCATTCCCATGTCCAATCCGTTGCAGGGCGCCCAGTTCGTGCTGGCCGCTCATCGAATCGCACAATTGCCAGCCGACCACGGCGCCGAAGTGGCGTTTGCCGGGCGTTCCAATGCCGGCAAGTCCAGCGCCCTCAATGCGCTGACCGGGCATCGCGGCCTTGCCCGCACCTCCAAGACGCCGGGCCGCACCCAGCAGATGGTGGCCTTTTCGCTGCCGCCGCTGGCCCAGGGCGAGGGCCAGCCACCGCTGGACGTGCGCCTGATCGACCTGCCGGGCTATGGCTATGCCAAGGTGCCGCCGGAGTTGCGCGACCACTGGAAGCAGGAGATCGATGCCTACCTGCACCGGCGCCGCAGCCTGCGCGGCATCGTGCTGATCACCGATATCCGTCATCCGATGAAGGAATTCGACCGGATGATGCTGGAGTTCTGCTTCGTCACCCACCTGCCGTGCCACGTGCTGCTGACCAAGGCTGACAAGCTGTCGCGCAACCAGGCGGCGCAGGCGCTGGCGGCCCTGCGCAAGGAACTGGTCGCAGGCGGCACGCAGGCCACGGCGCAAGTGTTTTCGTCGTCCGCGCCCACCGGCGTCGACGAGGCGCGCGCGGTGGTGATGAACCTGCTCGGTACGCCGCGCGACGGCATCGCGCACGGGGACTGAGCCTCAGCGGTTCACGCTGGCCATGAACACCGCGCAGAGTGCCTCCATGCCGGCGCGGTCTTCGTCGTCGAAACGTGCGATTTCCGGGCTGTCGACGTCCCATACGCCGAAGAGGCTGCCGTCGGCGCGCACCAGCGGCACCACGATCTCCGATTGCGAGGCAGCGTCGCAGGCGATGTGACCGTCGAACGCGTTGACGTCGCGCACCAGCTGGGTCTGCCGCGTCTGCGCGGCCGTGCCGCAGACGCCACGACCCAGCGCGATGCGGATGCAGGCCGGCTTGCCCTGGAACGGCCCGACCACCAGCTCGGTGCCGTCAAAGAGGTAGAAGCCGCTCCAGTTCAGGTCGGGCAGGCTGTGGTAGACCAGCGCGGAGAAGTTCGCGGCATTGGCGATGGTGTCGGGTTCGCCCTCGAGCAGGCCGCGCGCCTGGGCACAAAGATCCTCATAGTGTTCGCGCTTGCTGGCGTACGCCTGCGTCTTCACTTCGTACATGGGCATGGGCCTCGGCGGCAAAGCACGTATTATGCGCCGGCACGGTGCACCGGGGCAGAACAGGGCCGCGCACCGCCTTTTCGCCGTCACCAGGGGCAGGCGCATGTCGACGTTCTTCATCGCGGGTACCGATACCGGCGTTGGCAAGACCCACGCCACCTGCGCGCTGCTGCATGCCTTGCGTGCCACCGGGCTCAACGCCTGCGGCATGAAGCCCGTGGCCAGCGGCTGCGTCGAGACGGCCGAGGGACTGCGCAACGACGACGCGCTGGCGCTGCAGGCAGCCAGCAGCGCCCCGATGCCGTATGAGTGGATCAATCCGCTGGCCCTGCGCGACCCGCTGTCGCCGCACCTGGCGGCAGCGCACGAAGGCGTCGAGATCCGGCTGGCGCCGCTGAGCGAGGCGTTCGGGCGCCTGATCGACATCCACGACGCGGTGCTGGTGGAAGGTGTCGGCGGCTGGCTGGTGCCGCTCTCGCGCGGCCTGATGGCCTCGGACATCGCGCGGCAGTGGCAGTTGCCGGTGATCCTGGTGGTGGGGATGCGGCTGGGCTGCCTCAATCACGCACTGCTCAGCGCGCGGGCGATCGCCACCGACGGCTGCCGCCTGGTCGGATGGATCGGCAATCGCATCGATCCGGCCATGGCCGCCGTCGACGAAAACCTGGCCACGCTGCGCCAGCTGCTGCCGGCGCCGTGCCTGGGCGTGCTGCCCTACGGCACGCCACCCCAGCTGGCGGCAGCGCAGCTCGATCTTTCCGCGATCTTGGAATGAGCTTCACGCGGCGCGTGCTTCGATGCGCCCGATCCTCATGCTGGAGACCGGCATCATGGCGACACGCAGTCACTACTACCTTTCCGTCGACGACCTGGCGCGCGCACGCGGCCCGGTGCCGGCCTTGAGTTTCGATGGCGCCGGCCCGGACGATCTTGCGATCGCCGTGCAGGACGCCATGCGCACGCCGGCGCTGTTCGAGCGCTGGCGCGCCCTGCAGGACGAGCCGGACGAGGTGGATCCCGGCCTGGCGGTGACCGATCCGGCCGCCACCGTGAGCGCCCGCGTCGACGACCTGCGCATCGCCGTGGACCTCGTCACCGACCTGCCCATGAGCATCGTGCGGCACCGGCTGAACCTGCTGATCGGCCCTGCCTGGCAGCTGCGCGACCTGCGCCAGGCGTGAGGAGGCCTGACTTCCAGCCCTTGGCACCCGTGCCGGGCTGTGGTTAGGCTCGGGGTTTGTCTTTTACCGCCCACCAGGGGAGCCCCGATGCTTCGTCTTCGCACGCTTGTGATTGCCACCTCCATTGCGCTTGGCGCCTGCTCGCAGCAGTCCAACGACCAGGCCAAGTCCGCCGCGCAGCCCGCGCCGGCGAGCACGGCACCGGCCAAGGCCGCCAGCGCCGCCCCGACCGCCGAGGTCAGCGCCGTGAACCCGTTCTATGCGCCCAGCACGCTGCCGTTCCAGGCGCCGCCGTTCGACAAGATCAAGGACGGCGACTACCAGCCGGCCTTCGAGGAAGGCATGAAGCAGCACCTGGTCGAGATCGCCAAGATCGCCGACAACCCGGAGCCGCCGACGTTCGAGAACACCTTCGTCCCGATGGAGAAGTCGGGCCAGCTGATGATGCGCGTGATGCAGGCGTTCAATGCCGTCAGCAGCGCCAACACCAACGAGACGATCCAGAAGGTGCAGGAAGAAGAGGCGCCGAGGCTGGCCGAGCACCAGGACGCTATCGTGATGAACGACAAGCTGTTCAAGCGCATCGAGACGGTCTACCAGCAGCGTGATTCGCTCAAGCTCGACCCCGAATCCAGGCGCCTGGTGGAAGTGGTCTACAAGAACTTCGTGCGCGGCGGTGCCAAGCTGTCCGACGCCGACAAGGCCAAGCTGAAGGAACTCAACAAGGAAGAGTCGGGCCTGAGCGCCCAGTTCACCAACAAGCTGCTCGCCGCCACCAAGGCCGGTGCGCTGGTGGTGGACGACAAGGCCAAGCTCGACGGCCTGCCCGAGGGCGACATCGCCTCCGCCGCGCAGGCGGCACAGGGCCGCAAGCTCGACGGCAAGTGGCTGGTCCCGCTGCAGAACACCACGCAGCAGCCGGCCCTGCAGAACCTCAACGACCGCGCCGTCCGCGAAGAGCTGTTCAAGGCTTCGTGGAACCGCGCCGAGAAGGGCGACGCCAACGACACGCGTGAGCTGATCTCGCGCATCGCGCAGATCCGCGCCGAGCAGGCCAAGCTGCTCGGCTTCGCGAACTACGGCGCCTGGAAGCTGGAAGACCAGATGGCCAAGACGCCCGAAGCGGCGCTGAAGTTCATGGACAACCTGGTGCCGGCCGCGACCGCGCGCGCCGAGCGCGAGGCCAAGGACATCCAGGACGTCATCGACCAGCAGAAGGGTGGCTTCAAGGTCGAGGCGTGGGACTGGAACCACTACTCCGAGCAGGTGCGCAAGGCCAAGTACGATCTGGATGAATCGCAGATCAAGCCGTACTTCGAGCTCGACAACGTGCTGCAGAACGGCGTGTTCTATGCCGCCAACCAGCTCTACGGCCTGAGCTTCAAGGAGCGCAAGGACATCCCGGTGTGGCAGCCGGACGTGCGCGTGTTCGAAGTGTTCGACAAGGACGGCACCTCGATGGCGCTGTTCTACTGCGACTACTTCAAGCGCGACAACAAGAACGGCGGCGCGTGGATGAGCAACCTGGTCGACCAGTCCAGGCTGATGGGCACCAAGCCGGTGATCTTCAACGTCACCAACTTCACCAAGCCTGCGCCGGGCCAGCCGGCCCTGCTGTCGTTCGACGACGTGATCACCATGTTCCACGAGTTCGGCCATGGCCTGCACGGCATCTTCGCCAACTCGCAGTACCCGTCGCTGTCGGGCACCTCGACCGCGCGCGACTTCGTGGAATTCCCCTCGCAGTTCAACGAGCACTGGGCGACCGACCCGAAGATCTTCGCCAACTTCGCGAAGAACTATAAGACCGGCGAACCGATGCCGCAGGCGCTGGTCGACAAGATCAAGAAGTCCAAGACCTTCAACAAGGGCTACGACATGACCGAGCTGGTCTCGGCCGCCCTGCTCGACATGAGCTGGCACAGCCTGAGTGCCGACGCGGCGAAGCAGGATCCGGACAAGTTCGAGGCGGACGCGTTGGCCAAGGCCAAGATCAACCTCAGCTACGTGCCGCCGCGCTACCGTTCCAGCTACTTCCAGCACATCTGGGGCAATGGCTACGCAGCCGGCTACTACGCCTACCTGTGGACCGAAATGCTGGCCGACGACGCCTTCCAGGGTTTCGTCGAGCACGGTGGCATGACCCGCGAGAACGGTGATCGCTTCCGCGCGATGATCCTGTCACAGGGCAACACGGTGGAGCTGGGCAAGCTGTACCACGACTGGCGCGGCAAGGATCCGAGCATCGAGCCGATGCTGCTCAACCGCGGCCTGAAGGAAGCGCCGCAGAAGAAGTAATCCTTCTTGCGGAGAACGGAAAAGGCCGGCATTGCCGGCCTTTTCTTTTGCTGGCGCAGCGCCAGGATCGGGGCGCCGGCTCAGCGCCGCGAGCGGATCAATAGGCAAACTCGCGGAACACCGGGTCGACGCTGCCGTTCCAGAGGCCGTGGAACAACTCCAGCTTGCGCTCCGCCGGGGTCTGGTTCGCTTCGACGATCTCGATCATCGGCTCGAGGAAGATGCTTTCGTCGGCGCCGCTCTTGTTGAGGCGGGCGCGGCGCTTGAGGCCGTGCGAGGCAATCTTCAGCGTTTCGGCCGCCAGCTCGCGGACGCTGTGCGAACGGAACGGCAGCTTCAGCGCGTGGCGTGGCACGCCGTCGCGCAGGGCGTGGCGTTCTTCGCGGGTGAAGTCCTTCACCAGGTCCCACGCCGCATTGAGTGCGTCATCGTCATACAGCAGGCCGACCCAGAACGCGGGCAGGGCGCACAGGCGATTCCACGGGCCGCCATCGGCGCCGCGCATTTCCAGATACTGCTTGAGGCGCACTTCCGGGAAGGCGGTGGTGAGATGGTCGGCCCAGTCCTTCATGGTGGCGCGCACGCCCGGCAGCGCCGGCAGTTCGCCGGCCATGAAGCGCTTGAAGTCCTGGCCGGACAGGTCGATGTACTGGCCGTTCTGGTAGCTGAAGTACATCGGCACGTCGAGCATGTAGTCGACGTAGCGCTCGTAGCCGAAGCCGTCCTGGAACACGAAGTCGAGCATGCCGGTGCGGTTCGGGTCGGTGTCTTCCCACACGTGGGAGCGATACGACAGGTAGCCGTTTGGACGGCCATCCGTGAACGGCGAGTCGGCGAACAGCGCGGTCGCGATCGGTTGCAGGGCCAGGCTGGTGCGGAACTTGCGCACCATGTCCGCCTCGCTGGAGAAGTCCAGGTTGACCTGCACGGTGCAGGTGCGCGTCATCATGTCCAGGCCGAGGTTGCCGACCTTGGGCATGTACTCGCGCATGATCTTGTAGCGGCCCTTGGGCATCCACGGCATCTCCTCGCGGCGCCACTTGGGCTGGAAGCCCATGCCGAGGAAGCCGATGCCCAGGCCTTCCGCGATGGAGCGCACTTCCGACAGGTGCGAGTTCACTTCGCGGCAGGTGTCGTGGATGGACTCCAGCGGCGCTCCCGAAAGCTCCAGCTGGCCGGCCGGCTCCAGCGTGATCGAGGCCTTGTCGCGCGACAGCGCGACGGGATTGTCGCCTTCGCGCGCGACCTCCCAGCCATAGCGCGTGGCCAGCGTTTCCAGCAGCACGCGGATGCCGCGGTCACCGTCGAAGGTGGGTGGGCGCAGGCTGTCGGTCAGGAAGCCGAACTTTTCATGTTCGGTGCCGATGCGCCAGGCATCGCGCGGTTTCTCTCCCGCGGCCAGGTAGTCGGTCAGCTGCTGGCGGCTGCCGATGGGCGTGCTCTTGACGGCACTGGGTATGGACACGGGGGACTCCTGTCAAAGGCTGCCAACACTTTGGGGGTGATATGGGGAAATTCAAAGTGCCGACCTGTGGCACTTGCCCGGTCAGCTGGCCGCCGGAAAATCGATGCGCATGCGCGTGCCTTGGCCGGTGCCGCCATCCAGGATGCTCAGTTGCGCCCCATGCACCCGCGCGACCTCGTCGACGATGGCCAGGCCCAGGCCGCAGCCGGTGGCGTTACTGCCTGCGCCGCGATAGAAGCGTTCGCGCACCTTCGCGCGTTCTTGCGGCGGGATGCCGCTGCCGCTGTCGTCGACCTCCAGGAAGGGTCGGCCGGCCGCGACGCCGCTACGGATGGTGATGGTGCCCCCGGCGGGCGTGTGGCGTATGGCGTTGTCGATCAGGTTGATCAGCAGCTCGTGCAGCAGCCAGTACACGCCCGTAACGTGGGTCGGCTGGCTTTCCGCGCCCAGGTCGATGCCGTGGGCCAGCGCGCGATCGAGCGAACCGTCGATGACCTCGCCGGTCAGCCGGGCCAGGTCAACGGCGCCGAAATGACTGTCGCGATGCGCGGACGGCTCGGCGCGGGCCAGGGTGAGCAGCTGGTTGGCGGTATGCGCCAGCCGGTCCACGCCCCCCTGCAGCAAGGCAATGCGCTCTTCCAGCGGCGTGCCGGCGGTTTCGCGGCTGAGCACTTCAAGCTGGGCCTTCAGGCCGGTCAGCGGCGTGCGCAACTGGTGCGCCGCATTGGCCATGAAATGCTGCTGGGAAAGCACCGAGTCACGCACCCGTCCAAGCACCGTATTGAGGGACTCGACCACCGGCAGCACTTCGGTGGGCACCTGCGCGGTGGAAAGTGGCGTCAGCGCCTGTGGCGGACGGTTGGCCAGCTGCCGGCTGAGCCGCCCCAGCGGGCGCAGTGCGATGCGGATGCCGATCAGGGCGACGATCAGCACGCCGGCCATCTGCACGGTGTCGTTGATGCCGAAGGCGACATCCAGCCGATGGACCGCGCGGTCGCGGCGTACCGGCACCTCCGCCACGGTCACGACCAGCGGCTCGCCGGTTTCCGCCGTGCGGTACGTGGCCAGCCGGTACGACTGCCCGTGGTAGTCGACATTGGCAAAGCTGAAGCCGTCGGCGGAACGACTGTCGGGTGCCAGCGGCAGGTCGGCGGTGCCGGCCACCGTGGTGCCGTCGGGCAGGCTCACGCGGTAGAAGAACTGCTCACCCTCCATCGCGCGCAGCGGCGGCGGCGGATGCTGGGGCAGGGCGACCTGGGGATGTCCGTTGGTGCCCGGGTGGATGCGCGCAACGATGGCCAGCGCCGAACGGGACAAGGAATGATCGAAGGCGCTGTGGATGGGGCTGACGATCACGTGGTGATCGACCGCCACGCCAGTCACCAGCAGCAGGAACAGCGGCGCCAGCAGATAGCTCAGCAGGCGTCCGTAGACGCTGGCCGGACGCTTGCGCCTAGGCATCTTCAAGGCGATAGCCAAGCCCGCGGATGCCGCGCACGGTGGCCGAACTGCCGAGCTTGCTGCGCAGGCGCGAGACATGCACTTCGATGGCGTTGCCGGAGATGTCCTCGCTCCAGCCCGTGATGGCCTGGGTCAGGCGCTCCTTGCTCACCACGCGACCGCTGTGATGGGCCAGGCACTCGAGGATGGACCACTCGCGGCGGGTCAGTTCCAGCGCGTCGCCGTCGGCGTTGGTGGCGCGCCGGCCGGCCAGGTCGATGCGCAGTCCGCCGATCACGATTTCGTTGGCGGTGGCGGCAGTGGCGCGACGGATCAGGGCGCGGCAGCGCGCGGCCAGCTCCGGCAGCGCAAACGGCTTGACCAGGTAATCGTCCGCGCCCAGGTCGAGCGCATTGATGCGGTCGTCCAGCCCGTCGCGTGCGGTCACGATCAGCAGGGGCAGCGAGCTGCCGCTGCGGCGCAGGCGTCGCACCAGCGACAGTCCGTCTTCACCGGGCAGGCCCAGGTCGACGATGGCCAGGTCGTAATGGCTGTTTTCCAGTCGCCCGGATACCGATTCCGCGTCGCCAACGACGTCGACCACGTAGCCGGACGCGACCAGGCCGCGGGAAATGGCATCGGATACCAGGGAGTCGTCTTCGACAAGCAGAATTCGCATGGGACGCACGGATCAGGAAGATTTCGAATGCTAGCAGCTGGGCGGCGGGGCAGCCACGCGGGCGCCAGCCTTGCGCGGGACCGTCGGCGAGCGGCGGGACAGAAAAGGAAAACGCCCGCAAGGCGGGCGCTTTCCGGGTCGACAGGAGCGGCCAGGCCGTCCGATCAGTACTGCGGCACCGACGGGTCGATCTCACGGGCCCATGCGTCCATGCCGCCCTCGACGTTGTAGACCTTGGTAAAGCCATGCGCGGCGAAACGCTGGGCCACGCCGCGGCTGGAAACGCCGTGGTGGCAGATGAAGGCGATCGGCGTGTCCTTGGGCAGGCCGGCGAGCGCGTCGTAGCCCTCGTCCTCGAGCACGCGGGCCTGGGCCAGCGGTGCCGCCTGGGCGCGACCGTGGGCCGGGCGCACGTCGACCAGGGTGATGTCGCCGGCGACCAGGCGCGCCTGCAGCTCCTGCACGCTCAGCGAGCCGATTTCCTGCGCGCCGGGGAACTTCAGGCTGAGGCCTTCGCCCTGCACGGTGGAGACCCAGTCGATCACGATGCCGTTGGCGCGCTGCGCGCTGCCGGGATCGAAATGCACTTCGATGCCGTTGGCGCTGACCACGATGTCGTGGTCGCCGGCCGGCGCGAGCTGGAAGCCGGCGCTGTGGTCGGGGCCGATTTCCAGGTGCAGGGCCAGGCCCTGCGCGTTGGCGGTGCCCTGGCGGATGGCCTCGGCAGCCTGGTCGGTGATCGTGATCTCAGGCGGCGTGCGATCCGGCGCTTCGGCGCCGAACAGCTGGTGCAGCTCGCCGCTGGCGTACATCTGGCGAATGATGTCGGCACCGCCCACCAGCTCGCCGCCCACGTAGAGCTGCGGGATGGTCGGCCAGTCGCCGTAAGCCTTGATGCCTTCGCGGATTTCCGGGTCTTCCAGCACGTTGACCGTGTGGTAGTCGGGCAGCAGCTCGTTGAGCGTGTTGGTGGCCGCGGCGGAGAAGCCGCACATCGGCTGTTGGCGGGTGCCCTTCATGAACAGCACCACGCGGTGGTCGTGCAGCAGGGATTCGATACGTTCGCGGGTGGCGCTGTCGAGAGACATGGGGAACTCCGGCAAAGAGGGCGGATTGTACGCCCCCGATATGCCGCCGGCACCCACGACCTTCAAGCGGCGGGGCGCAAATGCGCCAGGTCCAGCCGGCTTCGCGTCAGCGGGGCCAGCGCCAGGGCCGCGCCGGGCGAGGGCAGCACCAGCTCGCGGCTGGCGCGTCCCAGCGGGGCGAACTGCTCGCTCCAGTGGATCAGTTCCATGGCGCCGGTATGGTCTTCCACCAGCACGGTGCAGTGCTCGACCCAGTCGCCGTCGTTGAGATAGAGCACGCCGTCCATCTCGCGCACGTGGCCGAAGTGGATGTGCCCGCAGATATGCCCGTCGAGGCCGCGCGTGCGCGCGTCGTCGGCCACGCGTTCCTCGTAGGCGCGGATATACGCCAACGCCTTGCCGACGTGGGATTTCACGATGATCGAGAGCGGCAGGTAGGGCAGTTCCATTCGGCGGCGCAGCGCATGCACGCGGCGGTTGGTCCAGCAGATGAGGCGATGCATCACCTCCCCCAGGTGCACCATCCATGTGCGCCCGACGTGCTCCGGATCGAATTCGTCGCCATGGCTGACGCGGTAGCGGCGGCCGTCGGCGCCTTCATGCAGCGCGTCCAGCGCGATCTTCACGCCGCCAAGGCTCTGGCCGGCCAGGCCGCGCATCGGCGCGTCGTGGTTGCCAGGGATGTAGGTGACGTCGACGCCTCGCCTGGCCAGGTCCAGCACCTCGGCAATCACCGCACCGTGGTCGGCGTGCCACCAGTGGCGGCGTGCCAGCGCTTCCATGTCGATGATGTCGCCGACCAGGTAGAGCTTTTCGCACCGCAGCCGGCGCAGGAAATCGAGCAGATAGCCCGCCTTGCAGTCGGGCGTGCCCAGGTGCACGTCGGAGATGAAGGCGCTGCGGCAGTGGAAGGTCGCCATGGCTGTCTCTCCCGGTGGTTACCGGGACGCCAGAATGCCCATGCCACGTCACCGCACGATGGCGGAATGGTTGCAATGTGGTTGCGGTGCCCTTCCTCCACGCCGTCCGGGCAGCGCGGGCAGGGCGTCAGCGCTCAGCGCGCAAGCATGGACCGGGCCACCGGCAAGGCGGCCTGCGTCCACCGTGCGTACTGTGCCGCCGAAGGGTGCAGCCCGTCATCGGCGAGCAGGTCGGGGTTGCCGCGCGAGATGCCGGTGATGTCGACCCAGTGCGCGCGTACCCGCAGGGTCTCGTCGCGGGCAATCGCGTTGTAGACGTCCAGCTCCGCGCCGATGCGTGCCGTATCGCGGCCACTGCCGCGGGCGAACGAGGTGACGCCCCAGTCGGGAATCGACAGCACCAGCACGCGCGCCGCGCGCTGGCCGGCCAGGGCGACCGCGCGATCGAGCATGCGGCGAAACTCATGGCGATACTCGCCCGCACTACGGCCGCGGTACTGGTTGTTGACGCCGATCAGCAGGCTGACCAGGTCGTAGGGCGCCGCCAGCGCCGTGCGCGCCATGGCGGCCGCCAGCTCGTCCGTGGTCCAGCCGGTGGTGGCGATGATCTGAGGGTCGCCCAGCCGCATGCCTTCGCGGCGCAGCCTGGCCGCCAGCTGCACGGGCCAGCGGCCACTGGCGGGCACGCCCTCGCCGATGGAATACGAATCGCCGAGGGCGAGGTAGCGCAACACGATGGCGTCCAGGTTCAGGCGACGGCGGCGGTACGGGGTTTCTGCGTCGCGGCCATGCCGGTGAGCACGCGCTCGATGCGCACGAACACCTCGCGGATCTGTTCCGATGGCGGCAGCAAAGTCAGGCGCAGGTGCCGGCTGTGCGGCACGTTGAAGCTGCTGCCCGGCACCACCAGCACCGATTCCTCTTCCAGCAGGCGCAGCGCGAAGGCGTTGTCGTCGAAATCGGCCAGGCGATCGGCGCGCACGCGCGGGAAGGCATACAGCGCGCCCGATGGCGACACCACGTCGAGGAACTGGCTGGCGGCCACGCCATCGAGCACGGCCTGGCGGGCTTCGTGCAGTCGACCACCGGGCGAGGTCAGCGCGCCGATGGTCGGCGCACTCTGCAACGCAGGCCGCACGGCCCACTGTGCCGTGACGTTGGGACACAGGCGCAGCGCGGCAAGCAGCTGCAGCGCGTCGCGGTAATCGGCGGTGCGCGACGGATCACCCGAAAGACTCATCCAGCCGACGCGGTAACCGCAGGCGCGATGCACCTTGCTCAGGCCGCCGAAGCTGACGCAGGGAAGCTCGCCCGCCACCGCGGCCAGCGGCTGGAACGGCGTGCCGTCGTACAGGATCTCGTCGTAGATCTCGTCGCTGAGCAGCAACAGGCGGTGCTTGGCGGCAATGGCGACGAGGCGTTCCAGCAGCGCGCGCGGATAGATCGCACCGGTGGGATTGTTTGGATTGATCAGCACCAGCGCCCGCGTGCGCGGTGTCACCAGCGATTCGATTTCGTCCGGATCGGGCAGGTGACCGTTTTCGGCCAGGCAGCGGTAGTAACGGGGCTTGCCGCCATTGAGGATGGTGGTGGCGCTCCACAGCGGATAGTCGGGGCTGGGCAGCAGCACTTCGTCGCCCGACTGCAGCAGGGCTCGCAGGCTCAGGTCGATCAATTCGCTCACGCCGTTGCCGATGAAGACGCGTTCGGCCTCCACGCCCTGCGCACCGCGATGGCGTTGCTGCGCCACGATGGCCTCGCGCGCCTCTTCCAGGCCTTGCTCGTGGCCGTAGGCTTCGCTGTCCTGCAGGTGCCTGCCGATGGCCTCGCGCAGGTGCGCCGGTGTCTCGAAGCCGTAGCGGCCCGGGTTGCCGATATTGAGCTTGATGATGGGCAGGCCGGCAGCCTCCAGCTCGCGCGATCGACGCGCGAGTGCGCCACGGATTTCGTAGCGCACGTCCGCCAGGTGCGCACTGGGTTTGATCGAGGCCAACGCAAGCGTCCTTTGTTCTTCGCGGTCGCCGGCGCCGTACGCCGGGGTACCCCTGCATGCTAGCAGCGCAGGGTCGCCGGATGACAGTCAAAAAGGGCCAAAAAAGGGCGTTCTGACGGGCTTCGCGCGGGCAGGGCATAATCCCCGCCCATGACGGAAGCCGACACCATCGAGCGATTGCGCCACATTGGCTGGCGCGGTGACACCCTCCCGGCCGACGGACGACGCCTGGCACGCGTGGTGGCGCAGCACCGCGCCGGCTATGAACTGCACGATGGCGAGACCCTGTTCGGGGCGCAGCCGGCGGGACATTTCCTCAAGCGCAGCCTCGATCCGGCCGAGCGCCCGGCGGTGGGCGACTTCGTCGAGCTGGAGGCCGGCAAGCCGCCGCATATCGTGAAAGTGCTGCCCAGGCGCACCGTGCTGTCGCGGGCGGCGGCCGGCGAGCGCTACGAGCGCCAGATCATCGCCACCAACATCGACTACGTGCTGGTGCTGACCGGCCTCGATGGCGACTTCAACCCGGCCCGCATCGAGCGCTACCTGTCGCTCACCGAGGGTTCCGGCGCCCAGCCGGTGGTGTTGCTGAGCAAGCTCGATACCCGCGACGACGCCGACGAGCTGCTCGCCGCGCTGCGCGCGCGCCTGCCGGAAGGCACGCCGATCCATGCCATCAACGGCAAGGATCCGGCCACGGCAGCGGTGCTGACGGCGTATCTGCAGCCGGGCGACAGCGCCGTGCTGGTGGGGTCATCGGGCGCCGGCAAGTCCACCCTCACCAACACCCTGCTGGGCAGCGAGCGGATGGCGACCAAGGCCGTGCGCAGCCACGACAGCCGCGGCCGCCACACCACCACCCATCGCGCCCTGCTGCAGCTGCCGAGCGGCGGATGCCTGATCGATACGCCAGGCATGCGCGAGCTCAAGCTCACCGGCGAGGAACACCTCGACCTCTTCGCCGATATCGACGAACTGGCCGCGCAGTGCCGCTTTGCCGATTGCGGGCACGGCAGCGAGCCCGGTTGCTCGGTGCAGGCTGCGCTCGACAGCGGCGACTTGTCGGCCGAGCGCTGGCGCAATTATCTGAAGCTGCGCGACGAGCGCGAAGAGCAGGCCACGACGCTGGAAGCCAAGCTGCGACGGCAGCGCGGCGGTCGTCCGGTGGTCCGTCCGCACGGGCACCGCGGCCGAGGCGAGCGCGAATAGGCGCGGCGCTCCGGCTTGCGGCGGGGACCCCGGAAGGCACTACTATCGGGGGATCGCGACCGGGGGTACGGGCATGCAGCGACTTTCGTCGCCTTCCACGTTTTTCTACAAGCGGGTTTTTCCGGTGTTCTGGTTTGGCTTCCTCGCAGTGTTCCTGGCCACCTGGATCGGTTCCGGCGCGGCACTGCGCCGGCCCGAGATGTGGCCGTCCGCGTTCATCCCGCTACTCATGGCGGTCATTGGATTGGCGGTATTCCGGCGACTCCTGTTCGATCTCGTCGATGAAGTCTGGCTGGACGGCGAAAGCCTGGTGGTGAAAAACCGGGGCGAGCAGGCCCGCCTCGCCCTGGGCGAGGTCATCAACGTCAATGCCTCGACCATGACCAACCCGCCGCGGATCACGCTGATGCTGCGCACGGAATCCTCGCGTTTCGGCAAGGCCGTGAGCTTCATACCTGCCGGCCCCCGCGGCTTCCTCGGGGCGTTCAGGCCCAATCCGGTCGCCACCGACCTGATCCACCGCATCGACGCCTTGCGCCGGAGGCCGGCATGAGCGTGAACGCTGCCAGCCTGGGACCCGAGCTGCGCCGTTACGCCGAACTCGATCAGCGCCTGTTGTCGGCGGTGAAGGGCATGCGCATCCTGTCCACGGTGGCGTGGCCGGCGTCGCTGGAAGACCGCATGATCGAGGCTTACAGCAAGGGCAGGTTTGCGCTGCCGGAAGTGAGCTACCAGGCGCCCAATCTCGCCGCCGAACGCGCCGAGCTCGCCACCATCGAGCGCGAGGCCGGTTATGACGACCCGATCGGCGAGTACCTGAGCCGCACGGCCGAGTCCTGGCGCATCGCGGCGGAAATGCTCGAGGCCGTCGGCACCGCGGGTGTCACCGCGCCGTCGATCGTGCTCTACGGCCGCCCCGGCGACGCCATTCCCGGCAGTGACCGCAGCAATCTCGACGCCGCGCGCTATTTCGTGGAACTGTCGGACGAACTGGGTTCGGACCTGCTCGCCGATGACGTCAGCGTGAGTATTCCCGCCGACGAGCTGCGCGACGACCTCCGCCGCACGCTGGACGCGTTCTTTGGCGCCGGCCAGATCGCGGTCGAAGTGGACCCCGAACTCACCGCCAAGGCGGCGGCAGGCGCCACGCGCATCCGCCTGCGCGGCGGCACCTGTTTCAGCGAGTACGACCGGCACCAGTTGCTTGCCCACGAAGCCTTCGTGCACTCGCTGACCGCGCTCAATGGCCGCGCGCAGCCCGTGCTGGCGTCGCTGGGGCGCACGTCGCCGCGGGTGACGGCCACCCAGGAAGGGCTGGCGGTATTCGCGGAGCTGATGTCGGGCGCGATCGACATCTCGCGCCTCAAGCGCATCAGCCTGCGCATCCTGGCCATCGACATGGCGCTCAACGGCGCGGACTTCGTCGAGGTCTACCGCTTCTTCAGCGAGTGCGGGCAGAGCGTCGCCGACAGCTTCCATTCGACCCAGCGGGTCTTCCGCGGCGTACCGCTCACGGGTGGTTCGGCGTTCGCCAAGGACAACGTGTACCTGTCCGGCCTGCTCGCCGTGCACACCTTCTTCCGCTGGGCCCTCAAGCAGCGGCGCATGGACATGTTGCGCCACCTGTTCGCGGGCAAGCTGGCGCTGCACGACGTGATCAGCCTGCAGCCGCATTTCGAGTCCGGCGCCATCGCCCCGGCGCGCTGGCTGCCGCCGTGGATGCAGCATGTTCACGGGCTGGCCGGCAAGCTGGCGTTCTCGCTGTTCGTCAACCGGATCCACATGGGCAGGGTGCAGGCGGAAACGCTTTCGCTGAGCCTCTAGGCACCCGTGGCCGGACGCGCCCGGTGAACGTTGCCCCTGCCATGCGCGCCCGCATCGTCGGGTCGCCGCGTCCGCCGGTGTTACCATTCGGCGATGCCGCATGGCGGCACCGTCTCCCCATCACATCAGTCCACGCATCCCATGGCCCTCCCTGAAGAACTGCGTATCGCTGCGCTCGAGTACCACCGCCTTCCGACCCCGGGCAAGATCAAGGTCTCCGCGACCAAGCCGATGGTGACCCAGCGCGACCTCGCGCTGGCCTATTCGCCGGGCGTGGCCTATGCCTGCGAGGCCATCGTCGAGGATCCCAACGTCGCCAGCGAAGTGACCGCGCGCGGCAACCTGGTGGCGGTGATCACCAACGGCACCGCCGTGCTGGGCCTGGGCGACATCGGCCCGCTCGCCGGCAAGCCGGTGATGGAGGGCAAGGGCGTGCTGTTCCAGAAGTTCGCCGGCATCGACGTGTTCGACATCGAGATCAACGAGCGCGACCCGGACAAGCTGGTCGACATCATCGCTTCGCTGGAGCCGACTTTCGGCGGCATCAACCTGGAAGACATCAAGGCGCCGGAGTGCTTCATCGTGGAGCGCAAGCTGCGCGAGCGCATGAAGATCCCGGTGTTCCACGACGACCAGCACGGCACCGCGATCATCGTGGGCGCCGCCGTGCTCAACGCACTGGAAGTCGTCGGCAAGAAGATCGAGGACGTGAAGCTGGCCACCACCGGCGTCGGCGCGGCCGGAATCGCCTGCCTGGACATGCTGGTGGCGCTGGGCGTGAAGCCCGAGCACATCCTGGCCTATGACCGCGAAGGCGTGCTGTACACGGGGCGCGACCACATGGACCCGGACAAGCAGCGCTACGCACGCGACACCGCCAAGCGCACGCTGGCCGAGATCGTCGACGGCGCGGACATCTTCCTGGGCCTGTCGGCGGGCGGCATCCTCAAGCCGGACATGGTCGCCAGCATGGCGGAGCGCCCGATCATCCTGGCGCTGGCCAACCCCAACCCGGAAATCTCGCCGGAAGACGCCAAGCGCGTGCGTCCGGACTGCATCATCGCGACGGGCCGTTCGGATTACCCGAACCAGGTCAACAACGCGCTGTGCTTCCCCTACATCTTCCGCGGCGCGCTCGACGTCGGCGCCACCGGCATCAACGAGGCGATGAAGCTGGCCTGCGTGCGCGCCATTGCCGCGCTGGCACGCATGGAAGCCGGCGACCTCGCCAGCGCCTACGGCGGTGACGTGCCGACCTTCGGCCCGGACTACCTGATCCCGCGGCCGTTCGATCCGCGCCTGCTGGTGATGCTGGCCCCGGCCGTGGCCAGGGCGGCGATGGAATCGGGCGTGGCCACGCGTCCCATCGTGGACATGGAGGCCTACCTCGAGAAGCTCGGCCAGTTCATCTATCGCACCGGCCTGCTGATGAAGCCCGTGTACGAGCGCGCGCGTTCGGACCTCAAGCGCGTGGTCTACGCCGAGGGCGAGGAAGAGACCGTGCTGCGCGCGGTGCAGACGGTGATCGACGAGCGCCTGGCCTTCCCGATCCTGATCGGCCGCCCGGACGTGATCGACACGCGCATCCAGCGCCTTGGCCTGCGCATGCGCGAGGGCGCGGACTACGAGATCACCAACATCAACGACGATCCCCGCTTCAACGACTACTGGCAGCAATACCACGCGCTGACCGAGCGTCGTGGCGTGAGTCCGGCGGCAGCGAAGAACCTGATGCGCTCACGCCCCACGCTGATCGCCTCGCTGATGGTCGAGCGCGGCGAAGCGGATGCGATGATCTGCGGCCTGGTCGGGCGCTTCCACAAGAAGCTTGGCTACATGCGCAGCATCTTCGGGCTCGACCCGGGCGTGTCGTGCACCTCGGCCATGACCGGCGTGATCAACGACCAGGGCGCGTGGTTCTTCCTCGACACGCACGTGCAGTGCGACCCCACGGCCGAGCAGATCGCCGAAGCCACGCTGCAGGCAACCTATCGCCTGAAGCTGTTCGGCATCGAGCCGAAGGTGGCGCTGCTGTCGCATTCCAACTACGGCAGCCACGACAATCCGAGCGCGGCGAAGATGCGCAAGGTGTGGCAGATCCTCAAGCAGCGCGTGCCGAAGCTCGACATGGACGGCGAGATGCAGGCCGACACCGCCTGGGACGAGGGGCTGCGCCACCGCATCTTCCCCAACACCACGCTCACCGGCCGCGCCAACCTGTTCGTGATGCCGAACCTCGACGCCGCCAACATCACCTACAACATGGTGCGGGTGATGACTGATGGCGTGGCGATCGGCCCGATCCTGATGGGCGTGAACCGCCCGGCCCACATCCTGACCCCGGCGGCGACACCACGCCGCGTGGTCAACATGACGGCGATTGCGGCCGTGGATGCGCAGATTCGCCAGATGCAGGGCGAAAAGCGCAGCTGAGGTCGCGGGGCTGCGACGGAGTGCGAGCGGGGCCTGCGGGCCCCGTTCTTTTTTGGGCAGCGTTACCGCCAGCGTGCTGCCTGCGCGGCGGGCGTTTCGACCGTCTGCCGACGACGCGAAGCTAGTCCCCATCGGACCGCGGCAGCGGTTCGAAACGCCCGCCGCGCAGGCGGCACCCTTGCGGCAGCTCAGCCACCAGGCGCGCGCCCACCGTCTCCCAATCAACAGCTTGCACCCCCGTGCGCCCCCGTACTGCCACGATCCAATTGGCGAAAAACCCCACCGGAGCTAAACTCGAAGGGTTCCCCGCCTCTCACGCAGAGGCAATCCACCTATAGCCGCGCCAACCCCCGGCGCCGCGGAGAGAAGCTCCCCATGGATCAGCTCGACGACATCCTTCACCAGGACCTGGACCCCACCGAGACCCAGGAGTGGCTCGAATCGCTCAATGCCGTCATCAATCACGATGGCACCGAGCGAGCCCATTTCCTGCTGGAGAAGATGGTCGATTCGACGCGCCGTTCGGGTGGCTACCTGCCGTTCAATCCGACCACCGAATACGTCAACACCATTTCGCCCGCCCACGAAGCGAAGATGAGCGGCGATGCGGCGATGGAATGGCGCATCCGCACCCTGATCCGCTGGAACGCCATGGCCATGGTCGTGCGCGCCAACCGCAAGCCGGGCGAACTGGGCGGCCATATCGCCAGCTTTGCGTCGTCGGCCACGCTGTACGACGTTGGCTTCAACCATTTCTGGCGCGCACCGAGCGCTGACCACCCGGGCGACCTGGTGTTCCATCAGGGCCACTCCAGCCCGGGTGTGTACGCACGTTCGTTCCTCGAAGGCCGCATCAGCGAGGAACAGCTCAACCTGTTCCGCATGGAAGTGGCCGGCAAGGGCCAGGGCCTGTCTTCGTATCCGCATCCCTGGCTGATGCCGGACTACTGGCAGGTGCCGACGGTGTCGATGGGCCTGGGTCCGATCCAGGCGATCTACCAGGCGCAGTTCTGGAAGTACCTGGAACACCGCGGCCTGATGCCCAAGACCGACCGCAAGATCTGGTGCTTCCTGGGCGACGGCGAAACCGACGAGCCCGAGTCGCTCGGTGCGATCTCGCTGGCCGGGCGCGAAGGCCTGGACAACCTGGTGTTCGTGATCAACTGCAACCTGCAGCGCCTGGACGGCCCGGTGCGCGGCAACGGCAAGATCATCCAGGAACTGGAAGGCGTGTTCCGCGGCGCCGGCTGGAACGCCATCAAGGTGATCTGGGGCAGCTACTGGGATCCGCTCCTGGCGCGCGATACCACCGGCACGCTGCGCAAGCTGATGATGGAAACCGTCGACGGCGAGTACCAGGCGTGCAAGGCCTTCGGCGGCGCGTATACGCGCGAGCATTTCTTCAACAAGTATCCGGAAACCGCGCAGCTGGTCGCCAACCTGTCCGACGACGACATCTGGCGCCTCAACCGCGGCGGCCATGATCCGCACAAGGTCTATGCGGCCTACCACCAGGCCGTGAACACCAAGGGCATGCCCACCGTGATCCTGGCCAAGACGGTGAAGGGTTACGGCATGGGCGCGGCCGGCGAGTCGCAGAACCCGACGCACCAGCAGAAGAAGCTGGATGCCGAAGCCGTGCGCCACTTCCGCGACCGCTTCAACATCCCGGTGCCTGACGACAAGCTGGACGACGTGCCGTACTACCACCCGGGCAAGGACTCGCCGGAAGTGCAGTACATGCTGGAGCGTCGTCGCGCGCTGGGCGGTGCGCTGCCGCAGCGTCGCCGCAAGGCCGACATCAAGATCAAGGCGCCGGAGCTGGCCGCGTTCGAGCAGATCACCAAGGGCACCGGCGAGCGCGAGATCAGCACCACCATGGCGCTGGTGCGCGGCATGAACCTGCTGCTGCGCGACAAGCAGATCGGCGAGCGCATCGTGCCGATCGTGGCCGACGAGGCGCGCACGTTCGGCATGGAGGGCATGTTCCGCCAGATCGGCATCTACGCGCCCTTCGGCCAGAAGTACCGCCCGCAGGATGCCGACCAGCTGCTGTACTACCGCGAAGACCAGAAGGGCCAGGTGCTGCAGGAAGGCATCTCCGAGGCCGGCGGCATGGCCGCCTGGATGGCTGCGGCCACCAGCTACAGCATCAGCAACCAGCCGATGCTGCCGTTCTTCGTGTACTACTCGATGTTCGGCTTCCAGCGCATCGGTGACCTGGCCTGGGCCGCCGGCGACATGCGCGCGCGCGGCTTCCTGATCGGCGGCACCGCCGGCCGCACCACCATCAACGGCGAGGGCCTGCAGCACGAGGACGGCCATTCGCACCTGCTGGCCGGTGCGATCCCGAACGTGAAGTCGTATGACCCGACCTTCTCCTACGAGATCGCGGTGATCATGCAGGACGGCACGCGCCGCATGCTGCAGGAGCAGGAGGATGTGTACTACTACCTCACGGTGATGAACGAGAACTACAGCCATCCGGACCTGCCGCAGGGCGCCGAGGAAGGCATCATCAAGGGCATGTACCTGTTCAAGGACGCCGGCAAGCCGAAGAAGGGCGAGCCGCGCGTGCAGCTGCTGGGTTCGGGCACCATCCTGCGCGAGGCCATCGCCGCCGCCGAGTTGCTGGAAAAGGACTTCGGCGTTACTGCCGACATCTGGTCCTGCCCGAGCTTCAGCGAGCTGCGTCGCGATGGCTTCGACGCCGAGCGCTGGAATCGCCTGCATCCGGAAGCCGAGCAGCGCGTGCCTTACGTGACCAGCCTGTTGCAGGGTCGCCAGGGCCCGGCCGTGGCCGCCACCGACTACGTTCGAGAGTACGCCGACCAGATCCGCGCCTTCATGCCCGATGGCATGCACTACACCGTGCTCGGCACCGATGGCTACGGCCGTTCGGACACGCGTGCACACCTGCGCGGCTTCTTCGAAGTGGACCGCTACTGGATCGCGCACGCCGCACTGGCCGCGCTGGCGAAGGACGGCAAGGTCAACGCGAAGGATGTCGCGCGCGCCATCAAGACCTACAAGCTCGACCCGGACAAGCCCAATCCGCTGACGGTCTGATGCCGGCCCGCGGTGCCTCCCGCGGGAGGTACCGCAACACAAAAAGCCCGCCTTTCGGCGGGCTTTTTTTTCAGGTGCCGCGCAGGCGGGGATCAGTCCTCGTCGCGGCTGCGCAACAGGTGACGCAACAGGAAGAACGCGCCCACGGTGCCCGCGACGATCGCCGTGGTGGCCACCGGGTGGCGCGATACATGGCGGCGCAGGCGGCGGTACTGGTAGTTCGCCTCATCGGCGAAGTCTTCCGCGGCGTGACCGAGTCGACGCGCGTAGGCGTTGTGGCTGCGACCGAAGCGGCGGCGCACGTCACGCCCGCGCTCGATCAGGTCATCGGCCCGATCGGCGGCCTCTCCGGCATAGTGACGTACTCGTTCGCTAACTCGTTCGCGGACGCCGTTGATATTGCCTTCGATGTCGTACGGGCGGCCCATGGGCGTCCTCCTGGGAGTCAGAGTCTCCACGGTGCCAGCGGCGGCGTGAGCGATGCGTAAACATTCGCCAGCCGGTCCGGCGCAAGCTTCGGGACGCCGACCGCCATCAACGGTCCGGCAGCCTCAGAGCGTGTCGGTCGCCGGTTGCGACAGCTCGCCGGGCTCGGCGTGCAGCCGCTGGCGTCGCCGCAAGGTGGGGAACATGGCCATCCACAGCGCCACCACGATCAGCGTGCCGATGCCGCCGACCAGGGTGGCGTTCACCGCGCCCACCCATGCGGCCAGCAGGCCGGACTCGAATTCGCCGAGCTGGTTGGAGGTGTTGATGAAGATGGCATTCACCGCGCTGACGCGACCGCGCATGTCGTCAGGCGTATCAAGCTGCACCAGCGCGCCGCGAATGACCATGCTCACCATGTCGAACGCGCCCAGCGCGAACAGCGCGGCGAGCGACAACCAGAGCGTGGTGGACAGTGCGAACGCCAGCGTCGCCAGGCCGAAGCCGGCGACGGAAGCAAACATGATCGAGCCCACGCGTCGCTCCATGTGATGCCGCGTCAGCCACAGCGACATCAGCAACGCGCCCATGGCGGGCGCGGCGCGCAGCAGGCCCAGGCCCCAGGCGCCGGTGTGCAGGATGTCCTTCGCGAAGATGGGCAGCAGCGCCGTGGCGCCGCCCAGCAAGACCGCAAACAGGTCCAGCGAGATGACGCCCAGCACGTCCGGTCGCCGGCGGATGAAATGCACGCCGGCGAACAAGGTCTTCAGCGTGGCCGGCTCGCGCCGCGGCGGCGCCTGCTCGTAGCGAAGGCGCGCCATCAGCCAGGCCGATGCGAGGTAGAGCAGGCCGCAGACCACATACACCGTGCCGGGACCGGCGACATACAGGAAACCGCCAACCGCCGGTCCCATGATCATGGCCGCCTGACCCGCCGAGCCGCTGGCGGCCATGGCGCGCGGCAGGATCGCCGGCGGCACCAGTGCGGGCAGCATCGATTGCAGTGCGGGAAACTCGAACGCCTTGGCGACGCCGAGCAGGAACACCAGCGCAAGGATGCCTGCCTCGTGCGCCAGATGCGCGAGGCTGAGCGCCGCGAGCACCGCGATGGCCACCAACTCGACGATCTGCCCCAGCAGCACGATGCGGCGGCGCTCGAACTGATCGGCCACGTGGCCGGCCGGCAACGCAAGCATTACCGAAGGGAAGAACTGCACCAGCCCGATCAGGCCCAGATCCAGCGCGCGGCCGCTGATCGCATAGATCTGCCAGCCCACCGCCACCGACAGCATCTGGAAGCCGAAGCCGGAGGCGATGCGCGCGAACCAGAACTGGACGAAGGCCGGGTGCGAACGCAGCGAGTCCGCCGGCGTCGAGGCGATGGAGGAGGGCATCGGGGAAGCGTCCTGGCCTGAGCCCACGCATTATGGATGGCCATCGCAAGCGGGCAAAGCGCCGTGCTTCGCACCCACGGTCCACCGCCTCCATGGCTGCGTGCCGTACGGTGGCCCGCCACTGGCGCCAGGCGCCGGCGACCCACGTAGAATCGCCGGCATGGCCAAGCAGGCGGGTTTCGACTACGGCAAGTTCCAGCGCTGGCGGCGGCCTTTCGAGGTGGGCTTCTGGCTGCTGCTCTGCGCCGTCAATACCGTGTTCAACGGCACGGTGTCGTGGTACGACAACGTGCGTCGCAGCCAGCGCGCATCGAGCTTCGAGCCGTGGGTGTGGGAGACCAGCAGCAGCCTGATGTTGCTGGCGCTGGTGCCGCTGGTCGTGCTGGCGACGCGACGTTGGCCGTTCCGGCTCGATAGCTGGCGCCATAGCCTGGTCGTGCACCTGTTGCTGAGCGTGCCCTTCAGCCTGGTCCACGTGGCCGGCATGGTGGCGCTGCGCCAGCTCGCCTACGCGGTGGCTGGCGCCCACTACGACTTCGGCCACTGGATCGTGCAGCTGGGCTATGAATACCTGAAGGATCTGCGCACCTATTTCCTGTTCGTCGGCACCATGTCCTTCTATGGCTTTGTGCTGCGCCGGCTGCAAGGCGAGGCGCGCCTGCTGGCCGAGCCCGACGAGGGTCCGCCGGTGGAGCCGATCGACCGGCCCGAGCGCTTCCTGGTGCGCAAGCTTGGGCGCGAGTTCCTGGTCGCCGCGCGCGAAATCGAATGGGCGCAGGCGTCGGGCAATTACGTGAACCTGCATGTGCGCGGCCGCGATTACCCGCTGCGCGCCACCATGAGCGGCATCGAGGAGCGGCTCGATCCCCAGCGCTTCGTCCGCGTGCATCGCAGCTATCTGGTCAACCTCGATTACCTCGCCGAGATCGAGCCGCTGGAAACCGGCGATGCGCGCCTGGTCATGCGCGATGGCGCCACGGTACCGTGCAGTCGCCGCTTTCGTGCGCAATTGCGTGAGCGCTTCGGCGACACACCGGTCCATGCCTGATGGGCCATGGAGGTTCCATGCCCATGCATGCGGTCGGCGCCGGGCGCGCAGGGAGTGGTTGCGTCACCCCTCCGCGCGTTTCACTCTAGGCACTTTCCCGACACCCGGAATCAGCCCATGAAATTCCCGCGCCTTCGCCTTGCCGTCACCGCCACCGGCCTCGCGCTCGCCCTTGCCGGATGCTCCCCGTCGGGTGACCAGGCGGCGGCGCCGCAGGCAGCCCAGGCGCCGGACGACGGTTCCGCGCGCAAGCTCGATACCTATCGCCAGCTGGTGCGCATCGGCAACGACGGCATGGCAACAACCATGGGCAAGGAGATCGTCAGCCGCTACCCGAACAGCGACGCCGCCAGGGAAGTGCAGCAAAGCCTGCCGGCGATCGAGCAGCGCTACCTCGAGACCAGCGAGAAGAACCGTTTGCAGGGGTTGTGGTTGTACCAGGTGTCGCCGATGGAGGGTGGCACGCAGTCGACGGCCAGCATCTACAACAGCCAGCCCTCAGGCGGGAACCGCGTGCGGCTGGTGCTGCGGCGCCACACCGAATGGGGCCAGAACGCGTTCCTGTTCAGCGACGGCCACGGCTTTGTCTGCCGCGCCACCTGCACCCTCAACGCCACCTTCGACGGCAAGCCGTCCGGCATCAAGGCGTTTGCGCCGCCCACGGGCGAGCCCGCGCTGATGGTCCGCGACGACAGCGCCTTCATCGCCCAACTGGAAAAGGCGAAGAAGGTCACCCTCGACGTGACCATGCAGGATGGCGAAAAGAAACTCACGCTGGTTTACGAAGTGGCCGGTTTTGATCCGGCCAAGTGGCAGCCGCTGCCCAAGGCGGCCAAGAAAAAGTAGGTTCGTCCACCCGCGCGCGACTCGCGCGTTCTGATGACCGTCCCCCAAGGAGATCAGCCCATGGATGTCAAACACGTTTTGCTCGTTGGCGCCTCGGCCCTGCTGCTGGCCGCTTGCGCGCGCGTCGGCAAGGAGTACACCGAGCGCCTCAACGCCCGCCAGCAGGCCTATGCGGCGGTAGCGGGTGCGCCGGTCAACAAGTTCCACTACTTCAGCCTGTGGTCGTGGGAGCCGCTGAGCGATGACCAGCTCGCGGTGTACACGCGTTCCAACGAAGCGTGGCTGCTCGACCTGGACGGCAAGTGCCGCAACCTGCAGTTCACCAACCATATCGCGCTGACTTCCAGTGTCAGCGAGGTGTCGGTGAAGTTCGACCGCGTGCTCACCGGTCCGCCCGATCCGCCGTGCTTCATCAAGCAGATCCGCCCGGTCGACGTGGCCAGGCTGCAGTCGCCGCAGCAGGGCAAGCCACGCGAAGTGGAAGAGGCGCCCCGTCCGGCGAAGTAAACCTGCGGCTGCCCCGGTCCACGGCCGCGGCCGGGGCGTCCCACCAGCGGTTCAGTGCAGGAACAGTCTCTCGGCCAGCTTCGCCAGCGGCTTCTCCAGCGCATCCTGCCAGCGCCCGGGGAGATCCAGCGGCTTGAGCAGCATCTTCACCGTCATCGCGGCGGGAATGTTCCGGCGCAGCAGGCCCTGCGCGCGCCCGGTGACGCGGCGGAACTCCTGCTCGTTGCCGCGGAGCTGCGGGTAGCACTGGTTGAATACGTGCCGCAGCGCGATGTCGCCGTCCTCGCTCTTGATCTCGTTGACCCGGCGCAGGATCGCGCGGAACACCTTGTAGCGGCCGAAGCCCTCGCGTTCGCGATAGAGGCGGAAGTGCTGGTAGAAGTGCTTGTAGTGGCGCACTTCATCGCTCTTGATATGGCCGGTGAGCTGCTTGAGCACGGGCTCGTCGGTGATGTCGTTGAGCGCGCGGTAGAGGCAGGCCGTGCCTGTTTCCACCACGCAGCGCGCAGCCAGCTCCAGGCCGCGGCTCGGCTCCAGCTGCTCGGCGGTGCACACCGCGCCGTATTCCGCCCAGAACGAGGCGAAGCCGCGCTCCCAGTCGAACTCCGGCCACACCGCCTTGACGTATGCGGCCAGTGCGCGGCCGTGCTGCAGCTCTTCGTGTTCCCAGTGCTGGCTGAGCCAGGTCTGCAGTTCCTGGTCGCCCGCGAAATGATCGACCAGGTTTTGCGTGTACAGGTCAGAACCGCTTTCCACGAACGATGCGCTGCACAGCAGGAAGAACAGGTCTTCGTCGTGGCGCACGCGCCGGATGTCGATGCGGCTGAAGTCGATGCTGTCCAGCGTCCAGGGCAACGATGCGGCGTAGCTCACGCGGGCCTTCCTGTGGGGCGGCGGCCGACCCGCGTGCGGGGCTGGCGATGGATCCGGTATGACGGAATGGTGACAACAGCATACGACGTGATCGTCGTCGCGGATTAATCGTTGCCCACCCGCGTGGCCGCAGGCGTGGCCACCATTCAGTGGAGGTGGCTCAGCGCACCACCGTCACCGGCACATGGCAGCGTTCGAGCACCTCGCCCGAGACGGAGCCGAGCAGCCAGCGCGCCAGGGCACCTCGCTCGGTGTGGCCGATCACCACATGATCGATGCTGTGCCGCTTCACCTGATCCAGCAGGACGTCGCCCGGGCTGCCGCGCACGACTTCGCTGTCGATCAGCTGGTCGGCGCCGGGCGCGAGTTCCTTCAGCTCCTGCAGCAGGCGGCTGCACTGGCTGGTGCCAGGGTCGCTCATCATCAGCGTGCAGGTGTCGGCACTGCCTTCGGTGACCTGCAGCACCGAGATCACCCGAACGCGACCGCCGCTCGCGCGGGCCAGGTCGACGGCGAAGCGGACGGCCCGCTGTGAAGAGGGCGAGCCGTCATAACCAACCAGCGAATACTTGAGCATGAAGTTCCTCTCGGCAGGGCGCAGCGGTGTCGTCAGTTGCTGACCTCACGGCAGCGCCGTTCGACATGGGTGTTTTTCGCCTGCTGGTTTTCCTGGACCTTCTTGCCAGCGTACGCGCCACCGGCCGCTCCCGCCACGGTGGCCAGCGTGCGACCCTTGCCGCCGCCGATCTGGTTGCCGAGCAGGCCGCCGGCGACACCGCCGATCGCCATGCCGGCGATCTGGTGCGAATCCTTGGGGTTGTCCTGCACGGTCACGTCTTCGCACACCGTGCGGGTCTTGGGTGCGGACGTGGAGGACTGGGCGACCAGCGGCCCGCTGCACGTCATCGCCAGTGCCGCGATGACCAGGACGGACGCTCCGGTTTTCATGGCTGGACCCTCGCTTTTCGTGGGATACCAGTGTGCGCGCGGCACCGTTAGTGAAGCATCAAGCGAGGAAATATCCACGCGGCGTTCACCTGCAAAGCCGAGGATGAACGGATGCTGGCGCGTATCCCGGACCGTTCAGGATCGTGGGTCACAATGGTTACCGCTACCAGTCGTTCCACTCACTGCAAGGAGACCATGATGATCAAGCGTACGTTTGGTATGGCGGCCCTGGTGCTGGCCTGCGCGGGTGCAATGACGGCGCTGCCGGTGACGCAGGCGCGGGCGGCGGAAGCGGAGGTGAAATGCGACCTGTCCTTCAGCCTCGCCGGCTGGTCGGTGATCTACAAGCATGCGGAGGGCGAGGGCACCGTGGTCTGCAGCAATGGCCAGCGCGCCAATGTGAAGATCACCGTCAATGGCGGCGGCCTGACCGCCGGCAAGTACCGCATCGATAACGGCAAGGGCGACATCACCCATGTCCGCAGCATCGACGATGTCTTCGGCGACTACGCGCAGGCCGGTGCCGAAGCGGGCGTGGGCAAGAGTGGCGAGGCGCAGGTCCTGACCAAGGGCACGACCTCGCTGGCGCTGCATGGCAGCGGCGAAGGCATCAACCTCGGTGTCTCGATCGGTGCGTTCTCCATCACCAAGCGCTGATCGCGAACAACACGACCGTGCAAAGGGCGCCCGCTGGCGCCCTTTGCTTTAGCGCGTACACTTTCCCCGGTTTCCCGCCCCTGGAGTGTCGCCATGCGTCGCCTTTCGCTGCTGTTGATGTTGACCCTGTTGCTGGGCTGGGTGCTTCCCGCCTGCGCCGACGAACCCGCTGCGCTGCCGCAGGTGGGCCAGCAGGCGCCGGACTTCCGCCTGCAGGACCAGAACGGCAAGTGGCACACGCCTGCCGACCATCATGGCCACTGGCTGGTGATGTATTTCTACCCGAAGGATTTCACTCCCGGCTGCACCACCGAGGTATGCACGTTCCGCGACGACATCGCCAAGCTGCGCCAGGCTGGTGCGGACGTCGTGGGGGTGAGCCTCGATGACGTGAAGTCGCATGCGGATTTCGCAGCCAAGTACCACGTGCCGTTCCCGCTGCTGTCCGATGCCGACCGCAAGGCGGCGCAGTCCTATGGTGTGCTGGCGTCCATGGCCGGCATGAAGTACGCGCGCCGCACCACCTTCCTGATCGACCCGCAGGGCAAGATCGCCAAGGTGTATCAGGACGTGGATCCGGAGAAGAGCTCCGCCCAGGTCCTGGCTGACCTGAAAACGCTGAAGGCCTCGTCCTGATGCCGTTGCATGTCCGGCGCGATGCCGCGCACCCGTCCGCCGGCTTCGCTGCATGGCGCATCGTGGCCTGGCTGATCCTGTTGCTGGCCGCCTACGGTTGCCTGCAATACCTGGCGCATGCGCGCCAACTGTGGAGCGCGCTGCAGGAGCACGCGGCGATCAATCCCGAGGGTACGTACGAGTTGCATCGCATGCTGGCCTGGGACGTGGGCTACTTCGTGGCGGCGTTCGCCCTCATCGTGATCTGCGCGGGGGCGATCCTCCGGCAGGCCTGGGCCCGCCCGAGCCTGCAGGTCGCCGCCGTCGTGCTGGCGGTGGGGTGGGGGCTGGTGGGCGGGCTGATCCTGCTGTCCCAGTGGAAGGAGTTCAGCGACGGGGTTGCCCTGACCAATGCCCAGGCCGGCCTGAACGACGCCGCCCAGGCCGCGCTGGCCCACGTCCATCGCAGCTTCCAGGTGGCCCTGGCGACCAAGGCCATCGCCGTGCCGGTGTTGCTGTGGCTGGCCTGGCGGCTCGGCCGACCGGCGGTCCGCGCACAGTTCCACGCCCTGAAGCGCTGATATTCAGCAACGGTTGCCACGGCGCGGGTTATCGCTGCGGCACCGTTTCCCACCAGGCCACGCCATGCTTCGCCGTCTTTCCGTCGTGCTGTCCCTTGCGCTTGCCAGTGTGTCGCTCCACGCGCAGGACATGGCGACCACCTGCCATGCCAGCAGCAGCTACGACGTGACCGTCGCCTCGGGCAGCCTGTTGTTCGACCGGCCGCAGCCGGCGCCATTGCGGGTCGAGTTGCGCGACGGCACGCTGCGCACCGACGGCGCGTCGGTGGCCTTGCGTGCCGAGGACCAGGACCGCCTCGCCCTGTTCGAACGCGAGCTGCGCGCGCTGATGCCGAGGGCCAAGGTGGTCGCCGGCCATGGCGTGGACATGCTCGCCAGCGCCATGCATGACGAAGGCTCGCGCCTCTCGCTGGGCGCCGATACGCGCGCCGAACTGGACCGCCGTGTCGCCGCGCGCGCCGCCGAGCTGAAGCAGCGCATCGCCGCCAGCAACAGTACGCACGACTGGCAGGGCAATATCGCCGACCAGTACGCCGATCAGCTGGCCAACGATCTGCTCCCGGTGCTGGCCAACGACCTCGGCCAGCAGGCCATCAATGCCGCCATGAGTGGCGACCTGCAGGCGGCGGCAGGATTGCGCGACAGCGCCACCGACCTGGCGACCCAGCTGCGGCCGCGGCTGGAGCAGCGCATGCAGGCGCTGACGCCGCAGATCCAGGCGCTGTGCCCGGCAGTCCGGCGACTGGCCGAATTGCAGCAGGGCATCCGCGCCGGCAACGGCCAGCCGCTCAACCTGCTGCAGGTGGGGCAATAAGACGCGGGATAAAAGCGGTTGCAGGTAACGCGCGTTAACCTTCCGCTAAGTGGCGAGGGACGAGGATAGCCACAGCAGCTATCGGGTGTCAGGAGGCGACCTCGTGTCGCACGCAGGAAAACCGCACTACAACGTACTCATCCGACGCGGCATCGATGATCGCGAACTCTATCGCCGCGCCCTGGTGCAGGTACGCGAGCCGGGCCTGCAGGCCTTGCTGACCGAAAACGTGCATACGCTCGACCTGTTGATCGGCGAATTGCAGGCGCAGGTGCATGCCGGCGGCGGCACGCCGGCGCGGCATGGCACGCTTTCCGGTGCGGTACGCAGTGCCCTGGCCGAACTGGTCAACGGCTTTTCCTCGAACCGGGATACGGCCTGGGTGCAGCAGTTGGCGCGCAGCGAATGCGCCTTGCTGCATTGCTTCGAACAGCAGGCGGCGCACGCCACGGATGAATCGGCGCGCGTGCTTGCCGTGCAGTTGTCCCGGCTGCATGGCATGCATCGGGACATGCACTGCCTCGCCGGCACCACGCACGGCTGACCTTGCTCCAAAACCCGGTACACACGATGTCGACCAAGCCCAAGGACGTGCTGGATTTCTGGTTTGCCGCGAGCAGCGAGCCGCTGTGGTTTGCCCGCGACGAGGCCTTCGATGCTGCCGTGCGCGAGCGGTTTGGCGCAGCACTGGACGCCGCCTCGCGTGGTGAACTCGACGGGTGGTGTGACACACCCGAAGGCTGGCTGGCCCTGCTGATCGTGCTGGACCAGTTCAGCCGCAATATCCATCGCAACGATCCGCGCACCTGGGCCGCCGATGCGCAGGCGCAGGCGCTGGCCCTGGCGGGCATCACGCGCGGGGATCACCTGCGCCTGACGCCCATGCAGCGGACATTCGCCTACCTGCCGCTGGAACACGCCGAGGACCTGTCCCTGCAGCAGCGGTGCGTGGATTTGTTCGAGCAACTGCTGGCCGCGCAGCCGCCCGGACCACGCGCGCCATTCGAGGACTACGCCAGCTACGCACGTCGCCATCGCGACGTGATCCGGCGCTTCGGGCGCTTTCCCCATCGCAATGCCGTGCTTGGCCGTGCCAATACACCGGCCGAGGACGATTACCTGGCCCAACCGGGTTCCGGCTTCTGAGCGCCGCCGTTGAACGGCAAGGAGGGCATCATGGCGTCGCCACCTCGTCGTGCTGCTGTTGTCGTTGAGCCTGGCGACGCATGCCGGCAATACACTGCGGGTCGGCGGCGAAGTGCCGACCGTGGGTGACAGCGTGGTGCGCGTGATGCAGTTGCGGGGCAAGCCTGATTTCAAGGAGCCGGTGGAGAGCGACTTCGGCGGCTACCAGGGCAAGCGCTGGCAGTACCAGCGGGACGACGGGCGCATCGTCACCATCATCAGCTGCAAGGTCGCCGATATCCAGGACCGCACGCACTAGGCCGTTTCCAGGTGCGCACGGTCGCTGCGCGGTGCGGCACGAGACGGCCGCCTACAACAACGGACGGCTCGCGAGGCGTGCTTTCCGCGCGGCCCGCATGGCTTAGTTCGCCCTGACGCGGCACCGCGTGTGCGACAGGGGACAGGGACGTGATCATGCGCCGATATCTGTGTTTGGCATGCCTGCTACTGGCTGTGGCAGCGCACGCAGGCAGCGGTACGCTGCGCGTGGGCAGCCAGGTGCTGGTCGTGGGCGACAGCGCCGCGCGGGTGCTGGAACTGCTGGGCAAACCCGCCTACAAGGCGCACGGCCGGGCGACGTCCGGCAGCCGCAAGGGCGGGCGCTCGAGCGGCCATGCGGCGCGTATGTCCGCGCCGCCCGGCGAGCACTGGCAATACCGCAGCGGCGGTCGCGTCATCACGGTAATCGTGGTCGACGGCCGGGTCAGTGCGATCAGGGATGATGGCCGTTAGCGGGCGGGCCATGGCGTCGGCGCTAGCGGGCATGCGATAACGGCGGCGACCGCAGGGAGTCCGCACCATGTCCGAAGCAGATCAGCCGGAAAGGACCGGCGCGCCCAGCCTGTTGCGTCCGCGCCAGGCCGGCGTGCACGGCAAGGTCACCAACATCGAGCTGTTCTTCGACCTGGTGTTCGTCTACGCGATCACCCAGCTGTCCCACACCTTGTTGCGCGACCTGAGCGGCGGCGGGGTGCTGCATGTGCTGGTGCTGTTCCTGGCGGTATGGTGGGTCTGGATCTTCACCGGCTGGATCACCAACTGGCTCGACCCCGACCGCCTTGCGGTGCGCCTGCTGTTGCTGGTGCTGATGTTCGCGGGGCTGCTGCTGTCGACGGCACTGCCGCAGGCCTTCGATGCCCGCGGCCTGACTTTCGCGGGCGCGTACACGTTCATGCAGGTGGGCCGCTCGTGTTTCATGCTGTGGGCATTGCGACGATCGCCGCTGCCGGCCCGGCGCAACTTCCACCGCATCACGCTGTGGCTGGCGGTTTCCGGCGTGTGGTGGATCGCTGGCGGCTGGCTCGATGGCCAGGTACGCCTGGCCTGCTGGATGGTGGCGCTGGCGATCGAGTACACCGGCCCCGCGGCGTTCTTCTACGTGCCGGGCCTGGGGCGTTCAAGCACCGCCGAATGGGATGTCGAGGGCGGCCACATGGCCGAGCGCTGCAGCCTGTTCGTGATCATCGCGCTCGGCGAGTCGGTGGTGGTCACGGGCAGCAGCTTCGCGCAGGGCGCGCGCACCGCCGATACCTGGATCGCCTTCGTGGCCGCGTTCGTCGGCTGCGTGGCGATGTGGTGGATCTATTTCGACATCGGCGCCGAGCGCGGCAGCCGCTCGATCCGCGAATCCGCCGATCCGGGGCGCACCGCGCGGCTTGGCTATACCTACCTGCATCTGCTGATCGTGGCGGGCATCGTGGTCAGTGCCGTCGGCGACGAGCTGAGCCTTGAGCATCCGCAGGCGGTGGGCAACCTGCCGCAGGTGGCCGTGCTGCTGGGTGGCCCGATGCTCTACCTGCTCGGCAATGCGTGGTTCAAGCAGACCGTGAATCACACCAGGCTTCCGCTCTCGCACCTGGCGGGGCTGGGCGTGCTGCTGCTGATGTCGTTGCTGGCGTCGAGGGTATCCGTCCTGTGGTTGTCGGTGCTGGTGGCGGCGGTGCTGGTGATGGTGGCGACGTGGGAGGCGCTGTCGCTGGGCCAGCTGCGCCGCGAACTCTACGGGTCGGCGGATCACTGAGCGGTGCGCAGGGCCTGAAGCAGTCCGGCGCCGGTCCATGGGCACCGTTCGCGTTCCGCCGCGCGGATCAGCGCGACGAGACAGGCGTTGACCGGCGCGCGCAGGCCATGCACGCCGGCGAGGCGCACGATTTCCCCGTTGATCACGTCGACCTCGGTAGGCCGGCCGGCTTCGAGGTCTTCCCACATGGACGAGCGGGCGAGCGGATCGATCGCCAGCAGGCGCGCCGCCAGCCGGCGGAACCACGCATCCGGCAGCTCAAGCACGCGCGGCAACCACGCTGGCGGCAGCGGTGACAGGCGTGTCGGGCGGATGCCAGCGACGGCAAAAGTCGCCAGCGCTTCGCGTTGCGCCAGCGCCAGGCAGCGCCGCCACTCGCGTAGGGACAGCTCCTGCTTCAGCGGCAGCCCGGACAGCGCGTTGATGGCATTGTTGAGATTGAACAGCAGTTTGGCCGCCTGCACGGCCGGCATGTCGTCGCGCTGGATCAGGCGCAGGCCGGCGGCAGCGAACACCGGCAGAAACGGTGACAACGCCGTATCCGCCTCCACCATCAGCTCGCCATCGGTGCCCTGGTGGAACACCCCCGGCTCACGCTGCACCACGTTGAAGGGCACCATGCCGGCGCACACGCGATGCGCGGCGAGCAGCTTGCGCAGGTGCTCCGCGTTGTGCAGGCCGTTCTGGAAGCTGATCACCGGCACGCCGGGAGCGGCAACCCTGGCCAGTTCGCGCGCCACCGTTTCGGTGGCCGACGACTTGACGGTGACGAGGACCAGATCGGCATCGGCGGCGCCTTCGGGATCACTGCGAAGGTCGAGCGCGGCGGCCGCGACATGCCCGTGCCGACCATGCAGGTCGCTCCAGCCGAGTCCGCGCGAGCGCAAGATGTCGATGACGCGCGGACGGCCAATGAAGGTCACGCGGGCGTGTCCCGCGAGCCGTCCGCCGAGGTAGCAGCCGACGCTGCCGGCACCGTAGATGGCGATGCGCGGCAGCGTGTGCCCGTTCATGCCAGCGCTGCCGCTGCCGCGCGGCCCGCCACGCGGCCCGAGAACAGGCAGCCGCCGAGGAAGCTGCCTTCCAGCGCGCGGTAGCCATGCAGGCCGCCGCCACCAAAGCCGGCCGCTTCGCCCACGGCGTACAGGCCCGGGAGCGGCGCGCCATCGGGGCCGAGCACGCGCGCCTGCAGGTCGGTCTCGAGGCCGCCAAGCGTCTTGCGCGTGAGGATGTTGAGCCGCACGGCGATGAGCGGACCGTTCGCCGGATCGAGCAGGCGGTGCGGCTTGGCCACGCGCACGAGCTTGTCCCCGCGATAGCGGCGCGCGTTATGGATAGCCATGACCTGGCTGTCCTTGGTGAACGGATTGTCCCATTGCCGGTCGCGCGCCTCGATTTCCTGCCGCAGCTGCACGACGTCGAGCAACTGGTTGCCGGCCAGCGCATTCATGCCCTCGACCAGTTCCTCCAGCGTGTTGCGCACGATGAAGTCGCGGCCATGCTGCTTGAAGGCTTCCACCGGCGCCGGCGCCGCCTTGCCGATGGCGCGCCTGGCCACCTGCCGCCAGCTCTTGCCGGTGAGGTCGGGATTCTGTTCCGAACCCGACAGCGCGAACTCGCGACGGATGATCTGCTGGTCGAGCACGAACCAGCTGTAGTCATGGCCGGTGCCGCGAAGATGCTCCAGCGTGCCGAGGGTATCGAAGCCCGGCCAGAGCGGGCCGGGCAGGCGGCGCCCGGTCGCGTCGAACCAGAACGACGAAGGCCCCGGCAGGATGCGGATGGCATGCATGGGCCAGATCGGATTCCAGTTCTCGATGCCCTCGACGTAGTGCCACATGCGGTCGCGATTGATCAGCCGCGCGCCGGCGGCCTCGCTGATGCCGAGCATGCGACCGTCCACGTGCGCCGGCACGCCGCACAGCATGTGGGCAGGCGGCGGGCCCAGCCGTTCGGGCCAGTTCTTGCGCACCAGCGCGTGATTGCCGCCGATGCCGCCGGAGGCCACGATCACCGACTGCGCGCGCTGTTCGAACGGCTGCACCACGTCGCGTGAACTCGGCTTGCCGCGTTCCATGCCATCGGCGGCGAGCACGCTGCCGCGCACGCCGACCACGCAGCCGCCCTCGACGATCAAGTCGTCGACGCGATGGCGGAAGCCGAACTGCAGCAGGCCACTGGCCTGGGCCTCGCGCGCACGGCGCACGAAGGGCTCGATCACGCCGGGCCCGGTGCCCCAGGTGACATGGAAGCGCGGCACGGAATTGCCGTGGCCGATGGAACCATGTCCGCCGCGTTCGGCCCAGCCCACCACCGGAAACCAGCGCATGCCCATGGCGTGCAGCCAGCTGCGTTTTTCGCCGGCAGCAAAGTCGACATAGGCCTCGGCCCAGCGGCGGGGCCAGTGATCCTCGGGGCGATCGAAGGCGGCGGTGCCCATCCAGTCGGCCAGCGCGAGCGCGTGCGAATCGCGCACGCCCATGCGGCGTTGTTCGGGCGAGTCCACGAAGAACAGGCCGCCGAACGACCAGAATGCCTGGCCCCCGAGGCTCTGTTCCGGTTCCTGCTCCAGCACCAGTACCCGCTTGCCGGCATCGGCCAGTTCAGTGGCCGCTACCAGGCCGGCCAGACCCGCACCCACCACGATCACATCGCATGCGTCCCGCATTCCGCGCCCCCTCTTGGCGATCAGTCCGGCGAACTTAGCGCGCGGCGATGCCGTTTGCCTATGCACGCTGCGCCATGGTCGCCAAATGGACGGCCATGACCGATGGCAGGGCATGACGGCTGGCCCATGCCCGGGCACGCGCGGGCGCGCACTGTTGGAAGGGAGTCGCGCAGCATGCGCCACGTTTCGGGAGGCATCGGACATGCGTTTTAAACTCATGGGCTGTGTCATGGCCGCGACGCTCGCCTTCGCTGGCGGGGCATGCGCGGGCGATGTCCACTTCGGCGACGGCAACTGTGGCTACACGTCCGACTACGATGTCCACGCCAGCCAGGACGGCGTCGATTTCCGCCGCGACAGCGGCCGCCCCACCCAGGTCTTCATGCACGACGGGCGCCTGTGGGTCGACGGCCGCGACGTGGCCGTTTCCGCGGACGACGCCACGCGCTTGCGTGCCTACGAAAGCCAGCTGCGCGGCCTGTTGCCGGAGATCGCCAGCATCGCGCGGCAAGGCGTCGACATGGGCTTTGCGGCGATGCGCACGGTGTTGCTGACCTTCGCCGACAACGACGACGAGCGTCGCGGGATGCTGCGCCGGCTGGACGACAACCACCGCCAGGCGCTGGCGCGCATCGACGCCAGCCTGGGCCAGGGCGTGTGGCAGCGGCACGCGATGGACGACATGGTGGCCGACAGCGTCCAGGCCTCCGTGTCCGACCTGGCCGGCAAGGTGGCCGGATCGGCAGTCAAGGCCGCCCTCAGTGGCGACGAAAGCAAGGTCGCCGCGCTGCAGGCGCGCGCCGAATCGCTCGACCAGTCCATGGACCGGGAAATGAGCCGGCAGGCCGAGCAGCTCGACAAACGCGCCGAAGCGTTGTGCCCGCGCCTGGTTGCACTGGATCACTTGCAGCAGCAGCTGCAGGTCCGGCTGCAGGACGGCGCACGGCTGCAATTGCTCTCGCATGACGCCGACCATGCAAGGAAGCTGACCACCGCGCAGGCGCGCGCGCACGCCGAGTAGGGCGCCGCGCCGCGGCGCGCACGTGGCGTGCCGACGGAACCTTGATCGGCGGCCTGCTACGCTTTCGCGCTTTGCGAAGCACGAGACCTTGCCGATGCATCACCTGCTGGCGCGCCTGCCGCTCTCCGAAGGCAGCATCAACACCATCATCAACGTCACCATCGCGCTGCTGATCCTGCTGGTGGGCCTGTGGCTCGCGGCACGTGCGGCGAACTTCGCCCGGCGCGCCATGCGGCGTGCGAACGTCGACGAAACACTGAGCGGATTCCTGCGCAACGTCATCAACGGCGTCCTGGTCGCCCTGTTGATCGTGATGGCGCTGCAACAGGCCGGCGTGCCCTCGGCGCCGCTGGTCGCCGCGCTCGGCGCAGGCGGGCTCGCCATCGGCCTGGCCTTGCAGGGCTCGCTGAGCAACCTGGCGTGGGGCGTGTTGCTGATCATGTTCCGGCCGTTTCGCGTCGGCGACTTCATCCAGGCCGGTGGCATCGAAGGCACGGTCGAGAGCGTCAGCCTGATGCATACGCTGCTGGTGCTGCCGGACAACCGCGAGGCGGTGGTGCCCAACGCGAAGATCGGATCCGACGCGATCATCAACTTCAACCGCCGTGGCACGCGCCGCTTCGAACTGAAGGTGGGCATCGGTTACACCGATGACCTCGGCGAGGCGATGGACGTGGTGCAGCAGCTGTATGCGGCCGATGCGCGCATCCTGCGCGATCCCGAGCCCGGCGTATGGACGGAAAGCCTGGGCGAGAACGGCGTGGTGCTGGTGCTGCGTGCCTACACCCGCAGTGCCGACGTGTGGGGCGCCCAGACCGACCTGGTGCGCACCCTGAAGGAGCGTTTTGGCGCCGCGGGCATCCGCATGGCGGTCCCCCAGCGCGAGTTGACCGTCGTGCGGGGCCGCCTGCCGGAGCGGGCGGCGTAAGTGGCCTGGCTGCCCACCGAGGGCTGGAGGCCGGGCCGGATCGCCTGCATACGTATGCGAATGGTGCCTTCAACCGATCCAAATGCGTCCGGAGAGGGGTCTCGTTCGCTATGATTAAAGCCTTACGCGGCCGTCATCCCCGCACGGCACGCCATCGCCATCCGTAGGAGAAACCATGGCCGACCTCAAAGAAGCACGCGTTCCCGATATCGGCAGCGAGAACGTGCCGGTGATCGAAGTGCTGGTGAAACCCGGCGACAAGGTGGCCAAGGAGCAGGGCCTGGTCACGCTGGAGTCGGACAAGGCGACCATGGAAGTGCCGGCGCCCTTTGCGGGGACCATCAAGGAAATCAAGCTCAAGGTCGGTGACGAGGCCTCCGAAGGCACCCTGATCGCGATCATCGAGGTCGACGGCGAGGCGTCCGCGGCGGCCCCCGCGCCGGCGGCGGCAGCGCCGGCCAAGGTCGAGGCGCCCGCCAAGGCCGCTCCCGCTCCGGCACCTGCGCCTGCCGCGGCGCCTGCCGCCAGCGGCGGCGTGCGCGAAGTGCTCGTGCCGGACATCGGCAGCAGCGGCGTGCCGGTGATCGAGATCCTGGTGAAGGTGGGCGACACCATCGCCAAGGACCAGGGCCTGATCACGCTCGAATCGGACAAGGCGACGATGGAAGTACCGGCGCCGTTCGCGGGCGTGGTGAAGGAACTCAAGGTCAAGGTGGGCGATGAGTTGTCCGAAGGCAGCCTGATCGCCCTGGTCGAGGCCGCCGGTGGCGCTCCCGCCGCCGCGCCCGCACCGCCGGCGCCGGCCGCCGCGGTGGCAGCGCCCAAGGTCGAGGAAAAGCCGGCCCCGATCGGTGGTCGCAGCGTGTTGCCCGGCAACGCGCCCGAAGGCGACGTGCCGCCCAGCGTGCGCCCGCCGTTCGATTCGCGCATCGTCATGCCTGGCGACGCACCGTATGCCAGCCCGGCCATCCGCGCCTTCGCGCGCGAGCTGGGCGTGGACATCCAGCAGGTCAAGGGCAGCGGCCGTGGCGGCCGCATCCAGCGCGAGGACGTCAGTGCCTACGTGAAGCACGCGCTCGCTTCCGGCGCGCGTCCCAGCGGTGCGCCGGTGGCCACCGGTGGCGGCCTCAACCTGCTGCCGTGGCCCAAGGTCGACTTCAGCAAGTTCGGCGAGATCGAAGAAAAGCCGCTGTCGCGCATCCAGAAGATCTCCGGCGCCAACCTCGCGCGCAACTGGGCGATGATCCCGCACGTCACCCAGCACGAAGACGCCGACATCACCGAGCTGGAAGCCTTCCGCAAGAAGCTCGGCGAAGAGAACAAGGATCTGAAGGTCACCCCGCTGGTGTTCCAGATCAAGGCGGTGGTGGCGGCACTGAAGAAATTCCCGCAGTTCAACGCCTCGCTCGACGAGAGCGGCGAGAAGCTGATCCTCAAGAAGTACTTCCACATCGGCATTGCGGTGGACACGCCCGACGGCCTGGTGGTGCCGGTGATCCGCGACTGCGACAAGAAGGGCCTGCTCGACCTTGCGGTCGAACTGGGCGAGATCTCCAGGAAGGCGCGCGACAAGAAACTCGGTCCCGCCGAGATGTCCGGCGGCTGCTTCTCGATCTCGTCGCTGGGTGGCATTGGCGGCACGGCATTCACGCCGATCGTCAATGCGCCGGAGGTGGCGATCCTCGGTGTATCCAAGGCAGCGATGAAGCCGGTGTGGAACGGCAAGGAATTCGCGCCCCGCCTGATGCTGCCGCTGTCGCTCAGCTACGACCATCGCGTGATCGACGGCGCGCTGGCCGCGCGCTTCGCCGCCTTCCTCGCGCAGCAGCTGGGCGATATCCGCCGCCTGCTGCTCTGACGCCTCGCCGTTGCTCCCTCTCCCCTGCCGGGAGAGGGTTGGGGTGAGGGGCCAATCTTGCGTCGCCCTCACTGCGTAGCGAAAAGAAATCCAAGGATTCCCCATGGCAAGCACCATCGAAATCAAGGTTCCCGACATCGGCGGTCACGGCGACGTGCCGGTGATCGAGGTGCTGGTGAAGGTCGGCGACACGGTCGCCAAGGAACAGAGCCTGATCACGCTCGAATCGGACAAGGCGACGATGGAAATCCCGTCGAGCGCCGCCGGCGTGATCAAGGAACTGAAGGTGAAGGTGGGCGACGAAGTCTCCGAGGGTGCGGTGATTGCCGTGCTGGAAGCTGCGGACGCTGGCACCGCCAAGTCCGCGGACGCCCCGAAGGCGGCGGCTCCCGCGCCGGCGCCGGCCGCTGCGGCTCCCGCGCCCGGTCTGGTCGTCGCAGCGGCACCGAAGGCTGCTGGCGCCTCGGGCCGCACGCCTGACATCGAATGCAAGCTGGTCGTGCTGGGCTCGGGCCCGGGCGGCTACACCGCCGCGTTCCGCGCCGCCGACCTAGACGTCGACACCGTGCTGGTCGAGCGCTACGCCACGCTCGGCGGCGTCTGCCTCAACGTCGGCTGCATTCCGTCCAAGGCGCTGCTGCATGCAGCTGCCGTGATCGACGAGGCCGAGGCGATGGCTGCACACGGCGTCAGCTTCGGCGCGCCGAAGATCGACCTCGACAAGCTGCGCGACTTCAAGACCAAGGTGGTCGGCAAGCTCACCGGCGGCCTCACCAGCATGGCCAAACAGCGCAAGGTGCGCACGGTGCAGGGCGTGGGCAGCTTCGTCTCGCCCAATGAACTGGAAGTCCAGACGGCCGAAGGCAGCAAGCTGATCCGCTTCGAGCACGCCATCATTGCCGCCGGGTCGCAGTCGGTGAAGCTGCCGGCGTTCCCGTGGGACGACGACCGCATCGTCGACTCCACCGGTGCGCTGGAACTGAAGGACATACCTAAGAAGCTGCTGGTGGTCGGCGGCGGCATCATCGGCCTGGAGATGGCCACGGTGTACTCGGCGCTCGGCAGCGAAGTGACCGTGGTCGAGTTCATGGACCAGATCATTCCCGGCGCCGACGCCGACCTGGTCAAGCCGCTGGCGCAGCGCCTGGCCAGGAAGCTCAAGGGTGTCCACCTCAAGACCAAGGTGGTCGAGGCCAAGGCCACCAAGAAGGGCATCGAGGTCAGCTACGAAGGCGAGAGCATCCCCGAGACGAACTTGTTCGACCGCGTGCTGGTGTCGGTGGGCCGTTCGCCCAACGGCGGCAAGATCGGCGCCGACAAGGCCGGCGTGGCGGTGACCGAGCGCGGCTTCATCAACGTCGACACGCAGATGCGCACTAACGTGCCGCACATCTTTGCCATCGGCGACCTGGTCGGCCAGCCGATGCTGGCACACAAGGCCACGCACGAAGCCCGCGTCGCGGCGGAAGTGGTGTCGGGCATGAAGAGTCACTTCGACGCGCGCGTGATCCCGTCGGTGGCCTTCACCGATCCGGAAATCGCCTGGGTGGGCGTGACCGAGCGCGAGGCGAAGGAAAAGGGCCTGAAGATCGGCGTCGGCAAGTTCCCGTGGGCCGCCAGCGGCCGCGCCATCGGCATCGACCGCACCGAGGGCTTCACCAAGCTGCTGTTCGACGAGGAGACCCATCGCGTGGTGGGCGGTGCCATCGTCGGCCCGCATGCGGGCGACCTCATCAGCGAGGTCGCGCTGGCGATCGAGATGGGCTCGGAAGCGGCCGATATCGGCATGACCATCCACCCGCATCCGACCCTGAGCGAGTCGGTGGGCATGGCCGCCGAGGCCTACGAAGGCACCATCACCGACCTGTACATGCCGAAGAAGAAAAAGTAAGTCGGCGCAATCAAAAAAGCCCGGGCATGCCCGGGCTTTTTTTATGGCTTCTGCTCGCCTTGCAGCGCAGCCTGCACCGGCCTGGCGGTCTCCTCGAGGTGCGAGATGGTTTCCGCCGAGCTGTTGATCATCTGCTGCAGCACGCCGAGCAGTTCCAGCGGGTCGACCTCCTTGCCCAGTCTGATCCGCGTGCGCAGTTCGACCATGCGTGGCGCGTCGAGCGCGAGCGTGCTCTTGTAGGCCATCCAGTTGGCCGCCTCGCGCTGGATGGCGTAGGCACCGGCGTACTTGTGCAGCTTTTCCGTCGCGATCCAGGTGGCGGACTGGTTGGCCACGGCCACGTCCCAGGCCTGGCTGGGGAAGGTCGGCCAGTTGATGCTGAGGAGGAACTTGTCCTTCATCGCCTGGATGTGGCGGTTGATCTCCTGGTCCGGCACGCCGTTGCGCACGTCGGCCGTGATGGCCTCGTTGAGTGCCCTCAGGGGAGCGAGCTTCTGCGTGTTGGCATCCATCGACTTGTGGATGTCGTCCAGCGTGCCGCGCAGCTCCGCGTCGATCTGCATGCTGGCGTTTTCGGCGGCGTGCCGGTGGTGCACGCTCTCGATCCATTGCTCCAGGCCCAGCGCGGTGAGGATGCTGAGCACGATCATCAGATAGTGCTGCGCGAACTCGCGGAACGTATGCATCCTGATCTTGGGCACTTCGAAATGCATGGCGACTCCTGTCGGCGTAGGGGGAGGGCGCAGGGTATCCGAACCGCCGGCGGCCGGGCTATTCGCGGTAGCCAAGCCGCTGCATCAGCGGACGCAGCGTGGGCAGCACCGGCGCGAACATGTCGCGATAGGCATGCCAGCGATTCACCGCCTTGCCGTGAATGCCCTGGGTCACCTGCGCGTAGCTCGGCGTGCTGATGTAGCCCTTGTTGCGCGCGTGCTCGGCGAAGCGCGCCATGGGCGAGGCATCGTCGACCTCGAGGAAGCGACCCAGCCACGCGACGTGTTCGTCGAAACCCTGCACGACGGCTTCATACCGCCACTCCAGCACGCGCGGGGCGAACACTTCGACATGCCCGAGCCACTGCTCGAAGGCGTTCACATAGCCCTCCGCCAGCCGCTGCAGTGACGAGCACATCACCATGAAGGCCGGCGAGCGGAACGACTGCATGAAGCAGCTCAGCAGCACGTCGCAGGGGTGGCGCAGGCACAGGATGATGCGGGCCTCGGGAAACAGCCGCATGATCATCGGCAGGCACAGCATGTTGAGCGGGTTCTTGTCGACCAGCTGGCGCCCGCCAAGATCCGGCACGACCCGGGCCGCCAGGCCCGCATAGATGGCGCGCAGCTGGTTGGCCTCGAGCTGGGTCATCGCGGTCAGGCCAGCGGGATAAGCCTGGCCGGCGAGGTTCATGCGCTCGGTCAGTTCGTAGACAAAGGCACGCTCGTCCATCGAGCGGAAATCGGGATGCGCGTCGATCATCTGTTCGAGCAGGGTGGTGCCCGAGCGGGGGAAACCGACGACGAAGACGGGACTTTCCCGGCCGCCGGGGGCAGACAGCGAGGTCCAGCGCGCATGTTCGGCAGGGCCGACGCGGTGGCCTGCCATCGCGAGCGGCTGGCTGCCGTCGGCCAGCAGTTCGGGCACGATGTCCCTGGCGATTTCCCATTGCGCGGCATGCGCCGCCAGCGCAGCTTGCCACGCCTCGTCGCGCCGGCCCTGCTTGTCGAGTGCGGCGGCCAGGCCGAAGGCGGCGTTCGCGCGCACGTCGGCTTCGCCGGCGTGGTCGAGTACGCGCTGATAAAGCATGGTGGCGCCGGCCAGGTCGCCCAGGCGAGCGGCGACCGCGGCGTGCGCGCTCCAGCCTTCGCTGCGCAGGCCCTGCTGGTCGGCCGCTAGCGCGTCCAGTGCGGACGGGGGCAGGGCGGCCAGTTCGCCTTGCGCTTCGGCGGTCCGGTTGTTGCGCTCGTGCAGGGCGGCGCGCCTTGCGGCGATGCGCAAGCGAGCGATGCGGGCGTCGTCACCCGCAGGCAGGATCGCCTTGTCCAGGACATCAAACGCCGCCGCCAGTGCGCCCTGCGTGGCAAGCATGGTGGCGAGTTTCAGGGCTTGCTCGGCCGGTTGCGGCGGCCAGTGACCGGCGCCGTCCAGCATCGCTTCTTCGGCGCTGTTGTCGCCGCAGACATGACAGGCGTGGGCGGCCTGCAAGCGCGCATCGATGAACCCCGGCGCCAGGTGCACCGCCTCGAGCAGCGCTTCGCGCGCCAGCAGCCAGCGTTGCTGCTCGGCGTACAACAGGCCGAGGTTGTAGTGGATCTCCGCTTCGTGCGGCGCCAGCGCGACGGCGCGTCGCAAGGCCTGCTCGGCGGTGTCGCCATCGCCCAGTCCACGGGCCACGACGGCGAGATTGTTCCAGTATTCCGGCACGTCGGGGCGTCGTCGCACCAGGCGGCCAAACGTGGCCAGGGCGTCGTCGAGTCGGGCGAGGGATTGCTGCGCGGCACCCAGCAGCAACAGCATGGTGTCGTCGGCGTCGGCTGCGTGTTCGCCGAGGGCGAGAACCGTGGCCATGTCGCCGCCCTGGTAGGCCGCGAGCATGCGTGCGGAGAGGTCGGCGGAGGATGGCAAGGGACGATCCGTCATCCGGTCATGCTACCAGCGAGATGGCCGCGGCAGGTTCGCCGCGGCCATCTGCATGGGTCGATCAGATCAGAACTTCACCGTCACGCGAGCCCAGTAGTAGCGGCCGATGGTGTCGTACGTCGCGGTGTCCACGTTGTAGTTGTTGCCGTTCTGGTAGACCAGCGGCGGCACCTTGTCGCTCAGGTTGTCGATACCCACGTCGAAGCGGGTATGGATCGACGCCCACTCGTAACCCGCCTGGATGGCGTGGTAGGTGACGCTGCCCATCTGCGCGCTGGCGCCGGTGGTGAAGTCCGCGTTGAGGTTGGTCAGGTGATGGATGTAGCGCGACTGCCATTGCGCACTCCAGTTGCCCAGGTTCCAGTTCAACTGGACGGTACCGCGCCAGCGGGCGATGTTGCCGAACTGCTGCGTGTACGTGCCGGCGTAGTTGATCGACTTCGCGCCCGGCTGGCCCGGCGTGGCGTCGTTCTTGTACGTCGAGGTGTACGTGGTGTTGAGGCCCGCCTTGAAGTTGCCGGGATCCACGCTGCCGATGTCAAAGTGCGGCACGACGTAATTCATCGTGAAGTCGACGCCCGTGGTGCTGAGGCTGCCGAGGTTCACGACCGGCGTATTGATGTAATTGACCGCACCGGCCAGCTGGCTGGTGTTGTCGTAGCGGTTGATGTACGAGCAGTACGGGCTGTTGTTGTTGGCGTAGCAGGCGTTCACCACCGTCTGCGCGGTGATCGGCGTCAGCATGTCGTTGAGGTTGATGTGCCAGAAGTCGAGCGAACTCGACAGGCCAGTCATCCAGCTCGGCGAATAGACGAAGCCGATGTCGACCGAGTTGCCCTTCTCCGGCTTGAGCGTGCTGCCGATCGCGGCCGCGCCCGAGTAGTAGGCGGTGACCTGGCCCAGCGGGTTGCCACCCCACTGCGGCGGCACGAACTGGCAGGCGGCCGTGTGCTGCGCGAGCTCCGCCGCGGTGAGGCCGACGCAGGGGTCGGTCAGCACCGGGCCGGCGACCGTGCGGCCGTCATACAGCTCGTCGAGGTTGGGCGCGCGGAACACGCCCGAAATGGTGCCGCGGACCAGCAGGTCGGAAATCGGCCGCCACTCGATCGCACCCTTCCAGTTGGTGGTGGAGCCGGACGTGTTGTAGTCCGAATGGCGCACGCCGAGGTCGAGGTTCAACGCATAGGCCCACGGATGCTCGGAGATCAGCGGGAGCAGCGTTTCGGCGTAGAGTTCCTTCACGTTGATGGAGCCGCCGCCCGGCGAGCCGCAAGCCTCGGCCAGCACCGTACAGGTACCGGTGGCCGGATCGAGGATCGCGTCGCTGGTGACGTTGTAGTCCATCGAGGTCTTGCGATACAGGCCGCCGGTGGACACCTGCATCGGGCCGCCCGGGAGATCCCACACTTCGCCAGACGCGTTGAACTGCCCCTGCTTCATGGTGTTGGTCATGGTGTACATCGGCGCGTCCACGCCGTTCTTCAGCCGCGCCGTCACCGCCGGATCGGCCTGGTTGAAGATGTTCGCACCAGCGTCGATGGCCGCCTGGAAGGCCGGCACGTTCACTTCGTTGAAGTTGGTCTGGACGCGGCGCGAATGACCGTAGTCGACGCTGGCGTCCCAGATCCAGGTGCTCTGGCCGAAGTCACCGCGCAAGCCGGCATTGACCTGCTGGTTGTCGGTGGTGAACGTATGCAGGCGCGTGCCAAGACCGGTCAGGCGGGTGCCGAAGGCATAACCGCTGGGGGCGTTGGGGGCGTTGGGATCAACCAGCGCACCCGAGCTGAAGGTCACGCCGAACGGATTGTTCGGGTTGCTCGCCAGCACATGCCAGCCGTCGTTGACGTTGGTCGGCGCCGGCGCGTCCTGGCCGCTGGAGTGGGTGTGGTTGTAGAACGCGTCGCCGAAGAACGTCACATGGTCGTTGAACTTGTAGTTGCCAACGACAAAGAAGTTGGTGCGTTCCTGGCCCGTCTGGATGTAGTTGTAGGCGTTGTAGTTGAACGTGTCGCCCGCGCCGCCGTAGCAGCGGTAGTTGCTCAGGGCATTGCCGCTGCCGTTGGCGAGGGTGACGTAGGTGTTGGTGGTGCCCGCGCGGGGCGCGCATCCGGGAGACTGCGACACCGGCACCAGCAAGCGACCCGTCGGAATGGTGCCCGAGCCGGCGGCCGTGACCACGCCGCTCGACAGGTACAGCTGGTGCGACGAGAAGCTGCGGCGGGTTGCCAGCACCGGGCTGTACTTGTTGTAGTCGACGCCGGCAACGACGTTGCCCTTGTCACCACTGGCGCCCACCGTGAACTGGCCGCCGTGGCGCTGTGCATCACCGTGGCTGGAAATGCCGTCGTTGAGGCTCAGCTCGGCGCCCTGGTAGTCCTTGCGCAGGATGAAGTTCACCACGCCGCCGATGGCATCGGAGCCGTAGACCGTGGAGGCGCCTTCCGCCAGCACGTCCACGCGCTCGACCATGTTCTGCGGAATCATGTTGATGTCGGCGTTGGCCAGGCGCTGGCCGTCGACCAGTACCAGCGTGCGGTTGGTGCCCAGGCCGCGCAGCGAGACGCGTGCCGCGCCGTCGCCGCCTTCCAGCGTCGGGCTCGCGCCGCCGCCGCCGTTACTGTTGTTCTGGGTGTTGGTGGCGTTGCCCGAGATGCTCGGAAGCGCCTGCAGCACGTTGCCCAGCGTGGGGCTGCCGTTGTTGGTGATGGCACTGCGGTCGAGCGTGACGACCGGGCTGGCCGTCTCGGCGTCCACGCGTCGAATCAACGAGCCGGTAACCGAAACCGCGGTAAGGGTCTTGGCGTTGGCCGGCTTGGCCTGATCGGTGGTGGCCTGAGGGCCAGACGTCGATGAGGAATCTTTCCCGCTTGCATCCTGAGCCTGTGCCACTGCTGCCGTCGAAACGATACCGACGGAAAGGGCCAAACGTACCGCTATTGATAGGCGATTGTAGTTGGACTGCATGGTGTCTCCCCGATTAATAGGCAAAGGAACCCCGCTATAGGCGCATAGACGTCTATAGGTGCCGTGTTGCCGTGGTTTCCCCCGCTCCAACTGTTTCAGGAAAATGATGTCGAGTAAAGGGGTTCTTAACACCAGCTTCTGGGCTACGTCACATCTGACTTCAGCCTGGCGCAAGGCTTCCGAACAAGTCCTGCTGGGCGGCGAAGCTGTCGGCCTCGACAAAACCGGCCAGGCCCACGCCTACCAGCCGGTAGCGGGCGTCGGCCGGGCGGTCGATGCGGTCACGCAGCGCGCAGGCAATATCGGCCAGCTCGGCGGCCGAGCCGGGGCGGGTCGCCGGCGTCACGCTGCGGGTCAGGGTGTGGAAGTCGGCCGTCTTGAGCTTGAGCACCACGGTGCGGGCCAGGCGGCCATGCTCGCCCTGCGCCTCGCGCTCGTGGGCGGCCCAGGTCTTTTCGGCCAGGCGGCGGATATGGGGCTCGAGCTCGGCCAGCTTCAGGTCGGTGGCAAAGGTGTCCTCGGCCGAAACCTGCAGGGTCGGCCGGTCCGGTTGCACCGGGTGCTCGTCGATGCCCAGTGACAGTTCGTGCAGGCGGCGGCCCCAGCGTCCGAAGCGTTGTTCCAGCTCATGCTCGGGCCGCAGGCGCAGGTCGCCCACGGTGGCGATGCCCAGTTCGGTGAGGCGCGCTTCCATCACCTTGCCCACCCCGGGCAGTCGTCCCACCGGCAGCGGCGCCAGGAACGCCTCGACCTGGGCCGGCCGGATCACGAACAGGCCGTCGGGCTTGCGCCAGTCCGAGGCGATCTTGGCGAGGAACTTGTTGGGTGCCACGCCGGCCGAGGCGGTCAGCCCGGTCTCTTCGCGGATGGCGGCACGGATGGCCTCGGCCGTGGCGGTCGCCGACGGCAGGCCGGTGCGGAGCGTGCTGACGTCGAGATAGGCCTCGTCCAGCGACAGGGGTTCGATCAGGTCGGTGTGCCGCGCGAAGATCTCGCGCACCTGCCGCGACACCGCCTTGTAGCGGACGAAATCCGGTGGCACGAACACCGCCTGCGGACACAGCCGCTCCGCCCGCACCGCCGGCATGGCCGAGCGCACGCCGAAGGTGCGCGCCTCGTAGCTGGCCGCGCACACCACCGAACGGGCGCCGCGCCATGCCACCACCACCGGCTTGCCACGCAGCGACGGGTCGTCGCGTTGCTCCACCGACGCGTAGAAGGCATCCATGTCCACGTGGATAATCTTGCGGGGCAACGATGGCACGGCGGGCGACGACGGGTGGGCGGGGCGCACAGTCAAGCACGAAACCCGCCCCTGCGCTCGGTCGCCTCACGCGGCCCGCTTCATTGCCAGGGCGTCTGCAGGCTCTCGTCGATGAGTTCGTCTTCGTAGGCGACGAAACGCTCCAGTGCCACCGTGTCCAGCCGGAACCGCTGCGCCGCCGTAAAGAAGGTCATCAGCGACAGCACGCGTTGCGTGTTGCGTGCCCACGGCGGCACGTAGACGGCACGCGCGATCAGGCCGCTCTGCATGTACGGGGCGAGCGTGATCACGTCCGCGGTGGTGACCCGCCCGGCGAACAGCATCGGCAGCATGTCCGCCTGGCCGACCTGCAACACCTTGCGGATGAACATGTAGACGATCATCACGCCTTCGAGATAGGCCCCGTCCTTGGTGAAGCAGATGCGTCCCCGCACGTCGCCGCCACGGAAGATGCGCGCGGCGCTCTGGTAGCTCTCGGTCGGCGTCTGGCCAGCCTCCAGGAAACCGCGGAACACTTCGATGAAGTCCGCGCCGTCGAGCGCGCGTGCCAGCATCACCACGCGCAGGGCAATGCGGCGCAGGCGGTTCAGGTCGATCGCCCCGGTGATGATTTCCGAAAAGGTGGCCAGGCCTTCCTGGATGCGCGTGGTGCGCGGCGCCCCCAGTCCCAGCGCCTTGAAATAGGGCTGGTGCTTGCCGTTGAGCAGGGTGGCGGTATGCACGAAGGCCTCGTGCTCGGTGAGCTGCTCGAGGTCGAGCGCCGAGAACAGCGCCGTCGAGCGCAGGTTGATGCTCTTGCTGCCCGCGGTGGCCTTGGAGGGCATCTCCGGGTTGAGCACCACGTCCACCTTGTCCTTGTCGAAGAACGGCCCGAGCCGCTCGCGCAGGCGCTGGGCGAATTCTTCGGCCGGAATGTCGGCCGGCACCGGCGGCACGCCTTCGCGCCCGACCAGGTCGTCGCTGATGGCGAGCAGGTCGTTCGCCGCGTCCACCGCGTTGGAGGTCTGGCTGGGGTAGATGGTGTCCGGGCGTCCGTACAGCGCCGTGGAGCAGCGGGTGAAGGTTTCCGTGCCCGTGCCCATCAGCATCTGCGCCGCGGTGAGATAGCTCCACGTGGTCTTGAACAGCCAGTTGCCGATCGGGTGGCCACGGTCGAGCCTGGCCATGATCGCCTTGAGCGTCTCCATTTCCTGGCTGAGGTCCGGTTGCCTCTGCGGTGGCTGGGGCAACACCGGGTTGCCGCGCTCGTAGCCGGCCAGGAAGGTGGCTTCCATGTCCGCCGGCCAGCCGATGGTCTTCAATACGCAGATCTTCTTGCTTGCTGCGATCAGTGCGCGATCACATTCCAGCAGCGGTCCGAGAACCTTGTCGTCTTCGGGCCGGACAGCGTTTGCGGCGGTGCTCATGACGCCTCCTTCCAGGTCGCCGGCCCCGTGCGGGCCGGCATGCAGCGGTGGGGAGGATGGAACTGTGCGCCCGGGCAGCGGGGCGGCGCTAGCGAAGAACTACTGAGTCGGACCCAAAAGTCTCGCCCGCGCCGCAATGTTGCAGGCGCATGTCGATGTGGGTGGCGCACTCGCGCTATCGTCCGTCCTTCGTACCTGTGCCCAAGGATTCCGTTGCGCGCCATGACTGACGAGACATCACCCGCCTACCTGCGTCGCCTGGGCACCTGGGACGCAGCCGCCATCGTGATCGGGGGCGTCATCGGCGCCGGCATCTTCCGCAGTGCTTCCACCGTGGCCGAACGCACGTCCTCAGGGGCCCAGTTGCTGGCGCTGTGGGCGGTGGGCGGCCTGCTCACGCTGGCAGGCGTGCTCTGCTATGCCGAGCTGGGCGCGCGTCGGCCACAGGCGGGCGGTGTCTACATCTACCTGCGCGAGGCGTTCGGGCAATTGCCGGCGTTCCTGTTCGGCTGGACCATGGCGCTGATCAATTACCCGGGCAGCGTGGCGGCGGTGGCGACCACGTTTGCGGATTATTTCTGCGCGGCCATCGGCCTGCCGCTGCTGTGGGTGAAGCCGGTGGCGGCCGGCGCCATCGCCTTCATCGTCGGCGTGAATTTCTTCGGCATCAAGGCCGGCGCGCGCATGCAGAACCTGTTCACCCTGCTCAAGCTCACTGCGATCACCTTGCTGGTGATCACCGGCGTGGTGCTGGCGCACGGGCACATGGGCAGTGTGCTGGCGCCGGACGCGGCGCACCCGGTGCCGCCGGGGGCGTTCCTCGGTGCCTTGCTGCCGGTGCTGTTCACCTACGGCGGCTTCCATTACCTCAATGACCTGGCCGGCGAAGTGCGCGAGCCGCAGCAGACCTTGCCGCGCGCGCTGGGGCTTGGCCTCGGTGGCGTAGTGGTGTGCTACGTGCTGGTCAACTTCGCCTACCTGGCCGGCCTCGGGCACGCCGGGCTGGCGGCCAGCCAGGCCCCCGCCGCCGACCTGATGCGCCGGCTGTTCGGCGAGCATGGCGCCACCCTGATCGCGGTGGGCATCGCCTGTTCGACCTTCGGCTATTGCAGCATCGCCATTGCCGGCGGCGCGCGCGTGCTGCAGACCATGGGCGCGGACGGCATGTTCTTCCGTGGCGTGGCCCGCATCGATGCGCGTTCGCGCGCGCCGCAGGCCGCACTGGCCGTGCTCGGCGCGTGGGCCATCGTGCTGGTAGTGTCGGGTAGCTTTGGCCAACTGCTCAACTACACCACGGTGGGCGAGTGGCTGTCGCATGCGTTCGGCATCGCCACGCTGTTCTGGTATCGCAGCCGTTTCCGCAACGAGCCCTCGCCGTATCGCGTGCCGTTCTATCCGTTGCTGCCGCTGCTGTTCGTGTGCACGGTGCTGTGCGTGATCGTTGCCACCACCATCCATTCGCCGCGCGATGCCGGCATCAGCCTGCTGCTGATCGTGATGGGCGTGCCGGTGTATTACGGCTGGCGCGCGTGGCAGCGGAGGGCAGCATGATTTTGCGGCAAGGCAAGCTTCAGACGAGGCAGGCATACTGCCGCCACTTCCCCGTGCCGAGCCGCTGATGAATCGGATCGCTCCCCTCGCGTTGTCCTGCCTGTTCACCCTCACCGCCTGCCACAAGGGCAAGGACACCGACCAGGCCGACCTCAGTCGCGCGGCGCCCGCGCCGGCGCGCACGACAGCGGTCGCCGCGGCTGCCAGGCCCGCCACGCAGACCACGCTCGATCAGGTGGAACGCGAAGGCGCTCCGGTCACCGTGACCGGCCTGGCGCTGCAGCGCTACGTGTTCCAGCCTTCGCCGCAGCCGCAACTGGTGGTGTCGCTGAGCCAGGGCGAATGGGACTGGTCGAAGGAAGGCGCGCTGCATGTCGACATGCAGAACGCGATGGCGTGGGCGGTGACGCTGACGGTGGACGTCGACGGCGCCGCTGACGGCCAGCACCTGCACGCCACGGTCCCGGTGCCGGCCGGTGCGCCGGCGACGCTGGTGGTGCCCCTGCACGCCACTTCGCCCCGGGCGATGGGCATGCAGGCCGGCCCGCCCATGCCCTATGTGCAGGCCGGCAAACGCATCCTGCTGGCGACCATGGTGGAGGGCTCGATCGACCTGGCCCATGTCAAGGCGGTGCGCCTGGGCACGCCCGCGCCGACCGCGCCGCAGACCCTGCTGTTTGGCAAGCTCGACACTTCCAAGGGCGATCACGACCTGCGCGATGCCTATACCGGCATCGTCGATGCCTGGGGCCAGTACACGCGCGGCCAGTGGCCGGGCAAGGTCGATTCCGACGAATCGCTGCGCGGCGGCAAGCGCAAGCCCGGCCAGACTGTCGTGGCGGCACCGCTGGCGCGCAAGGGTTTTGACCGCTACGGCGGCCGCACCGACCTGCCGCCGTTCAAGGCCAGCGGATGGTTCCGCACCGAAAATCGCGACGGGCACTGGCATCTGGTGACCCCTGAAGGCCACGCCTTCTTCTCGCTGGGCGTGAACGTGGTCGACGACGACGGTGGCCGCACCTACATCGAAGGCCGCGAGTTCATGTTCAAGGACCTGCCGCGCGACAACGGGCGCTGGGCGCCGTTCTACGGCGTCGACAACAAGCCTGCCGGCGAGCAGGCAGCGTCGGCCGGCATCGGCTACCACCGCGGCCGCTGGTTCGACTACTACTCGGCCAACCTGTTCCTGGCCGATGGACGCCACTGGCGCCAGGCGTGGCGCGCACGCACGCTCGAGCGGCTGGAGGACTGGGGCTTCAACTCGCTGGGCAACTGGAGCGACGAGGCGCTGACCCAGACGCACCACCTCGCGTACACCCGCTCGATCAACATCAGCGGCGTGTTCGGCAATGTCTCCAGCGGCTACGACTACTGGGGGCGCATGCCCGATCCGTTCGATCCGCGCTTCGCGCAGGCAGCCGATGCCGCCGTCGCCCAGGCGAGCAAGGACGTGCACGACGACCCGTGGCTGCTCGGCTACTTCGCCGACAACGAACTGGCCTGGGCCGGGCAGGGGCCGGCGGGGCGCTGGGGCCTTGCCCAGGGCAGCTTGCGCGGCGAGGCACGCAGCCCGGCCAAGCAGGCGTTCATCGCCGTGCTGAAGAAGAAGTACGGCACGCCCGCGAAACTCGCCGCGGCCTGGAGCATCGCGCTGGACTCGTGGGACGCGCTGGACGCCACCAATTTCGCCGCGCCCGTTCCGGACGAGGCGCATCCGGCCATCGCCGACGACTACAGCGCATGGTTGCGCGCGTACGCCGACCAGTACTTCCGCACCGTGGCGCAGGCGATCCACAAGCACGACCCGCATCACCTGTTCCTGGGCGGCCGCTTTGCGGTGCACACGCCGGAAGCGGTGGCCGCCTGCGCGCAGTATTGCGACGTGCTGAGTTTCAACGCCTATGCGGACGTGCCGGGCCATGCCTTCGACACGGCCGCCGTGGCCAAGATGGACAAGCCGGCGCTGATCACCGAATTCCATTTCGGTTCGGACGATCGCGGCCCGTTCGGCAAGGGCGTGGTGCCGGTGTGGACCGAGCAGCAGCGTGGCGAGGCGTATGCGCGCTATATCGAGGCGGCGGCGGCTGATCCTTCGATCGTGGGCGTGCACTGGTTCCAGTACGTGGACCAGCCGGTAACCGGCCGCCTGCTCGATGGCGAGAACGCGCACATCGGCCTGGTGGCGATCACCGACCGGCCGTTCGTGAATTTCATCGACGCGGTACGCAAGGCCAATCGCAAGACCGGCTATTGAGCTGCCGCCTCCCTTGCCCCGGTGGTGAGGGAGGCCCGGGCGTCAGCCGGCCAGGCTGGTGGCGATGCCGAAGCCGATCGCCATCATCACCGCCACCGCCATGCAGGCGCTGGTGGGGCGGATGCGGTGTGCATCGATGCGCGGAATCAGCCGCCACAGCACCAGCACGCCGATCAGCATGTCTACCACCAGCGCGCCGCGCAGCAGGGCAGAACCCAGCAGCGGCGCGAACGGCGGCTGCAGGTGGCCTTCGTGCATGGCCACGGCGGTCACGATCGCCAGCCCGATCAGGTTCCACACCAGGCAGGCGAGGTAGGTGCGGTTGAACACCACCGGGCAACGCTCGATCCAGCGCAACACCGTCCAGGCGATGATCGCGAAGAACAGCGCGCCGATGCTGCTGTAGAGCACCCACCAGAGCAGGGTGCTTAGAACGGTAAGCAGGGTGGTCACGGGAAATCCTGTCGGAGGCTAACGGGTTCGCTGGCGTGGCGGCCGCCGGTGTGGGCCGGGAAGGGCAGCTCGGCGGGGTTACACGCCCACGCGGCGCAGCAGCTTGTCCAGCAGCCAGGCCGGGCCCACCAGCAGGTAGGTGAGGTCGGTGAGGAAGCTCGGCCGCCGCCCTTCGATGGCATGGCCGACGAACTGGCCGATCCACGCCACCACGAACACGCCGGCCGCCAGCAGCCGCAGAGAGCCCGGGCCAAGCTGCCGGTAGGCCAGCTCGGTGATCAGGGCCAGCGCCGCCAGCGCGATCAGCAGTGCGCCACCCAGTCGATGCGAATGTTTCCAGTACCAGGCAAACACCAGCACCAGCACGCCGACGGCCCAGAAGCCGGGACGACCGATCGCCGGCGGCACCGGAATGGTCCACATCAGCGCGATCGCGCACCACAGGATCAGCGGCACGCAGATCCAGTGCAGCAGGCGATTGGTCGGATGCTGGTGATCCGCGCTATAGCTGTCCAGCCGATCCTGCAGGTCGCTCATCAGTCGAGCCTGATGCCGGCCAGGCGCTGCAGCGCCTCGGCGTACTTGGCCGAGGTGCCGGCGATCACGTCGGCCGGCACGTGCGGGCCGGGCGCCTGCTTGTTCCAGTCCAGCGTTTCCAGGTAGTCGCGCACGAACTGCTTGTCATAGCTCGGCGGGCTGATGCCCACGCGATATTCGTCGGCCGGCCAGAAGCGCGAGGAGTCGGGCGTGAGCATTTCATCCATCACGTAGAGCTTGCCGTTCTCGTCGGTGCCGAATTCGAACTTCGTGTCGGCGATGATGATGCCGCGCTCGGCCGCATAGGCCGCGGCCCACTTGTAGATGGACAGCGTGGCCTCGCGCACCTGTTCGGCCAGGTCGGCGCCCACGGCAGCGACCACGGCGTCGAAGCTCACGTTCTCATCGTGGTCGCCCACGGCGGCCTTGGTCGACGGCGTGAAGATGGGTTCGGGCAATTGCTGCGCCTGCTGCAGGCCGGCCGGCAGGCGGATGCCGCACAGCGAGCCGGTGGCCTGGTAGTCCTTCCAGCCCGAGCCGATCAAATAGCCGCGCGCAATCGCCTCCACCGGCACCGGCTTCAGGCGGCGGGTGACCACGGCACGCTTCTCGTACAGCTTCAGGTCGGTACCGGCAGGCAGCACCTCGTCCAGCGGCGTGTGCAGCAGATGGTTGGGTACCAGGTGCGCGGTCTTGCCGAACCAGAAGTTGGAGATCTGGGTGAGCATCTCGCCCTTGCCCGGAATCGGGTCGGGCAGCACCACGTCGAACGCCGACAGGCGGTCGCTGGCCACGATCAGCAGCCTGTTGCCGGGCAGGGCGTGGACGTCGCGCACTTTGCCGCGATGGATCAGCTCCAGGCCGGGCAGGTTCGATTGCAGCAGGGTGGTGGGCACGTTCAACGCTCCTGGCTGGCCGGCCTGGCGATCCAGGACGGAAACAATGCGTGCCGGCTCGGACCGAAAGCCGGCGATCAAGCCGGTCATTGTAGCCGCTGACGCCTGTGCCGGCGGCGGCGCTGTGACGCGCTGCCCCGGGCCGCAAGTCGAACGGCTGCTAGAATCGGCGCCCTTTGAGCCCCGGGTTCGCCCACATGGTCCAGCCGCCACGCATCGATGCCGCACCGCACCCTTGGAATAGGGTGTTGCGTGCCCATCTGCTTTCGATGCGCATCGTTCTTGCCACCACGCTTGCCGTGGCCTTTGCCGTGCCCGCCGTTGCCGCCGCGCCAGCCAGGCCGGCGCGGCTGGGCTTGTGCGCGGCCTGCCACGGCGAAACCGGCATGGCGCAGATCCCGGGGGCGCCGAACCTGGCCGGGCAGCAACTCGATTACCTGCGCGAAGCCCTCCGGCAGTACCGCGACGGCCGCCGCAACGTGCCGCTGATGCGTGCCGCCATCGGACCGGTCAGCGAGGCCGACCTGGACGCGCTGGCCCGCTGGTACAGCGCGCAGATGCCGCAAACACAAGGCACCCCATGACCTTTACCTGGACGCTCTGGTTCGCCCTGTTCGGGCTGATTTTCGGCCACGGCCTGCCCGGTGCCGTGGTCGGCGGCATCACCGGTTTCATCATCGACAGCCTGCGCCAGGGCCAGCGCCGCCGCGTCACCCCCGAGGCCGGCGGCTATGTCAGCCCGCTGTTTGCCCTGCTGGGCGCGGTGGCCAAGTCCGATGGACGCGTGTCCGAGGCGGAAATCGCCGTCGCCGAGCGCCTGATGCAGCGCATGGGCCTGGAGCCGGAGCAGCGCAAGCAGGCCATCATCAGTTTCAACGCCGGCAAGCAGGTGGAGTTCGACGTCACGCCCGCCATCGAGGACTTGCGCCGCTGGGTGGGCTTGCGCCGCGACCATGCGTTCCCCGTGCTGGACGTGGTGATCGAGACGGTGCTGGCCGAAGGCAATCCGCCGCCCGAGAAAATGGCCATCCTGCGCCAGCTGGCGTTTGCGCTGCGCGTGAGCGACATGGAACTGATGGCGCTGATGGCCATGAAGGGCTATGCGTGGAACGCCACCGGCGGCTCGCGCGGACGCGGCTATGCCAACTACGGCAATGGCGGTTACGTGCCGCCCCAGCGCACGACCCAGGGCCCCGACCCCTACACGGTGCTGGGCATCGCGCGCAGCGTGGACGACCGCGCCGTCAAGCGCGCCTATCGCAAGCTGATCTCCGAGCATCACCCGGACCGCCTCGGTGACCTGCCCGAGGCGATGCGCAAGCAGGCCGAATCACGCGCCAGCGAGATCAATGCGGCCTACGAGCGGATCAAGGCCGAGCGCGGCTTCAAATAGGGACCGCGCCGGACGGCCAGGGCCTGCCGGCCCGTCGTCGTGGCAAAATGCCGCGATCGCCACGGAGCCTTCCGGCTGCGGCGCCCGCCGCATCCGTGCGGCGTGCGGCCAACCGGCGCCGTCGCCGTCCGTTTCCCATTCCTTTCTCCGGGCCCATCCCATGAGCAAGCAAGCCAACGTCATCGCCCCCTCGATCCTTTCCGCCGATTTCGCCCGGCTGGGCGAGGACACCGCCAGGGCGCTGGCCGCCGGCGCGGACTGGGTGCACTTCGACGTGATGGACAACCACTACGTGCCCAACCTCACGATGGGCCCGATGGTGCTCAAGGCGTTGCGCGACTACGGCGTCACTGCGCCGATCGACGTGCACCTGATGGTCAGGCCGGTGGACCGCATCGTGCCGGACTTCGCCAAGGCGGGCGCCAGCCTGATCAGCTTCCATCCGGAGGCAAGCGAGCACGTGGACCGCACCATCGGCCTGATCAAGGATTCCGGCTGCCAGGCAGGCCTGGTGTTCAACCCGGCCACGCCGCTGAGCTGGCTGGACTACGTGATGGACAAGCTCGACCTGATCCTGCTGATGTCGGTCAATCCGGGCTTTGGCGGGCAGAAGTTCATCCCCTCGGCGCTGGACAAGCTGCGCGAGGTGCGGCGCCGCATCGACGAGAGCGGCCGCGCCATCCGGCTGGAGATCGATGGCGGCGTCACCGCGGCCAATATCGGCGAGATCGCGGCGGCGGGCGCCGATACCTTCGTGGCCGGCTCGGCCATCTTCAATGCGCCCGACTACCGGGCCGTGATCGAGGCGATGCGCCAGAACCTGGCGTCGGCCGGCGGCTGAAAAGAAAAATCCCGGCGCAACCCGCGCCGGGACAAGTTTCGTCGGAACGACGTGTGAGGAGACCACACAGTAACCACGGATCCACGGCAAGAACCCGCCGTTACCGCAAGGTGTGACCGGCGCTGGCGGATTTGGTTCCCAGTTTTTGCGAATTACTTTGCCGCGCCCAAAAAAAATCCCCGCCAGAGGCGGGGAAGGAACGTACCCACAGGGTTGGACGAGGGCTGTTTAAAAGGGTTGCCAGTCTGGATCGGGCTCATCAGCCCCGGCGGCTGGCGCGCTTCCGTGCGCACCGGCCGCCTCCAAGCCTTCCACGGCAGGTGATAGGAACGGGTCGTTCAGGTTGGCGTCTTCGTTCATGCGGGGCCTCCTCAGTGCAGGCTCATGACCAGGCCAAGCAGGAGCGCGCCCAGCGCCAGCACCACGCGCAGCGGCTCAAAGCCGTGCAGTTCGGCATTCGGGTCGACGGGCGGCTGGCCGGTGGGGTGCATGGTGCGGACTCCTGTGTAGACGACCCCATTCGGCTACCGGCGAGAGCATGCCTGCGGGCCCGAATGTGGCGATTTGCGGGCAAGATCGGGCGGCACGCGGGCAGCGGCGCAGGGTGCCTGCCGCGCCGCGCAGGCACTTCATGGCGGGGCGCCGGCCGCAGGTGGCGAAATGCGGGCAGTGGCGCCGACCAGCTTGCGTGCCCGGCCCACACACTGCACGCTGCGCGCCATCGTCAACCTGGAGTGACCCATGGGCCGCAGCATCGCCATCGTCGAAGACGAACCGCTGATCCGCGCCAACTACGTCGAGGCGCTGAACCGCTTCGGCTACGAGACGCGTGGCTACGGTTCGCGGCAGGAGGCCTCCGGTGCGTTCGCGATGCGCCTGCCCGAACTGGTCATCATCGACATCGGGCTGGGCGACGAGCCCGAGGGCGGCTTCGACCTGTGCCGCGAGCTGCGCGCCAAGTCGGCCACGCTGCCGATCATCTTCCTCACGGCGCGCGATTCGGACTTCGACGTGATCTCCGGCCTGCGCCTTGGCGCCGACGACTACCTCAGCAAGGACACCAGCCTGCACCAGCTGGCGGCGCGCATCGCGGCGCTGTTCCGCCGCATCGAGTCGCTGAAGGTGCCGGCGTCCAGCGAGACCGTGATCGCGCACGGCCCGCTCAAGCTGGAATCGGAGCGCATGCGCATCACCTGGGACGGCGAGGAGATCCCGCTGACGGTCACCGAGTTCTGGATGGTGCACACGCTGGTGCGTTTCCCCGGGCATGTGAAGAACCGCGACCAGCTGATGCGTGAAGCCGAGCTGGTGGTGGACGACGCGACCATCACCTCGCACATCAAGCGCATCCGCAAGAAGTTCATCGCGGTGGCACCGGAGTTCGACGCCATCGAGACGGTGCACGGCGTGGGCTATCGATGGAAGCCGTGATGAAGCGTGGGTGCTGGTTGGTGGTCGGGTTGCTGCTTTCCTTCGCGGTACACGCCGCCGCTGCGGCCAGTGACAAGGCTGTGCGGGTCTCCGGCAAGGCCGATCGCGACGTGCCGGGCTGGACCATCCAGACCGGCTTGCCCGATGGCTGGACGCAGGATTGCTGCGTCTATGCCCAGGCCATCGGCGTCAACGAGGTGCTCTACCAGGGCGAGTGGACCGGCGAGCCGGAGCGCGTGATCGTGCTCAATGTGTGGCCTTCGAAGCTGTCCTCGCTCGAAGCCGAGGTGCAGGACGACCGCCATCACTACCTGGATCGCGATCCGGGCGGCAAGGCAGGCGTGTTCGCGCTCGACAACAAGGCCGTGGACTGTCGCGGCGTGCTGTACCAGGGCAGCGACCACAAGGACGACGTGGTGGTGTTCTGCGATCCGGGCCTGGCCTCCGGCATCCGCTTCAGCTGGTCGATGACGCTTGCGCATGACGACCGGCGCAAGGACGAGCTGCTGGCGCTGTTCCGGCAGGTCGTGCAGCAGTCGCGCTACCTGGCTGACCGCGCCGCCCCGGCGGCCACCGCCCGAACGCAGCACTGAGCGTCGTTTTCGGTATCGTCCCGCCATGACCCTGCGCCGCAAGCTGCTGCTCGTCGCCCTGTGCACGCTGGCCCTGCCGGTGGCCGGCTGGCTCTACGTGCGACAGATGGAAACCCTGCTGCGCGAAGGCCAGGCCCAGGCGTTGACGGCGTCCGCGCGCGCGATGGCGCGCAGCCTGGTGGTCACCGACGCGCCGCTGCCGCCGGCCGGTCCCGGCTGGTATGTGCAGCAAACGCCGAACCCGATCACCATCGATGGCTACGGCGACGACTGGGCGCCGCTCACGCCGTGGAGCCAGCCGCTCGACAAGCGCGGCAAGCTGCTGCTGGCCGAGGACGCCGACTGGCTTTATCTCTACGCGGACGTGCGCAGCACGCACCGCACGCGTGCCGATGCCGGCGATCCCAACGCCCTGCTGGCCGATCACCTGGTACTGAGCCTCGGCAAGGGGGAGCAGTCGCGCCGCTATCTGCTCGCGAGCGCGGCGCCCGGGGCGCTCACCGCGCAGCCGCTCGATCCGGCGGTGGACGGACTGCCCGCGCTGGTCACCGCGCAATGGCAGGAGGACGGCAGCGGCTATCACGTCGAGCTGCGCCTGCCACGGCGGCTCGCGCTGGATTCGCTGGGGCTGTCGGTCTACGACGCGGCCACCGGCGGCGATCCGCAGGCGGTCGAGCGCCTGCCGCTGCTGACGTATTCGCCCTCGCTCTCGCGGGAGTTGGGCCAGCTGGCGCTCGATGGCGTGCAGGCGCGCGTGCTCGCGCCGCGCGGCTGGCTGCTGGCGCAAACCGGTCGCCTCGCCACGCCGGCGACGGCGCCCGGCGATCAGCCTGGCTGGTTCGCCGCGCTGGTCTACCGTTCGCTGTTGGCCGATCAGGTCGAGGATGCCGAGCCGTGGACGCAGGACGTGCCGCGCATCGACGTGGCCGAGGTGCGCGAGGCAGGCGCAGGCCGGCCCGCCACGCTGTGGCGACAGGGCGAGGCGCGCGGCAGCGTGATCCTCGCGGCGGCGGTGCCGATCGAAAGCGATGGACAAGTGCGCGGCGTGCTGTTGCTGGAGCAGGCGAGCCGGGCGGTGCCGCTGCTGGCCAATCGCGCCTTGCTCGGCTTGCTGCTCACCAGTTTTGGCGTACTGCTGGTGGCCGGCGCGATCCTGCTGATTTTCGCCACGCGCCTGAGCCTGCGCCTGGGTCGCTTGCGCGACGCGGCCGAACGCGCGCAACTCAACGATGGACGTCTGGACGGCCCATTCCCGATGACGGCTGCCGAGGACGAAATCGGCGACCTGGCGCGCAGCTTCGAGCGGCTGTTTGAGGTCGTGGGCGGTTATACCGACTACCTGCGTACGCTGGCCTCGAAGCTGTCGCATGAATTGAACACGCCGCTGGCCATCGTGAAATCTTCGCTGGACAACCTCGAGCACGCCCTGCAGGCGCAGCAGGCGATGCCGCCCGATGCCCAGCCTTACCTGCTGCGCGCGCGCGATGGCGTGGCACGCCTCGGTGCGCTGGTACGCGCCATGAGCGAGGCCAGCCGCATGGAGCGCGCCATCGCGGCCGCCGAGCCCGAGGACGTGGACCTGGTGGAAGTGGTGCGCGGCTGCAGCGAAGCCTATCGCCCTCTGGCGGGCACGCGACGGCTGGAAACCGTGCTGCCGGAGGCGCCCCTGCACCTGCATTGCGCGCCGGAGTTGATTGCCCAGGCGCTGGACAAGCTGTTCGACAACGCGCTGTCGTTCACGCCCGATGGCGGCTGGCTGCGCCTCACGCTGCGCGCGATGGGCGACGGTGCCGAGATCGAACTGGCCAACCAGGGCCAGCCCTTGCCCGCTGCCATGCAGGGGCGACTGTTCGATTCACTGGTGAGCCTGCGCGACAAGGCCACCCCCGGCGATGCGCCGCACCTGGGCCTTGGCCTTTACGTGGTGCGCCTGGTGGCCGAACGCCACGGCGGCGTGGCGCTGGCGCGCAACCTTGAGGATGGCAGCGGCGTGGCCTTCACCCTGCAGCTGCATGGCATGCCCCGCCAGCGCCTGTAGCGGCGTTACTTCACCTCGCCCAGCGTCCACCCGCCGCCGCCCGGCAGCACGGCAAACTGTTTCACCGTGGTGGCTGCGCAGTCGCCCGGCTTGTCGGTGCATTGCGCCAGCGTGACGCGCAGGTGCTGGTCATCGATGAGGTCAAAGTCGGTGAGGCGCGTGCCGGCGAGGCTGGCGGCGGTTTCCAGCGCGGTGCCGATGAATACGCCGTGGCGGAAGACGTACAGCTGCAGGGCGCCGGGATGGCACTGATCGTCGACCGACACGGCAGCCTCGGCGACGTAGGTGTCGCCCTTGCGCTGGGCCCTGCCGGTCAGCAGGCGCTGGCCGGTGAGCAGGAAGCGGTCCTCGTCGTTCTTTGGCGCCGCAGCCTTGGCGGCGCAGGCCACGGCAGTTGGCGCCACGGCCGGCGCCTGCGCCGCGAGCGGCTGCAGCGGGCGCGGCACATAGGGCTGCGCCACGCGGGTCGGGGCGGGGTGTGCCATCCACAGGACGAAGGCCATGGCGGCGAGCGCCAGCGCCACCGCCGCATGAGGCCTGCCGCGCAACGAGGGCCGGCGGTACAGGTAGGCCAGGGTGAGCAGCGCCAGCAGCACGGCAACGGGTGCCAGCGGATACCACAGCAAGGCCAGCACGCCGAACAGGATCGCCACGATGGCTGCACTGGACAGCGGTGTCTTTGCCGTCGGCGCCTGGACGGGCGTCGAGGCCGGCAGCGGCGGGGGCAGGTCATGCGGCTGGGCGGTCCATGGCGGTGCCTCGCTGGCGGGCAGCGGCGGTGGAACAATCGCCCCCTCGCTGGCCGGCTGCCAGGCAAACCAGGTCTGGCCGCCGTCGTCACACCACTGGTCGCCGGACCGCGCGTAGTGGTCGAGGGCCTGCTTCGGCAGCGGTCCGCGGATCTGCTGGTCGCGCCGCAGCCAGACCAGCGTGTCGCTGTCGGGCAGCACGTCGGCCTCCACGCCCAGGCCGCGGAGCTGGGTAGCCTGGGCGTCGGCCGTGGCGGCATCCAGACCGCGGCGGATGATCAGCGGGGCGCGCTCGAACACGCGCTCGCGGAAGCCTCCCAGCTCCATGCCGAACGCGGCCGCCAGGCGCGCGTGGACGGTGGCGGGGTCCTGGCCGTCTAGCAGGCGACCGGAAAGTACCAGGCAACGGTAGTCCATACCCTTCGATTCCCCTGCGAGTGCCGCGTCGTGCACCGATGGGGCAAGCGTAGGCGCGTGGGGTCGGGCGAACAAGCGGTGCACGGATTTCGGTTCGCCGCCGCGCAGCCCCTACAATGCCCCTCCCGTTTGCTCATCCGGATCCCCACGTGATCTCCCGAGACGAATTCGACGCCCTGGCCGCGAACGGTCATACCCGCATACCGCTGGTGCGCGAGGTGTTTTCCGACCTCGATACGCCGCTGTCGGTGTACCTGAAGCTGGCCGACGGGCCGTATACCTTCCTGTTCGAATCGGTCGAAGGCGGGGCAACGTGGGGGCGCTATTCCATCATTGGCCTGCCGGCCCGGCGGATCTACCGGTTGCGCGGCCACGAGCTGGAAGTCGAGGACGCCGGTGAAGTGACCGATCGCCGCCACGTGGACGATCCACTGGGCGAGATCGAGCTGCTGCGCAAGCAGTACGACGTGCCGCGCCTGCCGCAACTGCCGGCCTTCAGCGGCGGCCTGGTCGGTTACTTCGGCTTCGAGACGATCGGCTACATCGAGCCGCGCCTGGCGCAATGGGACCGCGCCGACGAACTGGGCACGCCCGACGTGCTGCTCATGCTCGCCGAGGAAGTGGCCGTATTCGACAACCTCAAGGGGCGCCTATACCTGATCGTGCACGCCGACCCCTCGCAGCCGCACGCCTATGCCGAGGCGCAGCGCCGGCTCGACGCGCTGGTCTATCGACTGCGCCAGGGCGGGGCGTCGTATCCGCAGCTCAACCAGTCCACCGCCCTGGACGAAAGCGACTTCAAGTCCTCCTTCACCAGAGAGGAATTCGAGGCGATGGTGGAGCGCGCGAAGGAATACATCCGCGCCGGCGACATTTTCCAGGTGGTGCCGTCGCAGCGCCTGAGCGTGGGCTTCAATGCGCGTCCGGTCGACGTGTACCGCGCGCTGCGTGCGCTCAATCCGTCGCCCTACATGTACTTCGTCGACCTGGGCGGCACGCAGATCGTGGGCTCGTCGCCGGAGATCCTGGCGCGCTTGAAGGACGGCAAGGTGCTGGTGCGTCCGCTCGCCGGCACGCGCAAGCGCGGCGCCACCGACGAGGAGGACCGCGCGCTCGAAGCAGAGCTGCTGGCCGATCCGAAGGAGCGCGCCGAACACGTCATGCTGATCGACCTTGGCCGCAACGACATCGGCCGCATCAGCGAGACAGGTACGGTGGAAGTGAGCGAATCGTTTGCAGTCGAGCGCTATTCGCACGTGATGCACATCGTGTCGCAGGTACAGGGCGACGTACGGCCCGACGTGGGCTACATGGACGTGCTGAAGGCGACCTTCCCGGCGGGCACGCTCAGCGGCGCGCCGAAGATCCGCGCGCTGGAGATCATCCAGGAGCTGGAGCCGTACAAGCGCAACATCTACGCCGGCGCGATCGGCTGGATCGGCTGGTGGGGCGATGCGGACACCGCCATCGCCATCCGCACCGCCGTGATCCAGGACGGCCGCCTGCACGTGCAGGCCGGTGCCGGCATCGTCTACGACTCCGACCCTGCGGCCGAGTGGGAAGAGACCATGAACAAGGGCCGTGCGCTGTTCCGCGCCGTGGCGCAGGCGGCGCGGGGGCTCTGAGCATGAGCCGCGGGCGCCGTGTCGCGATGCGGTCATGCATGCTGGGCATGACCGGCAGCCTGCTGCTGACGCCGGTGCTGGCGCGCGAGCCGGCACCGCCCGCATGGCGCGACGATGCCATGTCGCGGGTGGAAGTGCTGGCGCTACTGGAATCGCTCAACGCCGACCTGCTCAGTCACCCGAGCGCCACGCTTACGCTCGAGCGCTGGTGCGACGCGCATCACCTGGCCGCCGACGCCAGGGTCGTGGCCGAACGCGTGCGCGGCGCGGACAAGCCGCTGCCGGATGACGCGCGAGCCCTGCTCGGTATCGGGCCGGACGAGCCGGTGCGCTATCGCCGCGTGCGGCTCGCCTGCGGCGGCCACGTGCTGTCCGATGCGGACAACTGGTACGTGCCCTCGCGCCTGAGCGAGGCCATGAACCATGAACTCGACACGACCGATGCGCCGTTCGGCAAGGTCGTGCAGCCGTTGCACTTCCGTCGCCAGACGCTGGCGGCCGACCTGCTGTGGTCGCCGTTGCCGGCGGGTTGGGAGAGCGGTGCGCCCTGGCCCGTGGCCGCGAGCAGCGCGCTGGTGTTCCCGCAGCACCTGCTGCAACACCGCGCGGTGTTGTACGACCAGGACAACCGACCCTTCAGCCTGGTAGTCGAAAGCTATACGGCCGACGTGCTGGCGTTTCCGCCGCCGGCGCCACGAAGCCCCTGAACCAGGCCACAAGTGGCGGCGGCCCTGGTCCGGGGGAATCCGTGCCGGCTCATTGCACCGGCACGTTGTAGACCACGCCGGGCGTGGGCTCGGGCGAGAGCGAGTAGTGCCACCATTCCATGGCGTAATTGCGGAACCCTTCGCGCTCCATGGCCTCGCGCAACAGCGCGCGGTTGGCATGCTGCGCAGGGGTGGCCAAGGGCGAGTCGGTATTGGCCCGGGTGCCGAAGAAGTCGAAGATCGTGCCCATGTCCAGGGGCGCGCAGCGCTCGTCGTTCTCATTGCATTGAATGATCGTGAGGTCGACCGTGGCACCGCGGCTGTGGCCCGACAACGGGGCGATGTAGTCGCCCATCAGGTCGCGCTTGTCGATGTCGGGGTAGTGCGCGGCCTTGGTGTGCTGGTCTGCCGGATCCGCGGCCCAGCGCACGAAGTGCCTGGAGGCACGCGCCGGTCGGTAGCAGTCGAACAGCTGCAGGCGCCGGTGCAGCGGGCGCAGGTCGCGTTCCACCCGCGCCAGCGCTTCGGCGGCCGGCCGCAGCAGGAAACACTTCGGCGCCAGGTAGCCGTCCACCGGCGCGCCCACGAAATTGTCGCTGCCGGCGTACTTGATGTCTTCCATGATGTCCGGCACGAGTTGCCGGATGTCGACCAGCCTCGCCTCGGCGATCGTCGTTGCCGGCGACATGGTGATGATCGACTCTGCCGCCACGCCACCGGCGCACGCCAGCGCCGCCATGCACAACCACCTGCCAAGCTGCTTGTTCACAGGCATGCCCCCCCTGAGTAAGACAGCACCCGCGTCGTCGCCATCAGCGGCACGCGGATCGATCCTGCCGACGACCGCCAGACGGTGGCCGCTACGCTATCAGCCGGTGCCGTGTCGTGCATCGGCGCGCCGGGTGACCTCGTCCCAGACGCGCATGAGGTTGCCGCCCCAGAGCTTGGCGATGTCGTCGTCGCTGAAGCCATGCTGGCGCAGCGCGGCGGTGACGTTGCGGGTCTGGGTGGCATCCGTCCAGCCGGCGATGCCGCCACCGCCGTTGAAATCCGAGGCGATGCCGACATGGTCGATGCCCGCCACCTCCACCAGGTGGCGGATATGCACCACATAGTCGTCGAGCGTCGCCGGCGGGAAGGCCGCGTCGATGCGGCGCATGCCGTCGACATAGGCCGGCAGGTAGGCGTGCCTTTCGCTGTCGAAGGCGGCGTCTCCAGCCTGCTTCGCCACCTGTGCCTGCAGGGCTTTTTCGGCCAGGTCACGACCCGGATCCAGCTTCAGGAAGCCCTTCAGCGCCACGGCCTGGATGACGCCGCCCTTGGCGGCGACGGCACGCAGCAGGTCGTCGGGCAGGTTGCGCGGATGGTTGAGCAGGGCGCGTGAGGACGAATGCGAGGCGATCACCGGCGCGCTGGAAATGGACAGCACCTCGCGCACGCAGGCGTCGGACGAATGCGAGATGTCGACCATGATGCCGAGCTGGTTGGCGCGCTTCACCACGCTGCGGCCGAAATCGCTGATGCCGGCATCGCTGAGCGGCGGGTCGCCTAGCTCGGCCATCGGCGTCGAGCTGGTGCACAGGTCGTTGTGGCCCATGTGGGCGAGGCCCACATAGCGTGCGCCGCGGGCATAGGCGGCATCGAGGTTGTTCAGGTCATGGCCCAGCGAATAGCCGTTCTCGATGCCGATCATGGCCGAGAGCTTGCCGGCCGCGCGGTTGGCGCGCAGCTGGCCCGGCGTGGTGGCCAGGCGGATGCGATCCGGATAGGTGCGCAACATCAGCGCGATGTCGTCGTACTTCTGCTGCGCCTGCGCCACCGCATGAGCGTAACCGGCGGGCGTCAATGGACCCTGCTCGACGTAGATGATGAAGAACGCGGCATTGAGGCCGCCGCGCTCCATCTTGTCCAGGTCCACCTGCAGCACGCTGGGCTTGCCGGCGTCGAAGCGGGCCTCGCGCATGTAGCCGAACGGGATGTCCACATGCGTGTCGAGCGTGACCGGTGGATCCTTCGGTGTTGCTGCCGCTGCCGCTGCCGCTGCCGCTGCGCTGGCGACTGCGAGCGCCAGTGCGACGGTAGTGCCGAGTGTGCCCAACGCCTTCATGCATGCTCCCCCTGTGCGGCCGGTGCTTCGCCGGCCAGTGCTCAGCCTTGCCCGTCGCCGCCAGGCGGCCGCGCGGGGTGCCCATTGGCGTGCCGCATGCAACCGCGGCGACGCCATGCCGAGCATCCTACCGTCTTGGCCGGCGCAAGTGGTTCCCCCGCGTGCGCCCGGTCTCGCTTGCCATCTGCGTGGATTCGGCCATGCTTCGGCAAAGCCCGCCGCCCCGGGTTGGCGCGGGGCAGGCTGGGGCGCGAACGCCACGGGAAACGCATGATCCACACGGTATGGCCCTATCTCGCTGTGATGCTGCTGGTGGCAGGCCTGTTTCCCGCCCTCGAGCGACGGTTCCGCTGGCGCGTGTTCGAGGTATTGCCGCCCATCGTGCTGACCTACCTGCTGGTGACGGCGCTGGCAGTCGCCGGGCTGTGGCAGGTGAACGACGGCATCCGGGCAGCGCAGGGCATGCTGATCGAGCATCTGGTGCCGGCCCTGCTGTTCCTGCTGATGATCAACGGCGACCTGCGGGCGATCTTCCGGCTCGGACCGCGCGTGCTCGCGGTGTTCTTCTCGACGACGGTGGTGCTGTTCATCGCCTTCATCGCCACCTTCCTGGTGTTCCGTCCCTGGCTGACCGGCAATGCCTGGCAGCCGCTGGCCGCGCTGTCGGGCAGCTGGGTGGGTGGCACGGCCAACATGGTGGCCGTGAAGCAGGCCATCGGCATGCCCGATCGCCTGCTGGCCATGTCCCTGCTGACCGACGCGCTGTGCTACTCGATGTGGGTGGTGGTGCTGTTCTCGCTGGCCCGGCTCGCGCCCGCCTTCAATCGCTGGACCCGGGCGCGCTCCAGTGCCGAGATGGTGGTGGAGGAGATTCGCAGCCATGGCCCGACCACGCCGGAGAACGTGCTGATCTGGCTGGGCATCGCCTTGCTGGTGACGGCCTTGTCGGACTGGCTGGCGGGGCACTTGCCGGTGTCCAGCATGGTGTCACCGACCACCTGGACCATCATGCTCGCCACCGGCTTCGGCCTGCTGGCCGCGCACACGCCACTGGCGCGCTTTGCCGGTGCCAGCACGATCTCCAGCGCCATGCTGATCAGCGTCGTTGCGGTGCTCGCCTCGCAGAGCAATTTCGAGGGAATGGCGGCGGCGCCGCTGTACCTGATGTGCGGCGTGACCATCATCGCGATCCATGCGGCGCTGCTGGCGCTGGTGGCACGCCTGTTCCACTTTGACCTCTACCTGTGCGGCATATCCTCGCTGGCGTGCATCGGCGGCGTGGCGGCAACGCCGGTGCTGGCGGCAAGCTATGCGCGCTCGCTGGTGCCGGTAGGCATTCTGCTGGCCCTGTTGGGCTATATCCTCGGTACCGGATTTGGCCTGTTGGTGGCGTCGGTGATGTCATCGCTGGCGCTGACGTAAGGAGTCATCATGCGATTGTTCCGCTGCGCCGCGTTCTGTCTCGCCTCGGCCTGCGCCCTGGTCGTGGCGCCTGCACGGGCCGGCAACCCGACTGACGCGCTGGCGGTGCCGCCGTCGGGCGTGATTGGCCTCGACAACGACGCCATGCTCACGCCGGCGTTCTGGATCGGCCAGTTGCCGCAGCCCGACCAGGTGCTGCTGGACAGTGCGGCGATTACCGCGCAGAACGCCAGGCTGCTGCAGCTCGATCCCTCGATGCATGACCTGCGGACGCTGCCCTCGACGTTGACGCGTGCGCAAGTGCAGGGCTGGATCAACCAGGTCTCGCAGCTGCCGCAGCGACCGCTGTATGACGAGAACGGCGCGCGCGTGCCGGCTTCGGTGACCGCGCTGGCCACCGACCAGCTGGCGCTCGATCGCGTGGCGGAAACGCAAGGCACGCGCTATGGCCTGGTCGTGCGCCGCGCCCCGTTCCGCAGTTTTCCGACCGACGCGCGCGTGTTCACTTCCGACGACGATGCCGACATCGACCGTTTCCAGGAGACGGCCGAATTCCCCGGTACGCCGGTAGCCATCGTCCATGCGAGCCGCGATGGCCAGTGGCTGTTCGTCCTCAGCGCACGCTACGCAGCATGGACCCGCAAGGAGAACGTGGGTGAGGGCAGCGTGCAGCAGGTCTTCGCCTATGCCGGAAGGTTGCCCCAGCGCGTGGTCACCGGCGCCGTGGTCGAGACCGTCCATACCCGCGAGCGACCGGCCGTGTCGCAACTGCGCCTGGACATGGGCACGGCGGTGCCGGTGCTGCCCGATCACCCGGCCGACCAGCCGGTCAACGGGCAGTCGCCGTATGCCGCGTACGTGATCGACCTGCCGCTGCGCACGGCGAGCGGCGCGCTTGGCTTCACGCCGGCGCTGGTGCGGCGCCAGGCCGACACCAGTGAGAGCTACCTGCCGCTCACCGAAGGCAACATCATCCGCCAGGCCTTCAAGTTCCTTGGTGAACGCTATGGCTGGGGCCACGACTATGACGGGCGCGACTGCAGCGGCTTCGTCTCGGATGTCTATCGCAGCATGGGCGTGCAGATGCCGCGCGATACGGGCCGGCAGGCCGGCAGTCCCGTGCTGGCGCACCGCTCCTTCTCCGCCAGGGACAGCCACGATGCGCGCATGCAGGCGGTGCGCGAGCTCAAGGTAGGCGAACTGGTCTACATTCCCGGTCACGTGATGATGGTGATCGGGCGGGTGAACGGCGAACCCTATGTGATCCACGACACCACCGGCATCAGCTATCGCGACGGCAGCGGCGGGACGCGCCAGGTGAAGCTCAATGCCGTGTCGGTGACGCCGCTGCTGCCGCTGATGCTCGACGGCGGGCATTCCTACGTGGATCGCATGACGAGCATCGTGCATATCCGTTCCTGACTTCCCCGATCGCGTCGCCGACTGGAAATGCCTGCGCCTCATGAAGATCACCGACATCCAGCTCGGCATGCTGCGAGTGCCGCTGAAGACGCCGTTCAGGACGGCGCTGCGTACCGTCCACCAGGTCGAAGACATCGTGGTGCAGGTGCATACCGATACCGGGCATGTGGGTCATGGCGAAGCGCCGCCGACGGCGGTGATCACCGGTGACACGCACGGCTCGATCGTCGATGCGATTCGCCACTACATCGCGCCGGCCCTGATCGGACAGGAGGTCGCCGAGCTTGACCGGCTGACGCGGGTGATCCAGGGCGCGCTGGAAAAAAACACCAGTGCCAAGGCCGCGGTGGAGATCGCCGTCTACGACCTGTGGGGGCAGCTACACCAGGCGCCGCTGTATGCCTTGCTGGGCGGCGGCCTGCCGCGGGTCACCACCGATCTGACCATCAGCGTGGATGGCATCGACAAGATGGTGGCCGATGCCATCGACGCCGTCGGGCGTGGTTACACCGCGCTCAAGGTCAAGGTGGGCAAGGACAGCGCCGTCGACATCGAGCGCGTCAAGGCGATCCACGAGGCGGTGAAGGGGCGCGCATCGCTGCGCCTGGACGCCAACCAGGGCTGGACGGCCAGGCAGGCGGTGCGGGCGCTGCATGCGATCGAAGATGCCGGCGTGTCGCTGGAACTGGTCGAGCAGCCGGTCAAGGCGCATGACCTCGAAGGCATGCGCTACGTCACCGAGCGCGTGCACGTACCGGTGATGGCTGACGAGAGCGTGTTCGGCCCGAAGGAACTGATCGAGCTGATCCGCCTGCGTGCGGCGGACATCGTCAACATCAAGCTGATGAAATGCGGCGGCATCGCCAACGCCATCCGCATCGCCGACCTCGCCGGCCTGCATGGCATCGAATGCATGATGGGCTGCATGCTGGAGACCGGCATCAGCGTGGCGGCCGCCGTGCACGTGGCGGTGGCGAGGTCGGCGGTGATCACGAAGATCGACCTGGACGGCCCGTCCCTGTGCCAGTACAACCCGGTCGATGGCGGCGTGACCTTCAACGAGTCGCAGATCTCGGTGAGCGACGCGCCGGGCCTCGGCATCCGTGGCATCCGAGAACTGGAGAGGTTGGCTGACTGACATGACTGACCTGCAAAAAGCTCCCTGGTTGCGCCACTGGCTGGTCGCCGGCCTGGCCTCCGTCGCCTGCATGGCGGCACCGGCGGCCGCTGCCGCGGAAGACGATGCGGCGTGGAAGGCTTCGCGCCAGCTGGTGCTGGTGATCACGCCCGACTGGAACGCCGACCATGGCGTGCTGCGGGCCTACGAACGTCGCGATGGTGCGTGGCGAGCGACGGTGGCGGCGCAGGCCGTGACGGTGGGACGCGCAGGCGTGGCCTGGGGGCTGGGCCTCAACCAGCCGCAGTCGGATGGTCCGCAGAAGCACGAAGGCGACGGGCGTGCGGCAGCGGGCGTGTTTCGCATCGGCGAGGCCTTTGGCTATGCGGCGAAGGCCGATACGCACCTGCCTTATCGCGCGCTGCAGGCCACCGACTACTGCATGGACGTGAACGGCTCGCCGTACTACAACCGCATCGTGGATGCCCGCGAAGTGGGCGAACAGGCGGTGGCCGGCTCCAGCGAACCGATGCGTCGCGACATTCATCTCGACGGCGACCCGCTCTACAAGGTCGGCTTCGTCATCGAACACAACGCGCAGGCACGCGCGGGGGCCGGCAGCTGCATCTTTGCGCACGTGTGGCGGTCGCCGACCGACGCCACCGCCGGCTGTACCGCGATGCCCGAGCCGGCCATGCGCCAGTTGCTGGCCTGGCTGAAGCCGCAGGACCAGCCGGTGTTCGTGCTGTTGCCGCAGCAGGAGTACGCGCGCCTGCAGGCATCGTGGCACTTGCCCGCGCCGGGCAGCTCGCCCTGAGCCAGGCCCCTCGGTAGGTGCGCGCGGCTCAGTGCAGGCGCGCACCGAAGACGACCAGCGCGGCCATGGCAGCGTGCTTCTGATCCACGCCCCACGGCGGCCCGGCCCATTTGCCCAGCGCGGCGATGTCGGCCGCCCAGGGGCATGCCCGCGGCACCAGGGCATCGAGCGCCTTCTCCGGGATCAGGCCCAGCGGCAGGCCGCAGTCGGTGATGGCCGCGGCCAGTGCGTCGGGAAACATCAGTCCCTCGGCCTGGTGCATGCGGATGTGCACGGCCAGAATCTGCTCCGTCGTCCACGCCGGCATCGGTGAGCCGGTCAGCACCGCGCCACCGGCAATGTCGTGGCCGGCTTCCTGCAACTCCTGCAGCAGGGGCCGGAGGGTTTGCGCCGCCACCACCCGCGCCGCCGCGATGCCTTCCCGCACCAGCGCCTCCGCCTTGTCCGGCGGCAGGCCTTCGGCGGCGTGATAAGGGTGGCTGGCCCAGCCCGAATTGCATGCGTCGACCAGCGACAGGCGGCGTCGGTCGACCAGCTGCGGGTGCTCGTCGGTCAGCCCGATGGCCACCATCGCGGCCCAGCCCGAGTGCGCCTTGAACCCGATGGCGACTTTCATGGCCGCGCTCCTTCCATCAACGCCAGCATCGGCGGGGACGGTTTCCGGTATAGCACGGCGGGGGCGCGGCGGCCGGCTCCCGACGCGGTTCGCGGCGGCGGATGCTGCAGCGCGGCGCCGCTTTGAGCACAATGCACTCCCCGGCACAGCGTTCCCCGGGCCGGCGAGCCCGGCGGAGCGAGCGGCGACCCGGTCCGGCGTGTGCCATCCTTTCATCGTGCAACCCACTCCCTGGCATCCCCATGCTCCTGATGATCGACAACTACGACAGCTTCACCTTCAACCTCGTGCAGTACCTGGGCGAGTTGGGGCAGGAGGTGAAGGTGGTGCGCAACGATGCGCTGGACGTGACCGGTATCCGGGCGCTGCGGCCTTCGCACATCATGATTTCGCCGGGTCCGGGCACGCCGGACGATGCCGGCGTATCGCTGGACGTGCTGCGCGAGCTGTCGGCTGATATTCCGGTGTTCGGCGTGTGCCTGGGCCATCAGGCGATCGGCCAGGTATTCGGCGGCAAGGTGATCCGGGCCAAGCAGATCATGCACGGCAAGACCTCGCCGGTGCGCCACCGTGGCAAGGGCGTGTTCGCCGGGCTGCCCGATCCGTTCGAGGCCACCCGCTACCACTCGCTGGTGGTGGAGCAGGGCTCATTGCCTGATTGCCTGGAAGTGACCGCGTGGACCGAGAACGCCGATGGCTCGATCGACGAGATCATGGGCCTGCGCCACAAGACGCTGAACGTGGAGGGCGTGCAGTTCCACCCCGAATCGATCCTCACCCAGCACGGGCATGACCTGCTGCGCAATTTCCTCGGCCTGCCGCTGCAGCTCGCCGCATGAACGGCCCCTCCGGCAACCCGCCCGTGGGCCGTCGCGTCGCGATCACCCCGCAGGAGGCCCTGCAGCGCACCATCGAGCACCGCGAGATCTTCCACGACGAGATGATCGAGCTGATGGGCCAGATCATGCGCGGCGAAGTGAGCCCGCTGATGACGGCGGCCATCATCACCGGCCTGCGCGTGAAGAAGGAAACCGTGGGCGAGATCACCGGCGCCGCACGCGTGATGCGCGAACTGTCGTCCAAGGTCGAGGTGCCCGCGTACGAGCACTTCGTCGATATCGTGGGCACCGGTGGCGACGGCGCGTCGAGCTTCAATATTTCCACCGCATCGATGTTCGTGGCGGCCGCTGCGGGTGCGCGCATCGCCAAGCACGGCGGGCGCAGCGTCTCGTCCAAGTCCGGCAGCGCCGACGTGCTGGAGGCGCTGGGCGCGGTGATCGACCTGGCGCCCGCGCAGGTGGCGCAATGCATGCATGAGACCGGTATCGGCTTCATGTTTGCGCCCAACCATCATCCGGCGATGAAGGTGGTGGCGCCGGTGCGCAAGGAGATGGGCGTGCGCACGCTGTTCAACATCCTCGGGCCGCTGACCAATCCGGCCGGCGCGCCGAACATCCTGATGGGCGTGTTCCACCCCGACCTCGTCGGCATCCAGGTGCGCGTGCTGCAGGCCCTGGGCGCGAAACATGCATTGGTCGTGTGGGGCCGCGATGGCATGGACGAAATCTCGCTGGGCGCGGCGACGCTGGTGGGCGAGCTGCGTGACGGGCAAGTGCGTGAATACGAGGTGGAGCCGGAGGATTTCGGCCTTGCCATGGCGTCCAGCCGCAACCTGCGCGTGGAAAATGCCGAGGAATCGCGCGCCATGCTCATCGAGGCGCTGGAAGGAACGCGCGGCGTGCCGCACGATATCGTTTGCCTCAACGCGGGCGCGGCGTTGTATGCGGCCAATGTGGTGGGCTCGATCGGTGCCGGCATCGAATTGGCCCGCACGACCATCGCCAGCGGCGCCGCACGTGCGAAAATGGATGCCTTCGTGGCGACCACGCGGCGTCTGGCAGGGAAGGCCTGACGCTCACGCCACCTTCATGCCACGACCAAGCAAGCTGCCGTCATGACCGATATTCTCCAACGCATCCTCACCCGCAAGACCGAAGAGGTCGCCGAGCGCAGCGCCAGGCTGCCGCTCGTCGAGCTGTCCTCGCGCGTCGCGGATCTTGCTGAAACGCGCGGTTTCGCCGCCGCCATCGAGGCCAAGATCGAAGCCGGCCTGCCGGCGGTGATCGCCGAAGTGAAGCGCGCCAGCCCGAGCAAGGGCGTGATTCGCCCTGACTTCGATCCCGCCTCGATCGCGCGCAGCTATGAGGCGGCCGGTGCGGCCTGCCTCTCCGTGTTGACCGATCGCGATTTTTTCCAGGGCAGCGAGGACTTCCTGCAGCAGGCGCGCGCCGCGTGCTCGCTGCCGGTGCTGCGCAAGGATTTCGTGATCGATCCGTACCAGGTGTACGAGGCGCGTGTGATCGGCGCCGACTGCATCCTGCTGATCGTCGCCGCACTCGGTGACGCGGCCCTGCTCGAACTGTCGCTGCTGGCAGCGGAGCTCGACCTCGATGTGCTGTGCGAAGTGCACGACGCCGAGGAGCTGGAGCGCGCGCTGGCCTTGCCGGTGCCGCTGATCGGCGTGAACAACCGCAGCCTGCGCACCTTCCACACTGCGCTGGATACGACGCTGGAACTGCAGCAGCTGATGGAATACGACCGCATCCTGGTCAGCGAGTCGGGCATCCACACGCCCGATGACGTGACCATGCTGCGCGACGCGGGGGTCAACGCCTTCCTCGTCGGCGAGGCATTCATGCGCGCGGACGATCCGGGCCGCGAGCTCAAGCGACTTTTCGACGGCAAGTAAGCCATGTCATCAGGGGAAACCAGTTTGATGCCGGAAGCGGCGCAGGCCGCCGTGCCCGTCGCGCGCACGGTGCTGTTTGATTTCGACGGCGTGCTGATCCACGGCGACGCGTTCTATCTGTTCATGCGCGAGCGCTACCAGCGCTCGCTCCTGCGCAAGCTGGCGGTAGTGCTGGCCTTGCCGTGGATGGCCGTGGTGGCGCCGTTCTCGCGCAAGCTGGCGTTGCGCTCGCTGGTGCACATCGGCCTGCTGGGCCTGAACGAGGGTCGCTACAAGGCCGTGGCGCATGCATTCGCCGCCACTCTCGCGCGGCGGCCGCGCCAGTTCAGCCGCGATGGCCTGCAGGCATTGCGGCGCCACCAGGCGGCGGGCGATCGCGTCATCGTGGTGACCGGCTGCGAGCAGGTGCTGGTCACCCACGTGCTCGAGCAGCTTGGGCTGGCGGGCGTGGAGATACTTGCCTCGCAACTGCGTCCCGGCCTGCTGGGCATGCGCGTGAAGCTGCACAACATCGGCCGCCGCAAGCCGGCGCAGCTGGCGGCGCTCGGGGTGAAGGAGTGGCAGGTGGTCTACAGCGACTCGCTGGTCGACGTGCCCATGCTCAAGCCAGCCGCCGAGCCGGTGCTGGTCAACGGCACGCCCAAGCTGTGCAAGAAGATGGAAAAAGCGCTGGGCCGCACCATCACCCGGGTGGACTGGTTTTAGGCCGGGTCGGCCATGCGGCGGGCTTGCCAGGCGGCCCCGAGGGAATTACGTTAGCGCTAACGTAATTCCCTGGAGACGAGCCCGTGTATCTCTCTTCCCTGGGCGAGCTGGCCCTCGGCAGCCGGCTCAAGGCCCTCAGCGACCACTTCTACGGGGCGGCCGACGAGGTCTACCGCACCTGTGGCGCCCCGATCGAATCGCGCTGGTTCCCGGTGTTGCGCTACCTGTGGGAAAACGGCGCGACCACCGTCAGCGACGTGGCCACGGCCATCGGCCAGACCCATTCCGCCGTGAGCCAGCTGGCCGACAAGCTGGTGCGCGCCGGCATCGTGAAGCGCCGCAGGGACGCGGGCGACGGGCGCCGCAGCCTGCTCGACCTGACGCCGAAGGGACGCCACGCGCTGGCTTCGCTGGGGCCGGTTTGGGTGGCAGTCCGCCGTGGCGCCATGGCCTCGCTGGGCGAGGATGGCGCCGCGCTGCTGGCAGCACTCGCGGCCTGCGAGCAGGCGCTGCAGCAGCGTCCCATCGTGGATGCGATCCTGGCCGAACATGCCGCCCTGAAGGCGGCCGTATTGGAGATCGTGCCCTACGAGCCCGCGCTGAAGGCGCATTTCCACCGCCTCAACGCGGCCTGGCTCGAACGGTACTTCCGCATCGAGGACATCGATCACGCCGTGCTCGGCGACCCGCAGCGCTACGTGCTCGGGCCCGGCGGCGCGATCTTCTTTGCCCGCCTGGGCGGCGAGGTCATCGGTACCTGCGCGCTGTTGCATGAGTCGCCCGGGGTCTACGAACTGTCCAAGATGGGCGTGGACGAAACCTTTCGCGGCCTCGGGGCGGGGCGCAGGTTGCTGGATGCGGCGATCGCCGAATTCCACCGGCGCAAGGGCCGGGAGCTGTTCCTGGAGTCCAACAGCCGCCTGAAGACGGCGCTGCGCATGTACGAGCAGGCGGGTTTCGTGATGCAGCCGTCGACGCGGCCCGGCTCGCACTACGAGCGGGCAGACGTCTACATGGTCTATCAGCCGGCCGCCTCGAAGCGGGCGCCGGCGGCGCGCAAGGCCCCGAAACCGGGGTGAGCCGGGCGGCTCACGGCCGTCATCCGGGCGAATGCCGGAATGACGGCCGTCGGCGTGGACTCAACGGGTGCCGCGCACCACGATGGTCTTGCCGGCCACGTCGATCATGCGCTGCTCCTCGAGCTGCTTGAGCACGCGGCCCACCATTTCGCGGGAGCAACCCACGATACGGCTCACTTCCTGGCGCGAGATGCGGATCTGCGTGCCCTCCGGATGGGTCATGGCGTCCGGTTCCTGGCACAGGTCGAGCAGGGTGCGCGAAATACGGTTGGTGACGTCCATGAAGGCCATGCGGCTGACCTGGCGCGAGGTGCGCAGCAGGCGGTTGGTCAGCTGGGCGCCGATGGCGAAGAGGATCTTCGGGCATTCCTCGCGCAGCGGGCCTTCCATCAGCTGGAACAGGCGCTCGTAGCTGATCTCGGCCATCTCACAGGCCGTGCGCGTGCGCACCATCGACTCGCGCTGGGCCTGTTCCACGAACAGCCCCATCTCGCCGATGAACTGGCCGCGGCTCAGGTAGGCCAGGATGAGCTCGCGCCCCTGCTCGTCCTCGGTGCACACGGCCAGCGAGCCGTCCACGATGTAATACAGCGTGTTGGCGGGGTCGCCAGGGCGGATGATGGCCGTCTTGCCCGGATAGCGGCGCCGGTGGCAAAGCGCCAGGAAGCGCTCCATCGACGCAGGGTCCGGGGCAAAGTTGGCTGGCGCCTGGGAACGTTCAAAAGCTTGCTGTAGCTGATATTTAAGTTGCGCCACGATGTGTCCCGTAGATTCAAGACGGGGCCCGCGAACGGCCCCCGTGTGTCCAATCCTTCCCCCCTCCGGGCATTATGGCAAAGTAACATGACCTGCCGAAGGTTCAGTTTTCCCTTTTTTTGCCGCATACTTCACGGTCTTTCGGACGCGATCCCCTTGTCGCGGTCCGGTCACAAGGGTCGCGGAAGCTTATGCCTTCGCGTCATTTTTTCCAGCGGGGACCCTTGTCGCTAACCCGCCTCCACTGCTGGCCGTGCATCCCGGCCATGGAGAGTCGTTGTGGTCAAACCACTTCCCCGCCTGCGCCTGCAGGGTTTCAACAACCTGACCAAAGCGTTGAGCTTCAACATCTACGACATCTGCTATGCGGTGTCCGAAGAACAGCGTCAGCGCTACATCGAGTACATCGATGAGCAGTATGACGCCGATCGTCTCACCCAGATCCTGACGGATGTGGCCGAGATCATCGGTGCCAACATCCTGAACATTGCACGCCAGGACTACGATCCGCAAGGCGCCTCCGTCACGATCCTCATTTCCGAGGAGCCGGTGGTGGAGAAGCTGGGCCGCGACACCATCTCCGGTGCCGTGGTGGCGCACATGGACAAGAGCCACATCACCGTCCATACCTACCCGGAAACGCACCCGCACAACGGCATTGCGACCTTCCGCGCGGACATCGACGTGGCCACCTGCGGCGTGATCTCCCCGCTGAAGGCCCTGAACTACCTGATCGACAGCTTCGAGTCGGATATCGTCATCGCCGACTACCGCGTGCGTGGCTTCACCCGCGACGTGAAGGGCAAGAAGCACTTCATCGACCACAAGATCAACTCGGTGCAGGACTATCTGGCCAAGCATATCCGCCAGAAGTACGAGATGTTCGACGTGAACGTGTATCAGGAGAACATGTTCCACACCAAGATGCACATCAAGGACTTCGACCTTGATACGTATCTGTTCGAGGCACATGCCGACGATCTCTCGTTCAAGGAGCGCCAGCGCATCGAGTCGCTGCTGCGACGCGAGATCGAGGAACTGTTCCACGGTCGCAACCTGATGTGACGAAAAGCCCGCCGAAAGGCGGGTTTTTTTTGGGCAGCGCCTTCGTGGTGTTGCAGCTATTGCTCGTCGTACTGGCGGCTCGCAGGCGCCGGGGCGCTGGTCGTCCGGTGACTTTCGCTCACTGCCGGCGTGATCGCCACGCTTGCCGCCTGCGCGGCGGGCGTTTCGATCGCCTGCCGGCGACGCGAAGCTAGTCCCCGTAGGGCGCTCGAGTCACTTTTCTTTTGCTGGCCCACGCACGCGCAGGAGCGCGTGCGAACGGCGAAGCCGGCCCGAAGGGCGGAGGGCAGGATGCCCGGAGTCAAAGAAAAGTAACCCAAAGAAAATGGCCTTGAGAGCTGCCAGCGGGACGCGGGCTACAAGCTTTGGGATCAGGCGCAAGCCGGCCAAGTGACGTGCTTCCTCAGGGGTCGCCGCTACACCGCGACGCGTCGACGTGCTGAGGACTTAAAGCGGCGCCTGCGTTCCCTCAACTCCTAGCCCCTCTCCCCTCGGGAGAGGGGTTGGGGTGAGGGTGCGGGGCCTGCGCGGCCTTTCCATCTCGCGCTCCGCCCGAACCCTCATCTGCCTGCCGGCACCTTCTCCCGAAGGGAGAAGGGTTGCTTCGATGGATGTTGCCTTAGTCCCTCTCCCCGCGGCGACCCGAAGGTAGTCCGTGTGGGAGAGAGGGGGTGGGGTGAGAGTGGGGGGGCTTGCTCAGCCTTCCGGCCTCGCTCAAACCCGATACGCCACCGCCTTCATCACCATCGAGCTCAGGTGCATCAGACCCGGGATCGGAAACGGCAGGTCGATGCCGCCGCGCATGCGGGCCTCATGGGCATGGCGCACCTCGTCGGCCTGCATCTGCGACAACACGGCGCGCGAGCGCTCATCCTGCGGCGGCAGCCGGTCCAGGTGCTCCTCCAGGTGCGCTTCCACCTGGCGTTCGGTTTCCACCACGAAGCCCAGGCTCACCGGGTCGCCGGCCAGGGCGGCGATGGCGCCGATGGCGTAGCTGCCGGCGTACCACAGCGGATTGAGCAGGCTGGGGCGGCTGTCGAGTTCCTTCAGGCGCTCGGCGCACCAGGCCAGGTGGTCGGTCTCCTCGGCGGCGGCGTGCAGCAGGTGCTCGCGGTTTTCGTCGTTGCGGGCCAGCGCAGCCTGGCCGTCGTAGAGCGCCTGCGCGCACACTTCGCCGGTGTGGTTGATGCGCATCAGGCCGGCGGCGTGGCGGCGGTCGGCGTCGTCCATGTCGGCTTCGTCGAAGGCCGCGGCGGGCGAGGGGCGGCCGGCTTCCGGCGCGCCGGCCACGGTTTCCAGGGCGCGCTCGATGCCGGCCAGCAGGCGGTCGAGCGGGGAAAGCGTGCGTGCGTTCATGGCGAATTCTCCAGTTGCTGCGCCAGCAGGGTCAGCGGGTGCCTATGCGGCCAGCTCCGGCCGGCGCCATCCATGCCTGCAGCCAGGTGCAGGCGACAGCCGATATTGGACGACAACCATTGCTCGGGTGCCAGACTCGCGATCTGTCCGAGCACGCCTTCACGCAGGCGCGCGGCGCGTTCGGGAAATTCCAGCATGTGCGAACCGGCCGCGCCGCAACAGTGCGGTGGACGTGGTACGACGGCGAGGTCCAGCTCCGGTACCTGGCGCAGCAGACCCTGCAGCGCCGCTTCGCTGCGCGCCACGTTGAGCTGCGTGCACGGCAGATGCAGCGCGACCCGGCGCGCCAGCGGGCGAAAGCGCAGGCGCTCGGCGCGCGCCGCCAGCAGCATGACGGGATCGGAGACGGTGATTCCGGGCATGGCCCGCCGCAGCGTGCCCAGGCAGCCCGGCGTGATGGTGACCAGCTGCTCGGCACCCGAAGCCTGCCAGGCATCGCGCACGCGTTCGGCCAGTCGATCGGCCGTGGCCATCTCGCCGCCGTGCAGATCGATGGCGCCGCAGCAGAAGGCGGGCAGGCGGGTCACCCGGTAACCCGCCGCTTCCAGCAGGATCACGGCGGCGCGTTCGGCCGTGGCGTCTTCCACGCTGGCCACGCAGCCGGGAAACAGGGCAACCACGGGCTGCCTGGTCGAGACGGCTTCCTGCGAGGCCGGCAGTGTCTCGCTCGTGTCGGCCGGGAACGTTTCGAGCGCGGCACGCCAGGCGGAGCCGGCGGGCAGGCGGCTGGCCAGACGGGCTTTCCATCGCGCCAGGCCGGTGGCGCTTCCCGTGCTTGCCGCCAGCCGCAGCAGGGTCGGCTGCTTCAGCAGGGCCAGCAATTCCCGGGGGCGCCGTGGCGACGGGCCTGTCAGCGCGCGCGTTTCCACCAGCAGCTCGCCGTATTTGACGTTGGCCGGGCAGACGCTTTCGCAGTTCAGGCAGCCCAGGCAATGATCCAGGTGCTCGCGCAGCGCCGCCACCGGCTCGGCATCGCCCCGCGCCAGGGCGGCGGCGATGGCGATGCGGCCGCGCGGCGACTCCGCCTCATTGCCGTCAAGCGCATAGGTGGGACACACCGGCAGGCACAATCCGCACTGCACGCACTGGTCGGCAAGCGCAGCAATATGTTGTTCGCGAGTGTGGGGGGGCTTTTCAAGCGCCATACCGATCATGCTATCATCGCCAGCTCGCAGCCCGCCGGTCGGTGGGCTTGCGCGATTGATGAAAACTCCGTTATCATCTCGCGCCTTTGTTCCACCGATTACGTGTACCGCCCATGTGGCGGCAGACTAGGTATTCTGAAATGAAAACGTTCAGCGCCAAGCCGGAAAGCGTCAAGCGCGATTGGTTCGTGATTGATGCAACGGATAAGACGCTCGGTCGTCTGTCGACCGAGATCGCCCGCCGTCTGCGTGGCAAGCACAAGCCGGAGTTCACCCCGCACGTCGACACCGGCGATTACATCGTCGTGGTCAACGCCGAAAAGGTGGCCGTCACGGGCGCCAAGCTGGACGACAAGATGTACCACCGCTTCACCGGTTACGTCGGCAACCTGAAGACCACCAGTCTGAAGGACCTGCTCGCCACGCATCCGGAGCGCGTCATCGAAATCGCCGTCAAGGGCATGCTGCCGAAGAATCCGCTCGGCCGCGCGATGTACCGCAAGCTCAAGGTGTATGGCGGTGCCGAGCACCCGCATACCGCACAGCAGCCGCAGGCGCTGGAAATCTAAGGAACCATCATGGCTATCCAGCAGAATTACGGCACCGGCCGCCGCAAGACCTCCGCCGCTCGCGTGTTCCTGCGCAAGGGCAAGGGCGAGATCATCGTCAACGGCAAGAGCCTCGAGCAGTTCTTTGGTCGCGAGACCTCGCGCATGATCGTGCGCCAGCCGCTCGAGCTGATCGAAGCCGCCGACAAGTTCGACATCAAGGTGACGGTCGCCGGTGGCGGCATCACCGGTCAGGCAGGTGCGATCCGTCTCGGTATCGCGCGCGCCCTGATCGAGTACGACGAATCGCTGAAGTCGCCGCTCCGCAAGGCCGGCTTCGTGACCCGCGACGCCCGTGAGGTCGAGCGCAAGAAGGTCGGTCTGCATAAGGCCCGCCGCGCTACCCAGTTCTCGAAGCGCTAATTCTCCTGGGAGAGTTGCTTCGACGGTTCGGTGCACCAAGTCAGAGCGCACCGCTCCGCAGGGTTTTGGGAGATCGTCTAACGGTAGGACAACGGACTCTGACTCCGTTTATCTAGGTTCGAATCCTAGTCTCCCAGCCACATCAAGGCTCCGCTTCGGCGGGGCCTTTTTGTTTTTGGCTTGGCACAAGGGTTTCAAGGCATACGGGACTCGTCCCGAGACCGGCGGGCAGCCGGTCGAACGACGAAGACGCTCCCACCATGCTCCCACTTTGCTCCCACCTGACCCTCAAGCGCGGCATCTTCTATTACCGCCGCAAACTACCTCTGCCTCACATTGGGGAGGTCGCGGTCTCTCTGCGTACTAGCCACTATCGCGAGGCACAGCATCTCGCTAGAGTCGCCGACCTCGCGTTTCGCAGCTTCTTTCGGTCGGTACCTTCCATGGCAGACGTACAAGCCATTCTTCGTCAGCACCTTGTCGATGCGTTGGAGGAGGATCGTGCGCGGCACCTCTCGACACCTCATGGGCGCCCTGTGTATGTCCAAGGTGGTCAGCTAGATGATCACGACTGCCCAGTCGATGCAGATCTAGAACTGATCGGCACATTGCTATCAGACGCGCGCGAGGCGCTCGCCACTCGAAACGTGAAGCGCGTGGCCCGCTTGGTCCAGACCTACATGACTCTCCACGACCTCGGAGAGTCGCAGCGTCACGCGTTGGCGATGGGGCTGCTGAAAGCGGACGTGCAGGCGCTAGAGATTTCAGAGCGACGGCTAGTGGATGGAGTTGTCGATGAGATCCAGTTGCTGCCTGCATCGTCATCCAGCGGCGAGCGGGGAACAGTCGCCCCAGCGAGTGGCCCTCTTCTTTCTGAAGTCTTGCCACGCTTCATGGACCTTATGTCGACCGAAGGTGGTTGGCGTGCTCAGACCCTGATGCAGAACAAGAAGACGTATAAGATCTTCCTGGAAGTTTGTGGAGATCTCCCGATTGGCGCCTACAAACGCCCGGAGCTTGCGAAGACGCTTGATCTACTTCGCGCGCTGCCTGACGACTACGGCAAGGCCAAGCGCTGGCGAGGACTTCCGCTGCGTGAGATCGCGGAAGGCTCCAAAGGTTCGGAGTCACGGCTCGCAGTGAAAACGTTGAAGCGTCACTTCGCTGCTCTCGGAAGCCTGTTCAAGCATCTGATCGAACGCGGAGAGTATGAAGGCGCTAACCCGGCCCACGGGTTTAGCTTCCCGGAGAAGATGCGGCCGAAGATGAAGCGGCAACAGTGGGACGGCGAGCGCCTGACCAAGCTGTTCAAATCGCCCGTCTGGACTGGCTGCAAGTCCAAGAGTTCTAGGGGCAAGCCGGGTGTGCTGGTCATGAAGGATGAGAAGTACTGGCTACCACTGTTGGGGCTGTATCACGGTAACCGGCTCGAAGAGTTTGCCCAGCTGGTCCGGTCCGACCTACGTCGCGAGGACAGCATCTGGTACTTCGACATCAACGACGACGGCGACAAGCAGGTAAAGAACGAACAGTCCAAGCGACGTGTGCCGGTTCATCCGCAGCTACTGGCGCTAGGCCTCATCGAGTACATCGAAGACATCGCTCCCTCGTTGTCCGATCCCCTGTTCCCTCAGTTGAAGCCCGGTGGCGCGGACGGGAAGCGAGGGCATGCCTTTACGAAATGGTGGACTCGCTACCGGAAAGAGGTCGGACTGTACGAGCCTGGCCTCGACTATCACTCGTTCCGACATGGCGTGACAACAAAGTTGTTTGCTTCTGGGGTGTCGGAGGTGTTTGTGGATGAACTGACCGGCCATGAGGGCAAGGGCACTAGTCGTGCTGTCTACACCAAGGAGATGCCGCTCCGAAAGCTGTATGAGGCCATTTGCCAGGTCGAGTGGCCGGAAGTGTCAATCACACCGTAGCGGGCAGACAGTGCCCTAGGGGACGGACACAGCCACGACACTTGGGGTTCTCGCAGATCGCCGACGGGTGGCTTGGCTCGCGCGGACCGTCGCCATTGGCGCTGAACCGTCAGAACACTGCGTTGGAAGCTTTGAGGTAACCAAGGAAGTTCGCGCAGGGGACCATCACTCCTGGCTGCTTACAAACAGCCGGGATTTTGTATCGCTTCTTGTTTTGGGGCAGGACTGGCTGATCCTTTTCGTCCGACACAAGCTCGTGCCCATGGACGCGTGCGCAAGCAATGACCAGCAAATCGTTCTCATCGACACCGTCGGCGTGGTAAGCATCCGCTTGCACTCCGAGCATGTCCTTGATGGCCGACGCCGCCTGTAGAGTGGCTTCTGTAATGTCGATGACTTGGACGTGAGCTGCTTTGAGCCAAGCGTGGCAGTCCGGGGACATGTGGCCCACCTCGTCGTAGGCAACCTCCGGAATTCCTACCCGTCCCGCCGCGATCTCGTCCTCCAGCCAGAGCCAGAGCCGCGGAAACATTTGGATCGGGTAGTTATCCCACCCGTAAATTATCGACGAGGCATCAAATACGCGCATAGAAGCGCTCAAGTTGATGCAGATCGGAAATCTTGAGGTTGTCGAGGTACGTACTGGCCCGAGCCAACGTTATGCGCTTGCCGCTCAACGAGTCGAGCACGGTGCGAACGTAGCCGTCTCCAAAGATGTGGACCGGTTCGCGATGCCTGTACTGTCGATTCCCTTGGCCGTCCTCTGCGTACACCTGGCGATCGCGCCAGGCCCGATATTCGTTGTACTTGTCAGCTGTCAGTCGACCGGAGTCGAGAAGGCGCCGGAGAATAACTTCCGTGCTTACCGTCCACTTCTCCGACTGCGGCCGAAGCCACCCATCGTATTCTTCGACACCTCTGGGCCGCCGCTGGTCATTTATCTCCAGCAGGAACTCGGCCGGGACCAATAGATGTCCGGCAAACATGTTGGCTTCTCGCTCATGACCTTCATTCGAATGAAAGTCTGCGGCGTCATCGATCGAGCTAGCCCGGTGCAGAACGAGGTGACCCAGTTCGTGCATCAAGGTAAACGACTGGCGAGTCTCGAATCGCTCCTTGCGGACAACGATCACAGGGCAGCGGTCGTCGTAAAGGGCAAAACCAAGGACCGGGCTGTCCTTTGGGATTTGCCACTTCCCGTTATAGCCGTTGCTCCGGAAGACCAATATGCCTTTGGCCTGAAGCGCGGCGCGATAGCTTGTGAAATCATTTTCCGGCCCTAGCCCCAGCCATCTTCTAATGGCTGCTGCAGCACGGACCACGTCGCGGGGAAGCTGCGGGGGCGCAAACCGGGGCGCAGCATCCTCTTGGAGGTCTTCCTGGAGCGTCAGGTAAATCTCTCTCGACTTCTCGACGCGTTCAATCAACGACTTGAGCTTTGGCGATAGACCGATCTTCTGATTCGCCAAAGTCCGGAACTGCGGCGTGTGGACCAATTCGGCAGTGGCCGGGCCTTGCTCCAGAAAGAAGAGAACACCCCTTCCAAAGTATTCGGCGATTCGTCGGAGCTGGCCAAAGGTGACCCCTGGCTCGCCTGCCATCGTCTTCTCAAGGGTCGGCAGGGCAATGTTGGTGTCCGCAGCCAAGTCTGCCAGCGAGACGTCTCTGTCTTCGCAGCACCATTCAATGCGCTCTGGATTGACGGACTGGAGCCGTTCCATAAGTTTGCAGTTTGCCGTCAGATGGAGTGACGCGATAGAGGGCCAAGGAAGCGAGCGAAGCGTGTCGGTGGCGAGGATCACCCGCTGCGACAGCGTGAGGGGTGGTGAAATATTCGGCAGAAATCTCCGGCACGGTATCTAAACGGCGGTGACGGTGCGATTCCCCCCCTGGGCCTCTGCGCCCCGTTGAATGGCCCTGTTTCGAATTCGTGGGGATTACGGGGCGGCGAGCAGCTGAGGGCACCCGGCGCCATCTGGCGACTCGAGCGGTTGCCAAGTGTACGTCATGGGTACAGAATGGACTAACGAGCGTTAGGGCATTTTGTACCCTTGGAAATCTTATGAAGATCGTCAGCTACCTTCGTGTGTCCACTCGCCGCCAAGGCGTCAGCGGCTTAGGTTTAGAGGCCCAGCGCGCAGCCATCGAAAACTTCGCCCAGATGTCGCACGCGAAAGTCGTCGACACCTTCACCGAGATCGAGAGCGGTAAATTCAACGCTCGGCCGGAACTGGCCAAGGCGTTGCATCTCGCCAAGATCACTGGGGCCATTCTGGTAATTGCCAAGCTTGACCGGCTCTCGCGCAACGCGGCCTTTCTGCTAACCCTGAGGGACAGTGGGGTGAAGTTCATTGCAGCCGACATGCCTGACGCCAACGACCTCACTGTAGGCATCATGGCGCTGGTCGCGCAGCAGGAGCGCGAAGCTATCTCCAAGCGCACTAAGGAGGCTCTTCTGGCTGCCAGGGCGCGAGGCGTGAGGCTAGGTAACCCAAACGGAGCCGCGGCACTACGGCGAGCAGGTAGCGGTAATGCAGCCAGCGTGCAGGCCATCCGCCATGCTGCAGACACTCACGCGCGCAATCTCAAGCCTGTGCTCGATGCGCTGGCGGCAGATGGAGTGGTCAGCTTGGGCGCCGTAGCTGCTGCGTTGAATGAGCGTGGAATGCTTACTCCGCGCGGCGCACAGTGGCACAAGAGCAGCGTACGCAACCTGTTCGCGCGCATTGCCGCCCAGGACCGCTGAGAACCGAAATGCAGACTCAGCGCGAAGTGCTGTAGAGGTACTTCTGGAAACCCACAAACACTCCGCGGATCTGCTCTGGCGTGCCCAGTTCTGCAGCGGCATCTGCAATGGCATGGTATTTCAGGCGCAACAGCGGCGTGAGCTTGTCGAGATCAAGCTCATCCACCCCGGCCTCGACGTAGTGACTTAACACGAAGTCGAGGAAATCCAGCTGACGATTGCTGCCGTAGCTCGTGTTGATACCCTGCTTGGCAAGCACGGCGCGCTCGCTGCGAGTCAGTGGTGCTCGGGTGTAGGCCACATAGGCCAGCACGTCAAACAAGTCGCTGTTCTCCGCCTCGATGATCTTCTGCATCTCGGCCAGTTGAGCACGCCCGAAGCCCTTCTCGGTCAAGCCCTGGAGCAGCGTTTTGCGGGTGGTCGGGTCGCTCCAGATAGCGCGTAGCTCATCCTCATCCTTAAAGAAATCGGGTAGGGCGCCGAACAGGCTCTCAACGAACTGCGCGGCGGACATCGGCTTACCATCGACACCCAAGTAGCTGGTCGAAGACATGTGCTGGAACTTGCGTGCTTTGCCGTCAGCCAGCCGGATGACGGTCTTGCGCAGCGGCCCATCCTGCTCCTCTTCCGTAGTAGCCGTAATGCCATCTTCACCCTCGACTCGGGCATTCGCGGTGCGCGCGCCGGTTGTTGGTTCTAGTGGCTCGCCATCCCACTCAGGATCTTCGAAGTGCTCGTACGCCTTCACGAAATCGAAGATCGTGAAATAGTCCTTGCCGTCCAGCAGGCGGGTGCCACGGCCAACGATCTGCTTGAACTCGATCATCGACCCCACGGGCCGCATCAGCACAATGTTCCGCACGCCGCGTGCGTCCACTCCGGTGGACAGCTTCTGCGAAGTGGTCAGGACGGTGGGAATAATCTTCTCGTTGTCCTGGAAGGCCAACAGAAATCCTTCGCCAGCCGCACCGTCTGCCGCCGTCACGCGCACGCAGTAATCGGGATGTGCGACCGTCTTGCGCTGGTTGATCAGGTCTCGCACTAGTGCGGCGTGCTCTTGCGTGGCGCAAAACACCAGCGTCTTCTCTTTGGCTCCGATCTCGGCCATGAACAAGTCCACGCGGTACGCCTCGCGCTCGGGAATCACAATCACCCGATTAATTTCGCCCTCTGTATAGCGTTTGCCAGGGACCACTTCGCCATCCATTACGGCATCGTCCGGTGTGTAGGTGTAGTCGTCGATCGTGGTCGCAAACTGGCGCAGCTTGAACGGCGTAAGGAAGCCGTCTGCGATGCCTTCCTTCAATGAGTAGCTGTACAGCGGTTCGCCGAAATACGAGTAGGTGTCCGCATTGGCGCGCCGCTTGGGCGTAGCGGTGAGGCCAAGCTGCACAGCTGGCGCGAAGTAGTCGAGGATGCCGCGCCAGTTGCTCTCATCGTTAGCGCCGCCGCGGTGGCACTCGTCGATGATGATGAAGTCGAAGAAGTCCGCCGGATAGTCACCAAAGTACGGGGAGTTGCCCGGACCGCTCATGAAGGTCTGAAAGATGGTGAAGAACACATTGCCGTTCGTAGGCACGGCACCCTTCTTGCGAATCTCGGCTGGCGAAATCCGCACCAGCGCATCCTCGGCAAATGCCGCAAACGCGGAGAAGTCGTTGTAGGCCTGGTTGGCCAACGTGTTGCGGTCCGCCAGGAAAAGGATGCGCGGGCGCCGACCGGGTTCGCTGCCGCTCTTCCGATCCTTGAGGTTCCAGCGAGCCTGGAACAGCTTCCACGCGATCTGAAATGCGATGGACGTCTTGCCGGTACCCGTGGCCAGGGTTAGCAGCATGCGCTCACGCCCGCTTGCCACAGCCTCCAGCGCGCGTGTCACGGCAATGTCCTGGTAGTAGCGCAGCTGCCAGCTGCCGCCCTTGTCCGGAGTGGGCACTTGGGAGAAGCGGTCACCCCATGCGTTCGCCTCGGCCGCCGCGTCATGCCAAAGCTCGTCGGGGGTTGGCCAAGCATCTACCAGGCCTTCCGCGCCGGTTTGCATGTCCACCCGGTAGATGCCGTGGCCGTTGGTCGCGTAGGCGAAGCGCAGCTGCAGCTTGTTGGCGTAGCGTTTGGCCTGCGCTAGTCCTTCGGTGACACCGCTGTCGCGTCGCTTGGCCTCGATTACGGCCAGTTTGCGGCCGCGGAACATCAAAACGTAGTCAGCAATATCCGCCTTGCCGCGCTGACCCGCACCCTGTAGCCGGCCCAGTGTGATGTGCTCTTCCCGGCGTACCCGACTGGCCTCCACCACGCCCCAGCCGACCGCGGCTAGGGCCGGGTCAATCAGTTCCGCACGTGTCTCTGCCTCGTTCACAAGCAGTGGTCCCTATGGCCTGAGGCCGATGGTAGCGAGAAGCGCTTCGGGCTGGAAACGGCGCAGGGCGTGGAGGTGGGATGCCAGTGCAAAACCGGTTACGGGTGGCTGGAAAAGGTATGTCACCAGAGCGCTTATAGCTTGCCAGCAAAGGCCTCGGTAAGCAGGGACTGCTTGAGGGCGTCGAGAGCGGTGAGCTTGCTAGATTGCGCCTCGATAAAGAGATTGATGCCTTCTCGTAGTGCACGGAAGTTGTCTACGACAGCTTGTTGTACTTCAACCGGGGGCAGGAGCAGAGGCAGATCAATAATAAGACCCATGTTCAGTCCATCCATGACTGAGCCTTTTGCCTGTTGCTGCAGGTACTCTCTTGCCGAAGGGTCATAGAGGAAATAGGTGTGAAGGAAGCTTGGCAAGCATTTGTTGTTATCCAAGCTGATACAGCACAAGTGCTTCGTGTTGATCGCAACCGGGATGTTGTCTGGAACAACGGCACAGCGTCCGCAAGTTCCCATGATGGTGATCAGAACATCACCAGGGTAAACCCGATAGCGGGCCAGTTGCTCGAACTTCGCCGGGGTGACGTACCGCCTCTTGCCCCATTGGAATTCGTTATTAACTGCATTGTCGATGCCAAGGACGGCTATGCCGGCATCGACAAACTCACTATGGAGCAGCTGGCTCCCGAAGGGGCCGGTGCGAATGGAGCCTTTTTTCGCAGCCGCGACGTCGGCAACTCGTAGGCGCTCCCAGTGGCGGCGGCCTTGCCCTTCCGCAATATGCCGATAGCCTTGATTTATCAGTTCGCCAGCAAGCTTCAAATTCCTCTCAGCATTGGCTTTAGCAGTCGCGATGCCGGCAAACGCCTTGTCGAGAGCGGCCACGATGCGTCGCTGTTCGGCGACAGGCGGTAGGTGAAAGTCAAAGTCGAGAACTTCCTCCATATCCGCGCGCGGCATCCTCGCCCCTGTACACGTCGCGTTGATGTCCAAAGTTGTCTTGTCGCTAAGAAGCCAATACGCCAAATACTCCCTTACGAGCCTTTCACTTGGGAGAATAGGAAATATCTCGGTAGAACAACGGCCCGCGCCCGAAGGCAATGCCACTTTCTTAAGGTACGGTCGCAGTCGCCCATAGAGCACATGTTTGGCGGAGAAACTAAACGTTGCGCTCTTAGCATCCAGTTGTTCGGACTGCGAAAGGATGCGTCCTGTGCCGCTTTCAATGTTCTCAAGCCCAACGTACTTCAGCCCATCGTGCGTGCCTTGGTTCTTGTCATATCGACAAATTTCTCGTAACCGAACGCGCTCCCAGTTCGCCCTCACAGCAACCCCCGAATCTCTTCCAGGAGCGCCGCACTCTGTGCGTCCAGCGCCCCGATCTCATCAAGAATGGCTTTTGGGCTGCGCAGCGCAACTGCCTCCCCTCCGTTGGGACTCTTCACGGACAGGTCCAGTGTTACCGGGTCGATGTTCGCGATGTCCACCGACCACGACTGCACAGTGTCGGCAAAGGTTTTCTGCCGTTCCAAGAAGTCGGCAAGGTCCGCATCGTTGAGCGGGTTGGTCTTGCCCAGGTTGCGGCCGGGTGTGAGCTGGTAGTACCAGACCTTGCTCGTCGGTGCCCCTTTGTCAAAGAACAGCACTACGGTCTTCACGCCTGCGCCCTGGAAGGTGCCGCTTGGTAAGTCGAGTACAGTGTGCAGATCGCACTCCTGTAGAAGCTGCTTACGCAGGGCTACGCTAGCGTTGTCGGTGTTGGAGAGGAAGGTGCTCTTGATAACGATGCCGCCGCGGCCGCCTGCCTTGAGGCTGCGGATGAAGTGCTGCAGGAACAGGTAAGCGGTTTCGCCGGTCTTGATCGGGAAGTTCTGTTGAACCTCGGCGCGCTCCTTACCGCCAAAAGGCGGGTTGGCCAAGATTACCTCGTAGCGGTCGCGCTCCTGGATATCGCTAAGGTTCTCGGCCAGCGTGTTGGTGTGGATGATGTTGGGTGCCTCGATGCCGTGCAGGATCATGTTCATGATCGCGATGACGTAGGCAAGGCTCTTCTTCTCCTTGCCGAAGAACGTACGCTTTTGCAGGGTATCGAGGTCGCGCGTGCCGAGGTTCGGCTTGGCGCGCAGGAAGTCGTAGGCCTCGCATAGGAAGCCCGCGCTGCCGGCAGCGCCATCGTAGACGCGCTCGCCGATAGTTGGTTTCACCACCTTGACGATGGCGCGGATCAGCGGACGTGGCGTGTAGTACTCACCGCCATTACGCCCTGCATTGCCCATGTTGCGGATCTTGGCCTCGTACAGATGCGACAGCTCGTGCTTCTCGGTCTGCGTGCCAAAGCGCAGACCATCCACCAGCTCGATCACCTCGCGTAGGTTGTAACCGGACTGGATTTTGTTCTTGATCTCGCCAAAGATCTCGCCGACCTTGTATTCGATGGTGTCCGCGCTGCGAGCTTTTCCCTTGAAGGCATGCAAGTAGGGGATCAACCGCTGGTTAACGAAATCGCGCAGGTCGTCACCGACCAATGCCGCGTGGTGGTCGATACGGCCATCCTCGGTCTTGGGCACGGCCCAGTTGTCCCAGCGGTAGTCGGCGTCGAGGATGTAGCGATACTTCTTGCCTTCCAACTGAGCTTCCAGCGCCTTTTCCTGCTCCAGTGCGTCGAGGTACTTCAGGAACAGTAGCCAGGAGCTTTGCTCGGTGTAATCCAGTTCGCTGGTACAGCCGGCGTCCTTGTGAAGGATGTCGTCGATGTTCTTGAAGGCCTGCTCAAACACGCGGGTGAATCTCCTAAGCGACTAGCGCCATCTCACTTGGGCCGAGGCGCACGCTCGATGGGCGTCGTTCTCTCAGCGCGCAAGAACTTGCGATATTATGGGCCAAGGGGATGTGCACCCGACCCCTTAGATGCGCCTGAGGCGCTCCCCATTGTCTACGTTTGCCCCTGTTCCCGCGACGGTTGGAGGGGTGTCGAGTTTTGATTAGAGCCGTATGACCCTAGCAGTAGACAAGAGCAAGGCAAGGCACAAGCGATTCGATGCATCTCGGGTGCCCTCAACACCACAAGCGCTGGCGCTGGTCGAGCAGGTCCGCAAAGAGCTGCTCAACTACGAAGCCAAGTGCCATCCGCGGCGCCGTGCTCGGAAGGTAGTAGACCAGGTGCGGTTTGACCGGATCGTCAGCGCTATCGTGTGTGATCTCATGCACGGTGCCCTGACTGACCCAGTGGCCTGGCGACACATCTCGCTGTCCAAACGCAGCCACGGGAAAGACTCAGTAGGGGTGCCCTTCATGACGGAGGAGCGCATCAAGATCATCGAGTGGATGAGCAAGCCAGAAATGGACTGGCTGGAGCTTTCCAAGGCCGCCCAAGTCCGTAATCCCTTTGGGGGCCAGCAGTCCACCATACGGTCCTCAGGGCGTCTGCGCCGGCACATGGATGAACGCGGTATCCGGTTCGCGGACATTGGACGCGATGGCGCGCTAATGGGCGACCCCATCGTGCTCCGTGGCAAGAAGGTGCGGGGGAAGGCTAGCAGTCTTCCCGTTCCATCAGGCGAGCCTGCAGACACCTACCGGGCCGAGATGCTCCGGATCAACGCGTGGCTGGCGGCGGCAGACATCGAATGCGATTGTGATGACAAAGGCAATGAACGGGACTCTGGCGACCGCTGGGTGAGTCGGATCTTCAATAACGGTCGCTTGGAAGAGGGTGGGCGTCCGACCGGCGGCTTCTGGGCACAGTTGTCGGGCAAGAGCCGCCAGCGCGATGTACGCATCAATGGCGAACCCGTAGTGAGCCTGGATTATGGGCAGTGTGGCATCCGAATCGCGTACGGCCTATTGGGTGTCGAGCCACCTGCGGGAGACCTGTACTGTGTTCCGGGGCTTGAGAGTTACCGCGAGGGTGTCAAGAAGGTGTTCATCGCGCAGTTCTTCAGCCCCAGGGAACTCGCAAGGAAACCCCAGGGGTCTGCCAAGCATTTGCCCAGGCATTCCACCGTGCGTGAAGTCGAGGAGCTGATCCTGCGGCATCACCGGCCGCTGCGTTCCATGTTCTATTCCGGTGCGGGCATGGAGATCCAGTCCAAGGAGGGCCACATCTTGATTCGCTGCTTGTTGGAACTGATAGAGCGGCGAATCGTGGCGCTGCCCGTATACGACTGCCTTGTAGTCCCTCGCTCAGCTATCGAAGAGACACGTCAAGTGATGCTCGATTGCTTCAGGCAGATCGCTGGCGTGAGTGGCCATGTGGAAATCAAGGAGGGAGTGGGTAAGTGACGGTCATGCATGACACCCTCAGCCTACGACCCCTTCTAGTCTCTCACTCCCTCGCTAAGCTCTTTGGTAGAGCTAAAAGAAGGGGTAAGAAGAGCATATCTATAGGTATCTTTGTTCTCCCCATAAGAGGGGGACGTAAGGCAGATCAACAAGGAGTACTCGCATCATGACAGGCGCCCACCAGCGCCAGCGTCGGCTGGACAATCTGCGCAGACGCATCGCAGGGCCGCAGGATGCCTACGAGCGCTGCAGGATGTACCCCTGCACCAACCGCACGACGGCTGATAGCGGGTCGGGGCTGAACCGCCTCTACTGCCGTAAGCACATCGAGTTCTATCGCCGCCACGGTAGCTATGTGAAGACGAGCTACGGTGCGGGAGAACTCCGACCTTACCGAGCACAGGCGCTGGCATGGCTTGACCTCAATGAGCGCGAAATGGCGGTTCAAGCTGCGATAGACGGCGTGCGCCGTCTCTATCGCACCGCTGGCGCCGCTGTGGCGGCTAATAGGTTGGCTGGCCGCCCCCCTGCTGAGCGAGCGAAGGCAACCTGGGCGCAGCTTCGCCAGAGAGAGGTCGACCCGCTAGAAGTACTTGCCGCCTGGCTCGCCGTCGACTTGCGAATGCGCGACGACCCTCAGCCGGATCGACATGAGGAATATCGCTGGGTGCAGGTGGCCAAGCTCATTCATCGTATGGCGGGCGGAACACACAAGCGCTGGGAGACGGAACGAGCGGATGGAAGGGTACAGGTCACTGAACTCCACAAGCACCCGGTCAGCCGGGGGCGTGTCTTGCGAGTCCTTGGAGAGGAGCTTGCAGCGACCTGCAACGGGTTGATCATGGCTTCATAAGGTTCGGGTCTAGCACTGGCTGGGAAATCCCACTTGTCATGCTCCCACCAAGCTCCCACAATGCTCCCACTTCGAAGCCCATGGGTTCCGTAAGTCCTTGATTCTTGGTGACTGGCTTCGAACCTTTCGAATCCTAGTCTCCCAGCCAAAACAAATGACCCGCCCTCGTGGCGGGTTTTTTGTTTTGGTTCGGGATACAGGAAGCTAAGCACCTTAAATTCGTCTGGAACGCATTTGGACAGCGCGCCGCGCTGGCCCCGTAGCGCGCAGCGCGAAGGGGTGGGCCCCATGGATGGGGCGCTATCCCGGCCCTCTGTTGCCGCACATGACCCTGGCGGCGACGTGGCAGTGCCCTTTTGCCGCGCCGTTCGACACAAGGCCTCGGGTACGGGCAAAAAAACGCCGCCCGAAGGCGGCGTCCTTTGCGCGAGGCGCGAGCGCTTACACCACCCGGTCACCCACCAGCACCACGTCGGCGGCGCGACGCGCGAACAGGCCGACCGAAACGATGCCCGGGAGCTGGTTGAGGTCTGCTTCCAGCGCCACCGGATCGACGATCTGCCAGCCATGCACGTCGATGATCCAGTTGCCGTTGTCGGTGACCACGCCGTCGCGCCACACCGGGTTGCCACCGCGCTTGACGATTTCGCGGCCGATGAGGCTGCGCGCCATCGGGATCACTTCGATCGGCAGCGGGAACTTGCCGAGCACCGGCACCAGCTTGCTCGAGTCGATGATGCAGATGAACTTCTCGCTGGCCTCGGCCACGATCTTCTCGCGCGTCAGCGCGGCGCCGCCGCCCTTGATCAGGCGCTTGTGCGCATCGCATTCGTCGGCGCCGTCCACGTAGAGCGTGAGCGGGCCGGTCGCATTGAGGTCGAGCACGGGAATGCCCAGGCGCTTGAGGTGTGCGGTGGATTGCTCCGAGCTGGACACTGCGCCCTGGATGCGCTCCTTCAGGTCAGCCAGCGCGTCGATGAAATAAGCCACCGTGGAACCGGTTCCGACGCCGATGATGGCGCCGTCCTCGACATAGCGGATGGCGGCTTCGCCGGCCTGGCGTTTTTCGTTGGCGGTGCTCATGGGTGTGTTCCAGTAAGGAGAGGGCCGTTATTCCATGGCCAGGATATGGCGCCACTCGGCCGAGCCCACCGGCATCACGGAAAGCCGGTTGCCCCTGCGCACGAGCGCCATGTCTGACAGCGCCGGATCGCCCTGAAGCTCCTTCAGCGCGATGGTGCGGCTGAGCTTCTTGACGAACTTCACGTCCACCAGCACCCAGCGCGGGTTGTCGCGCGAGCTGGCCGCGTCGAAGTACTTGCTCTTGGGGTCGAACTGGCTCGGATCCGGGTACGCATCGGTGGCGACCTCGGCGACGCCGACGATGCCGGGCTCGGCGCAGTTGGAGTGGTAGAAGAAGATGCGGTCGCCCACGCGCATGCCGTCGCGCATGAAATTGCGCGCCTGGTAGTTGCGCACGCCGTCCCAGGCTTCCTGGCCCTTGTGCTGCAGGTCGTCGATCGAGAACGCGTCTGGCTCGGACTTCATCAGCCAGTACTGGGTTGCCTTGGTCATGCGCGGGCTTCTCCGTCTTCGCCGCTGGCGTGGCAGTCGATCAACTCGCGATCGGTGGCGATGAAATCGAGCGGAACATCCCAGGGCTCCTCGTCGACCTGCGGCAACTCCTGGAAGGCATAGCCGATGCCTACCAGCAGCGGTTCGGTGGGGCGCACCTGCTCGTTGAGAAAGGCGAAGCCGCGATCGTAATAGCCGCCGCCCGTGCCCAGGCGGTTGCCGCGGCGGTCGAACGCCAGCAGCGGCACCAGCACCAGGTCAAGCTGAAACGGTTCGAGCAGTTCGACCGGCGCGACCGGTTCGGGGATGCCGTAACGGTTGGGCTGCACGTCCTGGCCGGCTTGCCACGGCGCAAAGCGCAGCCGGTGGTTCGGGCCGATGACGGGCAGCAGGAACTGCTGGCCGCGCGTGGCCAGTGGCGGAATCACGAGGTTGAGCGGCAACTCGCCGTCGCAGGCCCAGTAACCGGCCACGCGGGCGTCGGCGAGGTATTCAGGCAGCTGTTCCAGGCTGCGTCGCAGTCCCTGTGCGGCGGCGATGCGCTGCGGCGGCGTGAGCGCGCGTCGCTGCCCGGCCAGTTGCCGGCGTAGTTCGAGTCGCTGGGCGGTGGCGTCCACGTTCGCGTCTCCTGCAAAGCGGGCCCGCGGACGTGCTGCGAGCGGCCCTGAACCGTACGGCGCCGGGTGGGCGCCGTACGGAGGGGTATGAGGTGGCGTTAACCGCGATGCCGCTGCCCACCGAACGACCTTGATCCACGATGGATCAGGTGGGAGAGCTACATGGTCTCAAGGCTTTCCGCACGCGGCGGACATGCACAACAACCGATGAAAAGCCGACCCGGGGCCGTATTTAGGAACAAGGCAAATGTAAGAGTGTGCTGGCGCACACCGCAGAAAACGCCGTGGCTATTTTACGTGCGCGTCGAGTGCCGCTTCAAGCTTGCGTCGCAGCGAAGCCAGACCTTCGGTCACGCCCTGGTCACTGCCAGTGTGCTGCTTGCGCAAGGCGAGGAATTCGTGCGTCACGCTGATCGCCGCCAGCACGGCCAGGCGATCGAAGCCCGGTGCCTTGGCGTTGGCACGCAATTCGCGCATCTTGCGATCGAGGTAGGCTGCCGATTCCAGCAGGCCCTCGCGCTCTTCCGGCGCGCAGGCGATCAGGAACTCGCGGTCGATCAATCGCAGCGCGACCGGTTCGTTGGGAGTGCTCACGTTGCTCTCAGCCATTGTTCTCGAGCGCCTTCAGTCGCTGAATCATCGCCTCGACACGGCTGCGTGCCTGCTCATTGCGTGCCATCAGGCCGGCACGCTCGTGCGCCAGTTGCTCCTGGCTATGACGCAGGCTGCGGTTTTCCTCGGTGAGCCTGCGCACGATTTCAAGCAGTCGATCAAGCTGCTCGCCGAGGGCGGCAATCTCTTGCTTGACGGGGTCTGGCTTGACGGTTTCGGGCGCGCTCATGGGCCGGAACTATAGCAGGAGGCCTGCCGAAAACAGCAGGCTCGGCGGCGTTTCGTGAGGCCCTGCATTAAACTTCCCGCCTGACCTGAAAGGAGTACCGCCATGACGAGCGAGCTGATCGGCTACGACGAACTGGACGACGCCGTCGCCCGTCTGCAGCTGGGCGTCCAGGCCAGCGACCTGCATGGCTCGCTGTGCGGGTTTCTGGCAGGTGGCGGGCGGGTCGGCAGGCAATCGCTGATCGAGACGCTGCACCTGGACGCCGAACTGGCCACCCCCTCCGCGCCCGACCAGGCCGTGCTCGACCGGCTGGTACGGCAGAGCGGGGCGGAGCTCGACGACCCCGAGCTGGGGTTCGAACCGCTGCTGCCGGCCGATGACCGGCCCTTGCAGGAGCGTGCCGAGGCGCTGGTCGACTGGTGCCGCGGTTTCCTGGGCGGGTTCGGCCTGGCAGGTGCCGAGGCGCACGCCAAGCTGTCGGACGAGGCGCAGGAGATCCTGCGTGACCTGGGCACCATCGCGGCCTCGTCGTTCGACTTTGGCGACGAGGGCGAGGACGAGGACGCCCTGATCGAAGTGCATGAGTTCGTGCGCATGGGCGCCATGCTGCTGTTCGCCGAATGCGCTGGTCGCAACAAGCCCGACAGCGATACCGTGCATTGAGCATTTCGGCCGAAGAATACGCACGCCGCCGGCGCCAGCTGATGCGCATGGCAGGCGAGGACGCGGTGCTGCTGGTCGCGGCCGCGCCCGAGCGCGTGCGCAACGCCGACGCCAACTGGCCGTATCGGCAGGATTCGGACCTGCACTATCTCTCCGGCTTCCCCGAGCCGGCCGCCGTGCTGGCCTTGCTGCCGGGTCGCAAGCACGGCGAGGCCGTGCTGTTCTGCCGCGAGCGCGACGAGGAGCACGAGCGCTGGCATGGTGAATCCATCGGCACGGACCGCGCCGTCAGCGCGCACGGCATGGACGACGCCTTTCCCATCGACGATATCGACGACATCCTCCCCGGCATGATCGAGGGCAGGGCGCGGGTCTATTGCCACTTCGGCCGTGAGCCGGAGTTCGACGCGCAACTACTCGGCTGGATGCGTCGCCTGCGCCAGCTGCGTGGCGGCGGCGTGGTGCCCAAGGAATTCGTCGCCCTCGGCCACTTGCTGCACGACCTGCGCCTGTACAAGTCGCGCGGCGAGCTGAAGCTGATGCGCGCGTCGGCATCGATTGCCGCCGAGGCGCACCTGGCGGCCATGCGCGCGGCGGTGGCCGGTCGCCACGAATACGAAGTGGAAGCGGAGATCCTGCACGTGATGCGCCGGCGCGGCGCGGTGCCGGCTTTCCCGCCCATCGTGGCCGGTGGCGCCAACGCCTGTGTCATGCACTACACGTCCAACCGCGCGATGCTGCGTGATGGCGAGCTGCTGCTGGTGGATGCCGGCGCGGAAATGGATTGCTATGCGTCCGACATCACGCGCACCTTTCCGGTCAACGGGCGCTACAGCCGCGAGCAGCGGGCGCTCTACGAAGTGGTGCACGCGGCGCAGCTGGCAGCCATCGACGAGGTGTTGCCGGGTCGCGCCTTCAATGCCGCGCACGAGGCCGCCGTGCGGGTCATTGCCGAAGGCCTGTGTGCCCTGGGCCTGCTCAAGGGCGATGCCGACAGCGCGATTGCCGAAGGCAGCTACAAGCGCTTCTTCCCCGCCAAGACCGGGCACTGGCTCGGCCTGGACGTGCACGACGTGGGCGACTATCGCGTCGACGGCGAGCCGCGCCTGCTCGAGCCAGGCATGGTGGTGACGGTGGAGCCCGGCATCTACGTGGCGCCGGGCGATCTGGGCGTGCCCGAGCGCTGGCGCGGGATTGGCATCCGCATCGAGGACGACGTCGCCATCACCCGCGACGGCAACGAAGTGCTCACAGCCGGCGTGCCGAAGGACGCCGAAGCGATCGAGGCCCTGCTCGCCGGACGCTGAGCCGGGCGGGTCACGGGATCAGTGGCCCGCACCCGGCGGGCCGGCATCCTTGCGGTCATGCGCCTCATCCGTGGCCTGCACCTCGTACCACATCGCATTGAGGATGCCGAAGGCGGCGGCGAGGCCGAGGCCGAGGATCCACGAGAAATACCACATGGGCTTGCTTCCTTCTCAGTAGGTGTGGCCGGAGGCACGCACGTGTTCCAGCGTCACGCGACCGCGCAGCACGCGATACACCCAGCTGGTGTAGATGATGATGATCGGCAAGAGGACCGCCGTGGCGCCGAGCATCAGTGCCAGCGTGCCACGGCTGGACGAGGCGTCCCACACGGTCAGGCTCGAGCGTGGATCGATGCTGGACGGCAGCAGGAACGGGAACAGCGCGAAGCCCGCCGACAGGATGGTGCCGGCCACCATCAGGCTGCTGCACAGGAAGCCGCCAAGCCCGCGCCTGGCGACGGTGAGCTGCACGCCGATCGCGCCGGCGACGCCCAGCACGGGCGCGAGCCAGAACCAGGGGTGTTGCATGTAGCTGGCAAACCAGCTGCTGCCCCGGGCGACATCCTTGAACAGCGGGTTGGAGGGGCCGTCGGTGACGACCGGCCCGGCAACCGCATAACCGGCCACGCCATAGGCCAGCCAGATGCCGGCGATCACGTAGCACGCCACGTAGGCGAGGGTGGTCCAGCGCGCCAGGCGCACGGCCCGCTCGGCCACCACGTGGTCGGCCTTGAGCGCGGCCCAGCAGGCGCCATGCGCCAACAGCATGGTCAGGGATACGAGGCCGGCGACCAGCGCGAACGGGTGCAGCAGGTCGAAGAAGCTGCCATGCCAGGTCATGCGCAGGTTGCCGTCGAACTGGAAGGGCACTCCAAGGAACAGGTTGCCGAAGGCCACACCGGAAATCAGCATGACCACGACGCCCGAAGCGGTCAGTACCCAGTCCCACAGGTTGCGCCAGCGCGGGTCGTGGACTTTCCCGCGGAAATTGAAGCCCACCGGTCGCACGATGAAGGCGAGCAGCACCAGGAAGATCGCCAGGTACATGCCGGAGAACGACACCGCGTACAGCATCGGCCACGCGGCAAAGGCCGCGCCGCCGCCGAGGATGAACCACACCTGGTTGCCTTCCCAGGTGGGCTCGATGGTTTCCAGCAGCACGCGGCGTTCGTCCTCGCTGCGTCCGAGCACGCGAAGCAGGGCGGCGATGCCGAAGTCGAAGCCATCCATGATGGCGAAGCCGATCAGCAGGGTGCCGAGCAAGGCCCACCAGATCACGCGCAGGGATTCATAGTCGAACATGGCGCTCTCCTCAGGCCTGGGCCGGAATGACGGTGGCGGCGGGCGCAGGCTTGGCCGGTGGCCACAGGCCCAGTCCGTCCGGACCCTTGCGGGCGAACTTCACCATCAGCACCGCATCGATGATCGCCAGGGCGCTGTAGAACAGCACGAAGCCGCCCAGCGAGGTCCACACCTGCGCGCTGGTGACGCTGGACACGCCCAGTGCCGTCGGCAGCACGCCTTCGATAGCCCAGGGCTGGCGGCCGTACTCGGCTACGATCCAGCCCAGCTCCGCCGCGATCCACGGCAGCGGCAGGCTGCACAGCGCCAGCCTCAGGTACCAGCGGTGCTTGTCCAGCTGTCGCTTGCTCGCCTTCCAGAACGAGAAGGCGAACAGCGCGATGAAATAGAAGCCGCAGGCAACCATCAGGCGGAACGCCCAGAACAACACGGGCACGTTGGGAATGGTGCTGTTGGCCGCCTTCTGGATGTCCTCCGGCGTGGCCTTGCGCGGGTCGTCGACGAAGTGCTTGAGCAGCAGCGCGTAGCCGAGGTCCTTGTCGTGCTGGGCGAGGATCGCCCTGGCCTGCGCGTTGCTGCGGTCGTCGCGCAGCATCAGCATCGCGTCGTAGGCAAGGATGCCGTTGTCGATCTTGCCCTTGGCTTCTTCCACCAGGTTGGCGATGCCGGGTATTGGCTTGTCGATCGAGCGCGTGCCGATCAGCCCCATCACCCACGGGATGCGCAGCGCATAGTGCGTGGTGTGCTTCTCGACGTCGGGAATGCCGAACAGGGTGAACGATGCGGGCGCCGGTTCGGTCTCCCACATGGCCTCGATCGCGGCCATCTTCATCTTCTGGTTTTCCGAGACGGCGTAGCCCGACTCGTCGCCCAGCACCACGACCGACAGCGCTGCCGCCAGGCCGAAGCTCGCCGCCACCGTCATCGAGCGCTTGGCAAAATCCACGTTGCGTCCCTGCAGCAGGTACCAGGCGCTGATCGACAGCACGAACATCGAGCCGAGCACGTAGCCGGCGCTCACCGTGTGCACGAACTTGGCCTGCGCCACCGGGTTGAAGAACACCTCTGCGAAGGAAGTGACTTCCATGCGCATCGTCTCGGCGTTGAAGGCCGAGCCGACCGGGTTCTGCATCCAGCCGTTGGCCACCAGGATCCACAGCGCCGAAAGACTCGTCGCCAGCGCGAGGAACCATGTCACCAGCAGGTGCACGACGCGCGAGACCCGGTTCCAGCCCATGAAGAACAGGCCTACCAGCGTGCCTTCGAGGAAGAAGGCCATCAGCCCCTCGATGGCCAGCGGCGTGCCGAACACGTCGCCCACGTAGTGCGCGTAGTAGGCCCAGTTCATGCCGAACTGGAATTCCATGGTGACGCCGGTGGCCACGCCCATGGCGAAGTTGATGCCGAACAGCACGCCCCAGAACTGCGTCATGCGCTTCCATACCTCGCGGCCGCTCATGACGTAGACGCTCTCCATGATGGCGAGCATCCACACCAGGCCCAGCGTCAGCGGCACGAACAGGAAGTGGTAGAGCGCAGTCAGTGCGAACTGCATGCGCGAAAGCGATACGACTTCAGCGTCGATGATCATGGGTGGTCCGCGTGCGGGATTGAAGAAGCGGGAGCCGGTGCGAGCAGGTGCTCGATGGCCGCCGGGCGGGTGTCCGGGCGCGGATAGGGCGCCGTCGCCACCCACCAGATGAGGGTGAGCACAACAAGCTTGGCGAGCACCAGCAGGATCAGTTTTCCTGCCAGTCGGCGCAGCGGTGGTCGCGCCGGCATGGCCGTGGCCGGATCGGGAGCTACCGAAGCGGCGGACTGCGTGGACATGCGGAAAGCCCCTTGCCGTATCTGGGGCGAGCATACGCAATGCATGTGAAGCTGTCGTGCGCAGGGTTGCCGCAGCGGCAGATGGCCGCAGGCCCGCGATGCATCGATGGTGGCGGCGTGGATGCACGCCGCCGTGCAAGGTGTGATGTCACCCCGGTGGGGCCGGGGTGACGGCAAGCCACTTTCAGGCTTGCGCGAACGCGTCGCGCGTGAGGTTTTCCGGTGCATCGGGCGTGCACACGACATCGTCCTCGATGCGGATGCCACCGTAAGGACGGAAGCGCGCGATCCTCGCCCAGTCGATGTCGCCTGCCACCGGCTTGCTGCGCAATTCCTCCAGCAGCATGTCGATGAAGTACAGGCCCGGCTCGATCGTGACCACCATGCCCGGTTCCAGCATGCGCGTCATGCGCAGATACGGATGGCCGTCCGGACGCGCAATCGTGCCGCCGCGTTCGCTCTGCTGGAAGCCCGCCACGTCATGCACCTGCAGGCCGATCGGATGGCCCAGGCCATGCGGGAAGAACGCGGAGGTCACGCCCGACGACACGGCGCACTCGGTGCTCATGCGGATGAAGCCATGCTCGCGAAGGACGCCCGCCAGCGTGTGATGCGCGTGGATGTGCAGTTCGGGATAGCTCTGGCCGGCGCGCACCCTGGCGACGAAATCCCGCTGCGCCGCATCCATGCTGTCGATCAGCGCCTGGAATTCGTCGTGGCCCGTGGCCGCATACGTGCGCGTGATGTCGCTGGCGTAGCCAGCCGCGCTGGCGCCGGCGTCGATGAGGAACGAGCGGCTCTGCGCGGGCGCGGCACGGTCGAAGTTCGTGTAGTGCAGCACGGCGCCGTGTTCGTTCAGGCCGACGATGCTCGCGTAGGGGAGCTCAGCGTCAGTCTGTTGCGCCGCGCCGAGGTAGGCCATGTGGATGCCCAGCTCGCTGGCGCCGGACCGGAACGCCTGCTCGGCGGCGCGGTGCGCGCGCGCGCCGATGCGGCTGGCCTCGCGCATCAGTTCCAGTTCGTACGGCGTCTTGTACGAGCGATGCCAGTGCAGGTAATCCAGCACCGCCTGCGGGTTGTTCGCCTCGGCGCCGGGTACCGTGGGACATTCCGGGCCGATGATGGCGCGGCGCGTGCCGGCGGCCGGCAGCTGCGCCACGGCATCGACCGCGTTGCGCACGACCACGATGTCGAAGTGTTCCACCCAGTAGCCGCTGGGCGCGTCGGGCACCACATGCCAGTAGTCGCGCGGCTGCAGGAACACCAATTTGGGCTTGTGTCCCGGCGTGTAGACGATCCAGCTGCCCGGCGCGGCGGTCAGCGGCAGCCAGTGGCGGAAATGCGGGCTGGCGACGAAGGGGTAGTCCTGGTCGTCGAGGAACTTGCGCAGCGGAGTGCTCGCCGCCACCACCAGGTGGTCGAACCCGCCCAGCGCAAGCGCCTTGTCCGCGCGTTCGCGCAGCGTGGCCAGGTGTTGAGGATAGAGCGGGGCGAGACGGTCGTGCATGGCGACTCCGGGTGGATCCTGCGGCGCAGGCGGGTGGGGAAGCGCTACATGATGGCGCGCAGCCGTGCCCGCTGCCAGTCGGGTGCCGTTTCCGCCACAACCGCAGGGTGACCGCCGGAGCGCTTGCGCCGGGGCCGGGCTCAGCCGTGCCCGGGTTGCTCCAGCCACGCATCCAGCAGGGCGGCGTCGGCTTCGCCGATGGCGACGATGCGATAACCCGACCACACCTGGCCCGGGCTCGCTGCCGCCTCGTGCCATTGTTCCTGGATGCCCACCTCGATGCTCTGCGGCGAACTGCCCAGGCCGGGCAAGGACAGGCTCACCTGGTAGATCGCCTCGCTGCGCGGCGCGTGTGCGCTGATCAGCAGCATGCCGTTGGCCGACAGGTTGCCGAGATGGCCGATCGGCTGGCCACTGATGACGTCGGTGACCACCGCGGTGAAATTGGCGCGCTTGCGCTGGGCGCGACGCTGGTCGATGGAAGAGATGTTCTCGCTCACGTCGGTCACACTCCACCCCGCGGCGCCGCCGCGAGCGGTTTGGTCACCTGGCGCAGGTGGCTGGTAAGCGCCTGCCATGCGCGATCGAGCAGGTTTTCGCGCGCGGTCGCCATTTCACGCACGCGACCGCAGGCCATCTCGTGCGCCAGGTGTTCAAGCGTCATTTCCTCGCCGCGCAGGCCGCGGCGCGTCACGAACAGGCTGTTGCCCGAGACCGGCGAGTACCAGGCCAGCTTGCGCTGGGTGACCCGACCGGTGGACGGTTCGATGAATTCGAACCAGGTGCCGAACGGCAGCTGGCGCAGGCGATGGTGGATGCGTTGCTCCGGCGCCTCCTTCGGTGGCGCCGGGTGCGCGGCCTCGGGCGCGGCCGCTGCAACCGCGGGGGCTGCCGCTGGCGCTGCCGTTGCCGGGGTCTCCGATACGGCATGTTCGCCCAGGCGCTGGTGCTGTTTCAGCTTCAGCGCCAGCTCGGTCACCGTGGCGGTGTCGTTGGCGGCGGGCGCGCTGTTGGGGATGCCCAGCAGGCGCTGGGCTACCTGGATCGCCTCCTCGGTGTGCATGCCGATCTGCTGCAGGCCGGCTTCCACCTCGGACTGCAGCAGCGCGCGGTCGGTCACCGGTTGCTGGCCAAGCAGCTGGTCGGTGATGCGCAGCCGCATGCTGAAGGCTTCGCTGTCTTCGCCGTGGCGCAGCAGGGTGAGGGCCAGCACGTCGGACCAGGCGCGTTCGAGCAGCGTGCGCAGCAAGCCGCGCGGGTTGCAGCGCTCGAAGCGTTCGGCCATCAGCTCCGCCGCGCGATGGCGCGCCTGCTCGAGGCGCTCGCGCCCCTGCATGGCTTCCACCTGGCGGCGCTCGGCGATCTGCGCCTTGCGGTTGAGCAGGCCGAGGTGGTGCTCGATATCGGCCATAAGGCTGGTATACAGGCCGGTGCTCGGTGGTTCGCGCCGGGCGCGCTCCACCAGCTGGTTGAGCTTGGCCGCCAGCGAGCGGTCGGAGTCGCTCTCGGGGCCATCCAGCCAGTCGTTGGCGGCCTCGGTGACCATGTTCAGCCACTTGCGCGCGGGATGCTCGCGCTGGTTGAAGAAACCCTTGTCGGCCACCGCCATGCGCAGCAGCGGCAGCTGCAGGTCACCCAGCAGCGAATGCGCGTTGCCGTTCCTCTGCAGCTGTTGCCCCAGTTGCTCGAACAGCATGGAGACCAGCTCCACCGTATCGCCCTGTTCGTCGCTCAGGTGGGTCTGGCCCATGCCGACCGGCTTGCCGGCATTGAGCTGGGACAGCAATTCGTCTCGCAACGCCTGGGCGCTGCGCAGCTCGCGGCTGGCGTGGTCGGTGACGTCGGTGACGTGGAGCTGCAGGGCGTCCAGCGCCAGCTGCAATTCTTCCGGCGAGGCGGCGCGGCCGCCGTTGGGGTAGCTCAGCGAGCCCTGGCCGGCGCGATGCTGGGCGAGCATCTCGCGCAGGTTGTCCAGCACGGCGATGCTGTCACTGCGTGGCGCGCTGGCGGGTGCTGCCGGCGCGGCCTGGCCCTGGCGCGCGAGGGCGCCCGGCGCGCCTTCGGCAGCGCCGCCGCGCGGTTGCCGTTCGACCAGTACGCGAGGCGGCGTCGGAAAGGCGCGCAGCTGGGGCAGGATGCCGTCGGCGCGCAGATGCTCGTTGACGGTTTCGTAGAGGGTGGACAGCGCGTGCACCACCGCCGTGTCGAAGCTGGCCAGCATCAGCAGGCGGTGCTCGACCAGCAGGTCCAGCGTGGTGCTGGCGTCGCGGAACGCAACCGCCAGCGCCTGCGGTCCCAGCGGCAGGCTCTCGCCTTCCAGCGGTGGCTGGCCAACCAGCACGGCGAAGCGGTAGCCCAGTTCGAACAGCAACGTGCCGTGGCGTGCATCGCCGCGCGCCACGAGCTTTTCCAGCGCGACGGTCTGTTCGTGTTCGGTCTGGTCCAGCAGTTCCAGCGGGCGCCGCGGCGCGTCGGGTTCCTCCACCACGATCACCGGCGCGGCGCCGAGGCGGCTGAACTGGCGGCGCACGCCTTCGAGGAAGCGTTGCTCCAGGATCATGCGGTGCTGTTGCACAAGCTGGCGGCTGAACAGGCTTTGCTGCTGTTCGAGATGGTTGCGCGAGCGCTCGGCCTGGGCGTAGAGCCGCTGCTCGATGTCGCCAAGGCAGAGCCGGATGGGTGCCTCCAGCCAGCTGGCGCACAACGCGTGTGCCTCTTCGATCAGGCGTCGCGCACGCGGCGGCCAGCCTGCATTGTCAGGGCGAACGCCTTGATCGGATGCAAGCGATTGACGTCGACCCTGCTGTTCGACATCCATGACAGACCTTGTGTGTTCCCCCCGGATGAACAGAGTCTAAGCCGACACGGGGCCCGCCCGCCATCGGCTGTACGGTGGAGTCAGTCAAGGAAGCTGGCGATCACATCATTGAGGAAGCGCTGGCCCAATGGCGTAGTCCGCAGGAAGGGGGGCGCATCGGCCAGCCAGCCGCGCTCGCGGGCGGTGGCCAGTGCGGCGGCAATCCGCTCGGCCGGCAGGCCGGTGCGCTGGCTGAAGTCGGCCAGGGGCACGCCGTCGATCAGGCGCAGGGCGTTGAGCATGTATTCGAACGGCAGCTCGTCGGCGGCCACCGGGCCGTCCCCGCCGATGCGATCGCTGCCGCCAGGCGACGCCAGGTAGGCCTTGGGGTGGCGGGTCTTCCAGCGACGCCGCACGGTGCCGCTGTCGACGTCGCTGAGCTTGCCGTGGGCACCCGCGCCGATGCCGAGGTAGTCGCCGAAGCGCCAGTAGTTGAGGTTGTGTTCGCAGCGGCGGTCGGGCTGCGCATAGGCCGACACTTCGTACTGGCCATAGCCGGCCTCGCCCAGCCGCTGCTCGCAGGCCTCCTGCATGGCCCAGGCATGGTCGTCATCGGGCAACGGCGGCGGGTTGGCCGCGAACGCCGTATTGGGCTCCAGCGTCAGCTGGTAGTGCGACACGTGGGTGGGCTGCAGGGCAACCGCACGCGCGACATCGGCCAGTGCACCTTCCAGCGATTGCTGCGGCAGGGCGTACATCAGGTCCAGGTTGATGTTGGCGTAACCCGCGTCCTGGGCCGACTTGACCGCCGCCTCGGCCTCGCTGGCCGAATGGATGCGACCGAGCCGGCGCAGCTTGTCGTCATCGAAACTCTGGATGCCGAACGACAGGCGATTCACGCCAGCGGCGAGATAGCCGTCGAATCGCCCGTGCTCGACCGTGCCGGGGTTCGTCTCCAGCGTGATCTCGGCCTGCTCGGCCACGGCCACGCGCGAACGCACGCCGTCGAGGAAGCGGTCGATCAGGTCCGGCGCAAACAGGCTGGGCGTGCCGCCGCCGAAGAAGATGCTGTGCACGGTGCGCCCGGAGACGGCGGCGCCGAAATCCCGCAGATCGGCATCGAGGTCGGCGAGCAGGGCGTGCACGTAGTCCGCATACGCCGGCGGCTCGCCGCGCAGGCCGTGCGAGTTGAAGTCGCAGTAGGGACACTTCTTCACGCACCACGGCATGTGGACGTAGAGCGACAGAGGCGGCGCGATCAGGGACATGGTCAGGGATGTGGCATGTCCAGGCGGTGGCGCAACTGCGCCAGCGCCCGGCCGCGATGGCTGATGCGGTTCTTCAGGCCCGGCGGCAGTTCGGCGGCGCTCACCGTCTCGCCGTCGGGAAGAAACAGAGGGTCGTAGCCAAAGCCATGCGTGCCGCGTTGCTCGGTCAGCACGCGACCGTACCAGCGCCCCTCCGCAATCAGCGGGGCCGGGTCGTCGGCGTGTTGCAGGAGCACCAGCACGCACATGAAGAACGCGCCGCGCTGTTCGCCCGGCACGCCGTCCAGTTCACGCAGCAGCCTGGCGTTGTTGGCCGCGCTGTCGCCGTGGCCGCCGCTGTATCGCGCCGAGTAGAGACCGGGAGCGCCGTGCAGGTGGTCCACGCACAGCCCGGAGTCGTCGGCCAGCGCGGGCAGGCCGCTGATGCGGGCAGCATGGCGTGCCTTGAGCAAGGCGTTCTCCACGAAGCTGAGGCCAGTCTCTTCCACGTCCTCTACATCGTACGCCGACTGCGCCACGAAACTGCGCCCGCTGTCGGCGAGCAGGTGGTTGAACTCGGCCAGTTTGCCGGGATTGCTGCTGGCCAGGACGATGCGCGACATGCGTGGCTTCCGGGTGCGTTCAAGGCAGTTCCAGCGCGGTGCGCTGGGCGGCGACGAGTTCAGCGATGCCCTTTTCCGCCAGGGCGAGCAGGGCGTCCATCTCATCGCGGCGGAATGCATGGCCTTCGGCCGTGCCCTGCACTTCGATGAAGCCGCCGCCGTCGTTCATCACCACGTTCATGTCGGTGTCACAGTTGGAATCTTCGGCGTAGTCCAGGTCCAGCACCGGCACACCCTGGTAAATGCCCACGGAGACCGCGGCCACAGCGCCGACCACCGGATTGCGCCGGAGGTTCTCGCGCTTCATCAGCAGCCGTACAGCGTCGACCAGCGCGATGTAGGCGCCGGTGATGGCGGCAGTACGGGTGCCGCCGTCGGCCTGGATCACGTCGCAATCGAGCGTGATCACGCGCTCGCCCAGCGCCTGGCGGTCCACGCAGGCACGCAGGCTGCGCCCGATGAGACGCTGGATTTCCATGGTGCGGCCGCCCTGGCCGCCGCGCGCGGCCTCACGCTGCATGCGGGTGTGGGTGGCGCGCGGCAGCATGCCGTACTCGGCCGTGACCCAGCCTTCGCCCTTGCCGCGCAGCCACGGTGGCACGCGGTCCTCGATGCTGGCGGTGCACAGGACCCGCGTGTCGCCGAAGCTGATCAGGACGGAACCTTCGGCATGGCGGGTGAAATGGCGTTCGATGGTGATGGTGCGCAGCTGATCGCTGGCGCGGCCACTGGGGCGGCTTTGGGAGCTCATGGGATGCGTGGCCTTAGGAATTGGGCAAGGCAGGGCGGGAGAGTTTACCATTGCGCCTTTCCCAGCATTCGCAGGCCCTCGATGATCCGCAGCATGACGGCTTATGCCTCCGCCGAGTCCACCGGCCCCGCCGGCACGCTAAGCTGCGAACTGCGCACGGTCAACCACCGCTATCTCGAGCTCAGCCCGCGCCTGCCCGACGAGCTGCGCGTGTTCGAGTCGGCGCTGCGCGAACGCACGGCCGCCCGCCTTTCGCGCGGCAAGGTGGATATCACGGTGCGCCTGCGCGGCGATTCACGCGGCGATTCGCTGCAGCTCAATGCGGGCATGCTGGCACGGCTGTCCGACGTGGCGCTGGACCTGGAGGCCCGCTTTCCGCGCATGGCCATCGAATTCACCGAACTGCTGCGCTTCCCGGGCGTGCTGCAGCAGGCGGAGATCGACCAGGACACGCTGCAGGCTGCGCTGCTGGAGGTGCTCGATCGCGCGCTCGATGCACTGACCGCCACCCGCGAACGCGAAGGCGCCAAGCTGGGCGAATTGCTGAAGGATCGCCTGGACGCCATCGAGCGCATCGTGGCCGATGTGCGCACCTGGATGCCGCAGATCCGCGAGGGCCTGCGCGCACGCCTGGAATCGCGCCTGGCGGATATCAAGCAGCCCGCCGATCCGGGGCGCCTGGAGCAGGAACTCGTGCTGCAGATCACCCGCAGCGACGTCGACGAAGAGCTGGACCGGCTGGCCACGCACATCGCCGAGACACGTCGCGTGCTTGGCATGAAGGAGCCGGTCGGCCGCCGCCTCGATTTCCTGATGCAGGAATTCAACCGCGAGGCCAATACGCTCGGCTCCAAGGCAGTCGACGCGCGCAGCACCAACGCGGCGGTGGAACTGAAGGTGCTGATCGAGCAGATGCGCGAACAGGTGCAGAACATCGAATGAGCGCGAGCACGCCAGCCCGGCCCGAAGGCACCCTGTTCGTGGTGGCCGCGCCCTCCGGCGCGGGCAAGTCCACCCTCGTCAATGCCTTGCTGGAGCGCGAGCCGGCGATCTCGCTGTCGATCTCGCACACCACGCGCCCGCCGCGACCGGGCGAGGAGTACGGCCGTCATTACTATTTCGTGGAGCGGGCGGAATTCGAGCGTGAAGTCGCCGAGGGCATTTTCCTCGAGCACGCGGAAGTCCACGGCAACCTCTACGGCACGTCGCGCACCACGGTGAACACGCTGCTGGAGCAGCGCCGCGACGTGCTGCTGGAGATCGACTGGCAGGGTGCCCGGCAGATCCGCCGGAGCAAGCCCGATTGCGTCAGCGTGTTCATCCTGCCGCCGTCGCGCGTCGAGCTGGAACGGCGCCTGCGTGGGCGTGGCTCGGACAGTGCCGAGGTGATCGCGCGCCGCCTGCACAACTCGCGCGAGGAAATCGCGCATGCGCACGAGTTCGACTACATCATCGTCAACGACCGCTTCGAGGACGCCCTGGGCGACCTGCAGGCGATCGTGCGCGCGGTGCGCCTGCGCACCGGCCTGCCGTGGCAGCGCCACGAGTCGCTGATTGCCGAGTTGCTGGCCTAGGTGACCGGGCCTGGGCGACCGGCCAGGGCGACCGGCCAGGGCGGCAGGGCCGTCGCCCGGCGCGGGCAGCGCCACCCATTCCTTCCCTGGGCGCCGGATGCGGCTGCCGGGCAGGAGAGACCGCAAGTCCTTGTTTCGTTAGCGCTGGCTGAGCGCCAAGGGGTTCGGTGCATGGCCTTCAATGGCGTATTCAGCTAACGTGGCCGCTTTCCCAAGCGCAGCCTGCCCATGACCGACCCCGTTAGTGCCAAGCCCGACGACAACGCCCTGGTGCGTGTCCGTGGCCTGACCACGGTCCTCAATGGCAAGAAGGTGTTCGACGCGCTGGACATGGACATTCCGCGCGGCAAGATCACCGCGATCATGGGTCCCAGCGGCACCGGCAAGACCACGCTGCTCAAGCACATCACCGGCCAGATGCGCGGGAACGCGGGCGAGGTGTGGGTGGACGGGCAGAGCGTCTCGGCGCTGTCGCGCGAGAAGCTGTTCGAATTGCGCGAACGCATCGGCTACCTGTTCCAGAATTCCGCGCTGCTCACCGATTTCGACGTGTTCGAGAACGTGGCGTTCCCGCTGCGCCAGCACACCCGGCTGCCCGAAGTGCTGATCCGCAACATCGTGCTGACCAAGCTGCAGGCGGTAGGCCTGCGCGGCGCCGCCGCCCTGATGCCGTCCGAGCTTTCCGGCGGCATGGCGCGTCGCGTCGCGCTGGCCCGTGCGATCGTGTTCGATCCGATGCTGATCCTGTACGACGAACCCTTCGTCGGCCTCGACCCGATCGCGCTGAACCAGGTGCTCAAGCTGATCCGCACGCTCAACCAGACGCTGGGCATCACCAGCGTGCTGGTCGCCCATGAGCTCGAAGCGATCAAGCAGGTGGCCGACCACGTCTATCTCATCGCCAACGGCAAGGTGGTCGCGCAGGGCGACCCCCGGACCATCGCCAACGACGGATCGCCGTGGACGCGGCAGTTCTTCGGCGGCGAGGCGGACGGCCCGGTGCCGTTCCAGTATCCGGCGGGCGACTACGCCACGTCGCTCGGCTTTCCGGGGAGTGGCGCATGAGCGCTTCGATGAGTCGCGAAAACATCGTGTTGCGGTCGCTGTCCCAGATCGGCGATTGCGGCCTGTTCCTGCTGCGCATCCTGGCGGCAGTTCCCCGCAGCATGCGGCATGTCCGCGAGACGGTGAGACAGTTGTGGTTCGTCGGCGCGATGAGCCTGATCATCATCATGGTCTGCGGCCTGTTCGTGGGCATGGTGCTTGGCCTGCAGCTGTACGACGTGCTGTCGATCTTCGGCGGTACCTCGGCCACCGGTACCGTGGTGGCGCTGGCGATCTATCGCGAGCTTGGCCCGGTGGTGACGGCGCTGCTGTTCGCCGGTCGTGCGGGCACCTCGGTGACGGCCGAGATTGGCCTGATGCGCGCGACCGACCAGATCGCCGCGATGGAGATGATGGCCGTCGACCCGATTGCCTACGTGGTCGCGCCCCGCTTCCTCGCCGGCGTCATCGCCATGCCCCTGCTGTGCTGCGTGTTCTGCGCGCTGGGCATTTTCGGTGGCCACCTGGTGGGCGTGAGCTGGCTCGGCATCGACAACGGCACCTTCTGGTCGAACATGACCGCCACCGTCGAACTGGTGAAGGATGTGATCAACGGCGTGCTGTGGAAGAGCGTGGTGTTCGGCATCGTGGTGTCGCTGATCGCCGTCTTCCAGGGTTACACCACGCCGCCGACCAGCGAGGGCGTGGCCTATGCCACGACCCGTACCGTGGTGGCTTCGTCCATTGCCATCCTGGCGCTCGACTTCGTGCTCACCGCGTTCCTGATGTGAGCACCGACATGCGCGCCGCCCTGACCGTTTCCACCACCTATTCATTGAGGATCGTGCCGTGAGCCAGAGACAATCCTATGCCGTCGGCACCGGCCTGTTCATCGTGCTCGGCTTCGCCGCGCTCGGCTATCTCGCCACCCAGACCACCTCGGTGGCCAATACCAGCCGCGGTCCGAGCTACACGATCGAGGCGCACTTCGCCAACATCGGCCAGCTCAAGGAGCGCGCGCCCGTGAAGGTGGCAGGCGTGCGCATCGGCCAGGTGCAGTCGATCATGCTCGATCCGGGCAAGGAGACGGCCGACGTGAAGCTGTCCATCGACAACCGCTACAACCAGATTCCCGACAACTCGGTGGCCACGATCTTCACCAGTGGCTTGCTGGGTGACCAGTACGTGGGCGTCCAGTACGGCAATTCGAAGAAACTCGTGGCCGACGGCGGCACGCTGGCGCTGACGCGCCCGGCGCAGCAGCTGGAGGAGATGCTTGGCAAGTTCTTCGGCGCCGGCAGTGCGGCGGACAACCTCTCCGGCAGCTACGTGGTCAAGGCCCGTTTCACCAACGTGGGCGCCTTGTCGGCGGGCTCGCCGGTCAAGATGGCGGGCGTGGCGATCGGCAGCGTGCAGTCCGTGCAGGCCGACCCGGTCAAGCTCGACGCCGAAGTGACGCTCGCCATTGACAAGAAGTACGACCAGATTCCCGACGACTCGGCCGCCGCCGTGTTCACCAGTGGTTTGATCGGCACCCAGTACGTTGCCATCCAGCCCGGTGGCTCGCCCGACATGCTGAAGAATGGCGACGAACTGGTGCTGACCCAGTCGGCGCTGCAGATCGAGGATCTCATTGGCAAGTTCCTGGTCAATGGTTCGCCTGGCGACAAGAAGGGCACCGACAGCGGCAAGGCCGGCGACGGCGGCAAGCATTGATTTGTCGCGTCGCGTACCGATATTCCCCACCGATCCATTGCAGGAGTTTCCCCATGTTGCGTAGCCTGGCCCTTGCCACCGCCATCGCCTTCGGTGGTGTGCTCGCCGCCCCCGCTTTCGCCCAGAGCGCCCCGGCCGCGGCGGACGCCCAGCAGTCGCCCGTGCAGGTCGTGCAGTCCATTTCCGACCAGCTGGGCAACGCCATCGACGGCCACCAGCAGCAGCTGAAGAACGATCACGAGAAGCTGATCTCGGTGATCGACGACATCTTCCTGCCGCACTTTGACATCGACTACGCCTCGATCCTGGTGCTGGGGCAGCATGCCCGCGATGCGACGCCGGAACAGCGCGCCCGTTTCGCCAAGGCGTTCTACAACTCGATCACCCATCGCTATGCCGAAGGCCTGCTCAACTACACGCGGGGCCGCGTGAAGGTGCTGCCGTTCAGTGGCGACCTCAACGACAAGCGCACCATCGTGCGCACGCAGGTGGTGCTCGACGACGGCAAGACCGTGGCCGTCGACTACGCCTTCCGCAAGAGCCGCGACGGCAGCTGGAAGGCCTACGACGTGATCATCGAAGGCATCTCCTACGTCACCAACTACCGCAACCAGGTTGACGCGGAGATCCGCAAGGCCGGCATCGACCAGCTCATCTCGAACCTGGAGACCCAGGGCGAGAAGGCGCTGGAGACGATGGAGAAGGACACCAAGGCCACCAAGTGATGACAGCCCAGGCCACGCCGCTGCAGATCGACGACAGCGCGCCCGACAGCGTGCACGTGTCGGGCGCCCTGACGTTCGCGAATGCAGCGTCGGCGCTGGATGCCATGACAGCGGCGGTGGCGCGCGACGGGCGCCAGGCGATCGACCTGGCGGGCGTCACGCGCAGCGACAGCGCCGGCCTGGCCTGCCTGCTGGCCGTGCTGGCCGGGGCAGCCACGCAGGGCCGGAAGCTCACGGTGCGCAACATGCCGGCCGGCATGCACCTGCTGGCCAGTGTCTGCGAAGTGGAAGCGTTGATGCGTTGAGCACGCGCGCAAGCGCGGCGACAAGCAACAAAAAGGGGCCTTGCGGCCCCTTTTTGTTGCGCGGGTTGGTTGCGTCACTTCTTTTCCGGCGGCGGATTCTGCTTCGGCTGGTCGGACTGCTTGTTTTCCCAGGTGTGCTGCTCTTCCAGCAGCTCGTCCGGGTCGAAGTTCTTTTCCTTCAGGCCCTGCATCTGCTCGATGATGTCCGCCGGCGGATTGCCGTCGTAAATCTGGTACAGGCGCTGCTGCCGGTAGGCGTCGCGCAGGAACACGTAGGGGTCGTAGGCCGACTGCAGGAAACCTTCCGCATCGATGCCGCGCGAGCGCAGCGTAACGAGGTAGAACACTTCCGGCAGGTATTCCGCGTTGTACTGGAAGTCGTGGTTGCGCGAGTAGTAGCTCAGCGGATCGAAGAAATAGCTGTCCACCGGCAGGCGCCAGACATCGCGCACGGTGGTGGGGCCAACGAACGGCAGCACCAGGTAGCCGCCTTCCGGAACACCCCAGCGGGCCAGGGTGATGCCGAAGTCGGTGTCCTGCAGCGGAATGCCCAACTGGCTGGCCGGATCAAAGAAGCCGCCGATGCCGATGGTCAGGTTGACCAGGAAGCGTCCGCTGCTCTGGGCCGCCTGCAGGGGACGGGCCTGCAGCAGGTCGTTGGCGACCGTGATGGGCAAGCGGATGTTGGTGTAGAAGTCGCTGAATGCGCGGCGCACCATCGGACTGGTCACCTTCCGGTAGCCCACAGCCACCGGCCGGATCACGGCCTTGTCCAGCGAGTCGTTGAAACTGTAGACGTCCCGGTTGAACTTCTCATAGGGATCGTCGGTGCGGGGCTTGGCGATGCTGCAGCCGGCCAAGAGGGCCAGTGCGACCAGCGGCAGGCATCGCACGAGGAGTGAGCGGAGGGCGGACGGCATCGGTGGCAACAGTCCTTTGGAGGGCAAGCACAATATTGTACTTGCTGGTTTTATATTGTGTATAGCCCTGCAATTCTCTGGAAGCTGCACTGCAGGCTGGCTGAACCACGCATCATAAGCGTTGCTGCATTGCCAGCAAAGCGCCCTCTGGCTACACTGACCCACGATAAGTCGCTTTATTCTTTAAGGATTTCAGATGGCCCGCATTACTGTGGAAGACTGCCTGCAGGTGGTCGACAACCGCTTCGAACTGGTGCTGATGGCGACCAAGCGCGCCCGCCAGCTCTCCAAGGGTGCCGAGCCGGCAGTCAACCCCGACCATGACAAGCCTACCGTGCTTGCCCTGCGTGAAATCGCCGACCGCCGCATCGACCAGGCCACCATCGACGAGATCGACAAGGCCGAGCGCGAGCGCGCCGAGCGCGAGGCGCTGGAATGGGCCGCCGCCGAAGTGGACGACGACCTCTCCAAGGGTGGGGACGACTGATGGAAGGCGGCGGCTGTAGACAGCAAGCGACACGGTCCGGCAATTCCGGACTGGCCTGCTTGCACCTTCGTGCCGCCAACCTCGCCACCGTCAAACCCGGCGAGGCGGTCGCCTGAGCGGGGACCGAACATCCATGCCGGCCGTCACGGATTCCTCGCCCCTGGATTCCTCGACGCTGCCGCCGTACGTGCTAGCCCTGAAGGAACGCGTGGCCTACCTGCCCGAAGCGCAGGTGGCGCGCGTGATCCGCGCCTACGACGTGGGCGCGCGGGCGCACGAGGGCCAGGCCCGCAAGAGCGGCGAGCCCTACATCACTCATCCGGTAGCCGTCGCCGGCATCCTGGCCGAACTGGGCCTGGACGCCGAGACCATCATTGCGGCGATCCTGCACGACACGCTCGAGGACACCGAGCTCAGCCGCGTCGAGCTTGCCGGCGAATTCGGTGAGACGGTGGCCGAGCTGGTCGACGGCGTCACCAAGCTGGACAAGATGAGCTTCAGCAGCCGCCAGGAGGCGGACGCGGAGAGCTTCCGCAAGATGCTGCTGGCGATGGCGCGCGACCTGCGCGTGATCCTGATCAAGCTGGCCGACCGCCTGCACAACATGCGCACCCTCGGTGCCAAGGACGGGGCGTCACGCCGCCGCATCGCGCGCGAGACGCTGGAAATCTACGCGCCGATCGCCCAGCGCCTGGGCATGAACAAGTTCAAGGCGGAGCTGCAGGACCTTGGCTTCCGCGCCTTGTATCCCGATCGTTATCGGGTGATCAGCGAACGCATCCGCGCCGCGCTGGGCAACCGGCGCGAGGCGATGGGCAAGATCGAGACCGCGCTGTCCGCGCGCCTGACCGCCGAGCACCTCGCGGCGCGCGTGGTCGGTCGCATCAAGTCGCCGTGGAGCATCTATTCGAAGATGCGCAGCGAGCACAAGAGCTTCGCGCAGCTGATGGATGTCTACGGCTTCCGCGTCGTGGTCGAATCGGCCATGAGCTGCTACATGGCGCTGGGCGCCGTGCACAGCCTGTACAAGCCGGTGGACCGCCGCTTCAAGGATTTCATCGCGATTCCCAAGGCCAACGGCTACCAGTCGCTGCACACCGTCCTGCTCGGGCCCTTCGGCGCGCCCATCGAGGTGCAGGTGCGCACGGCGGAAATGGACTCGGTGGCGGAACGCGGCGTGGCGGCCCATTGGGCCTACAAGACCGATTCGGGTCCCGCCAACAGCGCGCAGGCGCGGGCACGCGAGTGGCTTTCCTCACTGGCCGACAGCCAGGCCAACACGGCGTCGTCGTCGGAATTCATCGAGAACGTCAAGATCGACCTGTTCCCGGACGAGGTCTATCTGTTCACCCCGCGCGGCGACATCCTCGCGCTGCCGCGCAACGCGACGGCGCTGGATTTCGCCTACGCCGTGCACACCGACGTGGGCGACCATGCGGTGGCCGCGCGCGTGGACAAGAAACTGCTGCCGCTGCGCACGCGGCTGGAATCGGGCCAGCTGGTGGAGATCATCACCGCGCCGTCGGCGGTGCCCAATCCGGCCTGGCTGGAATCGGTGGTCACCGGCAAGGCGCGCACCGCCATCCGCCAGTACCTCAAGCATCTGCAGCACGAGGACGCCGTGGACTTCGGCCATCGCATGCTGGATCGCGCGCTCGATGCGCTCGGCACCAGCCTCGATGCGATTCCGCCGGCCGTGCTCGATCGCTTCCTGGAGACGTCCAAGCTCAAGCGTCTCGAGGAGCTGCTTTCCGACATCGCGCTGGGCAATCGCATGCCGCACCTGGTGGCCAGCCAGCTGGTGGCGGCGCGCGGCAAGAAGTCCTCCGAAGTGCACTCGGCGCCCCATGCCGCCGAGAAGATCCGCATCACCGGCGCCGAGCGCGGCGTGCTCAGCTTCGGCAACTGCTGCCACCCGTTGCCGGGCGACGAGATCATCGGTTATCTGTCGTCGGGCAAGGGCATCGTGGTGCACCGGGTCGAATGCCCCAACGTGGTCGAGCTGCGCAAGTCGCCCGAGCGCTGCGTGGCCATCGAGTGGGACCACGACGTGCAGGGCGACTATCGCGCGGAGCTGCGCATCGAGGTGATCAACCGCCCGGGCGTGCTCGCCACGGTGGCGGCGGCCATCGCGGCGGCCAATTCGAACATCGAGAACGTGGAATACGTGGAGCGTGACGCCGCGGCGGCCACGCTGCTGTTTGCGCTCGAAGTGAAGAACCGCAAGCACCTGGCCGAGGTGATCCGCCGCGTGCGGCGCACCGGCGTGGTCAGCGGCGCGTACCGCTATCCGCTCTAGGCGGCAGCGGGACAGCGCGTCCCTCCTCATCCCTCGCGTCTCGCTCTAGACTGTCGGGCCTGTGCAACCACGAGGCCACCCCATGTCCCGCAGCATCATCGCCACCGACAAGGCGCCGGCCGCCATTGGCCCTTATTCGCAGGCCGTGCGCGCCGGCAACACCGTGTACTTCTCCGGGCAGATCCCCCTCGATCCGGCCACTGGCCAGATGGTGGAAGGGGACATCACCACGCAGACCCGCCGCGTGTTCAACAACCTCAAGGCCGTCGTCGAGGCAGCCGGTGGTTCCATGGACAAGATCGTGCGCGTGGGCATCTACGTGACCAACCTGGGCCACTTCGCGTCCGTCAACGAGGTGATGGGCGAGTATTTCCAGGCGCCATTCCCCGCGCGTTCCACCATCGAGGTATCCGCGTTGCCGAAGCTCGCCGACGTCGAGGTCGATGCGGTCATGGTGCTCGACTGATCCCTCGCATGCGCGTGCACCGACAGACGGCCGGCTGCCGCCCGCTGCGCAGCGGGCGCTTGCTCGGGTAGGCTTCGCCGATGCCGCCCAGCAGCGTACGTACCGTGAGCAAGCCGATGTCCGATCCCGGCGCCACGCCGGTATCGGCGCTGCCCGGCGTCGGCCCCGCGCTGGCCGAAACGCTCGCGCGGCTGGGGCTTGAGCGGGTGCAGGACCTGTGGTTCCACCTGCCGCTGCGCTACGAGGACAAGACACGCGTCACCGCCATCGCTGACCTGAGGCCCGGTGAGCGGGCGCAGGTGGAGGGTGTAGTGGAGGCCGTCGAGCGTGGCTTTCGCTACCGCCCCCAGCTCCGGGTGGCCATCACCGACGATTCGCGCCAGACGCTGGTGCTGCGTTTTTTCCATTTCCGGCGCAGCCAGTCCGACCAGCTCCAGCCAGGCACCCGGCTGCTGTGCTACGGCGAAGTGCGGCAGGGCACGCAAGGGCTGGAGATGGTGCATCCCCAGTACCAGCGACTGAGCGGCGACGAGCCGGCGGCGGTGGACGAACTGCTCAGTCCGGTCTATCCGACCACCGAGGGACTCGGCCAGAAGCGGCTGGCCGGCGTCATCGCCAAGGCGCTCGCGCTGTTGCCGCCCGACGCGCAGCTCGAACTGATTCCGCCCGCGCTGTGCGTCGAGCACGGGCTTACCTCGTTGCGCGAGGCGCTGCTCTACGTGCACCGGCCGCCGCCGGATGCACACCTGGGCCAGCTGACCACGGGGCGCCACCCGTCGCAGCAGCGCCTGGCGTTCGAGGAACTGCTCACCCAGCACCTCAGCCTCAAGCGCATGCGCGAAGCCGTGCGTCGCCGCCATGCGCCGAGCCTGCGGGGCACGGGCGAGCTGCGTGATCGCCTGCTGGCGAACCTGCCATTCGGGCTCACCGGGGCGCAGCAGCGCGTCACCGCCGAGATCGCGGGCGACATCGCCCAGGCCAGTCCGATGCTGCGCCTGGTGCAAGGCGATGTCGGCAGCGGCAAGACCATCGTCGCGGCGCTGGCGGCGCTGGCGGCGGTGGAATCGGGACAGCAGGTGGCGCTGATGGCGCCTACCGAACTGCTGGCCGAACAGCACCTGCAGCACTTCCGCCATTGGCTCACGCCGCTGGGCATCGAGGTGGCGTGGCTGGCCGGCAAGCTGACCGGCAAGGCGCGTCAGCAGGCCTTGCAGCGCGTGGCTGGCGGCGCGCACGTGGTCATCGGCACGCATGCACTGATGCAGGAGGGCGTGGCGTTCGCCCAGCTGGGACTGGTGATCGTGGACGAACAGCACCGCTTCGGCGTGCAACAGCGCCTGGCGCTGCGCGACAAGGGCGCCGACCACGGCAGCGGCCTCGTGCCGCACCAGCTCGTGCTTACCGCCACGCCGATTCCGCGCACGCTGGCGATGAGCGCGTACGCCGACCTCGATGTTTCCGCCATCGACGAACTGCCGCCCGGGCGCACACCGGTGCAGACGATCGCCATTTCCAGTGCGCGACGGGTCGAGGTGATCGAGCGCATCCACGCGGCGTGCCTCGAAGGCCGGCAGGTCTATTGGGTCTGCACGCTGATCGAGGAATCCGAACAACTGCGCGCGCAGGCTGCCGAGGTCGCGCACGCCGAACTGTCGGCATCGCTGGCCGACTGCAAGATCGGCCTGGTCCACGGCCGCATGAAGCCCAGGGACAAGCAGGCCGTGATGGATGCCTTCAAGGCGGGCGAGCTTTCGGTCCTGGTGGCGACCACGGTCATCGAGGTCGGCGTCGACGTGCCCAACGCAAGCCTGATGGTGATCGAGAACAGCGAGCGCCTGGGCCTGGCCCAGTTGCACCAGTTGCGCGGGCGCGTGGGGCGTGGCGCCGTGGCGTCCAATTGCGTGCTGCTGTACCAGCCGCCGCTCGGGCAGCTGGCGCGCGAGCGGCTGCAGGTGATGCGCGAAACCAACGACGGCTTCCGCATCGCCGAAAAGGACCTGGAGCTGCGTGGCCCGGGTGAGGTGCTCGGCACGCGCCAGACAGGGCAGTTGAGCTTCCGCATCGCCGACCTGTCGCGGGACGCGCACCTGCTGCCTGCCGTGCAGGAAGTGGGCGCGTCCCTGCTGTCGAAGCATCCCCAGCAGGCGGAGCAGCTCATCACGCGCTGGATCGGTGGTGCGGCCCGTTTCGCCCACGCCTGAAGCGCGCGTGGTTTGCGCGATGGCACCGCGCTTCCTAAGCTAACCGGCTCCGTCCCATCGACAACTCCCCATGAGCAAGCCGCTGCTGCTGATCGATACCGACCCCGGCGTGGACGACGCGCTGGCCATTCTCATGGCGCACGCCAAGGCCGACGTGGCAGGGCTCACGGTCGCCGCGGGCAATGTCGGACTGGGCCATACCGTGCGCAACGCGCGCACGCTGGTCGACCTGGTGGGTGCGGCCACGCCGGTCTTCCCGGGCTGTCCGACGCCGCTGGTGCGCATGCCCGACGAGGATGCCGTGCACGTGCATGGCGTCGATGGCCTGGGTGACGTCGGCTTCCCGGAACCCAGGGCGCAGGCGTCGGACGAGCATGCCGTACAGGCCATCCTGCGCCTGAGTCGCGAACACCCGGGCCTGACCCTGGTGGCACTCGGCCCGCTAACCAATCTGGCGCTCGCCGTGCGGCTCGATCCGAGCCTGCCGCAGCGGGTGGCGCGGCTGGTGATCATGGGCGGCGCGGTCACCGGCCAGGGCAACACCGGCAAGATCCCCGCCGAGTTCAACATCGGCTTCGATCCGGAGGCGGCGCATGTCGTGTTCGAGGCCTTTCCGGCCTTCGACCTGGTCGACTGGGAGGCGGTGTTGCGACATGCGTTTACCGAAGAGGAGTTCGACGGCTGGCTGGCCGCGGGCGACCGGCGCGCACGTTTCTTCGAGCAGGTGTTCCGCACCGCGCGCACATTCAACCTCAAGCGTGGCCGTCGCGGCGTCATCGTGGCCGATGCGCTGGCCATGGCGGTGGCGATCGACGCGTCCATCGTCACCCGCAGTGAGACACGCCACGTGGCGGTCGAAATGGATGGGCGCCTGACCCGGGGTGCCACCGTGGTGGACTGGTCCGCACGCCTGGGACACCCCGCCAATGCGCGGATCGTGATGGAGGTGGATCAGGCCCGCTTTGGCGCCATGGTGCGGCTCGCGCTGGGCGCATGAGCGGCCCGGCGGCATGCCCGGCCAGGCCAAGTCCCTGAGCGACTTGCCAATGGTCGGTTCTGTGGTTAAAATGCCGCTCTTTTCACCCACCGCTTTGAGTCAGTCATGAAGCCCGATACCCATCCGAATTATCGCCCGGTGGTGTTCCAGGACCTGTCGTCCGAGTTCGCGTTCCTCACGCGTTCGACGATCTCCACCAAGGAAACCGTCAAGTGGGAAGACGGCAACGAGTACCCGCTGATCAAGGTGGATATCTCCAGCCATTCCCATCCGTTCTACACCGGCAAGCAGAAGACGCTGGACACCGGCGGCCGCGTCGACAAGTTCCGTCGCCGCTACGCGCAGAAGTAAGAGCGCGGGCAAGGCTTGCTGTAACGCCTCGGTGACGGGGCGTTGACATGCACATCGCACGGGGCGAGCCCAGGCTCGCCCCGTGTTTTTTTGTGCCTGCCATCCGACCATCCGCTAGGGCATGTGCGCGGAACCTTGTGCGATAATGCGCGCTGAGGTGTCGCAGTTTTCTCCCCAGGGCGGCATCAACCCTACCTCGTCGGCTGTCGCGCTAACGCGATATGTCGGCGACGACATTTTTGTGAAGGAGGTTTTCCGTGTCCGATTCCAAGATCGTCAAGTTGGTGGATGAGTCGACCAGCCGCAGCAGCGAATTGCCCCTGCTCAGCGGCACGCTCGGTCCCGCATGCATCGACATCGGAACGCTGTACAAGGACACGGGCCACTTCACCTACGACCCGGGCTACGGCAGCACCGCCAGCACCAAGAGCGCGATTACCTACATCGACGGCGACGAAGGCGTGCTGCTGTACCGCGGCTACCCGATCGAGCAGCTGGCCGAAAAGTCGAGCTTCCTCGAGGTAGCCTACCTGCTGCTCAACGGCGAGCTGCCGAAGAAGGAAGAGTTCTCCGCCTTCGAGCACCAGATCACGCATCACACGATGATGCACGAGTCCCTGAAGGACTTCTTCAAGGGCTTCCACCATGACGCGCACCCGATGGCCATGCTGGCCGCTTCGGTGGCTTCGCTGTCGGCGTTCTACCATGACGACATCGACGTCGATAACGCGGAAGACCGCAAGCTTGCCGCGATCCGCCTGATCGCCAAGATGCCGACCATCGCCGCCGCGTGCTTCCGCTACTCCATCGGCTGGCCGTTCCGCTATCCGCGCAACAACCTCGAGTACGTCGACCGCTTCCTGCACATGATGTTCGAGGTGCCGAGCGAGCCGCTGGAACTGAGCCCGGTCGCCGCCAAGGCGCTGGACCTGCTGTTCATCCTGCACGCCGACCACGAGCAGAACGCGTCGACTTCGACGGTGCGCCTGGTGGGTTCCACCGGTGCCAACCCGTACGCGTCGATCGCCGCCGGCATCACCGCGCTGTGGGGCCCGGCACACGGCGGCGCCAACGAGGCGGTGCTGAAGATGCTCGAGGAAATCGGCTCGGCGGACAAGGTCGAGACCGCCGTCAAGCGCGCCAAGGACAAGAACGACAACTTCCGCCTGATGGGCTTCGGCCATCGCGTGTACAAGAACTTCGACCCGCGCGCCAAGATCATCCGCGAGATGACCCACAAGGTGCTCAATGAGCTGGGCATCAACGACCCGCTGCTCGACGTGGCGATGAAGCTGGAAGAGGCGGCGCTGAAGGACGATTACTTCGTCGAGCGCAAGCTGTACCCGAACGTCGATTTCTACTCGGGCATCATCTACAAGGCGCTCAACATCCCGACCGAGATGTTCACCGTGATGTTCGCCATCGCCCGTACGGCCGGCTGGATCGCCCACTGGATCGAACAGCACGAAACCCCGGGTGCGCGCATCGGCCGTCCGCGCCAGATCTACACCGGTGCCGACGTGCGCAACTACATGCCGGTGGACAAGCGCTAAGCGCAGTCTGGCGGATGGCAAGACGAAAACGCCCCGGCATGCCGGGGCGTTTTTTGTTGGGCGTCCTCAACGGCGCGACAGGCCGTCCGGGAACTGCCTAGCGCAGTGCCGAGGACAGCATCCGCTCGAACTCGTCCTCGTCCTCCCCGGACGCCAGCAGTTCCTCGACCATGGCCAGCGAGGCACGGCGCATGGGTTTCTCGTCGATGCGATCGAGCGGCGGTTGGCGCAGGGCATCGCGTGGCAGCACGGTGATGTCGAACGGCACGCCGTCGGCGGCAAACAGCAGTACCGGATATTCCTCCTGCTCGTCGCGCGTGGTGCGCAGGCGCCGCGTCTGCTGGGTCAGCGGCACGCCGCGCTCGTGCAGGAACAGCACGACCGACTCGGGTGTATCGCTGAACAGGTGCAGGCAGACGGCCGAATGGGCGTCCGCGGTGCCGTCCAGCACGGCGCCCACCAGTCGTGGTTCGAAACGTTCCAGGAAGCGCATGGCCTCGACGGCGGCCTCGCGGCGCTCCTGCAGCAGCTGCGGCTGGCTGTCTGCATGGAAAATGCGCTGGTGCTCGCGCAATGCCTCTTCGATCTCGTTGTTGCGCGGCAGCGCCTGCGCATCGAGGATGCCAAGCCGCTCGGCGGCCTTGACCTTGGCGTGGTGGAAGTCGCGGATGCCGTGCTCGCTCATCAGTCGCGCCGCCTCTTGCGCGACGCGCCGGCGGTTGCGCTGAAGACGGTCCTGCGCGTGGATGCGATGGTGTTCGCCTCGTGCCATGCCTCATTCCTCCGTGGGACGGGCGCTCGTCGCAACGAGCGCGGGCGGCGCGGCGGGCTGCCTGGCGGATTCCCGCTGCCGACGATCAGAAGATGTCGTAGGCGTGCTGCTGGTCCTGATCCTCCTGCTGTTGGCTGGCCTGGTTGCGCAGGCGGTCCACGTCTTCCACCTTGAAGTACTCGGACATGCCATTCGGGTCGCCGGCACCGGCCGGCAAACCGTTGGCGCGGTCGATTTGCACCGTACTGATACCGGGCGGCATCGGCAAGATGGCCGACGGCTGGTCCTTCAGCGCCGTGCCCATGTAGGTCATCCAGATCGGCAGCGCCGCCTTGGCGCCGAACTCGCCCTTGCCGAGGGAGCTGAAGTCGTCGAAGCCCACCCACACGGTGGTCACCAGGTTGCCGTTGAAGCCGGAGAACCATGCGTCGCGATGCTCATTGGTGGAGCCGGTCTTGCCGGCCAGGTCATCGCGACCCAGTGCCATCGCGGCCGCGCCGGTGCCGCGCTTGATCACATCCTGCATCAACGAGGTGAGCAGATAGTCGTTGCGGACATCGATGACCCGCGGGGCCAGCACCGGCGGGTGCGAGCCGTTGCCGTGGGCGTCCGCTGGCAGGACGGCCTCGCCCACGCCGGTGACGCTGCCCGAGGCGGCCGGTGCGCCGGCCGAGCCGGCAACGGCCATGGCCATGCCGGGTGCCGCCGCGGTGGCTGCCGGCGGCGGGCCGGGCGGGCGCGTATCGAGCAGGCGTTCGGCGCAGGTGCGGCAGGCGCGGGCCGGGTTGGCGGCGTACACGGGCTTGCCGTCGCGATCGTCGATTTCGCTGATGAAGTAGGGCGTGACCAGGTAGCCGCCGTTGGCGAACACGGCATAGCCGCGCGCCATGCTCATTGGCGACACCGAGGCGGTGCCCAGTGCCATCGACAGGTTGCTGGGCAGGGAGTCCAGCGAGAAACCGAAGCGGGTGGCGTAGTCGCGCGCGAAACGCACGCCGATGGCGTCGAGCAGGCGGACCGAAACGAGGTTCTTGGACTGGACCAGCGCCTCGCGCAGGCGGATCGGGCCGTCGAACTTGTCGTCGTCGTTGGACGGCGTCCACAGGCCGCCCGGGCGCGACGGATCGGGCAGGGCCAGCGGCGCGTCATTGACGATGGAAGCCGGGGTGAAGCCGCGCTCGAACGCCGCCGAATAGATGAAGGGCTTGAAGCTCGAGCCGGGCTGGCGGGCCGCCATCACCGCGCGGTTGAACTTGCTGCGCAGGAAGTTGAAGCCGCCGACCAGCGCCTGCAGGGAGCCGTCTTCCGGGTTGATCGAGGTCAGCGCCGCCTGGGCAGCGGGGATCTGGGTCAGCTGCCACTGGCCCTTTTCGTCGCGGGCCAGGCGCACCACGTCGCCGCGCTTGAGCACCGCCGAGACGCTCTTGGGGGTCGCGCCGACGCGGGTATCGTCGATGCGCGGACGGGCCCACTCCACGGCATCCAGGCCCAGCTTCACTTCCTCGCGGGTGCCGAGGTAGATGCTGGCCTCGCTTGCCGTGGCGGCGGTGACGATGCCCGGCTCCATGCCGGAGATGTCCGTATAGCCGGCCAGCGCGCGGTCCAGGTCCTCGTTGCTGGCCTCGGCGGCCAGTTCCTGGTGGGCCTCCGGCCCGCGCCAGCCATGGCGGTGGTCATACTCGACCAGGCCCGAACGCACGGCGTCCACGGCCGCCTGCTGGCGGGCGCCCTGGATCGTGGTCTTGACCACGTAGCCTTCCGTCAGCGCGTCGTTGCCCAGGCGGTCGAGCACCTGCAGGCGCACCATTTCGGCCAGGTAGGGGGCATCCACCTCGATCGGCGGCTCATGCGGGGAGGCGTTGTTGGGCTCGGCCAGGGCTTGGTCGTACTCGGCCTTGCTGATGTAGTGGTTCTCCAGCATCTGGCCCAGCACCCAGTTGCGACGGGCCACCATGCGCCTGGGGTTGTTCAGCGGATTGACCACCGAGGGCAGCTGGAAGGTCGAGGCCAGGGTGGCGCTTTCGGCCACGCTGAGCTGGTCCAGGGTCTTGCCGTAGTAGAAGGAGGCGGCCGCGGCCACGCCATACGAGCGATGGCCCAGGAACATCTTGTTGAGGTAGAGCTCGAGGATCTGGTCCTTGCTCAGCTCGCTCTCCATGCGCAGGGCGATGAAGATCTCGGTCAGCTTGCGCGAGTAGAGCTTCTCCGGGCTCAGGAAGAAGTTGCGCGCCACCTGCTGGGTGATGGTCGAGCCGCCCGGGCCCTTGTCGCCGCCGGAAACCACGACGTGCCAGCCGGCGCGGGCGATGCCGTGCCAGTCCACCCCGGGGTGCTGGTAGAAACTGGCGTCCTCGGCGGCCAGCACGGCGTGCTTGAGCCGGTCGGGCACGTTGCCGATGGCCACCGGGATGCGCCGGGTCTCGCCGAAGCTGGCAATCAGCTTGCCGTCGGCGGTCAGCACCCGCAGCGGCACCTGCATGTGGTAATCCTTGAGGACGGCAACCGAGGGCAGGCGAGGGGAAATAAGCCAGTAAGCGACGCCTACGGCTGCCACGCCCAGCAATAACCCGGTGAAAGCGAGAATCAGGATCCAGCGCAGCAACCGCTTGAGAATTTGCATGATTTGGGTGTTTGCGAGACGTGAGTCAAAACAATACAGAGTATAGATGTTGCAGTATCCACGGCATGAACCGAGCGCGTCACAGCAAGAAACAGGCCATCGGCCGCATTGGCCCAACTGTGCATGCCGTCACGCGAATCGTTCGAGAAAAAGCTCGTAGGCCGTTGCCAATACATTAATTTTTGGTTTTAATGCCGATGCGCACTTGCCAGTCACTGGTACAGGCGCACAGGGGCAAGGGGGAAAATCGTGGGGCTCTTTACACCCAAGAAGCCGCCGCTTGTTGGCGTCGACATCAGTTCGACCGCCGTCAAGCTGCTGCAGCTCAGTCAGGCCGGTGGCCGCTATCGCGTGGAACATTACGCGGTCGAGCCACTGCCCCCCAACGCGGTGGTCGAAAAGAACATCGTCGAAGTCGAGGCGGTGGGCGAGGCCATCCGGCGCGCATTGGCGCGATCGGGGTCCAAGCTCAAGCACGCGTCGGCGGCGGTGGCCGGATCGGCCGTCATCACCCGCGTCATTCCGATGCCGAGTGAGCTGTCCGACGACGACCTCGAAGGCCAGATCCAGGTCGAGGCCAACCAGTACATCCCGTATCCGATCGAGGAAGTCAGCCTCGACTACGAGGTACTCGGCCCGGTCCGCGACAACCCGGAAATGAACAACGTGCTGCTCGCTGCCTCGCGCACCGAGAACGTCGACATGCGCGTGGCCGCGCTGGACCTGGGTGGCCTGTCCGCCAAGGTGGTCGACGTCGAAGCCTTCGCGATGGAAAACGCCTTCGCGATGGTGGCCGACCAGCTGAATGTGGGCCGCGATGCCCTGGTGGCGGTGGTCGACATCGGCGCCACCATGACCACGCTGTCGGTGCTGCGCAACCAGCGCACCATCTACTCGCGCGAGCAGGTTTTCGGCGGCAAGCAGCTCACCGACGAAATCATGCGCCGCTACGGCCTTTCCTATGAGGAAGCCGGACGCGCCAAGCGCAAGGGTGGCCTGCCGGACTCCTACGAGAGCGAGGCGCTGGAGCCGTTCAAGGAATCGCTGATCCAGCAGATCAGCCGCCTGCTGCAGTTCTTCTTCGCCGGTAGCGAATACAGCAAGGTGGACCAGGTCGTGCTGGCCGGCGGATGCGCCTCCATCGAGGGTATTGGCCCGATGCTGGAAGACCAGCTGGGGGTCCCCTGCGTGGTGGCCAACCCGCTGGCGCGCATGTCGCTGTCGCCCCGCGTGCAGGCCCAGTCGCTGGCACAGGACGCCCCCGCGTTGATGATCGCGGTCGGCCTCGCGCTGAGGAGCTTCGACTGATGGCACATATCAACCTACTTCCGTGGCGCACCGAGCGCCGCAAGCAGCGCGAACGCGAGTTCTTCATGCAGCTGGCCGCGACCTTCGTGGCGGCGGTGCTGGTGCTGTTCATCTGGATGTTCTGGATGGACCAGCGCATCGACAACCAGAACGAGCGCAATGCTTACCTGCAGGGCGAGATCAAGCAGCTCGACGAACGCATCGCCAAGATCAAGGACCTCGAGAAGGTCCGCGCGCGCCTGCTGGCCCGCAAGCAGATCATCGAGCAGCTGCAGGCCAACCGCTCGCAGATGGTCCACCTGTTCGACGAGCTGGTGAAGACCATCCCCGCCAGCGCGCGCCTGGGTGGCCTCAAGCAGACCGGCGAATCGATGACGCTGGACGGCGTGGCCCAGTCCAACGCCAGCGTGGCCGAATACATGCGCAACATCGAGTCCTCGCCCTGGATGGGGCATGCCGACCTGCGCAAGACCGAGAACACGCATGGTGACAGCCGCATGCCGTATGCCTTCGGCCTGGACGTGGCCCTGAGCCGGCCCAAGTCCGACGACAACGCGGACGGCGCCGACAGCGACCATACGCCGATCCTGCCGGCGGCTACGCCAGCACCGGCGTCATCCAGCCCGGCCTCGGCCCGCCCCGCATCGACGGCGACGCAGCCGGCTGGTGCGGCCACGGCCGCCACCGCGGCGACGGAGACCAGGCCGACGAGCGCGGCGGGCAACGGGGGGAGCAAGCCATGAAGTTCCTCAGCGACCTGCAAAACCTCGATCGCAACAACATCGGCGGCTGGCCGAAGTCGATCAAGATCTTCTTCACCGGCTTGCTGTTCGCGCTGGTAGTCTTCCTGGGCTGGTACCTGTACATCAGCGACCAGCAGGCGTCGCTGGAGCAGGCGGCGGCCAAGGAAGAACAGCTGAAGCAGGAGTTCTCGCAGAAGCAGGCCAAGTCGGTCAACCTCGAGGCCCTGCAGCAGCAGCTCGACGAAATGCAGGACATGCTGCGCCAGTTGCTGCGCCAGCTGCCCAGCAAGACCGAGATGCCCGAACTGCTGGTCGACATTTCGCAGACGGCGCTTTCGGCGGGCCTGGAGACCGAACTGTTCCAGCCGGGTCCGGAGTCGCCGAAGGACTTCTACGCGGAGAAGCCGATCCAGCTGCGCATGGTGGGCACCTACCACCAGTTCGGCACCTTCATCAGTGGCGTGGCTTCGCTGCCGCGCGTGGTGATCCTGACCCTGCACGACGTCTCGCTGACGCCGAAGAACAAGGACGCCAAGGATCCCAAGGGCGCCGCCGCGGCTGCCAATGGCCTGCTGGTGCTGCAGGGAACGGTCAAGACCTACCGCTATCTGGAAGACGATGAGAGTGCCGCGGCCAAGGAAGCCAACGCCAAGTCGTCCAATGGCAAGCCGGCCAACGGCAAGCCGGCCGCGAAAACAGGGGGGCAGAAATGAGCAAGTTCGCTGCCATCCGGCCCGCCCGCGTGATGCGTGTCCTGCTGGTGCTCACTGCCGCGCTGGTGCTCGGCGGTTGTACCCGCGGCATGTCGGACCTGCGTGACTGGGCCGACCAGGAAAAGCACAAGAAGGGCGCGCCGATCCCGCCGCTGCCCGTCATCAAGACCTTCGAGACGTTCCAGTACAACGACCAGGATCGCCGCGATCCGTTCAGTCCGAGCACGGCCGAACTGCAGCAGAACAACGCCAACAGTGGCCCGCGCCCGGATGAGAACCGGTCCAAGGAGCCGCTGGAAATGTTCGCGCTGGACAGCCTGAAAATGGTCGGCACCGTGGGTGCCGCCGGCGGCATGGAAGTACTCGTGAAGGACCCGGGTGGCGTGATCCATCGGGTTCATCGCAATGAATACATGGGCCAGAACTATGGTCGGGTCACCGCTGTCAGCGAGGACCACATCGACCTGGTGGAACTGGTATCCAACGGAAATGGTGGCTGGATGGAACGTTCCGCCAGCATCGCGCTCAGCGAGAAATAAGAAACACAGGGGCTGATGCAATGACCAACCAAATCAAACCTGTTCGGGGCCGAGTCATGCGCCAGGCAAGCCGTTACGTGATCGTGGGCCTGCTGACGCTCGGTGCCGCCTGGTCCAATGCCGCAGCGGCTGCCACCAGCACCCTGAAGGAGATCAGCTACGACACCCTGTCGGGTGGCCGCGTCGAGCTGCATCTGAACTTCGCCCAGGGGCCGGTGCCGGAGCCGAAGATCTTCACCACCGGCAATCCGCCGCGCATCGCGGTCGATTTCGCCGACACCGATAACGCGGCGCCGCGCCATATCGACATCGGCAAGGGCTCGACCACGGGCGTCTCCGCGGTGTCGGCCGGTGGCCGGACCCGCGTGGTGGTCGAACTCGTGCGCGACTCGACCTATCGCTCGCGCGTCGAGGGCAACAGCCTCGTGCTGACCGTGAACAACGGCACCGAGGCGGCCACCACGACCACGGCTGCCACCATCGACCCGTCCAAGGCGCTGCCTTCGACGGCCAATGGCCCTGCGGTGTCCAACATCGATTTCCGGCGTGGTCCGAACGGCGAAGGCCGCGTGCTGATCGACTTCAGCGCCGCCGGTGCCAGTGCCGACCTGAAGCACCAGGGCGACAAGGTGGTGATCGACATCGACCACGCGACCCTGCCGTCGAACCTGGCGCAGCGCCTGGACGTGCTCGACTTCGCCACGCCGGTGCAGTCGATCGTCACCAAGGCGGGTGTCCGCGGCGGTGCGCACATGGAGATTGCAGTGAAGGGCCAGGTCGACACGTCGGCCTACCAGAGCGGCAACCAGTACGTGGTCGAGATCGCGGCGAAGAAGAAGGACCCCAAGGGCGCCGACGGCAAGCTGGCCAAGGGCCAGGAGCCGGTCTACAACGGTAACCGCGTCACCTTCAACTTCCAGGACATCCCGGTGCGTTCGGCGCTGCAGCTGCTGGCCGACATCTCCGGCCTGAACCTGGTGGCTTCCGATACGGTGGGTGGCAGCGTCACCCTGCGACTGGTCAATGTGCCGTGGGACCAGGCCCTCGACGTGGTGCTGCGCGCCAAGAGCCTGGACAAGCGTCGCAACGGCAACGTGATCTGGATTGCGCCGCAGGAAGAACTGGCCAAGTACGAGCAGAGCATCGCCGATGCCCGCCTCAAGGCCGAGGACAATGCGGAACTGGTCACCGACTACGTGCCGATCAGCTACGGCAAGGCCAAGGACATCGCCAAGCTGCTGACCCAGGGCAGCATGCAGGCCCAGAGCGGCGGTGGCGGCGGTGCCAGTGCCTCGCGCGGGTTCCTGTCCACTCGCGGCAGCGTCTCCTTCGACGAACGCACCAACACCTTGCTGATCAACGACAACCCGCAGAAGGTCCGCGAGTTGCGCGAGCTGATCTCGGTGCTGGACAAGCCGGTGCAGCAGGTGTTGATCGAGTCGCGCATCGTGATCGCCACCGACAACTTCACCCGTGAGCTGGGCGCCAAGTTCGGCGTGCAGGCCACGCGCACCAATCCGAGTGGCCAGGTGCTCTCGACCGGCGGCAAGTCCAATGGCGATGGCACGGCCGGTGGCATCAACGTCAACCTGCCTGCCACCACCAATGGCGGCAGCTTTGCCCTCGGTATCCTCGGCAAGAACTACGCCCTGGACCTGGAACTGTCCGCCGCACAGACCGAAGGTCGTGGCGAGGTGATCTCCAGCCCGCGCGTGATCACGGCCAACCAGCAGGAAGCGGTCATCCGCCAGGGTCAGGAAATCGGCTACGTCACCTACCAGAACAGCTCCACAGGCGCGGCCGGCAGCGGTACCGCCACCGTGCAGTTCAAGGACGCGGTGCTGGAACTGAAGGTGACGCCGACCATCACGGCCGACAACCGCGTGTACCTGATGATCAACGTGAAGAAGGATGCGCTGGCCGCGTTCATCACCGTACCGGGCAGTGGCCAGGTGCCGCAGATCGATACCCGCGAGATCAACACCTCGGTGCTGGTCGACAACGGCCAGACGGTGGTGCTGGGTGGCATCTACGAGATCACCAAGCAGAACAGCGCGACCAAGGTGCCTGGCCTGGGCGATATCCCGGGTGTCGGCATCCTGTTCCGCCACACCTCGCGCCAGAGCGACAAGGCCGAACTGCTGATCTTCGTGACGCCACGCATCCTCAGCGAAAGCCTGCAGTAACCAGCTCCCTTCGGGGCAGGGAAAAAGGGCGGCCTCGGCCGCCCTTTTTCGTGGGCGGTGCCGGGCGAGGTGGCCAGAAGTCATGGGCGCTAAACTTCCGTGGCGCGTTAAGGTCTGACTTAGCGCCAACCACGATGGACGATTTGATGGACATGCCCGAGGCCCAGCCCACGTCACGCCTGCAGCAGGCGTTCCTGCACGTTCGCGAGGAGCTGCAGCGCAGCGTGATCGGGCAGCCGCACCTGATCGACTGCCTGCTGGTCGCGCTGCTCGCCGACGGCCACCTGCTCGTCGAGGGAGCGCCTGGCCTGGCCAAGACAACCGTCGTGAAGGCGCTGGCGGCCTGCATCGAGGCGGACTTCCACCGCGTCCAGTTCACGCCTGACCTGCTGCCGGCGGACCTCACCGGCACCGACGTCTTTCGCCCGCAGGCCGGCAGCTTCGAATTCGAGCGCGGTCCGCTGTTCCACAGCATCGTGCTGGCCGACGAGATCAACCGCGCGCCGGCCAAGGTGCAGTCGGCGCTGCTGGAGGCGATGGCCGAGCGCCAGATCACGGTGGGGCGCAGCACCTGGCATCTGCCGGAACTGTTCATGGTGATGGCGACGCAGAACCCGATCGAGCAGGAAGGCACGTTCGCGTTGCCCGAAGCCCAGCTCGACCGCTTCGTCATGCACGTGACCATTGGCTATCCCGATGCCGCGGCGGAACTGGCGATCCTCCAGCTTGCCCGCGAACAGGCGCGTCGCAGCCTGCATCCGACGCCCGCACCGCGCCCGATGTTGACCCAGGCCGACGTCTTCAGCGCACGCGACGCAGTGCTGGCGGTGCACATGGCGCCGGCGCTGGAGCAGTATCTGACCCAGCTGGTGCTGGCCACCCGCAACGCCGGCGCCTATGGCCCGGAGCTCAAGCGGTGGATCGCCTGGGGTGCAAGCCCGCGCGGCACCATCGCGCTCGATCGTTGTGCGCGTGCGCATGCATGGCTGGCGGGCCGCGATTACGCGCTGCCCGAAGACGTGCACGCGATCGCGCACGAAGTGCTGCGCCACCGCGTGTTGCTCAGTTACGAGGCCGAAGCCGAAGGCATCCGCAGCGACCAGGTGATCAAGCGGGTGCTGGACCTCGTGCCGTTGCCGTGAGCGCTGCCGTGGACATGCCCGTCAACGGCGACGGCCGCACGCGCGTGAGTCTCGCCGAGTTGGTGGCCTTGCGCGCGCGCGTGGCGAAGGCGGCGCTGCCGCGGCTGGAAAGCCGCGCGCTGCGCTCGGGCGAGCAGGTCAGCCGTCTATACGGCCGAGGCATGGATTACGCCGAGTCGCGCGCCTACCAGCCGGGCGACGACATTCGCCGCCTCGACTGGCGCCTCACGGCACGTAGCGGACGGCTGCACACCAAGTTGTTCCAGGAGGAACGCGAGGGACGCCTGCTGATCCTGCTGGATACGCACGAAAGCATGCGTTTCGGTACGCGCGTGCGCTTCAAGTCCGTGCAGGCCGCGCGGGCCGCCGCGCTGGCGGCGTGGTATGCCGTGCGCGCCGGCGAGCGGGTGGGCGTACTGGCCTTCGGCCGTGGCGACCAGTTGCTGCGCCCGCAGGCGGGAACGCGTGGTGCGCTGGCCTTGTGCGGTGCGCTGGCGGAGTGGGATGCCGCGGTGGCTCCGCCGGGGAACGAAGCGTTGTCCGATGCCTTGTTGCGCGCGAGGCGTCTCATGCATGGCGCCAACCGCGTCCTGTTGATCAGCGACGGCCTCAGCTGTGATGGGGCGGCCCGCCACCGCTTGCTCGAGCTGTCGGGCAAGGCGGCGGTCCGCGTGCTGGTGGTGGCCGATGCGCTGGAGCTGGCACCGCCACCGCCGGGCCGTTATCCGCTGGAACATGACGGCGAACGTCGCGAGGTGGTCCTGTACGGTGAGCGCCAGCGCCGGGAGTTCCAGCAGCGCCTCGGTGCGGGACAGGCCCGCTTGAACGAACTCGCCGAAGGCCTGGGCCTGGTGCACGCCACCATCGACACGGCGGCCGATCCGCTCGAGACGGTGATGCGCTTGCTGGCGCCGCGGGGACGTCGATGAGCAGCGCCTTGCACATGCGCCCGCCGACGACCGGTCCGGAATTGCGCGACATCCACTTGCCGCCGGGTCCTTCATGGTGGCCGCCGGCGCCAGGCTGGTGGTTGCTCGCGCTGGCGCTGCTCGCGCTGGCCTTCACCCTCGCCTGGTGGTGGGGTCGGCGTCACCGTCGTCGCGTGGCAGAGCACGCCTTGTCGGCCGAGGTGGACGCCCTGCTTGCCCGGCACCGTGGGCAGCCGCAGCGGCTCGCCGCCGGCCTGCACCAGTTGCTGCGTCGCGGCGCGCTGCGCCATGACACCGGCGCGGCCCGTCGCCAGGGCCCGCAGTGGCGCAACACGCTGGCGATGGTGCCGATGGACGCAGCGACGCTCGATCGCCTGATGTCGCTCGAGTCCGCCATGTACCGTCCCGATGCCTCGTTCGACATCGATGCCACCGCGGCAGCGACGCGCCATTGGCTGGTGTTGTCGTGGCGCCATCGCCAGCGTGGCAAACCTGCATCGAAGGCGGCCACGCCGGTGGTGGCGGAGGAGTCGCCGCATGCCTGAGTTCGCGTGGCCATGGGTCTTCGTGCTGCTGCCGTTGCCGTGGCTGGTCAGGCACTGGATGCCGCCAGCGCAACTCGGCGTGGCCTTGCACCTGCCGCATCCGGGCCTGCGCCTGGCCGCGGCGGAAGGCCAGCGGGCCGGTGGCTGGCGGAGCTGGCTCCTGCTTCTGGCCTGGGCCTGCCTGGTGGGCGCGGTGGCGCGACCGCAGTGGGTGGGGCAGCCACAGGCGCAACATCGCAGCGGTCGCGCGCTGATGCTTGCGGTCGATCTTTCCGGCAGCATGCGCACCGACGACATGCAGCTTGGCGGCGAGCCCGTGAGCCGCTTTGGCGCGGTCGAGGCCATCGCCGGCGACTTCATCTCGCGCCGCGGTGGCGATGAAATCGGCCTGGTGCTGTTCGGCAGTCGAGCGTTCCTGGTGACACCACTGACCTACGACCTCGCTGCCGTGCGCGCGCAACTGCAGGGTGCGGCGGTTGGCCTGGCCGGCACCGAGACGGCCATCGGCGATGCGATCGCGGTGGCGGTCAAACGACTTGCCGGTCTGCCGGAGCAGGCGAGGGTGGTGGTGTTGCTGACCGATGGCGTGAACAACGCCGGCAGCATCGCGCCGCTGGATGCCGCGCATGCCGCCAAGGCCGCAGGCGTGCGCCTCTACACCATCGGCATCGGTGCGACCGAGATGAGTGTTCCCGACCTGTTCGGCACGCGCACGATCAATCCCTCGGCGGATCTGGACGAAGGCATGCTGCGCTCGCTGGCGGAGCAGACCGGCGGGCACTACTTCCGTGCCACCGACGCCCGGCAACTGGCCGACGCCTATCGCGCGATCGATGCCCTGGAGCCCATGGCGCAGCAAGGGCCGGCCCTGCGTCCGCGCCACGAGCTGTTTCGCTGGCCGCTCGCCTGGTCGGTGCTGGCCTGGCTGCTCGCCGTGGCGCCGAAGCGCCGCCCGCGGGAGGCGCTGGCATGATCGACGCCTGGACGCAGTTTCATTTCCTGCGGCCGGCCTGGCTGCTGGCCCTGCTGGCGCTGCCCTTGTTGATGGCGTTGGCCGCGCGTCGGTATGCGGGGCGCGATGCCCTGGCGCGACTGGTCGATGCGGAACTGCTGCCGCACCTGCTGCAAGGCCGCGATACCCGGCAACGGCTGCCGGGCACGCTGCTCGCCATCGGCTGGATCCTGTGTTCGCTGGCCATGGCCGGCCCGACCTGGAGCCGTGTGGCGCAACCGCTCTACGCCAGGCGCGCAGCCCAGGTGGTCGCGCTGTCGCTGTCGCAGCACATGCTCGCGCGAGACGTGGCGCCGAGCCGCCTCGATCGTGCGCGTTACAAGGTGCGCGACCTGTTCGCCGCCAACCATGACGGACTCAATGGCCTGGTGGCCTACGCCGGCGAAGCCTTCGTGGTGGCGCCCCTCACTACCGATGCCGGCAGCCTCGATGATCTGCTCGACGCATTGGCGCCCGACACGATGCCCACCGATGGCGACAACGCCGCGCAGGCCATCGAACGTGGCGTGGCGCTGATCCGCGATGCCAAGGTCGGCCGTGGCTCGATCGTGCTGGTCACCGACGATGCGGGTGCGGCGGCACGCGTGGCGGCGCGCAAGGCGAGTGACGAAGGCGTTCGCGTGTCGGTGCTCGGCGTCGGCACGCCCCAAGGTGGCCCTGTGCCGCTGGCGGACGAAAGTTTCCTGCGCGACGAACATGGCGCCTTGACCATGGCGCGGCGCCAGGACAGCGCACTGCGCGCGCTGGCGGAAGCCGGTGGCGGCCGCTACGTACCTCTGGGCGAAGATCGTGCGGACATCGACAGCTTGCGCGCCGCGTTGCGTGCCGACGGTCCGGCGACGTTGTCGACCGACCAGCAGGGCGACGAATGGCAGGACCGGGGGCCATGGCTGCTGCTGCCCCTGCTGCCCCTGGTGGCGATGAGCTTTCGCCGAGGCTGGGTCATGCTGCTGCCGCTGGTGTTGCTGCCCTGGGTGCCGGGCACGGCCCGTGCCGATGCATGGCGCGACCTGTGGCAGCGACCGGACCAGCAGGCAGCCACGGCGCTCGAACGCGGCGACGCCAGGCAGGCGCAGCAACTGGCCCGTGATCCTGCATGGCGCGGCGCGGCGGCCTATCGCGCCGGCGATTACGCGGCGGCTGCCGCGACGCTGCAGGACATCGCCACCACCGATGCGCAGTACAACCTCGGCAACGCCCTGGCTCGGCAAGGCAATTTCCAGGGAGCACTGGATGCCTATGCCCACGCGTTGAAACTCGACCCCGGCAATGCGGACGCGCGTGCGAATCGCCAGGCCGTCGAGGATTGGCTGCGCCGTCAGCAACACAACCAGCCCAACGACAAGAGTGGCCCCAACGACAAAGACAAGTCGAACAAAGGCAAGCCGACGACGCCACCGGACCAGGCGCAGGGCCAGAGCGGCCAGCCGCAAGACAATCACAACCCGGACGAGGGCGAAGGCCGGCCTTCGTCGGAGACCCATGGTGATGCGCAGGGCAAGGACCGCGACGCCCGTGGGCAGGCGCAGGATCCGCGCGATGCCACCGGGCAACACGCGCCGATGAAACCACTGACCGCGCAGGAACAGGCCGCGCAGCGCGCACGCGAGGAGCAGGCGCAGCAGGCCCTGCAAAAGCAGATGGACCAGGCGCTTGGAAAGCCCGGGCAGCGTCGCCAGCCTGCGGCCCACGAACTGGGCGCAGTGGCCGCCGACGACCCGCAGTCCCGCCTGCCCGCCGATGTCCGGCAGGCGCTGCAGCGCGTGCCGGATGATCCGGGTGCACTGCTGCGCCGCAAGTTCGAGCTGGAATATCGGCAGCGCCACGGTGGCGCGCCGGAGGAAGACTCGCCATGAAGTCCCCGCTGCTGCTTGCCTTGTTATGGCTGGTCACCTGCCTGGTGCCGGCGGTGACGCATGCGGCCGACGTGCAGGCCACGCTGGACCGCACGCGCGTCGCGCTGGGCGAAACGGTGACACTCAACCTGCGCCTGAACGGTACCGGCATGGTGCAGACACCGGACCTTGGCGTGCTGTCGCATGACTTCGCCGTGCTGGGCACGTCGAGCAATTCGAGCATCAGCATCGTCAACGGGCAGCGCACGGCCCAGGTCACCCTCGGCGTGGCCCTGCGACCCTTGCATGTAGGCACGTTGCGCATTCCGCCGCTGTCGTTCGGCGGAGGCACCACGGCACCCCTGCAACTGGAAGTGGTGGAGCCCGATCCGCAGGATGCGGCGGCCGGACGCCAGGACGTCTTTCTCGAAGCGACCGTCGAACCTTCCGCGGGCTACGTGGGGCAACAGCTGGTCTACACGCTGCGCCTTTACTTCGTCGCCAGCCTCACCAATGGCGCGCTGGAGGATCCGCAACTGGCGGGCGTGGATGTGCGCCGGCTGGGCAATGAGACCACTTATCAGGCCGAGCGCGGGGGACGGCGATACAACGTCGTCGAACGCCGTTATGCGCTGACGCCGCAGCGCGAAGGCCACCTGGAGATACCGCCGGTGCCGTTCCAGGGCGAGATGGTGGACATGGCCGACGTGAACGCGTTCTTCGGCAATGCCGCGCCGGTGTCCGCCTCTTCGCCGGCCGTACCCATCGACGTGCGGGCGGTGCCTGCCCAGGCCGCGCATGCGGCGTGGCTGCCGGCGCGGGATTTGCAGCTCAAGCTGGACGGCGGTCCTACCCATGGCGACTTGCGCGTGGGGCAGCCGCTGAATCTCGTGATGACGGTCCAGGCCACCGGCCTGCCTTATGAGGCGCTGCCGGCGCTCAGCCTGCCGGCCCTGGAGGGCGCGACGGTCTATCCGGACAAACCGGCCAACGGCACCAGCGACGACGGGCATTGGCTGGTGGGGCATCGACAGCAGGGATTCGCGATCGTGCCCAGTCGCGCGGGCACGCTGGCGATCCCGGAGACCACGATGACGTGGTGGAACGTGGTGACCAACCGCGCCGAGGTGGCGCGCATCCCGGCGCAAAGCTTGACCGTGCTGCCGGCCCTGGGCGCACCTGCTGCCCCGGCCATCGCGCCGCCCGCGGTATCCGCGGCGCCATCGCCAGCCCCGGCGGCGCCGGCATCACCCGCCCGCCCGGCGCCACCCTGGCGCCTGATTGCGCTGGGCAGTCTGGCCCTGTGGCTGGCCAGCCTGCTGGCCTGGCTGGGGTGGCGCTGGCGTCGGGGGCGTGCCGCACCGCGTGCGAGCACGGCGCCGCCGGAGCCGGCTTCGCCGTCACGCCTGCGCACGGATTTCCTGGCGACGACGCGGGGCACGGATATCGCCATGCAGGCCCGCAGCCTGCTGGCCTGGGCACGGGCCGAGCGTCCGGAATTGCCGAACCTGGGCGAGGTGTCGAGGGCGCTGGCGTCGGAGTCGCAACGCGACGCCATCGAGGCCTTGCAGCGAGGGCAATACGCCGGCACGCGGGAACAGCTACCGGGTGAGCGGCTGCAGGCGGCTTTCCGTGACGGCTTCGACTGGCGCCGCGACGGCGAGGCCGGCCAGCCGTCGCCGCTGGCGCCGCTGTACCCGTTCAATCTTGAGCGCTGAGGGCCGATCGCCAGATCCGGGCCATGGCCTCACTGAAGCAGCAGACCGATATCTGCAGCGGCGCATCGGTGTCCTGCGCCTCGCGCAGGCTGCGCAGCGCCAGCGGTGCGGCCAGTTCGGGCGGGTAGCCATAGACGCCGCAGCTGATCGCGGGAAACGCGATGGACTGCAAGCCATGGGCGATGGCCAGGCGCATACTCCGGTGGTGGCAGCTGGCAAGCAGGTCCGGCTCGCCATGCGAGCCACCACGCCAGACCGGGCCAACCGTATGGATGACATAGCGTGCGTGCAGCCGGTACCCCGGCGTGATGCGCGCGTCGCCGGCAGGACAGCGCACGCCGGGCCGCACTTCGGGCAGTTCGCGGCAGGCCGCCAGCAGCGCCGGGCCGGCCGCGCGGTGGATCGCGCCGTCCACGCCACCGCCGCCCAGCAAGGTCGCGTTGGCGGCATTGACGATGGCGTCGACCTGCAGCCGGGTGATGTCGCCCGTGACGATCTCGATGGACATGGGTCGTGGCTTCGCGGAATCCTGCGACGTATGCTTGACGTTACTCCTGATCGGTGCGGACTGACATCATTGCCATGACCAAGGCCGAAGACATTTCGTTTGGCTATCTGCTCAACGATGTGACCTTGCTGTTCCGCAAGCACTTCGACCGGCGCGCCGTGAAATTCGGGCTGACCCGCGCGCAGTGGCGGGCCACCAAGATGCTTTACCACCGGGAAGGCCTGCGCCAGACCGAGCTGGCCGAACTGCTCGAGATGGAGCCCATTGCGGTGGGACGCGTGATCGATCGCCTGCAGGCCGCGGGCTTCGTCGAGCGACGCCCGGACCCGAAGGATCGCCGCGCGTGGCGACTGCATATTACCGACCAGGCCCGTGGGGTCATGGCCGACATGGAGCTTATCGCCCAGGGCCTGCGCAAGGACGCCACGCGAGGCATCGACGTGTCCGAGATGGAACAGGCCATGGCCGTGCTCAACCGCATCAAGGAAAACCTGCAGGCGCTCGATGGGTCGGCCTTGCCGGACGAGCGGGAGGCCCCGGCCGCTTTGCGCCCGCCGGTGTGATGTGACATCCAGATGACGGACGCCCGGCCTTCTGGCCGGCTGGACGTCCCGTTTCGTCCACCAAAATTTGCGTTCGCCCGACGCACTCCGCGTGGCGCGCGAAATGCAAGTGCTTTCGGTCCTGCCATCCGCCGGCATGGCCTGCGGTCACAATGTCGGGCGCAGCGCGCTGGTGGCTTGCACGGTGCGGAGCCCATTCCCCCGTGACACACTCTGTGCCGACATCGTGACGCCCCGGCGCATGGTCGGCACAACGCCTGCGACCGATGGCTGGAGAACCCATGCAGCGCAAGTCCTGGAAGAAACCCGCACTCATCGTCGCAGTGCTCGTGGCCGTTGCCATGGTCACGTCGTTCTGCCGGTCGCGCGAAACGGCGCCGGCGCACGGCAATGGCGCGCCGGCCGCGGTGCCGATCAGGGTGGCGGCCGCGCATCGCGGGGACCTGGACCTCACCCTCAAGGTGATCGGTCGCGCCGAGGCTTATTCCACCGTCAACGTGCAGGCGCGCGTCAGCGGGCAGTTGCAGGAGCTGCTGTTCAAGCCCGGCGGCCACGTGAAGCAGGGCGACACGATCATCCGCATCGACCCGAGCCTGCTGCAGGCGCAGCTTGACCAGGCGCTGGGCAACCTCGCCAAAGACGAGGCGCAGCTGGTCAACGCGCAGGCCGTGCTCAAGCGCTATTCGCTGCTGATCGGCAAGGGCTACGTATCGCAATCGGACTACGACACCTACAAGGCCAACGAAGGGCTGTACCTGGCCTCGGTAAAGGCGGACAAGGCGGCCGTGGAGCTGGCGCGAACCGAGCTCAGCTATGCGCAGATCCAGGCGCCGTTCGATGGCATCGCCGGCGCGCCGCTGGTGTACCCGGGCGCGCAGGTCACGGCGAACGATACGTCCATCGTGGTGCTCAACCAGATCCACCCGATCCACATCACGTTCTCCATTCCCGAAACCGGGCTCGCAGGGACACAGGCAAGCATGGCGCGCGGCACGGTGCCGGTGACTGCCACGCTTCCGGGCACGAAGCTGCCGCCGATGCAGGCGGAGCTGGACTTCATCAACAACGCCGTGGACATCACCACCAGCACGATCCAGCTGAAGGCGCGCTACGACAACCACGATGATCACCTCACGCCGGGCCAGTTCGTCGAAGTGGTGTTGCCGACCACGCGGCTCACCAACGTGGTGACGGTGCCGGTGGTGGCCTTGCAGAACTCGCCGCTCGGCAGCTTTGTCTTCGTCGTCAACGCCGACGACACCGTGCAGCAGCGCATGGTCAGCGCCGGCCCCAGCAGCAACGGCCAGATCGTGATCGAGAAGGGCCTGAGCGGCGACGAGCGCGTCGTGACCGATGGCCAGCTGTTGCTGGTGGACGGTGCGCGTGTGCGCATCGTGACCGGCAACGGTTGAGCGCGCCCATGAACATCACTGGCGCCAATGTCGTGATCGTGCCGCGGGCGAGGGGCCAGGCATGAACCTGCCCGCACTCTGCATCCGCCGGCCGGTGATGACCACGCTGCTGATGATCGCGCTGTTGGTGTTCGGCGTCGCGGCCTACCCGAAGCTGCCGGTGAACGAACTTCCCAACGTCGATTTCCCGACCATCACGGTGAATGCAGGCCTGCCAGGCGCGGCACCGGAGACGATGGCCACGGCGGTGGCGACGCCGCTGGAAAACCAGTTGTCGACCATCGCCGGCATCCAGTCGATGACTTCGACCAGCGCGCTGGGTTCCACCTCGATCACGCTGACCTTCGAGCTGGACCGCAGCATCGACGGTGCGGCGCAGGACGTACAGGCGGCCATCTCCGCGGCGCTGCGCCAGCTGCCGACCAACATGCCTACGCCACCCACCTTCCGCAAGGTGAATCCGGCGGACGCGCCCATCCTCTACCTCACGCTGCGCTCGGCGACGCAGCCGCTGTCGGTGGTGGACGACTATGCCGAGACCCAGCTGGCGCAGCGCCTGTCGATGATCGACGGCGTGGCCCAGGTCAACGTCTACGGCTCGCAGAAATACGCCGTGCGCATCAGCGTCGATCCGCAGAAGCTGGCGGCGAGCGGCATTGGCATCGACACAGTGCAGGCGGCAGTCGCCAATGCCAACGTGAACCTGGCCACCGGTTCGCTCAACGGCAGCCGCCAGTTGCTGTCGATCCGTTCGGACGGCCAGCTGCAGCGCGCAAACCTCTACAACAGCATCATCGTCGCCTATCGCAACGGTGCGCCGGTGAGGCTGTCCGACCTTGGCAAGGCCGAGGACAGCGTGCAGAACGACCAGGTGGCGAGTTGGTACAACAAGGATCGCGCCATCATCCTGGCCATCCAGCGCCAGCCCGGCTCCAACACCGTGGCCACCATCGATCGCATCCGCGCCGCGCTGCCGCAATTCGAGGCCACGCTGCCGCCGTCGATCAGGATGGCCGTGCTGTACGACCGTTCGGAGTCGATCCGCGCCTCGGTGGATGACGTGCAGTTCACCCTGCTGCTGGCGGGCGTGCTGGTGGTGCTGGTGATCTACCTGTTCCTCGGCAATGCCTCGGCCACGCTGATTCCCGGCCTGGCGCTGCCGGTATCGATCGTCGGCACCTTCGGCGCGATGTTCGCGCTGGGTTACAGCCTGGACAACCTATCGCTGCTGGCGCTGACGCTGGTGGTCGGTTTCGTGGTCGACGACGCCATCGTGATGCTCGAGAATATCGTGCGCCATGTCGAGGAAGGCATGGACCCCTACGAGGCCTCGCTCAAGGGCGCCAGCGAAATCGGCTTCACGATTTTCTCCATGACGCTGTCGCTGGTGGCCGTGTTCCTGCCGGTGATGTTCATGGGCGGCATCGTCGGCCGCCTGTTCCATGAGTTTGCCGTCACCCTGAGCGTGGCCATCCTGATCTCGGGCTTCGTCTCGATCACCCTGACGCCGATGCTTTGCAGCCGCTTCCTCAAGCATGCGGAGCATGAGAAAAAGGCGCGCGTGGTGCTCTGGTTCGATGCCGGCTTCGAGCGGGTGCGGCGCGGATACGCCACTTCGCTGGCCTGGGCCGTGGGCCATCCGCGCTTCGTGCTGGGCGTGTTCTTCGGCAGCCTGCTGGCAACCGCGCTGCTGTTTGTCGTGGTCGACAAGGACTTCATCCCCGCCGGGGATTCGGGCCAACTCAACGTGAATATCGAGGGGCCGGACGACAGCTCGGTGGCCAGCATGGCGGTGCGCCAGCAGGCGCTGACCGCCATCGTGGCCAAGGACCCCAACATCGAGGCCTACATGTCGTCGGTGGGCAGCGGCGGCGCCCGCACCACCACCAACAACGGCTCGATCCTGCTGCGGCTCAAACCCGCCAGCGAGCGCAAACTCGATCCCAACGGCATCATCCAGGAGTTGCGGGCGAAGTTTGCCGAAGTGCCGGGCATCCGCGCCTATATCCAGAACCCGCCGTCGATCCAGGTGGGTGGCCGCCAGTCCAAGGCGCAATACCAGTACACGCTGCAGTCGATCGACACGGCGGCGCTCTACGGTTCCGCGGGCAAGGTGATCACGGCCTTCAGCAAGCTGCCTGGTTTCCAGGACGTCACCAGCGACCTGGACCTCAATGGCCCGTCGATCGTGGTCAAGGTGGACCGCGACAAGCTGGGCACGCTGGGCCTGACCATGGACCAGGTGCAGAGCGCGCTGGGTTCGGCATTCGGCGCCAACCAGATCTCCACCATCTATGGCGCGTCATCGCAGTACTGGGTGATCCTGCAGGTGTATTACGCGTTGCAGAACGATCCGGACGTGCTGTCGCAGCTCTACGTCACCTCGGGCAGCGGCACCCTGGTGCCACTCAATGCCGTGGCGAGTTTCGAGCGCCGGCCGCAGGCGCTGACGGTGAACCACCAGGGGCAGATTCCCGCCGTGACCGTGTCGTTCAACCTGGCACCCGGCGTCAGCCTGAGCGAGGCGGTGCAGAGCATCGGCGGCGCGATGAGGAAGCTCGACCTGCCCGCGTCGGTCACCGGCAGCGTGCAGGGCACGGCGCAGGCCTTCCAGGAATCCATGCAGGGCATGGGCCTGCTGCTGGTGCTCGCGCTGTTCGTGATCTACCTGGTGCTGGGCATCCTCTATGAAAGCTTCATCCATCCGCTGACCATCCTCTCGGGGCTGCCATCGGCCGGTGTCGGTGCGCTGCTCACGCTGATGATCTTCCGTGCGCCGCTCGACCTGTTCTCCTTCGTCGGCATCGTGATGCTGATCGGCATCGTGAAGAAGAACGCGATCATGATGATCGACTTCGCGCTGGAGCGGCAGCGCAATGGCGGCATGACGCCTGCCGCCGCCATCGTCGAGGCGTGCCACGTGCGCTTCCGTCCGATCATGATGACCACCATGGCCGCCTTCGCCGGCACCTTGCCGATTGCGCTGGGGCTTGGCGCCGGTGCGGAGACGCGGCGCCCGCTGGGCCTGGCCGTGGTCGGCGGCCTGCTGGTGTCGCAGGTGCTGACCCTGTACCTGACACCGGTGATCTACCTCTACCTGGATCGCCTGCACGAGCGCTTCTCGCGCAGCCGCGCCGCTCCGCAGGTCGATGCCGTCAACGAATAAGGGCTGACGCAGGCGACAGGCAAAAAAAGGGCGGCCCGCGGGCCGCCCTTCTGCGTGCGAGGGAGGGCGGATTATTCGCCCGCGCCGTCCTTCGCAAAGGCACCCGGCGCCGAGCCGAAGTCGCCGTTCGCTTGCGCGGCCATGTACGAGAACGCCGCATACACGGCCACGTTCTGAGCCAGCTCCTTCGGATCGATCTTGTCGAGCGTGTCGTTGGCGGTGTGGTGGTAGTCGAAGTAGTCGGTGCCATCCTGCGTCAGCGAAAGCGCGGCCATGCCCTTGCCGTGCATCTGCGAAAGGTCGGAGCCGCCGCCACCCGGCATCTTGGCGTCGTAAGCGACACCCACAGGCGCCAGCACCTGCGCGATCTGGTCGATCGCGCCACGCGCTTCCGGCTTCACGCTGGCGCTCATGCGCCAAACCTTGCGCGCGCCGAAATCCGATTCCGTGCCCAGCTGGAACTTGCCCACGTCCTTGGCATGCTTTTCCGCGTAGGCGCGGCCGCCCCACAGCCCCATTTCCTCGTTGGCGAAGGCGATCACGCGAATGGTGCGATCGGGGCGCTGCGGCAGTTCGCCGATCAGCTTGGCGGCAGCCATGGCGATCGCCACGCCCGCGCCGTCATCGATGGCGCCGGTGCCCGGGTCCCACGAGTCGAGATGACCGCCGATGGCCACCACCTGGTCCGGGTGCTTCCGTCCGGTGATCTCGCCGATCACGTTGGCGCCGGTGTACATGCCGGTGATGCCGCAATCGAGGTCAAGCTTGATGGAGACTGGCTTGCCGTAGGCCAGCACGCGCTCGAGCTGGTCGGCATCGGGATTGGACAGCGCGGCGGCGGGGATCGCTTCCTTGGGATCCTTGAAACCGGTGACGCCGGTATGCGGCGTGCGGCTGTTGGCATCGGTGCCCGCCGAGCGCAGCAGGAAGCCGGCGGCTCCCATCTGCGACGCGAGCACCGGCCCGCCCACGCGGATGCCCGAACCGATGCCGTAATCGTGGCCGTCCCGGTGGCGCTCCATGCGGGTGCCGACGTAGACGATCTTGCCCTTCACGCTGGCCGGGTCGGCATGCTTGAGGGCTTCGAGGCTGTCGAACTTCACCACTTCGGCCGTGAGGCCACCCTTGGGCGTGCCGGCCGAGTAGCCCAGCGCGATCAGGTCCAGCGACTGCGGGAACGGACCGACGATCTCGGCATGCTCGCTGCGACGCTGCCACAGCGGATAGCTCACCTGCTCGGTATAGACCTTGTCGAAGCCCAGCGCCTTGAACTTGGCGATGGCCCACTCGCGGCCGCGTTCGTCGGCCGGGCTGCCGGCCAGGCGCGCGCCCACTTCCGTCGTCACCGACTGGACGATGTCGAAAGCGGTGTTGTCACCCATCGCCTTGTCGCGAAGCTGTTCGGCCGTCTTTACGGCTGCAGCGGGGATGGTGGTCTGGGTGGCGGCACTGGCCGTGCCGATGGCGAGCATCAGGCTGGCGGCGAGCAGGGAAAGCGGGAGGCGGCGCATCGGGGACTCCTTGGGCGGAAACGTCGATTATGGCGTGCCCGGCCCGATGCGCTTAGGCCAGAAGTCATGCTGCCCGCCATACGCAGGCGGCCAGGCACGAGGCCTGGCCGACTGGCATGAACGGCACGGGCTACGGCCTGGTCTTCAGCAGGTCGCGGATCTCGGTGAGCAGCACGACGTCGGCCGGCGGTGGTGCAGGCGCGGCTTCCTCGCGGCGCGAGAGCTTGTTGATCGCCTTCACCACCAGGAAGATCGCAAACGCGATGATGACGAACTGGATCAGCGTGTTGATGAAGGTGCCGTAGCCAATCGCCACCTCGGCTATCTTGTGCGCCGGGTCACTGTTGTCCGCGGGCTTGAGCACCCATTTCATCTGCGAGAAGTCGATGCCGCCCGTGATGTAGCCGATCGGCGGCATGATGATCTGGTCCACCAGCGACGTGACGATCTTGCCGAAGGCGCCGCCGATGACCACACCGACGGCGAGATCGATGACGCTGCCGCGCATGGCGAATTCTTTGAACTCTTTGAGCATGCTCATGCTTCACTCCCTCGATACGCTGCGGATGGCGAGGGAACTCTAGCTCAGCACGGCCCGCGGGCGACAGGACCTTCGCCGGGTGGGGCCGTGGCAGGGCTCAGGCGACGCGGCCGTCCAGCGTGGCCACCCCCGCCAGTTCGGCGTGGAAGCTGTCGCCGCGCTGTAGCGCCGCGACACCTGCCGGCGTGCCCGTGAAGATCAGGTCACCGGCCTTCAGTTCGAACAGCGTCGACAGGATGGCGATCACCTCGGCCACGCCATGCACCATGTCGCCCAGCCGGCCCTGCTGGCGCGGCTGGCCGTTGACCGTCAGGCTGATCGCCGTATCGTCGGTCAGCGTCACCGCGCCGGCCGGACGCAGCGCCGAGACCGGCGCGGAATGGTCGAACGCCTTGGCCACGTCCCAGGGATGGCTCTTGACCTTGGCCACGGCCTGCAGGTCGCGACGGGTCAGGTCCAGGCCCACGCCGTAACCCCAGACCAGGCTGGCCGCCTGCGACAGCGGAATGTCGCGGCCGCCGCCGCCCAGCGCCACCACCATTTCCACCTCGTGGTGGAGATCACCGGTGGCCTGCGGGTAGGGCACGTCGGCGCCGTCGGTGACCACCGCGTCGGCGGGCTTGCAGAAGAACAGCGGCGTGTCGCGGTCGACCACGGCGCCCATTTCGCGGGCGTGCTCGGCGTAGTTGCGGCCGATGCAGAAGATCCGGCGTACCGGAAAACGCTGGTCGCTGCCAATGATCGGCAGGCTCGGAACCGTCGGGGGCGTGATGGCGTAGGACATGGTCGCCAAGGGTACCAGTTTGCCCCGGCCCGCCCCATACGGGACACTCAGGTGCCGCGTCAGCTTTTCTCCGGGGGCGCTTGCGAGTAAAACCGGGCGGGCCAGGGAGCGGCCTGGGGCCGCGGGTGACAGCTGTCATCGTCAATGGCTGATGGGGGGCTCTGGCCGCAAGGCGGTGGCTCCGTCATCGTGTGATGCATCGTGCAACCGGCGCGTGCCGGCAGGGAGCGACTGTGGCGAATGCGGATCTACTGAAGGAACTGCGCATAGAGAAACACCAGCGCGAGGAACATGGCCATGGACCGGGCCGCTGGCCCTGGATCGTTGGCGGCGTGTTGCTGGTGCTGGTGCTGGTCGGACTGGGTGGCTGGCTGTTGACCGGGCATCGTGCGCTGGAGGTACAGACCGCCACCGCGCAATCGCCTGCCGCGAACGCCGCCGCCGGCGCCGTGCTGCAGGCCACCGGCTATGTCACGGCGCGGCGGCAGGCCACGGTGTCGGCGCAGATCACCGGGACGTTGACCCAGGTGCTGATCGAGGAAGGCGACCATGTGAAGCAGGGGCAGATCGTGGCGCGTCTGGACGACTCGCAATACAAGGCGGCGCTGGAAGCCGCGCGCACCCAGGCCGATGCCGCGCACGCGCTGGTTGCGCAGTACCAGGCGCAGGTCACGCAAAACTCGCGCGACGCCGTGCGCATGGAAGCACTCGCCGACCGGGGGCTGGTCGCCAGGCAAGTCGCCGAGCAGGCCCGCACCCTGGTCGACAGCACGCGCGCGCAGTTGCTCTCGCAGCAACGCAACGCGGCCTCGGCCGAGGCGCAGGTGGTGGAGGCACGCGTCAACTACGACTACTGCGTGATCCGCGCGCCGTTCGACGGCGTGATCACCACCAAGGACGCGCAGATCGGCGAAATCGTCTCCCCGTTTTCCGCCGGCGGCGGCTTCACCCGCACCGGCATCGGCACCGTCGTCGACATGGATTCGCTGGAGGTGGACGTGGACGTCAACGAGGCCTATATCGGCCGCGTGAAGCCGGGCATGCCGGCCGATACCGTGCTCGATGCCTATCCGGACTGGAAGATTCCGGCGCACGTCATCGCCATCGTGCCGGCGGCCGACCGCGGCAAGGCCACGGTGAAAGTGCGCGTGGCGCTGGAGCACAAGGACGCGCGCATCGTGCCCGACATGGGCGTGCGCGTGTCCTTCCTCGAATCGAAACAGGCGCAGCCGAGCGCGCAGGCCCCGCAGGGCGCGCTGGTGCCGTCGTCGGCCGTCGTCCAGCGCGACGGGCACGCGGTGGTGTTCGTGGTCAGCGGCGGCACGGCGCAGCAGCGCACGGTGGCGCCCGCCGCATCGAACCAGGGCGACCTGCGCCTGCTGCCCGCCGGGGTGCAGGTGGGTGACACGGTGGTGGTTTCGCCACCGGAGGCATTGAAGGACGGCTCGCGCGTGGCCATGCCCGCGAAGCCGAAGGAGTAGGCGGATACCAGGCCGCAGCGCATGACTGAGCGCATCGCAGTGGGCGATGCCACGCCAATCGACTCGGGAGCATAAGCATGGGCACGTTGATCGAAACCCGCGACCTTTCCAAGGTGTACGAGCGCGGCAGGCAGAAAGTGGAAGTGCTTCACCACATCAACCTCGACATTGCCGAAGGCGATTTCCTCGCGCTGATGGGGCCGTCGGGCTCGGGCAAGACCACGCTGCTGAACCTCATCGGTGGGCTGGATTCGCCGACCGGCGGCAGCATCACGGTGGCCGGACAGCGCCTGGACCAGCTGGGCGGCGGTGCGCTGGCGAAGTGGCGCGCCTCGCACGTGGGCTTCGTGTTCCAGTTCTACAACCTGATGCCGATGCTGTCGGCCCAGCGCAACGTCGAATTGCCGTTGCTGCTGACCAAGCTGTCGTCGGCGCAGCGGCGCAAGAACGCTTCCATCGCCCTGCAGCTGGTGGGCCTTGGCGACCGTACCTCGCACAAGCCGAGCGAGCTTTCCGGCGGCCAGCAGCAGCGCGTGGCGATTGCCCGTGCCATCGTGTCCGACCCCACCTTGCTGGTCTGCGACGAGCCCACCGGCGACCTGGACCGTCAGTCCGCCGAGGAAGTGCTGGGCCTGTTGCGCGTGCTCAACCGCGAGCACGGCAAGACCATCGTGATGGTCACGCACGATCCCAAGGCGGCCGAGTACGCCAACCACACGCTGCACCTGGACAAGGGCACGCTGGTTGAGCAGGCCATGGCGTGAGGATGCGGCGATGAAATATCTCCATCTCATCTGGGCGGCGCTGTTCCGGCGCAAGGCCCGCACGATACTGACGCTGGTGTCGATCATTGCCGCGTTCCTGCTGTTCGGCATGCTCGACGCGGTGCGTACGTCATTCAACCAGGCCGGCCAGAGCGCGAACGGCGCGCAGCGCCTCCAGACCGGTTCCAGGCTTTCCTTCATCCAGACGCTGCCGCAGTCGCTGGAATCACAGATTGCCCAGGTGCCGGGCGTCAAGATGGTCACCTACGCCAACTGGTTCGGCGGCGCCTACCAGGACCCGCACAACCAGGTGTTCAGTTTTGCGGTGGAACCGAACTACATCGACCTCTATCCCGAGATCGAAGTGAGTGCGGCCGAGCGCAAGACGTTCGATGACACCCGCACCGGCGTGCTGGTGGGTGAGACGCTGGCCAAGCGCTTCCACTGGAAAGTGGGCGACAAGATTCCGCTGCAGTCGACCATCTTCCCGAATCGCCAGGGCAGCAAGAACTGGACCTTCGACATCGCCGGCATCATGCATTCGAAGGACAAGAAGGCTGGCGGCTTCTACGACCAGCTGCTGCTGCTGCACTGGAAGTACTTCGACGAGACCACGCCGTTCAATCGTGGCACCGTGGGCTGGTACGTGACGCGCGTGGCCGACGTGAACCAGGCCGACCGGGTGGCCAAGGCCATCGACGCCATCTCGGTCAACTCCGACCACGAGACGCGCACGCAGACCGAGCAGGCGGCCACCGCCAACTGGATGAAGCAGCTGGCCGACATCGGCCTGATCGTCGGTTCCATCATGGGCGCGGTGTTCTTCACGCTGCTGCTGCTCTCGGGCAACACCATGATGCAGGCGGTGCGCGAACGCACCAGCGAGCTGGCCGTGCTCAAGACGATTGGCTTCTCCAACCACAGCGTGCTGGCGATCGTGCTGGCCGAGTCGGTATTGCTGCTGCTCATCGGTGGCGTGATCGGGCTGGGCCTCGCGACGCTGCTCATTCCCATCGTGAGCGCGGGCAGCGGCGGCATGCTGAACCTGCCTGTCGTGGGCGGTGGCAGCTGGGCGCTGGGCCTGCTGCTGATGATCACCATCGGGCTGCTGGTCGGTGCGTTTCCGGCGCTGCGCGCCATGCGCCTGAACATCGTCGATGCATTGGCAGGACGCTGAGGAGATCCCCATGAACATAGTGACCAATATCCTCCTGGTACTGCTGATCGTCGCCGTGCTGGCCGTCTGGATCCTGCTGCCGTGGTACGCCGTCGCGGCGCTGGTGGTGTTGTTTGCATGCTGGATGGCTTTCACCCGTCGTGGCCATCAGGCCGCATCGGTGGCGAGCGTAGGCATCAGCACGCTGGGCCAGCGGCTGGGTTCGTCGGCGGTCATCGTCATCGGCATCGCCGGCGTGGTGGGCGTGCTGGTGGCGCTGCTGGCGATGGGCGAGGGTTATGCCGAGACCTTGCGCAAGACCGGCAGCGTCGACACCGCCATCGTGATGCGCGGTTCGTCTGCCGCCGAGGTGATGTCGGTGCTCGATCACGACAGCGTGACGCTGATTCCCCAGGCCCACGGCATTGCCCGCGATGCCAAGGGGCAGCCCATCGCCTCGCCCGAAATCGTCGTGGCCGCCAATCTTCCGATCAAGGGCGGCACCGCGGACGACGAAGGCAGCGTGCAGTTGCGTGGCGTCGGCGAACAGGCATTCGCCGTACGCCCCGACGTGAAGATCGTGCAGGGACGCAACTTCCAGCCGGGCATGCGCGAGCTGATCGTCGGCAAGGGCGCGGCCAAGCAATTCGCAGGACTCGAGCCGGGCCATACGATCCAGCTGGGAAGCCAGCAGTGGAACGTAGTGGGCGTGTTTGCTTCGGGCGATGCGATGGAATCGGAAGTGTGGGGCGACGCCAGCGTGGTCGCCGACACCTACCGCCGCGGCAGCAGCCGTGCCTCGGTGACGGTGCGCCTTGCCGACCCGAAGGCCTACGACGCGTTCAAGGCCGAACTGGACGGCAATCCGCAGCTGAAGGTGGACGTGAGCACTACGCTCGACTACTTCAGCAAGCAATCCGAAGGCATGACCAAGGTGATCCGCGTCATGGGCATTACCGTGGGCCTGATCATGGCCATCGGTGCCATGTTCGGCGCGCTCAACACCATGTTCGCGGCGGTGGCCGCGCGCGCCAGGGAAATCGCCACGCTGCGGGCGATCGGCTTTCGCGGCCTGCCGGTCGTGGTGGCCGTGATGCTGGAGACGATGTTGCTGGCGCTGATCGGCGGCGTCATCGGCGGACTGCTCGCCTGGCTGATCTTCAATGGCTACAGCGCCTCGACCCTCGCCGCAGGCACCGTCGGCAAGCTCAGCTTCGAGCTGAAGGTCTCGCCTGCGTTGCTATGGACCGGACTGAAATGGGCGCTGGCCATCGGCTTCATCGGCGGCCTGTTCCCCGCGGTGCGCGCGGCACGCTTGCCGGTGACCACCGCACTGCGCGAGTTGTAAGACCGAAGAGCCCCTCTCCCCATGGGAGAGGGGTTGGGGTGAGGGTGCGGGGCCTGCGCAGTCTTTACTACTCGCGCTTCGCCCGAACCCTCATCCGCCTGCCGGCACCTTCTCCCGGCGGGAGAAGGGTTCCTTCTTTTGACGCTGCCTTAGCCCCTCTCCCTCGGGGAGAGGGGTTGGGTGAGGGTGCGGGTCTTGCGCAACCCCCACCAGCCCTACGGCATCACCGGCGGCACATACGTCAACGTCAGCCCCAGCGCCCACAGCAAGCCCAGCACCAGCGGCACATGCACCAGCAGCTGCATGAAGGTGAAGCCGACCACGTCGCGCGCCTTCAGGCCCAGCACGCCCAGCAGCGGCAGCATCCAGAACGGATTGATCAGGTTCGGCAGCGCCTCGGCCGCGTTGTACACCTGCACGGCCCAGCCCAGGTGCACGTGCAGGTCATTGGCCGCCTGCATCACATAAGGGGCCTCGACCAGCCACTTGCCACCGCCGGAAGGCACGAAGAAGCCGAGGATGGACGAATAGACGCCCATCACCAGCGAGAACGTTTCGGTGGACGCCACATGCACGAACAGGCCCGAAAGCCGGTGCGACAGCGTCGCATCGCCCGCACCCGGTGCCTGCGTCAGCAGCGCGGCGATACTGCCATAAAGGGGAAACTGGATGAGCACACCCGCCGTGCCCGGCACCGCCCGCGCCACCGCATTGAGAAAGCTGCGCGGCCGCCAGTGCAGCAGCAGGCCCAGCGTGAGAAACAGGAAGTTGTAGGTGTTGAGGCTGGCAATCGCCACGACTGCCGGCTTGCTGGCGAATTCATGACCCAGCCAACCGAGGCCGAGCAGGCCGATCAGCAGCGACAGCAACGGGCTGTATTCCAGCCACTCACCGGGACGCTGGCGCGGAGGCAGCGTGGGCGTGGCGGTTTCCACGACGCCGAAATCCTCCGCCGTGCGCGCATGCTGGTCGGATGGCGCGGTCAACCAGCAGACCAGCAGTGACACGGCGATCAGCACCGTCGTCAATGCGATCGACTGCCACAGGAAAATGGTCTCGCTGAAGGGCAGCACGCCGGTGATCTTGAGTAGTCCTGGCGGCATGCTCTTGGGGTTGGCCTGCAACTGGGCCGCCGACGAAGAAAGGCCCATGGCCCACACGGCGCCGAGCCCCAGGTACGCGGCCGCCCCGGCCGCGCGGTAGTCCATGCGCAGATCGCTGCGGCGGGCCAGCGCCCGCACCAGCAAACCGCCGAACACCAGCGAGAAGCCCCACGACAGCAGCGACGCGAGCATGCTCACCAGCGCCACATAGCAGATCGCGCCGCGGCCCGTGCGCGGCACGCGCGCGAGCACGTCGATGAGGCGGGCGATCACCGGCGCGGTAGCGAGGACATAGCCGCCAATCACCACGAAGGCCATCTGCATGGTGAACGGGATCAGGCTCCAGAAGCCGTCGCCAAACGCGTTCACCGTCACGCCCGGTGTCGCGCCACAGGCCAGGGCGGCCACCGCAACGATGTCCACGCCCAGCGCGGCGAAAACCCAGGCGTCGGGAAACCAGCGTTCCGACCAGGCCGCGCTGCGCAATGCGGCGCGCGCCATCAGGCCATCGTTCGTCGCGTTCATGGGTGCCCCCGACCAAGGATCGGGCCATGGTGAGCGCCGCGTGCAGGCGCGGCAAGCCGACGATGGTCGAACGGGTTGTTGCCGCCGCTCAGCGGGCGCGACGCTGCCGTGCCAGCGTGATCGCGCCCACGCCGAGCAGGATGATCGCCATGCCGGCCAGATCGTAGGGACCGACATGCTCGCCGGCGAGCATCACGCCGAACAGCACGGCCACCGGCGGGTTCACATAGGCATAGCTGGTCGCCAGCGCCGGGCGCGCATGCTTGAGCACATAAAGGTAAGCGCTGAAAGCGACGATGGAGCCGAACACGGCGAGGTAGACGACGGCCGCCGTCGCGCGCACGGTGGGATGCGCCGGCAGCTGTTCGCCGGTGACGAGGCCAACCAGCAGCAGTGCCACGCTGGCGCACAACATCTGCGCCGCGGTGTTCATCGGGCCCGACGGCATGTCCTGGCGGCGGCTCCATGCCGAGCCGAAGGCCCAGCTCATCGCCGCCACGAGCAAGGCGAACGCGCCGATGCGCGAACCGGACAGGCCACTGCCCAGATTGAGCACGACCACGCCGACGAAGCCGATGACCAGGCCGACCGTCTCGCGGCGGTTCGGCCACTCGCCGTACATGCCGGAGAACAGCGCCGCAAACAGCGGCATGCTCGCGACGGCCACGGCGGCGATGCCGGAACTCACATGTTGTTCCGCGAAGCAGACCAGCCCATTGCCGAAGCCCAGCAACAGCACGCCGGTGCACGCGGCGTTGCGCCATTGGCGGCGTGTCGGCAGGGCGGCGCCACGCAGGCGCAGGAAAGCGATCAGCGCGATGCCGGCACCGAGAAAGCGAATGCCCGCCAGCAGGAACGGCGGGTAGCTTTCCAGCGCGAAGCGGATGCCCAGGTAGGTCGAGCCCCAGATCACATACAGGGCCAGCAGCGCCAGCGGCACCAGCACGCGCGCATCGGCAACAGGAGTGGGCGCCGCCGTGGCAGCGGAGGTCGTGGCAGTGTCGGTCATGGGTCGCAAGAAGGAGGCATCGCGGGGTGGATGCACCGCATAGTTTACAGACACAGCGAAGATAGTCCGGTCACCACGCGGGCAGAAGCGAGGCTTCTGCAAGGCTGCGTTGAGCCAAGCTCAACCCGTGGTCGCGTCTACGCGGCGACAGAGCGCGAGCGGCGGGCATCGTCCCGCCGTTCGCTCGCCAGTAGCGCGCGCTTGCGTTCCACGCCCCAGCGCCAGCCGCCCAGTGAGCCGTCCTCGCGAATGATCCGGTGGCAGGGCACGATCAGGGCCAGGCGATTGTTGCCGCACGCGTTGCCGATAGCCCGGGCTGCCCCGGGCATGCCCAGTTCGGCAGCCAGTTCGCCGTAGCTCTTGGTGACGCCGGCGGGGATGCGCGTCAGCGCCTCCCATACGCGCCACTGGAACGCGGTGGCCGCGACATCGAGCGGCGGCAGGGCAGGTGCCCGCGCATCGCTCCAGCCCAGGTCGCTGGCAATGCGTGCAATCACCGCGTCGAGCCATTCCTCGCGCCCGGCGTCGATGCGCTGGCGGGCCGCGTGCGGAAATTCATCGGCCAGGCGTTGCTCGAGCTCGGCATCGGTATCGCCCAGCGTGACGGAGCAGATGCCGCGGGTGGTGGTGGCGACCAGCAATCGACCCAGTGGCGTGCCGGTCGTGGTGTAGCGGATGTCGGCGCCAGCGCCGCCGGCGCGATAACTGGCCGGCGTCATGCCCAGCAGGCGGTCGCTGTGTTCGTACACGCGGCTGCCGGAGCCGAAGCCGGCGTCGTACACCGCGTCGGTCACGGCGGCGCCTTCGCGCAGTGCCGCCTTGAACTGGCCGAAGCGGCGGGCGCGGTGGTATTCGGCGGGGCTCATGCCATAGCGCCGCCGAAATGCGCGCTGCAGGTGGCTCGGGCTCAGCCGCGCCTCGTGCGCCAGCGCCTGCAGGGTGGGCGCTTCGTCGGCGCACTCGATCAGCGAGCGGACATGTTCCAGTGCAATATCGGTGGCGTTGCGGGCAGTCATGTCGTCGTCCGGAAAGCGAATGGGTTCAGCCTAGTGGCCGCCCGACATGACGGCCATCCGGATCTTGCTCTCGACGGTGGGCTGCAGGCCCGGACACGGCACGCGCTTGCCGCCGGGCGACGCTCAGTGCGTGGCGTGGCGGTTCTGGTGCAGCACCACGAACTCGCCTTCGATGACTTCCGGCGCACGGGTGCGACGTCCGGCCGGCGACAGCGAGGCGCGCGAGCGGGACCACTGGCGCAGCGCATAAACGAGGCTGCCGCCCACCAGCAGCACACCGGCCACCACCAGGCCAAACACCATCAACACGCCAACCAGGGCCAGTCCGATGACCAGCGACAGGGCACGAACCAGCGGATGACGGGACCGGCGCGGCAGCGGTAGCGAAAAATGCATGTGTTAAAAATCCGTGTGGTAAAATCAAGGACTTACCTGCGTAACGATGGAGCCTTGAGGCTCAAGAGGCAAGTGCCGATGGATACAGCTGCACCCGACCAGGCGCTCTGCCGGCTGGACGATATTCCCGACGGTGGCGCGATTGCCGTCGATGCCGTGCTGCGCGATGGCGAGGAAAACGTGATCGTCATTCGACGCCATGACGGCGTGCGCGCCTATCTCAACATATGCCCGCACGCCGGTCGCCGACTCGACTGGGCGCCCGGCAAGTTCCTCATCAAGGACCACCTGCTGGTCTGCGCGGCACACGGCGCATCCTTCAATGACGACGATGGACTGTGCGTCGGTGGTCCATGCCGCGGCGAGCATCTCCGTGCAGTCGGCGTGCGCGTCGCCGACGGCGAGGTGTGGCTCGACGGCTGAGCAGGCCCGTCCAGCGGAGACGGCCAGCTCAGTGATACATCAGGTTGATTGCCACCAGGGTAATCACCAGTACCAGCGCGGTCAGCGGCAGGCCCACGCGCAGGAAGTCCTTGCCGCGATAGCCGCCCGGACCCGCCACCATCATCAGGGCAGGGTGGCCGGAGCTGAGCAGGAAGGTGTTGGACGACGAGATGGCGACGATCAAGGCATAGGCGGACGGATTGCCGCCGGTGGCCACGGCGACGCTGATCGCGATCGGCACCATCATCACCGTCGCGCCGACGTTGGACATCACCTGCGAGAACAGCAGGGTCAGCACGGCCAGCGACAACTGCAGGATCCAGTGCGAGGTATGGCCCAGGTGCTGCAGCACTTGCTGCGCCAGCCATGCCGCGGCACCGGTGGCGTCCATCGACCAGCCCAGCGGGATCAGGCAGGCGGTGACGAAGATGGTTTTCCAGTTGATCGCCTTGTAGGCCTCGTCCATGTTCAGCACGCCGGTGAGCAGCATGCCGATGGCGCCGGTCATCATCGCCACCGAAAGGTCGAGATGGGTGAACAGGGCCAGGCACTTGGCCAGCACGAAGAAGCCCACGGCCTGCCAGATCTTGCCGGGGCGCTGTTCTTCCTTGGGCGTGTCGGTGACGACCACCAGGTCCTTGTCTTCGCTGGCCAGTGACAGGTCACGCCAGCTCGAATGCAGCACCAGCGTGTCGCCGGCGCGCAGGCTCACCGAGCGGACGTCGTCGCGGTAGACCTGGTCGCCGCGATTCACCGCAAGCACCGAGATGCCGTAACGCTTGCGCAGGCGCAGGTCGCCCACGGTCTGCTTGAGGAAGCGCGAGCTGGGCGGGATCACCGCCTCGGAAATGCCGGCCCGCGTCGGATTGAACAGCTCGCCGAGCTGGCGCATGCGCGGCGACAGCTTGCACAGCTGGTTGTTGGCAAACTGGTTGAGTTGCTCGCGCGGGCCCAGCACGCCGAGCACGGAGCCGACCCAGATGACGTGGTCGGCGGGCGGCGCCATGCGCGCATCGTTGCCGCTCTTGATGGCGAGGATCAGCGGCGCGCCATACAGCTGCTCCACCTCGCCGATGCTCATACCCACCAGCGGGCTTTCCGCCGTCACGGTGAGCTCCGCCGTTTCGCCGACAATGCCGTAGGTATCGGCGAAGTAGCTCTCGGTACGGCCGGGCGTCACCTTGAGGCGTTCGTCCTCGCGTTCGGGCAGCAGCTTCTTGCCGAAGAAGTAGAAGAAGCCAACGCCGGTCAAGGCCAGCACCAGGCCCACGGGCGTGACGCTGAAGAGGCCGAACTTCGGGATCGTGTGCGCACCGGCCGGCAGGTTGGCGTTGGCGCTGGCCACCAGGTCGTTGAGCACGATCAGCGGCGAGTTGGCGATCAGCGTGGTGTTGGTGGCGGTCAGGATGCAGAACGCCATCGGCAGCAGCAGCCGCGAGATGGGAACGCCGGTGCGCGCGGCCAGGCGGCTGGTGACCGGAATCATCAGCGCCGCAAGCGCCTGGCTCGGAATCACCGCGCTGAACAGGCTGGTCACCAGGTTGATCACCAGTCCCAGTCGCGACTCCACGCCGCGCGCCATGCGCATCACGAAGCTGGCCGTGAGGGTCAGGACGCCGGCCCGGTCCAGGCCCGCGCCCATGATCATGATCGCGATGATCGCGATGACGGCGTTACCGGCGAAGCCGTTGAACACCCGCTCGGAAGGAATCAGGCCGGTGAGGCCGATGACCACCACCACCAGCAGGGCCACCATGTCGGCGCGGATCCATTCCAGCACCAGCATCAGCATGGTGAAGGCCACCAGCCCGAGCACCAGGACCATTTCGGGGGTGAGGGCGAGTCCCACTAGCGAGCGCCCCCCGGTGGGGCGTCCTGGCGACGGATGGATGCGGGCAGTGGGAGCTTCACGCTGCGATGACTCGTCCCTGTTTGAGTCGGGAGTATAAGCGGGTCGCTGCGATGACTGGTGAACCGCGTCGTTATTTGGAATGCAGCGCCTTGATTCCCTCTCGCCGGCGGGGAGAGGGTTGGGGTGAGGGGTGGGTGCTCGCCTTACGGTGCCATCCGATCCGTCGTCCCGGTGCAGGGCGCGACCCGGTTTCGTCAGTGGTTGGCAGTCGTCTCGTGCGATCCCGCGAGTTTGCCGCCTACGCGGCGGGCGTTTCGATCGCCTGCCGGCGCTCGAGTCACTTTTCTTTTGCTGGCCCAAAAGAAAAGTAACCCAAAGAAAATGGCCTTAAAGGCTGGCAGCACTCTGATGGGATAAGCCCGAACGCTTGAGGGCGGTTGTTGCTTGGCAACCTCCGCCGCGACAGAGCAGGTACACCGTAGCGCTGCGCAACGCGCCGTCGCGAAGAGGACTTAAAGCGGAACGTCGCTACGCCCTCTTGGCTGGAAGCCTTGGATTTCTGCGAGGCACCACACTTCTCCCTCTCCCCGTCGGGGAGAGGGCTGGGGTGAGGGGCGGGTGCTCGCGGTACGTTTGCCTGAGGCGGTGGTTCGCTCGCAGGGAGGGTGAGGCTAGCGTGGCCCCTCACCCCAACCCTTTCCCCGCAGAGGCGAGCGCGTCGACGCGCCCTTACACTTTTCGGTACAGCAGATCCCACACGCCATGGCCGAGCTTCAGCCCGCGCCGCTCGAAATGCGTTTCGATGCGCCATGCGGGTTTTTCAGCGTATTGCCCGGCCGCAATCGCATTGCGCCAGGCGGGCGCGGCTTCCATGACTTCGAGCATGTGCTCGGCGTACGCCTGCCAGTCGGTGGCCAGATGCAGCAGGCCATCGGGTGCCATGCGCGAGGCGAGCAGGGCGACGAATTCGGGCTGGATGATGCGGCGCTTGTTGTGGCGCTTCTTGTGCCACGGGTCGGGAAACCAGATGCGCGCCTCGGCCAGCGTGCCCGGCGCGATCTCATGCTCGAGCACTTCCACCGCGTCGTGCTTGTACAGGCGCACGTTGCCGGCGTCGCGCGCGGCCAGTGCATTCATCAGTCGTCCGACGCCGGGGCCATGGACTTCCACGCCGATGAAGTCGCGTGCCTGGTCGTGTTCGCTGGCCCACGCCAGCGCCTCGCCATTGCCGAAGCCGATCTCCAGCACCAGCGGCGCCGTACGGCCAAAGCGGGCGGCAAAGTCCTGCGTGGTACCGGTGTAGTCGATGCCAAAACGGGCCCAGTGCGCGTCGAACGCGCGTTGCTGCGCCGGCGTCATGCGGCCCTCGCGCAGCACGAAGCTGCGGATGCGCCGCATGTAACCCGGCTGCTGCCCGTCCTGGTCGTGGTCGTGCGTATCGCTCATGCGCTCAATCAGCCGATGGTGCCGTCGATCGGCGACGAGGCCGAGGCGAAACGCTTGCGCGGAATGCGCCCGGCCTTGAATGCCGCGCGCCCCGCCTGGATCGCGAGTCTCATGGCGTGGGCCATCAGCACCGGGTCGCGGGCACCGGCGATGGCGGTGTTCATCAATACGCCGTCGCAGCCCAGCTCCATCGCGATCGCCGCGTCCGAGGCCGTGCCCACGCCAGCGTCGACGATGATCGGCACCTTCGCGTTTTCGATGATTTCCAGCAGGTTGTAGCGGTTCTGGATGCCCAGCCCGGAACCGATCGGCGCGGCCAGCGGCATCACCGCTACGCAGCCGATCTCCTCCAGGCGCCTGGCCAGGATCGGGTCGTCGCTGGTATAGACCATCACGTCGAAGCCATCGGCCACCAGGGTCTCCGCGGCCTTCAGCGTTTCCACCACATCCGGGAACAGCGTGCGCTGGTCGCCGAGCACTTCCAGTTTCACCAGCTTATGGCCGTCCAGCAGCTCGCGCGCAAGCCTGCAGGTGCGCACGGCGTCCACCGCGTTGTAACAGCCGGCGGTGTTGGGCAGCAGGGTGAATTCATCCGGCGGCAGCGCATCGAGCAGGTTGGGCTGGCTGGCGTCCTGGCCGATGTTCACGCGGCGGATCGCCAAGGTGACGATTTCCGCGCCGGCAGCCTGGGTGGCGCGGCGGGTTTCGTCGAAATCCTTGTATTTGCCGGTGCCGGTGAGCAGGCGCGAGCCATAGCTGGTGCCGGCGATGACGAGTGGATCGGCGGAATCGAACGTCTTGGTGTTCATCGTGGGTGTCTTGGGCTGCGGGCGACGCCCGGTCGGCGCCGCGTGGGAGCGGAAAGCGCGGCGATCAACCGCCGCCGATGGCGTGGACGATCTCGACCTGGTCACCCTCGGCCAGCCCGTGGCTGGCGTGCAGGCTGCGCGGGACAATCTCGTGGTTCACTTCGACTGCGACGCGGCGGGTGCCGTAACCGGCTTCCTGCAGCAACTGGGCGACGGTCAGGGCGGGGGCGCAGTCGCGCGGACTGCCATTGAGCGTGATGTGCATCCGAACATTGTAGCGGCTGGCGCCCCGGATGCCGGGGCCGGCAAGAAAAAAGCCCGGCGCGGGCCGGGCTCTTGGGGCTGATGCGAAGGTCGCGTCAGTGTTGATCGTCCTTGTGGGGCGGGCGACGGTCCTCGTGTCCCGATGATTCATGCTGGCCGCCGTTCTGCGCCGGGTGCGGCTGCGGCTGCGGTTGCGGATTGCCGCGGGGCGGTTCGTAGCCCCGCTGCGGTGGCTGATAGCCGCCTTGTGGCGGTTCAAAGCCGCGCGGCTGCGGCACGTTGCGCGGCTCCTGCGGCATGGGCCGTGCGACCGCGTTGTCGCGCTGGAAACGCGGCGAGCTTTCCTGGTTCATCGGGGCGCGGGCGCTTTCCTGCGCGGGCTGCGGCGGCTGCATGGGGCGCGGCTCCTGCATCACCGGGCGTGCCGCGGCGTTGTCGCGCTGGAAGCGCGGCGAGTAGTCCTGATTGACCGCTCCGCGGGCGCGCTCCTGCACGGCGGGCTGGCCCTCCGTCGCGCGCTCAAAACGCGGCGGGTTGGGCAGGGTGCCCGGGCCAGGCTGGTTTCTCGCTGCGCGATCAGACTCGGCGCCTGGGATATAGCTCACCCCCGGCCGCGGCTGGTTGCCGGGAGACGGGCGGTCCGCCGGTGCCGGCCGATCGCCCGTGGCCATGTCGCCACGCGGGCGGGCAAAGCGGGCCGAAGGCAGTTCGCCCGGGCGCATGGCGGGGCGTTCGTTGTCCGACGGCGCGGGCTGGCGCACAGCTGGCGCGGCGAAGGCCCCGCGCTCCTGGGGACTGGAGCGATCGAAGCCCGGCCGGTCACCGGCGCGACCGGCTCCGCCCGGGCGATTGTCCGCCGACGGGCCATTGAGCATGCGCACGTTGGACGGCCCCTGGAAGGCGCGCGGATTGTCCGCCCGGTTGTTCATCGGGCCGCGGCCGGACATGGGCGCGGCCGGCGTACCGCGGGCCACCACCTCGCGCTGGAATCCGCCCGGCGGCAGCCTGCGGGCAGACTCGGCGCGCGGCGGCGCAAAGCTGGCGCGTTCCGGCTGCACGCCTGCGCCACGCGGCATGATGGCCGCCGACGCAAACCGGTGCGGGTCGACCGCGACCATATGGCGCTGCGCGTTGCGCGCCTCGGCGAAATCGCGCCCGGACATGGCGGTGAAGGCGTGCGGCGCCTCGCGGTTGAAATAGCGCTCGTTCGGCATCGGCCGGCCGCCGCGGAAGTAGTTGTAGTGGTTGTTGATGTTGTTGATCACCACGTTGCGGTTTCCGCGCACGTAGATGTTGGTGATGTTGACGTTGGTGTAGTAGCCGCGGCTGGCGTGATACCACGGGTTGTAGACCTCGCCCGGGCCGAGCGGGAACCAGCCCACCGGCGCGCCGCCGACGCCGACGGACACGCCGAATCCGGCGCCGCCGACAAAGGCGACCAGGGCAGGGGCATACACCGGGCGCACGGCGATCGGTCCCGGCACCCAGCCCCAGCGACCGCGCATATAGGCCCAGCGGCCGTAGTGGTACGGCGCAAAGCCCCACGGCGAATCGTCCACCCAGGTCCAGCCCCAGGGCCCGATATAGGCCCAGTGGCCGTTGCGATACGGCGCCCAGTCCGCAGCGACGTTGGACGGATACCAGACCTGTCCGTAGTCGGGTTCGGCCTGCCAGTTGCCGTACTGGTCCAGGTCCTGGTAGCCCACCACGTCGTTGGAGACGTACTGGCCGGCCTGCGGGCGCTCGTAGCGATGGTCGCGGCTGTTGCACCAGGCGTCGAAGTCGTCGCCGCCGTCGACGTCGCTGAGTACGACGTTGTCGAGCGACGCATCGGGAAATTCGTAGCTGCGGCCCGCATTGACGCTGCGCTGCGCGCCGTTCTCGCCGTACACGGTGGCGTGCCCTTCCAGCGCCATCACGCGCGTGGACTTGCCGTTGTCGCTGATATCCACGCGGAACGTGCCGGGCTGGTCCACCACCAGCGCGACCGTAGGCGTGTCGATCTCGTAACTCTGGCCTTCGGCCAGGCCGCGCACGGCGAGGTTGAGCGTGCCCTTGGTGACCTCGACCTGGGTCCGCTGGTCATCGAGGGTCAGGAAGCCGAAGTCCGAATCGTCGGCCATGCGCAGGGTTCCACCGCCCAGTTCGAGCTCGGCGCGCGAGCCCTGCCCGGTGGACAGGCGGTCGCCCGTGGTCAGCGGACGGTTGAGACTGGCATCGCCCCAGTCCTGCGAGCCGGCCGGCAACAGGCCCACATCGCCGCTGCGGTACGACAGGCGCGCCACGCGGGCCGGCGGATCGCCGGCGCCGCCATCGTCCGGGCCCTGGTCCTGCGCCTGCACGAAGCTGCAGACGCCGATCATCAGCGCCGCCGCCAGCCATCGCCAGCCGCGCGGCGACGTGGGGGAAGCAGGAAACACACGCATCGGGTTCTCCGGAGCAAGGCGCGACGATGTCGCGCGGGCGAGTTTGTCAGTCCGTAAAACGTGTGGGAGTACCCGGACGCTGACGGCAGCATTATGAGTACGGGCGTGGCCAAGTGGGCAGGTATTGGCAAGCCTTGTCCACGCGATGATTCAGCGGGCCGCCATGTCCGGTTCATGCCGTGTTCGGCTGCGCGGCCGGTTCCAAAGGCATGCAGTCCCGGGTTACCATCGCCCGGCGTTGCGGGTGTAGCTCAATGGTAGAGCTGTAGCTTCCCAAGCTACTGACGAGGGTTCGATTCCCTTCACCCGCTCCAACTTGCTCCCGACCCCACCGAGCTCCCTTTCACGTAACCCTGCGGCGTGCGCTGAAAATGGCGGATGTGATCACCCTCGGCTGGCGGGAGCGCCTGGCGTTGCCGGCTCTTGGCATCAGCCTGCTCAAGGCCAAACTCGATACCGGCGCGCGCAGCAGTTCGCTGCATGTGGACGCGCTGGAGACGTTCGAGCGCGATGGCGAGACCTGGCTGCGATTCGCGGTGAACGTGGGCGGCCGGCATCGCCTGGGCGTCTCATGCGAAGCGCCGGCGCTGGACCGGAGGGCCGTGACCGACACCGGCGGCCGTCGCACGCTGCGCTGGTTCATTCGCACCGACGTGTGGCTGGCCGGCCAGCGGTTTGCCGTCGACATCAACCTGACCGACCGGCGGCATATGCTGTTTCCCATGCTGCTGGGCCGCACGGCGCTGCACGGCCGGTTTGCCGTCGATCCTGCGCTTTCCTATACACAGCCCCGGCCGGTGACGGCCGGGCAGACGGGTGTTTCATGAAGATTGCCATCCTTTCCCGCAACACCCGCCTTTATTCGACGCAGCGCCTGGTCGACGTTGCACGCGAGCGCGGCCATGTCGTGCGCGTGCTCGACCCCTTGCGCTGCTATGTGCGCATCGCGCCGGGCAACATGTCCATCCGCTACAAGGGCAAGGCGTTGCGTGGCATCGATGCGGTGATTCCCCGCATTGGCGTCACCAGCACGTTCTATGGCACGGCCGTGTTGCGACAGCTCGAGATGATGGGCGTGTACACGCCCAATTCATCCGATGCGGTGTTGCGCGCGCGCGACAAGCTCCGCTCGCTGCAGATGCTCGCTGCCAAGGGGCTGGACATGCCCGCGACGGTATTCGGCGACAACCCCGACGACACCGCCGACGTACTCGCCATGCTTGGCGAGCCGCCGCACGTGATCAAGCTCAACGAGGGCAGCCAGGGCACCGGCGTGGTGCTGGCGGAAAAGAAGAGCGCGTCGCAGAGCGTGATCGAGGCATTCCGTGGGCTCTACGCCAACTTCCTCGTGCAGGAGTTCGTGGCCGAAGCCAAGGGCAGTGACCTGCGTTGCTTCGTGGTCGGCAAGAAGGTCGTCGCCGCCATGCAGCGCGACGCCAGCCCCGGAGAATTTCGCGCCAACCTGCATCGTGGCGGCACCGCCAGCAAGGCCATCCTGAGCCCGGAAGAGCGCCGCATCGCCGTGCAGGCAGCCGGCGCTCTTGGCTTGGGCGTGGCAGGCGTCGACATGCTGCGCTCCAAGCGCGGCCCGCTGATCCTCGAGGTCAATGCCTCGCCGGGCCTGGAGGGCATCGAGGCAGCCACGGGCGTGGATGTGGCCGCGGCGATCATTGCCCTGCTCGAAACGGAGACGGTCCAGGCCGAGGCGGCCCCGCTGCCGCGGCGGCGCGCCACGCGCACGGAGTGATCACCGGACGTGAATATTCCGTGATGACTGGAGACACTTTCCTGCGGCCATCGCGGCACATACCATCGGCCGTTCCTGCGAAGCGTGCCCCAAGGGGGGGTACGGCAGGTCCGGGAGGAAGTACATGAAGCGCAAGCTCTGGTTGCCGCTGGTGGCGGCAATGATGGTTCTGATGCAGGTGGCCGCCGTACAGGCCAAGGAAGCCAAGCCTGATGTGAAGGCCAACACCAAGGACGAATTCGCCGCCGTGGCGGACCATGTGCGCCAGCAGATGACACCGGGCGGGCGTTTCGAGTTCGTTGGCAAGACCGAGCACGAAACGGTCGAGCGCGACCTCAGCAACATGCAGTCGCTCTACGAGAAATTCGGCACCGTCGACGCGATGGATTCCGCCTCCAAGGTGGAGCTGTACAACAACCAGTCGGAAGTCAACGCGATCCTGACCAGGAGCGATGCCAACCGCGAGGTCTGCGAGCAGGTCAAGCCGATGGGATCGAACATTCCCAAGACGGTGTGCCGTACCAACCGTGAAATCCAGCTGGAAAACGGCCAGGCGCAGCGCTACCTGCAGAACAGCAAGCAGGTGCAGAACGCCGTTGGCGGTCATTGAGGACCCGGTCCGGGGTTAACGCCGAAGTGAGTACGGGTTAACCACCCTGTAACCGTGGCACCCCTATAAAGCTTGCACTGCAATTTGCTCGGCACTTCAACCGCAAGGTCTGGTGACAGCAGATTTCGGTATCGGGGCAGTAGCTTGGGCCCAGGCGCACGACGTCAAGTCGATCCGCCTGGGCCTTTTTCTTTGCCCGGCCCGGCCTTATTGGGCCCGGGCCCCCTTTCCCCCGTGCAAGCTTGTTAAGCTTGACACCTCGGCCGGCCATCCGCCGGCTGCGTATGGAGGACGCATGCGCGTACTGGTGATCGAAGACAACAGCGATATCGCGACCAACATCGGCGATTATCTGGAAGATCGTGGGCACGTGGTCGACTTTGCCGGCGATGGCGTGACCGGTCTCCACCTGGCGGTCGTGCACGACTTCGACGTGATCGTGCTTGATCTCACCCTGCCTGGCATGGACGGCCTGGACGTGGCACGCAAGCTTCGCCACGAAGCGCACAAGCAGACGCCCATCCTGATGCTGACCGCGCGCGATGCGCTGGAGCAGAAGCTGACGGGTTTCGAGTCGGGTGCCGACGATTACATGACCAAGCCGTTCGCGCTGCAGGAACTGGCCGCGCGCCTGGAAGTGCTGGCCCGTCGTGGCAAGGGTCCGCAGAGCCGCGTGCTGAAGGTGGGCGATCTCACCTACAACCTGGACACGCTCACGGTCACCCGCGAAGGCAAGTCGATCCAGCTCAACCCGATTGGCCTCAAGCTGTTGCAGGCGTTGATGGAGGCCAGTCCGTCGGTGGTGACGCGCCAGGACCTGGAGCAGCGCGTATGGGGCGAGGAACTGCCCGACAGCGATTCGCTGCGCGTGCACATCCATGGTCTGCGCGCAGCCATCGACAAGCCGTTTGACAAGCCGCTGATCCACACGCGGCACGGCATTGGATATCGGATGGTCGAACCGGATGCGGTCCAGGCGTAAGCTCAGGTTTCGCCTGATCGTTTCATTCGCGCTGTTCGGCTTTGGCCTCAGCGCGCTGTTTGCGTTCGCGGCGCTCAACATCCGCAGTCGCGTGGAAGACCAGCTGGTCAACGCCAGCCTGCTGGACGATGCGCGCTGGGCCAACCAGCAGGCGCACGACCACCCCGGCGCGCCCAGCGGCTCGCGCTTGCTGACCGGCACTGTGCTGAGCGATCGCACGCTCTACAAGGCGCCGCTGTCGTGGCAGAACCTGCCCAACGGTGTCCACGACATCTACGAAGACGACACCGACGGCCAGCGCCATCACTACAAGCTGGCCGTCTTCCACGAAAACGGCATCATCAGCTTCATCCGCTACGACGTGTCGCGCGAGGAGCTGGGCAAGCAGCAGCTGCTGATCAGCGTCATCGGCGCGGTGTTCCTGTTCGGCCTGCTGTCGCTGGCGCTGGGCTTGTGGCTGTCACGCAAGGTGCTCAAGCCGGTCAGCGACCTGGCGCGCCGCCTGCGTGACTTCCGCAAGAACGGCAAGGCCGAGCCGCTGGCACCGCATTTTGCCGACGATGAAGTGGGCGAGCTGGCGCTGGCCCTGGACGAATACTCGTCGCGCCTCACCGCGATGGTCGAGCGCGACCGCGAATTCAATTCCGACGTGAGCCATGAGCTGCGCACGCCGCTGGCGGTCATTTCCAGCACGACGGAACTGCTGCAGGGTTCGCCTGACCTCACCGACAAGCTGCGCGAGCGCCTCAAGCGCATCGAGCGCGCGTCGCGCCAGGCCACCGAGCTGATCGAGGCCTTGCTGTTGCTGTCGCGCGCCGAGCGTCGTGGCCCCACGCGTGGTGAAACCACCGACGTGGGAAAGGTGGCCGGCGACGTGATCGAAAGCCAGCGTCCGCAGATGCGTGACAAGCCGCTGGAAGTGGAGCTGGCGGTCAGGCAGCCGGTCAGCGTGAACGCGCCGGCCTCGGTGCTGTCGGTCGCCCTGACCAACCTGATCGGCAACGCGATCAAGTACACGCTCGAAGGCAATGTGACGGTCGTCGTCAACGACAACCGGATCGAGATCATCGACACGGGTCCGGGCATCAAGCCCGAGGACGCCGAGCGCCTGTTCCAGCGCGGCGTGCGCGGCGAAGGCGCGGGTGGCAGCGGTGCCGGTCTTGGCCTGGCGATCGTGCGCCGGCTGTGCGAACTCTATGGCTGGGACGTGTCGATGCGTCCGCGCACCGACACCAACGGTGCGATCGCCAGCATCGTGTTTTCCTGAGGCGCCCCGGCGCGAGCGTCCTTCGGGCGGTTGCTGCCGGAAGGACGCCTGGCCCGGGTCGGCTCGAGCCCGGGCTTAGAGCGGCTCCAGCCAGCCCCACTGGTCGTTGGTCTTGCCATTGAACAGGCCGAAGAACAGCTCCTGCAGGCGACGCGTGACGCGTCCGGCCTTGCCGCTGCCGATCTGCTTGCCATCCACCGACCGGATCGGGGTGATTTCCGCCGCAGTGCCGCACATCAGCAGCTCATCGGCCAGGTACAGGTATTCGCGCGGGATGTCGCGCTCGATCACCTCGATGCCGTCTTCGCGCGCCAGCGTCTTGAGCGTGTCGCGCGTGATGCCGGCGAGGATCGAGGCGCTGGCAGGCGTGGTGTGCAGCACGCCGTCGAACACCAGGAACAGGTTTTCACCCGCGCCCTCGCTGAGCAGGCCATTGGCGGCCAGGGCGATGCCTTCGCCAAAGCCCAGGCGGCGCGCTTCACGCGCGATCAGCTGGCCCGAAAGGTAATTGCCGCCGGCCTTGGCGCCGGCCGGAATGGTGTTGGGCGCGAAACGCTGCCAGCTCGACACGCAGGCGTCGATGCCATTTTCCAGCGCCTCGGGGCCGAGGTACGGACCCATCGGCCAGGCAGCCACGGCGACATCGATCGGCGTATCGGCGGAGAGGCCGAATCCGCCCAGGCCCCGGTACGCCACCGGGCGCAGGTAGGCTGCGCCCAGGCCATTCTTGCGCACGACCTCGCGACAGGCGACCGTCAGCTCGTCCTGCGAGTAGGGCAGCACCATGTCGTAGATCTTGGCCGACTGGTACAGGCGCTTGAGGTGGTCGGTCAGGCGGAAGATGGCTGCGCCGTCGGGCGTGGCATAGCTGCGGATGCCCTCGAACACCGAAGAACCGTAGTGCAGCGCATGCGCCATCACATGGGTGGTCGCTTCCTGCCAGGGCTTGATGGCACCGTTCTGCCAGATCCAGTCGGGGTACTTCTGCGCCATGTCGGTTCTCCGGAAAAATCGCGACATGATAACCCGGAGTGCCTCAGCTCGGCTTCGCGGCCCGGTCCGGATTCACCATCGGGCAGGTGCGGCCGTTGCAGGCGGGCCCGCGCGGCAGCGTCAATTCCCGCCGTGCAGCCACAGGCAACCGGCACGCCTGACCACGCTGAAGCGGGTTTCGCGCGGCACGCCACTGCCGTCGCCTGCCGCCGTGCGCACGACGATCTCGCGGTCGCCGGCCGGTGGCCGTGGTGCTGCGGGAGGCGCATTGCCGGCTGCCAGCGGCTGGTCCGGGTTCGCGGCATCCCCGCTGGTTGCAGCCTCGGCAGGCTGCGGCTCGTCGGATGATGCCCCGACGTCCAGCAAGGGCTGCTGCATCAGCGTGCTCATGGAACGGATGTCCGCCACCACCGCGTCGCGCCCGTGTCCGCCCCAGAGCATCAAGCCCGCCAGCCGGTTCGGGTTGCGGCTGGCAAAGGCGTCCAGCACGCTCTGCCGCAGCTCGGCCACGCTGGTGGCGCACAGCACCGGCGCAGGCGTTTCGACCAGGGGCATGGAAGCACCCGGCGGCGTGGTGACGGGTGCCGTTGCGCGCGCCGGGGCCACGGGCGTTGCCTGCAATGCCGCGCACGGCTGGTCGGTGAACAGCGGATTGCCATCGGGGCCGATGCAGCGATGAATGCCATCCTGCGCGGCCGCAGCCATCGGCAGAAGCAGCAGCACCAGCCATGCGAGGAAGGGCGAACGAAGCATGGGGCGAGCATACGCCCGCCCCGGCAGGCTAACCGTGCAGCCGGTCGAGAATCGACTGCGTCGCCTTGGCGCGGTTCAAGGTGTAGAAGTGCAGGCCAGGCGCGCCGCCTTCCAGCAGGCGGCGACACAGCTGCGCCACCACGTCGGCGCCCAGTTCACGGATCGACTCGGCATCGTCGCCGTGCGCCTGCATGCGCTTGGCGATCCAGCGCGGGATCTCGGCGCCGCAGCCATCCGAAAAGCGCTTGAGCTGGGTGAAATTGGAGATCGGCATGATGCCCGGCACGATGGGAATGTCGACACCCAGCCGGCGCGCGTCGTCGACAAAACGGAAATAGGCATCGGCGTTGAAGAAATACTGGGTGATCGCGCCATTGGCCCCCGCGTCCACCTTGCTCTTGAAATGCCGCAGGTCGGCGAGCGCGTCGTCCGCCTGGGGATGGATCTCCGGGTAGGCCGCCACCTCGATGTGGAAGTAGTCGCCCGAATGCTGGCGGATAAACGCGACCAGCTCTGCCGCATAGCGGAAATCGCCGGGCGAAGCCATGCCTGAAGGCAGGTCGCCGCGCAGCGCAACGATGCGCTGGTAACCGGCGGCACGGTAGCTGTCCAGCAGCTCCGCCAGCTCGGCGCGCGTGCCGCCGACGCAGGACAGGTGCGGCGCCACGTTCAGACCGTGCCGGCGATGCAGGCGATGCACGGTTTCACTGGTGTAGCTGAGGGTCGAGCCACCGGCGCCAAAGGTCACCGACACGTATTCCGGCGCCAGCGGCTTGAGCAAGGCTGCCACCCGGTCGAGCTGGGCGCGCTGTTCGTCGGTCTTGGGGGGAAAGAACTCAAAGCTGATGGACGGCATCGCAAGGGGTCCCGGACGGTTGGCGGGCCGATTATATATCTCTTTCTCGCGATATAGAGATGTCTCGCCTCTCACCCTTTGACCTGCGACAAACCGCGACAGCCTCCGACCCGACCATCGTTGATCTGGATCAACTGCGGCCGCAGGCCCTCCCCACAGACTTCCCGCCGTTCAGTCAAGCCTGGGAGTGGGCCTCATGGTGGGCGTCGAGGGGAGTTATAGCGACAAGGTCGTACGGCAATTCGCCGTGATGACCGTGGTATGGGGCGTGGTCGGCATGCTGGTCGGGGTGATCATCGCCGCCCAGCTGTACTGGCCGGGCCTCGATTTCGATCTGCCGTGGCTCAGCTACGGACGTCTGCGCCCGCTGCATACCAATGCGGTGATCTTTGCCTTCGGCGGCTCGGCGCTGTTCGCCACCAGCCTCTACACCGTGCAGCGCACCTGCCATGTCCGGCTGATCTCGGACAAGCTGGCCGCGTTCGTGTTCTGGGGCTGGCAACTGGTGATCGTGGCCGCCGCGGTCACGTTGCCAATGGGTCTCACCCAGGGCAAGGAATACGCCGAACTCGAATGGCCGATCGACCTGCTCATCACCGTCGTGTGGGTGGCGTACGGCGTGCTGTTCTTCGGCACCATCGCCAAGCGCAAGGTGAAGCACATCTACGTCGCCAACTGGTTCTACGGCGCGTACATCATCACCATTGCGCTGCTGCACGTGGTCAACAACCTGGCGATTCCGGCCGGCTGGTTCAAGTCGTACTCGATCTACTCGGGTTCGGTCGACGCGATGGTGCAGTGGTGGTACGGCCACAACGCAGTCGGCTTCTTCCTGACCACCGCCTTCCTCGGCATGATGTATTACTTCGTGCCCAAGCAGGCCGGACGTCCCATCTATTCCTATCGACTGTCGATCGTGCACTTCTGGGCGCTGATCGCGGTGTACATGTGGGCCGGTCCCCACCACCTGCAGTACACGGCACTGCCCGACTGGGCGCAGTCGCTGGGCATGGTGTTCTCGCTGGTGCTGCTGGCACCGTCGTGGGGCGGTGCGATCAACGGCATCCTCACGCTGTCGGGCGTGTGGCACAAGCTGCGCACCGACCCGATCCTGAAGTTCCTGATCGTCTCGCTCTCGTTCTACATGATGAGCACGTTCGAGGGACCGATGATGTCGATCAAGACGGTCAACTCGCTCAGTCATTACACCGACTGGACCATCGGCCACGTGCACTCCGGCGCCATCGGCTGGGTCGCGATGATCTCGATCGGCTCCATCTACGCGATGCTGCCGCGCCTGCTGAACCTGTCGAAGATGTATTCGACCAGGTTGATCGACCTGCACTTCTGGCTGCATACGATCGGGCTGGTCGTCTACATCGCGTCGATGTGGATCGCCGGCGTCACCCAGGGCCTGATGTGGCGTGCCACCGATCCCGAGAACGGCACGCTGGTCTACTCGTTCGTCGAAGCACTCAACGCCACCAAGCCGTACTTCCTGTTCCGCCTTGGCGGCGGCCTGATCGTGCTGAGCGGCATGCTGGTGATGGGGTGGAACGTGCTGCGGACCTTCCAGCTTTCCGCCGATAGCACGGCGCTGCAGCCGGTGCTGCCGCCCGACGCTGCCGATGCGCGTGCCTGAGGGAACAGACATGAGCCATATGCACGCAAAGATCGAAAAGAACATCGGCCTGATGGCTATCCTGGTGGCCGTGGCGGTGTCGTTCGGTGGTCTCGCCGAAATCGTGCCGCTGATGTTCCAGGCCGAGACCATCAAGCCGTTGCCGGGCATCAAGCCGTATCCGGCGCTCGAGCTGGCTGGCCGTGACGTCTACATCCGCGAAGGCTGCTACAACTGCCATTCGCAGATGGTGCGCACCTTGCGCTTCGAGACGGAGCGTTACGGTCACTACTCGCTCGCGGGCGAATCGGTGTACGACCATCCGTTCCAGTGGGGCAGCAAGCGTACGGGTCCCGACCTGGCGCGCGTGGGCCTGCGCGGCTACTCCGACGACTGGCACCGGGCTCACCTCAACAACCCGCGCGACGTGGTGCCCGAGTCGAACATGCCGGCCTATCCGTGGCTGGCCAAGGCCACGCTAGACGGCGCGGAAGTTGCCCGGCACATGCGCGCCCTCAAGCGCATCGGCGATCCGTACAGCGATGACGAGATCGCCGCCGCGCCGGCAGCCGTCGAGGGCAAGACGGAGCTGGATGCCGTCGTGGCCTACCTGCAGAGCCTCGGCACGCACGTGTCGCAGGCCGACATGCAGGTTGCAGAGGGGGCCGAGTGACATGATCCCCGGTCTTATCACCGCCTTCCTGCTGGTGCTTTTTGTCGTGGGCTGCATTTGGCTATGGAGGCCGGGCGTGAAGCCCGTGCTGGATGCCGCTGCCCGCATGCCTCTGGATGACGAGAAGGAGGAAAGGGCATGACTTCCGCATGGACGTGGTATGTAGTGGCCATCACGGTGTTGAACCTGCTGGGCTGCGTCTGGCTGCTCAGGAGCAACATCAAGCGCCGCCCCACCGGTCCCAGGCCGGATGAAACCGGCCACGTGTGGGACGGCGACATTACCGAGTACAACAAGCCGTTGCCGCGGTGGTGGATCAACCTGTTCTACATCACCCTGGTGTTCTCCGTCGGTTACCTCCTCTGGTACGGCGTGGGCACGCTGAAGGGCTGGGGGCACTGGAGTTCGCGGTCCGAGTGGGCGATGGAGACGGCGGCCGAGAACGCACGTCTCGATGACACGCTTAAGCTGTATGCGGGCAAGCCTATCGACGAGCTCGCCCAGGACGCGGGCGCCGTATCGATCGGACGCGCGATCTTCATCAATCGCTGCGCCGCCTGCCATGGCTCCAGCGGGCACGGTGCCACCGGTTATCCGGATCTCACGGACGACATCTGGCACTGGGGCGGCACGCCGGCACGCATCCTGGACACGATCCAGAATGGTCGCCATGCGGTGATGCCCGCCTGGGCCAGTACGCTCACCGCGCAAGGTGGCGCGACGGCGGTGGACGACACGATTGCCTATGTGCTTTCGCTGTCGCGGCCCGATCAGCCCAAGGATGCCGTCGAACGCGGCGAGAAGATGTTTGCCGGCATCTGCAGCGCGTGCCATGGTCCACAAGGCAAGGGCAACCAGGTGATGGGCGCGCCTGACCTCACCGACCATTACTGGCTGTACGGGAGCAGCACGGCGTCGCTGCACAAGACGCTGGACGAGGGTCGCCAGGGCGTGATGCCGGCCTGGAAGGAGCAGTTGGGCGATACCCGCACCCGCCTGGTGGGCGCCTATGTCTGGACCCTGTCGCCGCACAAGGATCCGTCTCCCGCTGGCGCCGTGGTTGCCGAGTGATGACGGAACCTGACGCCAAGCCTCCGGAACGGGAGCCGACGCCTGCCTCGCAGCGCGTCGGCGCCATCCTCTGGCCGAGCTTCTTTGTCGCCGGGGTCATCTCGACGGTGTTCTTCACCATCGTGGACCCCGAGCGACTCAGGGACATCACCTTTCCGGCGCTGCGCCTCAGCCGTGAGCTGGGTTATTCGCTGGGCTTCTTCCTGTTCTGGCTGGCCACGGCCTCGTCGAGCCTGTTCACCTGGATCCTGCTGCGGCCGTCCCGGCTGGTGAAGCGCGGATTCCATTGCGGTAGCGCCCCATGAATCGCCGCATCCCGCTGCACGTCGTCGACGACGAGAGCAGTTCGTACTACGTCAGCGAGCGCAAGGTCTATCCGCGCGAGGTGTCGGGTACCTACAACCGCTTGCGCGTGGCGGCCGTGATCTGGCTGCTCGGCATGTACTACCTGTTTCCCTGGCTGCACTGGAACGGCAGGCAGGCCGTGCTGCTGGACCTGCCGGCGCGCAAGTTCCATGTGTTCGGCTGGATGTTCCTGCCGCAGGACTTCCTGTTCCTCTCCACGTTGTTGATCATTGCGGCGCTGGCACTGTTCTTCTTTACCGCGCTGGCCGGCCGGCTGTTTTGCGGCTATGCCTGCCCGCAGACGGTGTGGACCGAAGTGTCGCTGTGGATCGAGCGCTGGTGCGAGGGGGATCGCAACCGGCGCATGAAGCTCGATGCGGGCCCGTGGACGCGGGAGAAGATCCTGCGCAAGACGTGCAGGCATGTGTTGTGGGCGCTGTTCTCGCTGTGGACCGGCTTCACCTTCGTGGGCTACTTCAGCCCGATCGTGGACCTCGCACATCGCACGCCGTCCGGCTGGGGCGGTTGGGAGGCCTTCTGGATCCTGTTCTATGGATTCGCCACCTGGGGCAATGCAGGGTTCCTGCGCCAACAGGTGTGCAAGTACATGTGCCCGTATGCGCGCTTCCAGAGCGCCATGTTCGATCGCAACACGCTGATCATCGCCTACGACCCGATGCGCGGCGAGCCGCGCGGTCCGCGCAAGCGCGGCCTGTCCAGCGTGCTGGAGCGGGCGCGCGGTCTGCTCGACAAGGTAACGGCCTACGACTACGTGTTCCGGGCCAGCCAGCATCCGTCGGCCGCCGACAGCCGGGCGCAGGCGGGCGGAACCATTGCGCTGGCAAGCTCCGGCACGGTGGCCCAGCCGCTGCCGAAATTCACCGCCGAACTGCTGGGTGACTGCATCGACTGCACCATCTGCGTGCAGGTATGCCCGACGGGCATCGATATCCGCAATGGACTGCAGTACGAATGCATCGCCTGTGGTGCCTGCATCGATGCCTGTGACGACGTCATGGGCAAGCTGGGATATCCGAAAGGGCTGATCCGTTACACCACGCAGAACCAGATCGGCGGCAAGGCGGCCCGCGTGATGCGCCCGCGCATCTTCGTCTATGCCTGCCTGCTGTTGGCGTTGCTTGGGGGCTGGGTGTATGGCGTGACCCATCGCAGTGTGCTGCTCGCCGACGTGCTGCGCGATCGCAACGCGATGTACAGCCAGGCCAGTGACGGCTGCATCGAGAACAGCTACACGCTCAAACTGGTCAACAAGGAGCAGCAGACGCACCATTTCGTGATCGACGTGACCTCGGCGGACCTGCCGGGCATCGCGCTTCGTGGCGGTGCGCGGACGGTGCTGGCCCAGAGCGGTGAAGTGCTGTCGGTTCCTGTCACCGTCAGTGCTTCCGCCGAAGTGACGGGGCGACACGAGGTGCAGTTCGTCGTGCGCGGCACGGACGTGGACGCGGGCGTCACCATCAACAGCAGTTTCTTCGGACCTTCCCCATGAACACGACACGAAGCGCCTGGCGCGAGCCCATGGTGTGGATGCTGGTGGGCTTGCCGCTGGCGTCCGTGGCCATCGGCTTCGCACTCTTGTTTGCCGCCGTCCATCCGGGACGCGAAGACATGGAGACGGTCGGCCGGGTCACCAGGGTGGGCAAGTTGCTGGTCTCGGCGGAGGCCGCGGCACCGGCGACGGAAGTGGATACGCAAGGCGTGGTGTTGCGCACCAGGGGTGACATGCTCGAAGTGTTGCCGATGGACGGGGATTTCCCGCGTGGCGGCAAGCTCATCTTGACCCTGTCCGACGCGTCGGGTGGTGGACATACCTTCCACCTTTCGCCGAGTGAGCTGGGCTGGCGGGGCGTCGGCTCGTTGGAGGGCGATCGCGACTGGACGGTGCAGCTGGCGCCTGACAATGCGACGTGGCGCTTGCATGGACGCTGGATGCCCCGGGCCCGCTCGACCCGACTGATGCCCTGATCGTGGACGGCACGGTCGACGCTTTCAGTCGGGCGGGCATCGAGGCCTGCTATCACTGCGGCGAGGCCTTGCCGGCTTCGCCCGTCCTGCTGGATATCGACGGCTGCGTCAAAGGCTTCTGCTGCCACGGCTGCCTGGCTGCGGCCCAGTGGATCCGGTCGTCCGATCTTGGCGATTACTACCGTCTCCGGAGCGCCGCCGGCGCCCGCGTGGAGGGCGATGCGCCCGATCTGGGGGCGTGGGATCGCGATGACCTGCTGGCCGATCACGCCTTCCCGGTCACCGGAGGGCTGGAGATCACGCTGCTGACGGACGGCATGCGCTGCGCGGCCTGTGCGTGGTTGATCGACCGCGCCCTGCAGCGCGTGCCCGGCGTGTTCGACGTGGGAGCGAATGCAGTGACCGGTCGCGTGCGCATCGCCTGGGACCCAGCGCACGTACGGCTGTCAGCCGTGCTGGAGCGGCTCGCCTCGCTGGGTTATCGGCCCTATCTGGCGCATGGCGCGGCCAAGGAGCGCGAGCGGCTGGCGGAGCGTCGGCGCTGGCTGCTGCGGCTGGGCATCGCCGGGCTGGGCGCGATGCAGACCATGATGCTGTCCGAGGCGCTGTACCTGGACTTCGGCCATCACATGGCGCTGTACACGCGCGACTTTTTCCGCTGGGTGACCTTGCTGGTCTGCACGCCGGTGGTGTTCTACTCGGGCTGGCCCTTCCTGCTCGGTGGCTGGCGTGAACTGCGCCAGCGCCGTCCCGGCATGGACACGCTGGTGGCCGGCTCGACCCTGCTGGCCTATCTGGCGAGCGCGGTGGAAACGCTGCGCGGCGGCGTGCACGTGTGGTACGACGCAGCGGCGATGTTCGTCTTCCTGCTGCTGTGCGCGCGTATGCTGGAACAACGGGCTCGGCGCATCGCCAGCTCGCAGGTGGATGCGTTGGCGCGGGCGCGACCGGCCCTGGCGGTGCGGGAGCGCGCCGACGGCTCGCGCGAGTCGGTGCCGCTCACCACGTTGCAGGTGGGCGACATTGCCTGCGTGGCCGCGGGCGACGCGGTTCCGGCGGATGGCGAGCTGCTGGATGCACGGGCGTTGTTCGAGGAAGCCCTGCTGACGGGGGAGTCGCGTCCCGTCGAGAAGACGCGGGGTGCCCCGGTCTTTGCGGGCACGGTCTGCCGCGAGACGCCGGCGCGCATCGGGATTACCGGCATCGGCAGCGCCACCCGCCTGTCGCAACTCACGCGCCTCGTCGAACAGGCGCAGGCGCACCGACCGCCGATCGCGCGCCTGGCGGATCGCGTTGGCAGCGGGTTCGTGGTCGCGTTGCTGCTGGTTGCCCTGGCGGTCTACATGGGCTGGCGCATCCACGATCTTTCGCGCGCCTTCGAAGTCAGCTTGTCGCTGCTCGTCATCAGCTGTCCCTGCGCGCTGTCGCTGGCGGTGCCGGCGGCGCTCGCGGCGACGCATGGCGCGCTCGCGCGCCTGGGCGTGTTGTCACTGCGCGCCGAGGGGCTGGATACGCTGGCACGCGCCACGGACGTGGTGTTCGACAAGACCGGCACGCTCACGCGCGTGGAACCCGCCGTGGGTGAAGTCCACGCATGGGGCGACCTGTCGACGGACGAGGCCTTGGGCATCGCTGCTGCGCTGGAGCGCGACAGTGGGCATCCCATCGCCGCCGCGTTCGCCTCGGTCGTGACATCGCAGGTGGCGAGTGGCCTGCAGGTGCATGCCGGCCAGGGCTTGAGCGGCCTGGTCGATGGCGTGGCATGGCGGCTGGGCCGTGGTCCGTTCGCGGCGGGGCGCGATGACGATGGCCGGCTTTGGCTGGGTGACGGGACACGAGCCACCGCTTGCTTCGTGCTGGAAGAACGCCTGCGCACCGATGCGCAGGCGGCGGTGAAGGCGCTGCGTGGGCTGGGTCTGCATATCCATCTGGCCAGCGGCGACGCCATGGGCGCCGTGCAACGCTTGGGCGACCAGCTCGACATCGATAATGCGAACGCGCGCCAGAGTTCAGAGGACAAGCTGGCGCTCGTGCGTGGACTGCAGGCGCAGGGACGCATCGTCGCCATGGTCGGCGACGGCCTGAACGACGCGCCGGTGCTGGCGGGCGCGGACGTGTCGATGGCCATGGGCGAGGGCGCCTCGCTGGCGCAGCGCGCAGCCGACATGGTGCTGACGGCGCCATCGTTGCTGCGCATTCCCGCTGCGGTGCAACTGGCACGGCGCACCCAGCGCATCATTCGACAGAACTTCGCCTGGGCGGTTGGCTACAACCTGCTGGCGCTGCCGTTGGCGGTGACGGGACAGGTCACGCCGTCGCTGGCGGCGCTGGGCATGGCGGTGTCGTCGCTGGTGGTCACCCTCAATGCGCTGCGCCTGAGGCACGTGCCTGCGCCGGAGTCCTCGACATGATCATCCTGCTCCTGCTCATTCCCCTGAGCCTGATGCTGCTGGCGGTGGCGATCGGCGCGTTCGTGTGGGCCGTGCGCAAGGGGCAGTTCGACGACATGGATACACCGGCGCTCGACATCCTGCGTGATGACCGCGCCGTACCGCCGGACGTGCGTGACGCGACCGAAGGGCGACGGCATGGTTAACGGTGTGGCCCTGTCCGCGGTGTTTTTGACCAGCCTGCTGGGCGGCGTGCATTGCGCCGCGATGTGCGGGGGTATCGCCACCGGCTTCTCGGTGTGGTCGCCACGCATGGGTTGGGGTAATGCGTTGCAGCTGAACCTCGGGCGCGTGGCGGGCTATGTGCTGGCCGGCGCCGTGGTGGGCGGCATCGGTGATGGCGTGCTGCGCGTGTTCGAACTCGACGCGCTGGCCTTGGTCATGCGTACGGCGGTGGGGCTGGTCCTGGTGGTGATGGCGTTGCGATTGCTGGACCGCAGCGGGCGACTGGGCTTCCTGGCGCGCCCGGGAGCGAAGCTGTGGACCTGGCTGCAGCCCCTGCAGCGGCGCTTGTTGCCCGCCAACACCCCGGTGAAGCGGGTGGCTGCGGGCATGGTGTGGGGATGGCTGCCGTGCGGACTCAGCACCACGGTGCTGGTCGCCGCCTGGCTGTCGGCGAGTGCGCGTGAGGGCGCGCTGATCATGGCCGCGTTCGGCCTGGGCACCTTGCCGGTGATGCTGCCGCTGACCTGGTCGGGTGCGCGCATGGGGCGCTGGCTGCAGCGTCCCGCATGGCGATGCGCTGCGGCCTTGCTGGTGATGTCGGCCGGCGTGCTGACCCTGGCGGCGCCATGGCTGATGCAGGTGCGGGCGCTGCATGGGGTGCTCGGCATGCTGGGCTGCGGGCCGGCGCACGGTTAGGGGAGCGCTTGCGCACAGGGTGCGCTCGATGGGCGCGCGCCCTGTGCGCGATGCGTCCGGGCAAAGAAAAGGGCCGCCTGATGGGCGGCCCTTTCTGTCTGCGACACGAGGTCGATGCGACTCAGTAGCGGTAGTGGTCCGGCTTGTACGGGCCGTCCACCGGCACGCCGATATAGGCGGCCTGTTCCGGGGTCAGTCGGGTCAGCTTCACGCCGATCTGCTCAAGGTGCAGGCGAGCCACTTCCTCGTCCAGCTTCTTCGGCAGGCGGTACACCGTCTTGTCGTAGAAGTCCTTGTTCGCCCACAGGTCGAGCTGGGCCAGCGTCTGGTTGGAGAAGCTGTTGGACATCACGAAGCTCGGGTGGCCGTGGGCGCAGCCCAGGTTCACCAGGCGGCCTTCGGCCAGCATGTAGATGCTGCGGCCGGTCTGCTCGAACGTGTAGCGATCCACCTGCGGCTTGATGGTTTCGCGCGACACGCCCTTGGCGGTGTTGAGGCGATCCATCTGGATTTCGTTGTCGAAGTGGCCGATGTTGCACACCAGGGCATTGTTCTTCATCGCCGCCATGTGCTCCAGCGTGATGATGTCCTTGTTGCCGGTGGTGGTGACGTAGATGTCGCCCAGGCCCAGGGTGTCTTCGATGGTGGTGACCTGGAAGCCTTCCATCGCGGCCTGCAGGGCGTTGATGGGGTCGATCTCGGTGACGATCACGCGCGCGCCGAAGCCCTTGAGCGAATGGGCGCAACCCTTGCCCACGTCGCCGTAGCCGCACACCACGGCGACCTTGCCGGCGACCATCAGGTCGGTGGCGCGCTTGATGCCGTCGGCCAGCGATTCGCGGCAACCGTACAGGTTGTCGAACTTGGACTTGGTCACCGAGTCATTGACGTTGATGGCCGGCACCAGCAGCTTGCCGGCTTCGGCCAGCTGGTACAGGCGATGCACGCCGGTGGTGGTTTCTTCGGACACGCCCTTCCATTCGGCGGCGATCTTCTTGAACCAGCCCGGACGCGCGGCGGCGGTGCGCTTGACCAGGTCCTTGATGACCTGCTCTTCGTGGTTGCCGCTGGGCGTGTTCACCCAGTCGCTGCCGTCTTCGAGTTCCACGCCCTTGTGGATGAACAAGGTCGCATCGCCGCCGTCGTCCACGATCAGCTGCGGACCGAGCTCACCCGGGTGGGTGAGCATGTCGAGCGTGCACTCCCAGTACTCTTCCAGCGTCTCGCCCTTCCAGGCGAACACCGGCAGGCCGCCGGCGGCCAGCGCGGCCGCTACGTCGTCCTGGGTGGAGAAGATGTTGCAGGAAGCCCAGCGCACCGAGGCACCCAGCTCGCGCAGGGTTTCGGCCAGCACGGCGGTTTCCTTGGTGCAGTGGAGCGAGCCGGACAGGCGCACGCCCTTGAGCGGCTTGTCCTTGGAATAGCGGGCGCGGATCTGCATCAGGCCCGGCATTTCCTCTTCCGCCATGCGGATGCGGCGGCGGCCCAGCTCGGCGAGCGAGATGTCACGGACCTTGAAGTCCTGCGAAGCGTCGTTTTTCGTGACTGCGTTCATGTAAAGCTCCGGTTTTATCAAGATGGCCGGCGATGCTCGGCCGGTTGCTGCGATCGAAATCGCCATAAAGCCGGGCGCCGTTCAAGAACGTGCCACGTCGAGCCTGGCCGTGTCGTCACGGTCGCAGCGCCCCTCGACGGGCAGGCCCGATATTCTAACCGCAATGCCCCTCGTCCGAGAAAAGCGCGGCGGGGCGGGCGCTGCGGGCGATGTCAGCCGAGGGTGAGATGCCGCCCGGCGGCGCCCGTCCTGGCCGCGGGTCGCGTGGTTCGCGAAGGCTATTTGCTGCATTTGGACGTCCAAATGCACCATGCGGCCGCACAATTGGTTAGTCTTGGCGTTCCATCCGGGGACGCAGCCATGCCAGACCATCGCGATACCGAATACCTGCTGCACGATGGCCCGCTTCGCGAGGACGTCAGCCGACTCGGCGCGATGGTTGGGAAAATGCTGGCCGAACAAGGAGGCACGGCGTTCTACGAGCGGGTGGAGGCGGTGCGCACGGCAGCCATCCGCCGCCGCCGCGAGGGCCGCGCGGTGGACGCGCTGGCCGCGTCGCTGGCCGGGCTGCAAGCCGATGACGCGCAGGCGCTGGCGCGGGCCTTCGCCACCTATTTCCAGGTCGTCAACATCGCCGAGCGCGTGCACCGCATCCGCCGCCGCCGCGATTACCAGCGCGAGGAAGGCGCGCCCCAGCCGGAGTCGCTGCTCGATGCGCTGATGCAATTGAAGGCACAGGGCGTGGACGCGGCCGAGTTGCTCGAATGGCTGGAACGGTTACAGGTGGAACCGGTTTTCACGGCGCATCCCACCGAGGCCGTGCGCCGTTCGTTGCTGGAGAAGGAACAATCGATCGTGCGCGCCCTGGTCGACAACTTCGACCCCACGCGTACGCCGCAGGAGCGCAAGGAGGACGACGACCGCATCTTCATGGCCCTCAACGCCGGCTGGCAGACGGCCGAGGCATCACCGGTGCGCCCGACGGTGCAGGACGAACACCATCACGTCGGCTTCTACCTGGCCAATCCGATCTACCGCATCGTCCCCGCGGTATACGAATCGCTGGCCGATGCCCTGCAGGCGGTCTACGGCGTGGCCGTGCCGCTGCCACGCCTGCTCGGCTTCGCCACCTGGGTCGGCGGTGACATGGACGGCAACCCGAACGTGGGCGCCGCGACGATCGCCAGCAGCCTGGCCACGCAGCGCGCCCATGTACTCGAGCACTACATCGAGGACGTCGCGGGCCTGGCGCGCCTGCTCAGCCAGACCGAGGGGCGCGTGGCCGTCGATAGCGCGCTGGCACGGCGGCTCGCCGACTATCGCGTGCGCTTTCCCGAGGCTGCCGCCCAGGTGCGCCCGCGGCATGCGGACATGCCGTATCGCGGCCTGTTGACGGTGATCGGCGCGCGCCTGGAGGCGACGCATGACGACAATCATCCGGAAGGCTATACGTCCACGCGCGACTTGCTAGACGACCTGCACCTGATCGCCGGCAGCCTGGTCGATCATCGTGGCCTGCATGCCGGGGCCTATGCCGTGCAGCGCCTGATCTGGCGCGTCCGCACTTTTGGCTTCCACCTGGCCAGGCTCGATGTACGGCAGGATTCGCGCGTGCACGACGACGCGCTGGGCTTGCTGCTTGGCGACAGCGCCTGGGCCACGCGCGACATCGGCGAGCGGGTGGAGCGGTTGCGTCCGCTGGCGGGTGGGCTGCAGTCGCTGGCGCCCAGTGACGAACCCGCCGCGGCAGCGCTGCGCGACGTGTTCGCCACGCTTCATGATGCACGCGGGCGCTATGGCAGCGAGGCGATCGGGCTTTACATCATCAGCATGGCGCGTTCGGCCGCGGACGTGTTGACGGTGCTGGCGCTGGCCCGGCACGGCGGGCTGGTCTGCGATGGTGGCGTGCCGCTGGACATCGCGCCACTGTTCGAGACCGTCGACGACCTGGCCAATGCACCCGCGACGCTGCGGGCGTTGTTCGACGACCCGGTTTACCGCGCGCACCTCGCTTCGCGCGGCGGCCGCCAGTGGGTGATGCTGGGCTACTCCGATAGCGGCAAGGACGGCGGCACCCTGGCATCGCGCTGGGGCTTGCAGCGCGCCCAGGTGGAGTTGCTGGACGTGGCCGCGTCCGCCGGCATCCGCCTGTCGTTCTTCCATGGCCGCGGCGGCTCGGCGAGCCGGGGTGGTTCGCGTATTGCGCCGGCATTGATGTCGTCGCCGCGCGGCTCGGTGGCGGGCGTGCTGCGCGTCACCGAGCAGGGCGAGGTGATCCATCGCAAGTACGGCATCCGCGCGCTGGCGCTGCGCAACCTGGAGCAGACCATTGGCGCGGTATTGCGCGCCTCGTTGCGGCCTCGCGAGCAGGAGGCGCGCGAGGAAGCCTGGCGTTCGCGCATGGCCGGGCTGGCGGCGCGCAGTCGCGAGCACTACCGCGCCTTTGTCGATCGCGAAGGCTTCGTCGACTATTTCCGCGCGGCCACGCCGATCGACGTGATCGAGCGCATGACGCTGGGCTCGCGTCCGTCGCGTCGACGGAGCATGCGGGGTGTGCAGGACCTGCGCGCGATTCCCTGGGTGTTCGCGTGGACGCAGTGCCGCTCGATCCTGCCCGGGTGGTATGGGCTGGGCACGGCGCTCGAGTGGGGCGCGGCGCAGTACGGCGAGGCCGCGATGGCCGAGATGGCCGGCCAGTGGCCGTTCTTCGCCAACATGCTCGACGACGTGGCAATGGTGCTGGCCAAGTGCGACCTCGACATCGCCGAGGCCTTCTCGCGCCTGGCGGGCCCGTTGCACGAACCGTTCTTCGGCCTGATCCGCACGGAGTTCGAACTGACCCGGCGCTGGTTGCTGCGGCTCAGGCAGGGTGATGTCCTGTTGCAGAATGAGCCGCGACTGGCGGTGTCCATCGGTCTGCGCAATCCTTACGTGGATCCGATGAGCCTGCTGCAGCTTGACCTGCTGCAACGCTGGCGTGCAGGCGGCGAGTCGGACGAAGCCTTGCTCGGCGCGCTGGTGGCCTGCGTCAATGGCGTGTCGCAAGGCCTGCAGAACACCGGTTGAGGTCGAAGGAACAGAGTCGTTCAACAAGCAACAGGGGGATGGAGATGATGTTTTTACGTCGGTGGTTGGTTGGCGTCGTGCTGGCGCTTGCCTGCGTGGGTGGCGCCCATGCGCAGAGTGACCTGCCGGATCCGCAGGGCGATGACGTCCAGCTCAGGCGCCTGCTGGTGGATTTCCGCATGGTGCAGATCCTGCGCGTCGGCGTGGCCAGGGACGGGGCGAAGCTCAACGGCACGCCACTGGCAGGCCTGTTCGACCAGCTCAACTCGACGCCCGAAGAGACGCTGGCCGAAGTGATCGCACCGTCGCTGCGCGGCCACGTCAGCGAAGACGATGCGCGCAAGATCGGCGACTTCCTGGAAACCGAATCGGGCCGTGCGCTCACCCAGTGGATGCTGCAGCGCGTGAGCAATCCGGGCGACTTGACCTCGAAGCCGCCCAAGGGCAATCCAAAGGAAATGAAGGCCTTCATGGCCAACGGCGGCTATGCCGCGATGGGTGCCTTTTCGACCTACCTGCAATCACAGGAGTTCCAGCGCAAGGCGGTCATTGCGCTGCTGCACTACCTGACCCGGCCGGAAGCGAACAACTAAGCACGTGGCGGAGCGGGCGCCTCAGGCGTCCAGCTCCGCCCAGCGCGCATAGGCGGTGTCCAGCTCGGCCTGCAGCCTGGCCAGCGCCTCGTTGGCCTTGAGGATGGCGGTGTTTTCCTGCTGATAGAAGGCCGGATCGTTCATGGCCTCGCTGTGTGCCGCGATGTCCGCTTCGAGCTTCTCGATGCGCAGCGGCAGCTGCTCGAGTTCGCGCGCGTCCTTGTAGCTGAGCTTTCGCTTCGGCTCGGCAGGAATGCTCGCCACCGGGGCCACCTTGTTGCCGGCCCTGGCGGGAGCGACCGATGCGGCGGCCGGCGCCGCCTTCTGCCGCACCCAGTCGCTATAGCCGCCCACGTACTCGCCGATCCGGCCGTCACCTTCCAGCACCAGCGTGCTGGAGACGACGTTGTCGAGGAAGGCGCGATCATGCGACACCAGCAGCAGGGTGCCCTGGTATTCGGTGAGCAGTTCTTCCAGCAGCTCCAGCGTCTCCACGTCGAGATCGTTGGTCGGTTCGTCCATCACCAGCAGGTTCGACGGCTGGGCGAACAACTTGGCCAGCAGCAGGCGATTGCGCTCGCCGCCCGAGAGGCGGGTGATGGGGGCGCGCGCCCGCTCGGGTGAAAACAGGAAATCCTGCAGGTAGCCGATGATGTGCTTGCGGCTGCCGTTGAGCTCGATGTACTCGCGGCCCTCGGCGACGTTGTCCAGCGCGTTGAGCTTGTCATTGAGCTGCACGCGGTGCTGGTCGAAGTAGGCGACCTGGATGCCGGTGCCGAGCGTGGCGTGGCCGCGCTGCGGCGCGAGCTCGCCCAGCATGATCTTGAGCAGCGTGCTCTTGCCGGCGCCATTGGGGCCGATGATGCCCACGCGATCGCCGCGCATGATGGTGGTGCTGAGGTTTTCGATCAACACGCGCCCGTCGTACGACTGGTGCACGTGTTCCAGGTCGATCACTTTCTTGCCGGACGCCTGCGCGCTGGCGGCGGTCATCCTCACGTTGCCGGACAGCTCGCGGCGCTGGGCGCGCTCCACGCGCAGCGCCTTGAGCGCGCGCACGCGGCCTTCGTTGCGCGTGCGACGCGCCTTGATGCCCTGGCGGATCCACACTTCTTCCTGCGCCAGCTTCTTGTCGAACAGCGCATTGGCCTGCGCCTCGGCATGCAGGCGCTCTTCGCGGCGGCGCAGGTAGTTGTCGTAGTCGCCCGGCCAGTCGGTGAGCTGGCCGCGGTCGATCTCGACGATGCGCGTGGCCAGCGCACGCAGGAAGCTGCGGTCATGCGTGATGAAGATGATGCTGCCGTCGAACTGGCGCAGGAATCCTTCCAGCCAGTCGATCGCCTCGACGTCGAGGTGGTTGGTCGGCTCGTCCAGCAACAGCACGTCGGGTTTGCGCACCAGTGCCTGCGCCAGCAGCACGCGGCGCTTCATGCCGCCGGAGAGGGCATCGAAGTCGGTCTCGGCCGGAAGCTCCAGCCGGGTCAGCACATCGGTGACGCGTCGATCCAGGTCCCAGCCATTGCCGGCATCGATCAGCATCTGCACATCGCCGGCGGCATCCATGTCGCCTTCGGCCAGCAGGTGGTGATAACGGGCCAACAGGTGACCCAGGTCACCAAGGCCTTCGGCGACCACATCGAACACGCTGCCGGCCGTGTCCTGCGGTACTTCCTGGGCCATGCGCGCGACGACCACGCCGCCCTGCAGGCGTATTTCGCCGTCGTCGGGCTTGAGTTCGCCGGCGATGAGTTTCATCAGGGTGGACTTGCCTTCGCCATTGCGACCGACAATGCACACGCGCTCGTTCGCTTCGATCGACAGATCGACGTGTTCGAGCAGGAGGGGGCCGCCGATGCTGAAATCGACGCGCTGAAGCTGGATAAGAGACATCGCTCTATTCTAGGCGATCGGGACGGTCAGCGCCGGAAAGCGGACGCATGCGCATGCGGACGCACGACGCACAAACGAAGAGGGCCGCACGTGGCGGCCCTCTTCATGAAGCACGGCGATGGTTGGCCTTACTTCAGCTTGGCATCGGCGCGCAGCGCCTCGGCCTTATCGGTCTTTTCCCACGAGAACGCGGTGTAGGTCTTGCCGTCCGGACCCTTCACTTCGTACGGGGTGCGGCCGAAGTGACCGTAGCTGGCGGTCTGCTGGTACATCGGGTGCACCAGGTCGAGCATCTTGATGATGCCGTACGGGCGCAGGTCGAAGTGCTTGCGGATCAGCTTCTCGATCTTCTCGTCGGCGATCTTGCCGGTGCCGAAGGTGGTGACCGAGATGGAGGTCGGCTCGGCTACGCCGATGGCGTAGCTCACCTGCACTTCGCAACGGTCGGCGATGCCGGCGGCCACGATGTTCTTGGCGACATAACGCGCGGCGTAGGCAGCCGAACGGTCGACCTTGGACGGATCCTTGCCCGAGAACGCACCACCACCGTGACGGGCCCAGCCGCCGTAGGTATCGACGATGATCTTGCGACCGGTCAGGCCGCAATCGCCCACCGGGCCACCGATCACGAACTTGCCGGTCGGATTGATGTGGAACTTGGTGCCCTTGTGCAGCAGCTTGGCCGGCAGCACGGGCTTGAGGATGTGCTCGCGCACGGCTTCGATCAGATCCTTCTGCTTCACGCTAGGATCGTGCTGGGTCGACAGCACCACGGCGTCGATGGCGGTGGCGACACCGTCTTCGTAACGCAGGGTGACCTGGCTCTTGGCGTCCGGACGCAGCCACGGCAGCGGCGAGTTCTTCTTCTTGCGGACCTTGGCCTGCTGCTCGACCAGGCGGTGCGAGTAGTAGATCGCAGCCGGCATGTAGTCCTTGGTTTCGTTGGTCGCGTAGCCGAACATCAGGCCCTGGTCGCCAGCGCCCTGTTCTTCCGGCTTCTTGCGGTCCACGCCCTGGTTGATGTCCGGCGACTGCTTGCCGATCAGGTTCAGCACGCCGCAGGTCTCGCCGTCGAAGCCGACCTCGGAGGAGTCGTAGCCGATGTCGACGATGACCTTGCGGGTCAGCGCTTCCAGGTCGATCCAGGCGCTGGTGGTGATTTCGCCGGCGACGATGGCCACGCCCGTCTTCACCATCGTTTCGCAGGCCACGCGCGCACGCGGATCCTGCGCGATGATCGCATCGAGGACGGCATCGGAGATCTGGTCGGCGACTTTGTCCGGGTGGCCTTCAGAAACCGACTCGGAGGTGAAGAGGAAGTTGCTCATCGCGGGTTATATCCTTCCTTACGGATAGAAAGATGAAAGGGGTGGGGCATGATACACGGGGTGTCCCCGTTTTGCAGCCTCAGCATGGGGGCCGGACATGACGATTTCATGCCGATTCAGCCATTTGGACGGCTTTGCGGCCCGCTGGGGTGGCGGGCGCCGCCGTTGCGCCGCGGCGGGGCAGCGAGCGCCGGCGGAGCATAACCCACGCCGGTCGCAGCGGGCCCGAGGCGGCCTGGCGCCGCGGGCGAGGGAGGGAGTCCGCGTGGCGGCTCAGGTCCGGGGCAGGCGGGTGAAACCGTCGTCGCTCCAGCCTTCGCTGCCCACGCCATGCCGCACGAAGAACAGGCCCTCGGGGTCGTAGCGCTGCTTGGCGGCGGCCAGCCGCGGGTAATTCGTGCCCCAGAACGAGGTTTGCCAGTCGCGTTCGAAATAATTGCTTTCCGAGACGTAGGAGCCGGCGCCGGGCGCGGCCTGCAGCAGCGCATCCATCGACTGGTCGATCCGCGCCGCCTCGGCACGCGCCTCGGCCAGATCGGGTTTCGCGCCGGGCATGCCCGGGAAGGCGGGGTCGCCCTCGCCCGCGATGATGGCCAGCGCAAACGCGTCCAGCGAGGCGGGGTTCATCGCGGTGTCGCGCGAGCGTTCCAGCGCGTCGGCCGGGGCGCCGGCGAGCCCCTTGTTGAAATGCAGCGAGGTGCCCCAGTGGCGGGTGGCGGCAAACAGGGCGTCGACGAGGGCGCCCTGTCGATCCGCGCGCAGCAACGACTGCGGCAGCCAGGCCGAACGGTAGCCATGGATGAACTGGCCGACCTGGCCCTGGTCGCCCGCCCACAGCACGTGGTCGCGCGGGGCGCCGGGACGATCGTCGGAGACGATCAGGCTGGGTGCGTGGGCGCGGAAAAATTCCGCATCCCAGAAGTGCCGGGCCGGCAGCACGATCACGCGCGCCTCGTCCTTGAAGCGATACGCCTTGCGCGCCCGCACCCAGTCGAGGAACGGCGCCCAGGTCTGTTCGGCCTGCTGCTGGCTCAGTCCCTGGAACACCATCGACAGCCGCAGCGTGTTGTCGCGATGGAACACCAGTTGCTCGCCCCAGTGCGGATTGAACAGTGCATCGCGGTAGAAGCCGATGACCTGGGCCATGAGTGCGCGGTAGGCCTCGTCGGAATCGGCCTGGATCTCGCCAAACACCGCGCCGAACGTGTCCGGCAGCGCGTGGGTGCGCAGGGTGAGCCGGGTTACCACGCCCAGGCTGCCGCCACCGCCGCCCTTGATGGCCCAGAACAGCTCAGGGTCCTGCTTCGCATTGACCACGCGCACCTTGCCGTCGGCAGTGACCACTTCCGCCTCCAGCAGGCCGCCACTGGCGCTGCCGAAGTTCTTGGAGAAGCTGCCGAAGCCACCGCTCTGCACCAGCCCGGCAACGCCCACCGTATTGCAGCCGCCGCCCTGCACGTAGCGCCCGGTCCGGGTGGTGACGGCGTCGTAGGCATCGATCCACATGGCGCCGGCCTGCACGGTGACCGCCGGCAGCGGTTCCTGGATGCCTTCGCAAGCTTGCGGCACGAACGCGTCATGCAGGTCCACGCGGTTCATGTGGCGGGTCCAGATCAGCAGCGAATCGGGCGCATCGGAGGTGCCCTGGTAGCTGTGGCCGCCGCCTTTCACCACCAGCCGCAGGTGATGGTCCCGCGCGAAGTTCACCGCGGCCACCACGTCGCCCGTGCTCTCGGCAGCCACGGCATAGGCGCTGGGCCGCGACGTCCAGGCATCGACCCAGCCGCTGGTTTGCGTGAGGGCCGCTTCGTCGCCGAGGTAGTAGGGGTTATTGATCTGCGCCAGCGCCTGCTGGCAGGCCGGGTCGTTCGGTGTGCAAGCCTCGAACGGCGAACGCAGGGCCTGCAGCCGCCCGCCCACGGTCTTTTTCAGCTGGTCCCACTGCGCCACGGTGGGCCAGCCGGGCTGGCCCGGCCGCACGCGTGAGCGCAGGACGCCGAGGCGGCCCGCGGCCTGCGTGGCGGCGGTGAACGTGGGAGCCACCAGCCACGGCAGCACGGGCAAGGTGAGGGCGGCTTTGAGCAGATCGCGACGACGCATGGCCAATTCCTTTTCGGTCGGAGGCAGTCACTGTGCTACGCCCAGCGTATGGGACAAGGGCGCGGTGATGAAAGGTCGTCGCGCGGGGACGAGTGGCGGGATCGCAGGGACGGCGGCCAGGCCGCGGCGACGGCAGGCGTTGGCGCTGGCCGGGGCGGCTCGCATAATCGGCAGCCTGACGGCCGAAGCTTGCGGAGGACACGCGGTGACACGACTCAGCTGGCGTGGGCTGGCAGGCTGGCTCCTGCTTGGCGCCGTGTCGTTCGGCGCGCTGGCCGGCGATGCCGGCCCGGCGCACTGGAAGCCGGACATCGACGCCTTCGCCGCCGGCGACCGGGCTCAGGCTCCCGCCACCCGGGGCGTGCTGTTCATTGGCAGCTCCTCGGTGCGCCTGTGGACCACGCTCGCCGCGGACTTCCCCGGCGTGCCGGTGATCGACCGTGGCTTTGGCGGCTCGACCATCGCCGATGCCACCTATTACGCCGACCGCATCGTGTGGCCGTACCAGCCGCGGCTGATCGTGATGTATGCCGGCGACAACGACATCGCCGCGGGCGTCGCTCCCGCGCAGGTGCTGGCCGCGTTCCGGGCCTTCGTCGCGCGGGCGCGCCAGGGCGTGCCGGGCGTGCCCGTGGTCTATGTGTCGATCAAGCCCAGCCTGGCGCGGCTGCCGCTGTGGCCGTCGATGAAGGAGGCGAACGAGCGCATCCGCGCCTGGGCCATCACGCAGCAAGACGTGCGCTTTGTGGACATCGCGCCGGCCATGACGGATGCGCAGGGCAGGCCGCGCGCGGAGCTGTTCCGTCCCGATGGACTGCACATGACGCCGGCCGGGTACGCGCTGTGGGTGGCTGCGCTCAAGCCCGTGCTCGCCGAGTACGGATTCGCGGCAGGTCCGCCGGCTCAGTAAACCGTCGCACGCGCCTGCACGAAGGCGAAGAAGAACACCGCGTCGGGATCATTGCGCACCGCCTGCATTTCCTGGCGCATGCCTTCGACGGTGGCGGTGTCGACCTTGCCGGTGGCCACCAGCTGGTCGGAGGCCGAGAGCAATAGTTCTTCCCAGAACGCGATCATCTGCTTGCGCTTGCCTGGCTGGCGGTTGTCCAGGTGGAAGCTCTTCACCTCGGTCTGCACGTCGCGATAGCCGCCGGCCAGCAGCAGGTTGCCCAGCTTGGCGCCGATGAACGGGTCACCGCCGCTGTCGTACTGGTGATCATTGAAGGCCATCCAGTAGCGCAGCAGGTTCGGCGAGTACGGATCGAGGAAGAACGACGTATTGAGCACCTCGGTCACGTACACCACCGCGCCCGGACTCAGCACGCGGCGCAGCTCGCTCAGCACGCTGGCCGGGCTGGGCATGTGTTCCAGCACCCAGCACAGGTAGGCCGCGTCAAAGCTGCGGTCGGGGAAGGGCAGGTCGGTGGCGTCGGCCTGCTGCAGCGTATAGCGCGAGCTGCACCAGGCCGTCTGCGCCAGATTCTGTTCGGCGGCCTCCAGTTGCGCCTCGGAGCGATCCACGCCGGTCACCTCCAGGTTCGGAAAGCGCCGCAGCAGGATTTCCGTCTGCGCACCCACGCCGCAGCCCACTTCCAGCAATCGCGTGGCCTCGCTGTAATCGATGCGACTGAACAGGATGGTCTCGAACATGCGCGCCTGCCGGATCAACCGCGACTGTTCGTCGGCAGAGAAGCCGTGGATATAGGGGAATTCCCCGGTGACGATGCTGTTCATGCCAAGCACTCCACTGCCGGTCGGCCCGGAGAGCCACCATACCCCGGCGACCGTGCAGGGAAAGTTGCCGAAGGCCGCCCGGCAGGAGCACGCCGGGCGCGCGGACGGGCCGGTACCTCAATCCCCGGCATGCCCCGGATGCGCCCGCACGAACGCCACGATGTCATCGAGCGTATGGATCGCACCACGCGTGGGGCGCGCCAGCGCAAACAGCAACGACTCGTGGCCGACGCCGGGATACAGCGTCAGCGTTGCCTCTCCGTGGCGGAGCAGCACGGCGCGATACAGCGACTGCGAGTTGGCGACACCGACTTCGCGGTCATCCAGGCCGTGCAGCAACAGCATGGGCGGTTCGGTGCCACGCACGAAGGAGATCGGTTGCGCCCGGCGTTGCTCGTCCGGCGTGCGTCCGAACGCCATCAGCATCTCGGTCTCGTCGTCCGCAACCGGCACGAAGTCATAGCAGCCGGCCACGCCGATGAAGCCGGCGAGGTCGGTCGGGCGCATGCCATGGGCGCCCAGCCACGCCGGGTCGGTCGCGAGCAGCGCCGCGATCTGCCCGCCGGCCGAGTGGCCCATCACGAACACATCCCCCGGCGCGCCACCGAACTCGCCGGCGTGCGTGCGCGCCCAGGCGACCGCGTTCGCGGCGTCCTGCATGAAGCCTGTCATCGATACCTGCGGCACCTTGCGGTAGTCGGGAATCACCACCACCACGCCCTCGGCCGCCAGGGCCGTTCCCACGAAGCGATACCAGGCGCGCTCGCCACGCGCCCAGTCGCCGCCATAGAAGAACACCAGCACGGGGGCGTGTTGCGCGTGCGCCGGCGCATAGACATCGAGCGCGAGCCGATGGTCGCGATCAAACACGATGTCACGCTGCTGCTCGATGCCCTTGTGCTGGTTGGTGGCATTGAGGCCGGCGAACAGCGTGCCCGCGCAGCCAGCCAGCAGCAGGGTGGCGCAGAGCACCAGCAGGCGCAGGAGCGGCGAACGGGCAGGGCGGCTCATGGGCATCGGGCGTGTGGTGTGCAGCGATGATGCAACAGAGCTCCACGCAAAGGCTTGCGACTGCCTTTGCAGGAGCGCACTCGCTGCGCTCCTGCAAAGGCAGGGCGTGCTTCAGGCCGCCAGCCGTTCGCCGGCATCCAGGGCAGCGAAGTAGTCGCGCGTCAGCCGCAGTTGATCGTGCGCATTCTCCGCGCGATTGACCACGTCGCGAAACGCAGCATTCTCCGGGCGATCCTTCGCATACCAGCCAAGGTGCTTGCGTGCGATGCGCACGCCCTGCAACTCGCCATAGAACGCGTAGAGCTGCTCGAGGTGATGGACGAGGATGCCGCACACCTCGGCGGGCATCGCCTCGGGCAGGGTCTCGCCGGTGGCGAGGTAGTGGGCGATCTCGCGGAAGATCCACGGCCGGCCCTGAGCGCCGCGGCCCACCATCACTGCGTCGGCACCCGTCGCGTCAAGCACGTGCCGGGCCTGCTGCGGCGTCTGCACGTCGCCGTTGGCGAGCACGGGAATGCGGATGGCCGCCTTGACCGCGGCGATCGTTTCGTACTCCGCCTCGCCCTCGTACTTGTCGGCACGCGTGCGGCCGTGCACGGCCAGCGCGGCGATGCCGGCATCCTCGGCGATCTTCGCAATGGTCAGCGCGTTCTTGTGCTGGCGATCCCAGCCGGTGCGGATCTTCAGCGTCACCGGCACGTCGACCGCGTCGACCACCGCCTTGACGATGCGTGCCACCAGCGGTTCGTCCTGCAGCAGTGCCGAGCCCGACCACACGTTGCAAACCTTCTTGGCCGGGCAGCCCATGTTGATGTCGATGATCTGCGCGCCGTTGTCGGCGTTGTAGCGCGCCGCCTCGGCCAGCATCGACGGATCGTAGCCGGCGATCTGCACGCTCACCGGCTCAGGCTCGCCGGCGTGGTCCATGCGTCGCAGCGACTTGCGCGTCTGCCACAGGCGCGGATCGGCGGTGGTCATTTCCGACACGGCCAGCCCTGCGCCCAGCCGTTTGCACAGCAGGCGAAAAGGCTTGTCGGTGACGCCGGCCATGGGCGCGAGCACCACGGGCGGGTCGATACGGTAGGGACCAATCTGCATCCGCCTATTGTAACCGGGGCGGCGCCGTGGTTCCCGCTCGGCTCAGTGCGCCGATTTGGCGGCCAGCGGACCCTGCGCGGCGGCGGGGTCGTGCCGGTGCCTGAACAGCACCACGAACAGCACCGCCACCACCAGCGAATACAGCGCGAACGTGGTCCAGATGCCGTGCCAGTCCTTGCTGTTGTCCGCGTGCGTGAAGAACGCCTGGATGATCACGCCGCTCAGCGAGCTGCCCAGCACCGCGCCGATGCCATTGGTCATCAGCATGAACAGGCCCTGCGCGCTGGCGCGGATCGAGGGGTCGCTCTGGCCTTCCACGAACAGCGAGCCGGAAATGTTGAAGAAGTCGAACGCCATGCCGTAGACGATGCACGACAGCACGATCATCCACAGCCCCGGACCCGGGTTGCCATAGGCGAACAGGCCAAAGCGCAGCGTCCACGCCAGCATGCTGATCAGCATCACCGTCTTGATGCCGAAGCGGCGCAGGAAGAACGGAATCGCCAGGATGAACAGCGTTTCCGAAATCTGCGAGATGGACATGATGATGGCCGGGTAGCGCACCGCCACCAGGTCCTTGTATTCGTCCATCCTGGCGAAGTCGTGCAGGAACGTGTCGCCATAGGCATTGGTCAGCTGCAGCGCCGCGCCGAGCAGCATGGCAAACATGAAGAACACCGCCATGCGGGTGTCACGGAACAGCGAGAACGAGGTCAGCCCCAGCGTATCGAGCAGCGACTGGTTCGGCTTGCGCTGGAAGCGCGGCGGGCAGGTCGGCAGGGTGAATGCATACAGGCCCAGCAGCAATGCCGCGCCGGAAGCCACGTAGAACTGGCCCGACGAGGTTTCCAGGTGCAACAGGCTCACCGTCCACAGCGCGGCGATGAAGCCCACCGTGCCCCACACGCGGATCGGCGGGTAATCGCGGATGATGTCCTTGCCGTCGCTCTTGAGCGCGTTGTAGGCGACCGCGATCGAGAGCGAGATCGTCGGCATGTAGAACATCATGTTGATCAACATGACCCAGAACATCAGTCCCGGCGACTGCACCATCGGCACGCAGAACAGCACCACCGCGCCACCGACATGCAGCAGGCCGTAGAGCTTCTCCGCGTTGATCCACTTGTCGGCGACGACGCCCATCAGCGAGGGCATGAACAGAGAGGCTATGCCCATGGTGGAGAAGATCGCCCCGAACTGCGCACCCGACCACTGCTTGGTCTGGAACCAGTACGCGCCGATGGTGAGCAGCCACGACCCCCACACAAAGAACTGCAGGAAGTTCATCGCAATCAGGCGGAGTCGGAGGCTCATCAGCGTATTCGTATGGTTGGAGCGGTGGCGGGCGGGTTCCGGTGGACACGCTCGTACCGGCTGGCCGGCCACTGGCGGGCCTTCCTGACGATCCGATGATCCCCTGCAGAGGGCCAGGAGCGTCCCCGGGCCATGCCAAAATAGCGGCAGCGTAGAGGAACGGGTGCGGCGGCGACAAGTTGCACTGCCGCGACCGGCCCTGTCCCATCATCGAGGAGATTCGCGTGAACCTGTTCCTGACCATCGCCGTGGTCCATCTGGTCGCCCTGCTCAGCCCGGGCCCCGACTTCTTCTTCGTGTCGCAGACGGCGGTGAGTCGCACGCGCAAGCAGGCGATGTTCGGCGTGCTGGGAATTACCCTCGGCGTGGTGGTGTGGTCGGCGCTGGCGCTGGCGGGCCTGCAGCTGTTGCTGCAGCAGCTGGCCTGGCTGGAACGCTTGATCGCCGTGGCGGGCGGCTTGTATCTGACCTGGATGGGCGTGAAGATGCTGCGCGGCGCGCTGCGTGCGCCGGTGGCGGCAGGCGAGCCGCGCCAGGTGCTGCAACAGAGCGACTGGGCCACCCTGCGCGCTGGCCTGCTGACCAATCTGTCCAACCCCAAGGTAGTGATCTACTTCGGCAGCGTGTTCTCCGCCTTCCTTGGCAATGGCGTCAGCGCCGGCACGCGCTGGGGCCTGTGGACGATGGTCGTGGCCGAAACGCTGTTGTGGTTCACCCTGGTGGCCGGCGTGTTCGCGCTGCCGGCCATGCGCCGCGGCTACCTGAAACTGTCGCGTTGGATCGATGGCGTCGCGGGCGCCGTGTTCGTGGCCTTTGGCATCCACCTGATCTTCGGTAGTCGCAGCCACTGATCCAGGCGATCGCTCAGGCCAGCTCCTGCCCGGAGGATGCTGCCGCCCTGGCGGCTGCTGCATTGGCCATCAGCCCTCCCCGGCAGGCCAGGAACCAGATCGCACCGAGTGGGAGCGACATGCCCAAGATCATCGGGCCATACGGGTCGGCAAGACCCGAGGCACCCAACAACTGGCATGAGAGCAGCTGAAAATCGAACTCCCCGCTGGTCCAGTTGAAGTGCACGGTGATCAAGCCCAGCAGGGTGAACAGTGCCCACAACCACTTGCGGCGCACGATCGGCGTACGCAGACAGAGCACGAACGCATAGATGCAGAACGCCGGGATGGCGATGCACAGCAGCAACACGATCCAGTGCAGCGGCCCCTTGCCGATGAGCGTGAATGCGTTTACTTGCTCCAGCGGCTGCGCGAGGCGCTGGACATGGAGGCCCTCCACCAGCACGGCATCGCCCGTCCTGGCCAGGCGTGCATGGCCAAGCGCCCAGCCATCCGCGAACGCGTATTCAAAGGTGAGGTCGTAGCGGGTGCCGCTGGCGTTCGTCAGCGTGTGCACCCCGACTACCTTCACGGAGCGGGGCGTGCCTGCCGGAAAATAGGTCGCGAATTGCTGCAGCTTCGCATCGATGTCCGGGGTCTGTCGAAGTTCATCCGACAGCCGGGCCTTGACCGGTTCGATGTCGCCCTGGCGAACCTGTTCAAGGATGGAGCGGGCGATCTCCGCTTCCGGGTGCGGCGTCCACTGGTCGACCAGGACCTGCTGGCTGCAGGCGGCCAGCAGCAGGCACACGCCTGCCAGCATGCTGCGAAGGAGCGAAGTCATGGTTTCCCCTGTTTGCGGCTGAGGCCCGTCGACGCACGTCGCGCCAGGCCACCTGCCGCACATCATGAAACCGCGCACTCAGGGCGGCAACAGCTTTCCCGGGTTGAGGATCCCGTCCGGGTCGAAGGCCGCCTTGACGTTGCGCATCAGGTGCAAGGTCGTCGGCTGCAACGCCAGCGGCATGAACTCGCGCTTGACCAGCCCGATGCCGTGTTCGCCCGACAAGGTGCCGTCGAGCGCGATCACCAGCGCAAACACCTCCCCCAGGCAGGCATAGGCGCGCTCGCGTTCGGCCTCGTCGCGCGGCAGCAGGTTCACGTGCAGGTTGCCGTTGCCGGCGTGGCCGAAGCTGACGATCAGCACGTCGTGCCTTTTCGACAGTTGCTTGATGCCGTCGACCAGTTCGGGCAGGCGGCTGACCGGCACCACCACGTCCTCATTGATCTTGTTCGGCGAGATGGTGCGCTGCGCTGGCGACAGCGCTTTGCGCGCGGACCACAACGCCTGGGTTTCCTCGGCGCTTTCGGCCACGCGCAGGTCCTCCATGCCGTCGCCGCGCGCGGCGCGCGACACCGCCTCGACCGCGCTGGGCAGGGTTTCCGGCTCGCCGTCCACTTCGATCATCAGCATGGCGCCGGCCACCGGCACGCTGTCGCCGCCATGCTCGCGCGCGAGCTTCAGCGCCACGTCGTCGATGAATTCCAGCGCGCACGGCGTCACTGGCTGGGCCATGATCCGCGCCACCGCGCGGGCCGCGGCGCCGACATCGCGATAGGTGGCGCGCATCGTGCGCAGGCCGGACGGCCTGGGCGTGAGCTTGAGCGTCGCCTCGGTGATCAGCGCAAGCGTGCCTTCGGAGCCGATCAGCAGGCGCGTGAGGTCATAGCCCGTCGCGCCCTTGCTTGTATACGTCCCGCAGCGGAAGCCTTCGCCGGTGCCCGCCACGGCGCGCAGCCCCAGCGTGTTCTCTCTCGGGCTGCCGTACTTGACGGTTCGCGGTCCCGCCGAATTGCAGGCCAGGTTGCCACCGATGCTGCACCAGGGCGACGAGGTGGGGTCCGGCGGCCAGAAGAAGCCATGCGGCTTCAGTGCCTGCTGCAGGTCGCCGTTGAGCACGCCCGGTTCCACCACCGCGAGGCGGTTGTCCGGGTCGATGCGCACGATGCGATTCATGCGCTCGAAACTCACCACCACGCCGCCCTCGACCGGCACCGTGGCGCCGGTGGTGTTGGTGCCCCGTCCACGGCCAATCACCGGTACGCGGTGCGCGCGGCAGGCCTGCACCAGCACCTCCACCTGTTCGTGCGTGGTGGGGAACGCCACCGCATCCGGCAAGGCGTTGCGACGCGAGTTGTCGTAGGCGTAGGCGAGGCGTTCGGCCTGGCCGGTCGACAGCGCGGCGCCCTCAAAGTGCGGACGAAGGGCGGCAAGCAGGGCATCGGGCAGGTTCATGCGGGCAGTATCCCACCGTGTGCGGCTGCTACGCCAAGGCCGTCCTAGCCGGCCTCGAAGGCGCCACGCAGCCAGTCCATGCGTGCCTCGCCGTCAGGGCCATCATAGGTCACGACATCGAAGCGGCAGGGGCGGTGTGCATGCCGGGGGTTTTCGGCCAGCCACAGCGTGGCCGTGCGCACGAGCTTCGCCTGCTTGGCCGCGGTGACCGACGCGACCGCGCTGCCGTGCGCGGAGCGAATGCGGTGGCGCACCTCGACGAAGACCGCGGTGTCGCCATCGAGCATGACGAGGTCGAGTTCGCCGTAACGCGTGGTGTAGTTGCGCGCCAGCAGCTTCAGGCCGACGCGTTGCAGTTCCGCGCAGGCGCGTTGTTCGAAGAGGGCGCCGGCCGCCCGCATCAGCCGTTGGTGAGCTGGCCGTTGCTGCTCGATGACGCGCTGCCATCGGGAGGAGCCAGTGCGGGTGCACTGTCCATCTGCAGGCTGCCGTTGAGCGGGCGGGCGAGACCGTCCTGGAACTTGGCCCACACCAGCACGCGACGCACACGGCCGAACTGGTCGGCGGTGAGCTGGCCGCTGGCGCCGGGCAGGTAGCTGCCGGGGTGCGCACGCAACCAGTCGACATAGGGCGCGAGATTCCACGCGTCCATGCCGAACGCAAACAGCCGCGCGGAGGTGCCGCGCGCCGCGGGCAGTTGCGCGGCGATGTCGCCATGATTGGGCAGGCCGGGCTGCACGTCGAACAGCCAGGGCGCGTCGCAGAACTCGACGCCTTCCAGGTCGCGGTTGGCGCCGGCATCGTCGACACCGGCGTAGACGTGCGAGGTGCCGAATACCGGCAGGGTCACGCGCGCCAGCTTGAGCTGGGGCAACAGCAGCCGTGCCTGTTGCGGTCGCATGCTGATGAAGACGCCGGCATCCGTGGCTTCGGCAGGCATGCCCATGCCGTTGATGGTCGAGGCGAAGTTGACGCCACTGCCGGTGAGGTTGGCGGTGCCCGTCGTCTTGCCGCCGCGTGCTTCCAGTTCGGCCTTGAAGGCCTTGGCCGCGCGCTGGGCGAAGTCGTCGTTGCTCACGATCACGTAGGCATTGAGCAGGCCGCGCTCGGCCATGTGGTCGGCTGCCTGCGCGCCTTCGGTCTCCGGCAGCAGGCCGAACTCGTTGACGCCGTTCGCCGGCAGGCTCTTGTCGTCGGGATGGTTGAGCGCAAGCAAGGGCACCGGCAGTTGCTGCAGGCCAAACAGCGCGGAAACCTCGCCGCGGGTGAGCGGACCGATGACCAGTTGCGCGCCGTCGCTCACCGCCTGCTGGTAGGCCTTCACGGCGCCGGCTGCGGTGCCGGTGCTGTCGTACACGCGCACGGGCGGACGCGGCGCGTGGTTGCGTGCGGCGTCAGCGTAGGCGGCAAAGAAGCCTTCGCGGATCGCCGTGCTGGCGGCGGCGAGGTTGCCGCTGGTCGGCAGCAGCAGGGCCACGTGCGCGGGCATCTTGTAACCCTCGCGTACGTTGGCGCCTTCGCCGGGAATCATCGTGCCGACTTCCTGCTCGAGCGCGGGAGCAGGGCGCGCCACCGCGACGCCGAGCTGGCTCAGCGCCTCGTTCACCCACGGCAGCATGCGATCGGCGGGCTGCATCGCGGCAGCGCGCTGCTTCAGCGGATCGATACCCATGCGCACGAGCGTGGCGACGATCTCCTTGCGGTTCTGCGTCTGGTCCAGGCCGGCGAGGCGGCTGTCCATTTCCACGCGCGTGCGGGCGGCGCCCCACAGGTCGCCAGTCTGCTGCATGGCCTGCGAGCGGAGCTCGAGCAGGCGCAGCTGCAGGGCAGGCGACACGCTGACATTGGGTTGCGTGGTCAGCTGCAGTGCACGGCCCGGATCGCGCTGCTTCAAAGCGAGCTCGGCCTGCAGCAGGTCCAGCCTGGAGGGCTCGTCACCACTCAGTCGCGGGCGCCGGATGGCGGCGAGCAGGGGCGCGGCGCGCTCGATCTGTCCTTCCTGCCGATAGGCCTCGGCGGCGAACAGCTGATAGTGGTCGCGATAGCCGGAGGTCTGCGCCAGGGCGAGATAGGCCTGCGCCGCATCCTCGAACTTGCCCTGCTGCACGAGCGCGTCGGCTTGGCGGCTGGCGGCGATTTCGGCTGGCGAGCGCTCCACCGTGGGCGGCACGCAGCCGCTGAGTGCCAGCGAGATCAGCAGGGCGATGCCTGCGGCGCGGTATAGGCGCATGTCGAAATCCCTTCGGGCTTAACGAGATAGGCGGCGGATGCGCGATGATAGCCGATCGGATCGCCGCTCCGCGGTCGAGGAAACTGCCAGATGTCACAGATTCAGCCCGGCCTGCTATGGGTGGTCGCCACGCCGATTGGTCATCGCGACGACTTCTCCGCGCGCGCCATCGAAACCCTGCGCTCGGTGGCGGTGATCGCGGCGGAGGACACGCGCCACAGCCGGCCGTTGCTGATGCACTACAACGTGGCGACGCCGCTGGTCGCGCTGCACGAACACAATGAGCGCGACGTGGTCGACGCCATCGTCCGGCGCCTGCTGGGTGGCGAATCGGTGGCGCTCATTTCGGATGCGGGCACGCCGCTGATCAGCGACCCGGGCTTCCGACTGGTGCGCGCGGCGCGCGCGGCCGGTGTCCGCTGCGTGCCGGTACCGGGCGCGTGCGCGGCGATCGCGGCGCTGTCCGTGGCTGGCCTGCCGAGCGACCGCTTTGTGTTCGAGGGATTCCTGCCGCCCAAGTCCGCCGCGCGCCGCACGCGCCTGCAGGAACTTGCCGGCGATGCGCGCACGCACATCTTCTATGAGTCCTCGCATCGCGTGGCGGAAAGCCTGGCGGACATGCGTGATGTGTTCGGTGCCGCGCGCGAGGGCGTGCTCGCGCGCGAGCTGACCAAGCTGTTCGAGACGGTGCTCGGCGAGCCGCTGGGTGAGCTGGCCGCGCGCGTGGCGGCCGACCCCGACCAGCAGCGCGGGGAATGCGTGATCCTGGTGGCGGGTCGCGGCGAGGAAACCGATGCACGCGAGGCCGAGGGGCGGCGCGTGTTCGCCCTGCTGCGGGACGAGCTGCCGCCGGCGAAGGCGGCCAAGCTGGCGGCCGCCATCACCGGTGCGCCGCGCAAGCTGCTCTACGAAGGCTAGGCAGGCGCCAGGCGTACCGTCGGCGGTGCCTTGCCCCCGCGTCGGCTTCTCAAGCGCTTTGAGCGTGGCTTTCCTCTAGAATGCGCAGCGGAGTCGGCCGGACAGTCGCGTCGCGCGCAAGCGCATCGAGGAAAGTCCGGGCTCCATAGGGCAAGGTGCCAGGTAACGCCTGGGCAGCGCGAGCTGACGGCCAGTGCAACAGAGAGCAGACCGCCGAACGGCATCTCCGGATGCGCGTGGTAAGGGTGAAAGGGTGCGGTAAGAGCGCACCGCGTGCGGGGCTAACGCCGCATGGCACGGTAAACCCCACCTGGAGCAAGACCGAATAGGGGAACGATAACGCGGCCCGCGTTGTTCCCGGGTAGGTTGCTGGAGCCTGGCGGTGACGCCAGGCCGAGAGGAATGACTGTCGCGTCGCAAGACGTACAGAACCCGGCTTACAGGCCGACTCCGCCTCCTTCACGACCGACTGCCATCGCCCTGCGTGGCGATGGCAGTCGCGTGACGGGCATGAACGGGCGATTCATTCCGAACCCTCCCCGGAGGTCCGGAAGCGAGCAACAGGCAATAGAAAAAATCCTAGCCTTTCAAGCACCTTTGGGTGTTTCCTCACAAAGGGCTGGAAATACTGCCAGATCCTCGCCTTTCTCATTGATTCACAAGCGAAATTCCCTTGACAGTCTCAGGGGGCGAGACTATCGTGGGTTCCTGTGTGAAATCGTGGGAATTAGTGGAGCCTAACGACCGTGTTCCAGGGCGAAACCGCCATCACCATCGACGACAAGGGCCGGCTGGCCATCCCGACGACCTATCGGGAGCTGGTCGCGGACGCCTGCGCCAATCGTCTGGTGATCACCTACAACCCCTTCGAGTCGGGCTGCCTGTGGCTGTTCCCGCACGCCGAGTGGGAAAAGGTGCGCGACCAGGTCAACGCGCTGTCCAAGGTCAAGGCCGCCCATCGCGACATGCAGATGAAGCTGGTCGGTGCAGCGGCGGTGGTCGAGCCTGATGGCGCGGCACGCATCCTGCTGCCAGCCAGCCAGCGCGCTACCACGGGCATCGAGAAGAAGGCGGTTCTGCTGGGCATGGGCAACAAGTTCGAGCTTTGGAGCGAGCAGGCTCACCTGGCCAAGATCCGCCAGACCATCGGCGAAGACGAGATCACCAACGAGATGGCGGAGCTGCAGCTGTAACCGGCAACGGTGGCGGCGCGGCGTATTTACGGGACGGGAGCGGGAGTGCGCGGCATGGCCGAGCGGTTGGTGCACATCCCGGTGATGCTGGGTGAAGCAGTGGAGGGACTCGCCGTGCGGGAAGGCGGGCGTTATCTCGATGGCACTTTCGGACGCGGCGGACACGCCCGCGCCGTGCTGTCGCGCCTGGGTCCCGACGGTCGCCTGCTGCTGATGGATCGCGATCCGCAGGCCATTGCCACGGCGCAGGCCGAATTCGCCGGCGATCCGCGCGTGTCGATCCGCCACGCCAATTTTTCCGGCATGGCCGAGTGGGACGAAACCGCCGGCGGCCTCGACGGCATCCTGCTGGACCTGGGCGTTTCCTCGCCGCAGCTGGACGAAGCCGCGCGCGGCTTCAGCTTCATGGCCGATGCGCCGCTGGACATGCGCATGGACACCACCCAGGGCGAGAGCGCCGCGGAATTCCTGGCCCACGCCTCGGAGAAAGAGATCGCCGACGTGCTGTGGATCTACGGCGAAGAGCGCTTCAGCCGCAAGATCGCCCGCGCCATCGTCGAAGACCGCAGCGAACACCCGATCACCCGCACCGGCCAGCTGGCCGGGCTGATCGAGCGCGTGGTGGGCCGCCGCGAGCCGGGCAAGCATCCGGCCACGCGCAGCTTCCAGGCGCTGCGCATCCGCGTGAACGGCGAGCTGGACGCCCTGGCCCAGGGCCTCGACGCAGCCCTGTCCCTGCTGAAGGTCGGCGGGCGCCTGTCCATCATCAGCTTTCATTCGCTGGAGGACCGTGCGGTCAAGCTGTTCATCCGCGACCACTCGGGACGCGTGCAGGGCAGTCGCCGTGGGCCGCCGGTCGTCGCCGCACCGGCGCGACTCGCCGCCGTGGGCAAGGCGCAGTTTCCCTCCGAGGCCGAGCTGGCCGTCAATCCGCGCGCCCGCTCGGCGGTGTTGCGCGTGGCGGAGAAACTCGGATGAAGGTACTGGGCGGCATCTTCATGCTGATCCTCCTCGCGGCGGTGCTTTCCAGCGCCATTGCCGTGGTGTGGACCCGCCATGAGAGCCGCGTGCTGTTCGTCGAGCTGACCCGCCTGCAGAACCAGCGCGACGACCTCAACATCGAATACGGCAAGCTGGAACTGGAACAGGCCACCTGGGCCGAGCCGCGTCGCGTGGATGACGAGGCGCGCCTGAAGCTCGGCATGGTCAATCCCAAGCCGCAAGACATCCAGCTGGTGCGTCGATGAAGCTGCGCCAGCGACAGACTTCCGTTCCCACCCGCCGCCGTGCGGCCCCCAGTCCTCGTCGCCGCATGGTGCTGGTGACCGGCGTGCTGTTGGCCGCTTCACTGGGCCTGGTGGCGCGTGCGTTCGACCTGCAGGTCGTGCGCAAGGAGTTCTACCAGAACCAGGGCGATGCCCGCTTCCTGCGCGTGATGCCGATCGCGGTGTCGCGCGGCACCATCTTCGACCGCAATGGCGAGCCGCTGGCGGTGTCCACGCCGGTGGTCTCGATCTGGGCCAACCCGGCCGAGGTGCTGGACAACGAGGCCAGGCTGCCGAAGCTGGCCGCCGCCATCGGCATGGATGCGGACGCGCTGAAGGAATATCTCGCGCAGCGCTCCGAGCGCGAGTTCGTCTACCTCAAGCGCCAGATGTCCCCGGACGCCGCGCAGACCGTGCTCGACCTCGGCGTGCCGGGCGTCAACGGCCAGCGCGAATTCCGCCGCTTCTATCCGTCCGGCCCGGTGATGGCCCACGTGCTGGGCTTCACCAACATCGACGACCACGGCCAGGAAGGCCTGGAGCTGGCGTTCGACGAATGGCTGGCCGGCAAGCCGGGCGCCAAGCGGGTGATCCGCGACCGCATGGGCCACGTGGTGGAAGACGTCGAGCTCGTGCGCGCGCCGCAGCCGGGTCGCGACATCACGCTGAGCATCGACCGGCGCATCCAGTTCCTCGCCTATAACGAGCTGAAGAACACCATCGAACAATCCGAGGCCGATTCGGGTTCGATGGTGATCATCGACGTGCGGACCGGCGAAGTGCTGGCGATGGTCAACTGGCCCACCTATAACCCCAATGCCTTGCGCGGCAGCAGCCCCTCGTCGCGGCGCAACCGCGCGATGACCGACGTGGTGGAGCCGGGCTCCACCATCAAGCCGTTCGTGATGGCGGCCGCCCTGTCCAGCGGCAAGTACACCCCGAACGGCCCGCTGGTCGACACCGGCAATGGCCACTTCTTCTATATCTCGCACGACATCCGCGACACGCACGCCTACGGCCTACTCTCGCCCACCGGCATCCTCGCCAAGTCCAGCAACATCGGCGCCGCCAAGGTCTCGATGACGCTCGATACCGGCCTGATGTACGACACCTACCGTGCATTCGGCTTCGGCAACAGCACCAACAGCGGCTTTCCGGGCGAAGCTTCCGGCTACCTCAAGCCGGGCAAGAGCTGGGGCATGCTGGAGAAGGCAATCCTTGCCTACGGCTACGGCCTCAACGTGACGCCGCTGCAGCTGGCCAACGGCTACGCCACCATCGCCGACAACGGCGTGATGCACCTGCCCACCTTCGTGAAGGGTTCGGACAACGAAGCCAAGCAGATCATCGATGCGAAGATCGCCAACGAACTGGTGCAGATGATGGTGTCGGTGACGCAGCCGGGCGGCACGGCGGCACCGTACGCATGGATCGCCAACTACGGCGTGGCGGGCAAGACCGGCACGGCGCACAAGGCCAGTGGCGGTACTTACCTGAAGAACAACTACAGCTCCGCCTTCGCCGGCATCGTGCCGGCTTCCGCGCCCCGCATGGCCGCGGTGGTGGTGATCGACAACCCGCGCAAGGGCAGCTACTACGGCGCGCTGGTCTCCGGGCCGGTGTTCGCCAAGGTCATGGACGGCGCGCTGCGGCTGATGGATGTGCCGCCCGACAACATCGGCCGCTGGTACGTGGGCGGTCCGCTGCAGGGCCAGAATGGCCTGACCGGCAACAAGCAGCCCACGGTGGAAGCCGTGGATGACGCACCGGTCGAGGAGGTGACGCCATGAGCGCGCGCCTGGACCAGCTGCTCAAGGGCCTCGCCGACACCCCGGGTGTGGGCGACATCGTCGTTTCGGGCCTCACGCTGGATTCGCGCCAGGCGCGTCCGGGCGATGCCTTCTTCGCGCTGCGCGGCACGCGTGCGCATGGCATCGCCTTCGCGCAGGGTGCGGTGGCGCGCGGCGCCCGGGTCGTGCTGGCCGAAGCGCCGCCGGCCGAGTTCGACGGCCTCGACGTGCCGGTGCTGTGGGTGGATGGCCTGCACGGCAAGGTCGGCGAAATCGCCTCGCGCTTCTTTGGTCGTCCGTCCGAGTCGCTGCGCGTGATCGGCGTCACCGGCACCAACGGCAAGACCTCCACCGTGCAGCTGCTGGCGCAGGCACTGGAACATCTCGGCCACCGCGCGGCCACCATCGGCACGCTGGGCGCGGGCCTGCATGGCCGGATCAGCGAAGGCGAGCGCACCACGCCCGACGCGATCAACGTGCAGGGCCTGCTTGCCTCGTTCCGCGAGGAGGGCGCCACCCACGTGGCGATGGAAGTGTCCTCGCATGCGCTGGAGCAGGGACGCGTGGCCGCGGTGGCCTTTGAAGTGGCCGCCTTCACCAACCTCACGCGCGACCACCTCGATTACCACGGCACCATGGAAGCCTACGGCGCGGCCAAGGCCCGGCTGTTCGCGTGGCCGTCGCTGCAGGCGGCGGCGATCAATGTCGATGACGCCTTTGGCCGTGAACTGGCCGCGCGCCTGCCCGACGGCGTGCGCGCACTGCGCCTGAGCGCCGAGGGCGACGCGGCTGCCGACGTCCGTGCCGTCGACGTCGCCACCTCGGCCGATGGCCTGGCCTTCGAACTGCACACGCCCTGGGGCGCGCACGCCATCCGCAGCCGCCTGTTGGGCCGCTTCAACGTGGCCAACCTGCTGGCCGTGGTGGCCTGCCTGGGCGCACTGGGCGAATCCTTTGGCCGCATCGTCGCGGCCATCGAGTCGCTGCAGCCGATCAATGGCCGCATGAATCGCCTCGGTGGCGCGGCTGGCCTGCCGCTGGTGGTGGTCGATTACGCACATACGCCCGATGCGCTGGAACAGGCGCTCACCGCCCTGCGCGCGCATTGCGAGGGCCGCCTGGTCTGCGTGTTCGGTTGTGGCGGCGAGCGCGATGCGGGCAAGCGTCCGCAGATGGGCGCGATCGCCGAGCGCCTGGCCGACGCCATCATCGTCACCGACGACAATCCGCGCGGCGAAGACGGCGATGCCATCGTGGCCCAGATTGTCGCCGGGCTGCGCCAGCCGGGCGAGGCGGTGATCGAGCGCGATCGCGCCGAAGCGATCCATCGCGCGCTGGCTTCGGCCCGCGCGGGCGATGTCGTGCTGATTGCCGGCAAGGGGCACGAGACTTATCAGGAAGGCGCTACGGGGAAGCGTCCATTTGACGATCTGGCGGTCGCCCGCCAAGCGCTGGAGACCCGTGCATGATGCGCCTGAGCGCCATTGCCCTGTGGACCCGCGGCAGCCAGCTTGGCGCCGACGTGGACGTGAATGGTGTCGCCATCGACACCCGCAAGCTGCAACCCGGCGACCTGTTCGTGGCGATCAAGGGCGAACGCGTGGACGGCCACGACTTCCTGGCCGATGCCAAGGCGCGCGGTGCCTTCGCTGCGCTGGTGACGCGCAAGATCGACTTCGACCTGCCGCAGGTGCTGGTCGATGACACCGGGCTCGCGCTGGGCGACCTCGCCAGTGCCGTGCGCGCGCAAAGCAACGTGCGGGTGATCGGCATCACCGGTTCCAACGGCAAGACCACGGTGAAGACGCTGACGGCGTCGATCCTGTCGCGCCACGGCCGCACGCATGTCAACGCGGGCAACTTCAACAACGAACTCGGACTGCCGCTGACCCTGCTGGCGATGCCCCAGGACACCGAATTCGCCGTACTGGAAATGGGCGCGGGCAAGCCGGGCGACATCGCCTATCTCGCTGCCATCGCGCGGCCCGATATCGGCCTCGTCAACACCATCGCGCCGGCGCATCTTGAGCGCATGGGCAGCGTGGAAGGCGTGGCCGAGACCAAGGGCGCGCTGTACCAGGCACTGCCGGTCGACGGCGTGGCGATCATCAATGCAGACGAGGCGTTCGCGAGCTTCTTCGCCGGCCTGGCTGGCACGCGTCGACAGCTGCGCTTCGGGCTGGACCACAAGGCCGACATCGGCGCGGACATCCTCGACCAGCGCGTCGATGGCTCGCACTTCGTGCTGAGCACGCCGGTGGGCGATGCCGAAGTGCAGCTGCCGCTGGCCGGGCGCCACAACATCGCCAACGCGCTGGCCGCCGCATCGATCGCGCTGGCGCTCGACGTGCCGCTGGACACCATCGTGGAAGGCCTCGAGCAGGTGCCCGGCGTGGCTGGCCGCCTGCAGTTCGAACGCATGAGCGGTGGCTGGATGCTGATCGACGACAGCTACAACGCGAACCCCGGTTCCGTCGGCGCGGCCATCGACACGCTGGCGCTGGCCGAGGGCGAGCGCTGGCTGGTGCTGGGCGACATGGCGGAGCTCGGCGACAACGCCCTGGCCCTGCACGCCGGCATCGGCGAACACGCCCGCCAGCGCGGCATCGACAAGGTGTTTGCCGTCGGCCCGCTCAGCGCGGCAGCGGTCAAGGCCTTCGGCGAACACGGCGAACATTTCGCCGACAAGGCGGCGCTGGTCACTGCGCTGAAACAACAACTGCATGGCGGCGTCGCCTGCCTGGTCAAGGGCTCGCGCTCGTCGGGCATGGACCAGGTGGTCGTTGCGCTGCGCGACAACAAGGAAAAAGGGGAGGGCGCATCCGATGCTGCTTGAACTCGCAGACTGGATGGCGCGGCACTTCACCGCCCTTCATCTGTTCCAGTACATCACGTTCCGCACGATCATGGCTGCGCTGACCGCGCTGTCGATGTCGCTGCTGTTCGGGCCGAACCTGATCCGCAAGCTGGCCGACCTCAAGGCCGGCCAGGTCGTGCGCAAGGACGGCCCGCAGACGCATCTGTCCAAGGCGGGCACGCCGACCATGGGCGGCGTGATGATCCTGCTGGCGGTGGCCATATCCACGCTGCTGTGGACCGACCTGCACAACCGCTACGTGTGGCTGGTGCTGGCGGTGCTGCTCGCCTTCGGCGTGATCGGCTTCTACGACGACTACAAGAAGCTGGTGCTGAAGGACAGCCGCGGTCTCGCCTCGCGCTGGAAGTATTTCTGGCAGTCGGTATTCGGCCTGGCCGCCGCGCTGTTCCTCTACTACACCGCGCCGCAGGCGACCGGCTCGTTGCCAGTGGCCGAGACGGCGCTGTACGTGCCGCTGTTCAAGCAGGTGGCCGTGCCGCTGGGCATCATGTTCGTGGTGGTCGCCTACTTCATGATCGTGGGCTTCTCCAACGCGGTGAACCTCACCGACGGCCTCGATGGCCTGGCGATCATGCCGACGGTGCTCGTTTCCGGCGCGCTGGGCATCTTCGCCTACCTGGCCGGCAACAAGGTGTTCTCCGAATACCTGGGCATTCCCTCGATTCCCGGCGCGGGCGAACTGGCGATCTTCTGCGGTGCGCTGTCCGGCGCAGGCCTGGGCTTCCTGTGGTTCAACACGTATCCCGCCCAGGTCTTCATGGGCGACGTGGGCGCGCTCGCCATCGGCGCGGCGCTCGCGGCCATTGCGGTGATCGTGCGCCAGGAGATCGTGCTGCTGGTGATGGGCGGCGTGTTCGTGATGGAAACCGCCTCGGTGATGATCCAGGTGGCGAGCTTCAAGCTCACCGGCAAGCGCGTGTTCCGCATGGCGCCGATCCACCACCACTTCGAACTGAAGGGCTGGCCCGAGCCGCGCGTGATCGTGCGCTTCTGGATCATCAGCGTCGTGCTGGTGCTGATCGGCCTCGCCACGTTGAAGGTGCGCTGACCATGTTCTTCGACACCACCCAGGCCAAACGACGACAGGGACCCCGCGGCAGCTTCGACCTGCCGCTGGTGATCGCGCTCGTCGGCCTGGCCAGCATCGGGGTGGTGATGGTGGCGTCCAGCTCGATCGCGGTGGCGGAAAGCCAGCACATCGGTGCGTTCTACTTCCTCAAGCGCCACCTGTTGTTCCTCACGCTCGGCATCGTGCTGGCAGGCTTCGCCATGCGCACCGAGCTGAAGCTGCTGGAAAAGCATGCTTACCTGCTGTTCGCCGGCGCCGTCGCCCTGCTGATGCTGGTGTTCGTGCCGGGCATCGGCATGAAGCTCAACGGTGCGCACCGCTGGCTCAACTTCCGCTTCACCAGCTTCCAGCCGGTCGAGGCGGTCAAGCTGATCCTGGTCATCTATACGGCCAGCTACCTGGTGCGTCATCGCGAAAGCGTCGAAACCAGTTTCTGGGGCCTGTTCAAGCCGATCATGGTGGCGGGCGGCTTCGTGGTGCTGCTTCTGCTGCAGCCCGACTTCGGCTCGGCCACGCTGATGATCGCGGTCACCATCGGCATGATCTGGCTGGGTGGCGCCAAGCCGGTGTACCTCGGCGGCATGGGCCTGCCCGTGGTGGCGCTGCTGTGGTTCGTGGCGAAGTTCGAGCCCTATCGCATGCGTCGCCTCACCTCGTTCATCGATCCGTGGGCCGACCCGTTCAACGACGGCTTCCAGCTGACGCAGTCGCTGATGGCCATCGGCCGCGGCGAGTGGACCGGCGTGGGCCTGGGTTCGAGCGTACTCAAGCTTTCCTACCTCCCCGAAGCGCACACCGACTTCATCTTCGCGGTGATTTCGGAAGAACTGGGCCTGGCCGGCATCCTGCTCGTGATGAGCCTGTTCGCGCTTGCCGTGGGACGTGGCCTGGCCATGGGCATCAAGGGCATGGAGCTGGGCCAGCGTTTCCCGGGCTATGTCGCGTTTGGCATCTCGCTGATGCTGGGCCTGCAGACGATGGTGTCCATCGGCGTGAACCTCGGCGCGCTGCCCACCAAGGGGCTGACCCTGCCGCTGATCAGCTACGGCGGCTCGTCCATCGTGCTGACCTGTGCCATGGCCGGCGTGCTGCTACGCACGACCTACGAGATCAACCGTGCGATCGATGCGCGCCACATGGCGCAGCGTCTGCCGGCCAATGCCGTGCCCGATGCCAATGCCGCCGCGGCTGCCGTGCCCGCGCGCGAGGCGGTGACCGCATGAGCGCCCAGGCTCCCGTGCTGATCATGGCCGGCGGTACCGGCGGCCACATTTTCCCGGGCCTGGCGGTGGCCGAGGCCCTGCGTGCGCAAGGCGTGCCGGTGGTGTGGCTGGGCGCGGAAGGCGGCATGGAAACCCGGGTCGTGCCGGCGCACGGCATCGAACTGATCACCGTGCCGGTCGGCGGCCTGCGCGGCAAAGGCCTGAAGACGCGCCTGCTGGCGCCGCTGATGCTGGCGCGGGCGCTGTTCGCGTCGCTGGCTGCGCTGCGTCGGGTCAAGCCGCGCAGCGTGCTGTCGATGGGCGGCTATGTGGCTGGTCCCGGCGGCGTGGCTGCGCGCATGACGCGACGTCCCTTGCTGGTGCACGAACAGAATCGCGTGGCGGGCTTCACCAATCGCAAGCTGGCCGGCTACGCCCAACGCGTGCTGGCGGGCTTCAGCGATGCATTGCCGGGCGCCGAGTGGGTGGGCAATCCGGTGCGCGGAGCCATTGCCGCGCTGCCGCCGCCGGGCGAGCGCCTGGCGCAGCGCGATGGCCGACCGCGCCTGCTGGTGCTCGGCGGCAGCCTGGGTGCGCGCGCCTTGAATCTCGCCTTGCCGCAGGCGCTGGCCTTGCTGTCGCCGGCGCAGCGTCCCGACGTGCTGCACCAGTGCGGCAACCGTGGCCTCGACGAGGCGCGCGAGGCCTATGCGAAGGCCGGCGTCGAGGCGCAGGTCGTGCCCTTCATCGAAGACATGGCCGGGACGTATGCCTGGGCCGACCTGGCCGTATGCCGTGCCGGCGCGCTCACGCTGGCCGAGCTGACCGCAGCCGGTCTTGGCGCCGTGCTGGTGCCGTTCCCTCATGCGGTGGATGACCACCAGACCCGCAACGCCGAGGCGCTGGTCGCGGCGGGTGCGGCAGAGTTGATGCAGGAGAAAGATCTGGACGTACAGCAGTTGGCGCAGCGCCTGGAAGCGCTGCTGGAAAATCGTGGCCGCCTGATTGCGATGGCTGAAGCCGCGCGCACGCTGGCCAAGCCGGACGCGGCGGCGGTGATCGCCCGCGCCTGCATGGAGGTGGCCGCATGACGCCCCGTCGCCTGCTCGCCCACGAAGACCTGATGACCACCTTCCGCCGCGTGCATTTCATCGGCATCGGCGGTGTCGGCATGAGCGGTATCGCCGAGGTACTGCACAACCTCGGCTATGCCGTGTCCGGCTCGGATCGCTCCAATTCACCCACCGCCCAGCGCCTCGCGCAGCTGGGCATCGAAGTGCATGTCGGTCATGCCGCCGAGCACATCGGCGATGCCGACGTGGTGGTGACCTCCAGCGCGATCCGGGCCGACAACCCTGAGCTCGCCGCCGCCCGCGCCGCGCGCATTCCGGTGGTGCCGCGCGCCGAGATGCTGGGCGAGTTGATGCGCTTTCGCCGCGGCATCGCCATCGCCGGCACGCATGGCAAGACCACCACGACGAGCCTGGCCGCCAGCGTGCTGGCCGAGGCGAACTACGATCCGACCTTCGTCATCGGCGGGCAGCTCAACGCGGCCGGCGCCAATGCGCGCCTCGGTACCGGCCAGTACATCGTGGCCGAGGCGGACGAGTCCGACGGCTCGTTCCTGATGCTGTCGCCCGTGATTGCCGCGGTCACCAACATCGATGCGGATCACCTGGAGAACTACAACGGCGACTTCGCGCTGGTGAAGAAGGCCTTCAGCGACTTCCTGCACCGGCTTCCGTTCTACGGCATGGCGGTGCTGTGCGTGGACGATGCGGAAGTGGCCGAGCTGGCCAGGACCACCACGCGCCGCGTGATGACCTATGGCATCGATACACCGGATGCCGACGTGCGCGCGAGCAATCTCTCGCAGCACGGATTCGAAATGCATTTCGACCTGTGGCTGCCGGGCCGCAACGAGGCCCTGCACGTCAAGCTGAACCTGCCGGGCCGCCACAACGTGCTCAACGCACTGGCCGCCGCCGCCATCGGCTGGCAGCTGGGCGTGGAGGCGCAGGCCATCGCGCACGCGCTGCAGAACTTCCAGGGTGTCGGCCGTCGTTTCCACAGTCGCGGTGAGATCGCACTGGATAAAGGAACCGCGTTGCTGGTCGATGACTACGGCCATCACCCGCGCGAACTGGCGGCGGTGTTTGCCGCCGCGCGCGGCGGCTGGCCGGATCGTCGCCTGGTGGTCGGTTTCCAGCCGCATCGCTACAGCCGCACGCGTGACCTGCTCGACGACTTCGCCAATGTGCTGGCCGAGGCCGACGTGCTGGTGCTGACCGACGTCTATGCGGCCGGCGAAGCGCCGATCGCCGGCGCCGACGGTCGCGCGCTGGCGCGTGCGGTGCGTGCGCGCGGCAAGGTCGATCCGGTGCTGATCGAGCATCCGCGCGAACTGAAGGACACGCTGCCGGCGCTGCTGCGCGACGGCGACCTGTTGTTGCTGCTGGGCGCCGGCGATATCGGCGCGGCGGCCGTGGAGCTGGCGCAAGCCGGTCATTTGAGGACGAACAAGTGAGCAAGACGATTACCGATCCCGCACAGTTTGGCCGCGTCGCCGTAGTGATGGGCGGCAGCTCGGCCGAGCGCGAGGTGTCGCTCGATTCCGGCCGCAACGTGCTGGCGGCGCTGCAGACGCGCGGCGTGGATGCGCATGCCATCGACGGCATCCCGGCGCTGCTCGATGCGGTGCGGGCCGGCCACTTCGCCCGCGTGTTCAACATCCTGCACGGCGGTGGCGGCGAGAACGGCGAACTGCAGGGTGCGTTGCAGTCGCTGCGCGTTCCGTTCACCGGCTCCGGCGTGCTGGGCTCGGCGCTGTCGCTCGACAAGATCCGCGCCAAGCAGGTGTGGCAGGCGCTTGGCCTGCCGACGCCGCGCTTCAAGGCGCTGCCGCGCGGTGCGGACGTCCATGCGGCGGCGCGCGAGATCGGTTTCCCGCTGATCGTGAAGCCCGCCTGGGAAGGTTCCAGCGTCGGCATCACGCGCGTGTTCGACGAGAAGGATCTCGATGCGGCCGTGGCGCTGGCGCAGAAGTACCCGGGCGACATGTTGATGGAAACGCTGATCGAGGGTGGCGAGTACACCGTCGGCGTGCTCGGTCGCCAGGTGCTGGCGACGATCAACATCGTGCCCAAGGGCGAGTACTACGACTACAACGCCAAGTACATCGCCGAGGACACCCAGTACATCTGCCCGGGCCTGCATGGCGACGCCGAGCGCGAGATGCAGGCGCTGGCGCTGCAGGCGTTCGACGCGCTGGCCTGCTCCGGCTGGGGTCGCGTCGACGTCATGCGCGACCGCGAAGGCCGCAACTGGCTGCTGGAAGTGAACACCGCGCCCGGCATGACCTCGCATTCGCTGGTGCCCAAGGCCGCCGCGGTGGCGGGCATCGACTACCAGACGCTTTGCTGGCGCGTGCTCGAAACGAGCTTCCGGGAGGGCGTGTGAGGGGAACCATCCGCCTCGTTGCCTGGGTTCTGGCCATCGCGCTCGTGGCGCTGCCGGTCGTCGGCGTGCTGCGCGGATGGTTTGCGGCCAATCGTTGGCCGGTGACCCAGTTGACGGTGCAGGCCGAGTTCAAGCACGTGACCACGGATGAACTCCGTGCCGTCGTGATGCCGCGACTGGGCAAGGGTTTCTTTGCGCTCGACCTCGATGGCGTGCAGAAGGCGGTGGCGGCCTTGCCGTGGGTGGAGTCGGTCGAGGCGCGCAAGCGCTGGCCCGATACCCTGATCCTGCGCATCTACGAGCGCCAGCCATTCGCGCGCTGGAACGAGAAGCAGCTGATCAGCCGCCAGGGCCTGGTGTTTGACGTGCCCGATCCGGCGGCCAGCAGTGACCTGCCCGATTTGCGCGGCCCGGATGCTCGCCTCGCCGAGGTGGTCAGCTTCTATGCCGAGACGCAAAAGGCATTCGCCAACACGCACCTGAAGATCACCGGCGTCTCGCTCACCGAGCGTGGCAGCTGGAGCCTCACCACCCACAACGGCGCGCAGATCGTGCTGGGCGATCGCGACCAGGCCGGTCGCCGCCTGCGCCGTTTCCTTGATGTCTATCCGCAGCTGATGGCCGGCCACACCGAGGGCTTTGCCTATGCCGACCTTCGCTACACCAATGGATTTGCCGTTCGATGGCCGCCGCAGGCGAGCGCCGTGAACGCTGGAGGCACGCCCCGCACATGAAGACCAAGAACGATAAGCAGCTGGTGGTCGGCCTCGATATCGGCACCTCGAAAGTGGTGGCGATCGTCGGCGAGTACGAGCCGGGCGAGCCGATCGAAGTGATCGGCATCGGCACGCACGTCTCGCGCGGCATGAAACGCGGCTCGGTGGTCGATATCGAATCCACCGTGCACTCCATCCAGCGGGCGGTCGAGGAGGCCGAGCTGATGGCCGGCTGCGACATCCGCTCGGTGTACGCATCGATCTCCGGCAGCCACCTGGAAACCAAGAACTCGCACGGTACCGCGGCCATCCGCGACCGCGAGGTGACGCCGGGGGACCTCGACCAGGTGCTGGAGGCGGCCAGTGCCGTGGCCATCCCGGCCGACCGCAAGGTTCTCTACAAGGAGTCGCAGGAGTACCGCATCGACGGCCAGGACGGCATCCGTTCGCCCGTCGGCATGAGCGGCGTGCGCCTGGAGGCGAGCGTGCACCTGGTCACCGGTGCCGCGGCCGCCGTGCAGAACATCAGCAAGTGCATCCAGCGCTGCGGCCTGACCGTGGACGAACTGGTGCCCTCGGCCGTGGCCAGCGCCAAGTCGGTGCTGACCGACGACGAACGCGAACTGGGCGTGTGCCTGGTCGACATCGGCGCCGGCACCACCGACATCGCCATCTATACGCAGGGCGCCATCCGTTACACCAAGTCGCTGCCGGTCGGCGGCGACCAGGTCACCAACGACATCGCCTACGGCGTGCACACGCCGACCGCGCATGCCGAGGAGATCAAGATCAAGTACGCCTGCGCCCTGGCGCAGCTGGCGCACGCCGAGGAAACCATCCAGGTGCCGAGCGTGGGCGATCGCCCGCCGCGCCGCCTGGCCCGGCAGTCGCTGGCGCAGTCGGTGCAGGCCCGTTACGAGGAAATCTTCGAGATGGTGCAGGACGAGCTGCGCCGCTCCGGCTACGAAAGCCTGGTCGCCGCGGGCGTCGTGCTCACCGGTGGCGCTTCCCGCATGGAAGGCGCGCTGGAGCTGGCCGAGGAGATCTTCCACAAGATGGTGCGCATCGGCGTGCCGCAACACGTGAGCGGCCTCGGCGAGGTCGTCGCCAATCCGCTGCATTCCACCGGCGTTGGCCTGCTGCTGCACGGCGCGCGCAACGGCGGCATGCGGGCGAGCGGCCCGGCCGGCGGCAGCGTGGGCGGCCTGGTCGACAAGTTGCGCGGCTGGATTACCAGGAATTTCTGATTTGGGCCGGGCATGAGGCCCAGCCAAGGACGAATGGATGTTCGTCCGCCACCTCGGGGCGACAAGGTCGTCAGCGCCCGCGGTTACAACGACAACGATGCTCTACGGAGGACGGGAAATGTTTGAACTCATCGAAAAACTCGCACCGAATGCAGTAATCAAGGTCATCGGCGTGGGCGGCGGCGGCGGGAACGCCGTGGCGCACATGCTCAATGCAAACATTGAAGGCGTCGAGTTCGTCGTCGCCAACACCGACTCGCAGGCGATGAAGAGCTGCGGCTCGCGTACGCACCTGCAGCTCGGTGCCAATGTCACCAAGGGCCTGGGCGCGGGCGCCAATCCGGAAGTGGGCCGCCAGGCCGCGCTCGAGGATCGCGAGCGCATCGAGGAAATGCTCGACGGCGCGGACATGGTGTTCATCACCGCCGGCATGGGCGGCGGCACCGGTACCGGCGCAGCGCCGGTGGTGGCCCAGCTGGCCAAGGAGAAGGGCATCCTCACCGTGGCGGTGGTCACCAAGCCGTTCCCGTTCGAGGGTCGTCGCCGCATGCAGGTGGCGATGAAGGGCATCGAGGACCTCTCGCAGCACGTCGATTCGCTGATCACCGTGCCCAACGAGAAGCTGCTCTCCGTGCTTGGCCGTGAAGTGACGCTTCTTAATGCGTTCAAGGCCGCCAACGACGTGCTGCAGGGCGCCGTGCAGGGTATTGCCGATCTCATCACCGCACCGGGCCTGATCAACGTCGACTTCGCCGACGTACGCACCGTGATGTCCGAGATGGGCATGGCGATGATGGGCTCGGGCACCGCACGCGGCGACGATCGCGCCCAGGCTGCGGCCGAGGCGGCCATCAACAACCCGTTGCTGGAAGACGTCAACCTCAACGGCGCCTGCGGCATCCTGGTCAACGTGACGGCCGGCCCGAACCTGACCATGCGCGAATTTGACGAAATCGGGCGCATCATCCACGACTTCGCCAGCGAAGATGCCACGGTCGTGATGGGTACCTCGCTCGACCCGGAGATGCAGGACGACGTACGCGTCACCGTGGTGGCCACCGGCCTCAACCGCGCTGCAGCCCGCCAGCCGATGCGCCCGGTGGTGACCCAGCAGGTCGAGATGCGCCAGCGTCCGCGCCCGGTCGTGCTGCGCACGGGCACCGGCAACGAAGTGGTCGACTACGCCCAGCCGGAACAGACCGTCAGCAGCCGCGTCGATGGCAGCGCGCCGAACAAGGGCGCCGATCCGAGCTTCGACTACCTCGACATCCCGGCCTTCCTGCGCCGCCAGGCCGACTGAGAAAACTGACTGGACAGATAATTTGAAGAAAAATTGAACAAAACGCCGGTTTCACTTGTCAGTGACAAATCGCGACTTGGACCACGCAGGTGGTCCCGAGCCCGCGAGGCCTTTCCCGCCAGGGTGCGGGGGCTTGGCTGATGCTGCCCGGCGTGCGTTCTTGTCGTACGCAAGGCTTCAAAGACCGTGCTTCAGGGATGACGCATGACCGGCCCGGGAATGATTCCCAGGCGGGTCCAGCGTCCCGCGACCGGAATCCCGTCCCGGCGCGGGGCGCTGCGTCTGAATCAAGTCATTGAAGATATTAGGAAAATTTCTGTTCGCCCCATGAATGGAACTCGTTCATGAATGAAAGAAACATGAAAGGGTGAACAGAGTGTGTGGTGTGGATTGCCTTTTCACAGGTTAAGACTGTGTTAGCATCCCTCCCCTAATTTGGCTGCTGCCCCTTACAGGTACCAAAAAAATGATCAAGCAGCGTACGCTCAAGAACATCATTCGCGCCACCGGCGTCGGTCTGCATACCGGCGACAAGGTGTACATGACGCTTCGCCCCGCTGCCCCCAACACGGGCATCGTGTTTCGCCGTACCGATCTCAACCCGCCGGTCGACATCCCGGCGCGCCCGGACAACGTCGGCGACACCCGCCTGTCCACCACCTTGGTGAACGGTGACGTGCGCGTCTCCACGGTGGAGCATCTGCTCTCCGCCATGGCGGGCCTGGGCATCGACAACGCCTATGTCGATCTTTCCGCTCCCGAAGTGCCGATCATGGACGGCAGCGCCGGTCCGTTCGTGTTCCTGCTGCAGTCCGCCGGCATCGAGGAACAGAACGTCGCCAAGCGCTTCATCCGCATCAAGAAGCCGATCAAGGTGCAGGAAGGCGACAAGTGGGCCAGCTTCGAGCCGTTCGAGGGCTTCAAGGTGGGCTTCTCGATCGAGTTCAACCACCCGATCATCAGCAAGCGCACGTCCAAGGCGGAAATCGACTTCTCCACCACCTCGTTCGTGAAGGAAGTCAGCCGCGCCCGTACCTTCGGCTTCATGCGCGACATCGAGATGCTGCGCGAGCACAACCTGGCGCTGGGCGGCTCGATGGACAACGCCGTGGTGCTGGACGACTACCGCGTGCTCAACGAGGACGGCCTCCGTTACGAGGACGAGTTCGTCAAGCACAAGATCCTCGACGCGATCGGCGATCTCTACCTGCTGGGCCACAGCCTGGTGGGCGCGTACTACGCCCACAAGTCGGGCCACGAGCTCAACAACAAGCTGCTGCGCACCCTGATGGCCGATGCCACGGCCTGGGAAGAGGTGAGCTTTGCGGACGACCCGGCCACCTCGCCGATCTCCTACGCGCACCCGGCGCAAGCCATCTGATGCGCTAAGTCCGCGTCCAAGCTGAATAAACTGAACGGCCGCGTCCACAAGACGCGGCCGTTCGTTTTGTGATATACCTCGCCACTTCCATCGGCAGCTGTTCACGTTCTGATGACATTCCAGTCCGTCAGGTCCGTGGGGGCGTGGTATAAGTTCGGGAACGCCGGCTTCCGGGTCGGCGTCGGAGAAGTACGGCGATGGAACCGGGCGGAGCAGGGCGCACCACGTGCGACCCACCCGTTCAGCCGGTTTGGGAATCAGAAACTTCGGCGATGGACGCCAGCTCAAGGAACAGATCCCGTAATTCGGGGTCTGTGGTTGAGGTCGCGGCGGCTCTCAGGTGAGAGGCGGCGGCCTTCGAAAGCGGTTTGGACCGATCCGGCACGTTTTCTGTCGGTGGTTGGGGGGCCACTTTCACGGTGACTGAACTGGCGTACGTGCCCACGGCACGTGCGGTCGAGAGGATTTGCGCCTGGAGAAGGCGCAGCCTGGCGGCCAGAGCCGGTGACGGAGCCAGAAAAACGAGGCGGCCGTCTTGCAGGTTGGCGAAGCGAACCTGCTCGCGGAGTGGTGACGGTAACGTCTGGCGCAGTGCGCGATCCAATGCATCCAGCTCACGGGCTTTGCGGGCCAGTGAGGCAATAGGGCCGAACTCGATGACGGGCTTTAGTCCGGAACCGGTGCGGCGGGAAGGCGGTGGAGCGTCGCGCTGCATGGATGCCGACATCTTCGACGTGGAAAGACATGCAAATCATACTTGTGTCGCGCACCAAAAAGGTGCCTAAAACCCTGAATCTCGCGGACCGGCGGCTGCGTTTTCGCCTGTTCGCCCTGGCTGCGGCTGCCGTGCTCGGTTGCGCCGGCCTCGGTGGCGCGGTCGCGATGGTGGTGGCCAGTCCCCACGACCGGGCCCTGTCGGAAATCCACCGACTGCACCAGCAGGTGCAGCAGCAGGACAAGCAACTGGCCGGCGTGCGCAAGGACGCCCAGCGCGACATCGATGCGCTGGCGGTGAAGCTGGGCCAGTTGCAGGCCCAGTCGACGCGGCTCAACGCGCTCGGCGAACGCCTGACCCAGGTCGGCAAGCTCGACGACGGCGAGTTCAATTTCGACGAGCAACCCGCGGTGGGCGGTGTGGAAGACACCGCTGACAGCAGCTATGCGCTCCCGCAGACGCTCGATACCAGCATCAATGACCTGGCCAACCAGTTCGACAGCCAGCAGGCGCAGCTTTCCGCGCTGCAGAGCCTGCTGCTGGATGCCAGGATCGAGTCCAACCTGAAGCCGACCGGGATGCCGGTGGACGGCTACATCTCCTCCTATTTTGGTGGTCGCCCCGATCCGTTCAGCGGCCACAGCGCGTACCACACGGGCCTGGACATCTCCACGCCCAAGGGCACCCCGGTGCATGCGGTGGCCGAGGGCATGGTCACCTATGCCGGCGAACGCACCGGCTATGGCGAGGTCATCGAGATCGACCATGGCAACGGTTACATGACCCGTTATGCCCACAACAGCCGGTTGGACGTGCGGCCGGGCCAGCGCGTGCACGTGGGCGACGTGGTCTCCGAAGCCGGCTCCACCGGCCGCTCCACCGGCTCCCATGTGCATTTCGAGGTCTGGTACAAGGGCCGCGTGGTCAATCCGCTGGCGTTTGTGAAGAACCATCGCTGAGCGCCGGCGCGGGCGGCATCTCAGCGCCCTTGAAAGCCATCCGGGCTGCCGCCACTCCTGTTGGCGGACGGTGATGGGGGGAGTTCGCGGGCCGGCACCGTTGCCGGCCGACGGGCCGGCGGCAGCGGGCCCGGTCCGGCGTTTGGGATAGCCCGCCGACCCTAGTATCATCAATCCTTTCGCCTGCCCGGAGTTACCGGGTGGGCGGCTCATGAATCCCTGGATCCGGAAGATCGATGTTCAATCGCGCCCTGACGAGCCTTTTCGGTAGCCGCAACGAACGTGTGCTGCGCCAGCTCTCCAAGAATGTTTCGCGCATCAATGCGCTGGAACCCGAATTTGAAAAGCTGAGCGACGAGGCGCTGCGCGCCAAGACGGACGAGTTCAAGCAGCGTGTCGCCGCCGGCGAGTCGCTGGACAAGCTGCTGCCGGAAGCCTTCGCGGTGGTGCGCGAGGGCGCCAAGCGCGTGCTCGGCATGCGCCATTACGACGTGCAGCTGATCGGCGGCATGGTGCTGCATTCCGGCCGCATCGCGGAAATGCGCACGGGCGAGGGCAAGACCCTGGTCGCCACGCTGCCGGTGTATCTGAACGCGCTGGAAGGCAAGGGCGTCCACGTGGTCACCGTGAACGACTACCTGGCCCGCCGCGACTCCGGCCAGATGGGCAAGCTGTACGGCTTCCTGGGCCTGTCGACCGGCGTGGTCTGGCCGGGCATGGACCATGCCGACAAGCACGAGGCGTACGCCGCCGACATCACCTACGGCACCAACAACGAATTCGGCTTCGACTACCTGCGCGACAACATGGCGCTCAGCAAGGACCAGCGCTACCAGCGCGGCCTGCACTACGCCATCGTCGACGAGGTCGACTCCATCCTGATCGACGAGGCACGTACGCCGCTGATCATCTCCGGCCCGGCCGAGGATTCCCCGCAGCTGTACATCGCGGTGAACAAGATCGTCCCGAAGATGATCCGCCAGGAGAAGGAAGACACCACCGGCGATTACTTCGTCGACGAAAAGCAGAAGCAGGTGCACCTGTCCGAAGAGGGCATGTCGCATGCCGACGAGCTGCTGCGCGAAGCCGGCGTCATCGACCCCGAGAGCGGCCTGTACGACTCCAAGAACCTGGCCGTCGTGCACCACCTCAACGCGGCCCTGCGCGCCAACGCCATCTATCACCGCGACGTGGACTACATCGTGCGCGACGGCGAGGTGGTGATCGTCGATGAATTCACCGGCCGCACGCTGCCGGGGCGCCGCTGGTCGGACGGCCTGCACCAGGCGGTGGAAGCGAAGGAGGGCGTGCCGATCCAGCGCGAGAACCAGACGCTGGCCACGGTGACGTTCCAGAACCTGTTCCGCATGTACAAGAAGCTGTCCGGCATGACCGGTACGGCCGACACCGAAGCGTACGAGTTCCAGCAGATCTACGGCCTGGAAGTGGTGGTCATTCCCACCCACAAGCCGATGATCCGCCAGGACAACGCCGACATGGTCTTCCTCGGCCAGGAAGTGAAGTACAAGGCGGTGATCGAGGACATCAAGGATTGCCACAAGCGCGGGCAGCCCGTGCTGGTGGGCACCACCTCGATCGAAGTCTCCGAGCTGCTGTCCGAGCTGTTGCGCAAGGCCAAGATCCCGCACGAAGTGCTCAACGCCAAGCAGCATGAGCGCGAAGCGCACATCGTCGCGCAGGCTGGTGCGCCGGGCTCGGTCACCATCGCCACCAACATGGCGGGCCGCGGCACCGACATCGTGCTGGGCGGCAGCCTCGAGGCCGCGCACGCCGGGCTGCCGGAAGGTGCGACCGACGCCGACCGCGAACGCGTCAAGGCCGAATGGAAGAAGCGCCACGAACAAGTGCTCGCTGCCGGCGGCCTGCATATCGTTGGCACCGAGCGCCACGAATCGCGCCGCATCGACAACCAGCTGCGTGGCCGTTCGGGCCGCCAGGGCGATCCGGGTTCCTCGCGTTTCTACCTCTCGCTGCAGGACAACCTGCTGCGCATCTTTGCGGGTGACTGGGTCGGCCGCTGGATGCGCATGTTCGGCATGAAGGAAGACGACGCGCTGGAAGACCGTATGGTCAGCCGCCAGATCGAAAAGGCGCAGCGCAAGGTCGAGCAGCACAACTTCGACATCCGCAAGCACCTGCTCGAGTTCGACGACGTCGCCAACGACCAGCGCAAGGTGATCTATCGCCAGCGCGACGAATTGCTGGAAGTCGATGACGTCTCCGAGACCATCGCCGACATCCGCGACGACGTGACCACCGAACTGGTGCGTCGCCACGTGCCGGCCGACAGCGTCGACGAACAGTGGGACATCGCCGGCCTCGATCGCGAGCTGGAAAGCGAGTACGGCCTGTCGCTGGACCTCAGGCACTGGGTCGAGCAGCAGCACGAGATCGACGACAAGGCGATCCTGGAGCACGTGCGCGAAGGCGTCGAGCAGCTGTTCAAGGCCAAGGAGCAGCAGGTCGGCGTGGACACCATGCGCCAGCTCGAGAAGCACATCATGCTCAGCGTGGTCGACAACGCCTGGAAGGAACACCTGGCGAGCATGGACTACCTGCGCCAGGGCATCTACCTGCGCGGCTATGCGCAGAAGCAGCCGAAGCAGGAGTTCAAGCGCGAGTCGTTCGAACTGTTCTCCAGCATGCTCGACCGCATCAAGACCGAAGTCGTGCAGATGCTGGCGCGCGTGCGCGTGCGCAGCGAAGAAGAAGTCGCCGCGATGGAAGCCGAACAGCAGCGCCTGGCCGAGCGCCTGCAGCGCCAGATGCTGGCGCATGGCGGCGGTGCGCCCGTGGGCGCGCTCGGTGCCGACCCGGAAGCGGTGGCGGCCGGCAGCATGGCCGCGGCGGCGACGGCGACTGGCGTGCACGAAGGCGCGCGGATCGGTCGCAATGACCCGTGCCCCTGCGGCTCGGGCAAGAAGTACAAGCACTGTCACGGCCAGTTGAGCTGACGGCCAAAAGAAACCCCGCCATGGCGGGGTTTCTTTTTGGCCTATATCGCGACTGCCGGCGACGGGTGGGGTCGCTCAGTCCTCGGCGCCCGGCGGGCGCTTGCGGTACGGCTCGGCATCCACCGTGATGTAGCGCGGTTCCTCGGCATCCAGATGCAGCGCCGTGAGCTGGCCACCCCAGACGCAGCCGGTGTCGATCGCGTAGATGCCCATGCCGGAGAAGCGGCCCAGGGCCGACCAGTGTCCGCACACGATGCGGGCTTCGCGGCGGCGCATGCCGGGTACTTCGAACCACGGATACATGCCGGGCTTCTGCGTGCCGGGAATGCCCTTGCTCTCGAAGTCGATGCGTCCGTGGATGTCGCAGTAGCGCATGCGGGTCAGAGTGTTGATCGAGGCGCGCATGCGCTCGATGCCCTGCAGGCGGCTGTTCCAGGCAGCGGGGCGATTGCCGAACAGATTCTTCAACAGGCGCGGATGACGCGGGCTGCCCAGTTCGCGCTCGATCTCCTGCGCCGAGCGCTGGGCCTGGCGCAGCGTCCACGACGGGGCAAGCCCGGCGTGCACCATGGTCCAGTTGAGTTGTTCGTCGTGGTGCAGCAGCTTCTGCGAACGCAGCCATTCCATCAGTACGGGCGCGTCGTCGGCAAACAACACTTCACGCAATTCCGGATTGACCTTGGACTGCGCCTCCGGCCGCCGCTGCGCAATCGCCAGCAGGCTGAGGTCGTGGTTGCCCAGGGTCACCACCGACTGCTCGCGCAGGCTGTGGATCAGCCGCAGCGTTTCCAGTGACTGCCCGCCACGATTGACCAGGTCGCCGCAGAACCAGAGGCGGTCACTGGATGGGTCGAAGCGGATCTTGTCGAGGAGGCGCTGGAGTTCGGGATGGCAGCCCTGCACATCTCCGATTGCGTACGTAGCCATCAGTGCAGCGTACGGGGGATGGAGAGGGTGAAGGGCGGGATGGGCGCCTCGAAGCGCGTGCCGTCATCCGCCAGCATCTCGTAGCTGCCCTGCATGACGCCGACCGCGGTTTCCAGCACGGCGCCGGAGGTGTACTCGTAATCGTCGCCCGGGCGGATCCACGGCTGTTCGCCGACGACGCCTTCGCCGGTGACTTCTTCCACCTTGCCGTTGGCATCGGTGATGACCCAGTGGCGGGTCAGCAGGCGCGCGGGGACGGCGCCTGCGTTGTGCAGGGTGATCGTGTAGGCAAAGACGTAGCGATTGTCGCCGGGTCGAGACTGGTCGGGGACAAAGCGGGGCTCGACCTGCACGTCGATCGTGTAGGGAGATCGTTCGTTCATGCCGCGATTGTACGGGCAGACGCCGCGCAAGGGGGAGGCCTGAGGGCAGCGGGCTGCATCACAGCCCGCTGTCACGTAGGTGCGCTCTGGATCAGTTGCTGGGAACCCGGGCCAGGCGCACGTAGTCGTGAGGCGAGAGCGTTTCCGCCCGTGCCTTGGGATCGACGTCAGCGGCCATGATGGCGCTGCTGTCCATGACATGCTTGAGCGCATTTCCGAGCGTCTTGCGCCGCTGTGCGAAGGCCGCCTTCACGATGGTGTAGATGCGCTCGGGATCCGCGTCGGGCAACTGCGCGGGCGCCAGCGGCACCAGTCGCACCACGGCGGAGTCGACCTTCGGCGGCGGCCGGAAGGCGCCCGGCGGCACGGTGAACAAGGGCTCCACGCGACAGACCAGCTGCAGCATGACCGACAATCGCCCATACACCTTGCTGCCGGGTTCGGCCGCCATGCGGTCGACCACTTCCTTCTGCAGCATGAAGTGCATGTCCTGGATCGCAGCGGCATGCTCGACGCAATGGAACAGGATGGGGCTGGAAATGTAGTAGGGCAGGTTGCCCGCAATGCGCAGGCGCTCCACCCCATGACGATGCGCCAACGCGGTGAAGTCCACCTTCAGCACATCCGAATGGATGATGCTCAGCTCGCCCACGCTGGCGGCACGCGCTGCCAGGTCGGGGATGAGGTCGGTATCCAGCTCGATGGCGGTGAGCTTGCGGGCGGCGGCGAGCAGGGGCAGGGTCAGTGCGCCTTCACCGGGGCCGATCTCGACCACGAAGTCGTCTTCGCGGGGCGAGATGGCACTGACGATGCGCTCGATGTAGCGCTTCTCGTGCAGGAAGTGCTGGCCGAAACTTTTCTTGGGACGTGCGTTCATGGGAGTCCTTGCGAGGTTGATCCCTCGCCTCGCCCCGCTCCCCGGGGGCTGGAGGGTGAGCGGGTGGCGCGTCGGGCCACGAGATCCAGCGCCATCGTCGCGGCGGCGATCAGGCTGGACGGGTCGCCCCGTCCGGTGCCGGCAAGATCGAGCGCGGTGCCATGGTCCACCGACGTGCGGATGAAGGGCAGGCCGAGCGTGAGGTTGACGGTGCGATCGAATGCCTCGCTCTTCAGCACCGGCAACGCCTGGTCGTGGTACATCGCCAGCACGGCGTCGTAGCGTTCGCGCTGGGCGGGTACGAAGGCGGTATCGGCGGGCAGTGGGCCGAGCAGCTGCATGCCCTCGCGGCGCAGGCGGTCCAGCGCCGGGATCATGGTGTCGATTTCCTCGCGCCCGAGGTGGCCGCCTTCGCCGGCGTGCGGGTTGAGGCCAAGCACGCCGATGCGCGGCTCGGCCAGGCCGAAGGTGTCGCGCAACTCACGGTGCACGATGCGCAGCACGCGCTCCAGGCTCTCCTGGGTGATGGCGGCTGGCACCGACGCCAGCGGGAGATGCGTGGTGGCCAGCGCCACGCGCAGCTCGGGGCTGGCCAGCATCATCACCACGTCGGCGTGGGCGCGCCCGGCAAAAAATTCGGTGTGCCCGCTGAAGGGGATGCCCGCGTCGTTGATCGACGACTTCTGCAGCGGCGCCGTGACCACCGCCGCGTAGCGCCCCGCCGCGCAGCCATCCGCGGCCTCGGCCAGCGTCGCCAGCACATGCGCGGCATTGCGCGGATCAGGCTGGCCCGGCGTCTCGCGGGTGCCCAGCGCAACATGGCGAACGCACAGCTGGCCGGCGCGGCGTTGCCGGAGCGGCGCTCCGTCGTCCTCGATCAGCTCGATGGAGGCACCGCAGCGCGCGGCGGCCCGCAGCAGCAGGTCGCGATCGGTGATCGCAACGAAATTGGCCGCCAGCGAACTGGCGGCCAACCGGATCAGCAGCTCGGGGCCGATGCCCGCCGGCTCACCCGCAGTGACGGCCAGCCGGGGAAGGGCAAGGTTAGTCAACGCGGCCTCAGGAAGACTTCGTGCCCTGCTGCTCGCCAGCCTCACGCAGCTCGGGCACCAGGATGTTCACATAGGCGCCGGAGCGCATGTCGCGCAAATAGTCTTCGTAGACCTGCTCCGCCTTGCGGTTGCCGATGGCCTGGCGTGCCTGGTTGCGCGAGATTTCGTCGGTGCGGTCGCTCTGGCGGGCACCCAGGCGCTGCAGGATGTGCCAGCCGGCCTCGCTCTGGAACGGCTGCGAAACCTGGTCGTCCTTCAGTTCGCCCAGGTGCTGGGCGACGTTGCTGCCCCAGTCCTGCAGCCCGAACCAGCCCATGTCACCGCCGTTGTTGGCGGTGGTGTCGTCCTTCGAGTTCTCTTTCGCCAGCTTGGCGAAGTCCTCGTGCTTGTTGACGATGCGGTTGTAGAGGTCTTCGGCCTTCTGGTGGGCCTGCTCTGGCGTCACCAGCTCGCTGGGCTTGATCAGGATCTGGCGCGCATGGAACTCCTGCACGACCTGGCGGCTTGGCGCGCGCTGCTCGATCAGCTTGAGGATGTGGAAACCGGTGGGGCCGCGCAGGGCCGGGGTGACGTCGCCGGCCTTCATGCTGGCCACGGCGTCGGCGAACGCGGGCGGGACTTCGTCCACGCGGCGCCAGCCGAGGTCGCCGCCTTCGAGGGCGTCCTGGGCATCGGAGTAGCGGATCGCCGCGGCGTGGAAGTCCATGCCACCACGGATGGCATTCAGGGCCTGCTCGGATTTTTCCTGCGCCGTCTTGATGTCGGCGGCGGTGGCGCCGGCCGGCAGGCTGACCTGGATGTGCGCCAGGTGGATCTCGCCGGCCTTGTACGACGGGCTGGCCAGCAGGTTGTTGATCTCGCTGTCGGTGATATTCACCTGGTCACGCACGACGCTTTCGTGCAGGCGCTGGGCCACCAGCTGCTCGGAAAGCTGGCGACGGAACGCCGCGAAGCTCGAGCCTTCGTGCTCGACGGCCGCGCGCAGCTGTTCCGGCGTCATCTTGTTCTGCTGGGCCACGGCATTGACGGCCTGGTCGACATCGGCGTCCGAGACGCGGATGCCCTGTTCGTCGGCGCGCTGCACCTGCAGCTTCATCAGGATCAGGCGGTCCAGCACCTGGCGCTGCAGCACGTTCATCGGCGGCAGCTGGCCCGGGTTGCTGGCGTACTGCTGCTGGACCGAGCGCACGGCCTCGTTCAGCTCGCTCTGCAGGATCACGCCCTCGTCCACCACCGCCACGATACGGTCGAGCGGCTGCTTGCCGGTGCCGGCCTGCGGCAGCAACTGGGCATGGGTGGGCAAGGCAGTCGCGGTGGCGACCGCGAGCAGGAACAACGCGAGGGGCTGCTTCATCAGTTTTGGGGCCTTCAGTCGCCGGGGGCGACAGGGAAGTTATTGATAACCAAGAATACCATTGCGCAGGGCGTTTTCCGACTGACCGGTGAACCCGCCCATGCCCTTGAACTCCACTTCCACCATGATCGCGGTGTTGGTCGAGCCCAGCTGCGTGTTGTAGTCGTAGGTATTCACGTAGTGCCGCCCGATCAGGCGCAACGCCACGCAACAGCTGTCGTATTCCACGCCGGCCAGGGCCTCCACCGTGCGCTTGTCGAGCACCGAGTAGGTCCAGTGGCCAATCAGGCGCCAGCGATCGGAGACGGGGTAGACCACCGAGGCGTCGTATTGTTCCAGCAGCGGCAGGTTAGTGCCCGGGGTGCGGCGGTAGCGGTACGAGAAATTGACGATGCCGTCGGTCTGGATGCGCTTCTGCAGCGTGATGGCACCCAGGTCGGTGAGGCTGGTGTTCGGGTTCCACTGGTAGGAGGACGTGAGCTTCCAGTCATCGCTGAGCTGGGTGCTCAGGTCCACGGCGTAGTCCGAGCCCGACCAGTCGGTGACCGGGGTGACCGTGTTGGGGCCGTTGGGCAGCTGCACGCGCTGCTGGGTGAAGTAGTGGATCTGGCCGATGCTCGCCGACAGGCGTTCCACGCCGTTGTCATCGAGCAGGCGCGTGGTCAGCGCCGCGCTGAGGTTGTTCGCGTTCATCTGCCGGTCGGCGCCCGAATACTGGTTGGGCGTGAACAGCTCCCACGAATCGAACGACATCAGGTTGGTGTCGAACAGCGGCAGGTTGTTCTGGTTGCGATACGGCACGTACAGGTAGTACAGGCGCGGCTCGAGCGTCTGCGTGTAGCTGGTGCCAAACAGCGACGTGCTGCGGTCGAAGATCAGGCCGCTGTCCACGCTGACGATCGGCAGCGACCGGCTGGGCGAGTTGTTGGTGAAAGGCGTGGCCTGGCCGGGTGCCAGCGGACCGCTATATCCGAACAGGCTGTACTGCCCGGTGAGGTCGTAGGCCGTGTAGCGATAGGCCAGCTTGGGCTTGACGAACCAGGCCGCGCCGCGGAAGTCCGCCGCGAGGTAGGGATACAGGTCCAGGCGATTGCCCTCGACCACGTCGTCCTTGCGGAACGCCACCGCCTCGGTGTTGGCGCCGACTTCCAGCCAGCGATTGATCGGCAGGTTGATGTTGAACGCGCCACGCGGCCAGCGCTTGTACTGCACCACCGAGTCGGGCAGCGACGGGTCGACGTTCTGGTAATAGTCCGCGCCGAACTGCGCGTTCCAGAACGCCTCGCCCCACTTGCCGCCGCCGTTGACATAGGCGTTGGAGCTGAGCGTGCCGATGGCCGCGGTGTAGAGGTCGTTGCCGAAGTCGCGCAGGTAGTTGCGGTCCGAGGCGCGGTTGATCGAAGTGCTGAACGACCACGGCCCATAGATGTGCGTGTAATCGTTGTATTTCAGCAGCCAGCGATCGGTGCCGGTGGTGTTGGCCACCGTATTGGGATCGGGGTCGCCGCGATCGTTCGGCAGGAATTCGAAGTTCAGCTGGCCGGTGCTTCCCGGCACGAGGTAGCGGAATTCGCCGCCCAGCATCACGCCGCGGTCGGTGTAGATGCGCGGATCGAGCGTCGCGTCGTAGTTCGGCGCCAGGTTGAGATAGTACGGCGCGCTGACCATGAAGCCCGAGCGGCTGGAGTTGCCGATGGTCGGGGTCAGGAAGCCGCTCTTGCGTTCGTCATTGATCGGAAAGGTGAAGGTCGGCAACCAGAAGATCGGCACGCCGCCGACCACCATGGTGGCATCGTGCGCGGTGCCTTCGCCGGTTTCCTTGTCCATGCGGATGTCCTTGGCATGGATCTCCCACACGTGGTGGCCGACGTCGCAGGTGGAGTAGGTCGCCTGCGTGTAGCGGCTGCGCTGGTCGTCCAGCAACTGGCCCTGCGCGGCGACGCCGTTGCCGCGGTTGGTCAGCATCTGGTAACTGACGTTGTCGGCCGTGCCGGTGCTGGCGTCCTGGTTGCCGCGGATATGGTCGGACGACATCAGCTGGCCGACTTCCTGGTAGCGCACGTTGCCGCGCGCGTCGTAGTCGGTGGTGTCGTTGTTGTAATCGGTCACGTCCGCCTGCAGGCGCTGGTCGGCGCGCTCGACCTTCACGTTGCCTTCCATGTGGTAGACGGTCTGGTTCGAGCCATCGACGCGCTGGGCGGTCACGAAGGTGTTGGAGGTGTCGCGCAGCGAACTGTCCTTGCTCAGCGTCGGGTCGTAGAACGACAGCATGGCGTTGGGACGGCACATGTTGAAATTGACCGGGCGCGGCGGGCAGTGATACGCGCCCAGCGGGCAACTGGGCAGCGCCGAGGGCTGCGGGGTCGCCGGCGTGGACGTCTGTTCGGCTGCCGTCTGGGCTTCGACCGGGGCGCCGGACAGGGCGAGTGCGGCTGCAACCGCCAGCAGGCGGCGCGGAGGCAGGTGGCGCGAAGGCAGCTTGGGCGTCACGATGGCAGTCTGTCGGCTGTGAGGCTCGTAAAACTATCAGAAAGCCCCCATCGACGGCAGTTGGATACCCGGCCCGACGCGAAGGATTCAGCATGACTGAGCACAAACTGAGCAAGACCGACGCCCAGTGGCGCGCCGAACTGACGCCCGAGCAGTACGCCGTCTGCCGGTGCTCGGCCACCGAGCCGCCGTTCAGTGGCAAGTGGTACCGGCACAAGGGCGCAGGGACCTACGTGTGCGCGGCCTGCCGGGCCAGGCTGTTTGCCTCCGAGGCGAAGTACGACTCCGGATCGGGCTGGCCCAGCTACTTCCAGCCCATCGTCCGCACGGCTGTCAGCCTGCGCCAGGACGAAGGCCAGGGCATGCGCCGTACCGAGGTGCGCTGCGCCGAGTGCGATTCACATCTTGGTCACGTCTTTGCGGACGGCCCCAAGCCGACCGGGTTGCGCTATTGCATCAACTCGGTGGCGCTGGACTTCGTCGCCGCCGGCGACTGACCGGCTAGCCGTCGAGCAGTGCGCCCACGTGGGCGGCAACGCTGCTGGCCAGGGCCTGCAGGTTGTAGCCGCCTTCAAGGCTGGACACCAGGCGGCCGTCGGCATGGGCGTGGGCCAGGTCGAGCAGGCGGCCGGTGATCCAGGCGTAGTCCTCGCTGCCCAGGCGCAGGTCGGCCAGCGGGTCCATGCGGTGCGCATCGAAGCCGGCCGACACCAGCACCAGCTGCGGCTTGAACAGGTGCATGCGCGGCAGCAGGCTGCCCTCCCACAACTCGCGGAACTCGTAGGAGCCGTCGCCCGGCGAGAGCGGCGCATTGATGATGTTGCCCACGCCCCGCTCGTCCTCGCGCCCGGTCTCCGGATACAAGGGCATCTGATGGCTGGAAACGAACAGCACGCGCGGGTCGTTGGCAAAGATGTCCTGCGTGCCGTTGCCGTGATGGACGTCGAAATCCGCGATGGCGATGCGCTTGAGTCCATGCACGGCCAGCGCATGCGCTGCCGCCACCGCGATATTGTTGAACAGGCAAAAACCCATCGCCTGGTCCGGCGTGGCGTGGTGGCCGGGCGGGCGCACGGCGCAGAAGGCCTGTCCGCTCCGGGCGCCAAGCACGGCATCGACCGCGGCGACCGTGGCGCCGGCCGCGCGCAGCGCCGCCTCGGCCGAACTGGGCGACATCAGCGTGTCTTCGTCGAGGCGGACCGTGCCGCTCTCTGGCACGGTGCCGAGGATGCGGTCGACATGCGCCGCCGTGTGCACGCGCAGCAGCTGTTCGCGCGTGGCGTGTGGCGCCTCGACGCGGTCGAGCGCCGCGAAACGGTCCTCGTCGAGCGCCTGCAGCACGGCGCGCAGGCGCGCCGGTGACTCGGGTTGGCCCGGGCCGGGGTCGTGCTGCAGGCAGCTGGCGTGGGTGTAGAGCCGCAGCATGGAACCGGCTATCCCCTCAGGACCTGCGGCGGCGCTCGTGCTGCCACAGCACCTCGCCGTGGCCGCTGGCGCGGGCCAGCACGCGCGAGATCACGAACAGCAGGTCGGACAGGCGGTTGAGGTAGCGCTGGGCTTGCGGCCGCACTTCCTCGTCACGGGCCAGCGCAATCACCTCGCGCTCGGCGCGGCGGCATACGGTACGCGCCAGGTGGCAGCAGGCCGCGGCCATGCCACCGCCGGGCAGGATGAAATCCTTCAGCGGCGGCAGCGGGTCGTTGAACCCATCGAGCACGTGTTCGAGCCGCTCGATGTCCTGGTCCTGGACCATGGCCATGCCGGGAATGCACAGCTCGCCACCGAGGTCGAACAGGTCGTGCTGGACCTGGGTGAGGACTTCGCGCACGGCGTCGTCGACGCCGTCGGCGGCCAGCACCATGCCGATGCTGCTGTTGAGCTCGTCGACGGTGCCGTAGGCGCTGACGCGCAGCGAATCCTTGGCGACGCGCGAGCCGTCACCGAGTCCGGTGCTGCCGTCGTCGCCCGTGCGCGTGTAGATCTTCGAAAGACGGTTTCCCACGCACGATCTCAGTGACGCAGGCCGCGCGGGGCGGCGTGGCCAAGCGTGCGGGCAAGCTGGATCACCAGCACGTGCAGCACGGCGCCGATGGCGACGTACAGCGCCGTGGTGCCGAGGAAGGGCAGGTACCAGTCACCCAGGTTCACGGCCCAGGCGCCCAGGCTGCGCGGCTGCGGCACGCTGTTGCTGACCCAGTAGAAGCTGCCGTTGGAAATCACGTAGCAGACCAGTTCGCCGGCCAGCAGGGCGACCGCGGCCAGCCCCAGCGTGGAGACGTGCAGGCCACGCTGGTGACGGGCCAGCCAGTTGCCGCCCAGCCACAGGCTGGCGTACGCGGGAACCAGGGCCCAATAGGCGGGCGACACGCAGTAGTGGCTCCAGAAATCCATGCCCTGGCCGGTGATCACGAGGTAATCGACCAGCACCGCCTCGGCCATCAGCAGCGGGAACGCCCAGCGGGCCGAGCCGCGCAGCCAGAAGCCGGCGAGGAAGAACACGGCCCATGACGCATCGGGCATGGCGGCGAAGTGGTGAATGCGAGTGGCTGCCATCACCAGGGCGAGTGCCAGGAAGATGCCCAACCGCCGGGTCTGCGTCATAGCCATGAGTTGCTCCAAGTGTTACGCAAAGTGCAGACGATAAGTCTATCCCAATTGCGGGCATCCAGATGGGGCCCGGCGGGCTGCAGCGCGTATCATTCGGCGCCATGACTACCCCAACCCACCCAGCAGCCACCACGGACCGGCGGCCGGTGCTCATCGTCGGTGGCGGCCTGGTCGGCGCCAGCCTGGCCATCGCGCTGGACGCCGCGGGCATCGATGCCGTGATGGTCGAGGCGGCCGCGCCCCGCGTCGACGACCAGCCCAGCTATGACGAACGCAACCTCGCGCTCGCCCGGGCCACGGTCAACGGGCTGATCGCGATCGGCGTCTGGCCGTATGCCGCCGCCCAGGCCACGCCGATCCGTCACATCCACGTCACGCGCGCCGGCGAGTTCGGCAGCGTGCACATGGATGCGCAGCGCGAAGGCGTCGATGCGCTTGGCTGGACCTTGCCGGCGCGCGAACTCGGGGCGGCCCTTCTGCGCCGCCTCGACACCTGCACCCGGCTCAGGCGACTGGCGCCGGCGACGCTGGAGGCGCTCGAGGGGCACGCCGGGGGCTGGCGCGCCCGCATCCGCACCGCCGACGGCACGGTCGACATCGACACGCCGCTGCTGGTCGGTGCCGACGGCACCGCTTCGTTCGTGCGCGAACACCTCGGCGTCGGCGCCGAGCAGCACGATTACCGGCAAACCCTGTTCGTCTGCACGGTGACACCCGAGCGCGACCACGCCAACCGCGCCTATGAGCGCTTTGCCGATGGCGGCCCGCTGGCCTTGCTGCCGCTGGCGGGGCGCCGCTGCGGCATGGTGCTGACCGTGCCGCGGGCCGAGGCCGACGCCGTCGCCGCGCTGGATGACGATGCCTTCATCGCGCTGGCCCAGCAGCGCTTCGGCTGGCGGCTCGGCCGGCTGAGCCGGCCCGGGCGGCGCCATCCCTACGCGATCAAGCGCGTGGCGGCAGGCGCCGTGGTGGCGCGCCGGGCGGTGCTGGTCGGCAATGCGGCGCAGACCATCCATCCGATCGGCGCGCAGGGCTTCAACCTCGGCCTGCGCGATGCGCTGACGCTGGCGGAGATGATCATCGGTGCCGACGATCCCGGTGCGGACGCGCTGCTGGCCGGCTACGCCGAACGCCGCGCCCCCGATCGCGAAGGCACCATGACCATGAGCCATGGGCTGGTGCAGCTTGCCTGCCTGCCGCAACCGCTGCTGGGGCCGTTGCGCTCGATCGCCATGTTCGCGCTCGATCGCGTGCCGCCGTTGCAGCGCCTGCTGGCCCGGCGTGGCATGGGTTTTCGAGGCACGCCGCCGCGGGCGGTACTGGAGCGTCTGCCGTGAGCACGAGGTCAGCAATGCGCAGCGATGCCCCGCGCCGCCGCGGGCCGGCGCTGGATGTGGCGGTGGTCGGCGGCGGCATGGTCGGGGCAGCCGCCGCGCTGTCGCTGGCGCGCGCCGGCTTTGCCACGGCACTGCTCGAAGCGCGCGCACCGGCGCCGTGGTCGCCAAGCGACGAAGTGGACCTGCGCGTGGTGGGCCTGGCGCCGTCATCGATCGCGCTGCTGGATGAGCTCGGCGTGTGGACGGCGATACGCGAAGCGCGCGCCGGTCCGTACGCGCACATGCACGTGTGGGACGCGGCGACGGGTGCGTCCATCCACTTCGATGCCGCCGCCGAAGGGCGCGACCTGCTCGGCTATATCGTCGAGAACAGTCTCGTGCAGTGGCAGTCGTGGCAGGCGCTCGAGGCGGCCGGCGTGCGTCGGCTCTGCCCGGCCCAGGTCAGCGGATTCGAAGTGTTCGAGGACCGGGTGCAACTCGCACTGGTTGGTGCCGAGGCGGAGACGCTGTCGGCCCGCCTGCTGGTCGCCGCCGATGGCGCCGGTTCGCCGTTGCGCACGCAGGCAGGCATCGAAACCCAAGGGCGCGATTACGCCCAGCGCGGCGTCGTCGCCCACGTGAGCACGGAGCGCCCGCATGAAGGCACCGCGTGGCAGCGCTTCCTCGCCACCGGCCCGCTTGCGTTGCTGCCGCTGGCCGACGGGCGCAGCTCGATCGTGTGGTCGCTGCCGGAAGCCGAGGCGCAACGCGTGATGGCGCTGGACGAGCAGGCCTTCCGCGACGAACTCGGCGTGGCCAGCGACTTTCGCCTGGGTCGTATCACCGGCAGCACGGTACGTGCCGCGTTTCCGCTGCGGCTGCAACTGGCCAGGAGCTACCAGGCCGAGCGCTTCGTGCTGTTGGGCGATGCTGCACACGCCGTGCATCCGCTGGCCGGGCAGGGCGTGAACCTTGGCCTGCGTGACGTGGCCGAACTGAGCCAGACCCTGGTCGCTGCGCGTGACGACGGTGTCGACATCGCAGCGGCCCAGGTGCTGCGCCGTTACGCGCGCCGCCGTCGCAGTGCGGACACGCTGGATGCGCTGAGTTTCGATGCGCTGGCGCGCATCTTCGGCTGGACGTCGCCGCCGCTGGTGGCGGCGCGCAGCCTCGGAGTGCGCCTGTTCGACCGCCTGTCCCCCATCAAGCGCCGGCTTGCGGAGCACGCCGCCGGCCTCTGAACGAATCGATCCCCGCCACTGAGGAGTGGAAGTCATGCGCATGGTCCGACTTGGCTGTTTGCTGTTGCTGTCCGGATTTGCCTTCGCCGCACAGGCGAAGATGGTGCACAAGCCCGTCGAATGGACCGAGGGCGGCACCAGGTTCCACAGCGTGCTGGTGTATGACGATGCGGTCGCCACCAGGCGGCCGGGCCTGGTCATGGTGCCCAACTGGTATGGCGTCAACGACCTGGCGCTGAGCAAGGCCGACGGCATCGCTGGCAAGGAATACGTGATTCTCGTCACCGACATGTACGGCGAGAAGGTGCGTCCCACCAGCGACGACCAGGCCATGGCCGCGGTAAAGCCGCTGTATGGCGACCGTGGACTGATGCGCAAGCGCATCAATCTCGCGCTCGACCAGCTCAAGGCGCAGGGCAAGGATGCGCCGATCGACCTGACCAAGCTCGCCGCCATCGGCTTCTGCTTCGGAGGTTCGGCGGTGCTGGACCTGGCCCGCAGCGGCGCGGACGTCGCCGCGGTGGTGTCGTTCCACGGCGCCCTGCAGACGGACGATCCGTCGCTCGCCAAGCAGATCAAGGCGCGCGTGCTGGTGATGAACGGCGCCGACGACAAGGGCACCATGCCCGACGCCGACAAGTTCATGGACGAGATGCGTGGCAGCAAGGCGGACTGGCAGTTCGTGGTGCTTGGAAACTCGGTGCACTGCTTCACCGAAACCGACCAGCACAAGCCGGGCTGCATGTACGACGAGCGTGCGGCGCAGCGCAGTTACCGGCTCATGCACGACTGGCTGCACGGGGCGTTCAGCGGCGCGCCCTGAGCGCTTGTACCGGGTCCGTCATGCCGGCGTTCGCCGGGATGGCGGGCCGGGTGGCTTCGCGCGGCAGGGCCCGGCGTCGGCGGGCCTGCCGTCGGCCAGCGACTGACGGGTCAGAAGCGGCGCTGCACCGAATAGTCCGCCAGCGTCGCCAGCGCCTCGCGCCATGGGGATTCCGGCAGCGCACGCAGCGCCTCGCGGGCGGCATCGGCATGCAGCACGGCGCGTTCGTGCGTGCGTTCCAGTGCACCGGAATCGCGGATGGCGGCGATGATGCGATCCAGCGAGTCCAGGCCGCCGTGTTCGATTGCGTGGCGCAACGACTGCCGCTGTTCGGCATCGGCCTTCTGCAGCGCGTAGATCAGCGGCAGGGTGGGCTTGCCTTCGGCGAGGTCGTCGCCGATGTTCTTGCCCAGCGTGTCGGCATCGCTCACGTAGTCGAGCAGGTCGTCGGCGATCTGGAACGCATAGCCAAGCTCCATGCCGTAACGGCGCAGCGCGGCCACCTGGTCGTCCGGCAGCCCGCCCAGCAGGCCGCCCAGTTCGGTGGCGGCGGCAAACAGCACCGCGGTCTTGCGCTCGATCACGGCGAGGTAGGCGCTTTCATCCACGTCGGCGTTGCCGATGTTGAGCAGCTGCAGTACTTCGCCTTCGGCGATGGTGTTGGTGGTGTCGGCCAGGATGCGCATGATGCGCATGTCGTCCAGCTCGACCATCAACTGGAACGAGCGCGAGTAGAGGAAGTCGCCGACCAGCACGCTGGCCGCGTTGCCCCACAGCGCATTGGCGGTCTTGCGGCCCCGTCGCAGGTCCGACTCGTCCACCACGTCGTCGTGCAGCAGGGTGGAGGTATGGATGAACTCGATGATCGCCGCCAGCTTGACGTGCTGTTCGCCGCGATAGCCCGCCGCGCCCGCCGCCAGCACGTGCAGCATGGGCCGCAGCCGCTTGCCGCCGCCGGCGATGATGTGGTCGGCAATCTGGTTGATCAGGACGACGTCGGAAGAGAGTCGGGTGCGGATGAGCGTGTCGACGCGCTGCATGTCCCCCGCGGCTAGGTCTCGTACGGCGGCAAAGTCGGCGGGACGGCGGGTGTCGGCGTGAGTCGTGGTCATGAGCAAATCGCGGCATCGTGTCAGCCGATTATAGGGGCTGTACGCCGCAAGAATGCGGCGCGACACGGCACCACGGTTCGATTCGGGGACGCAACCGTATAATGACGGGGTAGATCCTCATGGCAAGAACATCCCGGTGAGCAAACTTTCCCCACTCGAACGGCGCAGCGCACTGACCCTCGCCTGCGTCATCAGCCTGCGATTGTTCGGCCTGTTCCTGATCATGCCGGTGTTCTCGCTCTACGCGAAGCAGATGCCGGATGCGACGCCGTGGCTGATCGGGATGGCGCTGGGTGTCTATGGCCTGGGCCAGGTGCTGCTGCAGATTCCGCTGGGGCTGCTGTCCGACCGCATCGGGCGCAAGCCGGCCATCACCATCGGCCTGCTGGTGTTTGCCGCCGGTGGGCTGCTCGCGGCTTGCTCGCACAGCCTGATGGGCATCGTGGTCGGGCGGGCGCTGCAGGGCATGGGCGCGGTGGCCGGCGCCGGCACCGCGCTGGCGGCGGACCTGACGCGCGAGGAAAACCGCGGCAAGGTGATGGGCATCATCGGCGTGTCCATTGGCGTCGCGTTCCTGCTGGCGCTGATCCTCGGGCCGCCGCTGGAAGCCATCGACGGGCTGCCCGGCCTGTTCGGCGCCACCTCCCTGCTTGCGCTGGCCGCGCTGGTGCTGCTGTGGCTGATCGTGCCCACGCCCGAGCGGCGCAAGGCGCCGGCTGCGGCCGCATTCGGCAGCGTACTGTCGATGCTGCGCGACGGGCGCATGCTGGTGCTCAACGGCTCGGTGTTCTTCCTGCACATGCTGCTCACGGCCAGTTTCGTGGGCCTGCCGCTGCTGCTGGCCGATCGCCTGCACCTGCCGGTGAACCGGCACTGGGAGCTGTACCTGCCGGTGATGGTGATCGCCGCCTTCGTGATGGGGGCATGCCTGCATCGCATGCGGGAGGTCGCGCAGAGCCTGCGCGTCGTGGCCGTATGCGTGGTGGCGATCGGGCTGGGGCTGCTGGGTTTTGCGCTGTCCGGCGATCACCTGGCCTTGCTCGGCGTGGCGGCGGCGGTGTTCTTCTCGGCCTTCAACCTGCTGGAAGCGGCCTTGCCCAGCCTGGTGTCCCAGCTGGCCCCGGCCTCGCTGCGCGGCGCGGCCATGGGTGCCTATTCCACCAGCCAGTTCCTGGGTGCCTTCGTGGGTGGCGCGGTCGGTGGCATGGCGCTGGGGCGACTGGGCACCGGTGGCGTGTTCCTGTGCGCCGCGGCCCTTACCCTGCTGTGGCTACCGTTGGTGCTGGCCGGCCAGCGGCGCATCCGTGGCACGGTGGCCGGCGCCGCGGGCGTGGCCGAGGCGACCGGCAGCGCCTAGCGCGCAGGCCGCCGGCCGGCGTCGTCCCGCTCCGACCGAATCGCCCGACAGGTGGATTGCGTTCCGCTGCGTTCGCCCCAATCATCGTGATCCTGCCGGACGTTGCCGTTCGAGGTCCCGATGGCTCACCACATCATCGAACTGATCGCCCAATACGGGCTGTTGCTCGTGTTCCTCAATGTGTTGGTCGAGCAGGCCGGGGCGCCGGTGCCGGCGGTGCCCACCATGATCGTCGCCGGGGCGCTGGCGGCGGCGGACAGGCTGCCCTTGCCCGGCGTGCTGGCGGTGGCGGTCGGGGCCTGCCTGCTGGCCGATTTTGCCTGGTACGCGGCCGGACGCCACTTCGGCGGGGGCGTGATGCGCACGCTCTGCCGCATCTCTCTATCGCCCGATTCCTGCGTGAAGCAGTCCGAGCTGCGCTTCCAGCGTTGGCGCGGCAGCGTGTTGCTGCTCGCCAAGTTCGTGCCCGGGCTTTCCACCGTGGCCCCGCCCCTGGTCGGCGCGATGGGGCTGCGGGCGGCGCCGTTCGCCTTGTTCGACGGGCTCGGTTCGTTGCTGTGGGTCGGCGTCGCGGTGACGCTGGGCTACGTGTTCGCCGGCCAGATCGATTATGTGCTCGACGCCATGGCCAATGCCGGCAGCATTGCGCTGATGTTGCTCGGCACGCTGCTAGGGCTGTACATCGCCATGAAGTGGTGGCAGCGGCAGCGCCTGATGAAGACCTTGCGCATGGCGCGCATCACGGTGGAGGAGCTCAATGGCGCCATCACCGCGGGGCGGATGCCGGCGATCGTCGACGTGCGTTCCGAGGCTGCGCGCATGGTGGATACCCGGGTCATCCCGGGCGCGCTGGTTGCCGATGTGAAAAGCGTCGATCGCATCGTGAGCCTCGTGCCGATCGACAGCGAGCTGGTGATCTATTGCACCTGCCCGAACGAGGCATCGGCGGCCATGGTGGCCAAGGCCTTGATGCAGCAGGGCTACAAGCGGGTCCGACCGTTGTTGGGCGGACTGGACGCGTGGGATGCCGCAGGCTATCCGGTGGATCGGTTGCCCGTGGTGGTCGAGGTCGAGGAAACCTCCGCGGCCTGATGGATCGCGCCCCCTTTCCCGGGGGCCAGGCCGCGGGAAGAGGGGGCCCCGGCAAACTTTTACGTCTTCTATACGGCGCCGTGGCGATTCGCTACCCCTTTCTTATGCGCCGGTTCCGACAATTCGCACCGTTGCAGAACACGTCGAGTCGGAACCCATGGATGTCCTCTATCTCTTGTTTGCGTTTGTGCTGTTCGTCGCATCGATCGGCTTCCTGCTGATCTGCGACCGGCTGGGCCGACGCCCCTGACTGACGGTCGTCGCCGCCACGGCGACGGCCTTTCCCTTGCGCGCGCTTCCCCTGCGGGAGATTCACCCATGAACGTCTTCTATCTCGTGGCTGCCGTGATCGCGGTGGCCCTGACGGGCTACCTGTGCGTGGCCCTGCTCAAGCCGGAGTGGTTCGAATGACCACCAATGATGTCCTGCAGATCGGCCTCTACCTGGTCGTGTTGCTGCTGCTGGTGAAGCCGGTGGGCAGCTACATGGCGCTGGTGTTTGCCGAATCGCCCAACGGCGTGACGCGCTTCGGTGCGCGGGCGGAGAACCTGTTGTATCGCCTCAGTGGCGTACGTGCCCAGGAGCAGATGGGCTGGCGCCGCTACGCCATCGCCATGCTGGTGTTCAACATGGTTGGCCTGGTGGCCGTCTATGCGTTGCAGCGCGTGCAGCAGTGGCTGCCGCTCAATCCGCAACACTTCGGCGCCGTCACGCCGGATTCGGCGATGAATACCGCCATCAGCTTCGTCTCCAACACCAACTGGCAGGGCTACTCGGGCGAAAGCACGATGAGCTACCTGACCCAGATGCTGGGCCTGGCCGTGCAGAACTTCCTGTCGGCCGCGACGGGCATCGCCGTGCTGGTGGCGGTGGTGCGCGGCTTTACGCGAGGCAGCGCCGACAGCATCGGCAACTTCTGGGTCGACATGACGCGCAGCACGCTCTACGTGCTGCTGCCGTTCTCGCTGCTGATGGCGTTGCTGCTGGCCTCGCAGGGCGTCGTGCAGAATTTCACGGCGTATGTCGACGTGCCGGTGGCCCAGGTCACGACGATGAGCGAGACCCTCAAGGACGCCGCCGGCAATCCGCTCAAGGATGCCGCCGGTCATGACGTCACGCGCGAGTCGAAGGTCACCACGCAGACCCTGCCCATGGGGCCGGCCGCTTCGCAGATCGCGATCAAGCAGCTGGGTACCAATGGCGGTGGCTTCTTCAACGCGAACTCGGCACATCCCTACGAGAACCCGACGCCCTTCAGCAACTTCATCGAGATGCTGGCGATCTTTCTGATTCCTGGTGGGCTTTGCATCACTTTCGGCAGCATGGTGGGCGACCGGCGGCAGGGCTGGGCGATCCTCGCCACCATGCTGCTGATCTTTGTGCCACTGGCGATCGGTGCCGTCGCCGCCGAGCAGGCGGGCAACCCCGCGCTGCACGGGCTGGCGGTGGACCAGCAATCCACCGCGCTGCAGGCCGGCGGCAACATGGAAGGCAAGGAAACCCGCTTCGGCATCGCTGCCAGCGGCCTGTTCACCGCCATCACCACGGCCGCCTCGTGTGGCGCGGTGAACAACATGCACGACTCGCTCACGCCGCTGGGTGGCCTGGTGCCGATGTGGCTGATGCAGCTGGGCGAAGTGATCTTCGGCGGCGTCGGCTCGGGCCTGTACGGCATGCTTGCCTTCGCGGTCGTGGCGGTTTTCATTGCCGGACTGATGGTTGGCCGCACGCCGGAATACCTCGGCAAGAAGATCGAGGCGCACGAAATGAAGATGGCCAGCCTGGCCGTGCTGGTGCCGTGCGCGCTGGTAGTGATCGGCACGGCGATCGCCGTGATGAGCCCGGCCGGCGTGGCGGGCGTCGCCAACCCGGGTGCGCACGGCTTCAGCGAAGTGCTGTACGCGGTGTCCTCCGCGTCCAACAACAACGGCAGCGCGTTTGGCGGACTCTCGGCCAACACGCCGTTCTGGAACGTCCTGCTCGGCGTGTGCATGTACTTCTCACGCTTCCTGCTGGCCATCGCGATGCTGGCCATGGCCGGTTCGCTGGCTGCCAAGCGCCACGTGCCGCCTTCGGCCGGGACGCTGCCGACGCACACGCCGCTGTTCATCACGCTGCTGGCCTGCGTAGTCATCGTGGTTGGCGCACTGACCTTTCTTCCGGCGCTTGCGCTGGGGCCGATCGTCGAATTCCTGATGTCGGCGCATTGATCAACCGGGACACAGATTCATGACCATGACGCATTCACATGTGCATACGGTGCGCGGTTTCGACCGCCCGCTGATCCTCAAGGCCGTCGCCGACTCGTTCCGCAAGCTGTCGCCACGGCTGCAGTTCCGCAACCCGGTGATGTTCGTGGTGTTCGTGTGCAGCGTGCTCACCACCCTGTTGTGGGTGCAGGCGCTGACCGGGCATGGCGAGGCACCGACCGGCTTCATCTTCGCGGTGTCGGTGTGGCTGTGGTTCACGCTGCTGTTCGCCAACTTCGCCGAAGCGCTGGCCGAGGGCCGCGGCAAGGCGCAGGCGGCCGCGCTGCGCAGTTCGCGCAAGGACGTGATGGCAAAGCGCTTGTCGAGCCCGCACCGGGACGCCGGCGTGGTGTTCACGCCGTCGTCGGAACTGCGCGTGGGCCATCACGTGCTGGTGGAGGCGGGCGACCAGATGCCCGGGGACGGCGAAGTGACCACGGGTGCGGCCAGCGTCGATGAAAGCGCGATCACCGGTGAATCCGCGCCGGTCATCCGCGAATCTGGCGGCGACCGCAGTGCCGTCACCGGCGGCACGCGCGTGCTCTCCGACTGGCTGGTGGTGCGTATCACCAGCAACCCTGGCGAAAGCTTCCTCGACCGCATGATCGCGATGGTCGAAGGCGCGTCGCGGCGCAAGACCCCCAACGAGATCGCGCTGACCATCCTGCTGGCCAAGTTCACCCTGATCTTCCTGCTGGCCTGCGCCACCTTGCTGCCGTATTCCATCTACAGCGTGCAGGCGGCCGGCGCCGGCAACCCGATCACGCTGACCGTGCTGGTCGCGTTGCTGGTGTGCCTGATTCCGACCACGATCGGTGCGCTGCTGTCGGCCATCGGCATCGCGGGCATGGACCGCATGATCCGCGCCAACGTGATTGCCACTTCGGGCCGCGCGGTGGAAGCCGCTGGCGACGTCGACGTGCTGCTGCTGGACAAGACCGGCACGATCACCCTCGGCAATCGCCAGGCGGTGGCCTTCGTGACCGCGCCGGGCGTGGAAGAAAGCCGACTGGCCGATGCCGCCCAGCTCGCCTCGCTGGCCGATGAGACACCCGAGGGACGCAGCATCGTCGTGCTGGCCAAGGAGCGTTTCGGCCTGCGCGAGCGCCAGCTCGAGGAGAGCCAGGCCGAATTCGTGCCGTTCACCGCGCAGACGCGCATGAGTGGCGTGAACATCGGCGAGCGCCGCATCCGCAAGGGCGCGCTCGATGCGGTGGAACGTTACCTGGAAGCGAATGGCAGCCACCTGCCGCCGCTGGTCAAGCACATGGCCGAGGACATCGCGCGGCGCGGTGCCACGCCGCTGATCGTCACCGAGGGCGTGACCGCGCTGGGCGTGATCGAGCTGAAGGACATCGTGAAGGGTGGCATCCGCGAGCGCTTTGCCGAGATGCGCCGCATGGGCATCAAGACCATCATGATCACCGGTGACAACCCGCTCACGGCGGCCGCCATCGCGGCGGAAGCCGGCGTCGACGATTTCCTCGCCGAAGCCACGCCGGAAGCCAAGCTCAAGCTCATCCGCAAGTTCCAGGCCGAGAACCGCCTGGTCGCGATGTGCGGCGACGGCACCAACGATGCGCCGGCGCTGGCGCAGGCCGACGTGGCGGTGGCGATGAACACCGGCACGCAGGCGGCGAAGGAAGCCGGCAACATGGTCGACCTCGACTCCAACCCGACCAAGCTGATCGAGGTGGTGGAGATCGGCAAGCAGATGCTGATCACGCGCGGCGCACTGACCACGTTCTCCATCGCCAACGACGTGGCCAAGTACTTCGCCATCATCCCGGCGGCATTCGCCACCACTTACCCGGCGCTCAACACGCTCAACGTGATGCACCTGGCGACGCCGCAGAGCGCCATCCTGTCGGCGGTGATCTTCAACGCGCTGATCATCATCTTTCTCATTCCTTTGGCGCTGAAGGGCGTGAAATACCGCGCATTGGGTGCGGGCGCGCTGCTGCGCCGCAACCTGCTCGTCTATGGACTGGGTGGCATCGTGGTGCCGTTCCTCGGCATCAAGCTGATCGACATGTTGCTGGTCCTGTGCGGACTGGCCTGACCGAGGTTTGGCTCATGCACACACTCAAGCTTTCCGTTTCACTCCCAGACGATACGCACCCCGACATGGAGCTGCGCCTTTCCGCCGATGACGCGGCCTGCGACGTGGTGATTGCGCTGCCGGTGACGCCGCGCCAGCCACGCCCGGCGCCGCCCGATATCGTGGTGGCGCGCACTGAACAGGACGACTACGTGCTCGGCGGCTACGCCGGCATCTGATGCCGATGCCAGCGAGGCATCGGTTGACTACTTACCCACACGAAAAGGACGGTCCGCCCCGGACCGGTTTTCAGGCACATCATGTTTACCAAGAAAGTTCTTTCGTTCGCGCTCCTGCTTGCCCTGGCTCCCGCCGCCGAAGCGATGGCATCGACGGGTGATGTCGTATCGGCGACCGATGTCGCTGCTGCGGCCGACCTCGGCCAGGTCGCGCCCTCCACGCCGGCGGCCAGCAGCGATTGCTCGCAGGGGTTCTTCTCGCGCCTGGGCGCGGCCTACCGCGAAGATGCGCAGCCGGCTGATCCGAACGCGCAGGCTCCGGCACGCCGCGCGATGGATGCCCCGCTGGATGCACCGCCGTTCCCCAACGGGGAATGGCAGCTTGGCGGCGTGGCGGCGCCGATCGGCGTGCCGGTCGGTTATGGTCAGTATCCGCTGCAGAAAGCCCTTTCGTGCACGAAGCTCGGCAACTGGATGCAGCGCAACCGCGTCGAGATCAACGGCTGGATCAACCCGTCGGTGAACGCGAGCTCGTCCAGCTTCTCGAACTACCCGCTGTCGTATGCGACGCGGCCCAATCGCCTGGAGTTCGACCAGCTGGTCTTCAACATCACCCGCGTCGAAGACACCGTGCAGACCGACCACGTGGACTGGGGTTTCAACATCTCCGTCCTGTACGGCTACGACTACCATTACACGATCACCAAGGGCGTGTTCAGCAACCAGCTGCTCAACCACCCCAATTCCAACGGTCCGCTGCCGGGCAAGGTCTATGGCGTCGACCCGATGCTGTTCTATTACGACCTCTACATCCCGTCGGTGGCCGAGGGCATGGTCGTGCGCATCGGTCGCTACCTGTCGCTTCCCGACATCGAGGCGCAGTTCTCGCCGCAGAACTACCTGGTGACCCATTCGATCCTGTACACGGTCGACCCGTATACCCAGACCGGCATCATGACCACCACCAAGCTCAGCAGCCAGTGGACGCTGCAGCTTGGCGTCAATGCCAGCAATGACACGGCGCCGTGGAACCGTTCGGCGCGTCCGTCGCTGCAGGCCTGCGTGCGCTGGGTGTCCAAAGACAACAACGACATGCTCTACCCCTGCATCAACAACTGGAACACGTCCGACTACAACTACAACAACGTGCAGATGTACGTGATGACCTGGGGCCACCGCTTCAGCCAGAAGGTGCACATGCAGACCGAGGCCTACTACATGTACGGCCGCAACATTCCGGGCTTTGGGCCGAACGGCGAGCCGGGCGTGGTGGCGTCGTCGCCGTATCCGGGCAAGGCGGGCGAGTACGGCATCGTGAACTACCTCAACTTCGAGCTGAACTCGAGCAACATGCTGTCGTTCCGCAACGAGTTCTACAACGACCAGAAGGGCCAGCGCACCGGTTTCGCCACCAAATACAGCAGCCACACGCTGGGCCTGACGCACTGGGTGTCGCCGGACTTCGAAATCCGTCCGGAAATCCGTTACGAGCACTCGTACGACACGAACGCCTATAACGCCGGCAAGAAGCACTACCAGGCAATCGGCATCGTCGACGCGATTCTCCACTTCTGAGGTGTGCCATGAGCAGGATGTTGCGCAATGCGCTGATGATGCTGTTGCTGATGACCGCGGTGACCGGCATTGCCTACCCGCTGGCGGTCACCGGGCTGGCTCAGTTGCTGTTTCCTTCCCAGGCCAATGGCAGCCTGATCGTGAAGGACGGCAGGCCGATCGGCTCGACGCTGATCGGCCAGTCCTTCACCGAACCGAAGTACTTCTGGGGACGCCCGTCGGCCACCGCGCCGCAGGCAAACAACGGCGTGGCGTCGGGCGGCTCGAACCAGGGGCCGACCAATCCGGCGCTGGCCGATGCCGTCAAGCAGCGCATCGATGCGCTGCGCGCGGCCGATCCCGGCAATAAGGCACCGGTGCCGGTGGACCTGGTCACGGCGTCGGGCAGCGGCCTGGATCCGGAGATCTCGCTGGCCGCCGCGGCCTACCAGGTACCGCGCGTGGCCCGCGCGCGGGGCCTGAGCGAATCGCAGGTGCAGGCGCTGGTGACCCTGGCTACCAGTGGCCGCCAGTTCGGCATGCTGGGCGAGCCGCGCGTGAACGTGCTCCAGCTCAATCTGGCGCTGGACGGGCATTGAGGCATACCGTAGTCACCACCCACCAAGCCAAGGGACTGCATGTCCGGACCTTCCCGTGAAGCACGCGCCGATGCACTGCTCGATTCGGTGCTGGAAGAGCGCAGCCGGCGCCTGAAGATCTTCCTGGGCGCCGCGCCAGGCGTCGGCAAGACGTACGCGATGCTTTCGGCGGCGCGCGAGCTGAAACGACAGGGTGTCGACGTGGTCGTTGGCCTGGTGGAAACACACGGCCGCGCCGAAACCCAGGCACTGCTCGAAGGACTCGAGCAGTTGCCGCGCCGGTCGGTGAACTACAAGGGTCGGGACTTCAGCGAGTTCGACCTGGACGCGGCGTTGCAGCGCCGGCCGGAGGTGTTGCTGGTCGACGAACTGGCGCATCGCAACCTGCCGGGCGGCCGCCACGAACGCCGCTGGCAGGACATTGCCGAACTGCTCGACGCGGGCATCGAGGTCTATACCGCGCTCAACGTGCAGCATCTGGAAAGCCTCAACGACCAGGTGCGGCGCATCACCAACGTGACGGTGCGCGAGACCGTGCCCGATGCGTTCCTCGATCGCGCGCGCGACATCGTGCTGGTGGACCTGCCGCCGCGTGAACTGATCCAGCGCCTGAAGCAGGGCAAGGTCTACGTGCCCGAAACGGCCGCGGCCGCGCTCGACGCCTTCTTCTCGCCGACCAACCTGGTGGCGCTGCGCGAACTGGCCGTGGAGACGGTGGCCGGCCACGTGGACAGCGACCTGCGCGAACACATGCTGGCACGCGGCGGCGCCATGCCGGTGCGTCGTCGCGTGCTGGCGGCCATCGACGGCCATTCGCAGAGCGAATACCTGGTGCGCGTGGCGCGCCGCATTGCCGAACGACGGGGTGCACCGTGGAGCGTGGCCTTCGTCGATACCGGGGCGACGCTGGACAAGGCGCGGCGTGACCGGCTCGACGCCGCGATGGGGCTGGCGCGGAGGCTGGGCGGCGATGTCGTGGTGCTGCGCGGCCATGCGATCGCCGACGAACTGATCGCGCATGCCGACCGCGAAGGCATTGGCCAGATCATTCTTGGCCGCACCCGGGAGCGCCTGCTGGCGCGCATGCTCGGCCGCTCGCTGACGCAATTGCTGCTGCGGCGCGGTGCGCACCTGGAACTGACCATCATCGCCACGCCTGTCGAGCGGGCGCGCTCGCGCCTGCGCCTGCGCATGCCTGGCGGACCAGGAAGCCGGGGCGAGTACGCGTACGCCACCCTGGCCACGCTGGTGGCCTTCGGGCTGTCGTTCATCGCCGACCGCTATCTATCCGTCGCCAACCTCTCGCTGATCTTTCTCACCGCGGTGCTGGTGGTGGCGGTGCGCACGCGCATGGCGGTGGCGGTGTACACGGCCATCCTGTGTTTCCTGGGCTACAACTTCTTCTTCGCGCCACCGCGCTACACGCTGGCGATCGCCAACGTGGACGACGTGCTGGCCGTGTGCCTGTTCCTGGTGGCTGCCCTCGTGTGCAGCCGCCTGGCCACCCGGCTGGCCAGCCAGGTCGAGTCGATGCGCGCCGCCCACGCGCATGCCCGCGCGCTGCTGGCGCTGGGCCAACGGCTGTCGACCAGCACCGATGCGGCGGGCATCCGCGACGTGGGCGCTGCCGCGCTGGCCCACGCCCTGCGCTGCGATGCGGCGATCCTGGCGCGCGATTCGGCGCAGGTGCTGCGCATGGTGGCATCGTCGCCGCGCGACTTTCCACTGACCACGCAGGACATGGGCGCTGCCGCCTGGAGCGAGCAGCACGCCGAGGAGGCAGGGCGCTATACCGACACGCTCAATGCCGCGCCGTGCTGGGTGCTTCCGTTGGGCAGCGAAGACAATCGCCTCGGCGTCGCGGCGCTGCGCTTTCCGCCGGAGCAGGGCGAGCCTTCGCCGGACCAGCGCAGCCTGGCGCTGTCGATGGTGCAGGACATCGGCCAGGCGCTGGAGCGGGCGCGGCTTTCCGACGAACTGGAAGGCGCGCGCGTGCAGGGCGAAACCGAGCGGCTGCGCAACGCGCTGCTTTCTTCCGTGTCGCACGACCTGCGTTCGCCGCTCGCCTCGATGATCGGTTCGGCCGGCACGCTGGCCAGTTACGGCGACCAGCTGCCCGCCGGCGAACGGCGCGAACTGCTCGAAGCCATCCTTGGCGAAGGCCAACGGCTGGACCGCTATATCCAGAACCTGCTGGACATGACCAGGCTGGGCCACGGCACGCTCAAGCTCAACCGCGACTGGACCGACGTGGCCGAGATCATCGCGGCGTCCACCCATCGCCTGCGCAAGCTGTTCCCGGACCTGAAAGTGGAAACCGTGCTGCCCAGCGACACGCTGCTGCTGTACGTGCATCCGGCGCTGATCGAGCAGGCGTTGTTCAACATCCTGGAGAACGCGGCGCGGTTCTCGCCGCCGGGCGAACCGGTGCGCGTGGTGGCGCGGGCCAGGGGCGAACAGGTGCAGATCGACGTGAGCGACCGCGGCCCCGGCATTCCCGAAGAAGAGCGGGCGCGCATCTTCGACATGTTCTATTCGGTGTCGCGCGGCGATCGCGCGCCGCAAGGCACGGGCCTGGGGCTGGCGATCTGCCGCGGCATGATCGGCGCCCATGGCGGCAGCGTGGAGGCCTTGCCGGGCGAGGGCGCAGGCACCACCATTCGCATTACCTTGCCGCTGCCGGCGCCGCCCGAAAACCATCAATGACTGCAGCCACTCCCTGCGTCCTGGTCATCGATGACGAGGCGCAGATTCGCAAGTTCCTCGACATCGGCCTGCGCGCGGAAGGCTACGAGGTATTGCTTGCGGCCACCGGCACCGAGGGGCTGGCCCTGGCCGCCACGCGTACGCCGGACCTGGTGATCCTCGACATCGGCCTGCCCGATCGCGAGGGGCACGACGTGCTGGCCGAGCTGCGCCAGTGGAGCCACGTGCCGGTGCTGATGCTCTCGGTGCGTGACTCGGAAAGCGAAAAGGTCAAGGCGCTGGATGCGGGCGCCAACGACTACGTGACCAAGCCCTTCGGCATCCAGGAATTGATGGCGCGCCTGCGCGCCCTGTTGCGCAGCCGCCCTGGCGAACCCGAGGCGCCGCTGCGCTATGACGACGGCCACCTGGTCATCGACCTCGCGCGACGCGAAGTGATGCTGGATGGTGCGCCGCTCTCGTTGACGCGCAAGGAATACGCCGTGCTGGCCCTGCTGCTGCGCCACGCCGGCCGGGTGGTGACCCAACAGCAGCTGTTGCGCGACATCTGGGGTGCCACCCACACGCACGACAGCCATTACCTGCGCATCGTGGTCGGCAAGCTGCGCCAGAAACTGGGTGATGACCCGGCCGGGCCACGCTGGCTGAAGACCGAGCCCGGGGTGGGCTATCGCTTCCTCAGCGGCGCCTGAGACGCACCGGCGGGCTGTCGCAGCCCGTGAGAGCCGGTAGTAGTCTGATTCGCCGGCCTTTTCCCGCCAGCCCCGGACAGCCGGCGAGGGCGGTGTCCGGGCCGGTCCAGCGGCAGGATGCCCCGGTCCATCCTGTTTTCGACGGGCGCGCCACAGGTATGATGGCCGCCGGTTCAACCATCCCGGCGTTGACAGCCCCAGAACGCAACGCCGGCTCACAGAGGAAATAGATCCATGGCACGCGGTATCAACAAAGTCATCATCGTCGGCAATCTCGGCGCCGATCCGGAAACCCGCTACACCGGCAACGGCACGGCGATCACCAGCATCCGCATCGCGACCTCCGAGAACTGGACCGACAAGCAGAGCGGCGAGAAGCAGGAGCGCACCGAGTGGCACCGCGTGAAGCTGTTCGGCCGCCTCGCTGAAATCGCCGGCGAATACCTGAAGAAGGGTCGCCAGGTCTATATCGAAGGCTCGCTGCGCACCGACAAGTACACCGACAAGGACGGCGTCGAGCGCTTCAGCACCGACATCATCGCTGCGGAAATGCAGATGCTCGGCGGCGGCTCCGAAGGCGCCGGCGCGGGTGGCGGCGGTGGCGGTGGCGGCTTCCAGCGCTCGCAGGGCGGTGGCGGTGGCCAGCCGCGCCAGGGTGGCGGTGGCTACGGCGGTGGCCAGTCCCGCGGCGGCGACAACTACGGTGGCCAGCAGCAGCGCCCGGCCGCGCCAGCGCCGGCGCAGAACAACAGCTTCGACGACGACGACATCCCGTTCTGAGTTCCGGTTCGCCGTAACGTCATGCGTCTTGAGAAAAGCCTGCAGCCATGCAGGCTTTTTTCTTGGCTGCCCGCGACGCCCGACACCCTTCCGCTTTGCGCAAGACTGACTGCCGCCGGGCAGGTCTTCGCCGGCGCCTGCCGCGCACTTAGAGTGACACTCGTCCACAACCCCATGCGAATGGCGGCGTGCAAGCCGCCATCAGGTGAGCAATGAACAGCGACGAGAACAAAGTCCTACTGATTACCGGCGTGAGTTCGGGCCTGGGCCGCGCCTTCGCCGAGGCTGCCCTGGCCGCCGGCCATGCGGTCGTCGGCACCGTGCGCCGCGATGGCGAGCGGGCGGCCTTCGAGGCGCTCGCGCCGGGAAGGGCCCGTGCCGTGGTGCTCGATGTCACCGACTTTGGCGCCATCGATGGCGTGGTCGCATCGATACTCGCGGAGTTCGGGCGCATCGACGTGCTGGTCAACAACGCCGGTTATGGCCACGAGGGCGTGCTGGAGGAATCGCCGCTGGAGGCCATGCGCCACCAGTTCGAGGTCAATGTGTTCGGCGCCGTCGCCATGATCAGGGCCGTGCTGCCCGGCATGCGCGTGCGCCGCTCCGGACACATCATCAACATGTCGTCGATGGCCGGCCACGCGCCGCTTCCCGGTATCGCCTATTACGCCGGCAGCAAGTTCGCGCTGGAAGGCATCACGGGCGTGCTGGCCAAGGAAGTGGAGTCCTTTGGCATCCGGGTGACGGCGCTGGCGCCAGGGTCGTTTCGTACCGACTGGGCGGGCCGCTCGATGGTTCGCAGCCCGCGCGCCATCGCCGATTACGATGAACTGTTCAATCCCATCCGCGAGGCGCGCGAGGCGAAGAGCGGCCGGCAGTCCGGCGACCCTGCGCGCGCGGCACAGGCGCTGTTGACCTTGATCGAAAGCGAGCACCCGCCGGTGCATCTGCTGCTGGGTGTCGACGCGCTGACGGTAGTGCGCATGCACAGCGCGGAGCTGTTGGCGGAGATCGACCGCTGGGAACCCCTGAGTCGCTCGACCGACTTTGCAGCGCCCGCGTCCGCGGCGCAGTAGGGCCGGGACATGCCGGCCGGGACGGAAAGGCGGGTCCGGCGCGGGCTGTAAATCGGGGCTGGCCGCTGGCGGCCAATGAGCTGTCGACCACGATCTGCGGCGGGTGCCAGCGCGCCGGCCCGGCCGTGGTGGGCGGCCTGCGCATGCCATGAATGAGCCAGGGCGGGGCCGGGGCGGGTGGTGGGCTGCGAACGGGCCATCGACGCGGTCGGCCCGTGGTGTTCCAATCGCAGCCGGCAGGACGCGACGAAGCACTCGCGGCCACCTTCCCGGGCACGTTGAAAGGACACTTCCCATGGACCGCATCGATGCCATGAAAGTCTTCATCGCGGCCCTCGATGAAGGCAGCCTCGCCGGGGCCAGTCGCAAGACCGGCCGTTCGGCCGCCGCCGTGAGCCGGGCCGTGGCGTTCCTCGAGGCACATGTCGGCGTACCGCTGCTGCATCGGACCACGCGCTCCATCAAGCTGAGCGAGGCGGGCGAGCGTTATGCCATGGCCTGCCGAAAAATCCTCTCCGACATGGACGAGGCCGATCGGCAGGCGGCGGGCGAGCGATCGGTGCCGCGCGGAACGCTGACCATCACCTCCACCGTGTTTGCCGGCGTCGAACTGCTGCGTCCCATCGTGGACGCTTTCATGGATGAATTTCCGACCGTCGGGGTCCGCATGTACCTGCTGGAACGGCCGGTCAATCTCATCGATGAAGGCATGGACCTGGCCTTGCGCATTACACACCTGGCGGATTCGACCCTGGTCGCGCATCGCATTGGCGAGGTTCGGCGGGTCGTGGTGGCGTCGCCACGTTATCTCGCGACGCACCCGCGCATCGCCGAGCCCGCCGACCTGACCAAGCACCAGGTCATCGCCATGGCGCACATGGGGCTCGAATCGTGGAGCTTTCCCCCGCTGGAAGGATCATCGGTTCCCCGCTCGGTGGCATTCACGCCGCGCCTGGTGATCAACAACGTGCGGGCCGCCGTGGCGTCGGCCACCGAGGGGCGTGGCGTGACGCGCCTGCTTTCCTACCACGTCGCCTCGGAGATCCGGCAGGACCTGCTGCGCATCGTCCTGGCCAATGCGGAACCCGCGCCCATTCCCGTCCATCTGGTGTCGCCGTACGGGCGGCTCGCCGTGCCGAAGGTGCGCGCCTTCGTCGACTTCGCGCTGCCGCGCCTGCGCGCGCAGTTTGCCCGCCTGGCCAAGGAAGTCGAGGCGCCGCCCGATGCGCCGATTCCACCGCGGCGCGGAAGAATGTCTGCCGGCTAGCAGGGATTCGCTATGGCGCGTGATGAGCCTAGATTTGGCGGTGTCGGAGTTGTCGGCCACATGGCATGACACCGACTCCCTCCCCCAAATCTTCCGAGTGCATATCATCATGAGCAATCCGCGAAAAGTTGTTGTCGTCACTGGCGCCTCGCAAGGCATCGGTGCAGGCCTGGTCAAGGCGTTTCGTGATCGCGACTACCGCGTCATCGCCAATTCCCGTTCGATCAAGCCGTCGAGCGATGCCGATGTGCTGACCATTGCCGGCGATATCGCCGATCGTGCGGTCGCCGAACGCATCATCAAGGAAGGCCTTGCCAAGTTCGGCCGCATCGACACGCTGGTCAACAATGCCGGCATTTTCGTCGCCAAGCCGTTCACTTCGTACACCGCTGAAGACTATGCGCAGGTGATGGCGGTGAACGTGGCCGGGTTTTTCCACATCACCCAGCTGGCCCTGGCGGAAATGGAAAAGCAGGGCAGCGGCCACGTGGTCAGCGTCACCACGAGCCTGGTGGACCATGCGATTGACGGCGTGCCTTCGGTGCTGGCATCGCTGACCAAGGGTGGCCTCAATGCAGCCACCAAGTCGCTGGCGATCGAGTATGCCAAGCGTGGCATCCGCGTGAATGCGGTGGCGCCGGGCGTCATCAAGACCCCGATGCACGCAGCCGAGACGCACGCCTTCCTCGCTGCCCTGCACCCGGTCAATCGCATGGGTGAGGTCGCCGACATTGCACAGGCCGTCATGTACCTCGATTCCGCCAGCTTCGTGACGGGCGAGATCCTGCACGTCGACGGCGGCCAGAGCGCCGGTCACTGATAGTGCGGGGGCGGGCCACGGCTCGCCCCACGCCGATGAGGAACAGCATCATGCCTATCGTCACGATCCAGATTACGCGCGAGGGTTCCGGCCCGGGGCGCAACGCGGCCACGGCCGAAGAGAAAGCCGCCCTGATCAAGGGCACCAGCCAGCTGTTGCTGGATGTGCTCAACAAGCCGCTCGATGCCACCTTCGTGGTGATCGAGGAAGTCGAGATGGAAAACTTTGGATGGGGCGGCCTGCCCGTGGCCGACTTCCGCAAACAGAGACAGGGCGGGCAGAAGTAAGCCCGGCCCGGCATGCGGTGGCAGCCCGTCGGTGCGAGCCGGCGGCCCGCCAGGCATCGATGGCTGCCATCGCATGACCCTTCGTAGAGGCAGCACCATGTACATGTCCGGTCGACCAGCGCCAGGCGCAGACGCGGCGCCGCCGGTGGCCAAGCACGCCAGTTACGCCGAACGCAATGCCGCCTACTGGCGGCGCAACCTGGTCATCTGCGTGTTCGGCTCGTTCACCACGCTGGTAAGCCTGAGCATGTTGCTGCCGTTCCTGCCGCTGTACGTGCAGCAGCTGGGCGTGACCTCGTCGTCCGCCATTATCCAGTGGTCCGGCGTGGCCTTTGGCGCGACCTTCCTGGGCACGGGCCTTACGGCGCCGCTGTGGGGGCATCTTGCTGACCGATACGGACGCAAGCCCATGCTGGTTCGCGCAGCCATCGGTATGGCGGTGGTGATGTCACTGATCGGCATGGCGCACAGTGTCGTCGAGCTGGTGGTGTTGCGCCTGATCGCCGGCCTGGTCGGTGGATACGCTTCGGCCTCCCTCGTCATGATCGGAACCCAGGCCCCGCGCGAGCGGGCGGGCTGGGCGCTGGGCATGCTTTCCACCGGTGCGCTCGCCGGGAATCTGATCGGCCCGCTGGTGGGTGGCTTCCTGCCGGGATGGGTCGGCATCCGGGGCACGTTCTTCGTTGGTGGCGGCGTGATCGCCGTGGCGGCGATCGCCACCATCGTGCTCATCCGGGAAGACTTTGATCGCAGCTCGGACGCGAAGATCCGCGCGGCGACCCACACGGGCCCGGCGGCGACTTCGAATCGCGCCGTGTTCGTTGCGCTGTTCCTCACCGCGATGATGGTGCTGCTGGCCAATATGTCGATCGAGCCGATCATCACGGTGTATATCGGGCAGCTGGGCGTCGCCACCCACCACCTCACGCGCATCGCCGGCATCGTCATGGCATCTTCTGCGCTGGGCAGCATGCTGACCGCCGCGAGGCTTGGCGCGCTTGCCGATCGCGTGGGCGGCTGGAAAGTGATCATCGGTTGCCTGCTGGCAACCGGGGTGGTCGTCGTACCGCAAGCCTTTGTGACGCAATGGTGGCAGCTGGCGGTGCTGCGCGTGCTGATGGGGATGACCCTGGCCGGACTGCTGCCATCCATCGCCAAGCTCGTCCGGCATGCGGCCGACGAGCATCACTCCGGCAAGATGCTCGGCTATCTGCAGTCGGCGCAGTTCACCGGCCAGGTGGTCGGCCCGCTGCTGGGCGGACTGATCGGGGCGCGCCTCGGCTTGCACGAAGTGTTCTTCGTGACCGGCTCGTTGCTCGTGCTGTGTGCGGGCCTCAATGCATGGGCCCGCTTGCGTAGCGCAGCCTGAACCCGGCCCGCGTGGCAAGGACGTGGATGCCGTGGTGGTGCTTCCACGGCAATTGACGCGTGGGGCACGCCAACGTTCCTGCGCGGGCCCATGCCGGCGAGCGCCCGGTCTGGTGGTACCGGCCAGCCCTTTCAGGCGGCGGCAGCGTGCACCGCGGAAGGCTGGCGCGGAGCGTGGTCTGCCCGATAGTCCTCGTGCCAGTGCGGGAGATCATGGCCGTCATCGGCCATGGCTGCATCGGTGCCGTGTTCGACCCCCGCCACGATGCCCGCAGCCAGCCAGTTGGCGAGCAGCGTGCCCGCGCGGGCGACGCCGGCCTCTTCACCCAGGTGTTCGACCAGCGCATCGCAGAGGCTGTCGAAGCCATCGTCGTCGCGCAGCAACTGCAGTGCCGCGTAGGCGACCACGTCGGTCGCCTGCAGTCGGGACGTGAAGCCCTGGCGCCACACCAGCAGGCCGGCCGGCGCGGCCAGCATCGCGCTCTCCGGCGGTTGCGCGCCTTGCTGCAGCGCGGACCAGATCGCATCGGCATTGGTGGTCAGCGCGCGCAGGCGCAGGCTCGGGCTGAGGCGCAGGCGTGCGCTGTCCCAGTCCACCTGCCCCAGCTCGTCGCCTGGCATCGGCGGCACATCGGCGGCAACGAAGGATTCCGACAACGCCCACTCGATCCAGGCCAGTTCGTGGACATCGGGGTTGCGTGGAAACAGGGCCCGCAGCGTATCGCCGAAGTCCGCGCCGTAGGCGTCGAGGGTCCATGCGTGCGGCGGGCGGCGGTCGACATGGGTGATCGCCGCCCGGAGAAAGGCGTCGTCACCCAGCCACGTGCGCAGCAGCGGATAACTCATCTGCAGGCAACCGATGAGCTGGGTGCGATAGTTGTTCTGGTACACCGCAAGGCCCGGCCTTGCCGTGCCGTCGAGGCGCGTCTCGATGGCGCCGGAGGAGGCAACCAGCCAATGGCGGAATTCCCTCTGCATCTCGACGAGCTTCATGCGGCCTCCCGTACCTGGTGCTGGCGTTCGCGGATGGCCTGCGCCGTGTCCAGCTCATCGAGCAGCTCGGCGAGGGGCGGAATGGCGTCGTCGCGCTCGATCATGGTCGCGACCGGCCCGAGCAGCGACACCGCATCGGCATACAGCGCCCAGACGTCCGCGCTCACGGGTTGGTCGTGCGTGTCGATCAGCAGTCCGGCGCCCTGCGTGTGCCCGGCCAGGTGGACCTGGCGCACGCGATCGGCGGGTATGCCGCGGAGGTAGGCCTGTGCATCCAGCCCGTGGTTGCGCGAGCTGACAAAGACGTTGTTGACGTCCAGCAGCAGGCCGCAACCGGTGCGGCGGGACATTTCGCCGAGGAATTCCCACTCGTCCATCACTTGCCCGTCGAACGCGACGTAGCTTGACGGATTCTCGAACAGCATCGACCGGCCCAGCACGTCCTGCGCCATCGCAATGTTGCTGCACACGATCTCGAGGGCCTCGTCGGTGTACGGCAGCGGCAGCAGGTCGTGCGAGTTGAAGCGGCCAATGCGCGACCAGCTCAGGTGGTCGGAGACGAACAGTGGGTTGATCTCGTCCACCAGTGCCCGCAGTCGGCGCAGGTAGTCGCGATCGAGCCCGTCCGCCGAACCGATCGACATCGACACGCCGTGCAGCGCCACCGGATGCCGTTCGCGGACCTGGCGCAGGATGTGCCGCGGCTGGCCACCGTCGACCATGAAATTCTCGGAGATCACTTCGACGAAATCGACGGGTACATCGGTTTCGAGAAAATCGCGGTAATGCTCCTTGCGCAAACCCAGTCCATAGCCAGCGAAAACCGGTGGTGGTGCGAACATGTCAGTGCTCCTGGAGAGAGACGGGCGGGACCGCGCGCCGCGGGTCCCGCCTTGCCATCACTTCGGCTCGGTCAGCGTGCCACCGGCGGCGGTGCACTCGCTCGGCGTCTTCACGACGACGCCCTGGCCCTTGCAGTCATTGAGGCCCTTGCAGTCGTGCTTGGCGGTGGCGCAGAGGCTCTGGCCCTTGCAGGAATTGACGCCGTAGCAGCGGCCCGGCTCTTCCTTCTGCGCCGCATGGTCGGCGGCCTGCACCGGTGCGTGGAACGAGGCGAGCGCCAGGGCGACGGCGGCGGCAGCGGCGGCGAAGCCGCTACGGGACTTGCGGGCGGTGGTCATGCTGAGGTTCATGTTGTTTCTCTCGGGTAGAGGTCCGACGGACCGTGGGGGTTGGGTGCGGCCTTACTTCAGGCTCTTGGCCGCGTCTTCGATGACCTGGGCCACTTGTTCGGGCTGCGACATGTAGACCAGGTGGCTGCCCTTGATCTCGGTGATCCGGGAGCCGGCGCGCTGGTACATCGAGCGCTGCAGTTCGGGGCTGTACACGCGATCTTCGGTGGCCACGACGGCCCACGAAGGCTTGCTGCGCCAGGCGGCTGCCTCGGTGACGGTGCGCAGGGCGCCGACCGTTGCGGGCACCTGCGAGACGGCGAGGAAGTTGGTGCGGTTCTTGGTCAGGTCCGCGGCAAAGTCGGCGCCGAACTGTCGCTCGTTGGCGTAGATATAGCCGTCCCAGGAGGCCTGGAAGTCATTGCTCGGCTCCGGCACGGAGTTGACGAGCTGGAGCACGCTCTCGCCCACGTTCGGTGCCGCCGCGGCGACATAGACCAGGCCCTTGACCTTGTCGCGGTTGCCGGCCTGGGTGATCACGGCGCCGCCGTAGTCGCTGCCGACCAGCAGGGTCGGGCCGTCTTCCTTGCGCAGCTGCCGGTAGACAGCCTCGGTGTCGTTGGCCAGCGTATCGATGCGCGGCTGCACCACGTGCACGCTATAACCCTTGTGGATCAGGATGTCGTGCACCACGTGCCAGCCCGAACCGTCCACGAAGGCGCCCGGAACGATCACGATGTTCTTCACGCCGACGGGTGCCGCGTCGGCTGCAAGGGCGGAGCCTGTCGCTGCCATCAGGGCGATGGCGATGCTCAGTAATTTACGCATGGTCTTTCTCTGGTAGATGTGGTCAGGGAGGGCGGTGATCGGGGGCGGAACCACTTGCGTTCCTTAGTGGCGCGGGTGCGCCGGCCAAAGGACGTGGTCGAGCGACCACCTGCCACCACCGCGGGCGATGAGCGGCAGCAGCAAACCCGCCCAGCTCAGATGCGTCGACCACGCCTCGGGATAGACGAAGATCTCGATCACCATCGTCATGCCCAGCAGGGCCAGTGCGGACACCCTGGTGAACAGCCCCAGCACCAGCAGTGCGGGAAAAAGGTGCTCGGCACCGGTCGCCAGGTGTGCCGCCAGTTCGGGCGAGAGCAGCGGAAGTGCGTACTCCGAAGCGAACAGCTGATAGGTCGACGGTTTGATCGACAGCCATCCCTCGACCTTCGTGCGGCCGGACAGGAAAAACACCGAGGCGATGCCCACGCGGGCGATCCACAGCAGGAGCGAGTCGGAAAGCAGGCCTCGCCACGCCTGCGTGCCCGTCGTACCCGCGGCGGCCGGGAGCGGCCGACGCGCGATGATCTCCTGCGTGGCGGGTATCACGACCGGGGCTCCAGCGAGCCGTAGCCTTTGGGAGTCTTGATGGTGGTGCAGGTCCCTTTGTCGACGAGTACCCAGGCATTGCCCTGGTAATCGACTTTCGAGGTGCCGGCGCAACTGGTGCCGGCGCCGGCGGCGCAGTCGTTCTTGCCGGCATGCGCGACGCCGTAGCATTTTTCCATGGGCTTGTGGGTGTCCTCCGCTTGCGCGCCGGTGGCGAGCGAGGCAAGGCCCAGGGCGAGAGTGGCGGCAAGGGCCGCATAAGTGCGCTTCATGTGCTGTCTCCGAGAATGGAAGGCGGTATCGCCGCGGTCGATGGGTCAGAGCACCGCGAGGGTGACCTTGATGTTTCCGCGCGTCGCCTTGGAATAGGGGCAGGTCTGGTGCGCCGCCTCGACCAGGGCCTGCGCGACGCTGCGCTCGATGCCGGGAAGGCTCACGTTGAGGCGGGCCTGCAGGAAATACCCATCGGCACCGTTGCCGAGATCCACTTCAGCGAAGACCGCAACGTCGGCCGGCAGGCTGACCTTGAGCGCCTGGGCGGCCTTGCCGATGGCGCCGATGAAGCATGCGGACCAGCCGGCGGCGAACAGCTGCTCGGGATTCGTGCCGGCGCCGTCGGAACCGGGAACCGACAGCTTCACGTCGAGTCGGTTGTCGTCGCTGCGTGCTTCGCCGTTGCGGCCGCCGGTGGTGCGGGTCTTGCCGGTATAGAGGATGGTGTCGGGCTGGGCCATGATGGGGTCTCCTGTCGGGGTGAAAGGCTGTCCGGCGCGAGTGGTGATGGCCGGTCGGTGGGTCTATGAGACCGCTGCGACGTATCCCGGGTGTGTCGGCAGGCGCGCGAAAGGGCATCGAAATGTGTAGCAGCGGGCGGCCGATACAATCGGATACAAGCCTGGCCGCCACGGGCGCTCGGCAGCCCTTCGCCGCTGCTACACAGCGATACAAAAAGGCCGGGGCGCGGACATGCCAGGGACAACTCGCGGTCGTCCAATACGTTCACGCCCGGCCTCCGCCGGCGCCTGCCACCTCCATCGGACCGAGAACAGCCCATGACTTTCCTGCGTATCGCGATCGCCGCTGTCGCCATGAGCATTGCGCTCATCGCCGCGTGGCCGGGCGGCGGGGCGACCGCCAGCGCCCGGGAAGCCGCTTCCCCCATGCCCGCTGCGGACTTCACCGGGGCCAACCGCTGGTACAACTCGCCGCCGCTGTCGCTCCAGGCGTTGCGCGGCAAGGTGGTGCTGGTGGAGTTCTGGACCTACGAATGCATCAACTGCGTGCACGTGCTGCCGCACACGCGGGAGCTGTACGACCGCTACGCCCGGGACGGCCTGGTGGTCGTCGGTGTCCACACGCCCGAGTACGATGAGGAGCGCGATCCGGCGCATGTCGAGGCCGCCATCCACGCGCTCGGCGTGACGTGGCCGGTGGCCATGGACAACGATTACCGGATCTGGAATGCCTACGGCAATCAGTACTGGCCGGCGATCTACCTGATCGACCGCGATGGCCGGGTGGTCTATCGACACTTCGGTGAAGGAAACTACGATGTCACCGAACAACGCATCCGCCAGCTGCTGGGCAAGGCGTAACGCCCTCAGGCAGCGGCGACGGCAGGCAACGGGAGATCGATATGGAACACGTCGACCACATCCTGGTCGTCGATGACGACCACGGCATCCGCACCGGTGTCGTGGACTACCTGCGCAAGAACGGCCTGCGCGCGAGCGCGGCCGCCGACGGTCGCGACATGCTGGCCCAGCTGGAGACGTCGGCGTTTGACCTGATCGTGCTCGACATCATGATGCCCGGCGACGATGGGCTGGTGTTGTGCCGCACCCTGCGTGGCGGCAAGCACCGGGCCATTCCGGTGGTCTTGCTCACGGCGCGCGACGACGAGACCGATCGCATCATCGGCCTGGAAATGGGCGCGGACGACTACGTGGTCAAGCCGTTCTCGCCACGCGAACTGCTCGCCCGCATCAAGGCGGTGATCCGCCGCACGCGCATGCTGCCGCCGAACCTGCGCGTTACCGAGACCAGCGACACGATTTCGTTCGGCCGCTGGCGCCTGGACACCACGGCGCGACACCTGCTCGACGAGGAAGGCACCGTGGTTTCGCTGAGCGGGGCCGAGTTCCGCCTCCTGCGCGTATTCCTCGACCATCCGCAGCGCGTGCTGTCGCGCGACCAGCTGCTCAACCTCACGCAGGGCCGCGATGCCGAGTTGTTCGATCGCTCCATCGACCTGCTGGTGAGCCGCTTGCGCCAGCGCCTGCGCGACGATGCGCGGGGGCAGTCCTATATCAAGACGGTGCGCAGCGAAGGCTACGTGTTCTCCATGCCGGTCATCGTCAACGGGGAAGGCTCATGAGTTCGACGCCGTGGACGGCGCGGTGGCGCTGGCTGCCCCGCAGCATGGCCTCGCGGCTGTACCTGATCATCTTCGCCGGCTTGCTGCTGGCCTATGGCCTCACCTTCGGCTTGTTGTTCATCGAGCGATACGAGAGCGCCACCGCCGTGATGTTCAACACGCTCGAACACGACGTGGGCACGTCGGTGGCCGTTCTCGACCGCTTGCCGGCAGCGGAACGGGCCGCGTGGCTGGGTCGCCTGCAGCGCGACAATTACCGCTACCTGCTCGGCACCGGGCAGCCTGGCGAGGCGCTGGCTTCAGAGCGATCGCGCCGCGTGGTGGGGATGATCAGCAGGGAGGTCGGGCCCGACTTCCAGGTGCACGGTGACACCATTGCGCATGAGCCTGAGCGCTACCAGGTGCACTTCACGCTGCACGACGGCATGCCGCTGACGCTGGAGATCACGCCTCGCATGGTGCCGGTGGCGAAATGGCTGCCCTTCGTATTCGTGCTGCAGATGGCCCTGCTGATCGTCTGTACCTGGCTCGCGGTCAGGCTGGCCACGCGGCCGCTGGCCTCGCTCGCGCAGGCCGCCGAGGCCATGATGCCGGCGGCCGACGGTCCGCGCATGGCACAGGATGGTCCCACCGAAGTCGCGCGTGCAGCGACCGCCTTCAACGCGATGCAGGACCGCATCAGCCTCTATCTCAAAGAACGCCTGCACATCCTTGCCTCCATCTCCCATGACCTGCAGACGCCCATTACACGCATGCGCCTGCGCGTCGAGGCGCTGGATGAGCACGACGAGCAGCAGAAGATCCTGGACGACCTGCACGAGATGGAGCATCTGGTGCGCGAGGGCGTGGCCTATGCGCGCAGCGCGCACGGCGGCACCGAGGCGCCGGTACGCATCGACCTGGCCGCGTTCCTGGAAAGCCTGGTGTTCGACTACCAGGACGTCGGGCAGGCCGTGACGCTGTCCGATGCCGTGGCAGGCACGGTCGTGATCCGCGCACATGCGCTGCGGCGCGTGCTTGGCAATCTCATCGACAACGCGATCAAGTATGGCGGTGCGGCCGAGGTCGGCGTGCAGCGCGACTCGCGCGATGCCTTGTGCATTACGGTCGCCGACCGTGGTCCCGGCATTCCCGAAGGGCAGCTAGAACAGGTGCTGCAGCCGTTCTATCGGCTGGAGGCTTCGCGCAATCGCGACACCGGCGGGGCCGGCCTTGGACTGGCGATCGCGGCGCAGCTGGCGAGTGCGATCGGCGGCAGCCTGCACCTGTCCAACCGCGAAGGCGGCGGGCTGGTGGCGACCGTCATGCTGCCGTGAGGCTGCAGGCTGCGGCAGCGCAACGGCTGGTGGCACACCGCAGTGGAGCCGATGGAAACGGCCGCGGCCCCACATGACAAGGCCCGCTTCTCAGCGGGCCTGGTTCGCTTTCGCGCATGCATCCGCAGCATGCGGCTGGATCCGCGCCCGCTACCCGGGGCGCGGCGCAGGGACCTCAACGCCGATAACGCGTGCCGGGTGCAAGCGGCTTCGCCGGCGCGACGCCCGTATGCGAGGACTCGCGGGAGAACCGGTTGGTGGTCTTGTAGACGGGTGATGCAACTTCAGGCTCGCGTTCGCGCTTGTCGACGACACCGCTGTAGACGTCGTGGATATTGGCGAGCGAAAGGGGCTTGGGAGGCTGATTCATGAATGTGCTCAGTCGAGACCTGTGATGGCAGGTCGGCAAACCATTGTTTCGAGCTCCCCCGGGTCGAGGGAGTCCTGTCGAACCAACTGTGGCGGCAATCCATGGATGGATGCCGCACAGGCACACGTCATTCCACCATACGCCAGTTGCGAAGCCAGTCAAGCGCTTTCTCGGCTCGGGCGGGCGTCGGTGGGCGCCAGGGAAGACTTCATGCGCCTGCGCGCCGCCGCCGCGATGCTCGCGTACCTCTACGCGGTCGCGGAGCTGCGCGGGCTCGGCCGGATCGCGGAGCCGCCGCGGTGATCATCTGGACGCGGCTCCGCCGGGGTGGCTTGCATGACGCTAGTCGCTTTGATATGATGAGCATCATCTAATGACTTTGGGCCCGAGGGCCGCCGTCATGCAGCGCAAGAGTTTCAACGAAATGCAATGCCCGATCGCCCGCAGTCTTGAGCGGGTGGGCGAGTGGTGGAGCATCCTGATCCTGCGTGATGCCTTCTACGGCATGACCCGCTTCGACGAGTTCCAGCAGAGCCTGGGCATCGCACCGAACGTGCTCAGCCGACGCCTGGCTGACCTGGTCGGGCGTGGGCTGTTCGAGCGTCGGCGCTACAGCACGAAACCGCTGCGCCACGAGTACGTGCTGACCGCGCAGGGGCGCGATTTCTGGCCGGTGCTGCTCGCGCTCATGGCCTGGGGCAACCGGCATTTCGCGCCAGAGGGACTGAGCATGTTCCTCGCCGACGAGGGCACCGGACGCGCGGCCGAACCGGTGCTGGTCGACCAGCATACGGGCGAGCCCATTGCGCGCGAGCGCCACGCCATTCATGCAGGCCCCGCGGCCAACGAACGCATGCGCGCGCGCATCGGCTTCCGGAGCACGCGCAACGCTGCGCGACCCACCTCCATTCCTCCCGTTTCCCCATCCCCGGAGTTCGTTTCATGAGCAGCATCACCGCCGTCGAGCGCGCGGAGACACCCGCCGTCGCGGAACCCGCGCCGCGTAGCAAACGCAAGCAGATCATCCGCATCGCCGTCGGCGCCGCCATGGTCGCCGCCGTCGCCTACGGTGGCCACTGGTGGAGCGTCGGGCGCTTCATCGAGGACACGGACGATGCCTATGTCGGCGGTGACGTCACGGTCATCGGACCCAAGGTGCCCGGCTACATTACCCAGCTTGCCGTGACGGACAACCAGTTCGTGCATGCCGGCGACCTGCTGGTGAAGATCGACGATCGCGACTATCGCGCCGCCGTGGCCAGGGCCGAAGGCGCGGTGGCCGCGCAGGAGGCGCTGCTGGCCAACCTCGACGCCACCGAAAGGTTGCAGCAGGCGGTGATCGGCCAGGCGAAGGCCGGCGTGGTGGCTGCCGACGCCGAGACAACGCGCTCGCGCGACGACGAGGCGCGCTATCGCGATCTCTCCAGCCGGTCCGCTGTTTCCGTCGAGAGCGCGCAGCGCGCCGACGCCACCTACAAGACGGCCCAGGCGGGCTCGGACAAGGCGCAGGCCGCCCTGGTGGCGTCGCAGCGGCAGATCGACGTGATCGATTCGCAGAAGCAGCAGGCACGCGCCGCGCTGATGCAGGCGAAGGCGGAACTGGAGATCGCGCGCCTGAACGAAGGCTACACCGAGCTGCGCGCTCCGGTGGACGGCGTGGTGGGCAATCGCCGTGCCCGCGTCGGCGCGTTCGCCGCCGCCGGCACGCAGTTGCTGTCGGTGGTGCCTGCGCACGGTCTTTGGGTCGATGCGAACTTCAAGGAAGACCAGCTGGCCCGGATGCACGCAGGCGAGCAGGTGGACATTCGCGCCGACGTGCTGCCGGGCAAAGTATTCCATGGCCACCTGGCCAGCCTGGCGCCGGCGACGGGCGCGCAGTTCAGCGTACTGCCGCCGGAAAACGCCACCGGCAACTTCACCAAGGTCGTGCAGCGCGTGCCGGTCCGCGTGGTGCTGGACGGCAAGGACGACGCCCTTGGCGTGCTTCGCCCCGGGCTGTCGGTGGTCGCCGAAGTGGATACGCGCGACAGCGGTCGCGCCAGCGCGCCATGAGCGCCACCACTTCTTCCATCGCCTTCGCCAGCCCGGCCGATCCGGCGTCGCTCAGCGCCGCGCAAAAGGTGTTCGCGTTCGCCAGCATGTGCGTGGGCATGTTCATCGCCTTGCTCGACATCCAGATCGTCTCGGCATCGCTGCGCGACATCGGCGGCGGGTTGTCCGCCGGCACCGATGAAACGGCCTGGGTGCAGACCAGCTACCTGATTGCCGAGATCGTGGTGATCCCGCTGTCCGGCTGGCTGTCGCGGGTGCTTTCCACGCGCTGGCTGTTTGCGATCTCCGCGGCAGGCTTCACCGTCACCAGCATGCTGTGCGGCATTGCGTGGGACATCAAGAGCATGATCGTGTTTCGTGCGCTGCAGGGCTTCCTCGGCGGCTCGATGATACCGATGGTGTTTACCACCGCCTTCGTGTTCTTTGGCGGCAAGCAGCGCGTGGTTGCCGCGGCCACCATCGGCGCGCTGGCTTCGCTGGCGCCCACGCTTGGCCCGACCCTGGGCGGCTGGATCACCGACCACTCCTCGTGGCACTGGTTGTTCTTCGTCAACCTGGTGCCGGGCATCTTCGTGACCGTGGCCGTGCCGACGCTGGTGAACATCGACTCGCCTGATCACTCGCTGCTGCGGCGCGCCGACTACGTTGGCATGCTGATGCTGGCGGTGTTCCTGGGTTGCCTGGAATACACGCTGGAAGAAGGTCCGCGCTGGAACTGGTTCAGCGACCGCACCATCCTCGCCACGGCCTGGCTCTCGGGCGTGGCCGGCGTGGGTTTCATCGCGCGCAGCCTCACCTACGATCACCCGGTGGTGGACCTGCGCGCGCTGCGCGACCGCAACTTCGCGCTTGGCTGCTTCTTCTCCTTCGTCACCGGCATCGGCCTGTTCGCCACCATTTATCTCACGCCGCTGTTCCTCGGCCGCGTGCGTGGCTACAGCGCGCTGGAAATCGGCGAAGCGGTGTTTTCCACCGGCGTGTTCCAGATCCTCACCATTCCCATTTACTCGATGCTCGCCCAGCGCTACGACTTGCGTTGGATCCTGCTAGCCGGCCTGGTGCTGTTTGCGGTTTCCATGTGGGACTTCTCGCCGATCACCCATGACTGGGGCGGTCACGAGCTGCTGTTGCCGCAGGCCTTGCGCGGCATGGCACAGCAGCTGGCGATTCCACCGACCGTGACGCTGACCCTGGGTGGGCTGGCACCGTCGCGCCTGAAGCTGGCCTCCGGCCTGTTCAACCTGATGCGCAACCTCGGCGGCGCGATCGGCATCGCCGTGTGCGCCACCATTCTCAACGACCGCACGAACCTGCACTTCTACCGCATGGCCGAGCACCTCAATGCCACCAACGAGTCGATGAACCAGTGGCTGGCGCAGACATCCGGACGCCTGGTCGATCTCGGGCAGGCGGCAAGCGAGGCCGGCGGTGGCTCGCTGCAGCAGCTCTGGCTGCTGGCCTATCGCGAGGCACAGACGCTGTCCTATGCCGACGCCTTCCTCACCATCATGGTCTGCTTTGCCGTTGCCGCCGTCATGGTGCCGCTGATGCGCAAGGTTGCGCCGCCGGCAGCACCGTCCGCCGATGCGCACTGACCGTCATGCACAGTTTCCCCTTACTCCTTCGTCGAGCTTTCCGGGCTCAGGACATCACGATGCACACGTCACCTTCATCCGCCGGCAGTGCGCGGCCGGCGTCACCACGTAGTCCGCATGGCGCCGTCCTGCGCGTGGCGGCCGTCGTCGCCGCCCTGGCCGGCCTCGCCGGCTGCACCGTGGGGCCCGATTACGTGAAGCCGGACCTGACCCACCATGCCGACTATGCGCATCAGGCGATGCTGGGCGAGCGCGACGCGACCCGTGCGCCGCCGGCGCTCGATGCCTGGTGGGCCGGCTTTGACGATCCGGAACTCACGCGCATCGTCGGGCGCGTCATGGCACAGAACCTCGATCTCGCCGCCGCCATGGCGCGCGTGGACCAGGCCCGTGCGGCGGCGCGCGAGGCCGGTGCCCAGCTGGCTCCGCAGGGCAGCCTGGACGGGCAGGTGGTCCGCCAGCACCAGTCGACCGAAGGTCCGCTCGGCAAGATCGGCAGCACGCTGCCCGGATACAAGCGGGCGCAGACGCTGGAGAACATCGGCGTGGGCGCGAGCTGGGAGCTGGACCTGGCCGGCGGGCTTCATCGTGGCGCCGAGGCAGCCAATGCCGAAGCCCAGGCGGCGGAGGCGGCGCAGGCCGGCGTGCGCGTATCGGTCGCGGCCGAAGCCGCCGACAGCTATTTCCAGGTGCGTGGCGCACAGGAACGCATACGCCTCGCGCAGCAGCAGGTCGACACCGAAGCAAAGCTGCTCGATCTGGTGCAGCAGCGCCTCGCCGGCGGGCTGGCCACCTCGCGGGAACTGGCGCAGGCGCAGGCGCTGGTGCTGCAGGCGCGGGCGACACTGCCGCCGCTGCGCATCAGCCTGGCGCAGCAGCTGAACCGGCTGGATGTGCTGATGGGTGCCACGCCGGGCACCTATGCCGCCGAATTGCAGGACAGTCCGCAGACCTTCACCGTGCCGGCGATCACCACCGACGGCGGCCCGGACATGCTGCTGCGTCGCCGGCCCGACGTGATCGCGGCCGAACGCAAGCTGGCCGCGTCGAACGCGCGCATCGGCGTGGCCGTGGCGGAGTACTACCCGAAGGTGTCGCTGGGTGGCCTGCTGGGCTTCGAGAGCCTGCACAGCGGATCGCTGTTCTCGTCGGCCGCGTTCCAGCCGCAGGCCGTGCTCGGCCTGCACTGGCGGCTGTTCGACTTCGGCCGCGTCGACGCCGAGGTGGCCCAGGCCAAGGGCGCCGATGCGGAGTCGCTCGCGCAGTATCGCCAGTCCATGTTGCGGGCCACCGAGGACGTCGAGGATGCCATCGTCAACCTTGCCGAGCTGGAAACCCAGCATCGTGACCTGGTGCAGGAAGTGGCCGCGCACGTGCAGGCACGCGACGCGGCACAGGATGCCTACAAGGGCGGCGCCATCAGCCTGATCGAAGTGCTGGACGAGGACCGCCAGTTGCTGGCATCGCGCGACGAGCTGGCTCGCGTGCATGCCGATGACGCGCGTGCGGCCGTCGCCACCTTCCGCGCGCTGGGCGGCGGCTGGCCCGACGCCGGGGCAGGCCAGGACGCGGTGGCGGACGCGAGTCGCTGAGCCACGTCCTTGCGCGTGGCGCGGAGCACTCAGAACTTGCTGTGTTCCACGTCGCGCTCGCGGTGCATCAGCGTCCATTCGGCGTGTTCGGTCAGGGCGGCATCGCCGAGCACGAACAGGATCTCGCGTTGCTTCACCGGGTCGCCGGTGCGGTCCAGGGCGGCGCGGGCACCCGCGAAGATGCGCTGCATGAACCGGTACTGGCGAATCAGTTCCTTGTCTGCCTTGCGGTAGGCATAGGCTTCGCGCACGGCGGCGACGATGGACAGCACGGCCATGATCATCACCAGCGTGGTCTTGATCCCCTCCGGCAGCCTGAGCGCGAACACGGCCAGGAACACGCTGATGCTGATGCCGCCCCACAGGCTGACCATGCCGATGGTTTCAGTGATGTGGTGCAGGCCGGTGCGCTCCAGCGTCTTGCGTTCGAAGTAATGCAGCTGTCCGCATTTGCCCGATTGCCCCACCCATTCGTCGATGACGCTGGCCAGGGCCTCGGGCGTGTGGCTGACGGGGTCACGCGCGGGATAGATGCCGGCCGCGCGCATCACATGGCGAATCCAGCCCAGCTCGATGTTCTGTTTCTGCAGGAAGCTGTCATGGGCGAACTCGTGATCGCCGGTGGCGGAGATGCCCGCACGCCGCCAGTACGACTGCACCCTGAGTCCCTCGGCCAGCGCGCGGTAGTCCAGGTACTTGCGGTGCCACCCGCGCCGGCGCGCGAGGATCGCCACCAGCGCGCCGATCGCAAACAGCAGCAGGAACGAATAGATCAGATAGTTCTGCTCCGACAGGTGCGCGTAGAACGTGAAGGCGATGCCCATCAGTGCAGCGAGCACGTAGGTGGTGCGCAGCGCCAGCAGCACGCGCCGCTGGAAATGGATGGCGAGCCAGTCGGCGGCGCGGAACACCTGGTCGATGAAGGCAGGGGAGTGCGGCCCGTGCTCCTTCCCCGCGTCGGCGGCCTCGGCGATCTCGTCGGCGTATTTTTCGCTGTCGGCGTTGAACTGCTCCATGTGCGTGAACATCATGCGGAACTCGGGCGGCAGCCCGTCCTGGGTGGTGACGTCATTGCCGGTGCGCCACAGCGTCTGCAGCGGCGTGAGCCCGTCGGCGACATCGCCTTCGTCGCCGTCGCGGGAGCACACGACGTGATAGAGCAGCCGCTCGTTGCCGCCGCCCAGCACATGGCGGGCCTCGCGGTGGTGCTCGACGAGGCCGGGCAAGGCGCCGTTGAGGTGGTAGTTCACGATCTGCGCCGTGCCGCCGAGGCGGCCCGAGTCCTTGCCGTCCCAGATGGCCAGCAGGATGTGGCAGTGACTGGCGATGTACATGCCCGCCTTCGCGTACTGGCGGTCCCGCTCCAGTCCGGGCGACTCGACGGACAGGCGCGACAGGCCCTTCAGCCTTGGCGGCCGCACGATCTCCGCCTGGTCGCAGAGTGATTCAAAGGCGGCGCGCGCCTGCGGATGGGTGAAGTCATCGACGTACAGGTCACGCGGCAGCGGCAGCGGCGCGATGAGCGTGGCGCCCGCCGCCAGCGCCTCGCGCGCGACCAGCTGGTCGCCGCCTTCGGCGAGGGCGGACAGCACCAGCAGCGGTAGCTGGGGAAACTCGCGCTTGAGCGCGTCGAAAAACGTGGCGACGAGTTGGCGTATCGGTTCGATCTCCGCCGCGGCGATGTTGCGGTGACTGGTGACTCCGACGACCAAAGGCGTCATGGCGGCTCCCTGTTAGCCTGGCAAGTGGATCGATGCATCCGGGGTAATGCGACGGTGCTGGGTGGAGAGGAGGTCCTCCGGGGCCTCCCCTCCGGCTGTGCCGGCTGCGTGCGACGCGACGCAACCGTTGGCTGATGGATGACTAGTTGTTCTTGATCGACGGATTGTTGGTGGTCCCGGTCGTCGTCGACGCCGTGGTGGAGTAATTGTTGCCGCCGACTTCGATAGTGAGTTGGTAGATCCAGTCACCGGCGGTGCTGGCGCTGTTGTTCAGGTCCGACATGGTCATGCTATTGCCGTTGGAGCTGATCGAAGGCGTGGTGAAGATGCCGCTGGGCGGGGCGGTCAGCCAGTTGAACGAGATGATGTTGCCCGATGCCGCATTGCCGTGCAGTTGCCAGGTGATGGTCTGCGCGGCGCCGTTTTGCCCGACATGATTGGCGTTGTTCTTCTGGTCGATGTCCACGGTCCACGGGGTGGTGTTTTCGTCGAGGCTTACATTCAGCGTGTTTGGCATGACGTGGTCCTCTGCTGGTTGGAGTGGCTGGGGTTACCCAGGCTGTAACGTATTGCCCCCTTGTCTGGCGCGGTGCTCAGCGGTGGCCGCCGGCAACGGTGTCCTGCAGGTGTTGCTGGAAGGCGAGATTGGCGGGGTAGGCGATGCCGTCGTGCGCCAGCGCGGCGACCAGGTGGAGGTCGCGATAGCCCGATGCCCACAGCTGCCGGATCAGCGGCTCGGCGTCGGCCTGCCGGTCGAGCCCAAGCAATGCCTCCACGCGCAGGGCAAGCAGGCGGGGATCGCCACCACCACTGGTGACCGAGGTGATGTCCTTCAGCACCGCCGTGCGCCACTGCTCCGCCAGCCTTGCATCGGCCGTGGTGTTGGCCAACAGCAGGCGCGCGTTGGCCGTATCCAGCAGCAGCGTGCGTTCGTCAGGCTGCTTGGCCTGCAAGGGGGCGAGGACGGCCAGCGCCTGGGTCCCGGCGGCGTGCGCTTCCGCGGTCTGGCCGGCCGCGTGAAACTGTGCCGCCTGCTCGAGTCGCGCTTCCGCGTCGCCTTGCTGCCATTCCGCGTTGCTTGGGTCCTGGCGGGTCATGTCGCCGAAAATGTCGCGGGCGCTCGCACTCAGTTGCCGCGCGGCATCCAGCTCGCCGGTCAGCCGACGCAGCCGGGCCAGCTGGGTGGAGTACAAGGCCACCTTGGCGCGAAAACTGGTGGACTTGGGTTCGAACTGGCTCAGTTGCGTGGCGCCGTCGATGGCTTGCTGCAGGTGGTCCGCACCGGCTTGCACCTGACCGCCGAGGGCAAGCGTCCGGCCGAGGATGGCGCGCACCCGCACCATGTTTTCGCGCTGGTCGTGATCCTTGGGGTCGCGTTCGCTCATCGCGGTTTCGATGGCGTCGTCGGCGCGGTATTCGGCGATGGCGGTGGCCAGGTCGCCACGCATCAGGGCCATCTTGCCCAGGTTGTTGTGGGCTTCGCCGAGCAGTTCCTGCCATTCGGTCTTGGCGTCCGCGCCGCTGACCAGTTCCCGGCAATGCCCCAGCATGTTCCCGTATTGCGTGGCCGCTTGGTCGAGCTTGCCGTGCGCTTCCAGCACGTGGCCAAGGTCGTTGTCGACGGTGGCCCATTGCTGGGTCAGGTCCGGGTCTGCCTTGGCCTGTCGCGGCGCGCGCCGCAGCACGTCCTGCGCCTGCGTGAAGTTTTTCTCCGCGGCATCGAGGTTGCCGCGGAACCACTCGGTCATGCCCATGAAGGCGATGACGCGCGAATACGCGACCTGGCGGGACAGGTCGGCAGGCGCACGGGCAGCGAGCGGCCCGGCCAGCGTCGCCGCGGCCTGGTAGGACTCCCTCGCCGCATCGAGATGGCCCTGGTCGAGGCGCACGCTGCCGATTTTTTCCAGTGCCTTGGCGCGTTGCTGCAACGAGGTGTCGGTGACGTCGGTGCTGGGCAGGGACTTGAAATAGGCCATGGCGCGATCGTCCACCGCTTCCATGATGTCGAGCCGCTGCACCTGGCGGACCTTGTCGTTGAGGTCGCCAAGCATGAAGCCGACCAGGCCTTCGGCCTGATTGCGCTCGCGCTCGGCCACGCGGCGTGCCTGCACCGCCACCACGGCCAGCGTCGAGGTCACCACCGTAACGGCGACCGCCAGCGCGGTCACCATCGCCAGGCGCCGCTGGTGGCGCTGCTGTTCGCGCTGCCTGAGCTGGTCGAAGCCGAGATCCAGCATGCCGGCAATCAGCTTGAGCTTGGCGTGGGTGCGACCATCCTTGCCGGGGCGGGCATCGGCGGCGATCGGTTCGGTGGTTTCGGCGCTGAGCTGGCCATCCGCACCCATGCGATGGCGAAGTGCGGTGGCAAAGCACTCCTCCGCTTCGCGGCCGGGCAGGCCGCTGGCGCCAGGTTCGCCATCGACGATCAGGCAGAAGATGTGTTCGCTGCGACCCAGTCGCTTGAACGCCAGCACTTCCTCGTTCACCCAGCGCGATGCAGCCGAGCGCGGCGAGCAGATCACCACCAGGTTGGCCGACGCCGCCAGCGCTTCGTTGACCTTGCGGCCAAGGTCGGTGGCGCTGGCCAGCTCATCGCGATCGCGGAAGACCGGGGCGAGCCGTCTGGGCACCACGCCGGCGGCCGTGGTCTGGCCGACCAGTCGAGCGGGAATCGCGTAGGTCTCCAGCGCCTTGTGCAGCCAGTCAGCCCACGACTTGTCCTGGTGGCTGTAGCTGATGAAGGCGCGATACCGGAACACCGGCACGATCGGTTCTTGCGACATGGCGGGCCGCACTCCAACGCGAGGCAATGCAATCCCTTGCAGGGAAGTCCTCAGTCATTGGGCGGCTGGCACGCGTGGTCGACCCCTTCGGCGGATCGACACCCCTGGTCCTGAGCGTATCACGGGCCGTGCGCCTATGTCGGCGTGGCAAGGGCTGGCCGGCCGCGACGCGGGGCGGGCACCGTAATTTTGCGGAGTTGCGCCTAGGTAGTGTTTCGATTGCCACGCCCGGTGCAATGCATGACCTTTCCTGCAGGCCGTCCGAGCGGGCGCGCCGGCTTGCCAGCGTGATGCATCCGTGAAGGGTGCCCGCCCCAAGAGAGCAACCCCATGGCCACCGTCCAGCGCGCAAGACGATCCACCGGCAGCCGCGTGCCTGCCTGGATGTTGCGCGCGGGTGCATGCTGGCTGCTCATGCTGATGTGCTCGGGCGCGTGCCTGGCGGCACAGGATCCCCTGTCGTCGTGGAACGACGGCCCGGCGAAGCAGCAGATCCAGGGCTTCGTCCACAAAGTCACGACTGCGGGTTCCGCCGAGTTCGTCGAGCCGGAGCAGCGCATCGCCGTGTTCGACAACGACGGCACGCTGTGGGCCGAACAGCCGATCTATTTCCAGTTCTTCTTCGTGATCGACCAGCTCAAGGCCCAGTCGCCGCAGCACCCCGAGTGGAAGACCACGGAGCCGTTCAAGTCGGCACTGGCGGGCGACTTCAAGGGCGTTGCCGCATCGGGCGAGAAGGGCATCGCCCAGCTGATCGCGGCCACGCATGCGGGCATGACTACCGAGGAATTCGCGCAGCGCGTCAATCAATGGCTCGCCACGGCGCGCCATCCCACGACCCATCGCGTACTCACCGAGATGATCTATCAACCGATGCGGGAGTTGCTGCACTACCTGCGCGACAACGGCTTCCGCACCTACATCGTCTCCGGCGGCGGCCAGGACTTCATGCGTGCGTGGGCGCAGGCGGTCTATGGCATCCCGCCCGAGCAGGTGATCGGCAGCGAGGGCGAGCTGAAGTTCGAATTGCGCGATGGCAAGCCGGTGCTGGTGAAGGAGGCCGGGATCGTGCTGATCGACGATCACGGCGGCAAGCCGGTAGGCATCGAGCGCTTCATCGGGCGCAGGCCCATCTTGGCCTTCGGCAACTCCGACGGCGACCAGCAGATGCTCGAATGGACGGTTGCCGGTGAGGGCGCGCGCTTCGCCGGCCTCGTGCACCACACCGATGCGCAGCGCGAATTCGCCTACGACCGGCAATCGTCGGTCGGCAAGCTGGACAAGGCGCTGGACGAGGCCATGACCAAGGGATGGACCGTGGTGGACATGAAGAAGGACTGGAAGCAGATCTTCCCGCCGTAGCAGCCGTGACGGGACGAGGTGAAGTCGTGCAGGCCAGGGAAACGCTTGAATGCAAATCGTCGGCTGCCGTACGCAGCCTTGAACACGAGGAGGTCACGCTATGTTTCGCCCGTGGAAGAACAAGGCAATCCTGAGTTCGTTGACTACGGTGGCCGCGACAGCGTTGCTCGTCGTGGCTGCCGTCACCATCCAGCCACCTGCCGTGAAAGCCCAGGCCAGCGCCCCGGCGGAACAGGCGGACAACGGCAAGCCGAACATCCTGGTGATCTTCGGCGATGACGTGGGCATATCCAACCTCAGCGCGTATTCGATGGGCCTGGTGGGCTACCGCACGCCCAACATCGACCGCATTGCCCACGAGGGCATGATCTTCACCGACTATTACGGCGAGAACAGCTGTACCGCAGGCCGATCGACCTTCCTCACCGGACAGACGGTGCTGCGTACCGGCATGTCCAAGGTCGGTGCACCGGGTGCTCCGCAGGGCATCCAGGACCGCGACATCACCATTGCCCAGGCACTGAAGGGCCTCGGCTATGCCACCGCGCAGTTCGGCAAGAACCACCTGGGGGATCAGGATCGATTCCTGCCCACCAAACATGGCTTCGACGAGTTCTTCGGCAACCTGTATCACCTCAACGCGGAAGAGGAGCCCGAGCGGCCGTACTGGCCGAAGAACAATCCGGACTTCCTCAAGAGCTACAACCCGCGTGGCGTGATGCACACGTATGCGGACGGCAAGATCGAGGACTCCGGCCCGCTTACCAGGAAGCGCATGGAGACCATCGACGACGAGACAACCGGTTCGGCGATCTCGTATATCCAGAAACAGGCGCAGGCCAAGCAGCCGTTCTTCGTCTGGATGAACTTCACGCGCATGCACATCTTTACCCATGTACGCCCCGAATTTAAGGGCAAAGCCGGCCTCGGGGACGGCCATGAGTATGCCGACGGCATGTGGGAGATGGACCAGAACGTGGGAAAGCTGCTGAAGACGCTGGACGATGCCGGCATCACCAAGAACACCATCGTCGTCTTCACCACCGATAACGGACCCAACTTCTTCACCTGGCCGGATGCGGCCAATACCGCGTTCCGCAGCGAGAAGGACTCGAACTGGGAGGGCGCGTTCCGTGTGCCGGCCATGATTCGCTGGCCCGCACACATCCGCCCGAACCTGGTCAGCAATGCGCTGATCTCCGGTCTCGACTGGTTCCCCACCCTGGTGGCCGCGGCGGGTGATCCGGACATTACCGGCAAGCTGCTCAAGGGCGCGAGTATTGGTGGCAAGAGCTTCAAGGTCCATCTGGACGGCTACAACTTCCTGCCCTACCTGACGGGAAAGACCAACGTCTCGCCACGCCAGGAGTTCTTCTACTTCAACGACGACGCCGAGCTGGTCGCCGTACGCTGGGACCCGATCGAGCCCGCCGGCGCGCGGCCCGATGCCTGGAAGGTGGTGTTCTGCGAGCAGCGTGCACAAGGTGGCCTCAACATCTGGCAGGAGCCGTTTACCTGCCTGCGTACGCCTAGGCTGTTCAACCTGCGCATGGATCCATACGAAAGGGCGAACATCGGGCCGACCACCGGGTATGAGAAGTGGGTGACCGACAACGTGTACCTGATGTTTGAAGGTACGCGCCGCGCCGCGGGATTCCTGGAGACCTTCAAGGAGTACCCGCCGAGCCAGTCGCCCGGCTCCTTCACCATCGACAAGGCGGTCGAGGGACTGAAGATGCAGCTGCAGAAGGCAGGCAAATAGGGCTTGGGGATGTTGGCGACAGGGACGTCGCCACGTCGCAGCTCCAATCTCGCCGGCTGTCCCGCTTGCTCAGGCAGCCGGCGATCCGCGCATACTCATGGGGAGTCCAGTCTCGCGTGAATTCCATGCCCAGTGCCGTGCAGCACCGTCGCGTCGGAAAGCCAGTCACCGCAGCGACCCCTGTGTCTACGTCCACGGCAACCTGGCCGACCTTGCTGCTGTTTGGCTCGGGTGCCGCGTCGCTGGTCTACCAACTACTGTGGATCAAGCAGCTGTCACTGGTGGTGGGCGTGGAGGTCTACGCCGTCACCGTGGCGGTGAGCGCGTTCTTTGCCGGACTCGCCATCGGCGGTGCCTGGCTGGGGCGTGTCGCGGACCGCCTGGCGCGTCCGTTGCGCCTCTACGCATGGCTCGAGTGCGCCGTGGCAGCGCTGGCGGTGACGGCGACCCTGTTGCTGGCGCACAGCGCGGCGGCGTTCGCAGTATTGGAGCAATACACGGGCTGGCTTGCCTGGCTATGGCCATTCGCGCTGGTGGGCGTGCCGGCCGTGGCCATGGGCGGCACGCTGCCGGTGCTGGTGCGCGCATGCGCCAGCGACAGCGTCGCGCGCACCGGTGGGCGGCTCTACGCGGCCAACACCGCGGGTGCCGTCGCCGGCGTCCTGCTGGCACCGTTCCTGTTGCTGCCTGCCCTGGGTGTGCAGGGTTCGGCGCTCGCGGCGGCCACGATCAACTTGCTCGCCGCCGCCGTGGCATGGGCGCTTGATCGCCGCGGTGCGCTGCCCGTCGCCATGCATGTCGCGCACGGCGGCAAGGCGGCGGCCCCATCTGCGCGCCGGGCCCTGGCCTTGTACGCCGCTGCCGGCGGCATCGCCCTCGGTTACGAAGTGGTGTGGTCGCAGACGGTCGTGCAGTTCATGAGCACGCGCGCGTTCGCCTTCGCCATGATGCTGGCCGTCTATCTGGTGGGCCTGCTGATAGGCAGCGCGGTGTACGCGCGCTTCGCCGAACGCGTGCGCGACGGCTGGACGGCCTTCGGGATCCTGATCGCCTTGGCGGGACTGTTGGCGCTGCTGCAGATGAGCTGGCTCGGTGCCTGGCTGGGCGAGTGGCAGGGCGGTTTCTCCGCGCTGGTGCTGGACGCCACCGGCAGTCGCCAGGCCGCGATGTGCGCGCGCTTCGTGGTGGCCGCCGTGGCGCTGGTGCTTGGCCCGACGCTGCTGCTGGGGGCCGCGTTCCCCGCGGTGCTGCGCCTGTGCGCCGACCCGGCGCGGAGCGGACGCGGCGTCGGCGCCGCCGTGGCGCTCAACACGCTCGGCGGCATCGTCGGTACGACGTTCACGGGCTTCGTGCTGGTGCCGGCGTTCGGTCTGGTGCATGCACTGGCGCTGCTGGCGCTGGCCGCCGCCCTGGTCGGGCTGGTGGCGGTGCTTGCCGTTCCGGCCGCGCGTTACCGTGGACGCTGGGCGGTGGCGGCGGTGGGCCTCGCTTCGCTGGCCGCGGCGCTGCTGACGCCGCACGACAAGCTGGCCCGCCTGCTGGCGGAGTCGCGTGGCGGCGAGGTGAGCTTCTATGAGGAGAGCCGTGGCGGCACCGTCGCCGTGCTCGCACAGGGACAGGGCGAGCATGCCTTCCACCGGCTGTATATCCAGGGCGTGTCCAATTCGGGCGACACGCTGCCCTCGCAGCGCTACATGCGCCTGCAGGCGCTGCTGCCGCTGATCATCCATCGCGGCGAGCCGAAGTCCGCGCTGGTGATCGGCTTCGGTACCGGCATTACCGCCGGTGCGCTGTCGCAATATCCGGGGCTGAGCACCCGCGTGTGCGCGGAACTGTTGCCCGCGGTGGCGCAGGCGGCCGGGCAATTCCACGGCAATTACGGCGCCGGCAGCAGCGACAGGGGACTGGAGCTGCGGCTGCGCGACGGTCGCCGCGAACTGCTGCGCAGCACGCAGACCTATGACGTCATCACGCTGGAACCGCCGCCGCCGTCGGCCGCGGGCGTGGTGAACCTCTACTCGCGCGACTTCTACCAGCTGGCCTCGTCGCGCCTGGCGTCGAACGGGCTGCTGGCGCAGTGGTGGCCGATTGCGACGCAGAACGACGAAGACTCGCGCGCCATGGTGCGCAGCTTCCTTGATGCGTTTCCGTACGTCACGCTGTGGACCACCGAGATGCACGAGATGATGCTGGTCGGTTCGCGCGAGCCGATCCAGCTCGATGCGGCGCAAATCCAGCGGCGCTTCGCCCAGCCGACGGTGGCCGGGGCGCTCGCGGAGGTCGGCATCGGTTCGCCGGGGGCCTTGCTGGCTACGTGGGTGACCGATCGCGCCGCCCTGGAGCGCTATGCCGGCGACGCGGCGGCGGTCACCGACGACCGCCCCAGCATCGAGTACGCCAGCTGGGTGCGGCGCAACGAGATCGTGCGCGTGCTGCCCGGGCTGTTGTCGTTGCACACGGCACCCGTCGTGCGCGGCGCCAGCCCGCAACTGCTGGCGGAAATGGAGCTGCAGCGCGACGTCCTGTTCACTTTTTACGCTTCAGGCTTGGCCGCCTATCGCGGCGACCGCGAGCGGTGGGGCGATGCGCTGGGCCAGGTGATGCAGGCCGACGGCAGCAACCCGTATTACCGCTGGATCGCCAACGGCAATCCCTGAAGACACGGCAACGCATGGCACGGTAGGCGAGCATGAACGCACGAGAGGCGATCACGGCGCTGCAGGCGCACATGGAAGCGTCGATCATCGGCCAGCGCGACCTGGTCCGGCAGATGGTCGTGGGCTTGCTGGCCAATGGGCACCTGCTGCTGGAAAGCCTGCCGGGCCTGGCCAAGACGCGCGCGGTCAAGAGCCTGGCGAAGAACCTCGACGCGCAGATGCGCCGCATCCAGTTCACTCCGGACCTGCTGCCATCGGATATCACCGGCACCGAAGTGCTGCACCAGCAGGACGGCCAGAACATCTTCCAGTTCCAGCCCGGTCCGATCTTCGGCAACGTGATCCTCGCCGATGAAATCAACCGTGCGCCCGCCAAGGTGCAGGCCGCGCTGCTGGAGGCGATGGAGGAACGACAGATCACCGTGGCCGGCACCACCCACGTGATGCCGGAGCTGTTCATCGTGATGGCCACGCAGAACCCGATCGAGCAGGAAGGCACCTACCCGCTGCCCGAAGCGCAGCTGGATCGCTTCCTGATGAAGGTGCTGATCGACTATCCCGACAACGCCAGCGAGATCGGCGTGCTGGCGCTGGTGCGCGGCGAGGAGGTCGGCCCGGCCCGGGGCAGCGCGCAGGCGCCCGCCGGACGCATCGAGCCGGCCCGCGTTTTCGAGGCGCGCACGGAGATCCATGGGGTGCACGTGGCGCCGGCGATCGAGCAGTACGTGATGGCCCTGATCGACGCGACGCGCCACCCGGATCGCTACGACAAGACGCTGGCGTCGTGGATACAGATTGGCGCCAGTCCGCGCGGCGGCATTGCGCTGGAGCGCACGTCGCGGGTCAACGCGTGGCTGGAAGGCCGTCCCCACGTGGTCCCGGGCGACGTGCGCGCGATGGCGCACAGCGTGCTTCGCCACCGCATCATTCTCACTTACGACGCCAGCGCCGAAGGCATCCATGCCGATCGGGTGATCGACAGGATCCTGGAACTGGTGGCGGTGCCTGCCTGAAGGCGTGGTCATGGCGCGTGCGCAGATCAGCGACATTGGCACGGTCTACGTCACTCCCGCGCACCTGATGCGCATGGAGGCCGACGCGCGCCGCCTCGCCGTGCCGCCGCATCGTCCCAACCAGAGCGTGCTGTCCGGGCGCCATGCGTCGCGACTGCGCGGGCGCGGGCTCAACTTCGAGGAAATCCGCGCGTACGTACCCGGCGACGACCTGCGCTACCTGGACTGGAAGGCGTCCTCGCGCGTGGGTCGCGCCCTGGTGCGCTCCTATACCGAAGAACGCGACCGGCCCGCGCTGTTCGTGGTCGACCAGCGCATCTCGATGTTCTACGGCACGCAGCGCGCCATGAAGTCGGTAGTGGCCGCCGAGATCGCCGCCCTCGGCGCGTGGATGGCCTTTCGTGCGGGCGACCGGGCCGGGGCGGTGGTGTTCGACGACGGCCGCATCGAAGCCATGCGTCCCCATCGCAGTCGTGCCCGCGTGCAGGCGCTGCTGGGCGCGGTGGCGCGCTGCAACCAGGCCCTCCGCGCCGACAGCCCCGTGCGCCCCAACCCGGGTCAGCTCGACGCGGCGCTGCGCGCTGCGTTGCACCTGGCCACGCACGACTACCTGGTCTGCGTGATCAGCGACTTCCTCGGCGCCGGCGACCACACGCTGGCCTTGATGCGGGAACTGGCCTCGCACAACGACGTCATGGCCGCTCTGGTATTCGATCCCTCGGCGCGCGCGGTACCCAGCAGCGGAAAGATCGTCGTCACCGAAGGCGAGCTGCAGGTGGAGCTCGACTTCCGCCAGCGCTCCATCCGCGAGCCGTTGAGCGCCATGTTCGACGCGCGCCAGCACGACGTGGTGGAGCTGTTGCAACGCTGCGGCGTCCCCATGCTGGCGATCGACACCGGGCAGCCGACCGTGATGCAGGTGGCGCGGCTGCTGGGCCGTTACGCACGGCAGCGAGCCTAGACCGATGATCGCGCCACACGCCCATTCGCCTGCCGCCTCCATCGCCCAGTTGAAGGAGATCGCGACGCGAGCACCGGTGTCGTGGGCGCCGCAGGCGCCGGGCTGGTGGGTGGTTGCTGCGCTGCTGTTGCTGGCCGCCCTGCTGGTGGCCCTGGTGCAATGGCGCAAGTGGTGGCGCAACCGCTATCGCCGCGCCGCGCAGGCGGAGCTGGCCGCGATCGAAGGCGCGGTGGCGGATCCGGCACGGCGCGCACAGGCGCTCGATGCCTTGCCTGCGCTGGTCAAGCGCACCGTGCTGACCTGGGCAGCAAGGCCACAGGTGGGGCCGATGAGCGGCGATGCGTGGCTGGGTTTCCTGGATCGCACGCTGGCCGGGCAGGACTTTTCGCGCGGACCGGGGCGGCATCTCGAACGCCTCGCCTATGGCGACGGCGACATCGCCCACGACGAGCTGGACGCACTGCTGGCGCTGCTTCATCGCTGGATCGATGACCATGTTCCAGCTTGAGCATCCATGGTGGCTGCTGGTGTTGCCCCTGCCCCTGCTGGCGTGGTGGCTGTTGCCGCCTTATGGCGAGCGTACCCGCGCGATCCGCGTGCCGTTCTTCGACGAACTGGCGCGCGCCACCGGGCAGACTCCCGCCCGCGGCGCGGTGGTCCTTCGCGGCAACTGGCTGCGCCGCATCCTGGCGCCGCTGTGCTGGGTGCTGGTGGTGTTCGCGCTGGCCGGGCCGCAGTGGCTGGAGCCGCCGGTGGAGCGCACCGAATCGGCGCGTGACCTGCTGCTGGCGCTGGACCTGTCCGGGTCGATGGCCACGCAGGATTTCGTCGACGCGCAGGGGCGCCGCACCGATCGACTGACGGCGGTGAAGGGCGTGGTCGGCGACTTCATCCAGCGCCGCGGTACCGACCGGATCGGCCTGATCGTGTTCGGCACCCATGCCTTTCCGCAGACCTCGCTGACACTCGATCACGCGGCCGTGCGCGAGCTGCTGGACGAACTGCGGGTCAGCATGGCGGGCCCGCAGACGGCCATCGGCGATGCCATCGGCATGGCGGTGAAGATGACCGGGCATTCGAAGCAGCGCGACCGTGTACTGATCCTGCTGACCGACGGCAACGACACCGCCAGCCGCCTGCCCCCGGAAAAGGCGGCGGCCATCGCCAGGGAGCATCACATCGTGATCCACACCATCGGTATCGGCGATCCGCATGCCACCGGCGAAGACCGCGTCGATCTGGACGCGCTCCGGCACATTGCCCAGGTGACGGGTGGCCATAGCTACCGCGGCGAAAACCGCGAGCAGCTGGCCGGCATCTATGCTCTGCTCGATCGCATGACCCCCGGCAAGGTGAAGCATTCGATCTATCGGCCCAAGGTCAAGCTCTACTACTACCCGCTGGGCGCGGCGCTGCTGCTGATGGTGGCGTATCACCTGCTGATGCTCGGCCTGAGGGCGCCGCTGGCACGCCGGCGCGAGGCGCCTGCTGCCGCCACCGATGCGTCGGCGGGGTGAGCGATGGACCAGGGCTTCCACTTCCTGCGTCCGCTCTGGCTGCTGCTGGTGCCGCTGGGGCCGCTGCTGGCGTGGTGGTGGCAGCGCCGCAACGATCCGCTGCAGCGCTGGAAGGGCATGATCGCGCCGCACCTGCTCGCGCACCTGGTGGTGGGCGACAGCGGGCGCTGGCGGCCACGCCCGATCCACTTCGTCTGCGCCGTGCTGATGCTTGGCGGCATCGCATGCGCCGGGCCGACCTGGGAACTGGACCCGCCACCATTCGCGGAGGATCGTGCGCCGCTGGTGGTGGCCATCGACCTGTCGCCGGCGATGGATGCCATCGACGTGACCCCCACGCGCCTCGAGCGTGTGAAGCAGAAAGTGCACGACCTGATGGCCTTGCGCGCGGGCGGGCGCACGGGGCTGATCGTCTACGCGGCCACCGCGCATACGGTGTTGCCGCCCACCGACGACCCGGCGCTGATGGACATGTTCCTCGCCGCGCTGTCCACCGACCTGCTGGCGGGCAAGGGACGCAACGCGGGCGCTGCGCTGGCCAGGGCCGACCGGTTGCTGGATGCCGAAAGCGATCCCGGCACCATCGTGTTCTTCACCAGTGGCTTCGACGACGCGCAGATCCCGGCGTTCGTCGCCCATCGCGAACACTCCCGCCAGCAGGTGTTGATGCTGGCGGCGGGAACCACCGCAGGTGGGCCGCTGCGCGCGCCCGCGGGCGCCCAGGTCAACGATGCCGGCGGTTCGCCGGTGGTGGTGCGGCTGGACGACGCGGCGCTGCAGCGGCTGTCGTCGCAGGCGAAGGTACCGCTGGCCAGCCTCACCACCAGCGACGACGACATGCGCTGGGTGCAGCGCCAGGCCATGCATCACCTGGAGATCATCCACGACCCGGCCTCCACCGTGCGCTGGAAGGAATACGGTTACTACCTGTGCTATCCGCTCGCGCTGCTGGCGCTGCTGTGGTTCCGCCGCGGCTGGATGGTGCGCTGGGTGTTCGTGCTGGGTGCCATCGGCCTCGGCGCGATGCCTGCGCCCGCCGCGGCCAGCGACTGGCACGTCGTCGACTGGTTTTTTACGCCGGACCAGCAGGGCCGCTGGTACTTCGAGCATCGCGACTTCGAACAGGCCGCCGCGCATTTCCAGGATCCGTACTGGAAGGCGCGCGCACTCTACGAACACGGCCGGTGGGAGGACGCGCGCAAAGTGTTCGCCACCTTGCCGGGTCCCGACGCAGTGTTCATGGTGGGCAACTGCTATGCACGCCAGTTCGAATACGAAGAGGCGAAGACGGCCTTCGACCAGGCCTTGCGCCTGCGGCATCCCTTCCCCGAGGCGCAGGACAATCTCCGGCTGATGGCGCAGCTGATCAAGCAGCGCGAGCAGGTGCCGCCCGAGGACCAGGATGAGGAAACGCGGCCGGACGAAGTGAAGTTCGACCAGGAGGGCAAGAAGGGACAGGCGCAGGAGCAGGTGATGGGGCCGCGCAAGGACCAGCTGCCGGCCGCCGTGTGGATGCGCAACCTCAATGTCTCGCCGGCCGACTTCCTGCGCAGCAAGTTCACCATCGAGGACCAGGGCCCGCCGCCGTCAAGTTCCTCCGCAGCGCCGGCGAAGGAGCCGTCGCCGTGAAGGCGTGGCTCGCCTGCCTGCTGCTGTCGGTGGCCGGCCTGGTGCTTGCCGACGAGCCGTCGCCGCTGCTGCAGGTGCGCGTGCACCAGGAGCCGGCGGGCACGCTGCTGCAGGGCGAAACCACGCGCATCCAGGTCGATGCGCTGACGCCCTCGTTCTTCACCGACGCACCCGCCATGCCCGCGTTGCATGTCGATGGGGTCTACCTGGCGTTGTCCGACGAGACGCCCGGGCACCTGGTCGAGACCATCGACGGCGTGACCTGGTCGGGTGTGTCGCGCACGTATCTGATCACGCCGCTGGTGTCGGGCGCCGTGGAGTTTCCCGCCTTCGAGGTGACGGCGCACATCGGCGCCGCTTCGACGCCGGTCACGGCGCGCACGCTGCCGCTCACCCTGCAGGTGCAGGCCTTGCCGCTGCCGGCGGGGGTGACCGAGGCGGTGGTTGCCGGTTCGCTCACGGTGACGCAGGTCGTTACGCCCGATGGCGGGGGACTGCATGTGGGCGACAGTGTCACGCGGCGCATCGAGGTCACCGCGCAGGGCGCGCCGGCCATGATGCTGCCACCCGTGAGCTTCGATGCGGTGGACGGGCTCGCGCTTTACGCGTCGCCGCCCACCACCCGGGATGTGTTCGGCAGTCACGGCGGCTTCGTCGGGGGCAGCCGGGTCGACGCCGCGACGTACGTGATCCGGCAACGCGGCCGCTACACCTTGCCACCGCTGAGCGTCCGCTGGATGGACAGCCGCAGTCGCCTCTGGCGAACCACCCGCGTGCCCGCCGTGCATTTCTACGCATGGTGGGGTGCGCCGGCCACGCCGCGCTTTGCGCTGCCGGGCCAGGGCATCATGCCGCGCGTGTTGACCTTCCTTGGTAGTGACCTCGGCCTGGGCCTGGTGATGCTGGCCGCGCTGGGCGCCGCCGCGTGGCTGGGTCGTCGACGCCTGCAGAAGATCCATGCGCAGTACCAGGCATGGCGCTATCGGCGTCGCCATGCCGAGCGGATCGCGTTTGCCGCCGTGCGTCGCCAGCGCCACGCCACCTCGGCGGCCATGCTGCATGCGGCCGTCGATGCGTGGGTGAGGCGTTGCGCGGACGACGGCGGACCTGCCACGCCGGACGAGTGGTGCAGGCGATTCGGTGATGCGTCCTTGCGCGATCAGTGGAACGCATTGCAGGCGGCGCTGTATGGGGAGTCACCGGTATCGTGGGCGGCGGCGCAGATGGTCGACGGCTTGTCATCGGCGCGGCGACGCTGGAAGCAGAGCGAACGGCGGGCGCGCCTTGCCACCTCGTTGCCGCCGTTGAATCCCGCTTGATCCGCCGTCCGCGCTTTCACGAAGTCATCGCCCGCGCCGGCTACCATGCCAAGGACAGCCGACCTGGCGCCGCGCCGGCACGGGCACGCCTCGTTCTCATGCGGGTGGAATCCGGGAGGAAGGGATGGGACGTTCCAAGAAGCGCCATGGCCGACGCTCCTCGACGGTAACGCCACCCACCGCACCTCCTTCGCCACCCGCGGCCAGTGCCAGCCGATGGTGGTGGCTTCCCTTTGCGATCGGCCTGCTGCTGCTCGTGTCGCTGGGTGCCTGGTGGCTGCATCAGCCGTCGCCCGCCAAGGTGGTTCCCGTGGCCGCGACGGCCTCGTCGCCGACTCCCGCCGCCACGGCCGCGACTCCCGTCGTGGCGCCGGCGCACTACGTCGGCGCGCAGGCCTGCGGCGCGTGCCACGCCGGCGAGGCAGCGGCATGGCAGCAGTCTCATCACGCGCAGGCCATGCAGGTCGCCGATGCGAACACCGTGGCCGGACGCTTCGACGGTTCCGTGCTGAAGCAGGATGGATCCACCGCACGTTTCTTCCGGCGTGACCATGCCTACTTCGTGAAGACCGACGGCGCGGACGGCAAGCCGGCCGAATTCGAGGTGAAGTACACCTTCGGCGTCTACCCGCTGCAGCAGTACCTGGTGGCGTTTCCCGACGGACGCATGCAGGCGCTGCGCGCGGCATGGGACGCCAGGCCGGCAGCGGCAGGCGGGCAGCGCTGGTTCAACCTCTATCCCGGGGAGCGCATCGACGCGCACGACAGCCTGCACTGGACGCGCCTCAACCAGAACTGGAACTACATGTGCGCCGATTGCCATTCCACCCATGTGGGGCGCAACTACGACGTCGTCGCCGACCGTTTCAGCACGACATGGGGTGAGATCAGCGTGGCCTGCGAGGCTTGCCACGGGCCCGGCTCGCGCCATGTGGAGTGGGCTGCGGGAGATGCCGACCGCAAGCGGTCCGACCCGACGCGTGGCCTGGCCATCGCGCTCGACGAGCGCCGGGGCGTGCACTGGGTGCCCGACGGCGCCACCGGCAATGCCATCCGCAGCGCGCCGCTCGCCTCGCACCGCGAGGTCGAGACTTGCGCGGCATGCCACGCGCGCCGCAGCATCATTGCCCGCGATAGCGCACCTACCGGGCGCCTGATGGATACGCATGATCCCGTGCTGCTGGAGCAGGGCCGCTACCATGCCGATGGCCAGCAACTGGACGAGGTTTACGTGTATGCCTCGTTCCTGCAAAGCCGCATGTATGCCAGGGGCGTTACCTGCAGCGACTGCCACGACCCGCACAGCGGCAAGACGCGCGCGCCGGGCAATGCGCTGTGCGAAAGTTGCCATGCACCGAAGGTCTACGACACCGCCGCGCACCACATGCACCGGCAGGGCAGTGCCGGCACGCAATGCGTCGCCTGCCACATGCCGTCAAAGAACTACATGGTGATCAATGCGCGCCCGGATCATTCCATCCGCGTGCCGCGCCCCGACCTGACGCTGGCGTTCGGCGTGCCCAATGCGTGTGCCCAGTGCCATGCGGACAAGGGTGCGCAGTGGGCGGCCGACGCCATCGAAAAGGCGCACGGTCCGGAGCGCAAGGGTTACCAGCATTTCGTCGAGGCGCTGGATGCGGCACGCCACGGCAGGCCAGGCGCGGCATCGCTGCTTGCCACGTTGGCCGCCGACACCACCTCGCCCGGCATCGCACGCGCCACCGCGGTCAGCGAACTGGCGCACTACGCCAGCCCCGCTGCCGTGCCGACGCTGCAGGCCGCACTGGCCGAGGCGGACCCGCTGATGCGGGCCGCCGCGCTGCAAGCGCTGACCGCGTTTCCGCCCGAGGTGCGTGGTCCGTTGGCGGCGCCGCTGGCCTATGATCCGGTGCTCGACGTACGCGTGAAAGCGGGTCGCGTGCTGGCCGGCGTAGCCGATGCCCAGCTCGATCCCGGCCAGCGGGCCGCGCGCGATCGCGCGTTCGCTGCCTACGTGCAGGCCCAGCAGGCCATTGCCGAGCGCCCGGAATCGCACTACGACCTGGGCATCGTCTACGCCGAGCGCGGCGACACGGCGCAGGCGGAACAGGCGTTCCGCCAGGCGCTCAGGCTGCAGCCCGATTTCATTCCAGCTTATGTGAATCTCTCGGACATGTACCGCTCGCTGGGCCGCGAAGACGACGCGGCGCGCGTGCTCGACGAGGGCCTGCGGGCCGCCCCGGGCCATGCCAGCCTGATGCATGCGAAGGGCTTGGCCCTGATCCGCCAGAAGCAGCCGCAGGAAGCGCTGGGCTGGCTCCGGCGTGCCAGCGAGGCCGATGCGTCCAATGCCCGCTTCGCCTACGTCTACGGCGTGGCCTTGAGTTCGGCGGGACAGGCTGGGCAGGCCAGGGCGGTGCTGGGCAAGGCGCTGGTGGCGTCGCCTTACGATCCCTCGCTGCTGTTCGCCCTGGCCGGACTCGAGCGCGACGCCGGCAACGCCAGGGCAGCGCGCGAATACGCCAGCCGGCTCGTCGCCGTGGTGCCCCAGTCGGGCGAGGCGCAGCAGTTGCTGCACAGCGTGCAGGGAGACGAGGCGAAGTAGACACGGCGCGCCTGCCGTCTACCGGGCGGCGTCACGGCGCCCGACGATGCATTCCTGCATGGTTACGGGCAGCGCCGGGACCCATGGCCGCCCGTGCCTGCGATGCCGGGCGGCCAACCCGCGCCAGCGCGGGCTGCGAGCTGGACGTCTATTTCTTGTCCAGCGAATACCGGCCCGGGCCGGTGAGGCACAGCAGCAACAGACCGCCTGCGATGCTGACGTTCTTGTAGAAGTTGATCATGGCGCCCAGGCGATTGGGGTCGATCATGTTCCAGAACTGATGGCCGATCACCGCCGCGGCAATGGTGTAAAGCGCGAGCACCAGGGCCAGCGGCCGGGTGTAGAAGCCGATCACGATGGCCAGCCCCACGAAGAACTCCATGATGACGGCAATCGCGGCGGTGACCGACGGGAGCGGCAGTCCGACCGAGGCCATGTAGGCGGCGGTGCCACTGAAGCCGGTCAGCTTGCTCCAGCCGAAGATCACGAAAAGGATCATCAGCAATAGGCGGGCGACGAGAAGCATCCCGTCCCTGCTGCCTTCCAATAGCGAATATCGCATGGTCGTTCTCCCGTGAATGCACGTGGCGCATGCGGGCATGGTGTCCGCGCCGACCGCCGCCGCCAGGCGGTGCGGTCGACCCCACTATATCTCGCGCGACGTGCGGATAGGGTCTGTCTGGCGTGCAGGAACGGACGTCCGTCGCTACCTCTCCATGACCAGCAGCGTGGAGGTCGCCGTGGCATGCAGCCGGCCGTCGGGGCCCGGTAGGCGGAATCAGGCAGGGTGGCGTTCTGGCCGCCATGCGATGCCCATGGGTTATAGGCGTGGGCCGCGGGCATGCCGGCAAACACGGCCACGCCATCGTCGACACTTGCCAGGTCGAAATCGAGGGAGTGGGCCATGCCCGGTCGCTGGCCCGAGCCGATGAAGGCGCGCAACTGTTCCGGGTCGTCCAGGCCGGCGCCGATGTCGTCGATCATGCTCATGGGGCGGCCGGCTCACTGATGGTGGCGCAAGGCTGGTGTCAGTAGTGCGCGATTCAGGCATCTTCCGCGATATCGCTCTTGTAGCGGTCGGCGGCGTGGTCGCGCGAGAGATTGGGCGCCAGCAGCCGGCGCGCGGCGTCGTAGCGGTTCCAGTCCTCGATGTCCGGCAGCGAGGGAATCGTGACCACCTCGCCCAGGTCGTAGCCGGCCAGTGCGGCATCCACCATCTCGTCCACCTCCATGATCATGTGCGCGGGGATGGCGTTGACGTCATTGCCCGAGCGTTCCCAGATGTCGGTGCGGGTGACGCCGGGCAACACGGCCTGCACGCGGATGCCGCGATCGCCGACCTCCTGGTGCAGTGCCAGCGTATAGGTGAGGACATAACTCTTGCTGGCGGCATAGGCCCCGCCGAACAGTTCGGGCGCGAGCGCAAGCACGGAAGCGACGTTGATGATGCTGCCGCGCCCGCGTGCCAGCAGGCGCGGCAGGATGGCGCCGGCAAGCCGCGAAGGGGCGACCACGTTGAGTTCGATCATCGACGCCACGTCGTCCACCAACCCTGCGGCCAGCGCGCCGCCGCTCGCCGTGCCGGCGTTGTTGACCAGCATGCCGATCGTTTCGTCGTCGCGCAGGCGTTGCTCGACCCTGGCGCGATCCGCCGGCGAGGTGAGATCAGCCGCAAGAATGTCCACCTTCACGCGACGCTCACGCACCAGCCGACCGGCCAGTGACTGGAGCTTGTCGAGGTTGCGCGCCACCAGCACCAGGTCATGCCCCCGCTGGGCGAGTCGATCGGCATAGGCGGCGCCGATGCCCGTCGACGCGCCGGTAACAAGTGCAGTGTCCAATGACCCGGTCGATGACATGGCGAACGTCTCCAGCTGGGAGCGGTGGTTCGCGGGCCGCATGCGCTGCCCACCTCGGTGCGACGGCTCGTAGCCGGGGACGATACGCCTGACGGTGGTGTCGCCGCCACGGCCTGCGGCCAGTAAAACTACCTAGCGTGCATGAGTGGTTTTACGCTCGTGTAGCCAGTCCCTCATGGCTGAACATGCACGCTGTGAATGACTTGTCCTCCATGGCTGCTGGCCCGGCCTGCCGAATGCGCCCGCACGCGCATGACGGCGCCGTGCGGCGGACGCGGAGCACGGCGTGGACGTCGCTGGGCAGCGTGCTCTGCATGCTGGGGCTGGCGATGGCGGTGTCGTTCACGGCGACGGCCGCCGAACATCCTGCACCTGCGTCCACCGCACCATCGCCGCTGGAACAAGGGACGGCCGGCTCGTCCATCGTGGTGTGGAACCGCAGCATCATCACGCTGCATGCGCCGTTCCACGGCGTGGAGCCCGCCGAGCGGGCGGAAGCCGCCAGCGAACGCATCGATGGCGTAATCGACAGACTGAAACCGGAAGACATCACCGTCAGCTGGACCGAATCGGGCGAAGACCGCGGCGCCATGGTTCGGGCGGGCAACCTGGTGCTGTTCGGCGTCCTGCCGGGCGATGTGGAGAGCGGCGATCGTGCGGCGGTCGAGCAGGCGGGCGTGCAGGCGGTGGACACGTTGCGCGGCGTCATCCGCGAGCGCGCACAGGCACGGCAGCCCAGGCTGCTGCTGAACGGCATCCTGCTCGGCGCACTGGCCACGGTGCTGCTGGCTGCCTTGTGCTGGCTGCTGGTCCGGCTCAATCGCTTCGCGCAGCACAAGCTGATCGCCGTCACCGACGCACGCCTGCGCCTGGACATCGCCGGTTTCGACCTGCGTCCGCTGGTCTGGACGGTGCTGCGCCGCAGTGTCGCGTTGCTGCGCCTGCTGTTGATGCTGTTCTTCGGCTACCTGTGGCTGAGCTACGTGCTCAGACAATTCCCGTATAGCCGGCCCTGGGGCGCGCAGCTCGGTGAGTATCTGATCGACATCGGCCTGCGCATGGCGACCGGCCTGGTCAACCAGCTTCCGAACCTGCTGACGTTGCTGGTGATCTTTCTGATCGCGCGCGCCATCGTGCGGCTGGTCGGCGCCTGGTTCCATGCGGTTTCGAGCGGCACCGTGCAAGTGGGCTGGCTGGAGGCGCCGACCGCCGCCGTCACCCGTCGGCTGGTGTCGGTGATGATCTGGCTGTTCGCGCTGGTGGTGGCCTATCCCTACATTCCCGGCGCCGGCAGCGATGCGTTCAAGGGCGTGAGCGTGTTCCTCGGCCTGATGCTGTCGCTGGGTTCGGCCGGCATCGTGAACCAGGTGATGAGTGGCCTGGTGGTGCTTTACTCGCGCGCAGTGCGGGCAGGCGATTTCGTGCACGTGGGCGACCATGAGGGCACCGTGCTCGAAATGGGCACGCTGTCGCTGAAGCTGGTGACCCGCACGCGCGAGGAAGTCACCGTGCCCAATTCGGTGCTGTCCTCCACGCCGTTGCGCAACATGACGCGGCAGTCCCAGTCGACCGGGCTGTTGCTGACCACCACGGTGACCATCGGCTACGACTCGCCCTGGCGGCAGGTGGTCGCCCTGCTGGAACTGGCCGCCGCGCGCACGCCAGACCTGCTGGCACAGCCGCGTCCGTTCGTGCTGCAGCGATCGCTTGCCGACTACTACATCGAGTACCAGCTCAACGTGGGCACGCTGCGGCCGTCCGTCTACATCCAGACGCTGTCGGACCTCAACCGCAACATCGTGGACGCCTTCAACGAGTTCGGCGTACAGATCATGTCGCCACATTTCCGCCGGCAACCCGACGAAAAGGTCTGGGTGCCACCGGAACAGTGGTACGCGTCGCCCGCCACGGTCCCGGCGGATTCCGCTCCACGCGCTGCCACCGGGCCGACCACGCCCAGCGTCACGCAACCCGACGGCAAGCCGCCCGTCTGAGCCACCAGCGGCCATGCATCCAGGCACCAGCCCACCCGACCCAGAGGAGTTGTCACGATGAACAAGCTGCATTATTCCCGTTGGTATGTGCTGGCCACCGCCATGGCCATGACGACGCCGGCCTATGTGCTTGCCCAACCGCAGGAGGCGGCGCACACCTCGACCGTCACCAGCACGGCGCACGAACTGGGCCGTGAGGAAGCCACGCTCACCGCGACGGTGATGAAGATCGACCAGGCAACGCGCATGGTCACGCTGCGTGGTCCCAAGGGTAACGAGGAGACGATCAAGGCTGGCCCCGAGGTGAAGAACCTCGACCAGGTCAAGGTCGGTGACCAGGTGACCGCGCACTACCAGCGCGCCGCGGCGCTGGAGATCCTACCCGCCAAGAGTGCCGAGGCCGGCGTGGAGTACGAAAGCGGCACGACGAGGGCGCCCAAGGGTTCCGCGCCCGGCGGCGAGACGGGCCAGTCGCTGTCGGTTACCTCCAAGCTCACCGCCGTGGATCTCAAGAACCACACCGTGACGCTGACCGGCGAGGACGGCAACCCGCGCGTGATCGAGGTGAAGGATCCGGCGCGCCAGGCCAAGATGAAGCATCTGAAAGTGGGCGACATGGTTCGCGTCACCTATGTCGAAGGACTGGCTGTGACCGTCACGCCCAAGGCCAAGGCCAAGCCCTAGGGGCTGGGCGGCAGGGGGATGGCCGCCCGCTGGCCGTCCCTGCTGTCCCCGGCGAGCGCGGGTTTGCCCGGTGATGGCGCGAGGTGATTCGTGAAGCAGGCGCTGCTGCTGGCGACGCTGGCGTGCCTGGTGGTGCCGCTGGCAGCGTCGGCACAGGACCGGCCCATACTCGATGTCGTGCAGGCCAACCTGCAGCGGCGCGCCAACGGCATGCTCGCGCTGATGGGCTATTCGCAGACGCCCGATGTCACTTCCGGCTCGCTGTCGATCAAGAATCCCGGCACCGACGACCCGTCGTTCAACAACTCGTCGATCGGCGGTGGCTTCACCATCAGCAAGAGCGTGCCCATCTACCTGGAGGGCACGCTGGGATACGCCCGCTACGATCCAAGCTTCGTCGCCACCAACGGCGAGCAGGCGCAATCGCTGCCGACGCGCTGGGACAGCGAGATCGCCACCGCCGGGATTGGCTGGGATTTCCACCTGACGGACCGGCTGGTGCTGCGGCCCATCATCAACGGCAGCTACGGTCGCGTGGAAAGCGAAGTGAAGGTGTCCGGCCAGGTCGTCGTGAACAACACCAATGTCGACGTGGATTTTCTTGCCCATGGCCGCCTGGACGCTGCCGGCATTGGCGGCTCGCTGATGCTCGACTACCAGGACTACCGGCCCACCCACGAAGTAGACGTGGAGCTGCGCTACACGAATATCCGACTGCACAGCACCAATGATTCCTCGCCGCCCGTGCAGGGCAGTTCACGCAACGAGAATGTCGGCCTGTGGGCGCGCTGGCGCGCGCCGATCGGCTGGCATGCCTTCGATCGCCCGGTGCGCTACGTGCTGGAGTTCGCGCACACCACCTATCTCGGGCAGGATGCCGACGTGCTCGGCTTCAACCACCTCACCTCGCTGGGCGCAGGCCTGGAGCTCGATACCAGCCAATACCATCCGCTGTGGATCTACCGCGCGCGCGCCGTGGTGCGCTACGTGTTCGGACAAAACGTCAAGGGCGTGTCGCTGGGGCTGGCGGTCAGCTTCGACTGAAGCCGCCCCTGAGGGCGGCTTCGTGGCGGCAAGGCTTCAGGGCACGCCGCCTTCACGCACCAGTTCCATCACTTCGTAGCAAGCGCCCATGGTGTGGTAGTCGGTCTTGCCGGCCGGACTCTTCTCGTCATCGACCTTGCGGTTGTCGCGCGAAAGAATGCGGTACCACGCGCCGTGCTCATGATCGATGAAATGCTGCCACGCATACGCCCACAGCTTTTCGTACCACGTGTCGTACGCGGCAAGCCCGGTGCGCGCATGCAGCAGCGCGGCGGCGGCCAGCGATTCGGCCTGCACCCAGAAGTACTTGTCGTCGTCACACACGCTGCCGTCGGGCGCGAAGCCGTAGCAGATGCCGCCGGATTGGTCGTCCCACGCGCGGTCAAGCGCGGTGTCGAACAGCTTCATCGCGGTGGGCGCGAGCCAGTTCTCCTCGCGTCCGCGTTCGAGCAGCAGCGGCTCCATGATCAGCAGCAGCTTGGCCCACTCGGTCTGGTGGCCGGGCTGGAAGCCCCACGGGCGGAACAGGTGCCTGGGGTCATCGCGGTGATAGTCCCAGTCCACGTTCCAGTCGACGTCGTAATGTTCCCATACGAGGCCACCTGCCTTGGCCGCCTGCTGGCGCGTCATGCGATCGGCCAGCGCCAGCGCGCGTTCGAGATAGCGTGGCTCGTCGCTGGCCTGGTAGGCGGCGAGCATGGCCTCGCACATGTGCATGTTGGCGTTCTGGCCGCGGTAGCCGCTGAAATTCCAGTGCTCGTCCGCCTCGTCGCGATACAGGCCCGCAGCGGCATCCCAGTAGCGCGCCTCGAGCAACTGCCAGGTTTCGTCCATCCATGCCTGCGCCTCGGCGATGCCGGCCTTGCACGCGGTGGCATAGGCCAGCAGCACGAAGGCCACGCCGTAGGCATGGTTGGTGCGGTCTTCCGGCCTACCGTCGCGCAGGGTCCAGGCGTAGCCGCCGGTGGACGGATCGCGGTGCGCCTCGCGCAGGTAACGCAGGCCGTGGCGGGCGGCGTCGAGATAGTCGGGGTTGCCGAATTCGCGCGCGGCCATGGCGTAGTTGAAGACGAAGCGCGTGCTGCTCACCAGGTGGCGATGGCTGCGGTCGTACACCGTGCCGTCGTCCTTGAAGTAGTGGAAGAAGCCGCCGGCGGGATCGATCGCACGCGGATGGTAGAAGGCCATGGTCTGCGCGATATGCGCGCGCAGGAAAGCCTCGCTGCGGAAATCGGGCGTGGCGGGCGTGGTCATGCGTGGTTCTCCATGAAACCGGCCACTTCGGCTTCGTCGGGCATGGCCGTGAACGAGCCCTGGCGAGTGACAGTCAGGGCGCCGCAGGCCGCGGCAAAGCGCAGCGCGGCGTGCAGGCGCGGCAGTTCGGTGACCAGGTGATCGACGCGATCGCTGGTGGCATCGAGACCGGCGAGCTTGAACAGCAGTCCGCCCACGAACGCATCGCCTGCAGCGGTGGTATCGACGGCGGGCACGGCATAGACGGGCAGCTCGCCTTCCACGTCAGGGTGGAACCAGCGCAACCGGTTCGGCCCGTCGGTAACCACCAGCAGGCGCGTGCGACCCTGCCACAGGCGTTCGAGCACGGCCTCCTCGCCATCGACCGCGAGCCACGCGAACTCCTCCGCACTGAGCTTCACCACATCGGCCAGCTGCAGTGCCGGCCACAGCAGGGGGCGCGGCTCGACGCCGGCAGGCCACAGGGCGGGGCGCAGGTTGAGGTCGAAGCTCACCAGCGCTCCGGCCTGCTGCGCACGGCGCATGCCCTCCCGCGTGGTTTCCGCCAGCGCCGGATCGGTCATGCTGTTGGAACACACATGGAAGACCGCGGCGTCGCCGAAGCCATCCTCGCGGAAGTGGTGCGGCCGGAACAGTAGGTCGGCCGACGGCGGGCGATAGAAGCTGAAACTGCGTTCGCCACCGGCGTCGAGCGACACGAAGGCCAGCGCCGTGTTGGCCTCGCCGGTGCGCGCCACGCCTTCGGTGTCGACGCCCGCGCGGCGCAGGCTGTCGAGCAGGAAGTCACCGAACAGGTCGTTGCCGAGCATGCCGGCGAAGGCGGCCGCACCGCCCAGCCGCGCAACCGCGACGGCCACGTTGGCCGGCGCGCCGCCGGCGTAAGGCACGAAGCTGCGCGGAAAGCCGGACTCACCGAGGCCTTCGCTGTGGAAATCGATCAGCGCTTCGCCGAAACAAAGAATGGAGCGTGACATCCGGTGAGTCTCAGGCAGGGGAGGCCGGCGTGCGGATCAGGGAACCGCGCAGGCCATAGAAAACGATGTAGCCGTAACACAGCATGGGCAGCACGAACGCATGCTGGATGCCGAAGCGATCGGCCAGGAAACCCTGCGCCAGCGGCAGCAGCGCACCGCCCACGATGGCCATGATCAGCAGGCTCGACGCCTTGCCGGTCAGCGGCCCCATGCGTTCGATGCCCAGCGCGAAGATGGTCGGGAACATGATCGAGTTGAACAGGCCGATGGCAATGACACTCGCCATCGCGGCCGTGCCGTGGGTGAGCATGGTGGTGAGCACCAGCAAGCCCGCGATGGCGGCAAACACCGCCAGCAGGCGGCGCGGGTTGAACCACACCAGCAGGGCCGAACCGGCCAGGCGACCGACCATGGCGCCGCCCCAGTACATGGAGACAAAGCGCGAGGCGCGCTGCTCGCTCATGTGGCCGATGTCGGGCAAGGACAGGTAGTTCACCAGGAAGCTGCCGATCGAGACCTCGGCGCCGACGTAGAAGAAGATCGCCAGCACGCCGAAGAACACATGCGGATGGCGCAGCACGTCCAGCAGCGTGTGGTGGACCTTGTCCGCCCGCTCGGTCGCCTCGGTCAGCGCGGGCAGGCGGAACAGCCACACGCCGACGGCCAGGGCGACCAGCGCGAGGCCGAGGCCGAGGTAGGGCAGCTGCACCAGTTCGGCCTGCTTCTGGCGATAGTCGCCGAGCTTCTGCTGGGTGGCCGGCAACAGCTGGCCGCGAATCGACTGCAGCTTCGCCGCGTCGGCGTCATCCAGCCGCGAGGCGGTGAGCTTGTCCAGCGCGCCGGCCAGGCGCTCGGTCGGCAGCGTGTCCAGCCGTGCCGGTGTCTGCGCCGCCAGGGTGGCGATCAGTTGCGTCCCGGGCAACTTGTCCAGCGTGTCGCCGAGCAAGGCGGGCGAGAGGCGATCCAGTCGTGCCACCACGTCGGCGGTCGGCAGGCGCTCGAGCGAATTGCCGGCGACATCGCCCAGCGCCGCCACCAGGCGATCGTCCGGTGCCTGCTGCATGGCGACCAGCGCCTGCGCGGGCGCGCCGCTGTTGAGCGCCTGTACCAGCTCCACCGTGGCCGGCGCCTTGCGCACCTCGTCGGGCACCGCCGTGGCCACGGCCGCCAGAATCAGCAGTCCGCCGAACCAGGGACCCAGCGTGGTGCCCAGCGAGTTCATCGCCTGCGCCAGGGTGAGGCGGCTCGAGCTGTTGCGCTCGGGGCCCAGCAGCGCGACGTAGGGATTGGCTGCCACCTGCAGCACGGTAATGCCGGTGGCGAGCACGAACAGCGCTGCCAGGAAGGCCGGGTACGAATGCAGGTGCGCCGCCGGCCAGAAGCCGAACGCGCCGAGCGCCGCCGTGGCGAGGCCGGCGACGATGCCCTTCTTGTAGCCGAGCACGGCCACCAGCTTGCCGGCCGGCAGCGACATCAGGAAATAGGCGCCGAAGAAGGTGAACTGCACCAGCATCGCGCGCGAGTAGTTCAGCTCGAACACCGATTTCAGGTGCGGAATCAGGATGTCATTGAGGACGGTGAGGAATCCCCACATGAAGAAGATGGTGGTGGATACCGCCATCGCCATGGGGTAGTCGGTGTAGCGCGTCTTGCCGGCGGCCGGCGGCGTGGCCGACGACGGCGAGGGAGGGGCTGCGAAGGCCATGCGGGATCCCGTAGGTCAGAGTGGCGGACAACTGCTTTCGCGCACCACCAGCTCCACCGGCGCGATAACGGTGCCCGCCGGTGCCTGCGGTACACGCAGGCGGGCCAGGATGAGTTCGGCTGCCTGGCGTCCGCGCGCGCGTGGCGCGGTGGACAGCGTGGTCAGCGGCGGCATGGTGAAGGCTGCTTCGGCAATGTCGTCGAAGCCGGTGACGGCGAAATCACGCCCCGGTTGCAGGCCGCGCTGGTGCAGCCCGAGCATCAGGCCCAGCGCCACCGCGTCGTTGTAGCAAACCGCCGCGGTGGGCGAGGTGTCGCCGTCGAACATCGCATGACTCTGGCGCGCGGCATCCACGCGGGTGAGCGCGCTTTCCACGCGCCAGTGCGCGGCGATCGGCAGCCCGGCGGCCTGCATGGCCTGCTGGTAGCCCGCGCGGCGCTCGCGGCACGAGCTGGAATCGTCGTGGCCACCGAAAAAGGCGATGCGTCGATGCCCGCGCGCGATCAGGTGCTCGGTGGCCAGCCGCGCACCGCGGTGGTTGTCGAGCATCAGGCGGTCCCAGTGCGCGTACTCGGGCATGGTGCCGCCCAGTTCGCGGTTGAACAGCACCACCGGCGTGTGCGCGCCGACCGCCGCCAGTACATGGCAGGCCTCGCTGCCTTCGGCCGGCGACAGGATGATGCCGGCCGGGCCATGTTCGACCAGCGAGCCCAGCACCGCCTGCTCGCGCGTGGCCGACTCGCCGGTGCTGCCCAGCAGGGTGACGAAGCCGGCCGCGCCCAGGGTTTCGTCCACGCCGGCGGCAAACTCGGCAAAGAACGGATTGGCCAGCTCGTTGACCACCAGGGCGATGCTCGACGAGGTGCGCCGCCGCAAGTTGGCGGCGGCCCGGTTGTACACATAGCCCTGGCGCCGCAGTTCTTCCTCCACGCGGGTCCGGGTAAGCTTGTTCACCAACGGGCTGCCACGCAGCACGAGCGAGACGGTGGCACGCGAGACGCCGCATCCGGCAGCGATGTCATTCAGGGTGATCTTGCGACCAACAGGGGTCTGGCTTTCCATTGCAGGCCACGGTGATTAGAACGATCCAAAGGTAACCTGCCTTTGGCCGGGAACGGTACTGGAATCGATGGCGCGGCGCAGCATGCCTCCGCTCCCGGGGCAGTGTTAGCTTCCGTGTTTAGAACGATTCAAATTCGACACCCGGGGAAATCCATGACCTGTCTGCCCATCCGTGCGCTGTTGCCCGGCCTGCTGGCCGCTGCCTTGTCACTGTCCCCGGGGGCCGCGGAGGCGGCCGTCGGCCACGCCGGCGACGTGGATCCGCGCATCGGCACCGGTGGCGACGGACATACCTTTCCCGGCGCGACGCTGCCGTTCGGCATGATCCAGCTGTCGCCGGACACGGCCATGCCGGACTTCAAGCACGCCTATAAATGGGCCGCCGGTTACCAGTACGCCGACAGCAGCCTGCTGGGTTTCTCGCACACGCATTTTTCCGGCTCCGGTCATTCGGATCTCGGCGACGTGCTGGTGATGCCGGTGGCTGGCGACGTGCCGCTGGAGCCGGGCGATCCGGCGCGGCCTGGCAGCGGCTACCGCTCGCATTTCAGCCATGACAGCGAGAAGGTGGAGGCGGGCTACTACGCCGTCACGCTCAAGGACTACGGCATCCGAGCGGAACTGACCGCGGGCTCCCGCGTGGGCTGGCATCGCTACACGTTTCCGGCCGGCAAGCCCGCCCACCTGCTGCTGGATCTGCGTCCCAGCATCTACGACTACCCCGGCAAGGTGCTGTGGGCCCGCCTGCGCGTGCGCGAGGACGGCAGCGTGAGCGGCTGCCGCACCACGCGCGGCTGGGCGCCAGGCCGGGAGCTGTGCTTCGCCATGCGTTTCTCGCAGCCGCTGCGATCCCGCACGCTCTATAACCGCGAAACGGACATCGTCTACAAGGGTTTCGCCGGCCCGGGCAACCAGCCGCAGGACCATGACGCGCAGAACGGCCGCGCGCTGGTGGGCGTGTTCGACTTCGGCGAGCTGAAGCAGCCGCTGGGCGTCAAGGTGGCGATCTCGTCGGTGAGCGAGGACAACGCCATGGCCAACCTCGACCAGGAGGCCCAGGGCTGGGACTTCGACGCGCGTCGCGCCGAATCACGCGCGGCGTGGGACAAGGCGCTGGCGGTCATCGACGTGGACGGGCCCAGGGAGCAGCGCGTCAGCTTCTACACCTCGCTCTACCACGCCCTGCTGTCGCCGACGCTGAGCATGGACGTGAACGGGCAGTTCCGTGGCCCGGACGGGGCCGTGCACCAGGCCACCGACCGCAACGGCAAGTTCGAGTTCTATTCGACCTGGTCGCTGTGGGACGTCTATCGCGCGCAACAGCCGCTGATGGCCTTGCTGATGCCCGGGCGCAGCACGGACTTCATCCGTTCGCTGATCGCCGCGCGCGAGACCAGTCCGGCCGGGATCCTGCCCGTGTGGGCGTACCAGGGGCTGGAGACGTGGTGCATGATCGGCTACCACGCCGTGCCGGTGATCGCCGATGCCTACATAAAGGGCGTGCGCGGCTTTGACACCGAGGCGGCGCTGAAGGCGATGGTGGCGAGCGCGACCTACGCGCCCTACGGTGGGCTGGGCGACTACATGAAGCTCGGCTACGTGCCGATCGACAAGGAACCGGAAGGCGCGTCCAAGACGCTCGAGTACGCTTACGACGACTGGTCGCTCGCCCAGATGGCCCGGGCCATCGGGCGCAAGGACGTGGCTGCCACCTTCGAGCAGCGCGCCGGCAACTGGCGCAACGCCTACGACCCGAAGACCGGCTTCATGCGCGCCCGCAAGACCGATGGCGCCTTCCGCGAGCCGTTCGATCCGGATGCCGCCGGCTATGGCACCGACTACACCGAAGGCAATGCCTGGCAGTACTCCTGGTACGTGCCGCAGGACGTGGCTGGCCTGGTCCGCGCGATGGGGGGCGATGCGCCGTTCGTGGCCCGGCTGGACAGCGTGTTCGACGCCAGGGTGGATCCGGCGCGCTTCGCCCATGTCGAGGACATCACCGGCCTGATCGGCTGGTACGCCCACGGCAACGAGCCCAGCCACCATCTGGCCTACCTGTACGACTATGCCGGTGCGCCCTGGCAGACGCAGAAGCGCCTCAAGCAGATCATGGACAGCCAGTACGCCACGCGCCCGGACGGCCTGGCCGGCAACGACGACCTGGGCCAGATGTCGGCCTGGTACGTGTTCACGGCGCTGGGCTTCTACCCGGTGACGCCCGCCAGCGACGAGTACGCCATCGGCCGGCCCTTCGTTCCGCGCGCCACCCTGCACCTGTCCAACGGCAAGACCTTCACGGTGAGCGCCAGCCCGATGGACGCCAGCCACCCCTATGTCGGCGCGGTGACGCTCAACGGCAAGCCGCTGGAGCGGGTGTTCCTGCGGCACGGCGAGATCCTGGCCGGTGGCGAGCTGCATTTCGTCATGCAGGCGACGCCGAACCGCGACTGGGGCCAGCAGCCCGCCACGCGACCTTCGTCGATGAGCGCCATGGGCAGTGCGGCAGGTCAGGCTAACCCTACTAAAGGTTAAGCAGAAAGCCCCTAATTGGAGGTGGTAAAAGCTGGGTTAGTTCTGCAACCATGCCTGACATGTTGCGCTCATCCTGGAAATTGGCGTCGACGCTGCGGCCTGCAATGAAGGACCGCATGGCCCTGCGCTGGCGGTTGGGCGGCCTGCTGTTTGCCGTACTGGTGATCGTCGCCTTGCCCTACATGGTGACGCGCAGTGGCTCGCGTGAGGCGCTGGCGGCCGGCGAGCGCGTCACGCACTCGTCGGAAGTCAAATCCCTCACTTACCGCATCGCCTATGTGACACGCGACAGCGAGGCGGCGATCTATCGCCTCATTGATGGCGATACGTCCGCGCAGGTCCGGCTGCGCGCCGAGCGGGCCAGCCACGAGATTCCGGGCCTGTTGACCCAGTTGCGCGACATGACGCGCGACAGTCCCGACCAGCAGACCCTGATCGGCGCGCTGAGCTCCACCGTCAACGGCAAGCTGGCGCTGACCGGGCAGGCCGTCCGGCGCCAGGAGAAGGGCGACGCGAAGGGCGCCACCGAGGCGATGCGCGACTCGGCCCTGCTGTTCAAGATGGACGACCTGATCGACGGCATCGTCCGCAACGAAAACAACGTCCTGCTGGCGCGGCGCGCGGAGGCGCAGCGCGAGTCGTTCAACAGCAGCCTCGCGCTGGCCATCACGGCCATCGCGCAGATCGTCCTGCTCACCATCGTGGTGATCGTGTCCGAGCGCCAGATCAGCCGGCGCTTGCGGGCCGAGGTGCGCGAAGGGCAGGCGGTGCAGCGCTCGCAACTGATCGTGCAGGCGGTGCGCGAGCCGATCGCGCTGCTCGATACCAGCCTGGGTACCTTGCTGGTCAATGCGGCTTTCGGCGAACTCTACGGATTGCCGCCGGATTTCCGCCAGTCGCTGCCGCTGACCGAGATCGGCGATGGCGCGTGGACCGACAGCGCGCTGCTGCAGCGGCTCAACGACGTGCTGCTGCTCGACCGCGAACTGTGGGACTACGAACTGATCCAGCGCACGGTGGACGGCGTCGATCGCCACGTGGTGATCAATGCCCGGCGCCTGGAGCAGGATGGCGGCGGCGATCCGGTGCTGCTGCTCACGCTCAGCGACGTCACCGCGCGCGCGCTGGTCGAGCAGCAGGTCAAGGAGCTCAATCGCCAGCTCGAAGGCAAAGTCGAGCAGGTCTCGGACGTCAATCGCGAGCTGGAGGCCTTCAGCTACTCGGTGTCGCACGACCTGCGCGCGCCGCTGCGCCACATCAGCGGTTTCGCCGGCAAGCTGCAGCAGCACCTGGGCGAGAATGCCGACGAGCGCTCGCAGCACTACATCGAGGTGATCAACGATGCCGCCCGCCGCATGGCCTTGCTGATCGAGGACCTGCTGGTGTTCTCGCGCCTGGGTCGCGGCGCGCTGCGCCTGCAGCCGGTGGACATGCAGTCGCTGGCCGACGAGGCGCGTGCACTCACCGAGACCGATGCCCACGGGCGCCATATCGTCTGGTCGATCGCACCGCTGCCGATCGTCATCGGCGACGAGAACATGCTGCGCACGGTGTGGCAGAACCTGCTGGGCAACGCGGTGAAATACACCGGCAAGTGCGAGGTCGCACGCATCGATGTCGACGTGCAGCGCGGCCGCGACGGCAGCTACGAATTCGTGGTCAGCGACAATGGCGCGGGCTTCGACATGCAGTACGCCGGCAAGCTGTTCGGCGTGTTCCAGCGGCTGCACCGCGCCTCCGAATTCCCGGGCAACGGCATTGGCCTGGCGAACGTAAGGCGTATCGTGTCACGCCATGGGGGCAGGGTATGGGCCGATGCGCAACCCGGCCAGGGCGCACGCTTCCATTTCACCCTGCCATCGTCCGACCTGGCAGAGAGCTTTGCGCAGAGGCGGCCATGAACCAACGGGACATCCGAACCATCCTGCTTGTCGAAGACAGCCTCGCCGATGCCGAAATGGCGATGGACGCGCTCAACGGCGCGTACCTGGCCAACCCGGTGGTGCACGTCGAGGACGGCGTGGATTGCCTGGATTTCCTCTATTGCCGCGGTGAATGGGCAGGGCGCGAGCCGATCAACCCGGCCGTGGTGTTGCTCGACATCAAGATGCCGCGCATGGGCGGCCTGGAAGTGCTTACCAAGCTGCGTGCCGACGAGCGCTTTCGCCGCGTGCCGGTGGTGATCCTGTCCTCGTCGCGCGAGGAAAGCGACCTGGCGCGGAGCTGGGACATCGGCGCGAATGCCTACGTGATCAAGCCGGTGGACGTCGACCAGTTCTTCGAGGCGGTACGCACGCTGGGGCAGTTCTGGGCCGTGCTCAACCAGGGGCCGGAGCAGGACTGAGTGGTATCACGGGAGCGGGGTATTCTCCCTATGGAGTTGCAGATGGCGGACAGGCATCCCTGGGGACTCCCCAGAATACGAGTACTGCAGATCGAGGACAGCCAGCTCGATGCCGAGCTGGTGCTGTCGGAGCTGGACGCCGACGCGATCGAGTACGACGTGTGCCTGGTGGACGCCGAGCGCGACTACCTGGCCGCGCTGGACGAATTCCAGCCGCACATCGTGCTGTCCGACCTGAGCATGCCCGGCTTCTCCGGGCAGCGCGCGCTGGACCTGTTGCGTGAGCGCGACCAGGACCTCCCCTTCATTTTCGTCTCGGCCACGCTGGGCGAGGAGGCGGCGATCGAGGCGCTGCGCAACGGCGCCACCGACTACATCCTCAAGCAGAATCCGGCGCGGCTGGCCTCGGCCGTGCGCCGGGCCCTGCGCGAGGCCGACGCGCAGCGTGCGCGGCGGCGCGCCGAGGCGGAACTGATCCGCGCGCAGCGCTTCGAGAGCCTGGCGATGCTGGCCGGCGGCCTCAGCCACGACCTGCGCAACCTGCTGCAGCCCCTGCTGCTGGCGGGTGACAGCCTGCAGGACTACCAGCAGGACCCGCGCCTCGCGCGCCTGGGCCGGCTGGTGCGCGACTGCGGCAAGCGGGGCCTGGACATGGTGCAGTCGATGCTGTCGTTCGCGCGTGGCGCCCGGCGTGCCGAGCAGGTGCGGGTTGGCGCGCTGCTCGATGCGCTGGCCCTGCTGCTGCAGGGCAGCGTGCCCCGCGCCATCGTGCTCGACATGAGTCCCTGCGACCCGGACATCACCTTCGACGGCAACCACACCGAGCTGCAGCAGTGCCTGCTCAATCTCTGCCTGAACGCCATCCAGGCCATGCCGTCGGGCGGCAGGCTGCATATCCAGTCATCGCAGCAGGCCTTGCCGGCCACGTTTTTTCACACCGGTGAAGAGGCGCAGGAGGGCAACTACCTGTGCCTGAGTGTCTCCGACACCGGCGTCGGCATGGAGGACGAGGTGCTGGAGCGCATGTTCGAGCCGTTCTTCACCACCAAGGACGGCGGCACCGGCCTGGGCCTGATCTCCTGCAAGCGCATCGTGGCGGCGCACGGCGGTGTCATGCGGGTGGAAAGCCGCTGCGGGGTTGGCACCTGTTTCCACATCTATCTTCCGTTGACCGCGCCGATGCCCATCGAGTCGGTCGAGGAGCAGGACGACGAGAACCTGCAGGGCGAGGCCGAGCGCGTGCTGGTCGTGGTGGAGGAGGCCGGCCAGCTGTCGCTGCTGGTCGACACGCTCGACTCGTGGGGTTACCAGGCGCACGCCAGCCAGAGCGGTACGGCGGCGCTGCAGTGGATCGAGGCGCAGGGCGTGCCGGACCTCGTCGTGCTGGATGCGGACATGAACCTCTTCACGGGCGTGCGCACGCTGGCCGCGCTGTTCGAACACGGCTATCGCCGCGCCGTCTTGCTGCTGGCGCGACCCGATGCGCCGCCGGACATGGACGAGCTGCCGGTGATGGAGCACCTTTACCTGGTCGACAAGCCTATCTCGACGCAGAAGCTGCTGCGCACCGTGCGCGAGGCGCTGGAGGCCAGCGCCGCGACGCAGTTGCCGGACGGATTGCCCTAGCGCGCCGGCTCGGGCGCGGGCAGTCACGGGAAAGGCCGCACCTGGTGCGGCCCCCCGACTCAGTCGATGCCCAGCTTCTTCAGCTTGTAGCGCAGGGCACGGAAGGTGATGCCGAGCTTCTTGGCGGCGGCGGTCTTGTTGTAGCGCGACTCTTCCAGCGCCTTGATGATCGCCGTGCGCTCGAGGTTGCTGATGTAGTCGTCGAGGCCACCGTCGGCCGTCGGCGGCGGCGCGGCGGCCGGCGGTGCGGCCGGGGCCATGCCCGGCGCCAGGCTGCCTGCCTCGGCGTGCTGGCGCGGCGTGCGCTGCGGCAGCATCAGGTCGCTCACGTCGATTTCGTCGCCATCGCACATCGCCATGGCACGTTCGAGCACGTTCTCCAGCTCGCGCACGTTGCCGGGGAAGTCGTAAGCCTCCAGTGCCTGCTGCGCGGCCGGAAGCAGGCGCCCCAGGGCGCCGCCACTCTTGTTGGCCAGCTGGCGCAGCACGAAGCTGGACAGCAGCGCGACGTCGCCCCGGCGCTCGCGCAGCGGCGGCACGCGCAGCTCGATCACGTTGATGCGATAGAACAGGTCCTGGCGGAACTGGCCCTGTTCGACCAGTGCGGCAAGATTCTTGTGCGTGGCCGACAGGATGCGCACGTCGACCGGCACTTCCTCGCGGGCGCCGATCGGACGCACGGCCTTCTCCTGGATGGCGCGCAGCAGCTTGACCTGCATGTGCAGCGGCAGCTCGGCCACCTCGTCGAGGAACAGCGTGCCGCCGTTGGCCGCCTGGAACAGGCCTTCCTTGTCGCCGACCGCGCCGGTGAAGCTGCCCTTGCGATGGCCGAAAAACTCGCTTTCCATCAGTTCGGACGGAATGGCGCCGCAGTTCACCGGCACGAACGGGCCGCTGGCGCGCGGGCCCTGCTCGTGGATCAGGCGGGCGACCAGCTCCTTGCCCACGCCCGATTCGCCGGCGATGTAGACCGGCGCCTGGTTGCGGGCGAGCTTGCCGATGGTGGAACGTACCTGCTGCATCGCCGGCGACTCGCCGATCAGGCGTTCATTGCCGTCGGGCTTGGCCGTGGCCTGGCCGCTGCGCTTTTCCTCGGCCAGGCGCAGGGCCGTGCGCACCAGTCGGCGCAGCATCTGGATGTCGACCGGCTTGGACACGAAGTCGAAGGCGCCGGCCTTGAGCGCGCTGACCGCCGCGTCGACATTGCCGTAGGCCGTGATCATCGCCACCGGCGTGTCCGGGTGCTCGGCCGCGATCAGCTCGATGACCTCATGGCCGGTGCCGTCCGGCAGCCGCATGTCGGTGAAGCAAAGGTCGTAGCTGCGCTCACCGAGCGCACGACGAGCCTCGGCCACCGTGCCCACCGCCTCCACCTGCAGGTCCATGCGACCCAACGTGATGGTGAGCAATTCGCGAATGTCGCGTTCGTCGTCAATGACCAGGACGGTCTGTGCGCTCATGATGTCTCAGGCAGGCGATAACGTCAGAAGGTTACTAGGCGATGCGCGCAAGGGTCAAAGTTTCGCCGTGCGCGCGGCGTCCCCGTGTTCGGCCGGTCCCCGCGCCGGCGGGGTCAGGACCAGCCGGAAGCAGCTGCCGCCACCGGCCACGCGCACGTATTCCAGCGATGCCTGGTTCGCTTCGCTCATCTGGCGGGCCAGGTACAGGCCAAGGCCCGTGCCGTATTCGTGGGTCGTATAGAACGGTTCGAAAATTTGTGCGGCCACCTTGGGCGCGATGCCCGGGCCCCGGTCGATGACCTCGAGCACCGGCACGCCGTGCTCGCCATGCCGCGCCACGACCATCACGCGGGCCGGTTCGCCGGGCATGCGCCCGTAGCGCAGGGCGTTCTGCACCAGGTTCCACACCACCTGCTGCAGCTGCTGCGGGTCGGCCACGGCGGCCACCGGCGTGCTCGCCTGGATCACGCGCAGGGTGTCCTCGCCCAGGTCGTTGCCCTGGCGGTATTCCTCCACGAAGCCATTGGCCCAGTGGCCAAGGTCGAGTGTCTCGGGCCGCGAGCGCTCGCGCCGGGACAGCTGCAGGATGTTCTCGATGATCTCGTTGAGCCGCACGCAGTGGTTGTTGATGATCTCGACCATGCGCTGGTCGGTGGCATCCATGTGCGTCGACTCGGCCAGCAGCTGCGCCGAATAGCGGATGGCCGCCAGCGGGTTGCGGATCTCGTGGGCAATGGAGGCCGACAACCGGCCCAGCGAACTGAGCGTCAGTTCCTCCGCCCGGCGCGACACCAGCGAGGTGTCGTCCAGGAAGATCAGCACGTGGGAGTCGTCATTTGGGGCCAGGCGGCTGAAACGGGGCACCACTTCGGGCACGCCGTCGGCCAGCTGGGTGGCCGATTCGTCCAGCTTGCCCGAGGTCATCCAGTGGTACAGCCGGCGTGACAGCTCCGGCGCCACGCGGCCGAGGTCGCGCTGGTCGGCCGCCGGGTTGCCCAGCAGCATCCAGGCCGACTCGTTGATCTGGTGGATGCGGTTGGCGTCGTCCACCAGCAGCACGCCGGTCTTCATGCGGCGGATGATCAGTTCGTTGACCTGGGCCAGGTTGGCCAGGTCCACGCCACGCTGCTCGGCCAGCGCCTCGGTGGCGCGGATCTGCCGGCTGAGCACGTAGCAGAGCACGGTGATGGAGAAATAGGCCAGGCCGAACAGGCTCGATTCGAGCAGCTCGCGGTCCATGCCGACGTCGCTGTGCTGGCCCTCCAGCAGCGAGTGGCCAAGCACGCCCAGCGTGGCCACGGCGGCAAAGAAGCACGACAGCCGCAGCGGCAGGATCAGCGCGCCGGCGGCCAGGTTCACGGCCAGCATCATCGCGATGCCGATGCGCGCATCGTGCATGGTGGCGATGGCCAGTACGGCGGCGATGATGTCCACCACCAGCGCACCCGATACGGTCAGGCGGATCCACGGCGTGGAGCGCCGGGTCAGCGACAGCATGCCCAGCGCGAACAGCAGGAACAGCACCGCCACGCCGCGGGCCAGGCCCGCGTCGGCCAGCTTGGGCCAGCCCAGGGCGTTCGGGCTCAGCGCAAGGCCCACATAGACCAGGGCCTGGGCGAGGCGGAAGCAGTTGAGGAACAGGAGCTCGTGGCGGGCCGCTTCCGGCGAGGGGCGGGCGCTGGGGTACGCGGGCTGTACGGTGCTGGACACCTGGCTGGGTACTCTCGAGTGGGCTGGATCGGACGGCTCAGCCCAGTATAGACGCGGTATTCACAGCTTGTGGTGGGCCTGCCGCCCACCCCGGCGACAGGCAGGGGAAATCGACCCGCCCCTTTCCATTGGCGCCCGCTTCCGCGAAAATACCGGGCCGTATTGCGCGGTTTTCGTCTTGTCGACAGGCATGGCGGCGGCGCATTGCATCCCGGCAGCGCTCGTATCGCCGTCGTTCCCCCTGACCGCCCAGGCCCCACAGCCTGTGGCGGCCGCCATGTTTCCCCGTACTCTCGAGGTATCGAATGAATTTCCACGAGTACCAGGCCAAAGAACTGTTCGCGCAGTACGGCATTGCCGTGCCGCCGGGCAAGGTCGCCAACTCTCCCGACGCTGCTGTCGACGCCGCCAAGCACCTTGGTGGCTCGCAGTGGATGGTCAAGGCACAGATCCACGCAGGTGGCCGCGGCAAGGCCGGCGGCGTGAAGTTCTGCAAGAGCCTCGACGACGTGCGCGCAGCTGCCAAGGGCATGCTGGGCACCAACATGGAAACCTACCAGTCGGCCGGCCGCGCGCTGCCGGTGAACCTGGTGCTGGTCACCGACGCCACCAACATCGCCAGGGAACTGTACCTGTCGATCCTGACCGACCGTGACAGCAAGTCCGTCTCGTTCATCGCCTCCAAGCACGGCGGCGTGGACATCGAGCAGGTCGCCAAGGACACCCCGGAAGACATCCACACCATCGTGGTGGACTTCGTGGAAGGCCTGCAGCCGTACCAGTGCCGCCAGCTCGGCTTCGCCATGGACCTCAACGCGAAGCAGGTCAGCCAGCTGACCAAGATCATGCTGGGCCTGTACAAGCTGTTCAACGAGAAGGACCTGGCCCTGGTCGAGCTGAACCCGCTCGCCATCCTCGAAGACGGCAACCTCGCCGCCCTCGACGGCAAGGTCAACTCCGACGACAACGCCGAGTTCCGTCACCCGGACCTGGCCGCCATGCGCGACCTGACCCAGGAAGACCAGGCCGAAGCGGCTGCCGTGCAGCACAACCTCAACTACGTGACGATGGACGGCTCCATCGGCTGCATGGTCAACGGCGCAGGCCTGGCCATGGCCACCATGGACGTGATCCAGCTGGCAGGCGGCGAGCCGGCCAACTTCCTCGACGTCGGCGGCGGCGCCACCAAGGAGCGCGTCACCGAGGCGTTCAAGCTCATCCTCTCCTCCGACAAGGTGAAGGCCATCCTGGTCAACATCTTCGGCGGCATCGTGCGTTGCGACCTGATCGCCGAAGGCATCATCGCGGCCGTGAAGGAAGTGGGTCTGAAGATCCCCGTGGTGGTGCGCCTGCAGGGCACCAACGTGGAACTGGGCCGCGAACTGCTCGCCAACTCCGGCCTGGCGATCACGCCGGCCAACGATCTCAACGATGCGGCCCAGAAAGCCGTGGCTGCGGCCAAGGCCTGAGGAGCAACTGAACCATGAGCGTTCTCGTTAACAAGAACACCAAGGTCCTCGTGCAGGGCTTCACCGGCCAGCAGGGCACCTTCCACGCGCAGCAGGCGCTCGATTACGGTACCAAGGTTGTCGGCGGCATCACCCCGGGCAAGGGCGGCAGCGAGCATATCGGCCTGCCGGTCTTCAACTCGGTGTCCGAAGCGGTCGACGAGACCGGTGCCGATGCGTCCGTCATCTTCGTGCCGCCGCCGTTCGCGGCCGACTCGATCCTCGAGGCGATCGACGCCGGCATCCGCGTGATCGTGGCGATCACCGAGGGCATCCCGGTGCTGGACATGCTGCGCGTGAAGAACGTGCTGGCCCAGCATCCGGAAACCGTGCTGATCGGTCCCAACTGCCCCGGCATCATCACCCCGGGCGAGTGCAAGATCGGCATCATGCCGGGTCACATCCACATGCCGGGCAAGGTCGGCATCGTGTCCCGCTCCGGCACGCTGACGTACGAATCGGTGTTCCAGACCACCAACGAAGGCCTGGGCCAGTCCACCGTGATCGGCATCGGCGGTGACCCGATCAACGGCCTGAGCTTCATCGACTGCCTGAAGCTGTTCCAGGACGATCCGCAGACCGAAGGCATCATCATGGTCGGCGAAATCGGCGGCAGCGCTGAAGAAGACGCCGCCGAATTCATCGGCGAGTACGTCACCAAGCCGGTGGTTTCGTTCATCGCCGGTGCGTCGGCTCCTCCGGGCAAGCGCATGGGCCATGCCGGCGCGATCATCTCGGGCGGCAAGGGCACGGCGGCGGCGAAGTTCGCCGCGCTGGAGAAGGCAGGCGTCACCACGGTGAAGTCGCCGGCCGACCTCGGCAAGACCCTCGCGGGTCTGATGAAGAAGTAATCGGGTTTTCTCGACCGATGTGAAAAGGGCCGCAGCGATGCGGCCCTTTTTTTGAGCCCGTTGGCCGCAGCGCGCGTCGTGCGCGACCACCCCGCGGCACCACCACCGCGTTTGGAGGAGTCCCCATGTACCCATCGGCTTTCCTGGCCGGCCTCGGTGCGGGCGCCGGCCTGATCATCGCGATCGGCGCGCAGAACGCGTTCGTGCTGCGGCAGGGCCTGCAGCGCCACTTCGTCGGTGCCGTGGTGCTGGTGTGCGTGCTGGCCGATATCAGCCTGATCCTGCTCGGTGTCGCCGGCATGGGCCTGGCCGTGCAACAGCATCCCGGTCTGCTGCAATGGCTGCGCTACGCGGGCGCCGCGTTCCTGGCGGCCTATGGCGCGCTGGCGCTGCGACGGGCCTGGCAGGGCGAGAGCGGCCTGCAACCGGCCGGCAACGGCAGCGGCAGCCGCGGCCGCGTGGTGCTCGCCTGCCTGGGCTTCACCCTGCTCAATCCGCACGTGTACCTCGACACGGTGGTGCTGCTGGGCAGCCTTTCCACCCGTTACGCCGGGGAGGGGCGCTGGGCCTTTGCCGGCGGCGCGTCCACCGCCAGCCTGCTGTGGTTTGCCGCCCTGGGCTATGGCGCCCGCCTGCTGCTGCCGGTGTTCCGCAGCCCGGCGGCGTGGCGGGTGTTCGATGTGGCGGTGGCGGCCTTCATGCTCACGCTGGCAGCCCTGTTGCTGCTCCCGCGGGCGGCCTGAGCGGCGGGGCGCGCGGCGGCCTCGGGTATCATAGGCAGCTATCCCCGAAGCACGGATTCAGCGGTATGTCCTCCCTACGTCTCGCGCTGGCCCAGTTCGATTTCCCGGTCGGTGCGGTGGCCGCCAATGCCGCCAAGGTCAGCGACCTGATGGAACAGGCGCGCGAAGGTGGCGCCGACCTGGTGGTGTTTCCCGAGCTCACCCTGAGCGGCTACCCGCCGGAGGACCTGCTGCTGCGGCCGAGTTTCCTGGCCGCCTGCCAGTGCGAGCTCAACGCGCTGGCCGCCTCCACCAACGGCGTGGCCGCGCTGGTGGGCCACCCGCACAGCGAGGGCGAGGTGTACAACGCGGCCAGCCTGTTGCGCGGCGGCCGCATCGAGCTGACCACGCACAAGCAGGCGCTGCCGAACTACGGCGTGTTCGACGACAAGCGCTATTTCCGCCCGGGATGCGACAGCGCGGTGGCGATGATCGATGGCGTGCCGGTCGGCATGCTGATCTGCGAAGACATCTGGGAGCCCGAGCCCGCGGCCAGGGCTGCCGCCGCGGGCGCCGAACTGATCGTGGTGATCAACGCCTCGCCGTGGGACGACGCCAAGCAGTCGAGCCGCGAACAGGTACTGCTGGCGCGTGCGCAGGAGACCGGCTGCGCCATCGTCTACCTCAACCTGATCGGTGGTCAGGACGAAGTCGTGTACGACGGCGGTTCGCTGCTGGTCAATGCGGATGGCACCATCGCGGCGCGTGCGCCCACGTTTGTCGATGCCTTGCTGTGGGCCGAGTTCGACCGCGAAACCCGCACGCTGCGTGCCGAAGCCTGGCCGGAGGTTCCCGATCACTCGGCCGAGGCCACGCTCTACGCGGCGCTCGTGCGCGGCATTCGCGACTACATCGACAAGAACGGTTTTTCCGGCGTCCTGCTCGGCTTGTCCGGCGGCATCGATTCGGCGCTGACGCTGGCCCTGGCCGTGGACGCGCTGGGCGCCGATCGGGTGACCGCGGTGATGATGCCCACGCGCTATACCTCGCAGCTTTCGCTCGACGGCGCGCGCGCGCAGGCCGAGCAGCTGGGCGTGGATTACCACGTGATCGATATCGAGCACACGTATCAATCCTTCATCGATGCGCTCACCCCGGCTTTCCGCGGCAAGCCGGCCGACACCACCGAGGAAAACCTGCAGTCGCGCACGCGTGGCGTGATGCTGATGGCGCTGTCCAACAAGCATGGCCGCCTGTTGCTGGCCACCGGCAACAAGAGCGAGATGGCGGTTGGCTACGCCACCCTGTACGGCGACATGTGCGGTGCCTACGCGCCGCTGAAGGACGTCTACAAGACCGTCGTCTACCGCCTTTCGCGATGGCGCAACGCACAGGCGGGGCGCATGGGCGCACCCGATGCGATTCCCGCCGCCGTGATCGATCGTCCGCCATCGGCCGAGCTGCGCGACAACCAGACCGACCAGGATTCGCTGCCGCCCTACGAGGAACTGGACGCCATCCTCGCGCGCTTCATCGAGGCCGAGCAGTCGCAGGCCGAGATTGCCGCGCAGGGGTTCCACGCGGACACCGTGCGCCGCGTGGTCCGGCTGGTGCTGCTCAACGAGTTCAAGCGCCGGCAGGCGGCACCGGGGCCGCGTGTCACCACGCGGGCGTTCGGGCGCGAACGGCGCTATCCGATCACGTCGGGGTGGAAGTAAGGCGACGCCGGGCCTTGCCTCCCGTTCGCGGCCCTGGGCTGCCCCGGAGCCAAAGAAAAGGCCGGTGAGCTTGCGCCCACCGGCCTTTCATTCACGCCGACGTGTCGGCCGCTGGATCAATGATGACCCGAGAACGGGATCATCTTGCGAATGATGGACGGCGAGTGCGGCCACTTCGGATCGGTCAGGTACGGGTGCTTCGGGTAGTTGAGGGCCAGCACCTGGCGCGTCTGGTCCGCGAGGTTCTTCTGGTCCATGCCCAGGTAGCTGCGCGTCAGGATGGCCAGCGCGTCGCCGGTCTGCGGCGCCTGCTGGTAGTGCTCGATCACGTACTGGGCGCGGTCGGCCGAGGCCACATAGGCCTCGTTGCGCAGGTAGAACTCGGCCACGTTGATCTCGTACTGGGCAAGCAGGTTGCGCAGGTAGACCATGCGCTGGCGGGCATCGGCCGTATAGGCGCTGTCCGGGTAGCGGCGCGAGAGCTCGGAGAAGTCATCGAACGACTTCAGGTTGAAGCCCTGGTCGCGGCGCGTCTGCGGCTCGCCGGACTGCAGCAGGCGCTCCATGGCGCCGCCGGTACGGTCGAAATTGATCAGACCGCGCAGGTAATAGGCATAATCGACATGTTTGTGGGTGGGATACGTCTTGATGAAGCGATTGATCGTGGAGTAAGCGTCGTCCATCTGGTTGTCTTTGTACTGGGCATAACCCAGGTCGAGCTGGGCCTGCTCGTTGTAGTCACCGGACGGGAATCGCGCGATCAGGCGCTGGTAAGCCTTGGCGGCCGCCGAATAGTCGGCGTGCTGGAGCGAGTCATGGGCCTTGGCGTAAAGCTTGTCCACCGGAAGGGTATCGTTGGTCTCCTTCTTGTGGCCGAACATCGAGCAAGCGCTAATCGACAGGGCGATGGCGAGCACAACAAAGACTTTGAAAGCCGGCAGCTTGGTTACGCGCATGAGAAAGGGTTCAGATGTTTGATCGAAAAGGGATGATAGCCGAAACCACCGGTGGCCCGGGCAGGCGGCCATGACGACGATTCGTCATGAGGCCACGGTGCCCCTGTCTGCCGCGGGTCGGAGGTTCGACCAGGCCTTGGCCGAGATGTTCCCGGACTATTCGCGATCGCGCCTCACGGCCTGGATCAAGGCCGGCGCCATCACCCTGGATGGCGTCGTGGCGCCGCCCCGGCAGCTGTTGCGCGGCGGGGAGCAGGTGCGGCTGGAGGCTGAACTGGAGGCCGAGGTGGAGCTGGCGCCCGAGGCCATTGCGCTGGAAATCGTCCACGAGGACGAGCACGTGCTGGTGCTGAACAAGCCGGCCGGGCTGGTGGTGCATCCGGGCGCAGGAAATAACGCGGGCACCTTGCTGAACGCCTTGCTGCACCACGACCCGGTGCTGGCCCAGCTGCCGCGCGGCGGCATCGTGCACCGGCTGGACAAGGACACCTCCGGCCTGATGGTGGTGGCCAAGACGCTGGCGGCGCATACCGCGCTGGTGGACATGCTGTCCCGCCACGACGTGGAGCGCCAGTACGAGGCGGTGGTGCTGGGCACGCTGGTGGCCGGCGGCACGGTGGATGCGCCGATTGGCCGGCACATGGGCGACCGCCTGCGCCAGGCCGTGCGCGACGAGGAGGACGGCAAGCACGCCGTCACCCACTACCGCCTGCGTGAACGCTTCCGGGCCCACAGCCTGATCCAGTGCAGCCTGGAAACCGGCCGCACGCACCAGATTCGCGTCCACCTGGCCCACATCGGCCATCCGCTGGTGGGCGACCCGCTGTACGGCGGCGGCCTGAAGCTGCCCAAGGGCGCCTCGGCCGAACTGGCGGCGGCGCTGCGCGGTTTCCGCCGCCAGGCGCTGCACGCCGAGCGGCTGGCATTCGAGCACCCGGTGACCCGCGAGCCGCTGTCGTTCAGCGCGGAACGGCCGGCCGACCAGCAGGCCCTGATCGATGCCTTGCGTGCCGACACCGCCCGGGCGGGCCTGGATGACTGGAAATAGGCCCATGGACAAGCTGGCGCCATGGATCGTGCCGGACTGGCCGGCGCCCGCGCCGGTGCGCGCCGCGGTCAGCACCCGGCAGGGTCCCGGTGTTTCCGTGGCACCGTACGACCGCCTGAACCTCGGCGCGCGCTCCGGCGACGCGCCGCTGGCGGTGGCGGCGAACCGTGCCGCCGTGCAGGCGGCGCTGGGGCTGCCGCGGTCGCCGCACTGGCTGCAGCAGGTCCACGGCATCGACGTGGCCGACATCGACGGCGCCGAACATGACGGCGAGCCGCGCGCCGACGCGGCCGTGACCTGTCGCAGCGGCGAGCCCTTGGCCATCCTGACCGCCGATTGCCTGCCGGTGTTGTTCTGCACGGTCGACGGCCGTGCGGTCGCCGCCGCCCACGCCGGCTGGCGCGGCCTGCTCGCCGGCGTGCTCGAGGCGACGCTGGCGTCGCTGCCCGCGCCACCATCGCAGGTCATGGCATGGCTGGGGCCGTGCATCGGCGCGCCCAGCTACGAGGTGGGCGACGAGGTGCACGACGCCTTCCTTGCCGCCGACGCGGGCGCCGATGCCTGCTTCACGCCGACCCGTCCCGGGCACTGGCTATGCGATCTTGCCGGCCTGGCGCGTCGCCGCCTGCTGGCAGCCGGCGCGGCGAGCGTGCACGGCGGCGGCTTCGATACCCGCATCGATCCGCGCTTCTATTCGTACCGTCGCGATGGGGCGCATAGCGGGCGCTTCGCCAGCCTGATCTGGATCGACGATTAGGCCAGGCGTCCCGGCTAGCCGGCGAGCCGCTGCAGGAACGCATTGCGCCATGCCGTCACATCCTGTTTCTCCAGCACATCCATCATCCGGCGCCAGCGTTCCCGCCGCTCCGGCAAGGGCATCGTCAGCGCGCGTTCGAGGGCTTCGGCGACCTCCTCGGTGTCGGCCGGGTTCACCAGCAGCGCCTCGGTGAGTTCCTGCGCGGCGCCGGCGAAGCGCGACAGCACCAGCACGCCGGGATCCTCCGGGTCCTGGCTTGCCACGTATTCCTTGGCCACCAGGTTCATGCCGTCGCGCAGCGGCGTCACCAGGCCTACGCGTGCCGTGCGGTAGTAGCCGCTGAGCAGCGCGTGCGGGAACGAGTTGTTGACGTAGCGGATCGGCACCCAGTCGGGCGCGGCATACAGGCCATTGATATGGCCGGCGCTGCGTTCCAGCTCGCGCCGGATCTGCCGGTACTCGGGCACGCCGCCGCGCGAGGGTGGCGCGATCTGCAGGAAGGTCACCTTGCGGTGCAGCGCGGGCGAGCGTTCGAGCAGCCGGGCGTAGGCGTGGAAGCGTTCCGGTAGGCCCTTGGAATAATCGAGCCGGTCCACCCCGATGATCAGCGCCCGGCCTTCCAGGCTCTGGCGCAGCTGGTGGATTTCCTCGTGCTCGTCGGCGCGGTTGCCCTCGGCCGCCACCTGGCGGGTGTCGATGCCGATGGGAAACGCTTCGGCGCGGAAGCTGCGTCCGCCGCGGGTGTGCAGGCGCCCGTCGTGCCGCATCGTCGCGCCGGCCTCGTACAGGAAGTACTCCTCCAGCGCGCGCCGGTCGCGTGGCGTATGCAAGCCGATCAGGTCATAGCTGGCCAGCGTTTCGAGCAGCTCGCCGTGGCGCGGCAAGGCAATCAGCAGTCCCGCCGCTGGCAGCGGCGTATGCAGGAAAAAGCCAATGCGATTGCCCACCCCGCGTTCGCGCAGCAGGGCCGCCAGCGGGATCAGGTGATAGTCGTTGACCCACACCAGGTCGTGCGGACCGATCAGCGACATCAACTGGTCGGCGAACAGGTTGTTGACGCGCAGGTAGCCGGCCAGGTGCTTGCGGTTGTAGTCGACCAGGTCGGGCCGGTAGTGCAGCAGTGGCCACAAAGTGCGGTTGGCGAAACCGTCGTAGAAATCGTCGTGATCGCGGCGCGAGAGGTCGATGGTCGCGTACTCGACCCTGCCGTCCTGCTGCCGGTGCACTTCCGAGGCCGTCTGCCGCGCCACCTCGCCGCTCCAGCCGAACCACAGTCCGCCGCGCTCCTGCAGCGCCGCGCCAATGGCCGACGCCAGTCCGCCGGTGGCCGTCTGTTCCGGCAGCGCCACCCGGTTGGACACCACGACGAGGCGGCTCGGGCCGGCGTGGCTCGCCACCGTCACAATGCGTCTTCCCAGCGTCGCGACAGGCGCATGGCCGCCTGGACCAGGCCCACCAGGGAATAGGTCTGCGGGAAATTGCCCCAGTGCTCGCCGGTGCCGGGCGCGATGTCTTCCGAGAGCAGGCCCAGCGGATTCCGCTGCGCCAGCATGTGCTCGAACATGGCCCGGGCGCGCTCCTTGCGACCGGTGGCGGCAAGCGCCTCGATGTACCAGAAGGTGCAGATGTTGAAGCTGGTCTCGGGTGCGCCGAAATCGTCCGGGGCGATATAGCGGAACAGATAGTCGCCGCGACCCAGCGCGCTGCCGATGGCGTCCACGGTGGCGACGAAGCGCGGGTCCTTGCTGTCGATGAAGCCGATGTCGGCGAGCAGCAGCAGGCTCGCATCGAGGTGTTGGCCGTCGTAGGCATCGACGAAATGGCCCAGGCTGTCGTTCCAGCTGCGCGCCTCGATGCGCGCATGCAAGGCCACCGCCTCATCGTGCCAGTAACGCGCGCGGTCACCGAGGCCAAGCTCGGTCGCGATATGCGCCAGGCGATCGCATGCGGCCCAGCACATCGCCGCCGAGTAGGTGTGCACGGCGGCGCGCCCGCGGAACTCCCACAGGCCGGCGTCGGTCTGCTCGGCCATGCGCAGTGCCTTCTGCCCGATGCGTTCAAGGCGATGGAAAGTCTGCGCATCACCCGGGTGTTCCAGGCGTCGGTCGAAGAACAGTTGCGCCGATGCCAGCACGACCGAGCCGTAGGAGTCGTTCTGCCGCTGCCGCCAGGCATCGTTGCCCACGCGCACGGGGCCCATGCCGCGATAGCCGGCCAGGCCGTCCACCTGGGTTTCGGTCAGTTCGCGCTCGAAGGTGATGCCAAAGACCGGGCCAATCTCGTGCTCGCCGTCGGCTGCCACCAGGTTGAACACGTAGCGGATGTATTCCTCCATGCTGCGCGTCGCGCCGAGCCGGTTGAGCGCGCGCACGGTGAACGCGGCGTCGCGCAGCCAGCAGTAGCGATAGTCCCAGTTGCGCGCCGAGCCGGGCGATTCGGGAATCGAGGTAGTCAGCGCGGCGACGATCGCGCCGGTGGCCTCGTACTGGCAAAGCTTGAGCGTGATCGCCGCGCGGATCACCGCCTCCTGCCACTCGTAGGGCACCGAGAGGTAGCGCACCCATTCGCGCCAGTAGGCCAGCGTGCGTTCCAGCGTGTGGTGGATGAAGTCGGCCGGGCTGTGGCCGAGCGTCTCGTCGGGGCCAAACACGAAATGGGCCGGACGATCGAGTCCGAACGGGATCCCGCGCTCGATCATCGGCACCGCCACGTCACTGGTCAGGCGCTGCACGACGCCGCTGAGCAGATAGCGGATGTGATTGCTGCCCGAGGTGGTCTGCGGCGCCTGCGCGCCGTAGTCGCACAGCGGCCGAAGCAATACGCGTATGCGGGGTGCGCCGCCGATCGGACGCACGCGTCGCGCGATCAGGACGGGATGATAGAAGCGCCCCTTGCTGCGGTAGCGGGGGACGAAGTCGACGATTTCCACGCCGGCGCCGTGCCGGTCGTACAGGCGCGTCACCAGCACGGCCGTATTGGGCATGTAGTGCTGTTCGGCGCGCTCGCAGTCCTCCAGTTCGATCGTCCAGTCACCGCCTTCGCGGTGCGGCGAGAGCAGCGCGCAGAAGCTTGCGTCCCCGTCGAAGCGGGGCAGGCAGCCCCACACGATGCGTCCGCGTTGGTCGATCAGTACGGCAACACTGCAGTTGCCAATGACACCCAGCGCCAGGCTGGACTGGGTGTCACGCGCTTCCTCCGAGGGAATCGGCATGCGAGAGGGCTCCATGCTTGAGTGCGTGCAGTACGCGGAACAGCCAGGCGCGCGTGGCGGCGGGCGCAGGCAGCGAGAACCGGGCCAGGCTCGGTTCGCGTGACCCGATGCGGACGCTCAGCCCGCGCTCCAGGTTGGCGGTGGCAAATCCAAGTTCGTCGGTGAGGTCGTCGCCGACATAAACCGGCAGCCTGCCGCTGAATGGCCAGCGGCCCAGCAGGTCGGCCACGGCCTTGCCCTTGTCCATGCCCTCTGGCTTGAGTTCGATCACGTAATGTCCCTGCTGCATCTCGTAGCCGGCAAGCTGCGGCAGCAGCGCATGCACGCTCTCGCGCAGGGCGTCGAACTGCTCCGGCGAGGTACGGCAGTGCAGGGCGACCGCAATGCCCTTGTCTTCCAGCAGCACGCCCGGCAGGCCGGCGGCAATCGTGCTGGCGATGTCGCGCACCAGCGACCGCCGTGCCTCGCCGATATGCACGCCGCGATAGCCGCCGTCGGCGCCACGCAACTCGAGCCCGTGCAGTCCGGCCATGGCCCACGGCGGATGGCCAAACAGGTCGTCCAGGTCGTCCAGGCTGCGGCCGCTCACCAGGGCGAGGGCGCCGTCGAGCGTGGCGTGCAGGTCATCAAGCAGCTCGCGCAGGCGTGAGTCGACGCATACCTGCTCGGGACGGCTGGCGAAATCGAGCAGCGTACCGTCCACGTCGAGGAACATAGCCCAGTGGTCACCGACGCCAGGCAGGGGCGGCGCTGGAAGGGGCGGTTGAGCGGACATGGTGGAAACGGGGGCAGGCGATAGCACGTCACCGAGCCTATCAAGGCAAATGTGAAGGCAAGCTCTGGATGGTGTCTGCTAACTGAAAGTTCGGTGTGAATGCGGGCGCTGTCGCGCTTGAATCGCGACGAGGCGTCCGCACATGAACGTACAGTGGCGGTCCGGCCGCCAAACAGCTTTGACGAGGGGCACCCATGCGGATGGACAAACTGACGTCGCGCTTCCAGCAGGCGCTGGCAGACGCGCAATCGATGGCGGTCGGACGCGACCACAACATGCTCGAACCGGTGCATGTGATGGCCGCGCTGCTCGACCAGCAGGGCGGCTCGACCGCGCCGCTGCTCACGCAGGCACAGGTCAACGTGCCCGCACTGCGCCAGCGCGTGAGCGAACTGCTCGAGCGGCTGCCGCGCGTGAGCGGGCAGGAAGGCAACGTGCATGCCGGCAACGAGCTGACCCGCCTGCTCAATCTCACCGACAAGCTGGCCCAGCAGCGCGGCGACCAGTTCATCGCCAGCGAGTTGTTCGTGCTGGCCGCACTGGACGACAAGGGCGAGCTCGGCGCCGCGCTCAAGGCAGCGGGCGCTCACAAGGCCAATCTCGAGGCGGCCATCGACAAGCTGCGCGGCGGCGAGAAAGTGCAGAGCGAGAACGCCGAAGAGCAGCGCCAGGCGCTGGAAAAATACTGCATCGACCTCACCGCACGCGCGGAGTCGGGCAAGTTGGACCCGGTGATCGGTCGCGACGAGGAAATCCGCCGCACGATCCAGGTGTTGCAGCGTCGCACCAAGAACAACCCGGTGCTGATCGGCGAGCCCGGCGTGGGCAAGACCGCGATTGTCGAAGGCCTCGCGCAGCGCATCGTCAAGGGCGAGGTGCCCGAAGGCCTGCGCGACCGCCGCGTGCTCGCGCTCGACATGGGCGCGCTGATCGCCGGCGCGAAGTTCCGCGGCGAATTCGAGGAGCGCCTCAAGGCCGTGCTCAACGACCTGGCCAAGAACGAGGGCCAGATCATCCTGTTCATCGACGAGCTTCACACCATGGTCGGCGCCGGCAAGGCCGATGGCGCGATGGATGCGGGCAACATGCTCAAGCCGGCGCTGGCGCGCGGCGAGCTGCATTGCATCGGCGCCACCACGCTGGACGAATACCGCAAGTACATCGAGAAGGATGCCGCGCTGGAGCGGCGCTTCCAGAAGGTCTACGTGGGCGAGCCCAGCGTGGAGGACACCATCGCCATCCTGCGTGGCCTCAAGGAGCGCTACGCCGTGCACCACGGCGTGGAAATCACCGATCCGGCCATCGTGGCCGCGGCCACCCTTTCGAACCGCTACATCCCCGATCGCCAGCTGCCCGACAAGGCCATCGACCTGATGGACGAGGCGGCCTCGCGCATCCGCATGGAAATCGATTCCAAGCCGGAAGAGCTCGATCGCCTCGAGCGTCGCCTGATCCAGCTGAAGATCCAGCGCGAGATGCTGAAGAAGGAGACCGACGACGCCTCGAAGAAACGCCTGGCCGACCTGGAGGCCGACATCGAAAAGCTCGAGCGGGAGTTCTCTGATCTCAACGAGATCTGGAAGTCCGAAAAGGCCGCGCTGCAGGGCGCGACCAAGGTGAAGGAGCAGATCGAAGCCGCGCGGTTGGAACTGGAGGCGGCGCAGCGCCGGCAGGACTACGCCAAGATGAGCGAGATCCAGTACGGCAAGCTGCCCGAGCTGGAAAAGCAGCTCGCCGCGGCGCAGGCCGCCGAGAAGCAGGACTTCAAACTGGTGCAGGACCGCGTCACCGAAGAGGAGATCGCCGAAGTGGTGTCGCGCTGGACCGGCATCCCGGTCAGCAAGATGCTCGAGGGCGAGCGCGAAAAACTGCTGCACATGGAAGGCGCGCTGCAACGGCGCGTGGTGGGGCAGGAAGAGGCCGTGCGTGCCGTGTCCGATGCGATCCGTCGTGCGCGTGCCGGCCTGTCCGATCCGAATCGGCCCTACGGCTCATTCCTGTTTCTTGGCCCCACCGGCGTGGGCAAGACCGAACTGTGCAAGGCGCTGGCCGAGTTCCTGTTCGACACGCAGGATGCGATGGTGCGCATCGACATGAGCGAATTCATGGAGAAGCACTCCGTGAGCCGGTTGATCGGCGCGCCCCCCGGGTACGTCGGTTATGAAGAAGGCGGCTATCTCACCGAGGCCGTGCGACGCCGTCCGTACAGCGTGATCCTGCTGGACGAAGTGGAGAAGGCCCATCCGGACGTGTTCAACATCCTGCTTCAGGTGCTCGACGACGGTCGCCTCACCGATGGCCAGGGCCGCACGGTGGATTTCCGCAACACCGTCATCGTGATGACCTCCAACCTCGGCTCGCAGATGATCCAGGAGCAGGCAGGCGACAGCGAGGCCGACTACATGCAGATGAAGGCGTCGGTGCTGGGCGTGGTGCAGGCGCACTTCCGGCCGGAGTTCATCAACCGCCTCGACGAACTGGTGGTGTTCCGCCCGCTCGGCAAGGGCCAGATCCGCGCCATCGCGAAGATCCAGCTGGCCTATCTGGAGAAGCGCCTGGCCGAGCGCCAGCTGAAGCTGGAGATCGGCGACAAGGCACTCGACCTGCTGGGCAATGTGGGCTTCGATCCGGTGTATGGCGCGCGTCCGCTCAAGCGGGCGATCCAGCAACAGCTGGAGAACCCGCTGGCCAGGGAGATCCTCGAAGCTCGTTTCGCGCCGGGCGACACCATCGTGGTGGAGGCGGCGCAAGGGCACCTGACGTTCCGCAAGCAGTGATGGCGGGATGTTGAGAATGCGGGGCGCTCGTTTCGCGCTAGTGCAAGGCTGCGCAAGCCCCGTACCCTCACCCCAACCCCTCTCTCCCACAGGGACTACCTTCGGGTCGCCGCAGGGAGAGGGGTTACGGCAAGTCCCATTGAAGGAACCCTTCTCCCCTCGGGAGAAGGTGCCGGCAGGCGGATGAGGGTTCGGGCGGAGCGTGAGATTGGAAGGCTACGCAAGCCCCGCACCCTCACCCCAACCCCTCTCCCAAGGGGAGAGGGGCTAAGGCAAGGCTCATCGAAGGAACCCTTCTCCCGCCGGGAGAAGGTGCCGGTCCCACGGGGACTCCCTTCGGGTCGCCAAAGGGCGAGGGGCTTAAGCAACACCCACCGTCCGCATCATTCCGGTCTGCTACGATGCCTGCGCCTGAGGTGACCGCCGGCCGTATGCCGGTGGTTGAAACGGGAATCCGGTGCAGCGCCTGTGCGCCCATTCCGGAGCTGCCCCCGCAACGGTAGGCGAGCCGCGATCCCCCGGGGATCGCCGGGACGACATCAAGCCACTGTGCCACGTGCATGGGAAGGCGTCGGTCCGGAAGACATCCATGTCTTCGTTCGCGAGCCCGGAGACCGGCCTCGAGGCATGACCAGGCATGCGGTGGGCAATGTCGTGGATGTCATGCCCCTGGCATGGCCGCCATCTCTCCTTCCGCCTGTCTTCTTCCATGCATTCCGCGCGGGCAGGCGCGGTAGAAGGAGCCATGCAGTGTTGATCCAGACGTTTGGTGTCCGTCGAAGCTTGTTGTCGGCGGCCTTGTTGTGCGTGTTTTCTCCCGTCTTTGCGGACGCCGCCACCGACCTCAACGGCGTAGTCGTCACCGCGACGCGAACGGCGCAGACGCAGGACCAGACCCTGTCGGCGGTGACCGTGATCGATCGCGCCGACATCGAGCGCCTGCAGCCCACCTCGCTGGCCGACTTGCTGCGCGGTACGCCGGGCATGGCGCTGTCCAACAACGGCGGTCCGGGCAAGGCAACCAGCGTGTTCCTGCGTGGCACGGAGTCCGAGCACGTGCTGGTGCTGGTCGACGGCATCAAGATCGGCTCTGCCACGCTCGGCACGCCGGCGCTGCAGGACATTCCAGTCGAACAGATCGAGCGCATCGAAATCGTGCGCGGCCCGTTCTCCAGCCTCTATGGCTCCGAGGCCATCGGCGGCGTGATCCAGATTTTCACGCGACGTCCCGAGGGCGCCTTCGTGCCGAGCTTCAGCGTGGGCGTCGGCAGCTATGACCATCTCGCAGGTTCGGCCGGCATCGCCGGGCAGCACGGCAACGGCTGGTATGCCTTGGAGGCGTCGCACGAGCAGACGCACGGGATCAATGCCTGCCGCGTCGGCGCCGCCGAAGCCGGTGCCGCCTGTTTTGCCGACCAGCCGGACCATGACGGTTACCGCAACAACGCGCTGACCGCGCAGGGCGGCTATCGCTTCGACGAACACTGGGATGCCGATATGCGGCTGTTCCGCAGTGAAGGCCACAACTGGTATGACGGCTCGTACACCGATTCCGACCAGAGCGCGACACAGGTCGTCGGCGGACGTCTGCACTACCGTCCCCGCGAGGATTTCACGCTTAGCCTGAGCTTCGGCAGCAGCGGTGACTTCAGCAAGGACTATCTGCACGGCGTCTACGTGGACCGGTTCGACACGCATCGCGACATCGGTTCGCTGCAGGCGGATATCGGACTTGGCGGCGGCCTGCTGAGCACCGGCTACGACTGGCAACGCGATGGCGTGGACAGCACGACCAGCTATGCGCAGGACCGCCGCATCGACCGCGGCCTGTTCGTACAGTGGCAGCAGGTGTTCGGCCGCCAGTCGCTGCAGGCCAGCGTGCGCCGCGACGACAACAGTCAGTTTGGCGGCCGGAATACCGGCAGTCTGCTGTGGGGCTGGGATTTCACCCGAGCCCTGCGCGTCACCGCGAGCTACGGCACTGCCTTCCGGGCGCCGACCTTCAATGAGCTGTACTACCCGTACTACGGCAATCCCGACCTGAAGCCGGAAACCTCGCAGAACATCGAACTCGGCCTGCGTGGCAGCCATGGCTGGGGGTACTGGTCGCTCAATGCGTTCCGCAACAAGGTGGACGACCTGATCACCTACGACGCCTCGACCGGCGCGCCGGGCAACGTGGAAGAAGCCCGCATCCGCGGCGCGGAAGCGGTGGTGAGCGGTCGGCTGGTCGGCTGGCAGGTGACCGGCACGGCAACCTGGCTGGATCCGCGCGACGAGTCGGCCGGCTATGACGGCAACCTGTTGCCGCGGCGCGCGCGCCAGATGGCCTGCGTCGATGTCGACCGCAGCTTTGGCGCCTTCAGCGCCGGTGGCAGCTGGTACGTGTCGGGCCGGCGCTATGACGATCTGGCCAACACGCATCCGCTGGGTGGCTATGCGCTCACCGACCTGCGCGTCGCCTATGCGTTCGCGCGCGACTGGAAGCTGCAGTTCGCACTCAATAACGCGTTCGCCAAGGACTATGAGACCGCGTGGTACTACAACCAGCCGGGTCGCAACGTCATGCTGACCCTTCGTTATCAGCCGATGCAGTAAGCGTGTGCGACGGGTCGGCTCGATCGGCCCGGCGCACTCCACCCGAGACACAGAGCCAGGAGTCGCATGATGAAAGCACGATCCGGTCCCCGTTTTGCCTTGTTGTCCACGATCCTCGTGCTGCTGATGACGGCAACATTCGCTGTGCCCGTCGCCGAGGAGGCTGGAGCATGACCCACACGCCGGACCAGCCACGCGACGAAGGCGACGCGACCGCGCAGCGGCATCGCGAGCGCATGCAGCGCAAGAAGGAACTGGTGGACCGCAAGATCGCCCGCGCCACCATCGAGCGAGGCGTGCTGGTGGTGAACACGGGCAACGGCAAGGGCAAGAGTTCGTCGGGTTTCGGCATGCTGGCACGGTCGCTTGGCCATGGTTTTCATGCCGGCGTGGTGCAGTTCATCAAGGGCAGCTTTTCGACGGGCGAGGAGGCGTTCTTCCGGCGCTTTCCCGACGAGCTCGACTATCACGTGATGGGCGAGGGCTACACCTGGGAAACCCAGGACCGCGAGCGCGACATCCGAGCGGCGCAGGCGGCCTGGCAGGTGGCCGCCGGCATGCTGGCCGACGCGCGCTACGATTTCGTGTTGCTCGACGAACTCAACATCGCGCTGGTCAAGGGCTATGTCGGAGTGGCGCAGGTGTGCGACGCACTGGCCGCGCGACCACCCGCCCAGCATGTCGTGGTCACCGGGCGGGGTGCGCCCGATGCGCTGCTGGCACTGGCGGACACGGTCACCGAGATGCGGCTGGTCAAGCATGCCTTCGAGGCCGGCATCAAGGCGCAGAAAGGCATTGAACTCTAGGTCGAGCCCATGACAATCAAAGCCAGGCATTGCCCGGCCCTGTTGATCTCCGCCCCGGCGTCCGGCCAGGGCAAGACGTCCGTGACGGCCGCTCTGGCCCGCTGGCACGTGCGCGCCGGGCGACGGGTCCGCGTCTTCAAGACGGGTCCCGACTTTCTCGATCCGATGCTGCTGGAACGCGCCAGCGGCGCGCCGGTATATCAGCTCGACCTGTGGATGGGTGGCGAGGACGACGTGCGCGCGCGCCTGCATCACGCCGCCGGCGAGGCCGACCTGATCCTGGTCGAGGGCGTGATGGGCTTGTTCGACGGCGGCCAATCCAGCGCCGACCTCGCGCAACGCCTTGGGCTGCCGGTGCTCGCCGTCATCGACGGCTCGGCGATGGCGCAGACATTCGGCGCCGTCGCCACGGGGCTGGCAAGGTATCGCGACGGCCTGCAGGTGTATGGCGTGGCCGCCAATCGCATCGGCGGTGCCTATCACGCACAGTTGCTGGCCGAGAGCCTGCCGGCGGATCTGCACTGGTTGGGTGCCTTGCCACGCGACACTGCACTCGCCTTGCCCGAGCGTCACCTGGGTCTGGTCCCGGCGGATGAGCTCGGCGATATCGATGCAAGGCTCGATGCGCTGGCAGACGCCTGGGCCACGCACGCCGCGCCGGGATTGCCGCCGCCGGTGGCGTTTGCCGCCGTAGCGGAGGCGCCTGCGGTCTCATTGCTGGCCGGACGGCGCATTGCGATCGCGCGCGATGCGGCGTTCTGTTTCATCTACCCGGCCAATCTTGACGTGCTGCGCGCCGCCGGTGCCCAGCTGCAATTCTTTTCGCCCGTGGCGGGGGATGCGCTGCCCGCATGCGACGCGGCGTGGTTGCCAGGCGGCTATCCGGAACTGCATCTGGCGGCACTGTCGCGCAACGACGACTTGCGCCAGTCGCTGCACGCGCATGTCGATGCCGGCAGGCCGCTGTTGGCCGAATGCGGCGGGATGCTTTATGCGCTCGACAGGCTGGCGGCGCGTGACGGTGGGGACTTCACCATGGCCGGCCTGTTGCCTGGGCACGCCACCATGCAGGAACGTCTGGGTGGCCTGGGCTTGCAGGCGGTCAGCCTGCCCGAAGGCCGCTTGCGCGGGCACACGTTCCACTACGCCCATGCGCAGATCGATGCCGAGCCGCTGGCGATGGCGCTCAATCCGGACCACGGGCCGAGCCGTGAAGGCGTCTACCGGCGCCAGCGCCTGACCGCCAGTTTCATGCATGCGTATTTTCCGTCCAGTCCCGAGGCGGCCGCGAGGCTGTTCCTGCCATGAGCACGGGAGTGCTGATGGTGCAGGGCTGCACGTCCGATGCGGGCAAGAGCGCGCTGGTCACCGGCCTGTGCCGGTGGTTGCAAAGGCGTGGCGTGGCGGTGGCGCCATTCAAGCCGCAGAACATGGCGCTCAACTCGGCCGTGACGGTCGACGGTGGCGAAATCGGCCGCGCCCAGGCCGTCCAGGCGCAGGCCGCGCGCGTGGCGCCGCACACGGACTTCAATCCCGTGCTGCTGAAGCCCGACAGCGACGTCGGTGCACAGGTCATCGTGCACGGTCACGCCATCGCCAACATGGATGCGCGCGGCTACCACGACTACAAGCGCATCGCGATGGACGCCGTGCTGGCATCGCATGCGCGGCTCATCGCGACCTACGAGGCGGTGATCGTCGAGGGCGCCGGCAGTCCCGCCGAGATCAACCTGCGTGATCGCGACATCGCCAACATGGGTTACGCCGAGGCGGTGGACTGCCCGGTGCTGCTGATCGCCGACATCGACCGTGGCGGCGTGTTCGCGCACCTGGTCGGCACGCTGGCCTTGCTGTCGCCCGGCGAGCGCGATCGCGTCGTCGGCTTTGTCATCAATCGATTCCGCGGCGACATGGCGCTGCTGCAACCTGGGCTTGACTGGCTCGTGCGCGAGACCGGCAAGCCGGTGCTTGGCGTGTTGCCCTACCTGCATGGCCTGCAACTGGAGGCGGAAGATGCGCTGCCGCGCGAGCGCACGCGCAAGGATGGCGCGCGCTTGCGCGTGGCGGTACCCGCGCTGCCACGCATCAGCAACCACACCGACTTCGATGCCTTGCGCGCGCATCCCGAAGTCGAACTGCTGTTCGTCGGGCCGGACGAAGCGCCGCCGGCATGCGACCTGATCGTCTTGCCCGGTTCCAAGGCCACCCGCGCCGACCTGGCGTGGTTGCGCGAGCATGGCTGGACGCAGGCCATCGCTCGCCACCTGCGCTACGGCGGCAAATTGATCGGCATCTGCGGTGGCTTCCAGATGCTCGGCCGCGCCGTGCACGATCCCCACGGCATCGAGGGCGAGGCGGGCTCGAGCGAAGGACTGGGCTGGCTGGACATGGAGACCACGCTGGAACCGCGCAAGCAGCTGCGCCGCGTGCAAGGCAGGCTGGCCCAGGGAGGGGCGCGCGTGAGCGGCTACGAGATCCATTGCGGCGTGAGCGACGGTGCGGCGCTCGCGCGACCGGCGAGCGTGCTCGATGGCGGCACGCGTGATGGCGCGCTGTCGCCGGATGGGCAGGTGCTGGGCAGCTATCTGCACGGCCTGTTCGACGAGCCGCAGGCACTTGCCGCGCTGCTGGACTGGGCCGGCCTGCGCGATGCGCAGCCGGTCGACATGCGTGCGCTGCGCGAAGCCGCCATCGATCGCCTGGCCGACGCCGTGGAAGCCCACCTGGATATCAACACCCTGTTGCGACTATTGGGTCGCGAAGGACCGACATGCGCACGCTGATCCTTGGTGGTGCCCGTTCCGGCAAGAGCGCGCTGGCGGAGCAGATGGTTACCGCGACGGGACACGGCGTGGTGTACATCGCCACCGCGCAGGCGCACGACGAGGAGATGGCGGCGCGCATCGCGCACCACCGCTCGCGCCGGCCCGGTCACTGGCAGATCGTCGAGGAGCCGCTGGCGCTGGCCGACGCGTTGCGTGCCCATGCACGGCCCGGAAGCTGCGTGCTGGTCGACTGCCTCACGCTGTGGCTGAGCAACCTGCTCGGCGCCGCCGATCCGTCTTGCCTTGCGCGCGAGCGTGCGGCGCTGCTCGACGTCCTGCCCTTGCTGGCGGGCCAGGTCGTGCTGGTAAGCAACGAGGTGGGCCTCGGCGTCGTGCCGCTGGGCGAGCTGAGCCGGCGTTTTGTCGATGAAGCGGGGCGCTTGCACCAAGCGCTCGCCGCCCGCTGCGAACGCGTGTTGTTTGTTGCGGCGGGACTGCCGCTCGTGATGAAAGGAAACCTTGCATGAGCCAGACATGGCTGCTTGACCCATGCCTCTCCGTCGATGCCGAAAGTGCCGAACGTGCACGGGCGCACCAGCAGCAGCTGACCAAGCCGCCCGGCTCGCTCGGTGCGCTGGAGGAGGTGGCCATCCGGCTCGCCGGATTGCAGCGCAACCCGCAGCCGGCGCTGCGGCAGGTGTGGATCAGCGTGTTCGCTGCCGACCATGGCGTGGCTGCCGAGGGCGTGTCGGCGTACCCGCAGGTGGTGACCGGGGAGATGATCCGCAATTTCGCCAGCGGTGGCGCAGCCATCAGCGTGCTTGCGCGTGCCCTTGGCGCCACCCTGGAAGTAGTCAACCTCGGCACAGTGAATGATCCGGGCGAACTGCCCGGGGTCAGGCGCGCCGTGATTGCGCCGCAGACGCACAACTTCTGCGAGCAACCGGCGATGTCGCCGGCGCAGCTCGATGCGGCATTGCGCAGCGGCGCCGACAGCGTGGCCAGTGCGCAGGCAGCCGATGCGCAGCTGTTCATCGGTGGCGAGATGGGCATCGCCAACACCACCTCGGCGGCCGCGCTGGCATGCGCGCTGCTGGGCGAATCGCCGGTGCTGCTGGCCGGCGCCGGCACCGGGCTGGACGTCGCGGGCATCGAGCACAAGGTGGCCGTCATCGCACGCGCACTGGGTCGTTATGGAGCGCACGCCGACGCCCTGACGTGGCTGGCGCGGCTTGGCGGGTTCGAGATTGCTGCGCTGACCGGTGCCTATGTCGCCGCCGCGCAACGCGGGGTGGCGGTGCTGGTGGATGGTTTCATCAGCACGGTCGCCGCCCTGGCGGCGGTGCGCATCCAGCCGGACTGCCGGGCGTGGATGTTCTTCGCCCATCGTTCGCGCGAGCGTGGGCACGAGCGCGTGCTCGCTGCGCTGGACGCGACGCCGCTGCTCGACCTCGGCCTGCGCCTGGGCGAGGCGAGCGGCGCGGCCACCGCGGTTCCGCTCATGCGCCTGGCTTGCGTGCTGCATGCGCAGATGGCGACGTTTGCGCAGGCGGGAGTGAGCAACGCATGAGTGGAAGGCATGTCGGCATCGACCTGTTGCGGCACGGGGACACGGGTCAGCGCAGCTATCGCGGGCAACTGGACGACAGTCTCAGCGCGCTGGGCTGGACGCAATTGCGCGCGGCGATCTTCGGGCGCGGCTGGGAGGCCATCGTTACCTCGCCGCTGCGCCGATGTGCCGACTTTGCCCATGACCTCGCCGTGGCCCGGCGCGTGCCGCTGCGGGTCGACCCCCGGCTGGCCGAATACCACTTCGGTGCGTGGCAGGGCGTGCCCATCGAGACGCTGGCCGCGGAGCAGGGCGACGCGCTGGCGCGCTTCTGGGCCGATCCGGTCAACTGCCCGCCACCGGGCGGGGAGTCGTTCTGCGCGTTCCGCCAGCGCCTGTGCGCAGCGCTGGACGATGTGGCCATCGAAGCCCAGTCGCGCCGCGTGCTGGTGGTGACGCACGGCGGGGCCATCCGGCTATTGCGCTGCGAAGCGGAAGGGCGCGACTTTGGCGACATGGCGAACCTCGACGTGCCCCATGCCTCGCTGCATGCGCTGGACTGGCAGGTGTCGTCGGAACGGCAGGCGCACGCCTGATGCGCGGCCTGCTCGCCGCCGTGGGTTTCCTTACCCGCCTGCCGATGCCGGCCTGGGCGTTGCAGCATCCCGCGGCGCCGTCGTCCCTGGCCTGCTATCCGCTGGTGGGCTTGTTGATCGGCGGACTGCTGTGGGGCGCGTCGTGGCCGTTGTCGGCGGCACCGCCGCTGCTGGCCGCCGCGCTGGTGCTGGCGGCATGGGTCGGCCTCACCGGCGGCCTTCACCTGGATGGCCTGGCCGACAGCGCGGACGCGTGGGCGGGCGGTCTGGGCGATCGCGAGCGCACGCTTGCCATCATGAAGGATCCGCGCAGCGGACCCATGGGCGTCACGGCGGTGGTCATCGTGCTGCTGCTGAAGTTCGCCGCGCTGGCCAGCCTGCCTGCCCACAGTGCGGCGCTGTGGCTATCGCCGCTGCTGGCACGCACGGCGCTGACGGCGGCTTTCATGGTGACGCCTTATGTGCGCAGCGGCGGCCTGGGCAGTGCGCTCAAGGCCGCGCCGCGCCTGGCCTGCGCTGCCGGCCTGGGGTTCGCCCTGCTGCTGTGCGCGTTGGCCGGTTGGCCCGGCATGGCCGCCATGGCCGTGGCCCTGGTGGTGTTCGGGGGCTGGCGCCGTGCCTGCCTGCGGCGGCTGGGTGGCATCACCGGCGATACCTGCGGCGCCCTGGCCGAATTGACCGAGGCGGCCGTGCTGGTCGTGCTGGCCCTGGCCGCCTGACGCCGGCAAGCCGTTGAATTTGGGCGGCGTGCCTCGATAATGGAGGGCTGCCACCGCGCGCGACCCCGGCACGTGCCCGCGGCATGGTGGCTGACACCGGAGTTTCCATGCCTATCTATGAATTCGAATGCGGCGGCTGTGGTCATCGTTTCGACCGCCTGCAGAAGATGTCCGACCCTGATCCGTCCAACTGCCCGGCCTGTGCCGAAGAGCAGGTCAAGCGCCGTCTGAGCGCGCCCGGATTCCGCCTGGCCGGCAACGGCTGGTACGAAACCGATTTCAAGAAGGACGGCGACAAGAAGCGCAACCTGGCCGGCGATGGCGGCTCGTCGTCTGCGGCCCCCGCGGCCGCGCCAGCGCCCGCGACCAGTCCGGCCGGCGACAGCTGATCCCCGCGCGGCGGCTGAACGCCGCGTGGCTGGCCGGCAGGTTCCTGCGCAGGGATCGCAAAATATTCAATTCCGGTTGAACATGCGCTCGCTAGCGTGACGCTCCGTCACACAGGAGAGGCATTGATGGTTCGGATCGGAACAGGGGTAATGGGCGTGCTGGCCGGGATGGTGGCGGGCCTGTTGTTGAGTGCGGCACCGGTGGCACGCGCCCAGGATCGCGACGTGGTCCGTTGCGGAAGCGAGGACGGGCGTTTCAGTCGCTGCCAGGTGCCCTGGCGCGACGCGGAGTTGATCCGCCAGGAATCGGACAGCGCCTGTGTGCGCGGCCAGACCTGGGGCGTGGATCGGGGCGGCCTGTGGGTCGATCGCGGCTGCCGTGGCCAGTTTGTCGAAATGGAGCGGGACGGCGGTTGGCACGGCGGTGGCGGCTGGCAAGGTGGTGGCCGTCCTCACGATGACGACTGGCGGCCGGGCCCGGACTGGGATCGCGAGATCCGCCTGCAGTGCGAAAGCAATGATCACGAGTACCACTTCTGCCAGGTCGACGTCGGCGGCCGCGGTTACGCCCGCCTGATGCGGCAGCTGTCCGGCTCCGCCTGCGAAGAAGGCTACAGCTGGGGCTGGAATCGCGCCGGCGTGTGGGTTTCCAAGGGCTGCCGGGGCCTGTTCTCTGTCAATCGACGCTGGTAACAGCCAGGGTCGCGGGCGACGCGCGGTGGCGGCCACCGCGCGTCGCCGTCCGCCTCCGGCCGGGGCGGTGTTAACATTCCGGGTCTTTTCCACGCATCTCGCCGCCCTGCGGCCCGGAGTTCCAAGCGCATGCGCACGCACTATTGCGGCCTCATCGACGAGGCATTGGTCGGCCAGACCGTCACCCTGTGTGGCTGGGTCAACACGCTTCGCCTGCAGAGCCACGTGGCTTTCGTCGACCTGCGCGACCATGAGGGTATTGCCCAGGTCGTGGTCGAGCGCGAGAACGCCGCGGCCTTCGCGGTGGCCGGCGAGATCGGCAACGAGTACTGCCTGCGCGTCACCGGCACCATCCGCAAGCGCCTGTCGGTGAACGACAAGCTGCGCACCGGCACGGTGGAACTGCTGGCCGACACGGTGGAGATCCTCAATGCCGCCAGGGACCTGCCGTTCGCGCTGCACGAGCATCCGAACGAGGACATGCGGATGACCTACCGCTACCTCGACCTGCGCCGTCCCGAGATGCAGAAGATGATGCGCACGCGCATCAAGCTGGTGCAGTCGCTGCGCCGCTACCTCGACGCGCGCGGCTTCCAGGACATCGAGACGCCGATCCTCACCAAGGCCACGCCGGAAGGTGCGCGCGACTACCTGGTGCCCAGCCGCGTGCATCCGGGCCAGTTCTATGCGCTGCCGCAGTCGCCGCAGCTGTTCAAGCAGATCCTGATGATGGCCGGCTTCGACCGCTACTACCAGATCGCCCGCTGCTTCCGCGACGAGGACCTGCGCGCCGACCGCCAGCCGGAATTCACCCAGCTCGACCTCGAGTTCGCCTTCGTCGAGGAAAAGGACGTGCAGGACTTCGTGGAGCAATTGATCCGCCACGTGTTCAAGGACGTGCAGAACGTCGAGCTCGATGGCGTCTTCCCGCGCATGAGCTGGGCCGAGGCGATGCGTCGCTTCGGTTCGGACAAGCCGGACCTGCGCATTGCGCTCGAGCTGGTCGATATCGCCGACGCGGTGAAGCACGTCGAGTTCAAGGTGTTTGCCGAACCGGCCAATGCCGAAAACGGCCGCGTGGCCGCGTTGCGCGTGCCGGGCGGCGCGACCTTCACGCGCAAGGAAATAGACCTGCTCACCGAGTACGTCGCCAAGTACGGCGCCAAGGGCCTGGCCTGGCTGCGCGTGGACGACCTGTCCCGAGGCCGCGACGGCATCAATTCGCCGGTGGCCAAGTTCCTCGACGACAAGGCGCTGCAAGGCGTGCTCAAGCTCACCGGCGCCGAGAGCGGCGACATGGTGTTCTTCGGCGCGGGCACGTGGAAGGCCGTTACCGATTTCATGGGCGCACTGCGCCTGAAGGTCGGCAAGGACCGTGGCCTGGTCGAGAACAGCTGGAAGCCACTGTGGGTCACCGACTTCCCGATGTTCGAGTACGACGAGGAAGAGCAGCGCTTCGTCGCCCTGCATCACCCGTTCACCGCGCCGAAGGTCGACGACGCCAACGAACTGCGCGCCAATGCGGCGAACGCGGTGAGCCGAGGCTACGACATGGTGCTCAACGGCAACGAGATCGGCGGTGGCTCCATCCGCATCCACCGTCCGGACATGCAGAGCACGGTGTTCGACTTGCTGGGCATTGGTCCGGACGAAGCCGAGGCGAAGTTCGGCTTCCTGCTCAAGGCGCTGAAGTTCGGCGCGCCGCCACATGGCGGCCTGGCCTTCGGCATCGACCGCATCGCGGCGCTGATGGCCGGCACCGAGTCGATCCGCGACGTGATCGCCTTCCCCAAGACCACCAGTGCGCAGGACCTGATGACCGACGCGCCGTCGCTGGTGGCCGACGCGCAGCTCAAGGAGCTGCACGTCAAGGTGGCCATTGCGCCCAAGTCGGCCTGAGACGGTGCGCGATCCCTCTGACGCCAGGGGGAATGCAACGCAAGGTTCAGAGCCTTTTGTGCACAATGGACTTGTCGCGGCGTCTCCTGGCGCCGCGCTGCACCCATGGGTGAACCCTCCGTCGATGGAAGTCCCGCACCCGCCATGACCGACCATGTGATCCTGCTGCACGGCCTGTGGATGCGCGGCTTCGCGCTGCTGATGCTGCATCGTCGGCTGATGGAGGCGGGCTTTCGCGTGCACCGCTTCGATTACATGAGCGTGGCCGCCACCCAGTCGCACATCCTCGGGCGCCTGCAGGCGCGCGTGCAGGAGATTGCGCAGGAGGCGCCGGCGGTGCACATCGTCGGCCACAGCCTGGGCGGCTTGCTTGCCTTGCGTGCCTGCGCCGGAGGCGAGCCGCTGCCCCCGGGTCGCGTGGTGTGCCTGGGATCACCGCTCAAAGGCAGCGCGGCAGCGCGCGGGTTCGCCGGCATGGGTCGCGGGGGCGAGGTGTTGCTCGGCCACAATCGCGAATTGCTTGAACATGGCTTCGAGCGCTGGAACGGCGAGCGCCAGGTGGGTGTGGTGGCAGGGCGCCTCGCACTGGGCCTGGGCGCCGTGCTGGGGCGTTTCGAGGGAGACAACGACGGCACCGTGGCGGTCGACGAGACCCAGCTGCCGGGCATTGCCGACCATTGCGTCATCGAGACCAATCACACCGGCCTGCTGTTCTCGCCGGAGGTCGCCCGCCAGGTCACCCGGTTCCTGCAGAGCGGCCGCTTCGATCGCCCTGCCGCCTGACACGGCAACGGCGGGAGCGTCGCCGACGGTGGCCTTGAGCGGACGGCTTGCCCGCCCGTGGCCCCGAAAGGATAGAATTCCCGATCTGTTAGATCACCAGCTTTGCAGGAAGTGTCATGGGTAGAGGCCCGTCCATCGAAGGTCGCAAGAACGCCGAAGACGCCAAGCGCGCCAAGGTGTTCACCAAGCTGATCCGCGAAATCACCGTGGCCACCCGCGCCGGGGTCGCCGATCCGGCGGCCAATCCGCGCCTGCGCGCCGCGGTCGACAAGGCCTTGTCGGCCAACATGACCAAGGACACCATCGAGCGCGCCATCAAGCGTGGCTCGGGCGCCGACGGTGGCGCCGCGATGGAAGAGCTGCGCTACGAGGGCTACGGTCCGGCCGGCATTGCCCTGATCATCGACTGCTTCACCGACAACCCGACCCGGACCGTGGCGGACGTGCGCCACGCGCTGACCAAGCACGGCGGCAACCTGGGCACGTCGGGCTCGGTGGCCTTCCAGTTTGCCCGCGTGGGCGAGCTGGTGTTCGCCACCGGTGGCGACGAGGCGGCCGAAGAGAAGGTGCTGGAGGCGGCGCTGGACGCCGGTGCCGACGACGTGGTCAACGAGCACGGCGAGAGCACCGTGCTGTGCGCGCCGGAGGGCTTCGAGGCGGTGCAGCAGGCGCTGATCGCCGCGGGCCTGCATGCCCAGCACGCCGGCGTGGGCATGCGCCCCAACAATCGCGTCGCCGTGCCCGACGAAGCGCTGGAAACCCTGCTGGACCTGCTCGAGAAGCTCGATGCCCTCGATGATGTCAGCGAGGTGTCACACAACGCGCTGCTGCCGGCCGAGGCCGCCAGTTAAGTTCGCGGGCCACCCACCGGCCCACGGCGAACCTTCGCCCATGACACGCATCATCGGCATCGATCCGGGCAGTCAGCGTACCGGCGTCGGCATCATCGATGTCGACGCCGGCGGCAAGCTGTCCCACGTTTTCCATGGCGCGCTGGCGGTGGCAGGCGAGGCCAGCTTTCCCTTGCGCCTGAAACGCATCTTTGACGAGCTGTGTGCCATCATCGCCGCCCATCGGCCGGACGAATGCGGCATCGAGCGCGTGTTCATGGCGCGCAATGCCGATTCGGCACTGAAGCTGGGGCAGGCGAGGGGAGCCGCGATCTGCGCGGTGGTCAGTCAGGGGGTCGCGGTGCACGAGTATGCAGCGACGGAAGTAAAGCAGGCCGTGGTCGGTAGCGGTCGCGGGGACAAGACCCAGGTGCAGCACATGATTGGCGTCCTGCTTGGACTGAAGGGGCCCTTGCAGGCCGATGCCGCGGACGCGCTCGCCATTGCGGTGACGCACGCCCATACCCGCGCCAGCCTTGGCCGCGTGGGCATTCCGCGCACCGCCTGGAGGCGTCGTCGATGATCGGTCGCCTGCGCGGTGTCCTGATCTCCAAGCAGCCGCCGTGGTTGCTGGTGGAAGTGGGTGGCGTCGGCTACGAGCTCGAGGCGCCGATGTCCACCATCTACGACCTGCCGGGGACCGGCAAGGAAGTCGTCCTGCTCACGCATTACGCCGTGAAGGAAGACAGCGTTGCGCTGTACGGCTTTCTTCACGAGGCCGAGCGCACGCTGTTCCGCAACCTGCAGAAGGTCAGCGGCATCGGCGCGAAGATCGCGCTGGCCGTGCTTTCGGGCGTATCCACTCAGGATTTCGCGCGACTCGTCCAGACTGGCGATGTCGTCGCATTGACCAAGATTCCCGGTATCGGCAAGAAGACGGCCGAACGCATGGTGATCGAACTGCGCGACCGCGTGGACGGCCTGGCCACGGCGCTGCCCGGTTCGGGTGCCCGCGGCAACGGTGTGGCGCTCGATCCCGCCGGCGAGGCCACGGTGGCGCTGCAGCAGCTTGGCTACAAGCCGGCCGAAGTGGCCCGGCTGGTGCAGAAGGTTGCAAGCGACGGCGACACTGCCGAATCGATTATCCGCAAGGCGCTGCGCGCCGCGCTGGGGAGCTGAACCGTGAATCCGGATTCCATGCACGGCACCGACGCTGACACCAAGCGACGCCTCGCGACGCTGGCCCTTGGCGCCATTGGCGTGGTCTATGGCGACATCGGTACCAGCCCGCTGTACACCTTGCAGACCACGCTGCACCACGAGGGTCATGGCCTGCCCACCCCCGAAAGCATCTTCGGCGTGCTCTCGCTGATCTTCTGGGCGCAGATCATCGTGGTGTCGCTGAAGTACGTCGTCTTCATCATGCGCGCGGACAACAAGGGCGAGGGCGGCATCATGGCGCTGCTCGCGCTGGCCTTGCGCAGCGTGAAGGGTGATGCGCGCAGTCGCTGGGCGCTCGCCATCATCGGCATCTTCGGCGCGGCGCTGTTCTATGGCGACGGCGTGATCACGCCCGCCATTTCGGTGCTGTCCGCGGTGGAAGGCGTGAAGGTGGCTGCGCCGCACCTGGAGCACTGGGTGGTGCCCATCACGGCCGTGATCCTGTTCCTGCTGTTCACGCTGCAACGTCACGGTACCGAACGCGTGGGCAGGCTGTTCGGCCCGGTCATGGTGGTGTGGTTCATCGTCATCGCCTTGCTTGGCGTGAACCAGATCCTGCGCAATCCGCACGTGCTGCTGGCGATCAATCCCTACTATGGCGTGAAGTTCTTCTTCACCCATGGCTTCCAGGCCTTCATTGCCCTCGGTGGCGTGGTGCTGGCGCTGACCGGCGCCGAGGCGCTGTATGCCGACATGGGCCACTTCGGCAAGCGCCCGATCCGGCTGGCCTGGTTCAGCTTCGTGCTGCCGGCGCTGGTGCTCAATTACTTTGGCCAGGGCGCGTTGCTGCTCGACCATCCCGAAGCCATCGACAACCCGTTCTTCAAGTTGACGCCCGCGCCGCTGCTTTACCCGATGATCGGCCTCGCCACCGTGGCCACGGTGATCGCATCGCAGGCGGTGATTTCCGGCGCGTTCTCGATGACGCGCGAAGCGATGTCGCTGGGTTACTCCATGCGCATGCCGGTCGTGCACACCTCGCGCGAGATGTCCGGCCAGATCTTCGTGCCGTGGGTGAACAACTTCCTCTTGATCATGGTGCTGGCGGCGGTGCTCGGCTTCCGCAGCTCGGACAACCTCAGTGCCGCGTACGGCATCGCGGTGACGGGCACGATGACGATCACGACCATCCTCGCCCTGATCGTGGCCCGTCGCCAGTGGAACTGGAGCCGCCTCACGGTGATCCTCGCGGGTGTGCTGCTGCTCACCATCGATTTGTCGTTCCTTGGTGCCAACCTGATCAAGATCGAATACGGCGGCTGGTTCCCGCTGGTGCTCGGCGTTGCCGTCTTCATCGTGATGACCACCTGGCGCCGCGGACGCGAGCTGGTGGTGCGCGAGATCAAGCAGTCGGGCCTGGCGCTGGACCCGTTCATCGAGAACATCGCTGAGCATCCGCCGCTGCGCGTGCCGGGCACGGCGGTGTTCCTCACCGCCAACCAGAATGCCGTGCCGCACGCGTTGCTGCACAACCTCAAGCACAACAAGGTGCTGCACGAGCGCAACGTGCTGCTGACGGTGGAGACGCTGGAAACGCCCACGGCCGACGCCGGGGAGCGCATCGGCATCTCCTCGCTGGGCGGCGACTTCTACGGCCTCGAGATCCGTTTCGGCTTTGCCGAGGATCCGAACATCCCGCTGGCGCTGTCGAAGTGTTCCAGGGCGGGCCTGCCGTTCGACATGATGGACACCACCTTCTTCCTCTCGCGCGAGACCATCATCGCGGACGCGCGGCGGCCCGGCATGGCGCTGTGGCGCGACAAGCTGTTCGCCTTCATGGCGCGCAACGCATTGCCGGCGACGGCGTTCTTCCAGATCCCGGGCAACCGCCTGATCGAGCTCGGGGCCCAGGTCGAGATCTGAGGGGTAGGGGGAGCCGGAGGCGGCTTCCCCCGTCGCGCCCTGTTTTTGTCCGCCTCCGCCCCGGGTGCTGCCATAATGCGCACCTATGACCGACCATCGCATCGTCACCGCCGCCGCCCACCTGGACGACGAGGCCCTGGAAGCCTCCATCCGTCCCAAGCGACTGGCCGAATACCTGGGCCAGCAGGCGGTGCGCGAGCAGCTCTCGATCTACATCGAGGCCGCGAAGAAGCGTGGCGGCGCGCTTGACCATGTGCTGATCTTCGGGCCGCCGGGCCTGGGCAAGACCACGCTCAGCCACGTCATCGCCAACGAACTCGGGGTCAATTTGCGCTCCACCTCCGGCCCGGTGCTGGAGCGCGCAGGGGACCTCGCCGCACTGCTGACCAACCTCGAGCCGCACGATGTGTTGTTCGTGGACGAGATCCACCGCCTGTCACCGGTGGTGGAGGAAGTGCTCTACCCGGCGATGGAAGACTTCCAGATCGACATCATGATCGGCGAAGGCCCTGCGGCCCGCTCGATCAAGCTGGACCTGCCGCCGTTCACGCTGATCGGTGCCACCACCCGCGCCGGCCTGCTTACCGCGCCCTTGCGCGACCGCTTCGGCATCGTGCAGCGTCTGGAGTTCTATACGCCCGAAGAGCTCACCTCGATCGTGCGGCGTTCGGCGCGCATCATGGGCATCGACTGCGAGCCGGAAGGCGCGCAGGAGATCGCCCGCCGCTCGCGCGGCACCCCGCGCATCGCCAATCGCCTGCTGCGTCGCGTGCGCGACTACGCCGAGGTGCGCGCGAACGGGCAGATCACCCGCGACGCGGCCCGCGCCGCGATGGACATGCTCAAGGTGGACGCCGAGGGTTTCGACGAGCTCGACCGGCGCATGCTGGCCACCATCATCGAGAACTTCGACGGCGGCCCGGTGGGCGTGGAGTCCCTGGCGGCGGCGCTCAGCGAGGACCGTGGCACGCTGGAAGACGTGGTCGAGCCCTACCTGATCCAGCAGGGGTATCTGGTGCGCAGCGCGCGCGGCCGCATGGCCAGCGCCAAGGCCTGGCGCCACCTGGGGCTGACCCCGCCGCCACGGCAGCCGTCCCCCGTGGACCTGTTCACTGCCGACAACGCCGATGTCTGACGCCACGCAAGGCCATGCCGCCGACCCGTTCCAGTGGCCGGTGCGCGTCTATTGGGAAGATACCGATGCCGGCGGCGTGGTCTATCACGCCAGCTACCTGCGCTTCATGGAGCGGGCCCGCAGCGAGTGGCTGCGCGCCATGGGCATCACCCAGTCCAGCTACAAGGAAACCACCGGGCTGGCCTTCCTGGTCCGGGAAATGCAGATCGACTTCCTCAAGGCGGCCCTGCTGGATGATGAACTGTCGGTAAGCGTCGAAGTCAAAGAACGGCGCGCAGCCAGTATCCTTTTCGCCCAGACGATCCGCCGGGCGGATGGCGCGGAGCTGATCCGCGCGAAGGTGCGCGTGGCGTGCGTCGATGTCCGCCGCATGCGCCCGGTGCAGATTCCGGCCGATTTCATCCCCGGCCTTTCCCCTTGATCAATATGCAGTACGTGCGCTGGAGAACCTTCGAGCAATGAACGGTGGAGTCAACATCCTCAAGCTGGTCGCGGAAGCGAGCATCCTGGTCCAGTTCGTCATGCTGGCCCTGCTGGTGCTGTCCTTCCTCTCGTGGGTCATCATCATCCGCAAGGTCTCGCAGCTGAAGGCGGCGATGGAGGAGGCGGAGAATTTCGAGGAGCGCTTCTGGTCCGGCGCCGATCTCGCCCAGCTGTTCCGCGAAGTGAGCAATCGCGGCGCCGGCAACGGCGGCATGGAGAACGTGTTCGAGTCGGGGTTCCGCGAATTCGTGCGCCAGCGCCAGCGCAAGACGCATGACATGCGCGTGGTGATCGAAGGCTCAGAACGGGCCATGCGCGTGGCCGGCACCCGCGAAATCGGCCGCCTGGAACGCAACCTGGAATTCCTCGCCAACGTCGGCTCGATCAGCCCGTACGTCGGCCTGTTCGGCACCGTCATCGGCATCATGGGCGCGTTCCAGGGCCTGGGCGAGATGAAGGACGTGACCATCGCGGTGGTCGCCCCGCACATTTCCGAGGCGCTGATCGCCACGGCCATGGGCCTGTTTGCCGCCATCCCGGCCGTGTGGGCCTATAACCGCTTCGCCAACAAGGTCGAGCGCGTCGCCTCCCGCTATGAAGTGTTCCAGGAGGAGTTCTCCTCCGTGCTGCAGCGGCAGATCCAGTCCGACGACGCGACTTGAGGGCCTTAAGTCATGCGTAGCTCTGCGCGCCACAAGCGCCTCAAGCTCAAATCCGAGATCAACGTCGTTCCCTATATCGACGTGATGCTGGTGCTGTTGATCATCTTCATGGTCACGGCACCCATGATGAATTCCAACGTCGACGTCAACCTGCCGCAGGCCAATGCCAAGTCGCTGCAGGACAAGAAAGAGCCGGTGATCGTCTCGGTCGACCAGCGCGGACAGCTGTACCTCACGCTGGGCGACACCAAGAAGGAACCCATCGACGCCGAGGCGATGAAGGCCAAGGTCGGCGCCTTCGTGAAGGCCAACCCCGAGGTCAGCGTCCTGGTGGCGGGCGATCGCGACGGCAAATATGACGGCGTGTACCAGGTACTGGCCGAGTTGCAGCAGGCCGGCGTGGCCAAGGTCGGTCTGATGAGCGCGCCGGAGTCGGGCACGAAGAATGGACGACCGTAACACCAAGGGCACGTCACGGGCGGTCCTCCTTTCCGCCATCCTGCATCTGGGCATCGTGGGTTTCCTGACCCTCGCCGTCATCCCGTGCTCGTTCTACGAGAACCTGTTCCAAACCCTGCACCTGCCGGCCAGCTGGAACCCGATCACCTGCGCCAAGCCGCTGGAGCTGCCGGGCGAGATCATCGAGGCGACCCTGGTCGGTCCCACCGGCGCGCCGCCGCCGAAGGCCGTGAAGGCCAAGCCGGTGCCCGATACGGTGCCGCCGCCGCCCACCGTGCCGCCGCCGGTACCCCAGGAAGAGGCGCCCAAGGTCAAGACCTTGCCGCCGCCGCCCGAGCACCCGGATACCCGTGACCAGGAAAAGGTCGTGGCCGACGCCTTGCAGAAAGCCGAGGACGCCAAGAAGGAACAGGAAGAGAAGCAGCGCCAGCGCGCTTCGGAACTGGACGCCCAGGCGGCCAAGCAGAAGCAGGAGAAGCAGAAGCAGCTGGACGAGCTGTTCGCCAAGATGGACGCGGCCGACAACACGCGCAAGAAGGCCGAGGACAAGGCCAAGCAGGCCAAGCAGCAGATGGAAGACCTCAAGAACGCCCAGGACAACGGCCTGGCCAATGTGCCCAATGCCGCCCAGCGGCAGACTGGCACCAATGGCCCGGACACCGGCTTGCTGGCCCAGTATCTGGCGGCGATTCAGAACGCGGTCACGCAGAACTGGACTCGCCCGGATACCATGCCGAACACCCCGTGCGTCGTGCACATCGTGCAGCTAAAGGGCGGTCAGGTAATGAGCGCCAAGGTCGATTCCAGTTGTCCCTACGACGAAGCCGGCAAACGCTCCGTCGAGAACGCCGTGTTGCGCGCGCAGCCGTTGCCCTATGCGGGCTTCGAGAGCGTGTTCCAGCGCCAAATTGATTTCACTTTCAGGCCGCAGTGATGAAGCCCATGCGCAAACTGAGCACCAGCCTCGCCCTCGTCCTGCTCGTGGTGGCCGCGTTGATCGCCGGCCCCGCGGCAGCCCAGTCGCTCAACGTCGACATTGTCGGCGGTCTGAAGACCGCCACGCCCATCGCCGTGGTGCCGTTCGCCCAGGATGGCGGCGCGCCATTGTCCACGGACGTGGCCGACGTCATCCGCAACGACTTCAACCGCTCGGGCAAATTCCGTTCGCTGGCCAAGAGCGACATCGTGGAGATGCCCTCCAAGGGCGCTGACATCAAGTTCGCCACCTGGCGCCTGCTCAAGCAGGACTACATCACCGTGGGCCGCATCAGCGATGCGGGCGGCGGCATGCTGCGGGTGGAATACGAGCTGTGGGACGTCAACAGGCAGCAGAACCTGCTGGCCCAGGCATTCACCGCCCCGGCCGGGGACCTGCGTGGCGTGGCGCACCAGATCGCCGACCAGATCTACGAGAAGATCACCGGCGTGCGCGGTGCGTTCTGGACGCGCATTGCGTACATCACCGCCGTGGGCCTGGGCAACAACACCACTTATTCGCTGATCGTGGCCGATTCGGACGGCTATAACCCGCAAGTTGTTGCGCGCTCGCGCGAGTCGCTGTTGTCGCCGTCGTGGTCGCCCGATGGCCGCAAGATTGCCTACGTCTCGTTCGAGAGCGGCAACTCGGCTATCTACGTGCAGGACATCACCACCGGTTCCCGTCAGCTGATTTCCGCCCGGGCGAAGGGCATCAATGGCGCTCCGGCCTGGTCGCCCGATGGCAGCAAGCTGGCGCTGGCCCTGTCCTACGTGGGCAACCCGGAGATCTACTCGCTCGACCTGGGCTCCCGTCAGGAAACCCGCCTGACCAACAACCTGGCGATCGACACCGAGCCGCGCTGGACCCCGGACGGCCAAAGCATCATCTTTACGTCCGACCGTTCTGGCCGTCCGCAGCTCTACCAGATGCCTGCATCGGGCGGCTCGGCTGACCGCATCACCTTCCAGGGCCAGTTCAACGCCAATGCCTCGGTCAGCTACGACGGCAAGCAGATCGCGATGGTGCAGGGCAACGGGAACGTGTATCGTATTGCCATAATGGATCGCAGTCTGGGTGGGCAGGTGCGCTTCATCTCGCCGGGTCCGATCGATGAAACTCCGAGTTTCGCGCCCAATGCCAGCATGCTGTTGTATGCCGCCTCCGAAGGCCGTCGTGGTGTCTTGTACGCCGTATCGGCCGATGGCCTGGTCAGGCAGCGTCTCGTGCTGGCCGATGGCGACGTTCGCGAGCCGGCCTGGGGTCCCTACCGGCAGCGTTGACCAGTTCATGTCGTGACGCGCAAGCGTCACGGCCATGTGATCCGGGCGTGAAGCTTCACGCGACACTCCGGATCAAGCAGCTTGTCGGTTGCGACCATGCGTCGCAGTCGACGGGCCAGGCGGTCGCGAGACAGCGCGCCGCCGGCAGCAAATGTCAAAATAACAGCCGGTTCACCGGCGATCACTGTCCCGAAACCGCAATCATTATTGACTGTCGGAACTCAAACCTGTTTGAAGGAACGTCCACCATGAATAAGACCGTTCGCGTCGCCCTGGTCGCCCTGCTCTGCGTTGGCGCGGCCGCATGTACGAAGAAGGCGGAAACCAAGCCGCAGGCTCCCGTGGAGCAGGCTCCGGTTGCCCAGGCCCCGGCCGGCCCGGCCAAGTTCACCCCGGCTGACCTCGACACCGACGCTTGCCTGCGTCAGCGCGTCGTGTACTTCGACTTCGACAAGGAAGAAATCAAGCCGGAGTTCCAGCAGATCATGGCGTGCCACGCCAAGTACCTGCAGGATCGCCCGATGGCGCAGATCCGCCTGGAAGGCAACGCCGACGAGCGCGGCACCCGCGAGTACAACCTCGGCCTGGGTGAGCGTCGTGGCAATGCCGTGTCCAGCGCCCTGCAGTCGAACGGCGGCTCGGCCAGCCAGATCAACGTGATCTCGTACGGCAAGGAAAAGCCGGTGTGCCGTGAGCACAACGAAGACTGCTGGAGCAAGAACCGTCGCGTCGAGATCGTCTACACGGCGAAGTAATGAAGAAGCGACTGGCTAACAGCTTCACAGCCAGGATGGGCATGGCGGGCGCATTTGCGTCCGCCATGCTTTTTGTCGTCCCGGCCATGGCGCAGGACTCGCGACTGAGCCTTGCCGACCGCGTTGCGCGGCTCGAGCAGCAGGCGCAGAACCAGAACCAGGGCGGCACCACGCTGGTCAACCAGGTGCAGGCGCTGCAATCGCAATTGCAGCAGATGCAGGGCCAGGTCGAGGAACTGCAGCACCAGCTGCAGGAAGCAAACGACCGCAACAAAGCGCAGTACACGGATCTTGATTCGCGCCTGGGCCGCATCGAAGGTGGCGCCGGGGCAGCAGGCAATACCGCAGGCGCGGCCGGCACGACCACCCCGGCAGCGGCCGCGAGCGCGGCTCCGCCGGCGGCGACCGCTACGGACGGCGGAAAAGGCAAGGGTGGCAAGGCGCCTGCGGGCGGCACGGCCGCGCCAGCCAACGCCCAGGCGGCCTACGACGATGCCTTCAAGGCGCTGCGTGGCGGCGACTACGTGCAGGCGTCGCGCGGGTTTCGCGGTTTCATCCAGCAGTACCCCGACAGTCCGCTGACGCCCAATGCCTATTACTGGCTGGGCGAGTCGTACTACGGCGCCATGAACTACCCGATCGCGCTGGAAGTCTTCCAGCACCTGCTGAGCCAGTATCCGCAGAGCGACAAGGCGCCCGATGCCATGCTCAAGCTGGGCTACACGCAGCTCGAACTCAAGCAGGTCGATGCGGGCAAGACCACGCTGAAGAGCGTTTCCACCAAATATCCGGGTTCCAAGGCCGCTGGCCTGGCCCAGGAGCGCCTGCGTCGTCTGCAGCTGCAGCCGGCCAATTGAGGTAGCCGTTGTGAGTGGCAGTAAAGCAAGCGTGGCGTCCGGCACGTCAGCGCCTGCACAGGCCGAGCGCCTGCGCATCACCGAGATCTTCCATTCGATCCAGGGCGAGGCCGACGCCATCGGCTGGCGCACCGTGTTCGTGCGGCTGACCGGTTGTCCGTTGCGCTGCGTGTGGTGCGATACCGAGTATTCCTTCTACGGTGGCGACTGGCGCGCCATCGATGACATCGTGGCCGAGGTGGCGTCCCACGGCGCCAGGCATGTCTGCGTGACGGGTGGTGAGCCGCTGGCGCAGAAGCGCTGCCTGATCCTGCTCAAGCGCCTGTGTGATGCCGGACATGACGTGTCGCTGGAAACCTCCGGTGCGCTGGACGTGTCCCTGGTCGATCCCCGCGTGCGCAAGGTGATGGACCTGAAGGCGCCCGATTCCGGCGAGTCTGCGCGCAATCTGTGGTCAAACCTTGATCACCTGCTGCCGCACGATCAGGTGAAGATCGTCATTGCCAGCCGCGCCGATTACGAATGGGCGCGCGAGACGGTGGCCGCGCATGGCCTGATCTCGCGCTGCATGGTGCTGTTCTCGCCGGTGCACGGCGCGATCCAGCCGCGCGAACTGGCCGAGTGGATCATCGAGGACAGGCTCGATGTGCGTTTCCAGCTGCAGCTGCACAAGCTGCTGTGGAACGACGAGCCCGGACATTGAATCCGGGAGTGAGTGGAGAGCAGTGAGAAGTGCGGGAGAGCCTCCTCTGCTTTTCTCACTCCTCGCGACTCATTCCTCGCTGCACGCGCATCGGCCTGTGTTGCCGTTGGCGCTTTTCGGCCGGTGACCGGCCCGACCTAGGTGGATGCAACTCATGTCTCAGGAATCTCCCCGCAAGGCCGTCGTGCTCGTCTCCGGCGGCATGGACTCGGCTGTCACCATCGCGTTGGCTCGTGAGCAGGGCTATCAGGTGCATGCGCTGAGCGTTGCATACGGCCAGCGGCACAGCGCCGAACTGGCCGCGTCGGAACGCGTTTCGCGCGCACTGGGCGCGGTGGAGCACAAGACGGTGCAAGTCGACCTGCGCACCATCGGCGGGTCGGCCCTCACGGCCGATATCGACGTGCCGGTCGATCAGGCCGGCGATGTGGGCATTCCGGTCACTTACGTGCCGGCGCGCAACACCATCATGCTGTCCATTGCTTTGGGCTGGGCCGAGGTGCTCGGTTCCACCGACATCTGGTGCGGCGTCAATGCAGTGGACTACTCGGGCTACCCGGACTGCCGGCCGGCCTTCATCGAGGCCTTCGAGCAGCTCGCCAATGTGGCAACCAAGGCTGGCGTGGAGGGCGCGGGCATTCGCGTCCATGCGCCGCTGATGCGCATGAGCAAGGCCGATATCGCCCGCGAGGGCCAGCGCCTGGGCGTCGATTTCTCGATCACCGTGAGCTGTTACCAGGCCGATGCGGAAGGGCTCGCCTGCGGTCATTGCGATGCCTGTCGCCTGCGCGCACAGGGCTTTGTCGCTGCCGGATTGCCCGACCCGACCCGGTACGCATGAACGACTTTGCTTGTGCCATCGGCCACAAGCTCATAAAATTGCGGGCTTGCCTTTGAAGATGGGCCGTTAGCTCAGTCGGTAGAGCAGTAGACTTTTAATCTATTGGTCCCGAGTTCGAATCTCGGACGGCCCACCAAAGCATCCAAGGACTTGCGGAAACGCGGGTCCTTTTTTTGTGGCGAACCTCGCGCAGGCGTTTTGCCGGGGCCAAAAAAAGCCCTCTGCGTGAGGGCTCGCAAAATGCGTAAGGGCGCATGGCGGCCCGGCTTCGGCGCCGGAGTCCGTCGGATCAGTCGTCTGTGGGCTTGCGACGGAGAAACCACTGTCGCGGGTGCTCTCCCGACGTCAGGCTTGCGATGCCCAGTACGGCCGCGACGGCCGCCCCATTGGCAAGGATGTGGAAAAGCATGACTCCCCCCGGAGTTGTCGTCGTGAAATCTTGCTGTAACAAACGGGGGTTGGCAAGCCTGGGCTTCATGGCCCGGGAAACGGGCGCTGTGCCCGGGTCGGCAGGTCGTCCACGGCTCCGCCGGTCAGCCTGCCTGCCGCCAGGCGGGCGAGGGGTGGTTGCGTGGCGTCGTATGGCGCTCCATCGCCGGCATGCAGGGTAGCTCGAACCAGAACGTGCTGCCGCTCCCCGGTTCGGAGCGCAGGCCAATGCGCGTACCCAGCAAGCGTGCCAGGCGTTCGGCGATGGCCAGGCCCAGGCCATAGCCGCCGCGCCGTTCGTTCTCGGCGGTCTGCAGCTGCACGAATTCCTCGAAGATGCGCTGCTGGTGGATGACGGCAATGCCCGGGCCGTTGTCGCGGACTTCGATGCGGATGGCCTGCCCGCGACGCCGTGCGGCGATCAGCACGCGACCGTGCGCCGCATTGCTGATGGCGTTGCTGGCCAGCTGGTAGAGCAGGCTGGCCGCGACATCGGCGTCGCCATGCAAGTGGTGATGGCTGCCACGCCACACCAGCGTGACCTGCTGCAGGGCGGCTTCGTGGCTGAGTGAGGTGCGGTCGCGCATGAACAACTCGGCCGCCGTGAAGCCGACTGGCTTGACGGCGATGACCCCTGCATCCAGGCGCGAGATCTCCAGCAGGGCGTCCAGCAGCCGGGTCATGGCAGCGATGCTGCTGCGCATCTGCCGCAACAAGGATTGCTGCTCGCCGTCGCTGTTGGATTCGGTATCGCTGTCGAGGCTGCCGGCGAACAACTCCAGTGCCTGCAGCGGCTGGCGGAAGTGGTGGCTCACCAGGGCGATGAACTGTGACTTGCTGCGGGTGGCCGCCTGGCTCTGGCGCAGGCGGTCCAGTGCTTCGATGGCATTGTCGCGCTGGATGGCGTTCCAGTCGCGACGCTGTTCCTCTTGCAGGTCGGACAAGTGTTGCAGGGTCTGCCTGACCTGCTCGAACTCGGCGCTGGCCGGCGCCGCGTCCGGGGTCGGGTGGCGTGCATTGACCAGTTCATGCAGTGCGCCCTGGACCTGCGACAGCGGCTCGAGCACGCGGTGGCGGAGCGTGAGCCGGGCCAGCCAGGCGAGCAGCAAGATGCCGACGGCGCAAAGGCCGCCCAGCAACCACACGAGGCCCTGGGCGCGGTGCAGCGACGCGGTGTCGACCTGCAGGCTCAGCCACGACGGCACATGGCTGTTGCCGGTCAGTTCGCTGCGATAGATGGCGCCGCCCTGGACACCGGCCGGTCCGCTGCTCCAGAGGCTGCCATCGGGTCGATGCAGTTCGACGCGAAGCAGCCGCTCGTCCTGGCCGTTGTCATGCATCGTCTGGTCGAGCGCGGCCTGGGGCGAGGTGCCTTCGTCGGTTTCCAGCTGTCGGGCCAGGCGTTCCATGCGCAGGCTGATCGCGGCATCGGTGCGTTCGCCGAGGTTGTGTGTCTGTTGCACGCACAGCGCCAGCACCAGCGCCAGCGCGGCGATCGTGCCCGGCAGTACTACGTCGATGAACAGGCGGGGCAGCAGGTGTGGGCGCGACTCCATCGCTCAGACCTCCCCTGGACGGAAGCCCGGCAGGAGCGGCCCCCTGCACGACCCCGGGGTCCGTTGGCAGAGCGAGACGTGAGTCGGCAGCATGGTGTGGACCCGCGGCAAGGTAGGCAATCCGGTCGGCCTGGGCGCAGCTTCCCCGAGGGAATTGGCCTGCATGGCACTCTAAAGAATCAGCCCGGGCGCGACGATAAGCACTTCGTTCTAGCGCCTGCCGCCATAGAGCGAACGGCCTAGCTGGATCTGCCGGCACGGCCTGGCGGTGGCCCACCGCAGGCCGCGGCCGCGTCGCCGCCGAACGCGCCGCATGACGCCGGCCGGCTTTGGCGTTACCTTCCTCACCCGCAGGGTCCGACGGACCTACTGGAGAACATCATGTCTGCACGTTGTCGCTGGTTGCTCGCCGTCTCCCTGTTGGGTTTCACCGGTCTGGCCCTCGCGCAGGACCTGCCTGCGGACATGCCCAAGCGCAAGGCGGGCCTGTGGGAGGTGCAAACCGGCGGCATGGGTGGTCGTCCGCAGACGATGAAGCTCTGTCTCGATGCCGACACCGACCGGGCCATGTACCAGATGGGCACCAAGGTGCGCGGCCAGGCATGCAGCAAGCTCGACATCAGCATGAAGGGCCAGGTCCTGGTGTCGGACGCGGTGTGCAAGCTGGACGGTCCGAACGGACCGATCAACATGACCAGCCACAGCGAGACGCAGTTCCAGGGCGACACCGCCTACCAGACCACGGGCCATATCAAGTACGAGCCGGCGGTGATGGGGCAGGCCGAGATGCCGCTGACCAGTTCGGGGCGTTGGGTGGGGCCCTGCGCAGCAGGCCAGAAGCCCGGCGACATGGTCATGCCCAATGGCACGACGATGAACATGAAGGACATGCAGCACTGATTCGGCGCGAGGGTGTGCGCGACCTGCCGCGCACACCCGTCAGCCCGGTCCCGTGCCGGGTTGCAGCACGCGCAGATGACTCAAGGCGACAGCTTGGCCCGCTGCCGGATCAGAACACGACGGTCCAGCTGGACGGTTCATCGGCGTCGTCGCTGGCGCGGTCGATCTTGGCCTCGTAGGGCGCTTCACCGGCGCCGCCCGTCGGCGCAATGCGGAACGGGCTGGCGTGTGCGCAGTTCACATGCAGCGGCGGTGGTGCATGGGCGGCGGCTTCCGGTTCGGTGCGGATCTGGCAGGACTCGCGAATGGTCAGGCTTACCGAAAAGCTCGCCGTCGCCGCGGCCCGGACGCCACCGGCGTGCAGCATGCCCGCCAGCGCCATGGCCGCGATTCCCGATGCCTTCCACTTTGACTGCATAAGCGCTTCGCACTCCCGCGGTAGCAACGCCACCGCCCTCCGGAATTGCCCAGACGAGTCCTGAAAACGGCTGTCTCCAAAACACTGTCGGCAGGGCCGCGGGGAACTTGAGGCCTGTTCCGCAAGAAAATCACGCATCCAGGCGGACCCGCCGGAGGTGGCAGGGGCCCGCATCAACGCTGGGTTATGGTGTTCCCCATGCCTGTCACGTGGGCGTGACCGGCATGCGAAGGCGGCATCAAGGCCTGGTAGGGGCCATCAACTGGCGTATCAGCGCTTCGTGCTCGGCATCGATACGCCGCAGGCGTGTCTGCATGGCGCTGTCACTGACCCACTGCGCGCTGTAGACGCGGCGGCGATCGAGGTTGAACTCGATGTCCGCGAACGGCACCAGGGTTTCGTTGCCGGCGGGGGAGAACCCGCTGATGTCATGGATGAGCTGCAGCTTGGCCAGCTCGGCGGCGGCGTTGCGGCCCTTGCCATACGACGTCAGCGCCGCGGTGACGCGCTGGCGCAGCTCGGCCGGCAGGTCGGTCCGCATGACCACCACGGCGTGGGGAATCAGTGCGGAAGTCCACAACACGCGCAAGCGCGCGTACTGGTCGGGGAATCGCTTGGCAAAGCGCTCGAAATCGGCCGTGTTGTTGGTGGCCACGTCAACTTCGTTGTTGGCCACGGCCAGCGCATTGTTCTGGTGGTTGTCCACCATGACGCTGGCGAAGAACGTATCGGAGTCGAGCTTGCGATTGGCGAACAGCTGGGTCTCGGGCACCAGATAGCCGGACACCGACAGGACTTCGCCACGCGCATAACGCAGCCGGCCCGGCTGGCGAAACATGTCGTCGACGCTGTGCAGCGGGGAGTCCTTGCCCACCAGCAGCAGGGAGTAGTAGCCACGCGAACCGTTGGTGCGGGTGAGCTGGGCGATCACCTGCATGCGATCGCGCGTGACCGCGTCCAGTGCCAGGCGACCGGATACGAAGGCGAAGTCGACGCGCTCCTCGGCCATGGCCTGGCCCAGCCCTTCGTAAGTGCTCACGGAAAGGCTGTGGATCGGCAGGTGCAGCGCGCGGCTGAGGTCGTCCAGCATCGGTCGCCAGGCTTCCAGCGATTCCGTGGGGCCGCCCATCGGCAGGATGCCGAAGGTCAGCGCGCGGATGTGGGTGCCCCGATCCGGTGGCGGGCTGGCGGCGACCGGGCGCGCGACGAGGACACAGGCGACGAGACCGGCCAGCAGCCACCGGGCCACGCGTGACCCGGTCGGACAAAGCCAACGGCTTGAGGCCCATGCCATCCGCAACGTGTTATCCCCCCCCACGGGCCGGCCGAGATGCCCGGTCGGCCATGCAGGACCATGCAGGCGTCCTGTCCGCGGCAGAATACGCCGCTCATGTCAGTGCCGGGTGAAAGCCGTTAGATCCCGCTGATGCGCCGGGAGGCCACCACCGCTTCGACGCGATTGCGCACGTTGAGTGCGCGGAAAATTGCCGCAAGGTGGATCTTTACCGTGCCTTCGCTGATGCCCAGGTCGCGTGCGATGAGCTTGTTGGGCTTGCCCTGCGAGAGCAGGCGCAGGACATCGATCTGGCGCTCGGTGAGCAATTTGCGCAGGCGCTCTTCCAGCGAATCGCTCGGCGAAGGGTGCACCATGGCGGGCGTTGCCTGGCCCGTCGCGCCAGCCAGGTCGGGGCGCTCCTGCAGCAGCAGGGGTGGCACATAGACGCCACCGGAGAGCACCAGCCTGACAGCCGACAGCATCACTTCCGGCGAATAGGCCTTGGGTATGAAGCCCGCCACGCCCATGGCCAGCAGGCCTTTCATCAGGGCCGGGTCTTCCGATCCGGACAGCACGATGACCGGCACGTGGGGCAGGATCTCGATCACCTCGGCCAGGTGCTCGCTGCCCTGCACGCCGGGCATGGCCAGATCGACCAGGGCGAGTTCGAGCGACACCGCCTCGGGATCATGAATCGCTTCGCGCAATTCGGCCAGATCCATGGCGATGACAAATTCGGTGTCCGGCCCAAGCTCGCCCAGCTTGAGCTTGACCCCTTCGACAATCAGCCGATGGTCGTCCGCGATCAGTATGCGCATCTCGTTCCCCATGGCGCCATGCCGCATTCCCATCGCCGCACGCCCGCTTGACGCAACATAGCCCCAGGCAGCCCGCGCGGCAACCTCGGCCACGCTTACGAACGGCCTAGTCTCAAGGTGATATGGCCCGCCCATGGGGCGATCACGAGAATCAAAACGCTGCGATGGGGGAATCGCTCATGCCAACGATGCGCAAGACCAGCGGTGGCCCTGACGGCGCAGCCTACACAGGGCGTCCTCACGCCGAGGCCGCCGGAGCATGCATGTGATGAAGGTGAGGCTCGTGGCCTCTGCTGCCGCAGGACGCTAGACACCGTGCGTTTGCTTGAGTGTTTCGCGCCCTTGTTCTCGCTTGGCCTGGCGATTGACGATCAGCCGGCAACGCCGGTTGCCCGCGACGAGCTTGCCCCCCTGCAGACCCGCGTGCGCGTCCTGATCGAACAGGCGCGGAGCATGGCGCTCGCCCAGGGCAAGGCCATGACCGACGTGGAGATCGCCGGCTTCGCCGTGGTGGCCTGGTTCGACGAAATCGTGATGCGCCAGGCCGCGCGCCTGGAAAAGGTCACGCCCCTGCAGGTGTCGCTGTTCCACACCGGCAACGCCGCCAGCGAATTCTTCGACCAGCTGGCCCGGCTGGAGGGCGACGCCGAGGAAGTGCGCGAGGTCTACGGCATGGCGCTGCTGCTCGGCTTCACGGGCCAGTATTACTACGAGAAGAACGACAGCGGCGAGCTCGGGCGCATCAAGGCGCTGCACTGCCGGCCGTATGCCGGTGCCGCGAGCCTGCTGCAGTCGCTGCATCGGGATGCCATCACGCCGCAACCTTATGTCGTGCCCGACTCGCCTGCCCGACGGTTGCCGGCGCCGTGGGCGGGCAGTCGTCCTTCCTTGCTGGTTGCCGCCACGGTGGTGTTCCTGGTGCTGGTGACCTTCGTGGCCCCGGTCTTCAGCGGCGCCATGTCCGCGCAGGCCTGGTATCTGGCCGGCGTGGCCGTTGCGCTGGCCGGTGCACTGGGATGGGGCGGCGCCCAGTACTGGCACCAGCGGGCGGTGATGCGCGCCGTCGGCAACCCGGAGAGCGGTTACGGCTGGGCCAGCGCATGGGCATCGCTGGTGAGCGCCGCGCGCCGGGCACGCGGCGCCGTGCTGCATCCGTTCCGTCGCCGCGGCTCGTGGGGGCAGTTGTCGCGGCGGCCATGGCTGTTGTTTCTCGGCGATCGCGCGGCCAACGTCGAGGGCCTGCTGCAGGCGGCGTCCCATGCCGCCCATGCGCGCAAGGTGCCCGGCGACAACGTATCCAGGCCGTGGCCGTGGTGGGTGTTCAAGTCGCTGGTGGCGATCCACGCGGACCCGCGCCTGGTCGAGCCCCAGGAAGACATGGATGCCGATGCGTCGTCGTGGTCGCGTGGCCTGGGCCTGGTGGCGCGCGAGCGCCGCAAGCTGCCGCTCGATGGCATCGTGCTCTGCATTTCGGTGCACACTTTGCTCGAACGCGGCGAGCCGCTTGCGGCCACCGCCGCGAGATTGCGCGATCTTGCCCGGGACGCCACCACCCGGCTGCAACTGCAGCTGCCGGCATACATCGTGGTGACGGGACTGGAGTCGTTGCCCGGGCATGCCGCCTTCAAGGCGGCGCTTCCCTCGGCCGTGCTTCGACGCGTGCTCGGCTGGCGCGTGCCGATGGCCGATGGCAGCCATGGACGCCTGGACGGCTATCTGGAGTCGATGGCCGAGCGCATCCGTGCCGTCGGCCTGGCCGCGTTGTCCGCCCGGCGCGACCTGCACGGGCGGCGCGAGGTCTACGAATTCGTGCGCGCGCTGCTCGATCTGCGGCATGGGCTGCGCGAGTTCATCGATGCCCTGGCCGCGGGGGATGAAAGCACGGCCACGCGCCTGCGCTGCTGCGGCGTCTATCTCACCGGCACGCCGTCCGCGGGTGCGCCGGGGGGCGAATTCGTCGGCGATCTGTTCAGCCGCTTCCTGCCGGGCGACTGGATCCTGGCGCGTCGGACAGGATGACGGCTGCGACCACGACCGCTGCGCCGCGGCGCTCGTCGGCCGGCTTCATGCCACCGTGGAGCGCGCGGCGTTCCACGCGGCCATCATCGCCTCGCGCAGTTGCTCGGGCGATACCGGCTTGTAGAGCACCGGAATGCGCGCGGCCATGATCTCGCGCAGCCGGTCGCTGCGTGTCTCGCCGGTAATCAGCAGGCGCGGGAACGGCATGTTCCCTTCCTGCTGATAGTGCTGGTCGAGCGCCGCCAGCACGTCCAGTCCGCTTTCGCCATCGCGCAAGCGCAGGTCGGAGATCACGATGTCGGGTGGCAGCGGCCAGTCTTCCGCGGCCAGCAGCGCCTGCGTGCGATCTTCCGCCACGGCGACCTCGCAGCCCCAGCTGCGCAATAGATAGCGGATGCCGGACAGGATCGCCGGCTCGTCGTCGATCACCAGTACCCGCATGCCCGACACGTCCAGCGGCGCTTCATCGGTGGACGCGTGGAACACCTGCTGCGGCGGCACTTCCGGCAGGTGGAAGCTGAACACGCTGCCGCGGCCGAGGTGCGATTTCAGCAGCACCTGCGTATCGAGCAGCTCAGCCAGTCGCTGCACCGTGGCCAGGCCAAGTCCCAGTCCCCGCCGCGGCCCGGAATCGTGCTCGCTGGTGCTATGGCATTCGACCCGGTAGAACTCGTCGAACACGCGTGCCTGGTGTTCCGGCGCGATGCCGGTGCCGGTGTCCCACACATCCACGCGCACGGTGTCGTCGAGTCGGCGGCGCGCCACCACCAGCACGCCGCCCTCATGCGTGTAGCGCAGTGCATTGCTGACCAGGTTGTTGAGGATGCGCGCCAGCATCGTGCGGTCGCTGCGCACCCACAGGTTGGTGGCGCGCATGATCAGGCGCAGCCCGTGCTGCTCGGCGATCATGCGGAAGTTGCGGCTTACTTCCTCGAACACCTGGTCGAGCGGGAATTCGGTGATCTCGATCTGCATCGCGCCGGTCTCCAGCCGGGACAGGTCGAGCAGTTCGCTGAAGAGGTGGTCGAGCGCCTCGACGCATTCCTGGATGTGGGCGATGCGATCGAGGCGCACCGGGTCGCGTTCGTCCACGGCGAGCGACGAGGAGAACAGGGTCAGGGCGTACAGCGGCTGGCGCAGGTCGTGCGAGGCGGCGGCCAGGAAGCGCGCCTTGGCCACGCTGGCGGCCTCCAGTGCCGCGTTCTTGCGCGCCAGTTCCACGGTGGCGTGCTCGATCTCCTTTTCCATGCTGCGTTGCACGTCGAACAACGCCAGTGCCGCGCTGTTGAAGCCACGCTGCAGTTCGCCGATTTCCGTCTGGTCGGTGACCTCGACCTCGACATGCCGGTCGCCACGGCCAAGCTGGTGCACGGCGGCGACGAGACGGCGCAACGGGGCGCTGATCCAGCGCGCGGCCTGCCAGCCAATGACGGCGGCGGCGAACAGGCTGACGGCCAGGGCGATCAGGGCGTGCCGCAGGCTTGCCTGTTGGGCCGCAATGGCATCGCTGAGGCTGACGTCCACCATCACCGAACCGAGCACGGGCTGGCCGGGTTGGTCGGTGCCGATGACGTCGCGCACGACGGTGAGGCTGTCGGTCGTGTTGGTTCCGCTGCGCCCGAGGCTGTCGGCCAGGATCTCGCCATCGGCGGCGCGAATCTGCACGCGTGCCACATGGGGTAGTTCGCCGATCGACTCGGCGATGCGCACCAGTTCGCGGCGCTGCATGTCGCGCAGGGGAGCCATCGATACCGAGGCTGCCTGCGTCGCGATGGCATCGGCGGTGTTCTGCGCCATGCCGCGCAAGGTGATCAACTGGTGGCGGGTGAGCATCACCACCAGCAGCGTGGCCGTCACCAGGGTGGGAACGAGCGCGACCAGGGCCAGTCGCTGCATGAGCGACGTGCGCCGCCACCACCGCACCGTGCGGGAGTTCGCCCCTGAACCCATTGGCCGTGACCCCATCCGGCGCTCTCAGCGCCAAGCTGCGTCAGCCTAGCGCGATTTGGCGGGCCAGACAGCTAGGCCATTGGCAGAGGGGTATCCCCTACATTTCCGGGCGATTGGCCTCGGTGGGGCGCACCTCGCGGCGGCGGAAGCGGCTGAGGCGCTCGACGATCAGCGGCAGCAGGGCGAGCACGCCGATCGCGCTCAGCGGCATCCAGACCGAGCGCTGCATCAGCAGGCCGATGCCAAAGTGGCCCTGGCTGTGGGCCAGCGCTTCGCCAAGCCCGGTCCCGATCGACGTCTCGAAGATCAGGGAGACCGTGCCGCCCAGCCAGCTGGCGCCGAGGAACAGCCACAGCGGACAGCGCAGCCAGGCCAGCGCCACCGTGATCAGGCCGAAGGGCGCCACCGGTACGAAACGCAGGAACATGGTGTAGGCCACGGGGTGGCGCTCGAAACCGTGGTGCAGCTTGTCCACCAGGGCCGGCGGGTGCCTGCTGCCGGCGCCGAAGGCATAGCGGCTGGCCAGGAACAGGATCAGCGTGCCCAGGGTGAGCCCGATGGAGGAATAGATGCTTCCCTCCAGGGTGCCGAAGGCGAAGCCGCCGGCCATGATGATGACGACGGTGCCGGGGATGCCGGTGGACACGGCCAGGGTCAGCAGGCCGATGAAGGCGATGCGGCTGAGCCAGGGCTCATCGGCAATCTGCGCGCGCAGCTGGGCCTGGTGCCGCACCAGCTCCTCGGGATGCAGGCGGTCGAGGATGCCGGAGCTGAACAGCACGATGCCGGCGATGACCAGCAGCAGCAGCGGCAGGGCGGCGCGCAGGCGGCTCAATAGTGTTGCCCGCTCTGGCCGTAGGCAGCCAGCACGCCACGCGCCTGCTCACGCAGGATGTCGCGGCGCACGGCGATGCCGCGGCGTTCGAGCTCACCCACCCAGTCGGCAGGCAGCGGACCCTCGTCGAACTCGGTGAGCTCCTCCACGTCCTCGGCGCGCGCGCCGATCAGCAATGCATCGACACCCGCCCACACCGTGGCGCCGTAACACTGGCAGCAGGGCTGGGCACTGGTGGCGAGCGTGTAGTGGCCGCCATCTTCGTTGATGCGGAAGCTGGCCAGGCGTTGCTGGGCGCTCATGTAGGCCATCATCTCCGCGTGCGCGACCGAACAGGTCTGCGGCACTACGCGATTGACGCCCACCGAGACCAGGCGTCCCTCGGCGTTGAACACCGCAGCACCGAACGGGCCGCCATGGCCGTGTTCGATGTTGTGGCGCGACAACTCGATGGCCAGGCCCACGCGTTCCTCGTCGGTGACGTAGCGCTTGCTGGAATCGGCGACTTCGCCGATCCACGGCGGCAGCGTCAGGTGAATCTGCAGGCGAAGCATGTGACTCTCCCTGTGATGCCGGTGTCAGCCGGCCTGCCTGGTCCATGCGTCACGCAGCGTGACCGTGCGGTTGAACACCGGCGCGCCGGGCTGGTGGTCGAGGCGATCGGCCACGAAGTAGCCCAGGCGTTCGAACTGGTAGCGCTGCTCCGGCGCGGCGTTCGCCGCGGCCGGTTCCAGCCAGGCGCGGACCACGCGCTTGGCTTCCGGGTTGATATGTTCGATCCATGTCTTGCCGTCGCTTTCGTCGTCCGGTGCCGGCACGTTGAACAGGCGGTCGTACACGCGCACTTCGGTCGCCACGCCGTGCCTGGCGCTCACCCAGTGGATGGTGCCCTTCACCTTGCGGTCCGCACCGGGCATGCCCTGGCGCGATTCGAGGTCGAGCGAACAGCGCAGTTCGACGACGTTGCCGTCGGCGTCCTTCACCAGTTCGTCGCACTTGACGATGCCCACGCCGCGCAGGCGCACTTCACCTTCGGGCTTGAGGCGATGGAAACCCTTCGGCGGCACCTCGGCGAAGTCCTCGCGCTCGATCCACAGCTCGCGCGAGAACGGCACGTTGCGCGTGCCGAAGCTCTCGTCCTTGGGATGATTGGCGAACGTGAGCTGTTCTTCGTGGCCTTCCGGCAGGTTGGTGATCACCAGCCTGAGCGGATCGAGCACGGCCATGCGGCGCGCCGCGGTGGCGTCGAGGTCCTCGCGGATGCAGTTCTCGAGGATCGAGTAATCGATGATGCTGTTCTGCTTGCTCACGCCCAGGCGTTCGATCAGCAGGCGCAGGCCGGCCGGCGTGAAGCCGCGGCGACGCAGGCCGCGCAGCGTGTTCATGCGCGGGTCGTCCCAGCCGTCGACCAGGTTCTCGTTCACCAGCTGGGCGAGCTTGCGCTTGCTGGTGATGGAGTAGGACAGGTTCAGGCGCGAGAACTCGATCTGTCGCGGCTTGGCCGGCTCGGTGTGGAAGCCGCCTTCGCGCAGGTGCTGCCACAGCTCCGGATGGTTGACCAGGTCCACCTTGTCGACGAACCAGTCGTACAGCGGGCGATGATCTTCGAACTCCAGCGTGCACAGCGAGTGCGTGATGCCTTCCAGCGCATCGGACAGGCAATGCGCGTAGTCGTACATCGGGTAGATCGGCCACGCGTCGCCGGTGTTCTGGTGCGCGATCTTGCGGATGCGGTAGATCGCCGGATCGCGCATGTTCATGTTGCCCGACGCCATGTCGATCTTGGCGCGCAGCGTCTTGGCGCCGTCGGCAAATTCACCGGCACGCATGCGGCGGAACAGGTCGAGGTTCTCCTCCACGCTGCGCTCGCGGAACGGCGAGTTGCGGCCCGGTTCGGTCAGTGTGCCGCGATAGGCGCGCATCTCGTCCGGGTTGAGGTCGTCCACGTAGGCCACGCCGTCCGTGATCAGCTTGATCGCGGCGTCGTAGAACACCTCGAAGTAGTCCGAGGCGTGGCGCAGGTCATGCCATTCGTAACCGAGCCAGCGCACGTCGTCCTTGATGCCCTCGACGAACTCGGGGTCTTCCTTGCCGGGGTTGGTGTCGTCCAGGCGCAGGTTGCACCAGCCGGTGAACTCGCGGGCGATGCCGAAGTTCAGGCAGATCGCCTTGGCGTGGCCGATGTGCAGGTAGCCGTTGGGCTCGGGCGGGAAACGCGTGCGGATCGCATGGTGCTTACCCGAGGCCAGGTCCTCGCGGATGATCTGGCGGATGAAGTCGCGTTGGCCCTCGGCCTGCGGGGTGGCGGGCGAGGCGATGGGTTCAACGGCGGCGTTTTCGGTGGACATCGGGACTCGAAGCTCGTACGCGGTGACGGAAACGAGGAAGTTTACCTTGTCCTAGGTGGGGGTGTTTTGACGGGTTTCAGGGTGGGTAAACCGGGGCTTGGCGCCGCTCATTCAGCGATGTCGGGTGGGTGCGGGCCTGTTGCTGGTGGCCCCCTATCCCGGCGAGGCTGGCCATCCCGTGACTGTGGCTTGGATGGTGACGTGGCGGCCTTTGGCACCCTCTCCCCCTCCGGGGAGAGGGTTGGGGTGAAGGGCGGGTGCTCGCGGTAACGTTGGGGTTGTTTGGTGTCTGTTTGTCGCGCTGCCGCGAGCGTGCTCGCCTCCGGCGGGGTTCCGAGCCGCTGCCGCGGCCCGGGTTACTTCTCTTTGCGTGGCCAAAGAGAAGTAACCAAGAGAAAGGCCACCCCGATGTCGCGCCTTCCGGGCTGCGCCCTCCAGGTGCGCGGACGGGTTACGGCGGTTTGTCGACAGGGCTTCCTGCCCTGACGACAAACTGGCCGGCATCCCTGCCGGCCACCCTCCGGGCTTTTCCCTCCACCCGCCCGCCGCGCCACAGGGGAATGGAGGTCAAATGCAAAGAGCCAGGAGCCACGAGCCACGAGCCTTCGGCTCTTGATCCACAAGGCCCCTGTGCGGCGGTGAGGGACGGACGATCAGGCCCCGCAGGGGTGCCTGGCAGGGATGCCAGGCACTTTTCGCCAGGGCAGGATGCCCTGTCGAAAAGCCCGGCCGGCCCTCACGGACTTGCCGGGCCATCGGCCCGGCAAGCGCCAAGCGGGGTGCTCTTTCTTTTGGTTACTTTTCTTTGAGCAAGCAAAGAAAAGTGACCCGGCCTCCGGCAGGAGGTCGGAAGCCCGCCGTCCCACAGGGACTCCCCTCGGTCGCAGGCGAGCCAACTTGCTGCACGGGCTGACTCCAAGGCAAAACGGCACGGACGCAGTGCCAGCCTGGGGAAGAAATCCCAACCTTCACCCTGCGAACACATCACACGCAAAAACTTGCCCATCCACCCCCACAGCGCTAGCGTGCCTCCATGCGCATCGCCTATCGAGCCGAAAGCCTCATCGACGCCCATCTGGTGAAAGATGCGCTGGAGCGTGCCGAGATTCCTGCCTTCGTCTCGGGCGAATACCTCACCGGCGCCGTAGGCCAGTTGCCGGCGCTTGATTACGTGGCGGTGCTGGTGCCCGAGGGCAGCCTCGCGGCCGCCGAGCAAGTGGTGCGCGAGATCGAGCGCTCGCTCGCCGAGGCCCGGCTGGCCCTGGGTGAGGCCGACGAAGATCCGGACGCGCCATTCCCCGTGCTTTGCTGACCGGCCGCGGCGCCTGCGCGGCGGGCGTTATCCTCTGGGATTGCCCAGCCCTGGGGTACGGAGCTGACCATGGAAGATACCTTGAAGCAGATGCAGGCGCTGATCCGCGCCGTGCCGGACTTTCCCAAGCCGGGCGTGGTGTTCCGTGACATCACGCCGCTGCTGGCTGATGCCGGCGGCTTTGCGCGCTGCATCGATGCGCTGGCCGAACCGTGGCAGGGTAGTGGGGTGCAGGCGGTGTGCGGCATCGAATCGCGCGGTTTCATTTTTGGCGCCGCGCTGGCGCAGAAGCTGCACGCCGGCTTCGTGCCCCTGCGCAAGCCGAACAAGCTGCCGCCACCGGTGGTCGCGATCGACTACCAGCTCGAGTACGGCGTCGATCGACTGGAAGCGCGTGACGATGCATTGCGTCCGGGCGAACGGGTCCTGATCGTCGACGATGTGCTGGCCACCGGCGGCACGCTGGCGGCGGCGCGCGCCCTGGTCGAGAAACTTGGTGCGCCACTGGTAGGAGCCAGCGTAGTGATCGAGCTGGCGGCGCTGCAGGGCCGCAGCCGCTGGCAGGGCACGACGCCCCTGCATGCGCTGCTGCGTTACTGAGTCGCGAGGACGCCTGGCCTGTCGATAGATTCGCAAGGCGCGGCGCCTGGCGGATGCGGCAACCGCTCAGGGCGGCGCCGGCACGATGCTTTCGACGTAGACCAGCTCGCAGGCGCCGTTGCCGGTGTCATTGCGCGTCATCGACGTATGCCAGCGCCAGCCGTTGGCGCGATTGGCGTCCACCAGGAATCCTTCCAGGTGCACGACCTCCCCCGGCCGCACGCGCTCCAGTTCCTCGCGCACGGTGTCGTCCGCGGGAATCATGTGCATGTTGGCGCTGGAGGTTTCGATCTCGCGGCGTGGAATCGGGAACGCGTCCACGTGCCAGTGATAGAAGCGGTTTTCCTGGCTGATCTTGATGCCTTCCAGTACGTGGCGGTCCGACATGCGGCCCCAGCCGAGCGCGAGGTCGACCGGGGCGAGCGAGGCGCCGGCATCGGAGCGGTAGTCCTCGCGTGACAGCACGCGCGCCGTGAGCTCGAAGCGGGCGCGCGTGACCAGCGTGGTATCGCCGCGTTGCAGGGCGGTACTGTCGTCGAGGTCGATCTGCGTGGGCGCATCCGGCGCCAGCACGCCGGGCCCGGGCAGCATCGGGCGGTGCCGCCACCAGTGGGCGGCGCCCAGCGCGACGATCAGCATCAGGCCGATCAGGATGGGACGTGGCATCGCGGTCTAGCGCCCCCGCTTTGCGGCCGGCCTGGCCCTGGCACCGCCCAGGTCCGGCTGCAGCAGTTCGGCAGGCATGCTGCGGATCACCTCGGCAAAACGCTTGAGGAAGGTGCCCAGCGAGGAACTCTTGCGCCACACCAGCGCGATGCGGCGGCTCGGCGCTCGCCCGCCAAATTCAAGCAAGTGCACGTTGTCGGTGCGCGAGACGGGCGGCTTGATGGCGAGCGTCGGCAACAGGGTGATGCCGACATTGGCCGCCACCATCTGGCGCAGGGTTTCCAGGCTGGTCGCGCGAAAACCGGACCGCTCGCCGGCGCCGGCCAGCGCGCAAACCTCCAGTGCCTGGTCGCGCATGCAGTGCCCGTCTTCGAGCAGCAGCAGGCTCTCGTCTTCCAGGTCAGCCAGCTTGAGCAGGCTCTGCTTGTGCGCCAGCGGATGCGACGCCGGTACCGCGAGCACGAAGGGTTCCTCGAACAGGAATTCCGCATGCAGGCTGTCCTCATGCAAGGGCAGGGCGAGCACGCCCACGTCGAGCGCACCCTCGCGCAGCATCTTCACCACGTGCTCGGTCTTTTCCTCCACCAGCAGCAGTTCCAGCCGCGGGAAATGCGTGCGCACCAGCGGCACCAGGTGGGGCAGCAGGTAAGGCCCGAGCGTGGGGAAGATGCCCAGCCGCAGCGTGCCCGATTCCGGGTCGCGGGTGCGCTGGGCAATGGCCTTGATCTCGTCGATTTCGGCCAGCACGCCACGGGCGCGGCGGGCGATCTCGCGGCCGGTTTCGGTGAGCAGCACCTTGCGCGGCGTGCGTTCCACCAGCGGCACGCCAAGCTCGTCCTCGAGCTTCTTGATCTGGGTCGACAACGTCGGCTGGCTGACAAAGCTCGCCTCGGCCGCACGCCCGAAGTGACGATGCTCGGCCAGGGCCACGAGATAGTGCAGGTCACGCAGGTTCATGGGCAGGCGTCCACATGATCTTGATAGGTCATGGCTATGATTGTGATGGTAACAATCAATTTGAACAATGTACGCCCGGTGCGTAACCTTGCTCATCTGACGGCGCCGACAAGGCGCTTCCCGGTTCCGTAACACCCCCCTGCAGACAGGAGAGTCCACATGCTGACCATCGGCGACAAGTTCCCGCAGTTCAACCTCACCTCCGTGGTTTCGATCGAGAGCCTGGAGAAGGCGTTCTTCCCGATCGCCAATGACACGTACAAGGGCAAGTGGCTCTGCGTGTTCTTCTATCCGAAGGACTTCACCTTCGTTTGCCCGACCGAGATCAAGGGCTTCAGCGACATGAACTCGCAGTTTGCCGATCGCGACTGCCAGGTGCTGGCCGCCAGCACCGACTCGGAGTTCGTGCATTTTGCCTGGCGCAAGGACCACAAGGACCTGCGTGACCTGCAGTTCCCGATGCTGGCCGACATCAAGAAGGACCTGAGCAACGCGCTCGGCATCGTGACCGAAGACGGCGTGGCGCAGCGTGCGACCTTCCTGGTCGATCCGGAAGGCATCATCCGCTTCGTCTACGTCACCGACGGCTCGGTCGGCCGCAACCCGCAGGAAGTCCTGCGCGTGCTCGATGCCCTGCAGACTGACGAGCTGTGCCCGTGCAACTGGCACCAGGGTGAAGAGACCCTGCACGTCGCCTGAGGCTTCGCCTGTCGCATACCGCGCGCTTCACCTTTCCCCCTCACGGGTGGGCGCGCGGCACTCCTGCCGGCGGCGAAGCCCGCTTCGCCGCCGGTTTTTTTTGCCCGGATTTTCCCCCGCTCTTCCAGAGGTGCCCCATGAGCCTTGCCGATCTGAAAAGCCAGATCCCCGATTACGCCAAGGACCTGCGTCTCAACCTTGAGTCCGTGTTGACCGAGGGTGGCGCGCCTGGCCTGACCCAGAAGCAGATCGCGGTGATCGCGCTCGCTTCGGCGGTGGCATCCCGTTACAAGCCGCTGACCGCCGCGGTGGCCGAAGAGGCCGCCAGGCATGCCGACGCCGAAGCATTGAACGGCGCGCGGGTGGCTGCCGCCATCATGGGCATGAACAATATCTACTACCGCTTCATCCACCTGGTGGGCGACGCGGAGTACGGCACGCTGCGCGCGGGCCTGCGCATGAATGCGATGAACAGCCCCGGCGGCGACAAGGTCGATTTCGAACTCGCCTCGCTGGCCGTGTCCGCCGTGAACGGTTGCGGCATGTGCCTGGAGTCGCACGAGAAGACCCTGCGCAAGCATGGCCTGTCGGCGCAGCCGATCCAGAGCGCCGCGCGCATTGCGGCGGTGATCCATGCGGTTGCCGTGGTCCTCGAGCAGGCCGACGCGGCGGGTTGATGCGCAGCTGAAACGACAAGCCCCGGTGTCGCCACGGGGGCTTGCGTGCGCAGTTGGGCACACGCAGGCCTCAGTACTGCCTTTCGACGTCGAACAGAAAGCCCTTGCCGCGGGCGGTGAGCAGCGGCGGCGGCTCGCTCGTGTGTTCGCCGATCTTGCGTCGAAGGCGATGGATCAGCATGTCGAGGCGGTGCGGATCGAAGTCGTACACGTCGTCGGCAAGGACCGCGATCAGGGCCTCGCGGCCCACCGGCGCACCCGCGGCTGCCATCAGCGTGTCGAGCACGCGACGCTCGGGCATGCTGAGCGAAATCACGACACGCTTCGGTGAAACCAGGCGGCGGGCATGGGCATCCAGGTGCCATCGATCGCCGCCACTGGCCTGGCGCTGTGCGAGGTCCGCTTCGAGCACGGCCACGCCTGGGCCCTTGCGCAGACTGCGCGACGCCGCGCCTCGCTCCTTGGCATTCATGACCGCATCTCCTTATCAGACAGACGCCGTCTATTGACTATGCGTTGAGCCCGAATCATTCGCAAGGTTTTGTCAGTTGCGTCTGATGTTCGAGTCACGGGCGATCGGGAGCGTGGCCCCCGACGGCGCGGCCATGCCTTCTGGCACTGTGCCACTCGTCATGGCGGCACCTAGCGTGGAGGTTTGTGTGCCCACGGGAAGCCCATCGCATGCGTCGTTTTGTTCGTCCACTCGTACTCACCGCCCTTGCCGCCTGCTGCGGCGCAGCCCTGGCCGCCCCGGCTGCAGACGACCAGCCGCACGGCAAGCTGCCGCGCTGGGCCATGCCGCAGTCCTATCAGCTCGACTTCAAGGTCGATCCGCGCCAGCAGGACTTCTCGGGCACCACCACCATCAAGCTGAAGCTCGGGCAGGCGAGCGACCACGTATGGCTGCATGGCCGCGAGCTGAAGGTGAGCAAGGTCACCATCACCGACGCCGCGGGCAAGCTGCACGAGGGCAAGTATGTGGACGCCGCGCCGAAGGAAGGCGTGGTGCGCGTCGATTTCGGCAGCACGCTGAAGCCGCAGGAACTGAGCATCACCTTCAACTACACCGCGCCGCTCAACCAGCAGCTGCAGGGCCTGTACAAGGTGAGCCATGAAGGCCAGCCCTATGCAATGACGCAGATGGAGCCGATCAGCGCGCGCTATGCATTCCCCGGTTTCGACGAGCCGTCGTTCAAGACGCCGTTCACCATCCGCCTGACCATTCCCAATGACGAAGTGGGCATCGCCAACACCAAACAGGTGAAGGAAGAGGCCGCGGGCCAGGGCTGGAAGACGCTCAGCTTCTCGCAGACCCCGCCGCTGCCGACCTACCTGGTGGCGTTCGGAGTCGGTCCGTGGGACGTGGTGAAGGGCCCGGAGATTCCGGCCTCGTCGTACCGCACGCAGGCCACCGAGCTGCGCGGCATCGCCGCCAGGGGCGAAGGCCATCGCATGCAGCACGTGCTGGGCGAAACGCCGAGCATCATCAAGTCGCTGGAGGACTACTACGGCTTCGGCTATCCGTTCGACAAGCTCGACCTGCTGGCCGCGCCGGACTTTTCCGCCGGCGCCATGGAAAACCCCGGCCTGGTCACCTTCCGCGACTGGCTGCTGCTGATCGATCCGGATTCCCCGGCCAACTATGTGCGCGGTTCGTTCAACGTCACCGCGCATGAACTGGCACACCAGTGGACCGGCGACACTGTGACCATGGGCTGGTGGGACGACCTGTGGCTCAACGAGGCGTTCGCCACCTGGATGCAGCAGAAGGTCACGCAGAAGGTGCACCCCGAATACCGCGCCGACCTCGACCGCGTGCGCGGTGCGCAGGGCGCCATGAACGGCGACAGCCTGGTCACCACGCGCAAGATCCGCCAGCCGATCACCGGCAACGGCGACATCGAGACCGCGTTCGACGGCATCACCTACCAGAAGGGTGCCGCGGTGCTGGGCATGTTCGAAGGCTACGTGGGCGAGCCGACGTTCCAGAAGGGCATGCGCGCCTACATCAAGGGCCACCAGTTCGCCAACGCCACGGCCGATGACCTGGTCGCGTCCGTCGCCAAGGCGGCCGACAAGGGGCAGGACTTCCAGCAGGCCTTCAAGAGCTTTCTCAACCAGCCGGGCGTGCCCTACGTGCAGACGCAGCTGAGCGAGGAAGGCGGCAAGACCGTGCTGCACCTGAGCCAGAGCCGCTACCTGCCGCTGGGCAGCAAGGGCGACACCAACCATGTGTGGGGCGTGCCGGTGTGCGTGCGCTATGGCACGGCCGACGGCAGCAAGGTGAGCTGCGAACTGCTCGACAAGGCCCAGGGCACCATGGTGCTCAAGGGCGCGAGCAGCCCGGCCTGGGTGCTGCCCAATGCCAATGGCACGGGCTACTACCGCTTTGCGATGGCGAAGGACGATCTGTCCAGGCTCGGCCAGCAGATCGGCAAGCTCGACGACGCCGAACAGCTCGCTTATGCCGACGCGGTGTATGCCAGCTTCAAGCATGGCGACCTGGCGGCCACCGACGTGCTGGCCGCGCTGAAGCCGCTGGCCTCGTCGAAGACGCGCGAAGTGGCCACGGCGCCGCTGTCGAGCTTCAACTGGATCTACCGCAACCTGGCCGAGACCGGCGCGCAGCGCGCCACGCTGGCGCAGTGGGCGAAGGATGCCTATCTGCCGCGCATGCAGCAGCTCGGCTACCACCGCAAGCCGGGTGAGGGCGACACCGATTCCCTGCTGCGCGACACGCTGGCGAACGAACTCGCGCTGGTGGTGAAGCTGCCGGAAGTGCGCGCCGAACTGCTGCGGCAGGGCGACGCCGCGCTCAGGCACAAGGCCGATGGCCGCCTGGACCTTGGCGCGGCGGACGCCGACCTGCTCGGCGCCGCGCTGGGCGTGGCCGTGCAGGAGCGTGGCAAGCCGGCCATCGATGCGCTGGTCGCCGAGGTGCCCAGGACCAGCGACCCGGCACTGCGCAACGCCATGCTCGATGGCCTGAGCGCGGTGGAAGATCCGGCACTGGCCACGCAGGTGCGCAACTTCGCGCTCGACAAGCAGGTCAAGGTGGGCGAGATGGCCATGCTGTTGCGCGGCGGTCGCGACACGCGCATGCAGCGTGACGCCTCGTGGCAGTGGGCAACCAGCAACTACGACAAGATCGTCGACCGCACCGGCAGCTTCGCCGGCGGGCAGCTGCCGGGCCTCATCGGCGGCGGCGGTTGCTCGACGGACGAGGCCGACCGCCTGCAGGCCTTCTTCAGCACGCGCGCGAAGGAAGTCAGCGGCGCCGAGCGCGGCCTGGCGCAGACGACCGAGTCGACCCTGCTGTGTTCCGCCCTGAAGGCAAGGCAGGGCGCGTCCACGATCGGCGGCTGAGCCTGTCGTCAACCAGCAAAGCCGGGCGGTGCGAACCGCCCGGCTTTTTTTTGCCCGCTGGCCAACCCCGTCCGCGCGGCTTGGCCGTTTGACAGGGGGAGGGCGCTTTTCGCGCCCTTCCGCTGGCCCCTACACTGGGCCGGCCCACCCAGGGTAGTCAGGGAGAAAGACATGCGTCGTCCGTGGGGATGGTTGTTGCCTTTGGTTCTGATGGTTTTGCCAGTGATGGCGCAGGAAGTACCGCCGGCTCTGAAGGATTGGCAGGAGTGGGTGTTGCACGACGTACCCCAGCACGCATGCCCCGTGTTGGTGAGCCAGGGCAGGACCGGTGCCGCAAAGGAGTGCGCGTGGCCGGGAAGGCTGGCGATTGACGCTGGCAAAGACGGCGCGCGTTTCACCTTCGCCGTGCACGTGGATGTCCGCAGCTGGATCGCCTTGCCTGGCGACAGCCACAACTGGCCGCAGCAGGTCACGGCCGGCAGCAAGCCCGTCGTGGTGCTGGATCGCAACGGCACCCCGTCACTGCAACTCGAACCGGGCGACTACGAGCTGCACGGCGTGCTGGCGTGGGACAACCGGCCGCCGCGCCTGGTGGTGCCCGAAACGATCGGACTGGTCACGCTGACGCTGGACGGCAACCCTGTCTCCCGCATCGAGCGCAACGGTTTCCAGCTCACGCTTGGCGAGGCCGCCGCCGCGCAACGCGTGGCCGACGCGCTGTCGCTGCGCGTGTTTCGCAAGCTCTCCGATGGCGTGCCCGCGCTGCTCGAATCCAGGCTGGAGTTCAAGGTCACCGGCAGTGCGCGCGAGCAGGTGCTTGGGCCGGTGCTGCCCAAGGGCTTCACGGCGACCTCGTTGTCCGGCGACCTGCCGGCGAAACTGGAAGGTGATGGTCGCCTGCGCGTGCAGCTTCGTCCCGGTACGTGGACGATCTCGCTGGGCGCGCGTGCCGGCTCCGTGCTGTCCAAGGTGAGCACAAGCCTGCCGGCTGCGCCCTGGCCCACGCAGGAAATCTGGAGCTACGCCGACGAGCCCTCCCTGCGCAGCACGCGTGCGGAAGGTGAGGCCACCGACGCCGCTCAGGCCGACGTGCCCGGCGAATGGCGCGGGTTGCCGGCTTACGTGGTCGATGAAGCGCACGGTCTTGTCGTGGAACAGGGCACGCGTGCCGGCGAAGGTGGCCAGGGCGATCAGATCACCCTGCATCGCGAACTGTGGCTGGATGCCGACGGGCGCGGCCTGACAGCGGTGGACGACCTGGAAGGCAAGCTGCGCCACAGCCAGCGTCTGGACGTGACCGCGCCATGGCAATTGCTGCGCGCCTCGCAGGGCGAGATGCCGATGCTGGTGACCACCGCTGGCAAGACAGTTGGCGTCGAAGTGCGTCGGACCTCACTTGACCTCTCCGCGGGCTTGCGTCTGCCCGATCACGGCAGCATGCCGGCCGGTGGCTGGCAGCTGCCGTTGGATGGCATCGACGCCATGCTGCATCTGCCCCATGGCTATCGCCTCGTGGGCGCGACGGGCGCCGACGTGTCGCCCGATTCGTGGATTGCGCGATGGAGCCTGCTCGACCTTTTCGTGGTGGCTTTGATTGCGCTGCTCGCTGGCCGCTACCTTGGGTGGCCGTGGGCGCTGGCGGCGGTGGGCTTCCTCGCGCTCTCGCTGCATGAGGACGGCGCGCCGCGATGGACGCTGGCGGTGGCACTGGCGCTTGCATTGCTGATGCGCGTGTTGCCCGACGGGCGCTTGCGCATCGTCTCGCGCACTGCCGCGGGCGTGCTGGTGCTGGTCGCAGCGCTTTGGGCATTGCCGTTTGCCGCGACACAGATGAGCTACGCCTTGCACCCGCAATTGGAAGAAGAGGCGAGCGTGTACCACGCGCCACCACCGCCCCCGTCGGCGATGGCTGTGGAGGAGGAGGCGTCGAGCAACGCCGCGCCGGCTCCGCAGGCACCTGCTGTTGCCAAGCCCGCTGACATGCTGCAGGACGCGGACGGCAACGAACAGCGAGCCAGGCGCCTGGAAACCGTCACGGTGACGGGTTCGCGCATCGCACCCGCAGACGTTCTCTCGCAGGAGCTGGACGCCCATGCCGTATTGCAGGCAGGCCGCGGCATTCCCCGATGGGACGACGGCAACAACTATCGGCTTGGCTGGTCCGGCCCCGTCACGCCCGACCAGACCGCGCGGCTGGTCATCGCACCCGCGTGGCTGGTGCGCCTGTTGCGCGTGGTGTCGCTGGCATTGCTGGTGGCCTTGCTTGGCAGGCTGGCGCTCAACCTGCTGCGTCCTGCGCGATCGGGCGCCAGCGGCTGGAAGCTGGGTGGCGGTGTCGTAGCCTTGCTGGCGTTGTCGCTGGCGCCACACGGTGCACATGCCCAGTCCACGCCCGACAAGGACATGCTGGCCGTGTTGCGTTCGCGTCTGGTCGAAGCGCCACGTTGCACGCCTGATTGCGCGTCAGTGGCGCAGGCGGCGTTCCAGGTCGGCGGTGACGCGCTGTCGCTCGATCTTGAAGTCCATGCCGGCACGGCGGTGGCCGTGCCATTGCCTCTGGGCGACGACGCCCTGCAACTGCTGTCGGTATCGCAGGATGGTCGTGACGCAGCCTTGCTGCGTCGATCGGACGCGACGCTGGTGAAGGTCGATGCGGGCGTGCACCATCTCGCGTTGCGTTATCGCATCGCGCCGGTGGACACCAGCACGGTGCACTTCCCGCTGATTCCGCGGCACGTCACCTTCCGCGGAGAAGGCTGGGCGGCCAATGGCCTGGACGAAGGACGGCTGCTCGGCGACAGCCTCGCTCTCAACCGCGTGCTCAGCTCGGCCGACGGCAAGACGCTGAGCGCCATCGAGCAGACCTTCCCGCCTTACGTGAGGATCAAGCGCTCGCTGGAACTGGGCAACGAGTGGAACGTCACCAGCGAAGTGAAGCGCATGGCGCCGGTGACCGGCGGCTTCAGCATCGAGCTGCCGCTGCTCCCGGGCGAGCACCCGCTGGGTGACGACATGCGCGTGCAGAACGGCCATGTGGTCGTCACGTTCAACAACGGCCAGGACACGATCGAGTGGCGCAGCCGGCTCGATCGCACCGACCACATTGCGCTCACGGCCCCTGCGCTGGGCGATCGCGCCGAACATTGGCTGCTGGTGTCGGCGCCGATCTGGCACGTGGAAACCAAGGGCGTGCCCGGAAACCTCGAAGACGAAGGGCTGTTGTTTCAGCCGCTGCCCGGTGAAACGCTTGACGTGGCGATCACCAAGCCGAAGGGCGTGGCAGGTGACACGGTGGCGTTCGACAACGTATCGGTGGAGAGCCATGCTGGTGATCGCGCCACGGAAACCACGCTGACCTTGTCGATGCGCGCCATGCGCGGTGGCGAGCACGCGATCACCGTGCCTGCCGGTGCCGAGTTGTTGGACGCGCAACGCGACGACACCAAGCTGAGCCTGGCCATTCGTGATGGCAAGCTCAGCCTGCCGTTGATGCCCGTGTCGGCGCGCTACGTGATCAAGCTGCGTCTACCGCAGGGCGCTGGCGTCATCACCCGCACGCCGGCATTCGCGCTGGATGCGCCGACTGCCAACATCACGCTGAGCCACGTGCTGCCGGACAATCGCTGGGTATTGTGGACGTGGGGGCCGACGGACGGACCGGCGGTGTTGTACTGGTCGCAGCTCGTCGTGCTGCTGCTGGCGGCATGGCTGCTGGCACGCTACGCGCCGACGCCGCTGCGTTTCCAGCACTGGCTTCTGCTCGGCCTGGGTTTCTCGGCCTTTGCGTGGGGAGCGTACGCACTGGTGGTGGCATGGCTGATCCTGCTGGGTCTGCGCGCGCGCCATGTGCTGTCGGAGCGATACGGCACATGGTTCAACGTGCTGCAGGTGGCGCTGGCCGGGGTGACGCTGGTCGCGATCATCGTGTTGATCACTGCCGTGCCAAAGGGATTGCTTGGCATGCCTGACATGCACGTGGAGGGCAATCATTCCGCCGTGCCTACGCTCAACTGGTTCGCGGACCAGGCAGACAGCGCCTTGCCGCAAGGTGGTGTGTTCAGCGTCTCGCTGTGGGTCTACAAGATCGCCATGCTGGCCTGGGCGTTATGGCTGGCCAATGCGTTGATCGGCTGGGTGCGCTGGGGCTTTGATGCGTGGAGTCACGGCGGTTACTGGCGCAAGCGCAAACCCAAGTCCGTCGAACCGCCGCCGATGCCCCAGCCGGCGGAGTAACAAGAAAGGCGCCGCGGCGAACCGCGGCGCCTTTTTCATTTCCAGCAAGAAAGCTCAGTGATCGTCCGCCACCTTCAGCACCAGCTTGCCGGTGTGGCTGCCGTCGAACAGGCGATTGAGCACCAGCGGTGCATTTTCCAATCCGTGCGCCACGGTTTCGCCGGCCTTGATCTTGCCGCTGAGCACCCAGCCCACCAGTTCCTGCACCGCGCGCTGCTGATCCTGATAGTCGAAGGCGAGGAAGCCGCGTACGGTAAGGCGCTTGACGATGATCACGCTGTAGTCGTCGGCAGGCTTGCCGCCACTGGCGTAGTTGGCGATCAGGCCGCACAGCGCCACCCGCCCGCCGTTGACCATGCGTGAAAGCACCGCGCGCATCACCGGGCCACCGACATTCTCGAAGTTCACGTGCACGCCGTCGGGAGTGGCTTCGGCCAGTGCCTGCTTCCAGTGGTCGGCCTTGTAGTCGACGGCGGCATCGAAGCCGAGATCCTCGATCAGGTGGCGGCACTTGTCCGGTCCGCCGGCAATGCCGACCACGCGCGCACCACGCAGCTTGCCGATCTGGCCGGCAATGGAACCGACCGAACCGGCTGCCGCCGACACCACCAGTGTCTCGCCCGACTGCACCGGCGCAATCTCGGTGAGGCCGTAATACGCGGTGATGCCGCTGAAGCCGCAGGCACCAAGCAGGGTCGGCAGCGCCACCGGCGGTTTCGGCGGCAGCTTCACCCAGTCCTTGGCGCGCGCATCGTCGAGCACGGCGTAGTCCTGCCAGCCGACCAGTCCCTGCACCAGGTCGCCCACGGCATAGCGCGACGATTTCGATGCCACCACGCGCCCCAGGCCAAGGCTACGCATCACCTCGCCGATGGCCACCGGCGGCATGTATTGCGGGACATCGCTCATCCACACGCGGTTGGTGGGGTCCATTGACAGATACAGCACGCGTACCAGCGCCTGGCCGTCGGCGAGTGCCGGCGCGGGCTGCTCGCGCAGTTCGAAATTCTCCTGGCGCACCAGGCCTTCGGGGCGGGTCCGCAGCAGCAGTTGGCGATTGACGAGGCTCATGGGTCGGTCTCCGGGATCAGACGGCGCGGGCGCCGCCATCGAGCACGAGCTCAGCGGCAGTCACGTAGCGGCTTTCATCGGACGCAAGATAAAGCGCGGCATAGGCGACGTCGTCGGGTTCGCCCAGGCGATGCATGGGAATGCCGCGCACCAGCTTGCGCATGGCTTCTTCTTCGCCCAGCGCATCGAAGAACGGCTCGACGATGCCGGTGCGGATGAAGGCCGGATGGATGGAGTTGCAGCGCACGTCGATCTTCTGCCGCGCACAGTCCACGGCCACCGACTTGGTCAGCATGGCCACGGCGGCCTTCGAAGTGTTGTAGGCGGTGTAGTCCGGGTCGACCTTGAAGGCGGCCAGCGACGAGATATTGATGATCGAGGCCGGCTGCGAATCGCGCAGGTACGGCATCGCATGCTTGCAGCCCAGCATCACGCTTTCGACGTTGACGCCCATGACGTGGCGCCAGTCCTTCAGCTCGATGCGTTCGACGCCACCCAGTGAGCCAATGCCGGCGTTGTTGACCAGCACCGACAGGCCGCCCATGGCCAGCGCGGCGTCGGCGAGCGTGCGTTCCCAGTTCGATTCGTCGCGCACGTCCTGCGCGGCGGACCAGGCCACGTACGCGCCATGCTCGCGGTTGATGTCGTCCGCCAGCCTGGCGGCCATGGCGCCATCGAGGTCGGTGAGGAAGACCAAGGCGCCGTGCCGCGCCAGCATGCGGGCAATGGCGCTGCCCAGGCCGCCCGCGGCGCCGGTGATGAAGGCACGCTTGCCGGCGGCGCGCGGAGAAATCATGGGTGTCATGAGCAATCCTCGGAATCAGACACAGAGATAGCCGCCATCGACGTTCAGCACGGCACCGGTGGTGTAGGACGCAGCGTCAGAGGCGAGATAGAGCGCGGCGCCGGCCATTTCCGACGGCTGCGCCACCCGGCGCATCGGCACATGGGCGAGCGCCTGCTTGAGGATGGCCGGCGTGTTGACCAGCACCGAGGCGAACTTGGTGTCGGTGAGCCCTGGCAGCAGCGCGTTGCAGCGCACGCCCAGTTCGGCGCATTCCACCGCGAAGGCCTTGGTCATCGAAATCACCGCCGCCTTGGTGATCGAGTAGATGCCCTGCTGCACGCCGGGCACCACGCCGTTCACCGAGGCGACGTTGACGATGGAGCCGCCCCCGTTCCTCGCCATCAGGCGCGCACCGTGCGTGGACATGTAGAAGTAGCCACGGATGTTCACGTCCACGGTCTTCTGGAACACCGCAGGATCGGTATCGAGGATGTGGCCGAAGAACGGGTTGGTCGCTGCGTTGTTGACCAGGATGTGCAGGCGGCCATGCGCCTGTTCTACCCTGGCGTAGAGCGCGTCGATCTGCTCCATCTCGCCGATGTGGCAGGCGATGGCCTCGGCCGAGCCGCCGCTGGTCACGATGTCGTCGACCACGGCCTGGCAGTCGACCTGCTTGCGGCTGGACACGACGACGTGCGCGCCGTGCATCGCCAGCAGCCTGGCAATCTCGGCGCCGATGCCGCGGCTGGCGCCGGTGACGATGGCGATCTTGCCGGTGAGGTCGAAAGTGGCGGGTGTGCTCATGGACGGCGCTCGCGGGTCAGTGAAAATGCAGGAAGGACTGGCAGGCTCTTGCTGATGGAAGCGTGCTCACCGCAGTGTCACCAGCGCGGCATCACCGGCCCGCTCCAGGTGCGGCCAGGCGTTGTAGGTCAGCAGCGTCGCACCGCGCGAGCCTAGTCGCAGTCGCGTCACGCCGGTGTTTACCAGCGGCCAGCTGAGCCTGAAGGCCTGCGCGGTGGGCGATTCCAGCAAGCTGCTGGCGATGACCGCGATGGGGCCGCCGGAGGTGAATGCCCAGGTCGTTTGCGCGGGATGGTCGGCGAGCTGGCGCAGCGCGTCGAGTACTTCTTCGCGAAATGCGCTCCAGCTGCGGCGGTAGTCGGGGTCATGCCGGCCGCTGACCCAGCGCGCGATCGCCTCGGCAAAGATCTGCTGGAACGCACGATGCGGCTCGTCCGAACGGCGCAGCTCGGCACGCAGCGCGCCCGGGCCTTCGAGATCGGGGCGCAGGCGGGCCAGCAGTTCGTGGTGGTCGACCTCGTCCAGCCCGGGCAGCACCACGGGTTGCGCGTCGAGGCCAGCGGCCCGCGTGCACCATGCCGCGGTGTCGCGATGGCGTCGGCGCGGACCCATGGCCACCAGGTCGGGCGCGGGTCCGCAGGCGGCCAGCCACTGGCCAAGCAGTTGCGATTGTTGCTCGCCGATGGGCGAGAGCTGGTCGTAGTCCTCGGCGCTGAAGCTGGCCTGGCCATGGCGGATCAGCAGCAGTTCGCGCATGGCCTAGTGATCCGCCGCACGTACGAGGCGACGGCAGCGCTCGCCCATGTAACGGGCGGCATCGCCGAAGCCGGCGAATTGCGCATTGGTGGTCTGGCCAAGCGCAAAGCGGCGGTAGATCTGCTGGATGATCACCATCAGCCGGAACAGGCCGAAAACTTCATAGAAGCCGAAGCGCGAGACATCCAGTCCGCTGCGTTCGCCGTAGTAGGCGATCACCTCGCGCCGGGTGAGCATGCCGTCTTCGTGCGTCGGCTGGCGACGGAACGACTGGAACACGCGGTCGTCATCCGCCTGCACCCAGTAGGCCAGCGATCCGCCGAGGTCCATCAGCGGATCGCCGATGGTGGCCATCTCCCAGTCGAGCACGCCGATGATGTGCAGCGGATCGTCCGCATCAAGCACGACGTTGTCGAAGCGGTAGTCGTTGTGGATCACGCAGCTGGCGTTGTCCTGGCGTGGCTGGTTGGCATCCAGCCACGCAAGCAGGTCGTCGCAGGGATCGGAGCCGTCAGTGGCCGCCTGTCGCCACCGCTCGCTCCAGCCGGCGACCTGCCGCGCGATGTAGCCGGCGCCCTTGCCGAGGTCGCCGAGGCCGGTCCCGCGGATGTCCACGCGATGCAGTTCGATCAGGCGGTCGATGAAGCCCAGGCACAGCGCGCGCACGCCGGCGCGATCGAGTCCGAGTCCGGGAGGCAGGTCGCGACGCAGGATGATGCCGTCGAGCCGTTCCATCACGTAGAAAGCCTGCCCGATCACACGCTCGTCGTCGCAGCGCGCAAGGATCGCCGGCACGTACGGATAGCTCGGCTTCAGTGCGCCCATCACGCGTGCCTCGCGCAGCATGTCGTGCGCTGCCCCGGACCTGGCACCGGGTGGCGGACGACGCAGCACCAGTTCGCGGTTGGCGTAACGGATGAGGTAGGTGAGGTTGGAAGCACCGCCGGGAAACTGCTCGACGCCGGGCGTGCCGGCGAGGCCGTCCATGTGCTCGCGCAGGAAGGCGTCGACGCGCGCCAGGTCGAAGACGTCTTCCTCGCGTACCGCGCGGGCCTGGTCGTGAAGGGCGGTCATGCGCCGGCCCCCCGTGCGAGCTGCGCCCTGGCTTCCAGCTTGGCCACCACCGCGCGATGCACTTCGTCAGGGCCGTCGGCGAGGCGCAGCACGCGCGCATAGGCGTACAGCTGCGCCAGCGGGACGTCGTCGGTGAGTCCGGCGCCGCCGTGGATCTGGATGGCCGCGTCCGCCGCCTGTTGCGCTACCGCCGGCACCACCACCTTGATCTGCGAGATGAGGCTGAGCGCCGCCTTGCTGCCGTGCGCATCCAGCGTCCATGCCGTCTTCAGGGTCAGCAGGCGGGCCTGCTCGATGGCCATGCGCAGGTTCGCCACGATGTCGGCATTCCCGCCCAGCTGCAGCAGCGGCTGGCCGAACGCCACGCGGGCCTGCGCCCGTTGGCACAACAGCGACAGGGCGCGCTCGGCGGCACCCAGCGCACGCATGCAGTGGTGTACGCGTCCCGGGCCAAGGCGGCCCTGCGCGATCTCGAAGCCGCGACCGGGGCCGAGTATCACGTGGTCCAGTGGCAGGCGCACCTGGCTGAAACGCACCTGGCCGTGTCCAGACGGCTCGTCGTAGTCATGGAACACCGGCAGCATCCGTTCGATGTGCACGCCCGGCGCATCCAGCGGACAAATCACCATGCTGTGCCGGCGATGCGGCTCGGCCTGCGGATCGCTCAGGCCCATGAAGATCACGAAGCGGCAGTGCGGGTGGCCCAGGCCGGTGGTCCACCACTTGCGCCCGTCAAGCACGACCTCGTTGCCTTCCACGCGGGCGGTGGCCTGCATGTTGGTAGCGTCGGAGGAGGCCACGTCCGGCTCGGTCATGGCGAAGCCCGAGCGGATCTCGCCGCGCAGCAGCGGCTCCAGCCAGCGTTCGCGCTGGGCCGGCGAACCGTAGCGATGCAGCACCTCCATGTTGCCGCTGTCCGGCGCATTGCAGTTGAACACCTCCGGCGCGATGAAGGAGTGGCCCATGATCTCGGCCAGCGGGGCATAGTCGAGATTGCCCAGCCGCGGGCCGTCGTGCAGGTCGGGCAGGAACAGGTTCCACAGGCCGGCCTCGCGCGCCTTCGCCTTGAGTTGTTCCATCACCACCGGCTGGCGCCACTGGCGATGATCGGGGCTGCCCGACAACTGGCTGGCGTATACCGGCTCGGCCGGAACGACCTCTTCGCGCATGAAGCGGGCGAGGCGTTCGGTGAGCGCTTGCGTGCGCTCGGAAGGGGCGAAGTCCATGGCGGCTCTCCTGGTTCCGACGCAGCCTACGCCTGTGCCGTCTGATTAGTGAAATGAATATGCTTTATGTCAGTACATTAGAAAAATGAATGGCCTTGGCCGCCACGCCGCAGGAGAGCCCATGGAACGCGACCGTCGCATCGACCTCAACCTGTTCCGCGTGCTGGACGCCATCCATAGCCATGGCGGCGTCAGCGCGGCGGCGCGCGCGCTGCACCTGACCCAGCCCGCGGTGACGCATGCCCTGCGTCGCCTGCGCGATCATCTGGGTGACCCATTGTTCGTGCGGCAGGGAAACCGCCTGCTGCCCACCGAGAAGGTCCGCGCGATGATGCCGGCGGTGCAGGCCCACCTGAAGGGGCTGTTGGCCAGCACCCACGCGCAGCCGAAGTTCGACCCGTCGCAGTTGCGGATGGAGTTCGTCATCGGCTTTCGCGACATCCTCGAGTCGATTGCCCTGCCGTCGCTGATGGCCGGCATCGAACGCGACGCGCCGGGCGTGCGCGTGGTCAGCCGGCGCGTCGCCGCCGACGAGGTGGAGCGTGAACTGCTGACCGGTGCACTGGACCTGGCCGTGGACCGGCCGTTGCGCGCAGGACCGCGCATTTCGCGACGATCGCTGGTGACCGATTCGCTGGTCGTGGCGATGCGCCGGAAGCACCCCATGGCGCGGCAGTTGCGGCGCGCCGACTATCTTGCGGCCGAGCATGTCGCCGTCTCACCGTTGGGAGAGTCCAGCGCGCTGGACCTGCTGCTCGGGCAGGCCGGCATGTTTCGTGAAGTGCGCCTGGTCTGCCAGCACTACTTTTCGGCCTGCCAGATCGCCGCGGCGAGCGACCTGCTGCTGACCGTGCCGCACGCGTATGCGAGCCATCTCGCCGGCCTGCTGCCCATCACGTTCTGTCCATTGCCGATCAGGCTCAAGGATGTTCCGATCCTCGCCTACTGGCACGATTCGAAGGACGACGACCAGGCGCATCACTGGTTTCGTGAACGCCTTGTCACCGCGGTGAGCCAGGCCATGGTGCCGTCGTCGCGTTGACTTGCCCCGGACACGGAGGCCTGCGCACGATGCTTCGATCGCGCTGCCCTGCACCTGGCCGCGACGTGCACCCGGCGCACAATCAGCCCGGCCCGGAAACTGCCGGGTACTCACGACGAGGTGTCTTGCATGTCGGATCTGTCGCCACCGCCCGAGGCCGTCTACGACCCCACCGATCCGCGCCTGCGCAAGGAGCAGATGTTTCCGCGCCTGAGCCAGGCGATGGTGCAGCGCATTGCCGCCTACGGCGAGGAGGAGGACGTGCCGGCCGGCACGGTGCTGTTCCAGCGTGGGCAGCGAGGTTCCGATTTCTTCCTCGTCCTCGATGGGCTGGTCGAAGTATTCGACGTGGACAAGGACGGCCATCCGAACGTCATCACCATCCACGCCGCGCGACAGTTCAGCGGCGAGATGAACCTGTTCAACACGCGCAGCATCCTGGCGTCGGCGCGCGCTGCCTGCGACAGCAAGGTGGTGCGCGTGCGCTCGGAGCAGTTCCGCCGCATGGTCGCCGCCGAGGCGGACATCAGTGAAATCATCATGCGGGCCTTCATCCTGCGGCGCGTCGGGCTGATCCGCCTGGGCTATGGCGGCGTCGTGCTGGTGGGGCCCGGGCACAGTGCGGACACCTTGCGGCTGGAGCGTTTCCTGGTGCGCAACGGTTATCCGCATCGGCTCATCGACACGGAAATCGATCCGCAGGCAGACGGTTTCATCGAGTGCTTCCAGCTGCGCCTCGAGCAGCTGCCGGTGGTGATCTGTCCGGAGCACTGCTTTCTGCAGAACCCGACCACCTCCGAACTGGCCGACGAACTGGGACTGACCGAATCGATCGATCCGACCCATGTCTACGACGTGGCGGTGGTGGGCGCCGGGCCGGCCGGGCTGGCCGCCGCGGTCTATGCCGCGTCCGAAGGCCTGTCCACCATCGTGGTCGAAGGGATGGCTCCGGGCGGGCAGGCCGGCACGTCGTCGAAGATCGAGAACTACTTGGGATTTCCCACCGGCATTTCGGGCCAGGCGCTGGCCGGTCGTGCGCAGGCGCAGGCGCAGAAGTTCGGCGCCCGCATGGCCATCTCGCGCCATGCCACCCACCTCGACTGCTCGGTGCAGCCCTATCAGCTGAAGCTCGATGATGGCCAGGCCATTTCGGCCAGAGCCGTGATCGTGGCCACCGGTGCGCGCTACCGCAAGCTCGCCGTGCCGGGCTATGCGCGTTTCGAGGGCGCGGGCATCCATTACGCCGCCACCGCCATGGAAGGCCAGCTCTGCGCGAACGAGGAGGTGGTCGTGGTGGGCGGCGGCAATTCGGCCGGACAGGCTGCGGTGTTCCTGTCGCGCATCGCGGCGCACGTGCATGTGCTGGTGCGCTCGCAGGGGCTGGCGGCCACCATGTCCGACTATCTGGTCCAGCGCATCGCGCAGTCGGCCGAGATCACCCTGCACACGCGCAGCGAAATCGTCGGGCTCGAGGGGGACGAGCGCCTGCGGCGCGTCACCTGGCGCCACCGCGACACCGGTGAACTGACCACGCGCGAGATCAGCAACATGTTCGTGATGATCGGTGCCGAGCCCAATACGGACTGGCTCGAAGGCTGCCTCGAACTCGATGGCAAGGGCTTCGTGCTGACCGGTCGCGGCGCCGATGGCGTGCCGCTGGAGTCGCCGTTCGCCACCACCAAGCCGGGCATCTATGCCGTGGGCGACGTGCGCTCGGGTTCGGTGAAGCGCGTGGCTTCCAGCGTGGGCGAAGGCTCCGTCGTGGTCCAGGCCGTGCATCACTACCTGCATCCCGAGAACTGCTGAGGCACGGCGTGTTCGATCTACACTGATAGCCCCTTGCCGTCGGAACCGTTCATGCTGCCCTGGTCCTTGCGCGCCGCGCACCGTTGCCTGATCGCCGGAAGCGCGTCGCGTGGCTGACGTGCGGCAGGCATTGGGCGAGGCCGCACTCCTGGTCGGCGACCGGCTGGAGGCGGAGCTGCTGTTGGTGCACGTGCTGGACAAGCCGCGCAGCTGGCTGATTGCGCATGCCGACGATGCCCTGGATGCAACGCATGCCAGCGCCTTCGATGCCCTGGTGCAGCGAAGGCGTGCGGGCGAGCCGCTGGCGTATCTCACCGGGCGTCGTGGCTTCTGGTCGCTGGAACTGGAGGTGACGCCGGCAACGCTGATTCCACGCCATGAAACGGAACTGCTGGTCGAGCTGGCGCTGGACCGGCTACCGCAGGCGACCACGGCGCAGGTGGCGGACCTGGGCACCGGCAGCGGTGCCATTGCGCTCGCGATCGCGCGCGAACGACCGCGCGCCCAGGTCGTGGCGACGGACGCGAGCAGCGCTGCGCTCGACGTCGCGCAGCGCAATGCGCAGCGCCTGCGCATCGCCAACGTCACCTTCCTGCACGGCGACTGGCTGGCGCCGCTGGGCGACCGCCGTTTCGATCTCATCGTGTCCAACCCGCCCTATATCGAAGCGGGCGATCCGCACCTGGGCCAGGGCGACCTGCGCTTTGAACCGGCGAGTGCGCTGGCATCGGGAGCGGACGGACTGGATGACATCCGCCGCATCGTTGACGACGCGCGCACGCGGCTCGCCGGCGACGGCTGGCTGATGATGGAGCATGGCTGGAACCAGGGCGCAGCCGTGCGTGGCTTGCTGGAGCGCGCCGGCTATCGCGAGGTATTCACCGCGCAGGACCTGGAAGGCCGCGACCGCGTCAGCGGCGGCAGGTACCAGCGCTAGGGCAGGGCGGCGGCGTCGCGGTTGCGCGTCCCGCCGGCCGGCCGCATCGATGCGAGCGCCTCAGCCGGCGCTCGCCACATGGGCAGCGGCCAGCTGCGGGAAGCGTGCCCGGATGGCGTTGCGGATGCTGGGCAGGTCCAGGCCGGCCATGGTCAGCACTTCCTCGCGGCTGCCGTGTTCCAGGTAGGCATCGGGCAGGCCCAGGTGCAGGATCGGCTTGACCACGCCGTGCGCCGCCAGGCACTCGGCCACGCCGCTGCCGGCACCGCCGGCAATGGCGTTGTCTTCCAGCGTGACGAACGCCTCGTGGGTCTTCGCCAGCTCGAGGATCATCGCCTCGTCCAGCGGCTTCACGAAGCGCATGTTGACGAGGGTGGCGTCCAGTTCGGCGGCGATCTCGGTGGCCGGCGCCAGCATCGCGCCAAAGCTGAGCAGCGCCAGGCCACGGCCGCGTCGGCGCAGCTCGGCACGGCCGATCGGCAGCGTGTCCAGCTCCTGGCGTAGCGGCACGCCCGGACCCGTGCCGCGCGGGTAGCGTACGGCGGCCGGGCCTGAGTAATGGAAGCCGGTGCTCAGCATCATGCGGCACTCGTTCTCGTCCGCCGGCGCCATGATCACCATGTTCGGCAGGCAGCGCAGGAAGGAAAGATCGAAGCTGCCCGAGTGCGTCGCGCCGTCCGGGCCGACCACGCCGGCGCGGTCGATGGCGAACGTCACGTCGAGGTTCTGCAGCGCCACATCATGGATGGCCTGGTCGTAGGCGCGTTGCAGGAAGGTGGAGTAGATCGCCACCACCGGCTTGGCGCCTTCGCAGGCCATGCCGGCGGCCAGCGTCACTGCATGCTGCTCGGCGATGGCCACGTCGAAATAGCGTTGCGGATATTCCCTGGAAAAGCGCACCAGCCCGGAGCCCTCGCGCATGGCCGGCGTGATGCCGAGCAGGCGATCGTCCGCGGCGGCCATGTCGCACAGCCAGTCGCTGAAGATGTCGGTGTAGGTGGGCTTGGACGGCGCGGATTTCTTCACCAGGCCGGCCTGAGGGTCGAACGGGCCCACGGCGTGGTATTCGATCTGCGCCTGTTCGGCCGGGGCATAGCCCTTGCCTTTGGTGGTGATCACGTGCAGCAGTTGCGGGCCCGGCAGGTCCTTGACCGTGCGCAGCGCGGCGAGCAACTGGTGGATGTTGTGGCCGTCGATCGGGCCGGTGTAGTGGAAGCCCAGCTCCTCGAACAGCGTGCTCGGCACGAACATACCCTTGGCATGCTCTTCCCAGCGCTTGAAGAAGCGCCCGAACAGCGACTGCTTCGGAATCGCCCGCTTGGCCCGTTCGCGCAGGGCATTGAGCCGGCGGCTGCTCATGGCGCGCGCCGCCATCTTGGTCAGTGCGCCCACGTTCTCGCTGATCGACATGCCGTTGTCGTTGAACACGACCAGCATGTTCGGCTCCACGTCGCCACCGTGGTTCAGCGCCTCGAAGGCCATGCCGGCGGTCATCGCGCCGTCGCCGATCACCGCCACGAACTTGCGCGGATCGCCCTTGCGCTGTGCGGCGATGGCCATGCCCAGCGCAGCCGAGATCGAGGTGGACGAATGGCCGACGCCAAAGGTGTCGTACTCGCTCTCCTCGCGGCGCGGGAACGGCGCCAGGCCATCCTTCTTCTTGATCGAGGTGATGCGGTCGCGACGCCCGGTGAGGATCTTGTGCGGGTAGCACTGGTGGCCCACGTCCCACACCAGCCGGTCGGTGGGCGTGTCGAACACGTGGTGCAGCGCCACGGTCAGTTCCACCACACCCAGGCCCGCGCCGAAGTGGCCGCCGGAACTGGCGACCGCCTCGATCAGGTACTGGCGCAGCTCGTCGGCGACGGCGGGCAGCTCCTCATCGGGTACACGGCGCAGGTCGGCAGGCGTCTCGATGGGCGCCAGGTGGGGAAAGCGGGAAAGGTCGTTCATCAGCGTATTGTTGGCCGAGCGGCAGGGCGGGGCAAGGGCGGCCAGGTGAAAACTTGCGGGCTGAACCGTCCGGGGGCGTCTCCACGCGGTGCAGACACGGCCGGCGCGAGGCTCGGGCGTGGCCTTCATTCAGGATCGTCCCCATGAGCACCAGCAAGGCATTCCAGCGTTTCGCCGAAGCGGTGGCGCGCTGTTCAGGGCGGCCTCTGACCTTCGTCCTCGCCGTCGCGGTGGTCGTGGCCTGGGCCGTGACCGGCCCGATGTTTCATTTCGGCGATACCTGGCAGCTGGTGATCAATACCGGCACCACGATCGTCACCTTCCTGATGGTGTTCCTGATCCAGAACACGCAGAACCGCGACACCGCGGCCTTGCAGATCAAGCTCGACGAGCTGATCCGCAGTTCGGCCGCGCACAACGCGCTGCTCAACCTCGAAGAGCTCGACGAGGCCTCGCTCGAGCACATACGCAAGCTCTACTGCAGGCTTGCCCACGAAGCGGCGGACAGCGTGCTGGTCGATCTCGAGCGGGAGCTGAAGAGGCCGGTCGCGGCGCCGCCGACCTAGCCGGCCTCACGCCATGTGCGGCCGGCGGTCGCGCGGCAGGTGGTTGACCAGGAACTCCATCTGGTCGGCCAGGATATTGCGGTTGGAGAGGATCAGGTGCTCCACCCAGCTGGGTCGGTAGGGCACGGCCAGCAGCGGCATGTTGGCCTGCTGCGGCGTACGGTTGCTCTTCTTCAGATTGCAGGCCAGGCAGGCGCAGACCACGTTCTCCCAGGTGTCCTTGCCATGCTTGGAAATGGGCAGCACGTGGTCGCGCGTGAGCTCGCCGCGACTGAAGCGTTCGCCGCAATACAGGCACAGGTAGCGGTCACGGGCAAACAGGGCGGAGTTGGTCAGCGCGGGCGCCGGATCGATCGCGTGGTCGCGGCAATGGCCGGTACTGGCGATGATGGGGTGCAGCGACAGCCTGCTCTGCTGGCCACTGGCGCGGTTATGCCCGCCATGCACGGTGAGGCAGGGGTCACCCAGGGTCCAGGCGACGGCATCACGGACGTAGAGGCAAACCGCCTCCTGCCAACTGATCCAGTCAAGAATGCGGCCAGCGGCATCCAGCGAAAGCACGCGGGTCGAATGAAGGTCGACAACGCGGCCAGGTACTTCCATCAGCATGCAAAATCGTCCTTCAACCAAGGCGGATGAACGTTCGGGCGCTGCGAAGTTGCGTGTAGCGGGGCCAGCATAGACCAATTCCATTACAGAACACACGCAAATGGTTGTCCGTGAAGGGAGAACCCGCCGTGAGGAGGGGTGTTCGCGAGGGCCCCGGGCGCTGATATAGTGATCGTTCATCTGTAGACCCGGGGCCGGGTTTGGGAGGGGGAGCCTGGGTGGCGACCCCGGCACGGCAGGGGAGAGGTAGTAAACGTGGCTGAAGTACTTTTCTACGAGCGTCCTGTTCCGCTCAACCGCACCGAACACAAAGACCTGCGCATCAAGCCCATCCAGAGCCTGAAGTTCGCGGGCACGGTGCACTCGGTGCCGCTCACCGGCGTGGAATTCCCCTCCGCCGCGCGCGACCTGCCCATCCTGTTCGGTGGCGAGACGCCCGAGACCGCCGGTCCGATGGCGCTGCTGGGCCTGCGCCAGAACGAGAACCTGTTCGTCAACGAACGGGGCCAGTGGGAACAGAACGTCTACATCCCGGCTTTCGTGCGCCGCTATCCGTTCGTGCTGGCTGAAAAGCCGCCGGGCCAGGAAGGCGACGACTTCACCGTGTTCTTCGACGAAGGCTACGAAGGCTTCGGCGCCGACGAAGGCGACCGTCTGTTCAAGGAAGACGGCAGCGAGACCGAGCTGCTCAGCAACGCCGTGAAGTTCCTCGGCGAGTACCAGCAGCACATCGGCCGCACTCAGTGGTTCATGTCGCAGCTGGTCAAGCACAACCTGCTCGAGCCGCGCAACATCCGCCTGGAGAAGGATGGCAAGTCCATCAATCTCACCGGCCTGTTCGTGGTCAGCGAAGATCGCCTGCGCGAGCTGGACGAGAAGACCGCGAAGGAATTCCTGCACGAGGGCGTGTTCGGCTGGATCTACGCGCACCTGCTGTCGCTGAGCAATATCGAGCGCGTGTCGGCACGTCTCAGCCAGCGCGAGCGGACCGAAGAACCGACCCCCGCCGCGGTGAACTGATCCATCCACGTCGCGGCATCCGCGGATGCCGCGACGTTCCCCTGGGCGCGCCCTGCGCCCGGGGTGTCGGCGAGATGGCCCGGCGGTTCCCGCGGCCTTGCAGGCCTGCGGCCGTCCTCACAAATTTCGTACGTGCGGGGGATATGCTGGTGTCCCGCGCTCTCCCCGTCGTGCCTGGCCGCATGGTCGCCGACGCCGGCGCGGTTTCCTGGAAGGGGCAGCTGCATGTCGGAGCAGAACAAGCGTGTCGTGCTTGCCTATGTCGATGCGTTCAACCGGGCCGACCTCGACGCCGTCTGCGCGGCGTTTGCGCCGGATGCGCTGATCCACGGCGCGCTGGGCTGGGGCGGCCTGGATATCGCCAGGCCGATCTGGAGTGACCTCATGCGCTGTTTCCAGGTGAGCCTGGAGGTGGACGCGATGGTGGCCGAAGGTGACACGGTGGTCGTGCGCTATACCGAGCGCGGGCGCTCCGTCGCGCCGTTCCGCGGTGGAGCCGTGACCGGGAAGGACTACCAGCTGGTCGCGATGGAATGGTTCGTGGTGAAAGAAGGTCACATCGAGCGGCGCTGGGGGGCACGCGACAGCGCGTCGATGTTCCGCCAGATGGACTTGACGCCGCCCTAGGCCGCGGCGTCGCCCCGGTCGTAGTCGAGACTGGGCCGCCAGTCGACGCTGCGCCCCTCGGGAGTGAGGTCGAGCACGCTCCACAATGGCCAGATGGCGTCGACATGCCGTGGATCCTGCCCCGGCTCGGGCGAGACGAACATCAGCTCGCTGCTCCAGGTGTGGTGGATGTGGCCGTCGCGCCGCAGGAACACATTGAGCGCGGGCAACTGCCGTCCATCCGCCGATTCGCCGTGGTAGTCCGTGCTGTAGGTGTTGTGCGCCGACGACAGCAGGTGCAGGTGCCGCCATCCGCGTTCGCGGGCGAAGTGGCGGATGCGCTGGATGGGGGACTTCGCCACCACCGCCACGTTGGTGCGTTGGGACAGGTGGGGTATCTCGCCGTCGAGCGCATCGAGGATGGACGAGCAGGACGGGCAGGGCTGGGCCATGCTCGGGCCGAACATGTAGCTGTAGATGACCAGGCTGTCCTTGCCGTCTTCGAACAGGTCCGACAGGCGTACCTGCCGCTCGATGTCGGTGTCGACGGGCGTCTCGCCCTCGTCGTCGAACAGGTAGTCCACCGGTACCCGCCCACCCAGCGGCAACGCGCGCCGCAGGGCGGCGGTGGCCTCGATTTGCCGACGCAGCTCCATTTCGGCCCGCAGCAGTCGATCGCGCGCGGTGCGGTAGGCGCTGCTCTCTTCCGGGAATCGCACGGCATGCAGCGGCTGGTTCATGGCTGTCTCCCATGGCGACAAGGCCATGCACGCCACGGCCAGCGCCCCCCATGCGTCACCGCCGATCAGTGGACGGGCTTGGCCAGTCGCACCAGGTCCGCGGCATAGCCCGCGCTCTCGTAGATCGCGCGGGCGCGTTCGTTGCCCGGGAACACCGCGAGCGTCACCAGCTGGCAGCGGTGCTCCCGCGCCCATGTCTCGGCATGTTCGAGCAGGGCGCGGCCGACGCCGCGGCCTTCCTGCTGCTTGGCCACGGCGAGGTCGGAGATATGGCAATTGCTGCGGCCGGTGAAGAAATCCTGGGTCTTTTGCAGGTGGACGAAGCCGACCGGCTCGCCGTCGCCGTCCTCGGCCACGAACAGGAAGCTGTTGGCCGGCTGGTCTTCGAGATGCCGCAGCAGTTCGTTGCGGATGCCCTCGATGCACTCATGCCGCCGCCGCCACGGTGGCAGCGCAAAGTCCACGAATCGGGGCACCAGGCCGAGGATGAAGTCGTCGTCGTCTTCGGCCAGACGGATCAGGTACGTGGCGTCGCTCATGCGGGCAAACCGGACAGCGAGAGAGGTTTGCCGTTTCTACACCCTGGCCCGTTGCGGCGGTAGTCCCCGCGCACGCCGGGCCCTCCCCGTGGCGGGGAGGGCTGTTGCCGGTCAGGCCATCGCCGGCAGCGTGTCCACGCCCGCCTCGATGGCGGCCTTGTGGGTCAGGCTGCGCGGCAGCATGCGGGCGAAGTAGAACCTCGCCGTGTCGCGCTTGGCCTGCTTGAAGGCCTCCTGCTGCTTGCCCTGGGCCAGGGCCGCCACGCTGCGCGCCCACATGTAGGCCAGCGCGATGTAGCCGGAGTAGTAGAGGTAGTCCATGGCGGCGGCGCCGAGCTCCTCCGGATTGGCCTGCACGCGCTGGGCCAGGGCCAGGGTCAGGTCGGCCCATTCCTTGGTGTGGCTGGCCAGGGGAACGATCAGGTCGCGCAGCGCGGCGTCCTGCGCGTGCTGCTGGCAGAACGCCTGGATTTCCTTGAGGAAGATCTTGAAGCCCGCACCCTGCAGCTGGAGGATCTTGCGGCCCAGCAGGTCGGCGGCCTGGATGCCGGTGGTGCCCTCGTACAGCGTGATGATGCGGGCATCGCGGACGAACTGCTCGACGCCGTTTTCGGCGATGTAGCCGTGGCCGCCGTAAACCTGCAGCGCTTCCTTGGTGCTCTCCTGCGCCAGCTCGGTCACCACGCCCTTGGCGATGGGGATCAGGAACGCCACCAGGTCGCTGGCCTGCTTGCGGGTGGCCTCGTCGGCGCCGCGCGCTTCCACGTCGGTCTGCAGCGAGGTGTACAGCAGCAGCGCACGCGAACCTTCCGCGATGGCGCGCTGGGTGAGCAGCATGCGGCGCACGTCCGGCTGCACCATCAGGTTGTCGGCCGGCTTGTCGGGGAACTGCGGGCCCGACAGCGAGCGACCCTGCAGGCGTTCACGGGCGTAGTTGGTGCTGTTCTGCAGGGCACGCTCGGACAGCGCCAGGCCTTGCACGCCCACGCCGAGGCGCGCGGCATTCATCATGGTGAACATCGCGGCCAGGCCCTTGTGCGGCTGGCCGATCAGATAGCCCTCGGCGGCGTCGAAATTCATCACGCAGGTGGCCGAGCCGCGCAGGCCCATCTTGTGCTCGATGGCGCCGGCGGCAACGCTGTTGCGTGCGCCCAGCGAGCCGTCGGCATTCACCTTGAACTTCGGCACGATGAACATGGAGATGCCGCGGCTGCCGGCCGGCGCGTCGGGCAGGCGGGCCAGCACGAGGTGGATGATGTTCTCGGCCAGGTCATGCTCGCCGGCGCTGATGAAGATCTTGGTGCCGGTGATCTTCCAGCTGCCGTTCTCGCCGGCTTCGGCGCGGGTCTTGAGCAGGCCCAGGTCCGAACCGGCCTGGGGCTCGGTCAGGCACATGGTGCCGGTCCAGCGGCCTTCCACGATGGGCTTGAGGTAGGTGTGCTGCTGCTCTTCGGTGCCATGCATTTCCATCGCGTGGCAGGCGCCCTCGGACAGCAGCGGGTACAGGCTCCACGACAGGTTGCCCGACTGGAAGATTTCGGTAGTGGCCGTGCCGATCGCATTCGGCATCGCCTGGCCGCCGAACTCCTCGCCCTGGGTCAGGCCGGTCCAGCCGCCTTCGGCGAAGGCCTTGAAGGCTTCCTTGAAGCCCTTGGGCGTGGTCACCGCATGGGTGGCCTTGTCGAAGTGGCAGCCTTCCTCGTCACCGCTGGCATTGAACGGCGCCAGCACGGCCTCGCTGAGGCGGCCGGCTTCTTCGAGCACGGCGTCGATCAGGTCGCGCGTGTGGCCGTCGCCGCCCTGCAGCGTGGTGAGAACAGCTTCCGCGCCGAGCACGTCGAAAAGGGCGAAGCGCTGGTCGTCGAGAGGGGCCTTGTAAATGGTCATGGCATAGTCCTTCGTGGGTAGTGCGGGCGCTGGAATCAACGCCAGGTGTTGGGGATCCCCGGCACCGGAGAGAACCAGTCGGTGCCGTGGAAACTGAAATCGCGGGTCTTGTCTTCCTGCTCGGGCTTGGCGGCGGCGTTGCCGGCCACGCTGTACGGCACGCTGCCGGCGCTGCCCTTGCCGGCAGTGGCCTTGAGCGCGGCGGACATTTCGGGCGTGGGAAGCAGGTCGATCTGGGTGACGTCGGCGGCAAAGGCCGGAATTTCCAGGTTGAACCTGCCGTGCAGGCGCACCGGCACGAGGTCGGCCACCTTCAGCTCGCCGTCGATGGACTTGAAGTCCATTTCGCCATAGCTGTTGTTCTGGATGCGAACGGTGAGTCGCCACTGGCCGTCCGGCCGCATGGACATCTCCTGCACGCTGACGGTCGGAGGGAACACGCTCTTGCGCGGTGGCCCGCAGGCCACCAGACCTGCCACCAGGACACCGAGCGCTACACAGCCGAGCAGTCGTCGCATGGAATCACCTCAAACGATTGTTTGAATCTTAGCAGGATGGTCGGGCCCTCTGTCACCAGTGGCTGGCCCCGATAGTGATGCCGGCCCCGGCGGGGTTTCCCCCCCAAGATGAGGGAGTCGCCAGCGCGCGGGAGGTTCCCATTGCGCGGCGCAGCAGGCATCATCGGGAGTTCCCACACCCAAGTACTGCCTGCCCATGACCCGACGTATCGTTGCCCGCCGCTCGCCCATCCATGGCAATGGCGTTTTCGCTGCCGCCCCGATCAGGAAGGGCGAGGAAGTCATCGAGTACAAGGGCACCCTGATGACCCACACCGAGGCCGACGTGATGTACGGCGACGGCGGTGAAACCGGGCATACGTTCCTGTTCACGCTCAACGACGAGTACCTCATCGACGCCAACCGCAAGGGCAACACGGCGCGCTGGATCAACCACAGCTGTGATCCGAACTGCCAGGCCCTGATCGAGGAAAGCGCGAACGGCGACCTGCGCAAGGACCGGGTGCTGATCGAGGCGATCCGCAACATCAAGCCCGGCGAAGAGCTGACCTACGACTACGGCATCACGCTGGATGTGCCGCATACCGCGCGCCTGAAGAAGTTGTGGGAGTGCCGCTGCGGCTCGAAGAAGTGCACCGGTACCCTGCTCAAGGCCAAGCGCTGAGTTGAATCCGCCCGCCCTGCGCCGACCGGTCACCGGACGGGCAGGCGCAGGCGCCTGGCCATCCCGGTCCTGGCCGGGATGGCGGACGACCAGGCGAGCCGCTCCGGGCCCGTCCGGCCCATGCCGGCACGACCGACCGGGAGCGCCGACCCGTTCCGGGTGGGCATGCTGCGCAGCGCATCACCGCTCGTCCTGCGGGTAAGCGATGCCCACCACCTCGACCGTGAGGTCACCCGCCGGCCGCTGCCACACCACCTCGTCGCCCACGCGCGCGCCAAGCAGGGCAGCGGCCAGCGGCGATACGTAGCTGACCAGTCCGTGCTCCACGTCGGCCTCGTCCTCGCCGACGATGCGATAGCGCGCCTGGCCTTCGTCGCCCTCCACCGTGACCAGCGCACCAAAGGCCACCCGATCGCGCGGTTGCAACGACAGGTCGACCTCGATGGCGCTGCCCACGCGCGCGTTGAGCCAGCGCAGCTCGCGCTCGACGGCCGCGAGTTCGCTTTGCTGGGGCAGGGTATCGGCGTCGGCGCGCAACGCGTCGCGGCGTTCACGCGTCGCGATCAGGCGTTCACGCAGCAGCACCAGTCCGCGCGGCGTCACGTAGTTGGCGTGTTCGCTGAGCGGAATGTCCGGCTGGCGTTCGCCAACCGACTCATCGGCATCCTTGACGAAGGCTCGGCTCATCTCGTACCTCCAGCGCCGGACCGGCCGGCGCGCGTGCTGTTCATGACATGGCGGCGTGGCGGCCGCGCATCAAGCCATGCGCAGGCGCCCGCGGCATGCGCGACGGGAGTCGCGCATGCCCTCGTCGCGAAGCGGATCAGTCTTCTTCCACGTGAGGCTTCCACGCCTCGGTGAGCTGTTTCTGCACCGGCGCCGGCACGGGTTCGTAATGGCTCAGGTCGAGGCTGTAGCGGCCACGCCCGCCGGTCATTGCCTTGAGCTCGGTCGGGTAGTCGGTCAGCTCGGCCAGCGGCGCCTGCGCCTTGATCACCAGCTCGCCGCCACGCAGCGAATCGGTGCCCAGAATCCGTGCGCGCTTGCCCGCCAGCCCGCCGGTGACATCGCCGACGCTGCCCTCGGGAATGGCCAGCTCCACGTCCACGATGGGCTCGAGCACGATCGGGCGCGCCTTGCCCACGGCATCGAGGAACGCACGCTTGCCCGCGCTGACGAAGGCCACTTCCTTGGAGTCCACCGGGTGGTATTTGCCGTCGTACACGGTGACGCGCAGGTCCTGGATCGGGTAGCCGGCGATCGCGCCGCTGTCGAGCGCCTGGCGCACGCCCTTTTCGATGGCGGGCAGGAACTGGCCGGGAATCACCCCGCCTTTCACCGCGTCGACGAATTCGAAGCCCGCGCCGCGATCGAGCGGCTCCACGCGCAGGAACACTTCGCCGAACTGGCCGGCGCCGCCGGTCTGCTTCTTGTGGCGATGATGGCCTTCGGCGCGACCGGCGATGGTCTCCCGGTAGGCGATGCGCGGCGGATGCGTCTTGACCTCGACGCCGTACCGTTCCTTCATGCGTTCGAGCATGATCTTCAGGTGCAGGTCCGACAGGCCGCGCACGACGGTTTCGTTGAGCTCCTTGTGGTGCTCCATGCGGAAGCAGGGGTCTTCCTCCGACAGGCGTGCGAGTGCCTGCGAGAGTTTCTGTTCCTGCCCCTTGTGGCTGGGCTCCAGCGCCAGCCCGAACATGGGTTGCGGCAGCGGCATCGGCACGAGGTGGATGAGGTTGTCGTCATGCGAGTCGTGCAGCACGGCGTCGAAGTGGATCTCCTCGATCTTGGCAATGGCGGCGATGTCGCCCGGAATCGCCTGTTCGACTTCATCGTGGTTCTTGCCACGCAGGCGGAACAGGTGGCCGACCTTGAAGGCCTTTCGGCTGTCGTCGATGAACAGCTGCGTGTCGCGGCGGATGGTGCCCTGCCATACGCGGAAGATGCCGAGCTTGCCGACGAAGGGGTCGTTGACGATCTTGAACACGTCGGCGACCACGTGCTGCCGCGGATCGGCATTCACCGTGACTCGTTCGCCGTCGCCATTGAGGAAGGGCGGCGGATTGCCCTCGGCCGGATTGGGCAGCAGGCGATCGGCCAGCTCCAGGAACTCCTTCACGCCGGCGCCGTTGCGCGCGCTCACGAAGCAGATGGGTACCAGGTGGCCTTCGCGCAGGCATTGCTCGAAGGCGTCGTGCAGTTCCTGCGGGGTGAGTTCCTCCTCGCCCGAGTCGAGGTAGTGGCCCATCACGGACTCGTTGATCTCCACCACCTGGTCGAGGATGCGCTGGTGCGCTTCGGCCAGCGAGGAGAAATCGGTCTGGCCCGCGGTCTGGAAGAAACAGTCGCGCACCAGCTTGCCGCCCTGCGAAGGCAGGTTCACCGGCAGGCACTGGTTGCCGAATTCATCGCGCAGCGCATCGACCAGCGCGCTCAGCCGGGCGCCTTCGAAGTCGATCTTGTTGATCACCAGCACGCGCGCGAGGCCACGCTCGGCGGCGCGTTCCATCATGCGCCGCGTGCTGTATTCGATGCCGTTGGTGGCGTTGACGACGATCGCCACGGTTTCCACCGCAGCGAAGGCGGACAGCGCCGGTCCGCGGAAGTCGGGATATCCGGCCGTGTCGATGAGGTTGATGTGGCTGTTGCCGAACGAAACGCTGGCAATGGCCGCATCGATGGAATGGCCGCGGGCCTTTTCCTGGTTGTCGGTGTCGGACAGCGTGGTGCCGCGTTCCACCGAGCCCTGGGTCTGGAGGGTGCCGCCGGCATGGAGCAGGGCTTCGAACAGGGTGGTCTTGCCGGCACCGGCGTGGCCGGCGAGTGCGATATTGCGGATGTTTTCCGTGTTGTACGACACGATGCGACCCTCCTCTGGCGAGGCGCGGATTCGTGCCGACGATGACCTGCGGCGCCGCACGAAGCCGCGCAAGCGGCTGACGATGGCGGGCCGTCATGGTCGTCCAGGCGTGCAGGACGCGGGGGCGGTCATGGCGGGTACGGTCGGGGAGACCGTCTGCATAGCGTTGAACCATTGCCCCCCGGGGTCAAGTTGCAGTGCGGGGAAAGGGGAACCCCGGGCACGTCCCGCTTGTCAGCAGAAGTCTCCACACCCCGTCGCGGCCCGAAGGAAGGCGGCCGCGCGATTTCCCCAGGCAAAGACGGCAGGGATTCGTCATCGAGCATACCGAGCAGGTCGAACATCATCGCTGGGCGCCACCCGGGCCCGCAGTGCGGGGGCTGGCGCCCCTCGATGGCCCCACCCGTGCGTTGCTGCACCAGCTGCGCTGGCGCAAGCCGCCACCCGACCGCCGGCGCCGCTGGCTGGCGCTGGGCATCGTGCTGGTGCTGCACGGGCTGTTCGGGCTGCTCACCTGGCACGAGATGCAGTCGCAGCAGCGGTCGTCGCCGGCTGGCATGCGCCGCGGTGCGCTGCAGGTGCGGCTGATTGCACGCCCGCCGCGAGCCGCTGCCGCCGTCGCCTTGCCGCCCACGCCCGCGTTGCCTGCTCCTGCCGTACCGCCGCCGGTCGCCAGGCCCCGGCCGGCACCGGAGCCGCCGGCGCCGCAGGCGATGACCGTCACCCTGCCGCCGCCGGCACCGGCTCCCGTGCCTGCAGCGCCGCTCTACGATGCATCGGGCCAGCCACGGCTTCCGTCCGCCAGCAGCGCGTCGGAGCCACCAGCCGCGAGCTATGTGCAAAGGACGCCACAGGGCGACGCCAGGCTGATGCAGCACGACAGCGTGGTGCACTACCAGCCCACGCGCTTCGACAAGGACTGGCAGAAGGGTGGCGGCAGCAGTGTCGATGATGCGCTCAAGCGTGCGGTGGACAGCAGCACGGTCACGCACACTTTCCACATCGCGCCGGGCGTGCGCCTGCATTGCGCCATATCGTTCGCCGCGCTTGCAGGTGGCTGTGGCGGCGATCCACCGCCGGCGCCGCCATCGAAGGATGGCGACGTGCGCCTGAACATGGCGCCGGCCAGCGCGCTGGCGCCGGGCACGGCAACGTCGACCCCGCCGGGTATGGACGAATGCATCGCCATCTACCGCGCCGACAAGCCGCTGCCGCAGGGCTGCCCGGTCGACACACCCACCCGTGCGGTGGATGCGGAGTTGCGCGAACGCGCCGCGCGGCAGGGCGGTTGAGCCAGTCCGGCAGGGCTTTCCGGCGGATGCGGTCCGGCCGCTACACTTGCTCCCATGGACAAGGAATCCGCGCGCCGACTGACTGTGTCGCTTCCATCGCCAAAGTCGGCGGCGGAGAGCGCCTTCGTCTATCGCCGTCGGCGGGCGGAGCGGCCGCGCGAGCGCTGGCTGCGCATCCTGGGGCTGGTCGGCGCCCTGCTGGTGCATCTCGTGTTCCTGTTCGGTGCCATCCTCGGCCCGGCGTACGAGATGGAAGAACTCACCGAACCGAACACGCCGCTGCAGGTCCGCCTGATCGAGAAGAAGCAGGAAGAGCCGCCACCGCCGCCGCCCGTGCGCGGCACGCCGCCCCGGCAGGTGGGCCCGGTGCACCGGGGTAACGCGTCGAAGGCGCCGCGCACGGCGCGGCAGAGCACGCCGTCCATCCGCGCCAACAGTGACATCGCACCGGTGCCGGTGCCCGCGATGGAGACGCCGGTGATCGCCAGGGCGCCCCGGCCGACGGCACCCAGGCCTGAGATCACAGCCGCACCGTTGCCGCCGGTGACCGTGTCCAGGCCCGCGCCGACCGAGCAGCTGGCCCCGGTGCCGACTGCGCCGGAGCCGCCGCAGGTGGCGCTGGAAACGCCGACCGTGCCGAAGCCCACACCGCCGAAGTTCCAGCCCGAACCCGTGCGCAAACCACAGGTCGAGGGCAATGAACCGGTGCCGCCGCCGGCATCGCTGGCCATGCCCGAGGTGCCTGCGCCGTCCGCGCCGGTGGTAGCGCCGCCCACCATCGCGATGGAGAAGGCGGCGCCGGTCAACACGCCGCCGAGCCTGGCGCAGGTGGCGCGCCCGGAGCAGCCGGCAGCGCCGCCGGAACCGGAAATGCAGGCGGTGCCGTTGCCCGCGCAGGCGGCGCCGACGGTAAACCTGCAGCCGCAGCCCAACCAGGTCACGGCGGTGGTTCCACGCGAGCAGCCTCGCATCGAGGCGCCCGCCATTCGCGTGGCCGAACCCGAGCTCGAAGCCGTGCCCTTGCCACCCAATCCCCAGCCCAGCATCGAGCGCCCGCAGGCACCGAAGCTGGAAACCGCCGCACCCAGGGCGATTGCGCTGGACAACAAGCCGAGCGTCGAGCGGCCGCAGATTTCACTCGAACCGCCTGCCGAAGCGGCGCCCGCCGCGGCCAGCGCAGCGGCGGCGGCACCGTCGAATGCGCAGGCACCGAGCGCGGCCGGCGCGCAGGAGAACGCGGCCAACAGCCAGGCCAACACTTCGGCCGGCGAGCGCGGTGCCAGCAGCGCGCCCAATGCATCGCCACAAGGCAGCAGCACCGCGGCACCGGGGCAACCCAACGGCGTGGCCGCATCCCCCGCGGTGGAGGGCCAGAACGGCCTCAATCTCGCCTTGCCGCCGGGGCAGGGCAACGGCAAGGGCAGTCCCGGACCGGGCGAGCCGGGTGGTCCGACCGGCAGCTACGTCCAGCTCAAGCCTCACGGCAATACCGAAATCATGTCGCACGGCGGGCCCAACATCGGCTACCAGGCCACGCGCTTCGAAAAGGACTGGACCCCGGAAGGCGAAAGCTCGATCGACACGGCCCTGCGCCATGCGGTGGAGAAGACCACCATGCGCCACACGTTCCACCTGCCGCGCGGCGTGCGCGTGGAGTGCGTGGTGATGCCGCTGTTCCCGGTCGCGCTGTTCGGCTGCGGCGATGGCGATCCGCCGCCGAAGCCGGTGGACGACGTGGTCTACGAGCGCATGAAGCTGGCCCCGACCAATCCGCTGGTGCCTCCCGCGCCTTCCACCGCGCAGGGCGCACCGACCATGGCGACCATCAAGCTCGACAACAGTGCGCAATGTGCGGCGGCCCGCGTCGCGGGTGGTCCGATGCCGCCCGGCTGCGAAGCGGATCCGGCCACCGTGCGGCCCGGTCCGGCGCATGCCGGCAGCACCTGGGTGCCGGCGAGCGACCAGTTCCACTGAAGCGGCGCATCGCCGCGGTGATCGCGTTCCCGCCTGTTGGCGGGCCGCGCTAAGTAAAACTACGTCAGCCGTCTGCGCAATATTTCGCTACCGAGGGCCTGGTCGCGCGTCCATGCTCGCGATCGACACCAGCCCCTGCGCGGGCGCGACGGGTTCGACCATGCACGGACGGGACGATGCGGTGGCACCGGCAATCGTGTCGAGAAAGCGCTTGGCCGGCAGGCGAGGGCCATGCGTGCTCGCGTTGGCATGTGCATGGTCCTGCTGCGTGCCTGCACAGGAAAGCGGCGTGCCGGTAACCACCACCGGCACGCCGATGCTGCAGGCCACGGACGCGATGACGCCTGCCCCGCCGCCGGGTCCTGACGAGGCATCCCCGCACTCCTGGCTGAGCGTCATGCGTGATCCGCAGGACGGCAAGTTCGACACCTCGCGCTGGCTGCTGGAGCACCGGGGCTTCCTGCTGGTGCCGGTGATCGTCACCGAGCCCGCGGTCGGCAACGGCGGCGGCCTCGCGGCCGTGTTCTTCCATCAGCCTGCGCAGTCGGACGCATCGAAGGCGAACGGCGAGCGCATTCCCCCCGACATCTACGGCGTCGGCGGCATCGCCACCGAAAACGGCACCAAGATGTATGGCCTCGGGGGCAGGTTCCACTTCAAAGACGACACCTGGCGCTACAAGGGTGGCCTTGGCAGGGGCTCGATCAATCTGGACTTCTATACGGCCGGGCGAGCCGGAGCGCCACGCAAGATCGGCTACAACCTCGATGGCCTGTTTTCGCTGCAGCAAGTGTCGCGTCGGCTGTGGCGCAGCAACGTCTATGTTTCCGCGCGCTGGGTCTACATCGACCTGGACAGTCGCCTCAACCTCGAACAGGACGCGCAGTACTTCACGCCGAAGGAGTTCGCCAGGAAGTCCTCGGGTCTCGGGCTGGGCCTCGAATACGACTCGCGCGACAACACCCTCACGCCGTCGCGGGGCTGGCAGTCGGTGCTCGAAGTCACCGACTATTCGACTTCCATCGGCAGCGACAACAATTACCGGAGTTATCGCGCCAACACGCTGGCCTATCTTCCGCTCGCGTCGGACTGGATCCTGGGCCTGCGGGCCGACTTTCGCGCGGCCCGCGGCGACGTGCCGTTCTACCAGCTGCCGTCGATCGACCTGCGCGGCATTGCCTACGGTCGCTACCAGGCCCCCGACGTCGCCATGGTGGAAGCCGAGCTGCGCTGGAATTTCACGCCACGCTGGGCCCTGCTTGGCTTTACTGGTGCAGGCCGGGCCTGGGGGCATGGGGTGGATTTCGGCAACGCCACCACCGAAACCACCCGCGGGCTGGGTATGCGTTATCTGATTGCGCGCCAGCTGGGCCTCTGGGTGGGCCTGGACTGGGCGTGGGGTCCCGATGACCACGCGTACTACATCCAGGTAGGCAGCGCCTGGCGCTGAGTCTCCGGCAGCCGGACCGCGCAGCGACAACAGAGCGTTCATCGATTGACCGGGCCGGCTCGACCGGCGTCTTTACCAGCGAGGACCGTCATGCACACGCATCGTTGGCTTTGCCTGATCTTCCTGTGTTTCATGGCGCCGCTCGCACCGGCGCTTGCCCAAGGGGACGCCAGGCCCGCGGCCGCCGCCGGCACGGCCGACTACCGCCCGTGGCCGCACAGCTTCGATGTCGGCGGGCAGCACCTGGTGTTGCATCACCCGCAGCTGGACAGCTGGCAGGACAACGTGCTCAAGGGGCGCGCCGCGGTGGCGGTGAAGACCGGCGAGAAGGTCGGCAGCGACGGCAAGCCGCACGACGTGCTGGTGTACGGCGTGATGTGGTTCAGCGCGCGCACCAATGTCGACAAGGCACTGCGGGAAGTGACCTTGTCCAGGGTCACGGTCGACAAGGTGTCGTTTCCCACCGATACCGCCCACCAGGCGCAATACCAGGAGTTGCTGAGGGGCATCGCGGCGCGCGGTGGCCAGGTGATCAACCTCGACACGCTGGAGGCATCGCTGGCGATCCGTCGCGAAGAAAACCTGGTGAAGAACATCGCGGTACGCAACGATCCGCCGCAGATCATCTTTTCCTTCAAGCCTGCCTTGCTGGTGCTGATCGACGGCCAGCCGGCGCTCAAGCCCACGGCGGTGAGCAGCGTAAGTCGCGTGGTCAACACGCGCTCGTTGCTGTTGCAGCAGGGCGGGCAGTACTACCTCACGTTTGCCGGCCGCTGGGTCAAGGCGGCGACGCTGGATGGGCCGTGGACGTCGGCGGGCACGCCACCTGCGGCGGTGGCGCAGGCGGCGCAGGCAGCGGAGCAGGCCAAACAGGTGGATCCGCTCGACGAGCCGTCGGAGGCGCTCAAGCAGGTGCTCGCATCGGGCAAGCTGCCTGACATCGTGGTGCGCAGCCAGCCGTCCGAACTCATCATGGTCGACGGCGAACCGCAGTTCGCGGCGATCCCGGGCACGCAGCTGGCCTATGTCACCAACACCGCGTCCGATGTCTTCGTCGACCAGGCCCATGGCCAGATCTGGTTTGCGCTGATTTCCGGCCGCTGGTTCTCCGCCGATACCACCATGGGGCCCTGGCGCTTCGTGCCCGGCAAGGACCTGCCGCCGGACTTCGCCAACATTCCGTCGGACAGCCCCAAGAGCGCCGTGCTCGCTTCCATTCCCGGCACGCCCGAGGCGCGCGAATCGCTGATCGCCAACGCGATCCCGCAAACCGCCACGGTCGACCGACGCACGACCAACCTGCACCTCAGCTACGATGGTCCGCCGCAGTTCCGTCCGATCGAGGGCACCTCGCTGGCCTATGCGTGGAACACGCCGGTGGCCGTGATACGCGTGAGCCCCGATGCTTACTACGCAGTGCAGAACGGCGTGTGGTTCACGGCCTCGTCGGCGAACGGTCCATGGACTGTCGCGCTACAGGTGCCGGCCGCGATCTACGCCATTCCCGCCAGCGCGTCGCTGCACTACGTGACCTATGTCTACGTGTACGGCCACGACGACGACCAGGTCTATGTCGGCTACGCGCCGGGCTATTACGGCACCGTGGTCAGCAATGACGTGGTGGTCTACGGCACCGGCTACGCCTGCGACCCGTGGGTCGGCAGCGTCTGGTATGGCTGTCCCGCCACCTATGGCTTCGGCGTCGCGTTCGGCTGGACACCCTGGGCGGGCTGGGGCTTCGGCTACGCCTGGGGCTGGGCGTGGGCGTCGGCCTGGTACGGGCCATGGTGGGGGCCGTGGGGTTACTGGGGCGGCTATTACCCGGGCTACTGGGGCGGTGCCATTGCCGCCGCCAACGTCTACGGTCGCTGGGGCAACAGCGTGATTGCCGGTCGCGGCGTGGGCTGGGCCGATCCGTGGACGGGCAACTACGGCCGCGCGGGCCGCGGTGGCTACGTCAACACCGTGACCGGAGGCCGCGGCGTCGGTTACGCGGGCCGCAACACCAACATCTACACCGGAACCACCACCGCGGCGGCCGGCGGCATCCGCTACAACCCCCAGACCGGTCGCGTGGTCGGCGGGCAGGGTGGCGCTGCGGTCAATCCGTATACCGGCAATGCCGTGGCCGGCGGCCAGCGCACGACCGTGAACACGCAGACCGGACGCGTGACCGAACAGGCGGGCGTGGCCGGCCGCACCAACCAGGGTGCCGGGGCTGCCGGTGCGTTCAATACGCAGGGTGCCGGCGGCGATGCGCGCGGCGCCGGCTATGTGCATTACGACAAGGCCACTGGCGAGGTGAGTCGCGGCGGCGTGGTCGACGTCAACGATCAGGTCTACGCCGGCAAGGACGGCAATGTGTACCAGTACAGCGAGGACGGCGGCTGGCAGAAAGTCGACCCCAGCGGCAAGTTCGACAAGGTCAGCGGACCGGACAGCGCCGACACCAATCGTGACCGCATGGCGCGCGACCGCAGCGCGGATGGCGGCGCGTCGATGGACCGCCGCGTGCCGGGACAGAACACGACCTTCGACCGCAGCAATTACAACAATCGCTACCACGGCGGCATGGGCGGCTTTCGTCCTTCGGGCGGCGGCGGTCGCTTTGGCGGTGGCGGCGGGCGACGCCGCTGACGGCGGACCCGCCGCGGTCAGCGCATGATGGCCGAGGCGATCCTGGATGCGGGGCACCGGCACGCCGGGCCCTGCATCCAGGTGTCATGCAGCATCACCTGGTGATGCATGCGCTCAGCGCAGGATGCCGTCGGTCTTCAGCTTCGGAATCAGCGTCTGCGCGAGGTCTGCCGTCGCCTTGGGCACGTCGTTGCTGCCGATGCCCTGGGTGGTGACAGTCCAGATCAGCTTTTCCGATTTCGGATCCCACACGCTGGTTTCAAGCGTGATCACGTCGTACTGCGTCACGTTGGGCGTCGACGCCCAGGCGCCGCCGTACCAGCCGTAGAAGCCGCCATACATCGGACCGGACGGCGTTACGTTGACGCGCTGCTCCACGCGCTGCACGCGGGTGACCAGCACGGCCTGCGCGCCGCTGGCCCGCACCAGGTCACGCAGCTGCACCGCGCCGCCATTGCCGGCGGGTATCTGGGTGTAGCTTGGCGCGGCCTGCACGCCGGCGGCCTGCAGCTGCTGCGAGAAGGTGTCTTCGAAGATGTGGCGCATGGTGTCGCTGCGGGAAATGCCGACGACGACCACGTTGGACGCCGGTGGCCCGGTCCATGCCGGGTCTCGCCACTGGTTGGTGATGCTCATGCTGTTGCACGCGCCCAGCACCAGGGCGATGGCGAGCAGCGGGAGGCGCAACGGTTTCATGACGTCGACTCCTTGGAGGGTGTCCCGCCAGCGGGCGGGTGCGAAGCATTGTGCAAAGCGCATCGTGGATGCCATGCGACGGCCGTGCGCCAGCTTGCCGCGCGCACGGGCATCTGTTAACCGAACTTCCACGGTGTTCGGGGCAGTAAAACTACCGAGTCAGGCCGCCGTCACTGGCGCGGACGCAGCAGCGAGCCGAACGTCAGGTAGACCGAATTGCGCCCGCCCTGGGCATAGCCATAGCCGAGGAACAGCGGACCCAGCGGCGTCTGGATGCCAAGGAACATGCTGCCGGCGTAGATCAGCGAGTTGAGTTCGACCTGGCTCTTGTCGTGCCAGGTGTTGCCCGCTTCCAGGCTCGCGCCGATGTAGATCGGGGTGGAGAACAGCGCGTCGAGCCTGCCCGTGCGTCGATACAGCACGGCGCGCCCCAGCACTGACTGGTTGCCATACAGCGAACGCTCCGCGAAACCGGACAGGTTGAGGAAGCCGCCGAGGAAGCTCTGCGTCTCGAAGGTGTTGGTGTTGTCCAGTGCGCTCGACGCTCGCAGGCCAAGCAACACGTGGTAACGGCTGTCGGCCAGGCCGAAATCGGGCACCCAGTCGGCAATCACGTGCGCCACGTCGGCCTTCACGTCGCCGCCCAGCGACGGGCGGTACATGTCGTAGTAGAGGCTGACGTGCAGGCCACGACTGGGGAATTGCGCGTTGTCCAGGCTGTCCCAGTCGGTGCCGACGCTGGCCACGCTGTAGCGGTTGGTCTGGCTGCTGGGAAAGGCTTCCGTGGGTACGCCGATGCGCAGGTCGCCGGTGTCCTGGCCATGCGTGAATGACGTGACCAGTCGCCAGTTCGAGATGGGCGACCAACCGGCCTCCAGGCCCAGGTAGCGGCGCTTGAGGCGGTATTCGGACAACTGCTTGTCGCCGGTGTTGTCGAACAGCGGAAAGTCCTCGTTCCGCAGCAGCAGGGATGGCATCGCGTAAACCGTGGCACCTTGCCCGAACGGCTGGTAGAACTCGCTGGCGATGCCGCCGATGCGACCGGCCCACAGCGTGCTGCGCCACTCCGCGCCGTAGCGGTTGATGTTGGTGGCGTTGAGTTCGGCTGAAATCAGGTACTCGCTGCGCCCGGCGAAATCGTCGTCGAGCTGGAAGCCGAACTTGCCGTACAGCGGACCCCACGGCTTGTCGGTCGGGATGATCAGCACACCGCGGTCGCCACCGTCCTGCCTGAGGCGATAGTCGATCTGCTGGTAGTTGCCGCGCCCGTAGATGCCGCCGATCTGTTCTTCCAGTTTCTTGGGATCGAATGGCTTGCCGACGTCGGGCTCCAGCCGTTCGGCGACGTAGGTGGCGGTGTCCGTGTGTTTGGCGTCCACCTTGAGGAAGGCGATCAGGCCCGGATCGAACTGGCGCTGGCGGTGGTGCGCGACGAAGTCGTCCCACTGCTGCGGGCTTGCCGCCAGCGCGCGCAGCTTGGGCAGCGCCGCCTCGGCCGCCGCCCGGCCGATCTCGATGGCTTCGGCGCCGCGGTTGAATTCGCCCGCGCCAAGGTCGCCGAGCGCGGGACGGATCAGGATGTCGTTGGGTCCGAGCGTGTCCAGTTGCCGGCGGGTCTTTTCGTCCATCAGTGCGCTGACCATCTGGTTGAGCACCGCGACCGGGTTGCTCAGCTGCTCCCGCTTGGCCAGCGGCGAGCCGACGTCGACGACGATCAGGCGGTCGGCGCCCATGTTGCGCATGACGTCGATCGGCACGTTGTCCATCAGGCCGCCATCGACGAGCAACTGGTCGTCGACGGTGGTCGGCGCGAAGGCGCCCGGCACGGACATGCTGGAGCGGATCGACAGCGCCAGGTCGCCCGAGCCGAACACGACCGGCTTGCCGGCCACGATGTCGGTGGCGACGGCGCGAAACGGAATCGACAGGTCGTCGAAATCGTGCACGTCCCAGGTGGAGATCAGCAGCCGCCGCAGCAACAACAGCAGCTTCTGGCCCTGCACGACGCCGGCGGGCGTGACGATGTGCCCGTTCTTGTAACCGACTTCGAAGTTGAGCAGGTAGCGGTAATCGGCGTCCTTGCGCCGCATGGGCATTTCTTCGCGCGCGGGGTCGTCCGAGAACAGGTCGTTCCAGTCCAGCGTGGTGATGATGTTGTGCATTTCCTGCGGCTTGTAACCGGCCGCGTACAGGCCGCCCACGATGGAGCCCATGCTGGTGCCGGCGACGCGGCAGATGGGAATGTGCTCGCGTTCGAGCACTTCGATGACGCCGATGTGGGCCGCGCCGCGCGCGCCGCCACCGCCAAGCACGAGGCCGATGCATGATGCAGTCGGTGCCGCGTGTGGCGCCTGCGCCCACGCCGGCAGGCTTCCAGTCCATAACAGCAACGCAATCAGTGCGGGTCGGCAGCGCATTGATGGTCCCTCGGGCCTAAGGGGGCAACCTGTCCCTGCATCGCCGACATCGTCGTCGCGAGGTGGTTAGCGCGCACCATGCGTGCAACAGAGTGCACGCGTCAATGGCTGCATGGTGGATACACATTTCCGTCACATGACGCGTCACGTTCTGGCAACGTGACGGCCATGTGTGCGCGCAACACGGGCAACGCAGGCCCGCTGCATGGCAGCGGACCTGGTGCGCGTTACAGCATGCGCAACAATTCCTTCATCAACGGCAGGCGACGCACGCGCACGGCGCTGACACGGAACACGGCGTTGGCCAGCGCTGGCGCCGCGGTGGGCATGGCGAGGAAGCTGGCGCCGGTGGGATCGCGATCGCTCGGCACCAGGATGACTTCGGTGGTGTCGGGCAGCTGCGCCATGCTGGCCAGAGGGTAATCCTTCCAGTTGCGCTGCTGGACCTGGCTGTCCTTGTAGCTGACGGAGAGATTGAGCGCGGTCGACAGCGCATCGAGCGTGGCGCCGGCAATCTGTCCTTCAAGGCCCGTGGGATTGATCACGCGGCCGACGTCGACCGCGCACACGGCGCGCTCGATGTTGAGGCGGTCGCCTTGCAGCGACGCTTCCACCGCATGCGCCACGTAGGCGCCGTCGATGTGCCAGCACGCGATGCCCAGGCCGTTGACCGTGCGCAGCCAGTTCTTCCACTCGATGCGATCGGCGACCAGCCTGAGCACGTTGATGAGGCGGCCGGTATCGAGCGTGCGACCGTCGCCCAGCGGAACCTGGCGCGGCTCGCCGATGAGACGCAGGCGCGTGACGAGCGGATCTTCCTTCAGCGACTGCGCGATCTCGTCGACGAAACTCTCGACCGCAAACGCGTTGCTCAGGTGCGGCATGCCGCGCGCAGGGCCGCGTGGCATGGCGGAGGGCAGGGCGTACCAGTCGCTGCGCAGGTTCGGCACCAGGCCGGCGGGCAACTGGTGCGCGTCCACCTCGGAGGTCCACAAGCGGTTGTCCGGCACGCCACGCATGGCCAGCGCCGAGGCACTCGCCATGCGCTGGTTCCAGCTGACGATCTGTCGCTTGCCATCCAGCGTGGCGCTGAACTTGTGCACGCTGGCCGAGCGGAAGTAGTCCTGGGCGAGATCCTCGTCGCGCGTCCACATCAGCTTGACCGGCTTCTCGACCGCCTTGGCGAGCATCACCGCTTCGGCGACATAGTCGTGATCGAGGCGTCGCCCGTAGCCACCGCCCACGCGGGGCACGCTGATCTGGATCTGTCCGGGCGCCAGCCCGGTGAGCCGCTGCACCACGCGCCATGCCTGCTGCGGCGCCTGCGACGGCACCACCAGCGTCGCGCCGTCCTTGTCGACGCGGGCCAGGCAGTTCATCGGTTCGGCGGTGGCGTGCGCGAGCCAGGGCTGCACGTAGGTGGCTTCGATCCGGTGCGCGGCCTTCTTGCCCGCCGTGTCGACATTGCCGTCCTCGCGCACGCGCATGCCCGGTGTCGCGTTCTTGTCATTGACAAGGTCGGCGGCCTGCTGTTCGAACCAGGCGCTGCTCTCGTTCTGGCTGCCGGGCTTCCACTGCAGCTTGAGTTTCGCGCGACCCTGCAGCGCCGCCCAGGTGTTCTCGGCGAGCACGGCCACGGCGGGCGCACGCACGGTCTGTCCCAGCGGAACGCCGGCCTCGGGCTTCAGTTGCACGACCTTGACCACGCCCTTCACCGCCATGGTGTCGGTGGTGTCGAGGCTTTCCACGCTGCCGTCGGTCCACGGGCAGTGGCTGAGCACGGCGACCAGCGCGTCGCCGGCGTAACTGTCCAGCGCGTAGATGGCCTGCCCCGTGACGATGGCGCGCGCATCCACGTCACCCGCGGGCTGGCCGATCAGGGTGTAGCGGTCGGGCGATTTCAGCGGCACCGGCGCGGTGGGCGGGGCGATCTTGGCGGCGGCTTCGGCCAGCTGGCCGTAGCCAAGGCGGCGGCCGTCCGGCGCGATCACATTGCCTTCGTCGCAGCGCAGGCGGTCGGCCGGCACGCCGAGACGCCGCGCCGCTGCCTGCAGCAGCAGCCAGCGGGCCAGCGCGCCGGCCTGGCGCAGGTCGCCCCAGGCTGCCGGGGTCGAATCACCGAGGCCGCTGGTCTGGTGACCGTAGGTCCAGCGGGGCTTGCCATTGTCGTCGTCGACGCCCAGGCCCAGTGGCAGCACGCTCACGCGTGCCCAGTCGGCGTCCAGTTCGTCGGCAATGATGCGGGGCAGCGTCGTCGCGGTGCCGGTGCCGGTGTCGGGATCACGCGCGCCGATGATCACGTTGCCGCTGGCGTCGATGCGTACGTACGCGCCCAGGCCGTACAGGGCGTCGCCCAGCAGCGCGGGCGGTACCGGCGCGTCGGTGGCATCGGCCAGGCGTATGCCGACGACGAGGGCGCCGGCCGTGCCGGCCAGGACCTGCAGGAAGCGTCGGCGCGAGAGGCCGCTGGTGTTGTCGTGGCCGGCGCTCATGCGCGGCCTCCGTTGGCGGCGCGCTTGATCGCACGGCGCACGCGCGTCTGGCAGCCGCAACGGCAGAGGTTGGGCAACTGGTCGATCTCGCTGTCGCTGGGCTGCGAGTGGCGGTTGAGCAGGTCGAGCGACGCCATCAGCCAGCCGGGCGTGCAGTAGCCGCAGCCAATCGCGTCTTCATCCACGAAGGCCTGCTGCAGCGGATGCAGCTTGCCGTCGGCAGCGGCCAGCCCTTCCACGGTGGTGACCGACTTGCCGGCCAGTTCGGACACCGGGAGCCGGGTGGCCGACGCCAGCTTGCCGTCCACCAGCACCAGGTCGTAGCCGCCTTCGCCATGCTCGCCGCTGTACTTGGTGCCGGTCAGGCGCAGCACGTCGCGCAGGTACCACAGCAGCGGCATCCCGGCGTCGCCGGTGTGGCGGTAGGACCTGCCATTGATCTCCAGGTCGACCCCTTCGCGCACTTTCTCGGGCACGATGGTGCTGGTCGTTCGGGGTGTCAGGACCTGGTCTTGCGCTTGCGCCATCGGTGAAACTCTCCTTCGTGATCCCCGCATTGTGGCATCGCGGCCGCTGCGTTAGGAGGTAACGCGGCTGAACAGGCGTCGCCACACCAGGTAGACCGGAATGCCGGCGGCCATGATGAGCAGGCCGATGCCGGTGTTCACAGGGCTGGCCCGCAGGCTCTGCACCATCACCAGGCCGATCGTGCCGATGAAAATCAGCGGCAGCAGCGGATAGGCCGGCACCCGGAAACTGGCCAGCGCGCCTTCGCGCCGGCGGTACCAGAACAGCGTGCCGACGCCCACGGCGCAGGCCAGCCAGTCGCCGAAGGTGGCGTAATCCAGCAACTGGCCGTAGCTGCCCGACCACACCAGCACGATGGCCCAGCCCGACAGCAGCAGCAGCGCGATGTTCGGCGTGTGATGCTTCGGGTGCAGCTTCGCCACGCTGCGGAAGAACAGCCCGTCCTCGCCCATCACCTGCAGCACGCGCGCACCCGACACGAGGGTTATGTTGCAGAAGCCCAGGGCGGAAATCGCCACGCCCACGGCAATCAGCCTGGCACCGGCGGTGCCGAACACGCGTTGCATCACGTCGGCCGCGGGCGCGCGGCTGGCGGCGAGTCCCGCGTGGCCCAGCACCGCAAGATAGGCCAGGTTGACCAGTGCGTAGGCCGCGATCACCAACAGCATGCCGATCAGCAGGGCGCGCGGCAGCGTGCGCTGCGGGTTGCTCACCTCGCCGGCGAGGTTGTTGAGGTAAGTGAAGCCGGAGTAGGCGAACAGCACCGGCAGCGCGGCGCCCATGAAGCCCACGTCGGCGGTTTGCGGATCAACGGCCAGCACGCCATGGCCACTGGCGCCGGCCAGGAACAGGCCGCACACCACCAGCACCGCCACCGCCAGCAGCTTGAGCAGGGTGAACAGGTTCTGCACCTGGGCGCCCAGCCGCAGGCCGAAAAGGTTGATCAGCGCGACAAACACCAGTGCGCCAATGGCCAGCGGCACGGTGGCCGTGGCGGGGAGGCCAAACAGCGTCGCGGCATAGCTGGCAAAGATGGTGGCGACGGCGGCGGTCGACCCCGAATAGATCACCAGCAGCATGCTCCAGCCGAACAGGAAGCCCGCCAGCGGTCCGAAGGCTTCGCGCAGGTAGACATAGCTGCCGCCGGCATGCGGGCGCCGGGCGCCCAGTTCCGCGTAGCAGAGCGCGCCGATCAGGGTCAGCAGGCCCGCGCCGACCCACATGAGCAACAGCGACAACCCCGACGAGGTACGCATCGCCACCACATAGGGATTGAGGAAAATGCCGCCGCCGATGATGCCGCCGACCACGATCATGGCCGCGTCCCACGGGCGGAGACGGCGTAGGTAGCCGCCGGACGTCGAAGAATCGCTCATGGAACCCTGCATGCTGGGAGGTGCAGTCGAGCATGGCGTGCGGGGCACGCCTCGGCAAGCCCTGCCGGAACCCGGGCAGAAAAGGGCCGGCGCCTCGCGACGCCGGCCCGGAACGACGTACGGAGCGCCGTGCTCAGAACACGCTGAGGAACAGGGCGAGGTTGGTCGCGTTGAGCGTGCCGATGCCTGCCCCCGGCTCGTAACCGCCGACACCCTGGTAGAACCAGTTGTCGCCCGCCTTGATGTCGTTGAAGGCCGAGAACGGGCCGTAACCGAAGACGTTCTGCAGCGGGTAGATCTGCGGGTTCCAGAAGCCCGTACGGCCGTGCGTCGATTGCCTCAGCAGGGCGGCGATGCCATTGAGCTGGGGCGCGACGAAGCTGGTGCCGCCTTCGAAGGTCAGCAGGCCAGGACCATCAAGCGAGGAAACGAAGCTGTAGCCCGTCTCCGGATCCGCGTTCAAGGAAATGTCCGGCTCGTTGCGGCCACGGAAGTTGGCCGGCAGCGTGTAGTTGATGCCGAACGGCGGGAACAGCCAGGTCTGGTTCTTCTCGGTCTTGCGGATGCCCGAGGTGAACCGCTGGTAGAGCGGCGTGGGCCAGAACACGCTGACGCCGCCACCGCTGCCAACCGAGAACACCCGGCTGGTGAAATCAATCCCGAGATAGGTCTTGAAGTAGTTGTTGATGTAATCCCAGCCCCAGACGCTTTCCTTGGTGATCGACACCGTCGGTCCCGTGCGGAAGGCAAAGCTGAAAGGCACGGTCGTGCCGCCTGCCGTGGTCATGAACGGATCCGCCCCCGGCGAGTCCGCGGTGAGCGGCGGCGGTACGGGATCGGTAGGCAGGCCGCCAAAACTGCGCACGGTGTCGAAGGCGCCCGAGTCGCCCGAGGTGGCGAACATCGAGATGCCTTGCACGGCCGCTTCCAGGAACACCTGGTGCAGGGCCTGCATATAGGCGACGTTGGCATCCAGCTGCAGGATGAAGAAGATCTCGGGCTCGCCCCAGCTCACCGACAGGCTGTCGACCTTGTTGTCGGACACGGCCTGGTTGAACACATCGAAGAAGCCGGCATCGGTGTTGGGCGCGTGGTAGACGATGATGTCGGCCTGCGGGGCCAGTCCGCCGGACTGCTCCACGTCAAGCGATGTTTCGCCGGAACCATCGGGTCCGCTCAGCGGGCCGCCGCCGTCGACCGCCACCTTGGTGATGCGGTTGGCCTTCACCGGCAAACCGATATCGCTCCAGTAGGTGTAGGCGTCGGCAATCACGAAATCCGCCAGGGTGGCGATGCCGATGGTCGAACCCTTGCCATTGATGCCGGCCTTGTACAGCGGGTTGACGTTGTAGCGGTTGGCGACATCGCCCACGGTGAATTCGCCGGGCGTGCAGGTCGCGGTCGGATTGCCCGTGCAGGGCGTGGCCGCGGGTGCGGCGGACGCGCTCCTGGCCAGCGCGTTGGCATGGCTGGCGGCCTGCTGTGGCTCCAGTGCGCTTACGCGGTGGGAGCGGAAGTGGGCTTCGGAGTTGAGTCCCGAGGCGAGCACCAGCGTGCCGGAAAGCCCTGCCGGCAAGGACAGCGCCGAGTTCGGGCGATGGAAGGTGGATCCGTCGCTGGCGCGGTAATCGTGAACCGTGGTCTGGAACGCCTTGTTGAACTGGCCGATCGTGCCGCTCACCTGGATGGCCAGGTGATTGGGCAACAGCTGCACCTGCGTCATTCCCTGCTGCTTGATGAAGACCTGGACCCTGGCAATCTCGTCGGCGGTGGCGCCGTAGCGGTCCGCGAACTGATCCGTGGTGAGGAAGCGGTGGTAATTGGGATTGCCCTGGGTCACCGTGCTGTAGATGTATTTCTCCAGCGAGTCCTGGTTGTGCAGGCCAAGGACCAGGGTGACATTCACGGTCTGGGCTGGATTGCTGGCGCCCAGGTCGGCAGGCGAGGAGGCGCCCGCGGCGAACGATGCGGAGCTGAGCCCGCCCAGCACGACTGCCAGGGAGGCCGCGAGCAACTTGCGGTGCAAGTTCGAGTGCATATGTTGTTCTCCATGAGGGTAGAAACGGCCGGGCCGGTCGATGTCGCGGCGTGACGTTGTCAGCGTCCCGCCCCCCGGCAAGGCCGAGAGCCAAACGGTCGTGAACTTTTTTCCCCAACCCGCGCGCCCCCTGGAGAAGCATCGCGCGGGTCGCGGCGAACGTACTGCGCCGTCGACTTGCGTGGAAGTGGCTGACTTGACGCAAAAAAATGCGATATCCGCGCCCATACTCAAGCCCCTGCGCAGATAGTTGCGCCTACGCCTTTCGGCCGATGCGGGCGGGCACGCGGGCCGGCTGGTGCCGTCCGGGCCGGGCCATGCCGTTCAGTTTTCCGGGTCGGCCGGCGATTTGCGGCACAATAGGAGGGTTGTGCGTCGTGGGCAGCCCGTTTCCGACGCCGTGATCCCCCGGAGTCGAAGCAGCCGCCATGACCACCATCAAGCAAGACGATCTGATCCAGTCCGTCGCCGACGCCCTGCAGTACATCAGCTACTACCACCCCGTCGACTACATCACCAACCTCGCCGCCGCCTACGAGCGCGAGGAGTCGCCGGCGGCGAAAGACGCGATGGCCCAGATCCTGATCAACTCCCGCATGGCCGCCGAAGGCCATCGCCCGCTGTGCCAGGACACCGGCATCGTCACCGTCTTCCTCAAGGTCGGCATGAACGTGCGCTGGGACGCCAGCATGTCGCTGGAGGACATGGTCAACGAGGGCGTGCGCCGTGCCTACAACGACCCGGACAACAAGCTGCGCGCCAGCGTGCTGGCCGACCCGGCCGGCAAGCGCAGCAACACCAGGGACAACACGCCGGCGGTGATCAACGTCTCGATCGTGCCGGGTGACACCGTCGACGTGATCGTCGCCGCCAAGGGCGGCGGTTCGGAGGCGAAGTCGAAGTTCGTGATGCTCAATCCGTCCGACTCCATCGTCGACTGGGTGCTCAAGACCGTGCCGACCATGGGTGCCGGCTGGTGCCCGCCGGGCATGCTCGGCATCGGCATCGGCGGCACCGCCGAAAAGGCGATGCTGCTGGCCAAGGAAGCGCTGATGGAGCCCATCGACATCCAGGAGCTGATCGCGCGCGGCCCGCAGAACCGTGCCGAGGAACTTCGCATCGAGCTGTACGAGAAGGTCAATGCGCTGGGCATCGGCGCACAGGGCCTGGGTGGCCTCACCACCGTGCTCGACATCAAGGTGAAGGACTACCCCACGCATGCGGCCAACCTGCCGGTGGCGCTGATCCCCAATTGCGCGGCCACGCGTCATGCGCACTTCACGCTGGACGGATCGGGCCCGGTGATGCTCGATCCGCCGTCGCTGGAAGACTGGCCGAAGCTCACCTACGACGCCAGCAAGGGCCGTCGGGTGAACCTCGACACCGTGACCCGCGAAGAAGTCGCCAGCTGGAAGCCGGGCGAAGTGCTGCTGCTCAACGGCAAGCTGCTCACCGGCCGCGATGCCGCGCACAAGCGCATGGTCGACATGCTCAACAAGGGCGAGCCGCTGCCGGTCGACTTCAAGAATCGCTTCATCTACTACGTCGGCCCGGTCGATCCGGTGCGCGACGAAGTGGTGGGTCCGGCCGGCCCGACCACGGCCACGCGCATGGACAAGTTCACCGAGCAGGTGCTGGCGCAGACCGGCCTGCTGGGCATGGTGGGCAAGGCCGAGCGCGGTCCGGCCGCGATCGAGGCGATCAAGAAGCACCAGTCGGTGTACCTGATGGCCGTGGGCGGCGCCGCTTACCTCGTCTCCAAGGCCATCAAGGCCAGCCGCGTGGTGGGCTTCGCCGACCTGGGCATGGAAGCGATCTACGAGTTCGAAGTGCAGGACATGCCGGTGACCGTCGCCGTCGATTCGGCCGGCACCTCGGTGCACCAGACCGGCCCGAAGGAATGGCAGGCGCGCATCGGCAAGATCCCGGTAGTGGTGGAGTAAGGCTGCATGATCTTGCCCTCTCCCCCTTGAGGAGAGGGCAAGGTGAGGGGTGGGTGCTCGCGGAAGCCTGCACTTCTCCTTCTCCCCTCCGGGTCGCCCGGCGGGGAGAGGGAGTTGCAAGCCTCGCATTTGGACGTCCAAATGCCGGCCGCTCGCTCCCGTTGCAATCCGCCTGCTGCGGCGCAACACTGTGGGGATATTTTTCCCGTAACCCAACTGAGAGAACCGTGACCTCGAATGCCTCCGCGTCGCTTCCTGCCGACGCATCCTGGATCGTGATGAAGTTTGGCGGCACCAGTGTCGCCACCCTGCCGCGCTGGCAGAACATCCTGGAGCTGGTTGCCTCACGTCGTGCCGAAGGCGCGCGCGTGCTGGTAGTCGTCTCCGCGCTGTCCGGCATCACCGACGCACTCAAACAGATGTGCGCCCAGGAAGACAAAGGCAAACGCATCGAGGCTGCCAAGGCGATCGCACAGCGTCACTACGAGCTGCTCGATCACATGCAGCTGGCGGTTCCGGACACCCTCGCTGCCCGCCTGGCCGAACTCGCGCAGCTGGCCGCCGACGGCCCGGCGACCCTGGGTGAACTGGCCTGGGCGGCGCTCGTGCAGGCGCATGGCGAGCTGATGTCCAGCGCGCTGGGTTCGGCCTTCCTCAGCCATAGCGGTCTTGCCACGCAGTGGCTGGACGCGCGCGACTGCCTCGCCGCGGTGGCGCTGCCGAACCAGAACGAGCGCACCAAGCTGCTCTCGGCCATGGTCGAGGCCAAGCCCGACCCGGCCCTGAACGCGCGCCTGGCGCAGCTGGGCGAGGTGTTCATCACCCAGGGCTTCATTGCGCGCGAAGCGAAGGGCCGCACCGTGCTGCTCGGTCGTGGCGGTTCGGACACGTCCGCCTCCTACTTCGGCGCACTGCTGAAGGCGCAGCGGGTGGAAATCTGGACCGACGTCGCCGGCATGTTCACCGCCAACCCGCGCCAGGTTCCGAGCGCGCGCCTGTTGCAGCGACTGGACTACGAAGAGGCCCAGGAAATCGCCTCCACCGGCGCCAAGGTGCTGCATCCGCGCTGTCTTTCGCCGCTGCGCGAGCCGCGCGTGCCCTTGCTGATCAAGGACACCAACCGGCCCGAGCTGGAAGGCACCCTGATCGGTCCGGAGGTGCGCGAGCACGCGCCCAGCGTGAAAGCGATCAGCGCGCGCAAGGGCATCACCCTGGTGTCGATGGAGTCGGTCGGCATGTGGCAGCAGGTCGGCTTCCTTGCCGACGTGTTTGCGCAGTTCAAGCAGCATGGCCTCTCGGTGGACCTGATCGGCTCGGCCGAAACGAACGTCACCGTGTCGCTGGACCCCACCGAGAACCTGCTCGACTCCGATGCGCTGGCCGCGCTGGCGAGCGACCTGGCCAAGGTGTGCCGCGTGAAGGTGATCGCGCCGTGCGCGGCGATCACGCTGGTGGGGCGCGGCATGCGCTCCATGCTGCACACGCTGTCGGGCGTGCTGGCGGAGTTTGGCCAGCTGCGCGTGCACATGATTTCGCAGTCGTCCAACAACCTCAACCTCACCTTCGTGGTGGACGAGAACGTGGTGGACGAACTGCTGCCGCACCTGCACGAGCTGCTCATCACGGCCGGCGCGCTGCGCACCGACGACAGCGCGCTGTTCGGTCCCAGTTGGCAGGCTCTTTACGGCAGCGGCGAAGCGCCGCCGCCGGCGTCGGCCTGGTGGCGTACCGATCGCCGCGACGAACTGCTCCGCCTCGGCGCCGAAGCGACGCCGCGTTATGTCTATCACCTGCCCACGGTGCGCCAGCAGGCGCGCGACCTGAAGACGCTGGCGGCAGTCGATCGGCTGCACTACGCGGTGAAGGCAAACACGCACCCGGCGATCCTCAAAGCCCTGGCCGAAGAGGGTTTCGGCTTCGAGTGCGTGTCGCCGGGCGAGCTGAAGGCCGTGATGGCGGTGGTGCCCGCAACGGCGCCGCTGCTGTTCACTCCCAACTTCGCGCCACGCGAGGACTACGCCTGGGCATTGACCACGCGCGCCACCATCTCGCTGGATTCGCTGTACCAGCTCGAGCAGTGGGGCGAACTGTTCCACGGTCGCGAAGTGGTCTTGCGCATCGATCTCGGCCGGGGACTGGGCCATCACGAGAAGGTGCGCACGGGCGGCAGCGGCAGCAAATTCGGTTTGCCGGTGGAGCAGGTGGATGCGTTCCTGCGCCTGGCCGACACGCATGGTGTCATCGTGCGCGGCCTGCACGCCCACCTCGGCTCGGGCATCCTCGACGACGGCCACTGGGGCGAGGTCTACGGCCAGCTGGCCAGCCTTGCCGAGCGCATCGGCAGCGTCACCTTCCTCGACATCGGCGGCGGCCTCGGCGTGCCGTCGCATCCGGGCGAGGCACGGCTGGACATCACCGCGCTCGACCGGGTGCTGCGCGAGGTCAAGGCGGCCTATCCGCACTACAAGCTGTGGATGGAGCCCGGGCGCTACCTCGTCGCTGATGCCGGCGTGCTGATCACCCGGGTCACCCAGACCAAGGGCAAGGGCCATGGCATGGTGCGCTACCTCGGTGTCGACACCGGCATGAACAGCCTGATCCGCCCGGCGCTGTACGAGGCCTGGCACGAGATCGTCAACCTCACCCGGCTGGACGAACCGGCCACCGCGCTGTTCCAGGTGGTGGGTCCGATCTGCGAGAGCGGCGACGTGCTCGGTACGGATCGCCGCTTGCCGGAGCCGGAAGAGGGCGACGTGGTGCTGATTGCCCAGGCCGGCGCGTATGGCAAGGTGATGTCCTCGCCGTACAACCTGAGGGATGAGGCGGAAGAGATCATCCTCGAGTAAGTCCTTCAACTCCCTCTCCCCTCCGGGGAGAGGGTTGGCGTGAGGGGCGGGTGCTCGCGGTAACTTTTCAACCAGGGACGCTCATGGATGAAGCGTTTAAACGTAGATAGCGCTAGATCGTTGCGCGCCGGTCAGACAGACGCGGAGCAATGGCTTTGGCATCATCTGCGTAGCAGGCGTCTGCTGGGGTGGAAGTTTCGACGTCAGCATGAAATCGGTCGATACATCGCCGACTTCGTTTGTCCAGATGCTGGCCTGATTGTGGAACTTGACGGCGGCCAACATGGCGAGCAGATGATTTACGACGAACGCCGCACTCTGGAGCTGGAAGCGATGGGCTACAGAGTGCTGCGTTTCTGGAACAATGATGTACTGAAGAACGTAGAAGACGTTCTTGAGGTGATTTTGGAGGCTTTGGCTAGGCCGGCCCCTCACCCCAACCCTCTCCCCGATGGGGATAGGGACTAGCGTCGACGGAGACTTGAGCGTGACCACCAACATCAACCCCCGCCTGACCCAGGTATTCCGCTTCGTGCGGTGCAGCTATGCCGATGGCGTGGCCGAGCTGGTGTATGCCTTCGACCATGGCGAAGAGCTGGTCGAGCGCGTGCGCTTTCCGAACGCGCCGGCCATCCCGGCCAGCCATCAGGCTGCATTCGACCAGGCGCTGAAGCTGCTGCATCTCATCGCCGGCGTCAGCTACTACAAGGCGGGCGTGCCGCCGCGCATCGAAGTGGGCGGCGGTCCGCTGGATGACGCCACCGCCGATCTGCTCGACGCGCTGTACCTGCATGGCCTGGCCGAGTTCGCCTACCGCAACGGGCTGGACCTGCGTGGCCGCATTGCGTTCCCGCGCGGCGCCGCCGCGCGTCCGGCCGCCACCGCGCTGGGCCTGCCGCAGCGCACCCTCGTGCCCATCGGTGGCGGCAAGGACTCGCTGGTGGCGGTGGAGGCGATCAAGTCCTTCGGCGGCCAGGCGACGGCAGCGTGGGTCGGCAATTCGCCGCTGATCGCCGCCTGCGCCGAGCGCACCGGCCTGCCCATGCTCAACATCCAGCGCGAGCTGGCGCCGGGCCTGTTCGAGCTCAATCGACTTGGCGCGTGGAACGGGCACATCCCGGTCACCGCGGTGAACTCGGCGATCCTTGCGCTGGCGGCGATCCTTTATGGCTACGACAGCGTGGCCTTCGCCAACGAGCGTTCCGCTTCGGCCGCCACGCTGGAATACGAAGGCCAGCAGGTCAACCACCAGTGGAGCAAGGGCTACGCTTTCGAACAGCTGCTGGGCGGCTGGCTGCACCAGCACGTGGCCACCGACCTCCACTATTTCTCGCTGCTGCGCCCGTATTCGGAACTGGCGGTGACGCGTGCGTTCGCCAGGCTCACGCCGTACTTCGATGCGTTTTCCAGCTGCAACCGCAACTTCAAGCTGCTCGGCCCCAAGCCGGCCGATCGCTGGTGCGGCCAGTGCCCGAAGTGCCACTTCGTCTTCCTCGCGCTGGCACCGTTCCTGGCCAAGCCCCGCCTGTTGTCCATTTTCGGCCGCAACCTGCTCGACGATGAGAACCTCGCGCCGGGCTTCGATGCGCTGCTGGAATACCAGGACCACAAGCCGTTCGAATGCGTGGGCGAGGGCGCCGAGGCACGCGCCGCCATGTACGCGCTGAGCCAGCGCTCGGAATGGCAGGAAGACGCGCTGGTCGCACGCTTCCGCAGCGAAATCCTGCCGCAGCTCGATGTGGCGGAGTTGGCGCTGGAACCGTGGCTGCAGCCGTCGGACGAGCAGCGTATTCCCGCGCGCCTGCAGCCGGCGCTGGCGTTCTTCGCGTGACTTCGCCGCGGCTGCCGCTGCGTATCGCCGACCTTGCCGGCAAGCGGGTGGCGATCTGGGGCTTTGGTCGCGAAGGGCGCGCGGCCATCGCGGCGATTCGCCGGCGGCTGCCGCAACTGCCGCTGACCCTGTTCTGCAGTGAGGCCGAGATGGGCTTGGCGCGGGCTTTTGATGCCGCGCTGATCGTGCACGGCGGCGAGCCCGATGCCGTGGCGCTGGCGCCGTTCGACGTGGTGGTGAAGTCGCCAGGCATCTCTGCGTACAAGCCGGCCCTGCTGGCGGCGCGCGAAGCAGGCGCACGGGTCACCTCCGGCACCGCCTTGTGGTTCGCCGAGCAGGCATCGTCGTCGGTCATCGCGGTGACCGGCACCAAAGGCAAGAGCACCACCACGGCCCTGATCGCGCACCTGGCGCGCAGCCTGGGCAAGCGCACCGCGCTGGCGGGCAATATCGGCATGCCGATGCTGGAGTTGCTGGGGCAATCGGCCGACCTCTGGGCGATCGAGCTGTCCAGCTTCCAGACCGGCGAAGCGGGCCCGGTCGAACTGGGCGTCATCACCAGCCTGTACGAGGAACATCTCGACTGGCATGGCTCGCGCGAGCGCTACATCGACGACAAGCTAAAGCTTGCCGAGGTGTCCCGGCGCCTGCTGGTCAACGCGACCCAGCCCTTCCTGCTCGAACGCACCGCGCAGCATCCGCAGCGCCTCGTCTTCGGCCAGGTCGACGGCTGGCACGTCGCCGGCGGCTTGATCCGTCGTGGCCCGCAAGCGGTGTTCGAGATTGCGCGGCTGCGCGCGCCGGGCGAGCACAACGCACTCAATGCCTGCGCGGCGCTCGCCGCGCTGGAGGCCGTTGGCCTCGATGCCATCAGCGCCGCGGCTTCGCTCGCTGCATTCCGGCCGCTGCCCCATCGCCTGCAGCCGCTGGGCGAGCACGGCGGACTGTGGTGGATCAACGATTCCATCAGCACCACGCCACTGGCCACGCTGGCTGCCCTGGAAAGCGTCAAGGGGCGCGTGGTCACCGTCATGGTCGGCGGTCATGACCGGGGCCTGGACTGGAGCGTGTTCGTCGACGCGATGCGGCACGCCGCACCGCATGCCATCGTTGCGCAGGGGGCCAACGGCGCCCGCATCGCCGATGCCCTGCGCGAGGCGGGCGTCAGCGTGCACGACGAAGCCACCGACCTCACCGCCGCGGTCGACCTGGCCCGCCGCATCACGCCGCCGGGCGGCATCGTGCTGTTGTCACCCGGCGCGCCCAGCTTCGACCAGTTTCACGATTACGCCGAGCGGGGCCGCCGCTTTGCCGAGCTGGCCGGTTTTGACGGCCAGGACATCGTCGGCATCGAAGGCCTGGGCATCGCCTGAAGCGCGCCACTCCCGGACCACCGCCCGCGGGTTTTGCTAACCTGCGGGCCAGGGGGGATCCATGCGAATCATTCGACTGTTGATGGCAGTTCTGCTGACCGGCTGCGCGGCAGCGCCTGCACCTGCGCCTGCACCACAACCCGCGCCGCCCGCTCCTTGGGAAGCCGTGGCGATGGATGCGGGCCGCCACGGCGTGCCGGCGTGCGAGCCCGGGCATGAAGATGCGCTCACCGACGGCGTGATCCGGATCCGTCCGGGAGAAACCCTTTGCGTGTCCCTCGATGCTACGGGCGACTCCGTCACTCCGAAGGCGATCGTGCCGGCGGGTGACCCAGCCAGCTTGCTGGTCCTGCGCTTCTGGCAGGAGCCCGGTAGCAGCCAGATGTTTCTTTCCGTGCACAGCCCGCTCGCCGATGATCTTCGCTACAAGGCCTTCATGGTGCGCTCGGGCAGCCTGCGGCAGGAATACACCAGCAGTTGTCCGGTGCTGTCGCATCGGTTCGGCATCGAAAACTGGCCATTCGCGATCAGCGAGCTGCGGATCACCGGACTGGTGGCCTTGCGCGGAGCGCGCCACATGGAATGCCGCTGAGGCCAGCGCGGTTCCGGCGCGCGCCTGGCAGACGGCGAGTATCGTAGGCGACCGGGCTGGCCGTGCTGACGCCCGGGGGGCGACAAGCCACGCCGTTGCAGCGGTCGGCCTGACCCGCGAACACCAGCGAAACGTCCCCCATCCTGGAGGTCCCTGCGATGAAGCCGGTCATGAATCTCGACGAGGTCGAATTCGACGATATCGAGGAGAACGGTCTCTACACATCCAAGCGCGGCCAGATCAGCGACCACATTGGCGCGCGCAAGCTGGGCTACAACCTCACCGTGCTGCCGCCGGGCAAGGCCCAGTGTCCGTTCCACTGCCATCATGGCGAGGAGGAGATGTTCCTGGTCATCGAAGGCGAAGGCGAGTTGCGCTTCGGCGACCAGACCTACCCGATCCGCAGGCACGATGTGATCGCTTGCCCCACCGGCGGCCCGGAAGTCGCGCACCAGATCATCAATACGGGCACGACCACGATGCGCTACCTGTCGCTCTCGACGCTGGTCGAGATCGAGACCTGCGAGTACCCCGACTCGCAGAAGATCCTCATCGTGACCGGCGAACGCGGCGATGGTGGCCTGCGCAAGATGTTCCGCGCCGAGCAGACGGTCGACTACTACGATCGCGAAAACACCTGAGCTGCGTTGCCGCGGCCGGTCGTGCGCGGTTGGCGTAGCCCGCCAGACGAAAGAGCCACGCCTCTGGCGAGACGTGGCTCCTGTTCTTGGCGGAAAAACCGGCTTACCAGATCTTCACGCGCTGCGCCGGATCCAGGTAGAGCGCTTCACCCGGCTTGGGCTGGAACGCGTCGTACCAGCCGTCGAGGTTGCGCACGGTCTGCGCGCGGAAGCGACCCGGTGCATGCTCGTTGCCAATCACGCGCTGGCGCAGGGCGGCATCGCGGATCTTTTCGCGCCAGGACTGGCCGAAGGCGAGGAAGAAGCGCTGGTCGCCGCTCAGGCCGTCGATCACCGGCGCGGGTTTGCCGCCGAGCGACTTGTGGTACGCGAGGTAGGCGATGGTCAGGCCCGACACGTCGGCGATGTTCTCGCCCAGCGTCTGCTGGCCGTTCACGTGCAGGCCCGGCAATGCCTCGTACGCGTTGAACTGTTCGACCAGCTTCTGGCCGGCAGCCTTGAAGTGCGCCTGGTCTTCCGGTGTCCACCAGTTGGCCAGGTTGCCCTGCGCATCGAACTCGGCGCCGAGGTTGTCGAAGCTGTGGCTGATCTCGTGGCCGATCACCGCGCCGATCGAGCCGTAGTTCGCCGCCGCGTCCGCCTTGGGATCGAAGAACGGCGCTTCGAGGATGGCCGCCGGGAAGTTCAGCGCATTCTGCAGCGGCAGGTTCACCGCATTCACCGTCTGCGGCGTCATCCACCACTCGCCGCGATCCACCGGCTGGCGGAGCTTGGCCAACTGGTGCTGGTATTCGTACTCGTCGGCACGCTGCAGGTTGCCCAGCGCATCGTCGGCGCGAATCTCCAGCTTGCCGTAGTCGCGCCAGTTATCGGGATAGCCCACGCTCACGCGGATGCTGGCGATCTTGGCCTTGGCCCTCTGGCGCGTGGCCGGCGTCATCCAGTCGATGTGGTCCACGCGCTCGTCGAACGCGGCGAGGATGTTGTGCACCATGTCTTCCACCTGCTTCCTGGACGAAGCGGGGAAATACTTCTTCACGTACAGCTGGCCCACGGCATCACCAAGCGCGGCATTGGTGCTGGCCACGCCACGCTTCCAGCGATCACGCTGTTTGGGCGTGCCCGACAGGGTCTGGCCGTAGAAGCCGAAGCTCAGGTCGGCATAGGCCTTGGGCAGGAGCGGGGCGGCTTCGTTGAGGGCATGGAACGCGAGGTAGTCCTTCCAGGTCTGCAGCGGTTCGCTGGCGGTGAGCGCGGCCAGTCCCTTGATGCCGGGCACCTGCCACACATCGACCACCTTCTGCTGGTCGAGGCCGGCGGCCTTGAAGAAGGTGCTCCAGTCCAGGCCGGGCGCGTTCTTCGCGAACGAGCCGAGCGGCCACGGGTTATTGGCCTTGTGGATGTCCTGGCTGTCGACGATGTCGACCTGCGCCTTGGCGATCTTGGTTTCCAGCGCGAGGATGGCCGTGGCCTTCGCATCGGCATCGGCCACGCCGGCCTGCTTCAGCAGCGCCGCGATATAGGCCTGGTACTTGCCGCGTGTCTCCACCATCGCCTTGTCGTCGGACAGGTAGTAGTCGCGCGTGGGCATGCCGAGGCCGCCCTGCAGCAGGTAGGGGATGTTGTGCGTGGCGTCTTCCAGCCCATGCGAGACGAACAGGCCGAACAGATGCTCGGTGTGGAAATTGGTGGCGTTCACCGGATCCACGTCGGCGCGCAGGCCGTTGCCCAGCACGCGGGCGAGATCGGCCTTGCCGGCCATCGCATCGATCTGCTTGAGCTTCGGCTGCAGCGGTGCCAGGCCGCGCTTCTCGATCGCGTCCTCGTCCATGAAGGCGGCGTAGTAGTCGGCGATCCGGCGCTCGTTGCTGCCGGCCGCGGGGTTGCCCTTGCCGGCGTCGCGGATCAGGTCGGCGTTGCGCTGCTCGGCCTTCTGGAACACCTGCAGGAAGATGCCCGTGCTGGAGCGATCGGCCGGGATTTCGGCGTTCTTCTTCCAGTTGCCGTTGGCGTAGTTGTCGAAGTCATTGCCGGGCTGCACGGCGTGGTCGATGCCGCCCAGGTCGATGCCGCTGGCGCTGCGCGCCGGCGCCTGGGTAGGGGCGGGATCGGCCGGCGCGGCGGCCAGGGCACAGGTGCTGGTCAGCGCCGCTGCCGTGAGGATCCAACGAAATTGCCGCATGGGCGGTCTCCTGGAGTGGGGTAAAACGGTAACGATAGTCCGTTGCCCTGTTCGGTGGGGCATGACTTTTGGGCTAGGTGATGGCGCGCGACCGGCGCCGGCTCGGTCGCCGCGGCCTAGCGTTCGTAACGGTAGTTGAGGGCCGCCCGGCTGAAGTCGGTGGCGTTCTGCGCCTCGAAATTCCAGTGCGCGTTGAAGTGATAGCGCAGCGTGATGACCTGTCCGGGATCGAACAGGCCGACGCCGTAGCTCAGGTAAAGCCGGGGCGACAGGTATTTGCCGACGGTGAAGGCCGAGCTGCCGTTGAGCGCGTCGCTGCTGGTGACGCCGATATCGTCGACGCCCAGTTGCGAGCCGATGCTCTTGGCCAGCAGGTTGCCGGTGGCCGAACCCAGCGCCTGCGCGGCGGCGCCCACCATGCTGCCTTCGCCACCCTTGACCTGCGACAGCGGCTTGCCGGTGACCAGGTAGGACAGCGCATCGGATTGCTCCATCACCGGCTGCGAGAACACCGTGAGCACGGGGCGCTGCGCGGTGCCGGCCACGTAGAGCCCGACCTTCTGGCCGTCGTCGATGGTGGCGTTGGGACTGAGCTTGCGCACGGCCCGGATGTTGAGGCCGGGGTTGTCGATCGGCGTGCTGGCGAACAGCAGCTGGCCGCGTTCGATCTGCAGGTTCTGGCCGTACGCCTTATAGGTGCCGTCCACTTCGATCTGGCCCTGGCCGAAGGTGGCGCGTCCCGGCTTTTCGCTGACCACCAGCTGGCCGTGCAAGTGGCCATCCAGGCCCATGCCGACCAGGTGCGTCTTGTTGCCCAGCCGCACGGTGACGGTGGCGGTGACCGGCATGCGGCCGGCTGCCTGCTCCTGCTGCTTTTCATCGACTACCACCACATCGGGCGAGGCCCGCGTGGCGCCCGTGCCGGGCAGCTTGTCGAGGTTCACTTCGGCGCTGTCCAGCGTCACCGTGCCGGTGACGTCCAGGCCCTGCTCGCCGTGGCGGACGGCGAGATCGGGCGATGCCGCCACGCGGGCGGCCGGCACATTGATCAGCTCGACGTTGCTGCCCTTGACCGACAACAGGCTCTGGGCGTTGGCGCCCAGAGCGGCCGAACCCTCCAGTACCAGGTTGCCGTCGCCGGAGTGGATGTTGCCGCTCAGGCGGAAGTTCTTCGCGTCACTGGTGGTGACCACCACGCGGCCCTGGCTGAGCTTGAGGCCCATCGACGGGATTTCCAGCGCGACATCGCTGAGCGCCGCCTGGCCGGTAATGGCCGGCTGGGAGAGCGTCCCCCCCAGGCCGAATTCGCCGCTGATCGCCCCCTTGGGGTTCACCACGTCGGTGGTGAAGATCTCCAGCAGGGCGAGGTTGCTGGCGTGCACGGAGACATGTCCGGCCAGCGCCTGCTGTGCGCCGGAGATCGTCGCCTGGCCGTCCAGACGTCCATGGTTGGTGAGCCCTGCATGGATTTCGAGGTGCTGGCTGGAGGGCGCCAGTTGCGCGTTGAGCGCGAGGTTGTCGTAGGTCAGCAGCGGCTGGTCGGCACGGTCGGCAAAGGCAATGGAGCCCCTGGCCGACGTGATCGTGGCCGTGCCGCTGAGTGCGCCCGCCGCGTTGCGCCGCAGGTTGCCGTTGCCTTCCAGCGAGCCTTCCACGCGCATCGGCACTTTGGCCGTGCTGGCGGCGGTCATCAGCAGGGCGGTGGGCAGGTTGCGCAGGCGATAGCTCGCCTCCAGGTTGCCCGCCTTGTCCTGCTTTGCCGCCGCGCACAGCAAGGGCTCGCCCGCGGTGAGGCAAAGCTCGGAGAGACTGATCGCGCCGTCGTTGTACGCAAGCCGGCTGGACTGCTGCAGGCGCCAGCGCGGCAGGCCCGCGACATCGAGGTTCAGGGTGGACAGCGTGCCGTTCCACGCCGAACCCTTGAGCGCGCCGCTCAGCGCGATGTCCGTCGACAGCGGCGTGCCATGGGCGCTGAGCGTGAGGTTGTGCCGTTCCGCTGAGCCGTCACCGCGCAGGGTGACCTGCGTGAAGGCCATGCCGCCGGCGCCCACGCCGCTCGCCTGCAGGTCGAGCTTGCCACCCGGACGGCTGAGGTCGGGCACGCTGGCGAGCAGGCGCAGGCTGTCTGCGCGCTGGCCGGCGTAGCTGAGCGCTTGTCCCTGCAGGTTGGCGTCCAGTGCGAGCTTCGGATGCCTGCCCTGCACGCGGATGTCGCCCTGCACGCGCCCGGCAGCATCCGGCAGCCAGTCGCCCAGGGTGGCCACGGCAAGCTTGATGGTGACGTTGTTGGTGTTGCCTGGCCGCGCGTCGACCTGCACGTCGCTGGCGCCGGAAATCAGGCGCAGCCGGCCATCGACCACGCCTTCCGGCGGCAGGTGCAGCTTGCCGTCACCGTGCACGGTGCGCTCGCGCAGGCGTCCCTCCAGCTTGCGGATGTCCAGCGTCACGTCGGGACGATCCTGCGTCAGCGTGCCTTGCGAGGCGATGTCGAAATCGAGCGAGCCGTTCCATTTCGCCAGCAGGTGACCCGGGTCGAACCGGCTGGCCGTGGCCTCCGCCTGCCAGGCCAGCACTGGCTGCAGCGCCAGCGTGCCCTTGGCCTGCAGTTCGCCCTGCGCCTGCCGGACGGCCAGCGCATGCAGGTCGATGAGCTTTGGCGTGCCGTCGAGGTTGAAGGTGACGGCGGCGAGCTGGTCGGCCGGCCCGATGGCCAGATCCGCTTCGGCATGGAACTGGTCCACGCTGCCCTGTGCCTTGAGGCTGCCATGACTGAACAGGCGTTGGCCCGCCAGCGCCTCGGGCAGTTCCACTTTTGCCCAGTCGATGTGCAGATCGGCCGTCACTGGCCTGGCGCCCAGCTGCACGATGCCGCGCGCGGTGACGTCGCCGGTGAACTGCGGCGAGCCGACGCCAAGCTGTTCCAGCGTGAGCGTCTTCAGGTCGTCACTGAAACGCGCGCTCAGGGGATGCAGCAGCAACGCATAATCGTTGAGGCCGAGCTGGCCGGTGAATGTGCCGCTGCGGCGGTCGCCACGGCCATCAAGGGCCACGGCCAGGCCGGTCAGCGCACTCTCGCCCAGCAGGGGGCGAGGATCGAAGCGGGGCGCGTCGACACGGGCAGTCCACGCATAGTCGCCGCCTTGCGCCATCTGCAACTGCAGGCGCGCGGCCATGGGTTCGGTCATTTGCAGGTCGGCACGCGCGTTGCGCCCATCGCCATGCGCTTCGAACTGGCCGGCGTAGGTGGTGCCATCGACCTGCCAGGCGAAACCGGCCTTGCTGTCGCCGCGATAGTTGCCGGCCACGACCAGGGTGCCGCTGAGATCGACATGGCCGGCGGGCGCCAGCAAGGCCAGCTGGCGCAATTCGATGCCGTGGGCGGCCGTCCAGCTGCCGGCGAGGTCCAGGCGCTGCGAGGCGAACAACAGCCGGCCTTCCTGGCTGAGCCGGAAGGCACCCACGTGCGCGCGGTCGAGCAGCAGGTCCAACGGTGGCTTCAGCGAGAAGGCGGATTCGCTTTCCGCTTCCTCGCTGCTCCTGGGCAAGGCGATATCCACGCCATCGACCGTGAGTTCGAGCACGTGCAGTTGCTTGCGCAGCAAGGGCAGCGCGCGCAGATCCAGATGCGCCTTGGCCACGTTGACATCAAGGCCGCTGCCGTCGGCGTAACGGACGCCGCTCAGCTCCAGCGGCCCCAGCAGGCGACCCTGCGCGGACTGCACGGCCAGCGCGCCGTGGGTGAAGCCTTCGGCGCGCGCGAGCGCAAAGCGCAGGCCGGCGTCCGTGCCGACCAGCCATCCGGCGGCAAGCAGCAGCAGCAGGAGCACGGCCAGGGACAGCGCGATCCATCGCAGCCAGTGGCGACGCGGCCGCGGCGCGGAAGCAGGCGTGGGCGTGGTGGGCACGGCATTCATCGCTGCGTTCTCACAGATCCGGGCCGATCACGACGTGAAGCTCCACGCCGTGCTCGTCGGGGTTGTGCACCGGCGTGCCCAGGTCCACCCGGATCATACCCACCGGGGAGATCCAGCGTACGCCCAGGCCGGCGCCGATCTTCGGGCGGTAGTCGGTCCCGCTGAACGCGTTGCCGGCGTCGACAAACGCCGCCATGCCCCATTTGCGGCTGAAGTAGTGCTCCACCTCGGTGCTGCCCACCAGCAGGTTCTTGCCGCCGATCACGCGGCCGTAGGAGTTCTTGGGCCCGATGCTCTGGTAGGAATACCCACGCACCGAATGGTCGCCGCCGGCGAAGAAGCGCAGCTGCGGCGGCAGGTCCGAGAAATCGTTGGTCCAGGTCGCACCGGCCGTGCCGCGCAGGATCAGGCGGTTGTTGCCGGCGAAGGCGTCGATCCACTTGGCGTCGGCGGTGACCTGGCTGAAGCTCGCATCGGAGAGCAGCCCGCCGACCGTGCTGCGTGCGGCGAAGGTCAGCGACCAGCCATGGCGCACGAAGACCGGGTTGTCGCCGGATTTGCGCGACAGCGAGATCTCCGGATAGAACAGGTTGCTGCGCCCATGCTCCACGCCCGGCGCATTGTCGGGCTCGCCGCTTTTCTGGCCGACGGTGAAAGTGCCATCCAGCGCATGCACCCCGATCGTGCGTACCCATCCATGCCACTGGCGCGTCTCGTTGGCGACCAGCTCCAGCGTCTTCGAATGCGAGGTGTCGGTGTCCGAGTCGCGATAGATGGCGCCATAGTTGAAGCTGCGCTGGTTGGGGCCGGGCATGGGCACGGTATAGAGCGTGGTGAGCGTCTTGAGGTTTTGTGCGATGACGACTTCGTTCTTCCACTTGTGCCCGCGGTCGTTCACCCAGCGCTGCTCGACCGCCGCGCGCACGCCAAAACCCGTGTCGGTGCCGAAGAAGGGCCCGCCGGTGTAGATCGTGCGTTTGGCCGGCGCCAGCGACACCTTGACGTCGACCACGCCGTCCTTCTTGTCGTCGATGTCCGGCAGCACGCTGACGACGGAGAAGTAGTCAGCGCCGTTCAATGCCTGCTGCAGCTGAAGCAACTGGTCCTGGGCGAAGTAGTCGCCTTTCTTGAATGGCACGTAGCGTTGCAGGAAGCCGGGACGAAACTGCGAGCCCTCGTAGTGCACGTCGCCGAAGCGGTAGCGCGGGCCAACCTCCCAGGCGAGATGGATGGCGGCGCTGCGTTCGGCGCGGTTCACCTCCACGCGATGGGTGAGCAGGCGAGCGTCGAGGAAGCCATTGGCGGTGAGCGCGCCGCTCAGTGCGTCGCGGGTGCTGTCGTAGGTGCCGTGGTTGAGGGTCTCGCCCTTGAGCTGCTCGATGGCGCGCCTGGCGCGGCGGATCGCCGGCAGCTCCGCCGCGCGGGCGTCCAGCTGCAGGTCGACCTCGGTCACCTTCACCGGCGCGCCCGGCGTCACATGGAGCGTGACGCGCCAGTTGTCGCCCGTGGGCTCGAGCTGGCCGGTCACCTTCGCTTCGTAATAGCCGTAGGGCTCCAGCGCGCTCGTGGCCTGCACCAGGGCCTGGTTGTAGAGGCGGTGGACTTGCGCGTCGCTGACATCGCGATTGGCGTATTGCGAGATATCCACGCCCGAGGTGACCGCAAGCTTGAGCGGATCGTCCACGCCATCCACCACGAGCTGCACGCCCGCATGCGCGAGCATGGGGACCAGCAGTAGCAGAGTGAGGCAATGTCGGATGCGTTGCATGCGCTGGGATCCGTCCTCGTCATGGCGTTTCCGATGATGCATCGAATACGGCCCGGATATTTAGCGAGTCGGGTGTCTGCAAAGTATCAAGGAACCCGGCGTCGGCTCACTTCACCGCCCGGAACAGCAGGGGCCACGACTGCCACGGTCCGGTTGCCGCAGGATCGTCCGGATGGAAGCCTTCCCCGGGTGCATGGCAGAAGCCGATCTGCGCACGACTGAAGCCGGCGTCCCGCATCCGTTCGATCAGGTCCCATCCGAAATGATGGAACGTATAGATGCCGCCATGTCGCAGGCCATCGCCATGGTACTCGGGTGGCGCCAGGTGCTCGATCTGCCCGTCGGCGGCGGGGCGTCCGCGCAGCAGGGACTGCTCGCGATCGACGAAGAACGGCACCGTGAACAGGGTCACCCCACCGGGACGCAGCACGCGTGAGGACTCGCGCAGCGCGGCAGGCGTGTCGTAGACGTGTTCCAGCACATCGCTATGGACCAGCAGCCCGAGTGAATCCGTGGCATAGGACAGCGAGGTGATCGACTCGTGCCGCGTGTGCCGCCATCGCCACCAGCGGGTGGACCACCAGTAGTGCCGGCCACTGAAGCGCTGGTCGCCCAGGAATTCCGAGCCGGTCAGCCAGGGCCAGGCGTGATGCGCGCGGCGATAGAGTCGCGTGGTCTGCTCGAGCAGTGCGCCACGGGGCGGCACGTCACCGGTGCCCTGGAGCAGATGATCGCGCATGGCGACGAACACCAGGCGCTGGCGCGAGTTCAGGTGGCAGCGCGGGCAGTGCAGGTTTTCGCGCAGGTTGGGTCGGCTGTCGCTGCTTCCGGACAACACGAACGTCGTCGGTCGTTCGCACACGGGGCAGCGCCCTTCGGCGGCAGCGGCCCCCGCGACCGGCACGTATTGGCCTTCCATGCGGTCCTGCAGGCGGCTGGCAGCATCGACGAAATCCTGTCGGCGCCCGAACCATTGAATCGTAGCCATCGTTCCATCCTGGCCGGCCAGGGCAAGGCCCTGGTTGTCATGCAGGCAGGCGTGGCCTCAGCCGGCCTTGTCGCCTGCCTTGTGGGCAATCCACGCGCCGACGACGGCGGAAACGTAGGGAATCGACTGCGCGGCGAGGATGAACATCCACAACGTGCCCTCGACGTACTGGGTACCAAAGCGCTCGCCCATGCCGATCACGCAGAAGAGCAGGGCGACCGCCATCAACAGTTCTTCGCGCACCGGTGCGAAGGCGGCGAAGTTGCTGCCGCCCAGTCGACGGCTCTTGGCGGTGACCACGAACGAGGTCTTCTCGCGCGTGAGCCCGTGCAGGATGCCGCGGGCGATCGCGTGCGACAGGCCCATGCTGGCCAGCGACGCCATCAGCGTGTCGTACCAGCCGCAGGGAACACGTGCGCGGTACAGCACGATGCCGAAGATCGCCTTGGCGAAGAAGAAGCCGATCACCGGGATCAGGAACAGCTGCATCGGCAGGCTGAAGATGGTCGGGTACGCCACCATGCCGGCGGTCCAGAAGATCGCCATCATGGTGAAGATCAGGTGCAGCGCATCGGCGAACCAGCTGAACCAGCCAGTGAGGAAGTGGAAGCGCTGGCCGCCCGAGAGCGGGCCCTTCCTGGTCATCCAGTGCCAGCGGCCCTTGAGGATCTGCATGGCGCCGAACGCCCAGCGGTAGCGCTGGCTCTTGTACGCCTTGAAGTCGGCCGGGGTGAGGCCCTTGCCCATCAGCTCATCGACGTAGACCAGCTCGTAGCCGGCATGCATCAGGCGCAGGCCGAGCTCGGCGTCCTCGCAGATGGTCCATTCCGACCAGCCGCCGGTGCCTTCCAGCGCGGAGCGGCGCACCATGGTCATGGTGCCGTGCTGGATGATGGCGTTGCGCTCGTTGCGGTGGTGCATGCCGATGCGGAAGAAGCCGTCGTACTCCCACGCGGTCATGCGGCGGAAGCGGTTGTGCTCGAAATCGCGGTGCGCCTGCGGGCACTGCACCACCGCCACCTTCGAATCGTGGAAGTAGCCGGTGAGCGAGGCCAGCCAGTCTTCGCGTACTTCGTAGTCGGCGTCGATCACCGCCACGACGTCGGCGCGCGGGTCGGTTTCCTTCAGGCCGAAGTTCAGTGCGCCGGCCTTGAAGCCAGGCCACGGTTCCAGGTGGAAGAAGCGGAACTTGTTGCCGAGCTTCTCGCAGTATTCCTGCACCGGCTTCCAGATCGCCGGGTCCTTGGTGTTGTTGTCGATCACCAGGACTTCGTAGTTTTCGTAGTGCAGCTTGGCCAGCGAATCGAGCGTGACGAACACCATCTCCGGCGGCTCGTTGTAGCAAGCCAGGTGGATCGACACGAACGGCTGCTTCTCCACCGGGTCGGGCGGCAGCAGGCCGGCGTGGCGGATCCAGTCGCGCCGCCACAGCACTTCGGTGAACTCGAAGCCGTTGATCAGCAGGATGGCCAGGATCGCGATCTGGGCCGGGAACAGCAGCACCAGCATGGTCCAGTCGATCCAGCTCAGGTAGAAATTGAACGGCAGCGTGGCCGACCAGGTGATCAGGCCGCAGGCGAGCTGGATCAGCGCGCAGAAGAAGAAGCGCCCCATCAGCTTGAAGCGGCTGTAGCGGCTGGCGAACCAGATCATCGGCAGCAGCGCGAGCAGGCTCGCTGCCAGCGCCTTCCACGGCCAGGCCGTGTCCTCGGTCACCGGGCCGGTGAACGGGAACTTGGGCTGGCGATCGGCGTTGAACATGCCCCAGTAGGCTTCGGTGCGGCCCGACAGTGCTTCCTTCCAGGGCTGGTCGAACGCTTCCATCACGTAGTAGTCGATGTTGCGTTTCCTGGCCTCGTTGAACCACGTGCGCAGGAAGATCGCCTCGTTCGACACCGAGGGGTCGGCGTACTTGAAGCGGTCACCGTTCGACGGCCAGCCGATTTCGCCGATGACGACCAGCTTGCCGGGGAACATCTTCTGCAGGGCTTCGTAGCTCTTCAGGGCGTCGTTGACCGCGGGGTACTTGTCCAGGTCGCGGCCGGAGCCGACGGCAGAGATGCCGTTCCAGTACGGGAACAGGTGCACGGTGATGAAATCGACGTGCTGCGCCAGCTCGGGGTACTTCGCCCAGATATGCCACGGCTCGGCGATCGACACCGGCTGGTGGATCGCTGCGCGCACGCGGTCGGCATAGGCCATCAACTGTTCGGGCGGGATATCGTTGCGGAACAGCACCTCGTTGCCCACGATCACCCGGTTGATCGAGTTGGGATAGCGCCGCGCCTGCGCGATCAGCGTCTCGATTTCCTTCTCGTTGTTGTCCAGGCGGCGGTCGATCCAGGCGCCCGCCATCACCTGCAGGCCTTCCTGTTCGGCCAGGCGATACATCTGCGGGTTCTGCAGCGTGGAATACGTGCGGATGCGCGGGGTGTAGCGGCTGATCAGCTTGAGGTCGCCGGCAATCTCGTCATCGGACGGAAAATCGTTTTTGAGCGGGTTCTGGTAGCGCTGGAAAGCGGACAGCGCGAAGCCGCCGATCGGACCTTTCCAGTCCTCGGGACCATGCGGCAGATTGCTCCACCACCACAGGCCGATGTTCATCGCTGCCACGATCAGGGCGAGAAGGATGGCGGCGAGCAGCGGATGCCGGCTGTCGTGGGTGGTCGGTGTGGCGCTCAAAACGGTCCCCGTGGCTGCCTCACACGAGGCCGAAAAGCCAGAGGAGCTTAACCATGCAGCGCTTTTCGCTCAATAAAGGCGGCCGCACATGGTCAGCGCAAGGTCAGGCCATGCGCGGCGCCGGCGCGCTCAGCGGGTGGTTCCGGCGAGGCGGCACAACTGTGCAACAAGGGCCACCTGGCTGTGTTTGGCGGTCTTCTCGAACACGTGCTTGAGGTGATTGCGTGCGGTGCCCTCGCCGATGGCGAGCAATTGGGCGCAATCGCGCAGCTCGTGGCCGTCGGCGAGCAGGCCGGCCAGCGCCGCTTCGCGCGGCGTCAGCCCGAAGATCGCCATCATGGCCTCACGGGACACCGGGGGCAGATGTTCGGGTGCCGTGATGAAAACCACCGTACGCGCCGGTGGGCCGGGCAGGGCCAGCAGGCGCAGCAGCAAGGGGGGCGCCCGTGGCGCGGCCCGGGGCAGGCACAGGTACCTCGGGGCAGATGAGTCGCCGGCGCCCGGGATCGCCATGCCCATCAGGGCCAGGGCCTGGCGCAGCCGGCGCGTGTCGGCCGCGCTGGTGGCGGCCAGGCCGGCCGGACTGTCGGCCAGGCCGTCGCGCGTCGCCAGGATGTCGCGGGCCTCGCGGTTGGCGTAACAAAGACGTGAAGCCGCGTCGACCAGCACCACGCCAGTGGGCAACTGGTCCAGCACCTGGGCCAGCACCGGATCGGCCGCGGCGTCAGCCGGCCGTGGCTGCACGCCGTGCCCGTGCACGGTCATCGGCTGCGGTAGTTGTCGCATGGCGCGCTCCAGCCAACCGGCTAGTCCGTTGGGGCTGTCCGGTATGGGACAGGCGGGAAGCATCCGGGAGGCGTATGCAGGGTGTTTGATCCTAATGCCACCGCCGTGAAGGCGGTGCCGCGGAGTTTTGCCATGGCTATCGACGAACAGCGACTCAATGCTTTCCTGGGCAAGGCGGTGGGCGACCTGGGTGCTTCGGTCAGCGCCACCCTGATGCTCATCGGCGACGAACTGGGCTTTTACAAGGCCCTGGCGGCCGAACGCCTCACGCCGGCCGAACTCGCCGCGCGTACCGGTACGTTCGAGCGCTATGTGCGCGAATGGCTGGGCAACCAGGCAGCGGGTGGCTACGTCGACTACGACAAGGCCAGCGGCACGTATGGCCTGAACGAGGAACAGGCATTGTGCCTTGCCGATCCCAGCGGGCCAGTGGACCTGCCCGGCGCGTACGGCATCGTCGAAGCGATGTTCCATGCCAAGGAGCGCACCCTGGAACACTTCCGCAACGGCCAGGGCATGGAGTGGGGCGAGCACCATCCGTGCCTGTTCCGCGGTACCGAGCGCTTCTTCCGTGCCGGTTACAACGCCAACCTGATCGGCGCCTGGCTGCCCGCGCTGGACGGCGTGGTGGACAAGCTTCGCAACGGCGGCCGCGCGGCGGACGTCGGCTGCGGGCATGGCGCCAGCACGATCCTGATGGCGCAGTCGTTCCCGCAATCGGAGTTCCTCGGTTACGACTACCACGCACCGTCCATCGACGTGGCGCGCGATCGCGCCCGCGCGGCCGGGGTGAAGAACGCGCATTTCGAAGTGGCGGACGCCACCGGCTACCAGGGCAAGGACTTCGACCTGATCGCCTTCTTCGACTGCCTGCACGACATGGGCGACCCGGTGGGCGCCGCCAGGCATGCCCGCCAGGCGCTGAAGCAGGACGGCAATTGCATGATCGTCGAGCCGTTCGCCGGCGACAGCGTGCAGGACAACCTCAATCCGGTCGGCCGCGTGTATTTCGGCGCGTCGGCGCAGATCTGCGTGCCGGTATCGCTGGCGCGCCATGGGCCGGCACTGGGCGCCCAGGCCGGCGAGGCACGCTTGCGCGAAGTAGTCGTGGAAGGCGGTGGCTTCAAGCAGTTCCGGCGCGCCACCGAAACGCCGTTCAACCTCGTGCTGGAGGCGCGGCCTTAGCCCTGCATCGGGCGAGGACTGCGCCCGCGCGCGGCCTCACTTCAACAGCGAGCGCAGCATCCACGCGGTCTTTTCGTGCTCCTTCAGGCGGCCCGTCACCATGTCCGCGGTGCCTTCGTCGCCGGCCGCATCGGCCGCCCGGATGACCTGGCGCGAGGTATGCGCGGCGATCTCGTGGCCTTCGACCAGCTGGCTGACCATGTCCTTCCAGTCCGGGATGCCGGATTCCTCCTTGATGGAGGTGAGCTTGCCGAACTGGCTGTAGGAGCCAGGTGCAAACACATCCAGCGTACGGATGCGCTCGGCCACTTCGTCCGCGGCCAGCCATAGCTCGTTGTACTGCGTCTCGAACATCGCATGCAGGCTGTTGAAGTGCGGCCCGGTGATGTTCCAGTGGAAGCTGTGCGTCTTCAGGTAGAGGGAATACGTGTCCGCCAGCAGCTTGGACAGGTGTTCGCCGATCTGCTCGCGGTCCTGCTTGCCGATACCGATGGAAATGGCCATGTCCTGCTCCTTTCGAGGGGGTGGGGTGGAAGCTGCAGCCAGCTTATCGACGCGGTTCATGGCGGGGAAATGAATCCTGCCAATGCGGGCGATAGTCAGCGGCTATCATGTGCGGTCCGATGACCCACGCACCCACTTCCCCCGCCGCCTCCGATCCACGCCTGCGCCAGCTGCGCCAGGCGCTCGATGACGTGTCCAGCCGCGACTACGGTCGCCTCCAGGGTCGCTGGCGCGAGCTTTCGCGCCGTTTCGACGAAAAGAAACTCGCGGCACTGGCCGCCGATATCGAGGCCTCTGCGACCCGACGCCGCGCCCGCGCCGAGGCCAAGCCGGCCATACGGCTGGACGAATCCCTGCCCATCACCGCGCGTGCCGACGAGATCGTCGAGCTGATCCGCCAGCACCAGGTGGTGGTGATTGCCGGCGAAACCGGTTCGGGCAAGACCACCCAGCTGCCCAAACTGTGCCTGGCCGCCGGTCGCGGCGAAGCGGGCATGATCGGCTGCACGCAGCCACGCCGGCTGGCCGCGCGCTCGGTGGCGCGGCGCGTGGCGGAGGAGCTGGGCACGCCGCTGGGCGAGCAGGTCGGCTTCCAGGTGCGCTTCAACGATCAGGTGTCCGAGCGCACCCTGGTCAAGTTCATGACCGACGGCATCCTGCTGGCCGAGACGCAGGGCGACCCCTGGCTGAGTGCCTACGACACCATCATCATCGACGAGGCGCACGAGCGCAGCCTCAACATCGACTTCCTGCTGGGCTACCTGAAGCGGCTGGCGGTCAAGCGCCCCACGCTGAAGATCATCGTGACCTCGGCAACCATCGACACCGCGCGCTTCGCCGAGCATTTCGACGGCGCGCCAATCGTGGCGGTGGAAGGGCGCACCTATCCGGTGGAAGTGCGCTGGCGCTCCGTGGATGAACTGGCTGCGCGCGCCGGGACGACTGGCCAGCGCGGGGGCGACCTGCAACAGGGCAGCGCCGAGCACGTGGCCGCCGCGCTGGATGAAATCACCCGCGACGATCCGCGCGGCGACGTGCTGATCTTCCTGCCGGGCGAGCGTGAAATCCGCGATGCGCATCTGTTGCTGTCGCGCCGCCAGTATCGCGAGACCGAGGTATTGCCGCTGTACGCACGCCTCTCCGCCGGCGACCAGGACCGCGTGTTCAAGCCCGGCCCGAAGCGGCGCGTGGTGCTGGCGACCAATGTGGCCGAGACCTCGCTGACCGTGCCGCGCATCCGCTACGTGATCGATTCGGGCCAGGCGCGCGTGAAGCGCTACAGCCAGCGCAGCCAGCTCGAGCGCCTGCACGTGGAGCCGATTTCCCGCGCTGCCGCCGACCAGCGCAAGGGCCGCTGCGGTCGTGTCGGCCCGGGCATCTGCTATCGCCTCTACGATGAGGCCGACTATGCGAGTCGCGCCGCGTATACCGATCCGGAGTTGCTGCGCTCGTCGCTGGCCAACGTCATCCTGCGCATGCTGGCGCTGCAACTGGGCGAAGTGGACCAGTTCCCCTTCCTCGAGGCGCCGGATCCGCGCGTGGTGGCGGACGGCTATCGGCGCCTCGCCGAAATTTCCGCCATCGACGAGGCGCGCAAGCTCACGCCGATCGGCCGCACCGTGGCCAGGCTGCCGATCGACGTGCAGCTGGCGCGCATGCTGGTCGAGGCGGAAAAGCTGCACAGCTTGCGCGAGCTGCTGGCCATCGTTTCGTTCCTGAGCATCCAGGATCCGCGCGAGCGCCCCGCCGACGCACGCCAGCAGGCGGATGCGGCCCATGCAGCCTTTGCCGATCCCAAGTCCGACTTCGTCGGCGTGCTCAATCTCTGGCGCGACTACGGCAAGGCGCACGAGGACCTGACGCAGTCGAAGCTGCGCGACTGGTGCTCGCGGCACTTCCTCAGCTTCATGCGCATGCGCGAATGGCGCGAGCTGCACCGGCAGCTGCTGCTGGTGGTGCAGGAGCTGGGGTGGAACAGCACTTCTTCCTCTCCCCTCCGGGGAGAGGGCCGGGGTGAGGGGGCAATCTCGCGGGGCGCTGCAAAGGCTCAGGCTGTTGTCGCTGAAAAGAACAAATCCAGGCAGGGCTCCCGCGAGCACCCGCCCCTCACCCCAACCCGCTCCCCAACCCTCTCCCCACAGGGGAGAGGGAATCAAGGCGACGACGAGGCGGCGAAGCACTACGAAGCCGTCCACCGCAGCCTGCTCGCCGGCCTGCCCACGCAAGTGGGGCACAAGGACGAGAAGGGCGTCTATCGCAGCACGCGCGAGCGTCGCTTCCAGGTGTTCCCTGGCTCGGCGCTGTCCAAGGTGCCGCCCAACTGGATCTTCGCCGCGCAGATCCTCGATGTCGGCGGACGCGTGTGGGGCATGATGTGCGCACGGGTCGAGCCGCTGTGGATCGAGCAGCAGGCCGCGCATCTGTTGCGTTCCTCCTGCCGCGACGCGCACTGGTCGCGCAAGCGTGGCCATGTGGTGGCCTACGAGCAGGTGGGCCTGTTCGGGCTCACCCTGGTTGAACGGCGCCCCGTGACGTTCCAGCAGCAGGACCCCGCGCTGGCGCACGAGATCTTCCTGCGCGAGGCGCTCGTGCGTTGCGAGATCGACGCGCGTGCCGATTTCATCCGCGCCAACCAGCGCGTGCTCGACGACGCGCACGGCATCGAAGCCAGGCGGCGGCGCGAAGGCCTGCTGCGCCACGAGGACGAGCTGGTGCGCTTCTTCGAAGGCAAGCTGCCGCAGGACGTCGCCGACAGCCGCGCACTGGACGCGTGGTATCGCAAGGCTCGACCCGCCGAGCAGGCGGCGCTGCGCTGGTCGCTGGACGATGTCATGAGCGGCGGTGCGGGCCTCGACCCGAAGGTGTTTCCGGCGTCGCTGGAGATCCCGCCGCAGAAGTACCGGCTCGAGTACCGCTTCATGCCCGGCGACGAAGCCGACGGCGTCACCCTGCACCTGCCGCTGGCGATGTTGAATGCGCTGCCTGCGGCGCGTTGCGAGTGGCTGGTGCCGGGCCTGCTGGCGGACAAGGTGGCCGAGCTCATTCGTGGCCTGCCCAAGGCCTTGCGGCGCAATTTCGTACCAGCGCCGGATTTCGCCCGCGCCTTTGTCGAGGCCGAGGCGCCGCGTGACGAGTCGCTGGCGAGGGCGCTGGCGGCCTTCCTCAGGCGCGCCACCGGCGTGGACGTGGCGGCCGCCGAGTTCGACGCCGTCGAGCTGGCCGCACACTTCCGCATGCGCTATCGCCTGCACGACGAGAACGGTCGCACGCTCGGTACCGGCCGGGACCTGGCGGACTTGCGCGGCCAGTGGGAAGGGCAGGCGCGCGAGGCGTTTTCGCGCAAGACCGATATCGAGCTCACCCGCGAGGATGTCACCAGCTGGGATTTCGAGGAGATTCCCGCGCAGGTGCGCTCCTCAGGCGGCCTGCTCGCGTTTCCCGCGCTGGTCGATCTCGGCGAGACGGTGGCCTTGCGCGTGTTCGAGCGCAGCGATGAGGCGCGCGAGGCGCATGCGCTGGGCGTCGTGCGGTTGTTGCGCAATGCGCTGGCCAGCGACCTGAAGCAGGCGCGTCGCCGCTTGCCGGTCGCCAATCCGCTGGCGTTGAAATACGCGCCGCTGGGCGGCGTCGATGGCCTGCGCGAGGACCTCGCCGAGGGCGGCTTCAGTGACCTGCTCGAGCGCCATTCGCTGGACGTGCGCACCGCCGGCGCGTTCGAGGCGCTGCGTGCGCAGGCATCGCGCGAACTGTTCGCCGCGGCGGTGGAGCGCCTGAAGCTGGCCGAGCCGATCATCGAGGCACAGGCTGAACTCAAGCCGTGGCTGGCGCCGCCGCTGATGGGCTTTGCGCGCGCAAGCTACGACGACCTGCGCGAACAGCTCGATGCCTTGCTCACGCCGGGGTTCCTGCGCGAGTTGCCGACCTCGCGCCTGGCGCACTATCCGCGTTACCTCAAGGCCATGCGGCTACGTGCCGAACGGCTGCGCCAGGACCCGGCCAGGGACCAGCAGCGCCTGCTGCAGGTGCTGCCGTTCTGGCGCGACTATCTCAGGCATCGCGCCGCCGGCACCGAAGGGCTCGCCGAACTGCGCTGGCTGATCGAGGAATGGCGCGTGTCGCTGTTCGCGCAGGAGCTCAAGACCGCCGAACCCGTCTCCGCCAAGCGGCTCATGCGCGCGCTGGAAGCGCTGGCCTGAGCGGCGCTGGCCTGGCGGAAGCTGCGCCCGGACCAGGTCCAGGGACAGCTTCCGCGGCGCGTGCGCTCAGCGTACGCGCGTGACGCTGGTGGTGTCGTTGCAGCCATCCACCGACATCATCCAGTTGCCGAACAGCGAACGCTTGATCTCCACCTTCGGATTGTTGCTGGTCAGACAGGCGATGCGCGTGTTGTCGGCCTGTTTCCACACCTGGCCATTGTCCAGGGTGAACTCGCCGTGGCCGCTGAAGCCGCTGAATTCACCCTGCACGCGCCCCTGCACCGGGGCGGCTTTCTCGCTGGTGGGATAGAACACCGGCTTGCCAGCCTCGTCGACCACCTTGGTCACGACCTTGCCGTGCCCGCTCAGCCAGGCGTCGAGGTTCTTCAGCTCGTCCGGCGAGAGCTTGTCCAGGCCGGTGGCCTTGAACTCTTCCGGCGACATGCGCTGCTGCAGCGGCACGTACTGGTCCGCGGCATGCGACAGGGAGGGAACGGCGAGGGCGAAACTCATCATCAATGGCAGCAGGCGGGCCAGGCGCATGGGGCAAACCTCTCGAGCACAAGTGAAGGGACGGCGCCGGCGCAGCATACACGGCATGAACCGCCGGTTCATGCGGGAAGCGGGTGCGGCGCTGCGCCTGCACTAGAATGACGGCATGGTTCAAGCCGCCCTCCAAGCAAGCCCGGGTCTCGCCGCGTGGCGCGAACGCACGGGCGCCGTGCCGCCGGTGCTGGCCGAGGTGCTCGACGCGTGCTCGCCGCTGGCGGTGAACCAGGCCGAATGCGTCGACGTGCTCGATCTGCTGGCCATGCTGGGCTGTGATGCGCAAACGCAGGCCGCGGCACTGTGGTTCGAGGTGGCGCGTGTCGATCCCGCCCTGTGGGAGCAGCGTGAAGGCGCGCTGCCCGCCGAGTTGCAGCGACTGGTCGGCGGGCAGGTGGCAGCCGAAAAGGTCTGGGCGCTGCATGCGCAGCACGGCGCGGACCACGGCGCGGAGGGCCTGCGTCGCCTGCTGCTGGCGATCATCCGCGACCTGCGCGTGGTGTTCATCCTGTTGGCGCGGCAGCTGGCGCGCATGCGCGCGGCCAACACGCTGCCCGATGCTGCACGCATGCCGCTGGCCCGGCTCACGCAGGACATCCATGCGCCGCTCGCCAACCGGCTCGGCATCTGGCAACTGAAGTGGGAGCTGGAGGATCTCGCCTTCCGCTACCTGCATCCGGAAACGTACAAGCGCATTGCGCGGCTGCTGGATGAGCGCCGCAGCGACCGCGAGGAGTTCATCCGCGAATCGCTCGACGTGCTGCAACGCGCGCTCGAGGCCGCCGGTATTCGCGCCGAGCTGGCCGGTCGGCCCAAGCACATCTACTCCATCTGGAAAAAGATGCAGCGCAAGGCGCTGGAATTTTCCGACCTCTACGACATCCGCGCCGTGCGCGTGCTGGTCGACAACGTGGCCGATTGCTACGGCGCGCTCGGTGTGGTGCATACCTTGTGGCCGCACCTGCCGGGCGAGTTCGACGATTACGTCGCGCGGCCCAAGGGCAACGACTACCGCTCGCTGCACACCGCCGTGGTCGGCCCTCGCGGCAAGACCCTGGAAGTGCAGATCCGCACGCACGACATGCACCGCATCAACGAACTGGGCGTGGCGGCGCACTGGCGCTACAAGGAGGGCGGCAGCGCCGACAGCGAGTTCGAGGCGAAGATCGCCTGGATGCGCCGCCTGCTCGAGCCACGCCCGGACAGCGACGGCGACCTGGCCGCCGAGCTGCACACCGAGCTGCTGGAAGACCGCGTCTACGTGCTGACGCCCAAGGGCGAGGTGGTGGACTTGCCGAGCGGTGCCACCGTGCTGGACTTCGCCTATCACGTGCACACCGAAGTGGGGCACCGCTGCCGCGGCGCCAAGGTGAATGGCCGCATCGTGCCACTGACCTTCCAGCCGCACAGCGGCGATCGCGTGGAAGTGCTCACGGCCAAGGTGGCCGAACCAAGCCGCGACTGGCTGTCGGCGCACCACGGCTACCTGCACACGTCGCGCGCCAAGGAAAAGGTGCGCACCTGGTTTCGCCGCATCGCACACGACGCGAACCTCGCGGCGGGGCGCGCCATGTTCGAGAAGGAACTCCGGCGCCTGGCCCTGCCGTCGGCGGACATCGGCAAGCTGCCCACGCATTTCCACCTCAAGACGCACGACGAACTGCTGGTTGCGCTGGCCCTGGGCGAAGTGGCGCCGGGCCAGATCGCGCGCGTGTTGCAGGAAGCCGCGGCGCCGCCACCGGCCGTGACCCAGTCGGCGCCGCCGCTGGCGCCGCGCCAGGCGCCGCACGACCACGGGGCACTCAGCATCGAAGGCGTCGGCAACCTGCTGACCACGCTGGCCCGTTGCTGCCAGCCGCTGCCGGGTGATTCGGTGCGCGGCTTTGTCACGCGTGGCCGTGGCGTCTCGGTCCACCGGGCCGACTGCGCCAGCCTGGCGCGACTGGCTGCGCGCGATCCCGATCGCGTGATCGAGGTGGAGTGGGGCAAGGCGGCGGCGCGTGCCTACGAGGTCGACATCGAGCTGCACGGCTACGACCGCAAGGGCCTGCAGAAAGACGTCACCAGCATGATCAGCAACGCGAGCATCCACATCATTGCGTCGTCGAGCCGGGTCTTCACCCACAGCGGCGAAGTGGAGATGCGCTTTACGCTGCGCGTGCGCGATTTCGAGGAGCTGTCCGCCCTGCTCAGCCGGCTGGTGGCCATGCCCAACGTGGTCGATGCGCGCCGGGTCAGCACCGGCTGAACGGCGTGCGCCGCCCGCCCGGTGGCGCGCGGGCGCAATGCTAAGCTGCGCTGGATTGATCCCATTGTCGTGAGCCCATGAACGGACGCAAAGACCAGCACGAGCACGGGTCGCAAGGCCGCACGGAACCCACCCTGGGTGACCTGGACCGTCTGGACGCGCCAGCGCCGCGCGCGAAGGAAGGCGACGAACTGCCTAAGTTCACGCTGGATCCCGAATTGCGTCGCGGGCATTCGCGTGCCCGCGGCGATCAACGTCCCCGCCGTCGCGGCTGGCTGATCCCGCTGGCGCTGCTGCTTGCCATCGGTGCCGGCACGGCGCTGTGGCTGGGGCAGGACCGTCTGCGCGGCCTGGTGCCCAGTACGGAACTCGACGGCGTGCTCGGGCGCGCCGAGACCGCCCTGCAGGATGGCCATCTGGACGGCAATGACGGCACCAGCGCACGCGAACTGTTCGAGGCGGCGCGGGCCTTGCAGCCCGACAACGACCGTGCCCGCGACGGCCTGCGCAACGTCGGCCTGGCCGAAGTCTCGCGCGCCGATGCCGCGCTGCAGGCCGGCAAACTGGACGAGGCCGAGCAGGCGCTCGCCACGGCACGGGAACTGCTCGGCGGTGGTGCCGACGTCGATCGCCTGACCCAGGCGCTGTCCGGCGCGCGCAACGGTTCGGTGCAGACCGAACACCTGATCGAGCAGGCGCAACAGGCCTTCGAGGCAGGCAAGCTCGACGGCGAAGACGGCGCCGGCGCGCTGTATCACCGCGTGCTGGCCGCCGATCCCGGCAATGCCGTCGCGGCCCATGGGCTGGACAAGGTGGGCGAGGCGCTCGCCAGCCAGGTGCACAAGGCGCTGGACGCCGGCGACCGCGCCACGGCGTCCGCCCTGGTTGATCGCATTGCCGCCCTGCTGCCGAACTTCGGCGAATTGCCGGCGCTGCGCGCCGCCCTGGTGCCGGTGGATCAGGCGGGCAATGGTGCGCTCGCCGAAGCCCTCCGCCAGGGCGAGGACGCCTTGCGCGCCGGCCGTATCGCCGGCACGGGCGACGACACCGCGCTTGCCCATTACAAGGCCGCGCTGGCCATTGATCCGGACAATGCCGATGCCAAGGCCGGCCTGGGCCAGGTGGCACAGGCGCTGATCGTGCAGGCCAATGCGGCCGTGGATGGCGGCAACGCCGCGCAGGCGCGCAAGCTGCTCGACCAGGCCGCCGAACTGGCACCGCGCTCGGCCGAACTGACGGCGGCGCGTGCGCGGCTGGGCGATACGCGAAGGTCCCCGGCGGCGCAGGTGGCAAATGACGTAGTGGCCGAATCGGCACAGTCCGGTGAAGCGATGCAGCACCCCGCGCTGACGCCCCAGCAGGGCACCGAGCTGGCGCGCACGATCCAGCGCGCCGAGGTGGCCGCACGGGACGGCAAGCTGATGTTGCCGCCGGGCGAGAGCGCTTATGACCTCTATCGGCAGGCACTGGCCGTCGACGGCAACAACGAGGCGGCGCGGCGTGGCCTGGAAGGCCTGCCCGGCGTCGCCATGAACCAGTTCAACCAGTCGCTGGCCAGCGGTAACCTGGCCGTGGCAGGCAATCGTCTCGCCGACCTGGCCGACCTGTCGCCGGGCAATGCCGGCCTGGGTTCCTTGCGCCAGCGGCTGGCCAGCGCATGGATGGACCAGGCCGAGCAACAGCTGCAAAGCGGCGACCGCGCCGGTGCGGCGCAGTCGCTGGACAGCGCACGCAAGCTGGCGCCGGGCAATCCCCGGTTGGCGGCGTTGACCGCGCGCCTGCAGGCAGGTTCCTGAGGTGAGCCGGATGACCGTGCTGGTTCTTGGTGCCACCAGCCAGATCGGCCGGTGCCTGTTGCCGCGACTGCATGCCCGCGGGGCCGAGGTGCTGGCGTTGAGCCGGCGTGCCCGCGAGGGCTCGCCGGGCGTCCGCTGGCTGACCGGCGAGTTGCCGCACGCCATGCCGGTGATCGAGCCGCCGTCGGCGATCATCAGCTTCGGGCCGCTGCTGCGCTTCGCCGAGTGGCTGGGCACGGTCGCCCTGTCGCCGTCGACGCGGGTGATTGCCACCAGTTCGATGAGCGCCGAGTCCAAGCAGGCCTCGGATGTACCGGCCGAGCGCGCGCTGGCGCAGACCCTGCAGGCGGGCGAGGCGGCGCTGGCCGCTGTCTGCGAACGCCACGGCAGCCCGTGGACGGTATTTCGTCCCACGCTGATCTACGGCACGGGCCTGGACAAGAGCCTGACGCCGATTGCCCGGCGTGCGATGCAGTGGCGGGTGTTTCCCCTGCCGGCCGGGCGCGGGCTGCGTCAGCCGGTGCATGCCGATGACATTGCCCAGGCAGTGATGGCTGCGCTCGACCGCCCCGAGGCCGCGGGCCGCGTGCTGCCGCTGGGCGGCGGTGAACGCCTGCCGGCCGGCGAAATGTTTGCCCGCGTCCGCCAGAGCCTGCCGGTAGCCACGCTGCCGGTGCCGGTGCCGGCGTGGATGTTGCGCATGGGCCGCCACACCGTGCCGCGCCTGCGCGGTCCGCTGACCCGGCTGGAGGCCGACCTGGTGGCCGACAACAGCGAGCTGCAGCGGCTGCTGGGCGTCTCGCCGCGCCCGTTCCACCCCGATGCCAGTTGCTGGACGCCGGTGGCGCCGCCCTGAGGAAAGCCCCCGCTGGCGGGCGATGGGCCGCCGCCGGCCCCGGTCTTGCCTCCCGATTGCCAGAAATTTCCTGCGGCGTTCAGATGCCCGCCGGGAAGCAGGCCCTATGATCCCCGTGCCTTCGTTCAGGATTCCCCTTCATTGGCCGTTTTGACCCGTCTCCGTACGTTCGCCAGCGCCGCCTGGCCCTGGGTGCGCATTCCCTTCTGGGTTTGCCTTGGCCTGTTGCTTGGTTTCGTGCTGCCTTACACGATGGTGCTGAACAAGCGCGTGCAGGATCGCTTCAACGACCTGGTGTTCGCGGTACCCACGCGCATCTACGCGCGCCCGCTGCCGCTTGCTGCAGGCGTGCCGATGTCGTCCGCGGCGCTGGAACTGGAGCTCACCTTCGCGGGCTACAGCAACGACGGCCACGGCCAGGTGGCTGGTACCTGGACCCGGGACGGCAGCACCTACACCATCGCCTCGCGCGGCTATGCCGGGCCGGATGGCGGCGAGCTGGCCAAGCGCGTGCGCCTGGCGCTGGGCAAGGGGCAGATCGCCAGCGTGAAGGATTCGGCCAGCGGCAAGGCGATCGCACTGGCGCATCTTGATCCCGCGCGCATCGCCACGCTTTACGGCTCGCAGCAGGAAGAGCGCCGCATCGTGCGCCTCACCGACGCGCCGCCGCTGCTGCTCAACGGCCTGCAGGCGGTCGAGGACCGCGACTTCAAGCATCACTTCGGCATCGACCTCACGGCCATCCTGCGTGCGTCGTTCGCCAACCTGCGCGCGGGTCACACGGTGCAGGGCGGCTCCACGCTCACGCAGCAGCTGGTGCGCAACCTGTTCCTCGATCGCGAACAGAACTTCACGCGCAAGTTCAACGAAGCGCTGATGTCGATCCTGATCGAGGCGCATTACGACAAGAGCCGCATCCTCGAGGCCTACATCAACGAGGTGTTCCTCGGCCAGCAGGGCAGCCAGGCGGTGCACGGTTTCGCCGCCGCCTCGGAGTTCTACTTCGGCCGCCGCATGGAAGACCTCAAGCCGCAGGAAATGGCCTTGCTGATCGGCATGGTGAAGGGGCCGAGCTACTACGACCCGCGCCGCTATCCTGATCGCGCGATGTCGCGTCGCAACCTGGTGCTGGACGAGTTCGTCGAGACCGGCCTGGTGCCTGCCGACCAGGCGGCCGCGTACAAGGCGACGCCGCTGGGCATCGTCACCAACGGCCAGCTGCCACACAACCGTTTCCCCGCCTTCATGCAGCTGGTGCGCGCGCAGATCACCGCCGACTTCGACGACGAGACGCTGTCCAACGGCAACCTCAGCGTGTTCACCACGCTCGATCCGGCTGCGCAGTTGTACGCGGAGCAGGCCATCACCAGCACCATGAGCAGCCTGGGCAAGCGTGGTGACGCCGCGCAGGCCGCCGCCGTGGTGACCGAAACGCAGACCGGCGCCGTGCTGGCCATCGTGGGCAGCAAGCTGCCCGGAGACCAGGGCTTCAATCGTGCGCTCGATGCGCGCCGCCCGATCGGCTCGCTGGTGAAGCCGCTGGTCTACCTGGTGGCGCTCGCGCAGCCGGAGCGCTGGAACCTCGGCAGCATGGTCGAGGACTCGCCGGTCAGCATGCGCCAGCCCGACGGCAGCTTCTGGACGCCGAAGAATGACGAGGGCGACAGCCACGGCGCGGTGCCGATGATCGACGGCCTGGTGCATTCGTGGAACCTGGCGACCATCAACCTCGGCATGACGATTGGCGTGTCGCGCATCAAGTCGTTCCTCGAGTCCTTCGGTCTCGAGGACGTGAATCCGAGCCCCTCGCTGCTGATCGGTGCGGTGGATCTCTCGCCGCTGCAGGCGACCCAGCTCTACCAGTACATCGCCGCCGACGGGCACGCGCTGCCGCTGGTATCGGTGCGTGGCGTGGTGGATGGCAAGGGCCAGACCATCAAGCGCTACCAGGTGAAGACCGGGCCGGGCGAATACCAGCCCGCCGTGCGCCTGGTGACCTGGGCCATGCAGCAGGTGGCGCGTTCGGGCACGGCGGCGTCGATCGGCAGTTCCGGCCTCGCCTACCTCAACGCCGCCGGCAAGACGGGTACCAGCAACGACATGCGCGACAGCTGGTTTGCCGGCTTCACCGGCGACCACCTGGCGCTGTTCTGGATGGGCCGCGACGACAACAAGCCCAGTGGCCTGTACGGCGCCACCGGCAGCTTGCGCGCGTGGCAGGAATTGTTCCGCAAGTTGCCGACCAGGCCATTGTCGGCGGCGCCCGGCGATGGGCTGGAACTTGCGTGGATGAGTGAAGGCAAGCGTGTGGAACAGGGGTGCGACGGAGCGCGTCAACTACCGGTCGTCGCCGGTACACTGTCGCAGGAAGCCGAGGGCTGCTTCTGGCAGCGTGTCGGCAATCTTTTCGGCGGCGGTGGACAGGCACCCGCACCGGCCTCCACGGCTCCCACCCGAGACTGATCATGTTCCGTCGTACCCTTCGTTACACCTCCGTGCCCGCAGTCGTGGCGGCACTGCTGCTGGCTGCCTGCAGCGAGCCCGTCGCGCCGTCGCAGTCCACCCGTCCCAGCCGGTCGGACGAACAGATGCTGGCGTCCATCCACGCGGCCGGCGACAAGGAAAAGTCGGCCATCGACGTGAATCCGCTGCGTGATGCCGGCGTGGCCGCGCTGCAGGATGCGGCCGAGGGCGACATCCGCACCGGCCAGTACGATGCCGCGGCGAACAAGCTCGACCAGGCGCTCAAGCTGAGCCCCGATTCACCGGGACTGCTGCAGGATCGCGCCGAGCTGGCGATCCATCTGAAGGACTACGCCGGCGCCGAGAAACTCGCGCGTCGCTCGTGGGAACTGGGACCGCGCCTGGGGCCGCTTTGCGCACGCAACTGGCAGACCATCGCCGAGTTGCGCGAGCACGCCGGCGACGATGCCGGCGCCGCAACGGCCAGCAAGAGCGTGGCGCAGTGCCACGTGGAAGGCCTGCAGCGCTACTGAGTCGTCGCGGCGCGCCTGCGGCGGCACATCGCTCACGCATCCGGCCCTGGGCTGGCCGCCCGGCGCTGCCAAGCCGGCGAGTTCGTGCGCCTGCTGTCGCCGCACGAAAGTTGACGACGTGCGCCTAGCCTTCCGCGAGCAGTTGCACCAGGGCGTTGCGACGACGGGCATTCAACTTGCGCATGGCGCTGACCACGGCGCGTTCCTGCGCGGTCAGCGTCTTGTAGGCGCCGCCGGGCTCGCGTACCTGCCCGCTGGAAGGCAGCCGTCCCAGCAGCAGCCAGTCCAGGCTGCATTCGAACTCCTCCGCCATCTCCACGAGCCGCGACACCTCGGGAAAGGCCCGCCCGTGCAGCCACTGGCGCACCGCTTCGGTGGATACGGCAAAACGCAGGGCGAGCGCGGCGCTGCGGGCCCGGCCAGCGGGAATGTCAGCGGCATCGCAGGCTGCCTGTAAGCGTTCCGCGAAACCTGCATGGGGATTGGTTGCTTTCTTGGTAGGCAAGTTAAACCTTGCGTTGGCAAGCCTTATTGCCAAGCCATTCTTGTGAGTTCGTACGGCATGAAAAGCAAGTTTGACTTGCAATCCATGTTCTGATTGTTTCTCCCCCGCAGCGCGGAGGGCGCTGCGTTCCAGCGCTGGTCGCCGGTCACTCGCGGCATCGCGGCGAATCGCGCCTGACTTCCACGGGGAGAACACTCGAAATGATTTCGCGCAGCGCATCATCCACGTTAAACCTCCACCGGCTGGTGCTGGGCATCGCCCTTGGCCTCGGCAGCGGCGCCGCACTGGCCCAGAGCACGGCGGGTGACATCGCCGGCACCACCGATCACGCGGCCGGCGACGCGGTGGTCATCCGGAACCTCGACTCGGGTCTGTCGCGCGCGGTCAATCCGGCGGCCGACGGCAAGTTCCGCGTACCCGCGCTGCCCAGTGGCAGGTACGAAGTGAAGCTGGTTCGCAACGGCAAGGCCGTCAGCACCAGTCAGGTCACCGTGCTGGCTGGCCAGACCGCGCAGGTCGACTTCAGCGCCGAAGCAGCACAGGCGACCCGGCTGTCTACCCTGACCGTCACTGCGAATGCCATCCCGACCATCGATGTCAGTTCGGTCGACACCCGTACCACCTTCTCGGCTTCCCGGTTGAACGCGCTGCCGGTACCGCGCGATATCGTCAGCGTGGCAACGCTGGCCCCGGGCGTGGTCAAGGGCAATGGCGTGTTCGGCAACCTGCCGTCGTTCGGCGGCTCGTCGGTCGCCGAGAACAGCTATTACGTCAACGGCTTCAACGTCACCAATCTCTATAACAACCTGTCGTTCGGCCAGGTGCCGTTCCAGGCCATCGACCAGCTCGACGTGCAATCCGGCGGTTACGGTGCGCAATACGGCTTCTCCACCGGTGGCGTGACCTCGGTGAATATCAAGCGCGGCACCAACGAGTGGAAGGGCGGGGTGAGCTGGACGACCGCACCGGCATGGGCACGCGAAACTTCACCCAACGTCAGGCGCGCCAACGGCACCACCTTCCGCGAGTACGACAAGAACAGCAGCGCCAGCAACACCTATGACGCGTGGCTGGGTGGTCCGCTGGTCAAGGACCGGCTGTTCCTGTTTGCACTGGCCGAGTTGACACGTTCGACCGGCACCACCTATGGCGCTTCCTCGACCTCGAGCCTGAGCAATGCCAACTCGACGTCCACCGCCTACGACTTCACTACCCGGAGTCCGTACTGGGTGGTCAAGCTCGACTGGAACATCAACGACGCCAACCATCTCGAATACACGGGCTTCAACAATACCGACAGCAATATCTACAGCTACTACAAGGCCCCCTACGTCGACGGCGTGGCATCCAGGACGGCCTACAAGGGCGACCTGCACAGCAAGCACGGTGGCCTGACCAACATCGTCAAGTACACCGGCTATCTCACCGACGATCTGACCCTGACGGGCCAGTGGGGCGAGATGGACAGCAACAATTCCACTTACACGGTCAGTCCGACCGGCATCGTCACGCGCTACGACGGCAATATCTTCGCGCCGGCTGCCGGCTGCGCCTACACCGCGTACAACGGCACCCCATGGGGTCCGGCCACCTGCGCCATCACCAGCAGCGTCGACGTGTATGGCGGCAAGGACCAGCGCAAGGCGTGGCGCGTGGACCTCGACTGGAAACTTGGCGATCACGACCTGGGCGCGGGCTATGCCGATGAAAGGTGGTCGTCCGACGCGGGTAGCTCCTATTCGGGCGGCGCCTACCATTACTACTATTCCAGGCCCCGGCCGAAGGCGCCGGGTCTGGTGATCACGTATGACTTCCGCACGGGCGGACATATCGAGGTCGGGCAGAAGTCCTGGTACCTGGAAGACCATTGGCAGGCGACCGACAAGTGGTTGCTGTACGGTGGCATTCGCAACGACGGCTTCAACAACCGGAACGGTGCCGGCGAAACCTTCGTCTGGCAGGCCAATATCTGGCAGCCTCGCCTTGGCTTTTCGTGGGATGTGCTCGGCGACGCGTCGTTCAAGGTGGCCGGCAGCGCCGGTCGGTACTCCCTGCCGATCGCGGCCAATGTCGCCTTGCGGGCCGCGACCGCATCGCTCTATACCGAGGACGACAGCCTCTATTCGGGCATCAATCCCGACGGCTCGCCGGTACTGGTAGGCAAGAAAGGCAGTCAGGGGCACTACGTACTCAACGGCGAGAACGGCAGCACGCCCAATCCGCGTGCGGTGGCTTCCCGGGACCTGAAACCGTATGTGCAGGACGAGTACATCCTGGGCTTCCAGAAGAGCCTGCGCAGCAATACCAGCTTTCTCGATCAGTGGACGGTCGGGGTCAAGGCCACTTATCGCAGGTTGCGCACCACCATCGACGATACCTGTGATTCGCGTCCGTTCTATGCGGAGGCGGTGAAACAGGGCGTGGCCGGTGCCTGGGACGATCAGTGGTCGGTACCTGCCGGCATGGGTGGCTGCTGGATATACAACCCCGGCAGCGCGCTGGCGCTTGCCACCACGCTGGATGGCTCGGCGCGCACGTTCAACGTGACCATTCCAGGCGTTGTGCTTGGCCCGCCCGCCAAGCGCTCCTACCAGGGCGTGGTGTTCAGTGCCGAGAAGCAGTCAGACCGGTACTACGTGAACGCGTCCTACACCTGGTCGAAGAGCTATGGCAACACCGAGGGCCTGGTGAAGTCGAGCAATGGCCAGTCCGATACGGGTACCACGGCCGACTTCGACTTCCCCGAGATCATGGTGGGCGCCAACGGCTATCTGCCGAACGATCGTCGTCACAGCATCAAGCTCTACGGTGCCTACAAATTCACGCCCGAATGGTCGGCGGGTCTCAACCTGCTCGCCCAATCGGGTGCGCCGATCAGCTGTTACGGCGGTGGCGGCGGAACGCTCGGTACCCACTTCGGCTACGGCGCGCAGTTCCACGTCTGCAACGGCGAGGTCAGCCCGGAAGGCACGGCCGGACGCACGCCGTGGCTGTGGACGGTCAGCCCGAACCTGATGTACCAGCCGTCGTGGGCCAAGGGCCTGGGCGTGCAACTCTCGGTGATCAACCTGTTCAACAACGATGCGCCGACCTTCGTCTACGAACAGTCGGAAACCATTTCGAATGGGGGTCGCAAGACCGCGTACACCAACTACAAGCTGCCCAAGTACTACAACGCGCCCCGGTATGCGCGTCTGCAGGTCCAGTATGACTTTTCGCTGTAGGTCCCCGGGGCGCGGGCATGGGCGAGGAGAGTGGCTCCCGGGCCCTTCGGGGGCACACCTTGATGGCGCGGCCACCCCGAAGCCGTTTCATTGAGGAAGCAAGCCGGATCCGCATGGGCGGTGCGCGCCAGGAACATCTGGCGCGCATCCGGTGGCGGTCCGGTCGCAAGGCTTCGCGCGGGGGCCGCCGCCGTGCGGGCCTGTGCCTGCCTTCCTCGATCGCGGGAGGGAGGCGTCAGCGCCGCCGCTCTTCCATCAGGCCGACCAGATTGCCGTCCGGATCGCGCAGGAACGCCAGCCACAGCGTGTGGTCGGACAGCTCGGCAGTGGAGTGCGGTTCGCGTTCGCCGACCGCGCCGCGATTGAGCATGGCGTGGAAGGCCGTGGTGATATCGCCCACCTTGAAGTAGAGAATGGAGTTGGCGCCGACCGCACCGGCGCCCTGCGGCGTCGACAGCATCAGCCGCACGCCGCCACAGTCGAGGAAGGCAAGATTGGGCGCGGGCCGGAACAGAGAGGCCAGGCCAAGAATGTCGCGATAGAACGCCAGCGCCTTGTCGACATCGCTCACGGTGACGGCAATCTGGCCGATGCAGCTGATGGGCGTGGACATAGGGTGGACTCCGCATGCCAGGGCAGGGGAAGTCTAAGGCATTCGCGGGCGCGGCCCAGGTCGGCGATACTGGCGCGATGATCGAACACGAGGATGTCGCCGCGTTGCTGGGCACGGATGGCCCGTTCGCCCGCGAGCTGCCGAATTTCGCCCCGCGCGCCGCCCAACAGGCGATGGCGCGCGCGGTGCAGCATGCCATCGCCGAGCGCGAAACGCTGATCGCGGAAGCCGGTACCGGCACCGGCAAGACCTTTGCCTATCTTGTCCCGGCGCTGCTGTCCGGCCAGCGCGTGATCATTTCCACCGGCACGAAGGCGCTGCAGGACCAGTTGTACTTCCGCGATTTGCCGCGCGTGCGCTCGGTGCTCGCTGCGCACGTGAAGACGGCGCTGCTGAAGGGACGCGCCAACTACCTGTGCCTGTACCGGCTCGACCAGACCGTGCGCGAGGGCGCCAGCTTCGACCGGACACAGGCGGCGCAACTGGCGGCCGTTCGCGCGTGGTCGGCGCGCACCCGACGCGGCGATCGCATGGAGCTGGCCGAGGTACCGGAGGAATCGCCGCTATGGCCGCGTGTCACTTCCACGCCTGAAAACTGCCTGGGCGTGGAGTGTCCGTTCTACGACGACTGCCATGTCGTGAAGGCGCGCCGCGAGGCGCAGGAAGCCGACCTGGTGGTGGTCAACCATCACCTGCTGTTTGCCGATCTCGCGCTCAAGCAGGAGGGCTTCGGTGAGATTCTGCCCGGCGCGCATGCCTTCATTCTCGACGAGGCGCACCAGATACCGGAGCTGGCGGGCCAGTTCTTCTCGCAGAGCATCAGCGCACGACAGCTCACCGAGCTGGCCCAGGACAGCCTCGGCGAATGCAACGGCGTCACCGGTGCGATCGGCCTTTTGCTGGAACCCGTGGAGGCCTTGCAGGACGCTGTCCGCCGCTTGCGCCTGGCCATGGACGCGCTGCCCGAGCGCGGGCCGTTCCATCTGCTCGAAGCCAGCGGCGCCAGCGCCGGATCGTTGCACGAACTGCGCGAGGTGCTGGCCGGGCTCACCGACGTGCTGGTGTCGCAGGCCGAGCGTTCGCGTGGCTTCGCCAACGTGCATGAGCGCGCTGCGCATCTCAGCGAGCGTCTCGATCGCATCGCCGAGCGCGACAGCGAGCGGGATGTACGCTGGTACGAGCTGTATCCGCGCGGATTTGCCCTGCATGCCACGCCACTCGATCTTGCGGCGCCGTTGCGCGCGATGCGCGAGCAGGCCCAGGCGGCGTGGATCCACACCTCGGCCACGCTGTCGGTGGCGGGCAGCTTCGATCACTTCGCGCGCCAGCTGGGGCTCGATGATCCGCAGACGCTGCAGGTGGAAAGTCCCTTCGACTACGCGACGCAGGCGCTGTGTTACTTGCCGGCGGCGTTGCCCGACCCTTCCACGCGCGATTACACCGATCGGGTGCTGGATGCGGTCTTGCCCGTGCTGCATGCCTCGCATGGGCGCGCGTTCCTGTTGTTCACTTCGCACCGCGCCCTGCGCCGCGCCGCGGAATTGCTGCAGGAACGCGTGCCGTGGCCGCTGTTCGTGCAGGGCAGGGCGCCGCGCCATCGCCTGCTGGAGGAATTCCGCGCCAGTGGCCACGGCGTGTTGCTGGGTGCCGCCAGTTTCTGGGAAGGCGTGGACGTGGCGGGCGAGGCGCTGAGCGTGGTGGTCATCGACAAGCTGCCGTTTGCCGCGCCGGACGACCCCGTGCTGCAGGCCCGGCTCGAGGCGCTGGAGCAGGCGGGCATCAATCCGTTCATGGGCTGGCAGGTGCCCAGCGCGGTCATCGCGCTCAAGCAGGGCGCCGGGCGGCTGATCCGCGACGTGCGCGACCGCGGCGTGCTGGTATTGTGCGATCCACGCCTGACCAGCAAGGGATATGGACGGCTGTTCCTTGCCAGTCTTCCGCTGATGCCGCGCACGCGCGAACTGGCGGATGTGCAGGCGTTCTTCGACGATGAAGTGTCTTCGCCCGCCTAGCGGGCAGCTACCGGGAGGCAGGGTCATGGCCAAGGTCATCGGACTGGGCGGGTTCTTCTTCAAGGCGCGCGATCCCAAGGCGCTGGGCGAATGGTATGAGCGACACCTCGGCTTGCCGGTCGAGGAGTGGGGCGGCGCCAGGTTTGGCGAGGACCCGTCGCGTGCCGGTTACACGCTGTGGTCGCCCTTTGCGGCGGACACCACGTATTTCGCGCCGAGCACGCAGCCGTACATGGTCAATTTCCGCGTGGACGACCTTGACGCCCTGCTCGCGCAGCTGCGCGCCGCTGGCGTGACGGTGGACGATCGCGTCGACGAAAGCGAGTACGGGCGCTTCGGCTGGATCATGGATCCGGAAGGCACGCGCATCGAACTGTGGCAGCCACCGGCCGCCTGATCGCCGTTTCGTCATGATCCCGCCGGCAATTGCCCGGCGGGCGCCCCGGCCGTGGCCGCGCCGGCTGCTTTCCTGCTGACTCCGCCTTCAGGAGTGCATGTCATGGGAAGCTGGATGGGAAGCTGGACCGCGAGGGTGCTGGGTATCGGCCTGCTCGCGCTGTTGATGTTGCTGCCGTTGCTGAAGGTGCAGTCGCTGGTGGAAGAGCGGCAAGGCATGCGCCAGTCGGCCGTCGACCAGATCGCGCAGGGCTGGGGCGGCGAGCAGGTGCTCGGCGGCCTGGTGCTCGCCGTGCCGACGCGGCAGCGCGTAAGCACCGGACCGAACGAGGTCCGGGAGCAGCAGGACACGGCGCTGATCCTGCCCGACACAGCCACCATGGACGTCGCCATGACGGTCGACAAGCGCCGTTACGGCATCTACGAGGCGCCGGTGTTTGCTTCCACGGTGCAATTGCGTGGCCGCTTTCGCGCCGCGGACCTGCAGCAGTATCCGCGCATGGACGAAGCCACCTGGCAGGGCGACAAGGCCGAGCTTCGGCTCGTCGTCGGCGATCTGCGGGGGTTGCAGGAGGTGACCGAACTGCTGGTCAACGGCAAGCCGCAGCAGTTCTCCTCCTCGGCCGCCACCTTCGGTGGCCAGTGGTCGACGGTGACGGTACCGCTGGACCTCGATGCATTGAACGGCCAGGCGATCGACTTCGTGCTGAGCTTCCGCCTCGCGGGGACGCAGTCGCTGAAGCTGTTGCCGCTGGCACGCACGATGGACGTGAAGATGCGCGCGCCATGGCCCGATCCGAGCTTTGTCGGCGCGGCGCTGCCGGTGGAGCGGCAGGTGGATGCGCATGGCTTCAGTGCGCGCTGGCACATGCTTGACCTCAACCGCAGTTACGGCCAGTCCTGGCGCGCGAGCGACGTGCGCGTGGACGGCTCCGTGAAGGATTCCGCGTTTGGCGTGGCGCTGTTCCAGCCGGTGGATGTCTACCAGCGCAATGTGCGCGCGGGCAAATACGGCCTGCTGTTCATCACCATGACCTTCGTGGCGTTCTTCCTGTTCGAAGTGCTCAAGCGCCTGCGCGTCCACCCCGTGCAGTACCTGCTGGTGGGTGCGGCCCTGACGACCTTCTACGTGCTGCTGCTGGCCTTGTCCGAACAGATCGGATTCGCTTGCGCCTATGCGCTGGCCGCGGCCTCGGTGGTGCTGATCGTGGGCGGCTATGCGATGGCGGTGCTGCGGGCCAGGCGCGCGGGCCAGCTGCTGGGCGGTACGCTGGCCCTGGTCTACGCCATGCTCTACATCGTGCTGGCCGCCGAGGAGTATGCGCTGCTGATCGGCGCCGTCGTGCTCACCGTCACCATCGCCCTGCTGATGTATCTCACGCGGCGCTTCGACTGGTACGCCGGCGTTCCCGGCGCGGGCAGCCCGGCACCGGCTATCATGGAGCAGCCATGAACCTGCTAGCCCTCGAAACCGCCACCGAAGCCTGTTCCGTTGCCCTGATCCACGGCGACGAAGTGATCGCGCGCAGCGAAATCGCGCCACGGCGCCATGCCGAGCTGGTGCTGCCGATGGCGGACGCGCTGCTCGCCGAAGCCGGCCTGGGCCGCCATGCCTTGCATGCGATCGGCGTGGGGCGTGGTCCCGGCGCGTTCACCGGCGTGCGTCTGGGCATCTCGCTGGCCCAGGGTATGGCGCTCGCGCTGGATGTGCCGGTGATCACGGTGTCATCGCTGGCGGCGCTGGCGCTGGAGGCGCCGGAAGACGATGCCTGCATCCTCGCCGTCATCGATGCGCGCATGGGTGAAATCTATGCGGCGAGCTATCGCCGCGACGACAACGGCGGACTGGTCGCGCTCGACGAGGAGCGGGTATGCACGGCCGAGGCGCTGCTGCTGCCAGCGGCGGCCGCCTGGCATGTAGTCGGTACCGGCTGGGCCACCTACGCCGACGTGCTGCGCGGGCGACTCAGCGGTGAATTGCGCAGCGCGAATGGCGCCTGCTATCCGCAGGCACGCCACGTGGCCGAACTGGCCGCCCGCGAATTTGCCGCCGGGCGCGTCTGCGCTCCCGAACAGGCCCTGCCGGTGTACCTGCGCGACAAGGTGGCACTCACCCTGGTGGAGCAGGGCAAGGCCTGAGGCCATGCATGCCGGTGACGGCATCCGCCCTGGATCCAGGGCGGATATTGCCGGCGGCGCGGGCCGCCTCGTGCGGCCTCACACTTCCAGCCGGTCTTCCGGTCGCGCCACCAGGGCATAGAGCGCAGGCATCAGGAATACGCTGATCAGCAGCCGGGTAAACAGGCCGCTGACGATGACCAGTGCAAACGGCCGCTGCGTATCCGTGCCCACGCCGGTGGCGAGTGCCGCTGGCAGCAGGCCCAGCGCCGCAACCAGCGCCGTCATCATGATCGGGCGCAGTCGCAGGATGGCGCCTTCGCGAATCGCCTCGGCAAGCTGGGTGCCGCCGCGCCGCAATTCGTTGACGTAGGAGATGTAGACCACCGCCGTCTGCACGGAGACGCCGAACAGCGCCAGGAAGCCCACGCCGGAAGACACCGAGAACGGCGTGCCGGTGATCCACAGGGCGACGATGCCGCCCACCGGTGCCGACAGCAGCACGCCGAGCACGGTGATGAAGGGGAACTTGAGGTTGCTGTAAAGCGTGAACAGCAGCAGGAAGATCAGCGCCAGCGTCAGCGGCAGGATCACGTTGAGCTGCGCCCGCGACGCGGTGTACTCGGTGTACTCGCCGCCCCAGTCAAGCCGGTAGCCCTGCGGCAGTTTCACCTTGCCGTTGACCTGCGCAATCGCCTCTTCCACCGCCCCGGCGAGGTCGCGCCCGGCCACCGAGAACTGCACGCCGATGTAGCGCGAGTTGTTCTCCCGGTAGATGAAGGAGGCGCCGTTGGTGACCCGGATATCCGCCAGTTCCTTGAGCGGAATCTGCTGTCCCGCGGGCGTCGTCACCAGGATGTTGCGAATTTCCTCGGGGTTGTCGCGGTATGGCTGTTCGAGGCGCACGACCAGGTCGAACTGCTTCTCGCCCTGCATCACCTGCGTGGCCACGTCGCCGCCGATGGCCGTCTGGATCAGGCCGTTGATGTCGGCGACATTCAGTCCGTAGCGCGCGATCTGCGCCCGGTTGATCTTGATGGTGAGGCTCGGCTGGCCAAGCTCCTGCACCAGGGTGACGTCGCGAATGCCGCGCACGCGTTCCAGGATCTGCTTGATGGCTTTGCCTTTCTGCTCGAGCGTGTTGAGGTCGGCTCCGAAGACCTTGACCGCCAGCGCGCTCTTGAGCCCTGTTTCCGCCTCGTCCACCGCATCCTCTGCCGGTTGCGTGTAGTTGAAGATGATGCCGGGGAAGGCCTGCAGCTTCTGGTTGATCGCCTCGATCAGGGCAGCCTTGTTCCGATAGCTGCCGGTCCACTGCGAATAAGGCTTCAGGCCCACGTAGAACTCGGCATTGAAGAAGCCGGTCGCATCGGTGCCGTCGTCGGGGCGACCCAGTTCGGAGGCCACCGTGGTGACCTCGGGGAAGGAGCGCAAGACGTCGCGCACGCGCGGCGTCACCTTCGACGCTTCTTCGAACGAGATCGTGTACGGCATCGTGGCGCGCACCCATAGCGCGCCTTCGTCCAGTTGCGGCATGAACTCCGCCCCGATGCGCGGGATCAGCAGCAGGGACACGGCCAGCACGATAGCGGAGGCGATGGTGATGCCCCACGGCCGTGCGAGCGAAAAGTCGAGGCCCTTGATGTAGACCGACTTGATCGCCTCGAACACGCCATTGCGCCGTTCGCGCACTCCCTTGCGCATGAACACGGCGCACAGCACCGGCAGCAGAGTGAGGGTGACCACCAGCGAGCCGACCAGCGCGAAGATCATGGTGTCGGCCATCGGCTTGAACAGCGTGCCGGAAGGCCCCGACAGCACGTAGATCGGCAGGAAGCTGACCACGATCACGGCCACCGCGTAGAACAGCGGGCGATCCACTTCGGCCGCCGCGTCGCGGATGATTTCCTTCACGTTGAGCGGCGTGCCCTGGCGCCCGGCGATCTGCCGGTAGATGTTCTCCACCATGACCACGGCGGCATCCACCAGGATGCCGAAGTCCACCGCGCCAATCGACAGCAGGTTCGCCGAGGCCCCCTGCAGGTCCAGGCAGATGAAGGCGAACAGCAAGGCCAGTGGAATGGTGGTGGCGACGATCAGGCCAGCGCGGAAGTCGTAGAGGAAGAAGATCAGGATCACCACCACCAGCAGCATGCCGCGCAGCAGGTTGTCCTCGACGATGCGGGTGGTCAGCGCGATCAGGTCGGTGCGGTCGTAGAACGGCACGACCTTGACGTCGCGGGGCAGGATCCGCTCGTTGAGTTCCCGGGTCTTTACCTCGACCCGTTTGAGCACGTCCTGGGTCTTCTCGCCGGTACGCAGCAGGATCACGCCTTCCACTGCGTCGTCCTGCTTTTCGTAGCCGAATTCGCCCAGGCGCGGGGCGATGCCGATCACCACGCGGCCCACGTCCTTCACCAGCACCGGCACGCCATCGTGCACGGCGAGCACCACGTTGGAGATGTCTTCCAGGGTCTCCAGCCGGCCCGCGCCACGCACGTAGTAGAACTGTCCGCCCTGCGAATAGAAGCCACCGCCGGCATCGGCATTGTTGGCCGTCAGCGCCGCCTCGACCTGGGTCGCGGAGAGGCCGACCGCGGCGATCCTGGTCTGGTCCAGCAACACCTGGTATTGCATGGTGCCGCCGCCGAAGCCGGAATCGTCCGCGACGCCCGGCACCGACCGGTATTGCGGCTCGACGGTCCAGTCCTCGATGGTCTTGAGTTCCATTGGCGAGCGGTCGGAGCTTTGCAGCACGTAGCGGTAGATCAGGCCCGACGGCGCGGACAACGGCGACACCGACGGCGTCACGCCAGGCGGCAGGCTCAGGTCGCCCAGCCGGTTGAACACTTCCTGGCGCGCGAAGTTGTTGTCGGTGCCGGTCTGGAAGGTGAGGATGACCTTGGACAAGCCGTAGAGCGAAATGGAACGCGCCGTGGTGGTCTTGGGCACGCCGTTCATGCCCAGCTCGACGGGCACGGTGATCAGTCGCTCCACTTCCTCGGCGGCATGTCCTGGCCACTGCGTGATGATTTCCACGATGGGCGGCGAGAGATCGGGATAGGCATCCACCGGCAGGCGCTGCAGCGAGCGCACGCCGGCGCCGGTCAGCAGCAGCGTCATGAGGATGACCAGGAATCGCTGGGCCAGCGACGCGGCCACGATCCGGTTCATGATCGACGCCGTGCGCGACGGCGAGACGGAAGGCAGTGGGTCGCTCATTGGTTCTGCATGAACTGGACGAAGATGCCGCCATCCACCACCACCTGTTCGCCAGGCTGGAGGCCGGAGGGGATATCCACCTGGTCGCCGGTGCGGTAGCCCATGGTCACCGGGCGTCGCGCAAAACTGCCGTCGTGCTGCACGACATAGACGAAGGGCAGGTTCTCGTCATTGCGCAGGATGGCCGAGATCGGCACCAGCAACCCGTTGGCTTCCGCGTGCGAGTGGATCCGCACGTTGACGTACATCTGCTTCTTCAGCAGGCCTTGCGGATTGTCCACCGCGACGCGTGCGGGGACGAGGCGCGTGTCGGGGTTCACCAGGGCCGAGATATTGGTCACCGTGCCCGCGATGCGCCGGGCGTCCATGCCTGGCGCCACGTCCGCGGCATCGCCGAGGCTGATGGCGGCAAGATCACTCTCCGGAACCTGCGCCATCACCCACACGCGCGAAAGGTCGGCCACGGTAAAGCAGGGTGTGGTGCCCGCCTGCAGCAACTGGCCCGGGGTAATCTGCTTGTCGACGACCGTGCCGCTGATCGGCGAGCGGATGACGCCGTCGACATGCGCCACCGGGCGACCCTGCTCGATGGCCTTGATGGTCTGCGCATCGACGTTGAGCCCGATCAGTGCCTGCCGCGCCGCATCGCGATCGGCCTCGGCATTGGCGGCGTCGGTTTCCGCCTGGTCTTCTTCGCGCTGGGCGACGCCCTGGTGCTGCACCAGGTCCTTCTCCAGTTCGGCGAGCCGGCGCGCGGTGTGCGCGGTGGTGATGGCCTTGCGATAGGCACTGATGGCCGCGGCGAAATCCGGCGAGTCGACGACCGCCAGGGCGTCGCCCTTTTTGACGCGGTCGCCGATGCCGACCAGCAGCTTCGCCACCGGGCCGGAAATCGGCGCCAGCACGGCCGTCGCCTGGTCGTTGTCGAAGTCCACCACGCCGGTGACTTCCAGCGTCTTGTGGAAGCTCGAACGCGTCATCGTATGCAGCTGGACATGCTGGTGCTGGGCCGCCGTCAACGTCACATTGGTCGGTGTGACGGACCCCTCCGGCGCGCCGCCTTCGGTCTGGCTGGAGCAACCCGCCAGCAGGGTCGCGGCCGTGGCCAGCAGCAGCGCTGCCACAGGTGCGCGAGGCAAGCCGCGCCGGTGCCTGGTCATCGATGCAGCATCCAACAGGTCATTTTTCATTTTTATCCTGGACGAGTTCCGCGCGGTTCCACCATCCGCCGCCGAGCGCCTGGAACAGCGCCGCCGTGTCGGCGTAGCGACTGGCCTGGGCTTGCACCAGGTTGATCCGCGCCTGCTGATAGGACTGCTCCGCGTTCAACAAGGCGAGATAGTTGGCGTAGCCCGCCGTCACCTGCCGTTGCGACAGGTCCAGCGTGCGCCGGGCGGCCTCGGTGGCGGCAGCGGCTGCCTTGAGGCCCGCGGCATCCTGCTCGAGCGCGGCGAGCGTGTCGGCGACGTTCTGGAAGGCGGTCAGGACCGTGCTGCGATATTGCTCGGCCGCCTGCACGTAGGCGGCCTTCGCCGCGCGTTCCTGGTGCAGCAGCGTGCCGCCCTGGAAGATCGGTGCGGTGATGTCGGCGCCGATGGCCCAGAACTCGGTCCCTGACTTGAACAGCTGGCCCATCGACAGCGCCGTGCTGCCCACGTTGCCGCTGAGCACGATATTGGGCAGGCGGTTGGCAATGGCGACGCCGACCTGCGCACTGGCGGCATGGAGGTTGGCCTCGGCCTGGAGCACGTCCGGCCGTTGCGCCACCAGCGCCGACGGCAGGCTCAGCGGAAGCTCCTCGGGCAACTGCAGGCTGTCGAGGTCGAAATGCGCGATCGATGCCTGGTCCGGAAACCGTCCCACCAGCACGGCCAGCAGGTCGCGCTGCTGCGCCAGTTGCTTGATGAGCGGCGGCAGCGTGGCGTTGACCTGCTCCAGCTGAGATTCCTGCGCTGCCAGGTCCAGCCCGCTGGCGTAACCCTTGGCAAGCTGTTCGCGCAGGATCTTCACCATGCGCGTATTGATGTCGACGAGTTCGCGTGTGGCATCGACCTGGGTCTGCAGTGCCGCCAACTGCACGACCGCGGCCACGACGTTGGTGCTCAGGGTGATCTGGGTGGCAATGGTCTGGAAGCGGACCGACTGTTCCTGTGCCTGCACCGACTCCACCGTGCGGCGGTTGAGGCCGAAAATGTCCGGCACGTACGACACGCTCACCTGCGGCGTGAACAGGTTGTACTGGAACGCGTTCGAACTGGGCGTCGGCGCAATGGTGCCCGCCTGCCGCTGGCGGCTGGCCGAGAAGCTGGCCGCCACGCTCGGGTAGTAGGTACCCCGCTGCGCGAGCGCGTTTTCCCTGGCCACGGCCAGCGCTGCCTGCGCCGCCTTGAGGTCGGCATTGTTGGCCAGCGACTGTTCGATCAGGTCATTGAGAGGTCGGGAGTGGAACAGGGTCCACCAGTCGCCGCTGACATCGCTGCCCTGCGCAAAATGCTGTGCTGCGCCACCGGTCACGCCTGCCGTGGCTGCGGTAGTGGTGACGGGTTGCTCGGTGTAGCCACTGACGGCCGGTACCGCGGGCCGCTTGAAGTCGGGCCCCACGGCACATCCGGCGACCAGTGCAGAGGCCAGGGCCGCCGCCACACAGAGACGGCATGACGACGGCAGCTGGGCGAACCGCAAAACAGTCATGGCTAGGCTCAATGTTCTTCTTGTCCGGTCCTGGCCCACGAATCGGCCCACGTGAATCTGGCGAGGGGCTCCCCGACGGCACCCGCGACCGCCCCAGCCAGCCGCTGTTCCCGACATCCCCTGCGCCGGGTGGCGGCGGAGATATAACACAGGGCCCGACCGTGATCGCGCTGGCCGGCGGCGAAAGTTTTCACGCCGGGCACCGCCGCACCGCCGCATGGCGCCTGCGGACGACCGGGCTAGGCGTTGCGCCCGGCGCAATCGACGTCAGCGATCCAGTGGCGCTTGCGCCGCGCCAGCCGTGCCTCGGCGTCCTCGCCCTCGAAACTCGCCGGGCCACGGCGAAACAGCGACGGGTCCACGTTCTGGAACGTGTTGATGTTGACCACGGCATACAGCCTGTCGTCGATCATGCTGGTGACGACAGGCACCACGCCGCATCGCGCGCAGACGAGAAACTCGGCCGTTGCAGTCGCGAACGCGTAGCGGGACACCAGCGCTTCGTCGTCGATGGTGATGGCCAGGCGGCCATCGGGATTGGACGTCCAGACGGCGCCGTGTCGCGTGCAGAACGAACAGCCGCAGGCACGGGCCGGGATCTCGCCGGGATCCGGCTCCCAGCTGAGCGAGAAGGCAATGTTCCCGCAATGGCATGAGCCGTGGATGAGCATGTCCTTCCGGGATCCCGCAGCGGCGTTGCCGTGAAGGGTAATGCGTTTCGCGCCCTCAGAGCTGCCCGATCGCCAACTGCACCAGCAGGCTGCTCACCGACACGGCCGCCCAGACACCCAGGCCGAGCAGGATCGGCTGCGCACCGGTCGAGGCCATCTTGCGCAGGTTGGCGGAGAGGCCGATCGCCGTCAGCGCCACGATGATCAGGAACTCCGCGGCCATGTGCAGCACGGGTTGCAGCGCCACCGGCACCAGGCCCGCCGTGCGCACTGCCGAGGCCACCAGGAACCACAGGATGAACCAGGGGAAGATGCGGCGCAGGCTGAAATCGCTGGCACCTTGCTTCTTCTGCTTCCACGCCACCGCAAACGCCAGCACAAGGCAGATCGGAATGATCAGCGTGGCACGCGTCAGCTTGACGATGGTGGCGTAGTCACCCGCCTGCTTGCTGAAGCTGTAGCCCGCGGCCACCACCGACGAGGTGTCGTTGATCGCGGTACCGGCCCACAGCCCGAAGCCAAGGTCGGACAGATGCAGCATGTGGCCGAGCAGCGGGAACAGCAGCACCGCCACCAGGTTGAACAGGAAGATGGTGGAGATCGCAAACGCCGTGTCGTGGTCGTCCGGCTTGATGATCGGCGTGACCGCGGCAATGGCCGAGCCACCGCAGATGGCGGTGCCCACGCCGATGAGGATCTGGAGCTTGTCATGCACCTTCAGTGCGCGGCCGAGCAGCCACGCCGACAGGAAGGCGACGGTCATGGTCACCAGGGTCACCGACAGCGATTCCAGGCCCGTCCTGGCGACCTGGCCGAGACTCAGGCCGAAGCCCAGCGCGATGATCGACCACTGCAGGACCTGCTTGCCGGCAAACTGGATGCCGGGGGTATAGCTGCCGCCGGGGGCCATGAGGTTGCGCACCATGATGCCCAGCACGATGCCGAACACCGGTCCGCCGATCAGCGGCAGGACCCGCCCGAGCCCCCAGGCGAGCAGGGCGATGACGACCGCCAGCAGCAACCCGGGAAGGCGCTGGCCGAAGCTTGGCTGGGCGGTGGTGACGGCGGTGGCGTTCATGGCGTTCTCCGGTGACGGCGTCATTGTCCGCCGGCCATTCCATAAAGAAAATTTTGAAATATTGATTCGTGTAATAAGATTGGCTGATGCTGAACATCAGCCCGCGCCAGCTCGAGGTCTTCGTGCAGATCGCACGGCTGGGCAGCGTGCGCGCCGCCGCCGAACAGCTGCATCTCACCCAGCCCGCGGCCAGCATGGCGCTGGCGGAAATGGAACGGCAGCTGGACTCACCGGTCTTTGCACGCGAGCGGGGTCGCCTGCGGCTCAACACCCGCGGCCGCGAACTGCTGCCGCTGGCGCAGGAACTGCTGGAGCGCTACGCCGAGTTCGGACGGGTGCGCGCCGGTAGTGACCAGGCGCTGGGCGGCGAGCTGCGGGTCGGCGCGAGCAATACCGTGGGCAACTATCGCGTGGGCGAACTGCTGGGCGAATTCGTCCGCGCGCACCCGCATGTCTCGGTTCGCCTGCGCGTGTCCAATACGGCGGAAATCGTCGCGGCCATGCTCGATCACGCGCTGGAACTCGGCTGCGTGGAGGGGCCGGTGGCGCATGCGTCGCTGGAAGTGCGCCCCTGGCGCGACGACGCCCTGGTAGTCTGCGCGCCCCCCGATCATCCCCTCGCGCGCAAGCGCCGGCTGTCACCTGCCGACTTCGCCGGCGCGCGCTGGGTGCTGCGCGAACCGGGATCGGCGACGCGTAGCCTGAGCGAACGCGCCCTGCTGAACCTGCCGCCGGGCGAAACCGTGCTGGAACTGGACCAGGCCGAGGCCATCAAGCAGGCGGTGATCGCCGGGCTCGGCATTGCCTGCCTGCCGGCCGTGGCGGTGACGCATGCGGTTGCGGCGGGGCGCTTGCACGTGCTGAAGACGCCGTTCCTGGACCTGCAGCGCAAGCTCTCGCTGGTGCTGCACCGGCAACGCTATCGCGGTGCGCTGATCGAGGCGTTCCTGGCCACGGCCGGCCGGCAGTGAGCTTGCAGTGGCGGTGGTGCAGCCCGCGCGACCGCCCGTGGTTCAGTCACAGAAGCTGGCGAGCAGCGCCTCGGCTTCTTCATGCGTACGCGCACGCAGGATGCGCGGCGCGTGCGCGCGCAACGAGGCGTGGTCGAGCGTGGCGAGGCGATCGCGCACATGCAGCAGCTGGCTGGGATGCATGCTGAACTCGCACAGGCCCAGCGCCAGCAGCAGCGCCGTGAAGCTGGTATCGCCGCCGATCTCGCCGCACAGGCTCACCGGCTTCTTGGCGCGGCGGCCTTCGGCGATCACATACGACAGCAGTCGCAGCATGGCCGGTTGCAACGGGTTGTAGATGTTGTCGAGCGCATCGTTGCCACGGTCCGCAGCCAGCACGTACTGGGCAAGATCGTTGGTGCCGATGGCGAGGAAGTCCGCGTGGTCCAGCAAGGCGCGCACATTGATGGCCGCGGCCGGCACTTCGACCATCGCACCCAGCGAAAGCTTCTCGGGCAGGTCGACGTTTTCGCGCTTGAGTTCCTGGCGCGCCAGCTTGAACAGCGTGCGCACCGCGATCAGTTCGTCCGGCTGGGTCACCATCGGTACCAGCACGCGCACCGGTCCGTAGCAGGCCGCGCGCAGGATCGCGCGGATCTGGGTCGAGAACACGGCCGGGTAGCGCAGCGACAGGCGCACGCCACGCACGCCCAGTGCAGGGTTGTCCTCGCCGCGCACCACCAGGCCGGCCGCGTCGGCCTTGTCGGCGCCAAGATCCAGCGTACGAATGGTGACCGGCAGGCCGCCCATGCCCAGCACCAGGTCGCGGTAGGCGATGAACTGCTCGTCCTCGGTGGGCAGGCCCTTCTGGCGCAGGAACAGGAATTCGGTGCGATACAGGCCGACGCCGTCGGCGCCGCGTGCGCGTGCCATGGCGATGTCGGCCGGCATCTCGGCATTGGCGAACAGGCGGATGTCGACGCCGTCGCGCGTGCGGGTAGGAGCATTGGCCAGCGTGGCCAGTCGCCGGCCTTCCTGCGCCGCCTCGCGCTGCCAGGCGCGGTAGCGGGCGAGATCCTGCGCGGTGGGGTGGACCACGGCTTCGCCGCGTTCGGCGTCGAGCAGGATCAGGTCGTCGTCATGGATGCTCGACAGCGCATCGCGCGCGCCGACCAGCATGGGCAGGTCGAGGCTGCGTGCGAGGATGGCGCTGTGCGAATAGGCGCTGCCGGAGCTGGCGACCACGCCGAGCAGGCCGCTGCCGGCCAGATGGGCCATGTCCGCCGGCGCGATGGTGTCGGCAATCAGGATCTCGCCCACGCGCGCGGCCAGCTTGCGCTCCTCGCGGCTGGTCTGGCGTTGCAGGGCCGAGATGACGCGGCCAATGACCTGGTCGACGTCCTCCTTGCGCGAGCGCAGGTAGGGGTCGTCCATGGCTTCGAACACCGCGGCGAGGCGGTCGCGCTGCTTCTTGAGCGCGGCGCCGGGGCGGTAGTGGCCGATGCGGACCAGGTCGTCGAGGCCGCGCAGCAGCTCCGGGTCGTCCAGCAGCAGGCTGTGCGCGTCGATGAACTCGTTGACCTCGCGCGCCAGCGCGCCGTGCAGCTTGCCGCGCAATTCGCGCAGCTCCTGCCGGGCCGTTTCCAGCGCACGGTGCAGGCGCGCCAGCTCGACGTCGACCTCGTCCTCGTTGAGCGGGCGGGTGTCGACCAGATAGCGACTGGGCTGGACCAGCCGGGCACGTCCGAGCGCCATGCCCCTGGCCGCGGTGGTGCCATTAAGTACCTGTCTCATGCCTGCCCTCCATGGCCGGCGGGCCGGTCAGGCCAGCCCTGGCGACGGCATCCGGCCGCCGCGGTCATGTCCCGTGATCCGGAAAGCCGGCACGGCAAGGGCCGTGGGACCGTCGAGGCGGCCCCGGGGCACGTTGCTCGGGCAATGACTTTCCCCACTCAGGCTCCTTCGTCGAATTTACGGTCGAACAGGGCGACCACGGCGTTGATGGCCGACTCCTCGTCGGGCCCATCGGCCCGGACGATCAGCGGTGTGCCGATGCCTGCAGCCAGCATCATGACGCCCATGATGCTTTGCGCGTTGACTTCGCGGCCCTTGCTGATCAGCCAGACGGTGGATTTGAAGCCCTGCACCAGTTGCACCAGCTTGGCCGACGCGCGAGCGTGCAGGCCGAGCTTGTTCGAAACGACTATCTCTTTCTCAAGCATGGTCGATGAAGATTCCCCCGCGTCCACCGCTGGCGGCGATCTCCGCCAGCTCGTCCAATGGTTTTTCCGCATAGTTGAGCACACGCAGCAGCATCGGGAGGTTGAGCCCCGACACACAGCGCAAACGCACGCCCAGTGCGCTGAGCGACAAGCCGATGTTGCAGGGCGTGGCGCCGTACAGGTCCGCCAGCACCAGCACGCCGTCACCCTCGTCGAGTTCGCGGGCATGCCTGGCCGTGAGCGTTCGCATCACGTCCGGATCGGCCTGGGCCGGCACCTCCACCGCCTCCACGCGCAAGGGCAGCCTGGGCAGCACGTGGTGGGCGGCCGAGACCAGCGCCTTGCCGACCGCTTCGTGCGTCATCAACAGCACGCCGACGCTCATGACGGCGTGCCAGTCCGGATCAGCGGGATGGACAGCATGGCAATCACTCGAGTTCGCGATGGAAGGTGAGCACGCCGTCACGCAGCGCGCGGTAGTGGGCCGCCAGCTTTTCCACCAGGTAGACCGAGCGGTGGCGACCGCCGGTGCAGCCGATCGAAATGGTCACATAGCTGCGGTCGTCGGCCTCGAAGCGCGGCAGCCACGCATCCAGCCAGCGCGCCGTGTCGGCGAAGTATTCGGCCACCAGCGGCTGGGCATCCAGGTAATCGCGCACCGGCGCGTCCTTGCCGGACAGCGGGCGCAGGGTGGGATCCCAGTGCGGGTTCGGCAGGCAGCGCGCGTCGAACACGAAATCCGCATCCAGCGGCAGGCCGCGGCGAAAGGCGAATGACTGGAACATCAGCGTCAGTCCCTCGGTGGCCTCGGCGTAACCCGTGGCGATCAGCCGGCGCAACTGGTGCACGTTCATGTCGCTGGAATCGATGACCTTGTCGGCGATCGCGGCAATCGAGCGCAGCACCCGGCGCTCCTCGACAATGGCGTCTGCGAGGGAAAGCCCGCGTGACGACAGCGGGTGGCGGCGGCGCGTTTCCGAATAGCGCTTGAGCAGCACATCGTCGCGGCAGTCGAGGAAGATCAGGTGCGCGTGCACGCCGGCGGCGGCCAGTTCCGACAGGATGGCCGGCATGCGCTGCAGGTCTTCCTCCGGATTGCGCACATCCACGCCGACGGCCACGTTGCGCCGCTTGCCGTGCATGCCGCGGCTCGCGGCGGCCACCAGCTGGGGCAGCAGGGCCGTGGGCAGGTTATCGACGCAGTAGAACTCCAGGTCTTCCAGTGCCCGCAGGGCCACCGTCTTGCCGCCACCGGACATGCCGGTAAGCACGACCAGGTGGATCGCGTCGGGCTGGTGGATGGTCTGGCCGAGGATCTGTTCGCTCATGGTTCACCACGGAGGCAGCCGGCGCATCTGGTGCGCCTGGCGGTCGATGAAGGTCTGGGCCGGGTCGATGCCCTTGCTCTTGAGCACATGATTGCGCACCGCAGCCTCGACCAGCACGGCAAGGTTGCGGCCCGGCGCCACGGGAATGGTGATCATCGGCACCTGCACCTCGAAGATCTCCCGGCGGCCGATGTCGCCGGTGAGGCGGGTGAGTCCGTCCGTGTCCTCGCCCTCGCGCAGCGGCTTGAGGTGCACGACCAGGCGGAGGTACTTGGACGGCTTGACCGCCGTGTGGCCGAACATCTCGCGCACGTTGAGCACGCCCAGGCCGCGCACTTCCAGCAGGTCCTGCAACAGTTCGGGGCAGGTGCCGTCGATGACGTCCGGCGCGATCAGGGTGAATTCGGTGGCGTCATCGGCCACCAGCCGGTGACCGCGGCTGATCAGTTCCAGCGCCAGCTCGCTCTTGCCCGAGCCGGACTCGCCGGTGATCAGCACGCCGATCGAGAACACTTCCAGGAACACGCCATGCAGGGTGATCTTGGGCGCCAGCATGCGCGCCAGGTAGTACTGCATCCAGGTCAGCAGCTCGTGGCCGCGCTTGGAGCTGATCCACAATGGCGTATTGGTTTCCTCGGCCACCTCGCGCAGGTCGGCGGGAATGGCCTGGTCCTTGGTCACGATGATGGCCACCGGCTGGTAGGCCGCGATCTTGTTGATCGCCTCCCAGCGCTGGCGCGAGTCCAGGCCATCGAGGAAGTTCAGCTCCTCGGTGCCGATGATCTGGATCTTGTTCGGATAGATGACGTTGAGATAGCCGATCAGCGACGGGCGCCGCGTGGTGGTGGCCGCCTGTTCGAGCACCCGCGATTCGCCGCGCATGCCGGAGACCCAGCGCAGCGCCATGCGCTCGTGGACGCCATCGTAGAGTTGTCGGGCGGTAAGCCGATCCAAGCCTGGTCCTTTGCACCGCGTGGTTGGACCCGGCGGGGCCAGTGCGGCTACGCGGGCATTGTGCCAGTTCACACTGGCGGCTGCCTTGGACGTGGCGGGGAACGGCAGGGAAGTGGCCCGCCCGGGGGCAGGGCGGGCCGGGAGGGATCAGCCGTAGAGGCGCTCTTCACGAGCGGCGCGCTGATGCTTGTCGCAGATTTTCTCGCGGTGTTTGCGCAGCTGGGTGACCAGCTTGTCGAACAGGACGTCAATGGAAACGTACATGTCCGCCTCCAGGGCTTCGGCGTGCAGCGCGGCACCCGAAACGGCAAGCGTGCCTTCGGCGCGCTGCTGCAGCTTGTTGACGGAAAGCACGATGCTCAGGCTGAGGATTTTGTCGTCGAGGCGGGTGAGGCGGTCGAGCCGGCTATTCACATGATCACGAAGAGCCTGGGTAACTTCGATCTGCTGACCGCTGAGCTGAACTTGCATGTTGCGCCTCCTCTGGTGCTTGCCGCTGGCGCGGCTGGGGTCGATGTGCAGGTCACGGGACTGCGGCCGGCACACCTTTGATGTCCAGGGTTTTTCGATGATGGTTCCGGTCTCCTCGCCCAAGGCTGGAAGGCAACTATGCACTTCCGGGTAATCGGCCGCGTTAGATGAGTCTTCACGCGGAGCGCACGACAGGTTTCCTTCAAGGAATCTCCCTGCCTGTATGGGGACGCCTTTTTTGCCGTCAAGTTCCCCGGGCCGATGGTCGCAGGCGCATGTCACCCGGCGCGCTGGCGCTCGCTGGAGCTCGGAATGCGCATGGCTTCGCGGTATTTGGCGACGGTGCGGCGGGCAACCTGAATGCCCTTGCGGTGCAGTTCCTCCGCGATGGCCTGGTCGGAAAGCGGCTTGCGTGCATCTTCGGCGTCGACCAGCTTGCGCAGCATGGCCTGGATGGCCGTGGCCGACGCGCTGCCGCCATCTTCGGTGGAGACGCCGCTGGAGAAGAAATGCTTCAGTTCGAAGGTACCGCGCGGCGTATGGATGTACTTGCGCGTGGTGACGCGGGAGATGGTCGATTCGTGCATGCCCACTTCCTCGGCCACTTCGCGCAGCACCAGCGGGTGCATGGCCTCGGGACCGTAGTCGAGGAAGGCGCTCTGCCGGCGCACGATCGCTTCGGCCACCTTGAGCAGGGTCTCCGCGCGCGATTCGAGGCTCTTGATCAGCCAGCGCGCCTCCTGCAACTGGCCGCGCATCCAGCTGGCGTCGGTGCCGCGGGCCTGGGCGATCAGCCCGCAATAATGCTGGTTGAGCCCCAGTCGCGGCTGGCAGTCCGGATTCAGGCTGACGCGCCAGCGCCCGCCGTCCTTGCGCGCGTAGACGTCAGGCGCCACGTATTCCACCGGCGTGACGTCGAGCGCGGCGCCGGGGCGCGGGTCGAGGCTGCGGATCAGCACGGCGGCGGCGGCGGTGTCGTCCTCGCTCGCGCGCAGCTTGCGGGCCAGGCGGGCGATGTCGTTGCGCGCCAGCAGTTCCAGCTCGCTGTCGACGATACGCATGGCCAGGTCGCGCTGCGGCAGCTCGGGATCGAATTGTTCCAGCTGGACGTGCAGGCAGTCGCGCAGGTCCAGGCTCGCCACGCCCGTGGGGTCGAAGCGCTGCAGCATGCGGCGCACCTGTTCCACCTCGGCGTCGCTGGCCGCCAGGTCCGCGGGCAGGGCGCCAATCAGCGAGTCCATGCTTTCGGTGAGATAGCCGTCGGGATTCAGCGCATCGATCAGCACGGAGGCGATGGTGCGTTCGCGCGTGCTCAGGTGCGTGAGGTTGAGCTGCCACAGCAGGTGTTCCTGCAGGGTTTCCGGCGCGGCGCTCTGGGGCTCGAAGCCATCCTCGTCGACATTGCTGCCATTGCGCGACGAGATGCCGCTGCCGGAGAAATCGATGGGATCCTCGCCCGCGCCGTCACCGTCGCTCCATTCGGGCGCATCGGCATCATCGACGGTGTCGCTGGCACTCGAGCTCGCGCTGTTGCCGGGAGGCAGCCCGTCGACCATGGAATCGACCGTCTCGCGGTCGTCGCCATCGACGTCGTCCGGGTTGTCATCGGAGAACTCGAGCAGCGGATTGCTTTCGGCGATCTGCCGCAGCTCAGCCTCAAGCTCCAGCTGGGACAGCTGCAGGAGGCGAATGGCCTGCTGCAGCTGAGGAGTCAGCGTAAGCTGTTGATTGAGTCGAAACTGCAGTCCGGGTTTCATGCCAGCCGGTTCGGATGTGCTCGAGGGTCATCGTAACGCTTGCCCCGGAGCCCGGCCATAGGTCAAACGCGAAATCGCGTATCACCTCCGGTTTATGGCTGTAGCGGCACCGTTACAGCTTGAATTCGCGACCCAGGTACACCTCTCGCACCTTTTCGTCGGCGAGGATATGGGCTGGCGTGCCGCGCGACAGCACTTCGCCGTCGTTGAGAATGTAGGCCCGGTCACAGATGCCCAGCGTCTCGCGCACGTTGTGGTCGGTGATGAGCACGCCGATGCCGCGCTCCTTGAGGTGGCGCACGATGCGCTGGATCTCGCCCACCGAAATGGGGTCCACGCCGGCGAAGGGCTCGTCCAGCAGCATGTAGCGCGGATGGGCGGCCAGCGCGCGGGCGATCTCCACGCGGCGACGCTCGCCGCCGGACAGGCTGATGCCCTTCTGGTCGGCAATATGCGCGATCTTCAGTTCATCGAGCAGGCTTTCCAGCTCGTTCGTGCGGCGCTTCTCGTCCCAGCCTTCACGCAGCTCCAGTACTGCCATGATGTTGTCGGCCACGCTGAGGCGGCGGAACACCGAGGCTTCCTGCGGCAGGTAGCCTATGCCGAGCTTGGCGCGCTGGTGCATCGGCAGGCCGGTGATGTCCTGCTTGTCGAGCTTGATGACGCCGGCGTCGGCTTCGATCAGGCCCACCACCATGTAGAAGCAGGTGGTCTTGCCGGCACCATTGGGCCCGAGCAGGCCGACCACCTCGCCTTCACGGATCGAAAAGGCGAAATCGCGCACGACCTGGCGCGCCTTGAAACTTTTTTGCAGACCTTCAGCCGAAAGCATCGATCAGTTGCCCCCGGTCGGCGCAGTCGACGCCTTGGCCGGGGCCGCCGCCGGCCTGGCGGGCGCGGCAGCCGGCCTGGCCTTGGGCAGGAACATGCCGTGGACCACGCCCTCGCCACCGGCCTCGCCGGTGATCAGGCTGGTGGTGGTGTTGTAGGTGAGCTTGTCGCCGTGGAACTCGCCGCGGCCCTGCTGCTGCACCGAGGCGTTGCCGGTGAGCACGGCGATGCCGTTGATGTTGTCGTAATCGAGCGTGGCGGCGTCGCCCTGCATCAGGTTGTTGTTGTCGTCCATCTGCTGGATGTGCGCCGGGTTGCCGGTGACCACAACGCGCGCGATCTGCGTGTCGGCGTCCAGGTGCACCTTGGCCACGCTGCCGGTCACCTTCAGCGTGCCCTGGGTCAGCACGACGTTGCCGGTCAGGGTGGAGATGGTGTTCGGCGCGTTGTACGCGTCGGTGGTCTTGGCCTGGAAATTCATCGGCTGGTCGCGGTCGGACTGCTTGGCAAGCGCCGGCTGCAGCGCGAGCAGACCCACGCAGAGCAGGCCGAAGGAAAGCTTAGGACTTGCGTTTGCGCGGCGGGAACGAGCCGTGGCTTTCATCGAGCAGCTCCAGATGATTGGTATTGAGGTTGGCGCGCATGCCAACCCCGCTCATTGTACTGTCGCCCTGCACCATGTGCGCCGGAGCCGCCGTTTCCATGCGGTTCTCCTTGGGCCAGGCGGTGACGTCCGCCGTGTGCATTTCCGCCGCCGGGGTGTCGGCGAAGGCGGCGCGGTGCATGTACACCGGCCCCTGCAGCTTGAGCAGGGCGCCGCTCTTGTCGACCCAGGCGTACAGCGAATCACCCAGCCAGGGCGGGGTGCCGGGCTGGTTCGAGGGCAGCTCGAACTTCGGCGAATTGATGTAGAGCGAGTCGTCGTTTTCGCGGCGCTCCAGGTGTGGCGCGACCATGTGGAAACTCGGCTGGCCGTCGACATCGTAGGACCACAGCCGGAAGTTGGTGAGCACGTAGCCCGAACGCGGCGGACCCACGAAGTCGCTGACCTTGGGGCTGGGCGCCAGCCACCAGTACAGCATCTGGGTGGCGCCGGCGGCCAGCCCAACCAGCACGATCGCCACCGGCAGGCCCCGGTCGCGCAAGTAGGCGCGCAGGTTCACTGCCAGCGCTCCCGCTCGGCGGCCGTCTTGCCCTGGGCCTGGAGAATCATGTCGCAGACCTCGCGCGCCGCCCCCATGCCGCCGCCGAGGCGGGTTTGCCAGTGCGCCTGCTCGGCGACCCAGGGATGCGCATTGGCCACGGCCACGGCCAGGCCGACCTCGCGCATCGGCGGCAGGTCGGGAAGGTCGTCGCCCACGAAGGCCACCTGCTCCGGCGTCAGCTGCAACGCTTCCAGCAGCTGACGCAGGCAGGCGCGCTTGTCGCCCTGGCCCTGGTAGACATGGGCGATGTCCAGCTCTTCCGCGCGCAGCGCCACGGGGTGGCTGATACGTGCGGACATGATGGCCACCTGCACGCCATGGGCCTGCAGGCGCTTGAGGCCCAGGCCGTCGTGCACATGGAACACCTTGGTCTCGTGGCCGTCCTCGGCATACCACAGCCGCCCGTCGGTCAGGGTGCCGTCCACGTCGAATATGGCCAGGCGGATCTTGGCGGCGCGGGCAAGGATGTCAGCAGGAATATCGGCCAGGTACATGGGAAGGGTCGGCAAGAGGGCAGGGAGGCGTCGCTACGAACGCCGGCGGCGCCTGGCGGTGGACCGTCAGGCAGGCAGGCAAGGGAACGGCTGAGCCGCCGGATCAGACCACACGGGCGCGCAGCAGGTCGTGAATGTTCAGGGCGCCAACCACCTGCTGCTGGTCGTTGACCACCAGCAGGGCATGGATCTGGTGCTTCTCCATCAGCTGGGCAGCCTCGATCGCCAGCTTGTCCGCGCCGATGGTCTTGGGGCCGCGGGTCATCAGTTCGGCCACGGTCGCGCCGCGCAGGTCCACATCGTCGTCGTCGAGGGCGCGGCGCAGGTCACCGTCGGTGAACACGCCAAGCAGGCGCATGTTGCCGTCGACCACCGCGGTCATGCCCAGGTGCTTGCGGGTCATTTCCATCAGCGCCTGGGTCAGGGTGGCGTTCGGCGGCACGGCGGGGATGCCCTCGCCGGTGTGCATGACGTCGCTGATGTGCAGCAGCAGGCGGCGGCCGAGGCTGCCGGCGGGGTGCGATCGGGCGAAGTCCTCGGAGGTGAAGCCGCGGGCCTCCAGCAGCGCGATGGCCAGCGCATCGCCCATCACCAGGGCCGCGGTGGTGCTGGCGGTGGGCGCCAGGCCCAGCGGGCAGGCTTCGGCGGCGATGCTGGCGTCCAGGTGCACGTCGGCCTGGTCGGCGAGCGAGGAATTGGCATTGCCGGTGATGGCGATCAGCGGGATGCCCTGGCGCTTGATCACCGGCAGGATGAACAGCACCTCGTCCGTCTCGCCCGAATTGGACAGGGCCAGCACCACGTCCTGCGGCAGGATCATGCCCAGGTCGCCATGGCTGGCCTCGCCCGGATGCACGAAGAAGGCCGGCGTGCCGGTGGAGGCCAGGGTGGCGGCGATCTTGCGGGCGACATGGCCGGACTTGCCCATGCCGGTGACCACGACGCGCCCGGCGCAGGCCATGATGAGACGGCAGGCGTCCACGAATTCCGGCCCGATCCGTGTTTCCAGCGCACGGATGGCTGCCGCCTCGGTAGCGATGACGGTGCGCGCGCTCTGGACGATGGCGTCGGCGTTGATCGCGTTCTGGCTGGTAGGGACAACGTGGGCGTTCATGTTTCCTCGGGGGTAGGTGCCGGATTTCCGCCTTGATTCTGAATCGGCAAGGCTGGATGGAAATAGTCCGTCAAATCAGTCTGTTGATGGTCGGTAGCGGTCAGGGTGGGGGTGCTGCCGGTCATCCGTGTCGTTTCTGCGACAGAGGTTTTCCATTAACATGGCATATTCGCATTTTAACGTCATAGTCGACGCCATTGGATTCCCTTGCCTTGGGAATCCGCGACGTTGACCCGACTCCCGCAAGTGGAACACCCATGGACGCTGCCACCATCCAGGCAATGATCGAACAAGGCCTGCCCGGTGCGCGGGCGGCCGTCAACGGCGACGACGGCGTCCACTTCGAGGCTGAAGTGGTGGCTGAACAGTTCGCCGGCAAGCTGCCGCTGGCGCGGCACCGCCTGGTTTACGCCACGCTGGGCGATCTCATGGGCGGCGCGATCCACGCGCTGGCCCTCAAAACCCTGACTCCCGCGGAGGCCGCGGCGCGCCGTTGAGGCTGCGCTGCGACTCCCAAGTACCTTCCAAGGACTTTCGATGGCCAAGATCCTGATCAGTGGCGGCGAGCCGCTTCACGGCGAAGTGGGCATTTCCGGCGCCAAGAACGCCGTGCTGCCGATTCTTGCTTCCTGCCTGCTGGCCGACGAGCCGGTGGCGATCAGCAACGTGCCGCACCTGCACGACGTCACCACCTTCATCGAGCTGCTCGGCCAGATGGGCACGCAGCTGGTGCTGGACGATCGCATGAAGATGCACATCGACCCGCGCTCCACCGACAAGTACTTCGCGCCCTATGACCTGGTGCGCACGATGCGCGCGTCGATCCTGGTGCTGGGCCCGCTGGTGGCGCGCTTCGGCGAGGCGGAAGTGTCGCTGCCGGGCGGCTGCGCCATCGGCTCGCGTCCGGTCGACCAGCACATCCGCGGCCTGCAGGCGCTGGGCGCCGAGGTCGTGGTGGAAAACGGCTACATCAAGGCCCGGGCCAAGCGCCTGAAGGGCGCGCATATCGCGATGGACATGGTCACCGTCACGGGTACCGAGAACATCATGATGGCCGCCGTGCTCGCGCAGGGCACCACCATCATCGAGAACGCCGCGCAGGAACCGGAAGTGGTCGACCTGGCGCATTGCCTGATCGCCATGGGCGCCCAGATCGAGGGCGCGGGCACCTCCACGCTGACCATCCACGGCGTGGAACGCCTGCACGGTGCCGAATACGAAGTGCTGCCGGACCGCATCGAGACCGGCACCTTCCTGGTCGGTGCGGCCATGACCGGCGGCAAGGTGCGCGCCCGCAACGCGCGTGCCGACACGCTCGACGCCGTGCTGTGCAAGCTGGAAGAGGCTGGCGCGCAGATCTCGACCGGCGCCGACTGGATCGAGCTGGACATGCGTGGGCGCCGCCCCAAGGCCGTCAACATCACCACGGCGCCGTACCCCGCGTTTCCGACCGACATGCAGGCGCAGTTCACTGCGCTCAACTGCGTGGCCGAGGGCGTGGGCATCATCACCGAAACCGTGTTCGAGAACCGCTTCATGCACGCGCTCGAACTGCAGCGCCTGGGCGCGGACATCCGCCTTGAAGGCAATACCGCCATCATCAAGGGCGTGCAGAAGATGAGCGGCGCACCGATCATGGCGACCGACCTGCGCGCGTCCGCTTGCCTGGTGTTGGCCGGCCTGGTGGCCGAAGGCGACACCACGGTGGATCGCGTGTACCACATCGATCGCGGCTACGAGAACATCGAGGAGAAGCTCGGTGTGCTGGGCGCGAAGATCCGCCGACTGCCGTCGTAGAACCGGTTTGCATCGCTGCCAGAGAAAAGGCCGCGTCAGCGGCCTTTTCTTTTGCTCGTCATCCCCGCGCAGGCGGGGATCCAGCGTCTTTCGCTTTCACACGCACCCCAACGGCACTGGGTCCCCGCTTTCGCGGGGACGACGATGAAGCGCGGGGACGACGATGAGGTACGTGGCGGTGATGAAGAACGAGGCCGCGCCAGCGGCCTTTTCTCTTGCTCGTCATCCCCGCGAAGGCGGGGATCCAGCGTCTTTCGCTTTCACCCGCACCCCAAAGGCACTCGGTCCCCGCTTTCGCGGGGACGACGATGAAGCGCGGGGACGACGATGAGGTACGTGGCGGTGATGAAGAACGAGGCCGCGCCAGCGGCCCCTTCCTTTGATCGTCATCCCCGCGCAGGCGGGGATCCAGCGTCTTTCGCTTTCACACGCACCCCAACGGCACTGGGTCCCCGCTTTCGCGGGGACGACGATGAAGTGCGGGGACGACGATGAGGTACGTGGCGGTGATGAAGAACGAGGCCGCGCCAGCGGCCCTTTCTCTTGCTCGTCATCCCCGCGCAGGCGGGGATCCAGCGTCTTTTGCGCTCACCCGCACCCCAACGGCACTGGGTCCCCGCTTTCGCGGGGACGACGGTGAAGTGCGGGGACGACGATGCGGTACGTGGCGGTGATGAAGAACGAGGCCGCGCCAGCGGCCTTTTCTTTTGCTCGTCATCCCGGCGCAGGCGGGGATCCAGCGTCTTTCGCTCTCACACGCACCACCAAGGCACTGGGTCCCCGCTTGCGCGGGGACGACGATGGGGTCAGTTACCGTTCTTGAAGCTGACAAGCTCCAGGGTCAGGTTGCCGCCGTCGCTCTGTGCCAGCTTCACCGGCACCGGATACTTTTGCGGCGCATACCAGGCGCTGAAACTCTGGTTGTCGCTGCGCTCGACGCGTTCGGCCTGGAAGCTGCCGGCCGGTACCTTGACGCTGTCGGTACCCGCCACCTTGAACTGCTGGGTTTCCACGTTGCGCTTCACCGCGACCGGCAGCGCCACCGCCTGCTTGCCGGCGCGCAGGGCCAGGCCCAGTGCATACGGTGTCGTGTTGCGATCCACCATGCCCGGGACGCTGGCGTAGTTCATCGGACCCTTGCCGTCGTCCACCGTGACCTGGTGGGTGTTCCAGTTCACCTCGGTATGGCGCTGCTTGCTCTTGATCGCGGCGTCCATGTGGTAGTCGTAACTCACCGTCTCGGGCGCGTTGTTGTTCCAGCGAAAGTGCGTGGTCTCGGACGAATTGGCGCCCAGTGCGGCAGCCAGGCCCGAGGTCCCCCGGGTCTGGTTGCTGTATTCCCACTGGCCATTGCCGACGGACTTGAGCGTGACCACGGCTTCGCCGATCGCCTGGCCGCCCTGCGAGACCTGATAGGTCGCCGTGAACGGCGCAGGCGCGGGCGTGGCGGCGGGTGCGGCAGAAGCGGCGAAGGCCAGCATCACGCCGGCCGCGAACGTGCAGAGAGAGATGGGCTTGGTCATGAGGTCCGCAGTCTACGTGTCGTTCCTGAACGACTTGTAGGCAGGCGGTGAGGGCTCAGTCAACCAGTTTGCCTTCGCGCAGTTGCAGCGGTTCCCGCTGGGGTTGTCCGTCCAGCGCGACGCGATCGGGCGGCAGCAGGGCCACGCGCCCCTCGGCGATCAGCCGCAGCACGGCGGGCAACAGCTGATGTTCGAAGCCGAGCAGGCGCTGGGCCAGCATCGGTTCGTCGTCGCCCGGGCGAATGCCGATGCGTGCCTGCGCGATCACCGGGCCGCCATCCAGCTCCGCCGTCACGTAATGCACGCTGGCGCCATGCTCGGCATCGCCGGCTTCCAGCGCGCGACGGTGCGTATGCAGGCCGCGGTACTTCGGCAGCAGGGAGGGGTGGATGTTGATCATGCGGCCCACCCACGGCGTGAGCGCGTCGCCATCGATGATGCGCATGAAGCCGGCCAGCACCAGCAGCTGCGCGCCGCTCGCCTCGAGCCGTCGGAACAGCTCGAAGTCGTAGTCGCGGCGGCTGGCGAAGGCCTTGGGGTCGAGCGTGAAGGTGGGAATGCCGGCGTCCTGCGCCAGTTGCAGCGCGCCCGCCCTGGCCTTGTCGCTGCCCACGGCGACGAAGTCGACCGGCAGCTCGCCCGCATCACGCGCAGCGATCAGGGCCTGCAGGTTGCTGCCGCGCCCGGAGGCGAGCACGGCGACGCGAAGAGGCGCGGTCGACACGGCGCTCAGCCGATATGCACGCGCTCGTCGCCCCCGGCGGGCACGATCTCGCCGATCACGCGGCTGGCGAGGCCGTGCTTTTCAAGCAAGGCGCTGGCGGCGCTGACGGCGTCGCGCGGCAGGATGATGGTGAAGCCGATGCCGCAGTTGAAGGTGCGCCACATTTCCTCGCGCGCCACGTTGCCTTCGCGCATCAGCCACTCGAATACCGGCGGCAGCACGATGGCAGCAGCGTCGATCTTGATGCCGAGGTTTTCCGGCACCACGCGGATGATGTTTTCCTTCAGGCCGCCACCGGTGATGTGGGCCATGCCATGCACCGGCTGGTTCTTCAGCAGGTCGAGCATCGGCTTCACATAGATGGTGGTTGGCGCCATCAGCGCGTCGGCCAGGGTGACGCCGCCGAGGTCCAGCTCCAGCGGGTTGCCGGCGCGCTCGAGGATCTTGCGGATCAACGAATAGCCGTTGGAGTGGGGGCCGGAAGAGGCCACGCCCAGGATCACGTCGCCGGCCACGATGCTGTCGCCCGAAAGCAGCTGCGACTTCTCGACCGCGCCGACGGTGAAGCCGCCGAGGTCGTATTCACCCGGCGGGTACATGTCCGGCATTTCGGCCGTTTCGCCGCCGATCAGCGCGCAGCCGGCCAGTTCGCAGCCCTTGGCGATGCCACCGACCACGGCCACGGTGGTGTCCACGTCCAGCTTGCCGGTGGCGAAGTAGTCGAGGAAGAACAGCGGCTCGGCGCCCTGCACCAGCACGTCGTTCACGCACATGCCGACCAGGTCGATGCCGATCGTGTCGTGGCGGCCGAGCTGCTGGGCCAGCTTGAGCTTGGTGCCCACGCCGTCGGTGCCGGATACCAGCACCGGTTCCTTGTACTTGCCCGACAGGTCGAACAGGCCGCCGAAGCCACCCAGGCCACCCATGACTTCGGGACGGGAAGTGCGCTTGACCAGCGGCTTGATGCGTTCGACCACGGCATTACCGGCGTCGATATCAACGCCAGCGGCGCGGTAGGTGAGGGCGTCGGACATGGGGGCAACCCGGCGTGGAGAAACGCCAAAGTGTAGCAGTGAAGGCACGTGGCTGCCTGACGGGCAACCGCGGCGCGGCAAGTGGCCAAGGCGAGACCTGGCCGATGGACGCTGTGCGCCGGATTGGGCAGACTTCCGGGCGTTTCCCACCGGATCCCGCCGCCCCATGCGCCTGTCCCGCCTGCTGCTCGTCTGCCTTGTGCTGGGGCTTGCCCCGCTGTTGTCCGTCCATGCGCAGGGACAGGTCTCGCCCTACACCGTAGTGGTGCCGGTGACCGATACCAGCGATGCCGCACGCGACAGCGCGTTCAGCGACGCGCTGGCCCAGGTGCTGGCGCGTACCTCGGGCGGCCAGGACCTCACCGGCAAGGCGGGTTACCCCGAAGTGCTCAAGGGCGCGGCCGGCATCGTGCAGCAGTACCAGTACCAGCGGGCCGCCACCGGGCTGAGCCTGCAGGTGACCTTCGACCAGGCCGCCGTGCAGCGCGCCGTGTCGCAGATGGGCGCGACCGCGGCGGGTTCCAAGCCACCGGTGCTGCTGCTGGTTCGCGACGAGGACGGCAGCGTGCTGACGCGTGACGCGCTGGCTGCCCTGACCCAGGCCGTGGCCGCCCGTGGCTACAGCGTCGTGCTGGCCGATCCGGCCAAGACCGGCGACACGCCCAACGTGACCACGGCCGAGCCGGAGCAGGTAGCCACCCTGGCCAGGCAGTACAAGACAGGCCTCATCCTGCTCGGCCAGTTGCACGGCAACGCCGGCGAGTGGGTGCTGGTGTCGGGCGGACCCCAGCAGCGCTGGAGCAACAACGGCGCCAATACGGCAGGCGTGCTGACCGACGCGGGCGGCGGGCTGGCCGACCGCCTGGCCAAGCAGCTGAACGTGATCGGCTCGGCCACGATCGAAGGCAAGCTGTGGGTCTCCGGCATCAACTCGGCGGCCGATTACGCCAACCTGCTGTCCACGCTGCGGGCGGATCCGTCCGTGCGCCAGGTGACGACGCTGAGCGCCGCGGGCGACGGCATGCTGTTCGCGCTCAAGGTGAGCCTGCCGATGGATGCGCTCGCGGCCAATCTCGCGGCAGGCGGGCGCCTGTTGCGCGGTGACGCGCACAGCGATGCCGACGCCAGCCTGCGCTGGGTCCATTGAGGCCACGCCTGCGTTTCCGGTGTGCCGGTGATGCCGCCCACGCGCTGGCGATGCCGCGGCGCATGGGTCACACTGCCCAACCCTTTTGATGAGCCATGCCCATGACTCATGAGACCTCCCGGCGCTGGCAGATGTTCGCCATCGCCGCGGCCATCGCCTATGTGTTCTGGTTGCTGGCGCCGGTGCTGATGCCGTTCGCCTGCGCCGCCATGCTGGCCTACCTGGGAGATCCGCTGGCTGATCGCCTGCAGCGCCTGGGCATGGGCCGCACGCTGGCGGTCAGCATCGTCTTCATCGTGTTCCTGTTGCTCGCCGTCGGCGCGCTGCTGCTGCTGATTCCGCTGATCTCGCGCCAGGTCGACAACCTCGTGCAGAACCTGCCGCGCTACGTGGACTGGGCGCGCAACACCGTGCTGCCGTGGCTGCAGGCCAAGCTTCACCTCGATCCCCGTGCCTTCGACACCGATCGCATGATGGCCCAGATCAAGGATCACCTCGGCTCGATCGGCGATGCCGCCTCGACCGTGCTGGGCCAGTTGTCCCGCTCCAGCATCGGGGTCGTGATGTGGCTGACCAACCTGGTGCTGATCCCGGTGGTGACGTTCTACCTGCTGCGCGACTGGGACCGCCTGGTGGCGTGGATCGACGGCATCGTGCCGCGTTCGATCGAGCCCACCCTGGCGCACCTTGCGCGCGAGGCCGACGCCGTGCTCGGCGCCTTCGTGCGCGGCCAGTTGCTGGTGATGCTGGCGCTGGGAGCGTTCTACGGCGCCGCGCTGACCATCTTGGGGCTGTCCGTCGGCCCGCTGATCGGCATGGTCGCCGGCCTGCTCAGCTTCGTGCCCTACCTTGGCTTCATCGTGGGCTTCGGCTCGGCCCTGATCGCCTCGCTGGTGCAGTACGGCGACTGGAACCACGTGCTGATCGTGGTCGGCATTTTCACCGCGGGCCAGCTGCTGGAAGGCTATGTGCTGGTGCCGCGGCTGGTCGGTGGCAAGATCGGGCTGCATCCGGTGGCAGTGATCTTCGCCGTGCTGGCGGGCGGCTACCTGTTCGGATTCCTGGGCGTGCTGCTGGCCTTGCCGGCGGCGTCGGTGATCCTGGTCGTGCTGCGCTATCTGGCGGAACGTTACCGGCAGAGCGGCCTCTACATGGAGCAGGGCCGCGGCGATCCGCTGCTGGCCGAAGCGGGCGTCGTCGATGCGACCGGAGGCGCGGCGGCGGATACCATCGTCAGCGATGCAGGCAGGAAGGAAGAAGTACCAGCTCCATGATTCCGCAGTTGCCACTCGCCTTGCGCTGGCCACGTCGCCAGCGCTTTGAACACTTCCACCCCGGCGCCAACGCCGCCACGCTCGCCGCGGTCGAGCAGTTGTCGCGCGTGCCCGGCACGTCGTGGCTTTACCTGTGCGGTCCGGCTGGCAGCGGCAAGAGCCATCTGTTGATGTCGGCCTGCCAGGCCGCGGTCGAGAGTGGTCGCACGGTGCAGTATCTGCCGCTGGGCAGCCTGCGCGACAAGGCGGCGGCGATTCGTGGCGTCGCCGGCAGCGAGTTCCTCGCGCTGGACGACCTGGGCGCGATCGCCGGCGACCGCGAGGCCGAGCACGCGCTGTTCGATGTCTACAACCGCGCCCGGGCCGAGGGCGCCGCCCTGCTGTTTGCCGCCGAGGCGCTGCCTACGCAGCTGGGCCTGGGCCTGCCCGACCTGCGTTCGCGCCTGGGCGCCTGCCAGCAGGCGCTGCTCAGGCCGCTGGACGATGAGGAACGCCGCGTGGTGCTGCGACAGCAGGCCGCCCTGCGCGGCATCGAGCTGGACGACACCGTGCTGGACTGGCTGTTCGCCCGCTACGCACGCGACCTGGGGGCGCTGCTGGACCTGCTCGAGCGCCTGGACCAGGCCTCGCTGGCGGCGCAGCGGCGCATCACGGTGCCGTTCCTGCGCGGTTTCCTGCGCGACGCCGAATCGGGCTGACCGGGTGCGGAAGCGACAAGGCGCCCGCAGGCGCCTCGTTTTGCCCCACGCTGTGCCGGCCGCTCAGGCCATCAGCAGGCGCGGCGTCGCATTGGCGCCAATGGCATCGACCATGGCCTGCACCACGTGCATGTTGCCGGCGACGATGTTGCCGCTCTCAGGGATGCCGTCGCGGCCGGCGAAATCGCAGTAGCGGCCGGCGGCCTCGCGCACCAGCAGGGCGCCGGCGGCCATGTCCCACGGCTTGAGGCCGATTTCGAAGTAGCCGTCGTAGCGGCCGGCAGCGGTGTAGGCCAGGTCCAGCGCGGCCGAGCCCGAGCGGCGGATGTCCTCGGCCTGGCCCAGCATGGCGCGGGTCATGTCCAGCTGGGCGTCCAGGTGCGAACGCTGGCGATAGGGGAAGCCGGTGGCGATCATCGCGCCGCCCAGGTTCTCGCGCTTGCTGACGCGGATGCGGCGGTCGTTGAGATAGGCGCCATCGCCCTTGCTGGCGGTGAACAGCTCGTCGCGCAAGGGGTCGAACACCACCGCGTAGACCGGCTCGCCCTTGTCCAGCAGGGCGATCGATACGCAGAAGTGCGGGATGCCGCGCAGGTAATTGTGCGTGCCGTCGAGCGGGTCGATCACCCACACCAGCGGACCCTTTCCGATGGCGCCGCTTTCCTCGGCGAGGAAGGCGTGGGTCGGGTAGGCGCGCTTGAGTTCCTTGACGATCTCGGCCTCGGCCAGGCGATCGACTTCGGAGGCGAAGTCCATGCGCTGCTTCTCGACGATATTGAGTCCGTCGATACGGTTCATGTAGCGCAGGATGATGTTTCCTGCGGCGCGCGCGGCGCGCACCGCGACATTAACGGCGGGTCTTGGCATGGCTTCGACTTTCGAAAGAACGGGGGTTTCGGCCGGAAAGTCTACCAGAGAGCGGGCCGGGAGGTAGGCGGGCGGCCATCCCGGCCGCTCCGGTTTGACAGGCGGGCCAACAGTTTCCAAGCTTTGCGCCCGTTTTCCCCCGATCAAGCCCCCGCCGATGAGCACCGCAACCGACCTCGCCGACCGCATCCGCTACGTGCTGGTGCGCACCTCGCACCCGGGCAATATCGGCAGCTCCGCGCGGGCCATGCGCACGATGGGCTTCGGCCGCATGGCGCTGGTGTCGCCGCAGCGATTCCCCGACCGCGAGGCCTCGGCGCTGGCGGCCGGAGCCGACGACGTGCTGGAAGCCGCCGTGATCAGCGAGGGCCTGGTCGATGCCCTGGCCGGCACCAGCCTGGCGCTGGGGCTGTCGGCCCGGCGCCGCGGGGTGGACCTGGAAGAGATCACCCCGCGCGAAGCCGCCAGCCGCGCACTGGCCGCGGCCGCCCGTGGCGAGCAGGTGGCGCTGGTGTTCGGCAATGAGCGCACCGGGCTGGAAAACGAGGAGCTGGCGCGTTGCCATGCGATGGTGCGCATTCCCAGCGTCGACGATTTCAGCTCGCTCAATCTCTCCCAGGCCGTCCAGGTGATGGCCTATGAGCTGCGGGTCGCCGCGCTGGGCGAGGTGGCCGCCCCGGTGCGCGCGGATGCCGAATTGCCGGCCGATGCGGCCCAGATGGAGCGGTTCTACGAGCACCTGGGCCAGATGCTGGACGACATCGACTTCCACAAGGGCCGCGCGCCGACCACCATCATGTTGCGCCTGCGCAAGCTGTTCCAGCGCGCGCAGATGGATGAGCGCGAACTGCGCGTGATGCACGGCATCTTCGCCGATGCCCAGCGCATGGCGCAGATTGCCAACGACAAGCTCAAGGGCGGCCGCGGCGGCTAGGCCGCGCCTCAGAAGCCGTCTTCGTCCACCTCGATGTGGGGCACGGGCGTCACCAGCAGCTTGTCGATGCGGGCGCCGTCCAGATCCACCACTTCGACGCGAAATCCGCGCCACTCGAACACTTCGCCCGTCTGCGGGATATGCCCCAGCGCCGCCATCACCATGCCGGCGGCGGTGCGGTATTCGTGCTCGGCCTCGCCGGGCAGGGCATCGACGTGCAGGAGTTCGCGCAGGTCGTCGGTGGACAGCGAGCCGTCGATCAGCCAGCTGCCGTCGGCGCGCTGCACGATCGGCTGGTTCTCGTCCGAGCCGGCGCTGCCCAGCTGCGTGGCGCCGACAATCGCCGCCAGCAGGTCGTTGAGCGTGACCAGGCCGACGATGTCGCCGTATTCGTCCACCACCAGCGCCAGCTGCGTTTCGGCGTCGCGGAATTCCTCCAGCAAGTCGAGCGCGCGGGCGGTGGCGGGCACGAACAGCGGCTTGGACAACTGCCCGAACACGTTGGGCTTGCCCTCGGCGTAGCCGCGCAGCAGGCGCTTTACCTCGACCACGCCCACGATGTCGCTTTCGTCCCCGCGGTACACCGGATAGCGGGAATAGGGCGTGCTGCGCAGGATCTCCGCGTTCTCCTGGTAGCTGGCCGCCTGGTCCAGCCACACGATGCGGGTGCGCGGGGTCATCACGCTGTCCACCGTACGGTCACCCAGGCGCAGCACGCGGTTGACCATGTTGTGCTCGTCGCGATCGAGCACGCCGTGCTCGGCGCTTTCGGCCACCAGCAGGCGGATTTCCTCTTCCGTGGCCGCTTCATTGCCCCGATTGCGCACGTGCAGCAGCCGCAGCAGGGTGCCGCTGGAGACATTGAGCATCCACACGAACGGAGCGGTCAGGCGCGACAGCACCAGCATGGGCATGGCCACGTAGCCGGAGATCACCTCGGGGGCCGACAGCGCCAGGCGCTTGGGCACCAGTTCGCCGATCACGATCTGGATGAAGGAGATCAGCACGAAGCCGAGCACCAGGCCGATGACCTTGGCATAGGGCTCGACCCAAGTGGCATGCCCGCCGTGGATGGCGACCGCGATATGGTCGCCCAGCACGTCGCCGGCCAGGGCGCCGGTGATCAGGATCACCAGGGTCATGCCCACCTGCACGGTGGACAGGAAGCGTTCCGGCGCCTCGGCATGGCGCAAGGCCATGCGGGCACGGCGACTGGTACGCGCCATCTGCTTGAGGCGGGTCTTGCGCGAGGCGACCAGGGCCATCTCGGAGAGCGCGAAGAAGCCATTGAACAGCGAGAGGACGACGACGAGCGCGATCTCGGTCAGCATGGCGGCCGGTTTGGGTTGAGGTCGCGTATGGACATGAGACGCAGTGTAAGGCCTAAGTGGCGCCCGGCGGGCCTTCCGGAGGTTCGGCCTGCCACCGAAGAGGCCTCGTCGCGCATGTGATGCGGTGCAGTAGGGCCGTCCTGTAACATACTCGTCATTTTCGCCGTCCCCGAACCCAGGCAATAACCGCATGTTTTCATTGCAAACGATTTTCGGCAAAGGCGACAAGTTCTATGGCCTGCTCGAGCAAAGCGCCGAAGCGGCGCGCGAGAGCGCCAAGGCCCTGCGTGAACTTGTCACCGGCAACGACCACGCACCGGTGATGGCCGCCTTTGCCGCCGCGCGCCAGCGCGAGAAGGCGCTGGCCGGGCAAATCAGCGAGGAGCTGGTGAACACCTTCGTCACCGCGCTCGATCGCGAGGACATCGAGGCGCTGAACTCGGCGCTGTACAAGATTCCCAAGACCATCGAAAAGTTCGCCGAGCGCTACGAGATCGTGGTCGGTCGCGTGACCGACGTGGACTTCGCCGCCCGCGCGATGGTGCTCGAGCGGGCCACCAGCGTGGTGTCGGAGATGATCGGCGAGCTTCGCCGCGGCCTGCGCATCGACCCGGTCAAGAAGCTGCAGGATCGCCTGCAGACGCTGGAATCGGAAGGCGACCGCCTGCTGCTGTCGCCGTACCGCACGCTCTACGTGGAAGGCAACGACGCCATGCGCGCGATGCTGGCGAAGGACCTGTTCGAGCTGCTCGAGAAGGCGATCGACAAGTGCCGCGACGTCGGCAACATCGTCTACTCGATCGTGCTGAAGAACTCCTGAGGCCGGCCCGATGACCTCGTCCTGCTTCCGTCGCCCGGTTGCGCTCCGGGCCTCCGCCGCCGCGTGCGGGGTGCGTGCATGAGCATCGGCTTATCCATTGCCGTCGTGCTCATCGCACTGGCCTTCACCTACATCAACGGTTTCCACGACACCGCCAACTCCATCGCCACGGTGGTGGCGACCAAGGTGCTCACGCCCGGCCAGGCCGTGCTGATGGCGGCGATCACCAACCTGATCGGTGCGCTGTGGGGCACGGCGGTGGCCAAGACCATCGCCGCCGGCCTGATCGACACCAGCGTGATTGCCGCCGGGCCGCAGCTGCTGATCTGCGCCCTGCTGGCGGCCACGGTGTGGAACCTCATCACGTGGTGGGTGGGCCTTCCGTCCAGTTCCAGCCACGCGCTGGTGGGCGCGCTGGTGGGCTCGGCCATTGCGGCCTCGGGCAACAACTTCGCGGCGGTGATCTGGTCCCAGGGCGGCGAGCACTGGTGGCAGGGCAAGGGCGTGCTGCCCAAGGTGGTGATGCCCATGGTGGTGTCGCCGCTGCTGGGCTTTGTCATCGGCTTCCTGCTGATGGGCGCGATCTACGCACTGCTCAGCTGGTTTTCCAGTCGCACGGGCTTCCTGCGCCGCTTTGGCCGCACGCCGTTCGTCAACAGCTTCTTCGGCAAGGCGCAGATCGTGTCGGCCAGCGCCATGGGCCTGGCGCACGGCATGAACGACGCGCAGAAGAGCATGGGCATCATCGCCCTGGCGCTGGCCGGCGCCACGGCGGCGGGACAGTTCGATGCGCTGCCGGCATGGCTGGGCTTCCTGCGCATCCAGGGTTCCGCCAGCGGCGGCTTCGACGTGCCGTCGTGGGTGGCAGTGGTGTGCGCGCTGACCATGGCCGGCGGTACGGCGGGCGGTGGCTGGCGCATCATCAAGACGCTCGGCCACCGGATGGTGAAGTTGCATCCCATCAACGGCTTCGCGGCCGAGGGCAGTTCGGCGGCGGTGATCCTCACCGCGTCGGCGTTCGGCATTCCCGTGTCGACCACGCACAACGTGTCGGCGTCGATCATGGGCGTGGGCGCGGCCAAGCGCTGGAGCGCCATTCGCTGGTCGGTGGTGGAGCGGATGGTGTGGGCGTGGATTCTCACCTTGCCCATCACGGCCCTGCTGGCCTACGGCATGGTGCGCCTCTCGGCCTTGTTCTGAGCGGTGTTCAGAGATCGTCGCCGCCGGTGGCGACGATCCGTTCCAACTGGTCGCCCAGTGCACCCAGCTCCTCGATCAGCCGCTTGAGCTCGCCGGCGTCGAGCAACTCGTAAGGGCGGTTCTCGCACAGGTGCAGGTAGGGCGATCCGTCCAGGTCGGCCACGGCCAGGAAACCGTTGCGTTGCTCCCAGTTGAAGCGCAGGCAGCGGCGCGGGTCGGCGCCCGCCAGCGGCCCCACCGGTGTGGAGATGCGCAGGTAGCGGCGCCCGGCCTCGTCTTCCAGTTCCGTGAGATAGATGCCCTGATGACGGTCGTGCGGCAGGGTGAGGTCGAAACTGATCAGGTACGGATCGTTGTGGCGCAGCTCATGCAGGCTGCCGATGTGGGAACGCACAGCTTCGAAATGGCGCATGGTGCGATCTCCTTGGCAGGCCGTTTCGCCGCCGCTACTGTGCCACGACCCGCTGTAAAGAGCCTGTTGAAGATCATGGAAAATCCCATGGATGAAGTCCACGCCCGGGTCTATGCCGCCATTGCGGCCATTCCGTGCGGGCGCGTCGCCAGTTATGGCGCCATCGCAGCCCGTGCCGGCCTGCCGGGCAGGGCGCGACTGGTCGGTCGGCTGTTGGGTGAAACGCCAGCAGGCATGCAGCTGCCGTGGTATCGCGTGCTGCGCGCCAGCGGGCACGTGGCGCTGCCGCCGGGCAGTCGCGGTTTCCGCGAGCAATGCCGGCTGCTGCGCGCCGAGGGCGTCGAAGTGAAGAACGGCCGCGTGGCGCTGTCCAGCTTTGGCATGGATGCCGACCTCGACCGCGCGCTGTGGGGGATGCCCGATTGATGTATCGCACCACCTTGCCTAGCATCGCCTGATGCATTCGTCCCCGCTCGATATCCTGCACAGCGTTTTCGGCTACACCCGGTTCCGAGGCCAGCAGCAAGCCATCGTCGAACAACTGATCGAGGGCGGCGACGCGCTGGTGCTGATGCCCACCGGCGGCGGCAAGTCGCTGTGCTACCAGATTCCCGCGTTGGTGCGGCAGGGCACGGGCATCGTGGTGTCGCCCCTGATCGCGCTGATGCAGGATCAGGTGGATGCGCTGCGCGAAGCCGGCGTGGCCGCCGCCTACCTCAATTCCAGCCTGGACGCCGACGACCAGCGCGAAGTGGAACGCCGCCTGCTGGCGGGTGAGCTGAACCTGCTTTACGTGGCGCCCGAACGCCTGCTGACCTCGCGTTTCCTCGGCCTGCTCGAACGCACCGAAGTGGCGTTGTTCGCCATCGACGAGGCGCATTGCGTGTCGCAGTGGGGGCACGACTTCCGCCCCGAGTACCGCGAGCTGGCCGTGCTGCACCAGCGCTTCCCTCATGTGCCGCGCATTGCGCTCACCGCCACGGCCGACGATCGCACGCGCGCGGAAATCGTCGAGCGATTGGCCCTGCAGGAGGCGCGGCAGTTCGTCTCCAGTTTTGATCGTCCGAACATTCGCTATCAGGTCGGCCTGCGCCATAACGCGCGGCGCCAGCTGACGGACTTCCTCGCCGGCCATCGCGGCGAAACCGGCATCGTGTACGCGCTCAGCCGCCGCAAGGTGGACGAGACCGCCGCGTGGCTGGCCGAGGCCGGCATCGATGCGCTGCCTTACCACGCCGGCCTGGATGCGGCCACGCGCAACGCGAACCAGCGGCGTTTCCTGCGCGAGGACGGCCTGGTCATGGTGGCCACGGTGGCGTTCGGCATGGGCATCGACAAGCCCGACGTGCGCTTCGTGGCGCACCTGGACCTGCCGCGCAGCATGGAAGGCTATTACCAGGAGACGGGCCGCGGCGGACGCGATGGCCTGCCGGCCGACGCGTGGATGATCTACGGCCTGTCCGACGTGGTGACGATGAGCCAGATGATCGCCCAATCCGAATCGGCTGATGAACGCAAGCGCGTCGAGCGGCAGAAGCTGGAGTCGCTGCTGGCCTATGCAGAAGCCACGCAATGCCGCCGCGAGTTGCTGCTGGCGGCCTTTGGCGAGGAGTTCCACGGACCCTGCGCCCGCTGCGACAACTGCATCGAGCCACCGAAGACCTGGGACGCCACGGTGCCTGCGCAGAAGGCCTTGTCGGCCGTCTACCGCAGCGGCCAGCGCTTCGGCTCCGGCCATGTGATCAGCATCCTGCGCGGCGAGGACAGCGCGCGCATGGGTGAACTGGGCCACGATCGCCTTTCCACGTTCGGCATCGGCGCGGACATGGACGACAAGCAGTGGCGCTCGGTGTTCCGCCAGTTGCTGGCCATGGGCCTGCTCGAAGCGGATGCGGAGGGCTTCGGCACGCTCCGGCTGACCAAGGCCAGCCGCGAGGTGCTGGTGGGCAGCCGTTCCGTACGCTTGCGCGAGGACGCGCGCCCGGTCCGCGCATCGCGCAAGCGCCGTGACAGCCAGTTGGTGACCGGCGGCAGCCTGGGCGTGGAAGCCTATGAGCAGCCGCTATGGGACGAGCTGCGCAAGCTGCGCACGCAGCTCGCCAAGCAGCATGGCGTGCCGCCCTATGTGATCTTCCACGACGCCACCTTGCTGGCGATGTTGCGCGCGCTGCCCTCCGACGAAGCGGAGCTGGGCGCCATCAGTGGCGTCGGCGAGGCCAAGCTGAAGCGTTACGGGCGCGACTTCCTGGCGGTGATCAACGCGCAGGAGTGAGCGCTTTTTCCCTCTCCCCGCTGGGGAGAGGGGAGGGTGAGCCCCCAAAAGGGGGTAAAGGGAGGGTGCTCGCGGTGGAGTGGATCGGGCGTGATCTCGTGGCTTTCTTCTCGCTTCGTTCCCGAGCGCTTTCGCCAGCTTGCCGCTTGCGCAGCGGGCGTTTCGAACGGCTGCCGCCGCTCGAGTCACTTTTCTCTTGCTGGCCCAAGAGAAAAGTAACCCAAAGAGAATGGCCTTAAAGGCTCATAGCATTGCGTGGGATAGAAGCCAGGGAAGGTTACGGAGCCCGGATTGCGACCGTCTTCGCCGCCACGCAGCCGCTTCACCGCAACGCGCCGTGGCGTAGAGGACTTAAAGCCGGGCGCCGCGGGCTTTTGCTCCCTCTCCCCGCCGGGGAGAGGGTTGGGGTGAGGGGCGGGTGCTCGCGGTGGCGTTGATCGTGCGTGATCGGGTGGCCTTTTTTTGCTTCGTTCCCAGGCAGTGTCGCCAGCTTGCCGCTTGCGCAGCGGGCGTTTCGACCTCCTGCCGGAGGCCGAGTCACTTTTCTCTTGCTGGCCCAAGAGAAAAGTAACCCAAAGAGAATGGCCTTAGAGGCCCATAGCATTGCGTGGGATAGAAGCCAGAGAAGGTTGCGGAACCCGGATTGCGACCGTCTTCGCCGCCGCACTGCCGCTTCACCGCAACGCGCCACGGCGTAGAGGACTTAAAGCCGGGCGCCGCGCGCCTTGGCTCCCTCTCCCCGCAGGGGAGAGGGTTGGGGTGAGGGGCGGGTGCTCGCGGTGGCGTGGATCACGCGTGATCGGGCGGCCTTTTTCTCGCTTCGCTCCCAGGCGCTGTCGCTAGCTTGCCGCCTACGCGGCGGGCGTTTCGAACGGCTGCCGCCGCTCGAGTCACTTTTCTCTTGCTGGCCCAAGAGAAAAGTAACCCAAAGAGAATGGCCTTAAAGGCTCATAGCATTGCGTGGGATAGAAGCCAGGGAAGGTTACGGAGCCCGGATTGCGACCGTCTTCGCCTCTACATAGCCGCTTCACTGCAACGCGCCATGGCGTCGAGGACTTAAAGCGTAGCGCCTCGCGCCTTGGCTCCCTCTCCACTCGGGGGAGAGGGCAGGGTGAGTCCCCAAAAGGGGATAAAGGGCGGGTGCTCGCGGAAGCATCCATTCAAAGCTGGCTCGATCAAGCGATATCGCAAGACTGACCCCTCACCCCAACCCTCTCCCCATAGGGGAGAGGGAGTAAAAGCGCGCAGCGCTCGGCTTTAAGTCCTCGACGCCGTGGCGCGTTGCAGTGAAGCGGCTATGTCGAGGCGGAGGTGTCCCGCGTCGAGGCCCGGAGACCGTTCCGGTTTGTATCCAACCTGTTGCCGCGAGCTCTTGAGGCCATTCTCTTTGGGTTACTTTTCTCTTGGGCCAGCAAGAGAAAAGTGACTCGGCCTCCGGCAGGAGGTCGAAACGCCCGCTGCGTAAGCGGCAAGCTGGCGAAAGCACTTGGGAACGAAGCGAAAAAAAGCCACACGATCACGTCCGATCCACGCCACCGCGAGCACCCCAACCCTCTCCCCGTCGGGGAGAGGGAGCAAAGGCGGGCTCAGCCCGCCAACTGCCAGCGCGTGCCTTCGCTCGACACGCGCGAATGCGCCAGTGCCAGCTCCGGGATGTAGCGCCACAGCGCCAGCTCGCCCGGGAGGCGAGCCTGCGGGCAGGCGATGCGGGCCGCGATGAGTGCGGCCTCTGCCGTTTCATGACGGCCGATCTCGCGCTGATCCCACAGCACGCGCCATTGGCGGCCGTGGCGAACGATGCGGAACAGGCCGGTTTTCGATGGATAGACGTATTGCGCCAGCATGGGTCGGATCACCTTCGACTGCAGGTTCTGCATAGCCTGCCTGCGGCGCATGACTTTCCTGTTATTTCATCGCGACGATTGCGTGGCGGTTCATCATTTGGCAAATGACGGTCATGCTGCGTTCGTGTTGCAGCGTCATGAGAATCAGCAGGAAGTGAATTGCCATTCGGAACATGCAAGGGCGGCTTGCATGCGCCATCGCCCGCTGCGACTCGCGAGGCTTGCCGCGTTGCGGATCATCCCGCATCACCGCGAGCAGGTTCCTCCAAAACGAACGGCCCGCATCGCTGCGGGCCGTTCGCCAACTCAACGACTACGAGTGCTTACTTGCGCTGCGAGGCCGTGGCGTCGCGGGCGGCACGGAACTCCGAATCCTTGCTCCAGTTCGGCCAGGTGTTCGAATTGGCCAGGTCGCTGCCCAGCGTGTAGAGGATCTGCAGGTCGCGCGCCATGCCGGTGAACGACCAGCCCGCTTCCCACTCGTCCGACGGCTGGTGGTAGTGCTTGGCGACGTAGTCGTCCTCGGCCGCCTTGCCGGCAGCGACGCCGCCGTCGACCCAGTCATTGCCCGTGCCGAACGAAATCGCCGGCACGCCGCGCTTGGCGAACGGGAAATGATCGGAGCGGAAGAAGTGACCCGCTTCGGGCTTCGGATCCGCCGAATACGTCAGGTCCCACTTCTTCGCGGTGGCGGTCAGTTCGTCGAGCAGGTCGAGCTTGGCGCTGCCGGAGATGGTGAAGTTGCGGGCCGGACCATGCGGGTCGAGCGCGTCCATGTTGATGTCGGCGACGGTCTTGGCCAGCGGGTAGAGCGGCTTGGAGGAGTAGTACTCCGAGCCCAGCAGGCCCTTTTCCTCGGCGGTGACGTTGAGGAACACGACCGAGCGTTCCGGCTTGGGCTGGCTGGCGAAGGCGCGGGCCAGTTCGATCAGCGAAGCCGTGCCGGTGGCGTTGTCCACGGCACCGTTGTAGATCTTGTCGCCCTTGGCGTCCGGTGCGCCCACGCCCAGGTGGTCCCAGTGCGCGCTGTAGATCACGGTTTCGTCGGGGCGCTTGCTGCCCTCGATGCGGCCCACGATGTTGTGCGAGGTGATCACCTTGGAGTCGATCTTGTAGTCGGCCGAGAACGACTCACCCTTGAGTTCGACCGGCTTGAAGTCGCGCGTCTGCGCCTGCTTCTTCAGCGCCTCGAAATCCAGGCCGGCGGCTTTGAACAGGTCCACAGCCACGTCGCGCTGGATCCAGGCCTCGACCGGCGTGTGCACGCTGGAGGGGTGGTCGCGCACGACGTCGAACTGGGTATTGGTATTGGAGTTGGCCACCGTGGCCCAGCCGTAGGAGGCCGGGGCGGTTTCGTGCACGATCAGCATGCCGGCGGCGCCCTGGCGGGCGGCCTCTTCGTACTTGTAGGTCCAGCGGCCGTAGTAGGTCATGGCCTTGCCGCCGAAGTCGCCCACGCCGGTCTCGAAGTCCGGGTCGTTGATCAGCACCACGGCGATCTTGCCCTTGAGGTCGACGCCCTTGAAGTCGTCCCAGTTGCGCTCCGGCGCCTTCACGCCATAGCCGATGAACACCAGCGGGGCATTCTTGATCGACACCGCCTTGGAGCCGTCCAGTGCGGCGCGCACGGCAATTTCCTTGCCCTGGGTCAGCGCCTCGTTTTTGCCGTTGACCGAGAACGACAGGGCCGGCTTGCCGGCGATGTCGGACTGCAGCAGCGGCACGGCCTGGGTCCATTCGCGCTTGCCGTTCTTGAGGTCGCCGCCGGGCTGGACGCCGGCCGCCTTGAACTGCGCCACCACGAAGTCGATGGTCTTGGTCTCGCCGGCGGTCGCCGGGCCGCGGCCTTCGAAGGCATCGGACGCAAGCGTCTTGACGTCGTCGGACAGGCGGTGCGGATCGATGGAGGGGGCGTTGGGGGCGGCGGCGAACAACGCCGACGACACCGACAGGGCGAGCACGGATAAGGCCAATCGCTTCATGGACAGCACCTAGGGGGTAAACGAAGCTCGATAGTAGACAGCGATCGCGCCGGGGGTCCATAGCGAGTCGGGGCCGGTCCATGGCCGGCGGCATGTCCGGGCGACCAAAAAAGCCCTGAAAAACAGGGCTCCGGCGCCCCCAATCGTGACTTTCTTCACCCCAGGTTGGTGGCCGACGCAAAAAAACCGCATTTTTTCCGTCTTGCAGCTTGGCGGGATGGCCCGGCATGCCATACATTCCGCATGCCGAGAGGCATCCAAACACCATCATCTTGATGACCACGGGGAAATGTATGGCGAAGGCGCAGAAAGCCGCAGCAAAGAAGAAGACCGCTCCGAAGGCAGCTCCGAAGGCAGCCGCCAAGGCAGTTGTCCATAAGCCGATCAAGGAAGCCCTGGGCAAGTCCGGCCTGGTTGCTCACATCACCGAAACCAGCGGTGTGATCGCCAAGGACGTGCGCGCCGTACTGGCCGCGCTCGAAGCAGCCGTGACCGGTTCGGTGCACAAGAAGGGCGCCGGCCACTTCACCCTGCCGGGCCTGCTGAAGATCACGGCCGTCAGCGTGCCGGCCAAGCCGAAGCGCAAGGGCATCAACCCCTTCACCAAGGAAGAGCAGTGGTTCGCTGCCAAGCCCGCCACGGTGAAGCTCAAGGTTCGCCCGCTTAAGAAGCTCAAGGACGCCGCGCTCTGAGCGCCGTCGTTTCCTGAGAGTTGTGAAGTCTGGTGCGGCGCTTGCGCCGCACCAGACGGACACGGGAAGCATCCCGGTCCTGTATGCATCGAGTCGCCGCGCCGCCGCCGCCGACCCAGGTCCATTGCAAACTCCTGTCAATGACAGTTGCTGCCACTCAACCGTCCAGCGCCATGGTTCGACTCCCCATGACGTACTCCTCGGCTCTCTGCATGGCGAGCTGACACGTTGATCGGCGTGCATGCGCATTCGCTTCGCGGCCCGCGCGCGCATCGCTCACGTTCGCTTGACGCCCACGCGCGGAATCTGGCGACCGCGATGCAGGACGCACTGGCGCGAAAGCGCGCTCATTCGTTAACGGCGACCCAAGCCGCGAAGCATTCCTGGTGAAACTCCCTGGGAGCGCAAGATGAAAAAGACCGTGTGGATCGTGGTCGCGAATCGCGCCGTGGCGCGGTTGTTCCGGACGAACCAGCCGATGGGTCCACTGGAGGAAATGGATGCCTTCATCCACCCCGAAGGGCGGCTGCAGGAGCACGAGCTGGTCTCCGATCGCGCGGGCCGTGGCTTCGAGCGCATGGGGCAGGGCGGCTTTGCCGAAGACACGGACACCACCGCCATCGCCCACGAGACCGCCAACTTCGCCCTTGCACTGACGCGGTTCCTGCAAAAGGGCCGCACCGATGGCCGCTTCGACGTACTGGTGCTGATCGCGGCCCCCGCCTTCCTCGGCAGTCTGCGCGAACGCATGGACGGACCCACGCGCGAACGCGTGATGCTGGAAGTGGACAAGAACCTGGTCCACCTCGACGCCGCCACCCTGCGCGGCTACCTCCCGGAACGCCTGTACTCGGCGGTAGATGGCTGATCGCCGGGCGCCGGATGATTTGGGCGCCAATAAAAAAGCCCGCTCGAAGGAGCGGGCTTTTGCGTTCTGGTGCGGCGGGGTACTGCATTGAACCGTCGCGACTAACATTGATAGTCGGCTCGGGTGTTCATTGGAGCAAGGCAACGATCAGCCGCTTCGGCCACTCGCACAGGCTTTAATTCGCACGTCGACAGCCGCGTGTGCAGCTTGTTCAAGCTTGCTCGTATCCGAGCGCGACTTCAGCAGCGAGCGAAGAGGAAAAAGGAAGAAAGTGGCGGAGTGAGTTTCTGGTTGGAAAATGTCTCTGACCCCTTTGTACTTCCAGCAAAACCAAGGCTATGCCCCCTTGGCATCAGTGTCGCCCAGCCCGTCAAACCAGCAACCGGCGTATCGGTGACGAATAACGCCGGTACGGACGGCCTCGTCTACATCGTCGGCGGAACGATAGGAAATATTGCGGTGGGGTCTCCGTCGGGCTCCACATTCACCGGCATTGCCGCAGCCCCTTGTCCTATCATGGCTTCCGCAGGCGGGTTCGTCACGCTGTTCGACACCGTCCCGCCTACATGGAAACGGTTCGGAAATTAAAGCGGCGTCGCCAGGATATTCATCACGCTGGCTGGCTGGAAGGTGACTTGATCGACATTGACGACCTCATTGTTGTCAATGTCCTTCAGTTCGTAGCCATACCTGGCCAGCCGGCTGAGATAGGACTGGCCCGATGAGTTGGCTTGATTGAGCCAATACTCGTTCACCTCCGTCAGGATGACGGGTCGGTCACGTTCCAGAATGCGGGGCATGCCCAGCAGGACGGCGGGCTCGTGGCCTTCTACGTCCAGCTTGACGAAGGCCACGCGGTCCTTGGTCACGTCATCGGCACGGACGCAGGGGATCATCGTGACCCCCTCTGGCTCGTCAGTGGCAATCATCATGCCCGAGTGCTGGGCGAACGACCTGATGGCGTTCTCGGCGGAGCAGGCCATCTTGCTGGCCGACACGATGCCATCAAACCTGTTCTCGCGGATGTTCTTGGTGAGGATGTCGAAGCTGTCGGACATGGGCTCAAGGGCATGGACGCGGCCTGTAGAGCCAGTCAGGGACGCCATGTGCATGGTGAAGAAGCCCGTCTGTGCGCCAATGTCCAAGCACACGTCGCCAGGCTTGATATGGGCCATCATGACCTCCACGGCCTTGGGCTCATAGACTCCCATTCCCATCTTTACGCCCATGTCCCTGTCCGATGTCCTGAACCAGAACCGGAACCGCTCAAGCTCAGCCATCCACGTGTGCCCGCTGGGGAAGAACCCGCCGCTACGGCTGAATTCGGCGGAATCCAATATCCCGTTGATGAACTGACGGAACGGCACATCGTGGGCGTCAAAAAGGGCTTCCAGTTCCCCGCCTAGCGCTGGCATCCGGCCTAGGAACAGGCGGTAGGCAAACAGGGCGTCAACGACGCTTGTTGGGCCGCTAGGATGGATCGGGGCATAGGCATTCAGCAAGGTCTGCAAGTTCGACATGAGGCGTTTGCGCTGATCGTTGCTGGCATCAAAAGCGGCGTTCATAGGGCCTTCCATCAATGGGTGAGGAGAGCGAAACCATGAAGTAGTTGGCACTTATATTACTTCTACCCTTACTACTGTTTTGCTGCGTTTACGCGCTGTGCGTCTATTTGTGGCTCTTGGTTACAAATCCCGACAAGCCATGGACGATTGCCAATCAGGTGGACGGGCTTGGCGGCGTCAGCGCCAACGGCAAAGAAAACACCACCATCTCAGCTCGGGCGGCTCGCGCGAGGAACGCGAGGGAAGCATTGGGTCAGAGTGATCTTCTGGTTCGAAAATGTCTCTCCAACGGCGTGCTGTGGGATGGCGATAACGATTCATGGCAGCCGCCAAGGGGATGCGAGGCGGTTCTCATCGAGGAGGGCGTCGTCGCCGGCCCTGGCTATATGTATGCCGGCTGTGTCTTCACACCTCCGGTTGGGCCGAAGAATCCATAGGGAGCCTCCCATGCGGTAGCATTCGGCAAAACCATAGGAAGGTGCAATGGGATTGTATCGTCTACTCCTGGCCGTCGCGGTCGTCCTATCGCATCTCGGCTTCGATACATGGCTGTTCGACTTGAGCCCGGGCGTCGTGGCAGTCGTATCCTTCTTCGTGATTAGTGGGTACGTAACCAGTGCACTGATCGAAAAGCACTACGACTCCCTGGCGCAGGCGCCTCAATTCCTGCTCGATCGCGTCATGCGTATCTTCCCGCAGTACCTAGTCTATCTGGCGGCAGCTATCGGTCTACTGGTGATTGGCGGCGACTTGGTCGCCAATTGGCTGCCGGTCACGCCAGTCACCGTGGCTCTCAACGCGCTGATGCTTCCGACCAGTTATTACATGCTCAGTGATGCAGCGCAGGCGCTCAATCCTCCGACCTGGACGCTGGGGCTGGAGTTCACTTTCTATCTGTTCGCTCCGATCCTCATCATTAAGCGATGGACCGTCGCCGCCTTCGTGCTGTCCATGATCGTGTTCGGTCTCGCCTTCTCGGGAGTTATCGACACCGACGTCTATGGCTACCGCCTAATCCCCGGGACGCTCTTCATCTTCCTTTGCGGGAGTTTCATGCGCCCGTCAGCGACTACCCTTCAGCGCGGTCTCGTCGTGGTCGCTTGGGTTATCGCTGCCGCGATGCTCGTTCTCTTCGCCATGATTCCCCGGTTTCATGTTCACTACAACGGCGAACTGGCGACTGGCATCGTCATCGGCGTTCCCGCCGTCGCACTTCTTACGGGGCTTCGTTATCGCAAGATCGACGAAGTCTTCGGGAACATCAGCTATGGTGTTTACGTCAACCACTTCCCATTGATCTGGCTCTTCACCCTGGCAGGGATCGACACGGCCACCGGTAAGACCTGGCCGGCAAGACTGTGCCTGCTAGTCACGTCGTTCGCCCTTTCATGGGCAACCTATAATCTCGTAGAGCGCCCCATCATTCGCATTCGGCATCGCATTCGTCGAGTTCAGCCCGAAATTGCGGCTGCACCCACACCTGCGCTCCAGGCCGCCTCGGAGCGTTGATCGCTCGGGAAGAGATGCTGCCGGAAGATTTGGGCCGGAGTGATTTTCTGGTTCGAAAATGTCTCTGACCCCTCTGTACGTCAGTGCTTCTGGGTGACAAGCGGTGTAACCAATCCACCGCCACCGCCACATCCGGAGGCAATACCCCTATGAAAGGGGAGGTGCCAAAGCGTGAAATATGCAGACGGCCAAGACCTGCGGTTAGGCGACAGAGTAACCCTATGGGGTGACTGTCACGGAGCGATTGTTTGCTCCATTGACGCGGGCGAACACACCTCGGATTTTCGGAAAAACGAGGTCAGAGTGACTTTCTAGCTTGAAAATGTCTCTGACTCCCTTGTACGCGTCTCCATAGTTGAGATTTGCATCGGCCACCATGCTCGCCCCGTTGACTGGTGACGTGTGATGACGCAATGCGAGTGTTCGTGGGTACATCAGCAAATGTGGCTCTTTACCAGGGAGAATCTCCGCCGCTGGACTGTCCACCCGGCCATTGAGCCCGACTGGATCCAAGAATGGATGGCCGGCGTGCCGCTGGATACCCCTCCACTTACCGAGCGTGCGGCGTTTGCCCTCACCAGGCTCTTCCACCTCGAGGGGTGCTCTGCTGAAAACGCGGTGTTGATTGCTGCGTGCTCGATAACCGCTGCTACGAATGGATGGGAGCAAGTCTGCACCCTTGTCGGAATTCCGCCCGATGAAACGAAATGGCCGGATTTTCGACGCCCTGATTCGGATGCCATCGCGGCATACTTTGAGGATTGGTTTGATGCGACGGTCGGCCCTGACGATGACACGGACGCCTACATCGAACGACTGAAGCTGGCCCAGATGCAACAACTGAAAGACCATGAAGGGTGGGGCCTGGCCGCCGTGCTTGCCCAAGTCACAGGCCCGAAGGTAATGAGGAGTCGACGTGACTATTCAGAGTCTTGAAAAGAAGACAGGAGAATTCTTCCTTCGCCACTGGGCTAATACCGGGCTTTCCATTCCGGAGTGGCAGTGCTGGGATGATTTTTTGCATGCGCCAGTTCCCAGTTATAACTTGGGCGGGTGCTATGCGCTGTTTCAAGGATCAAGTCTGATCTACGTTGGATCAGGAATTAGCAGGGGTAGTGGTCGTTACCGCGATCAGGGAATTTCCACCAGAATGATGAAGCACGTCTATTCGACGGACCGAGACAAGCCGGGGATGTACAAGCTTTGCGACAAGTGGGCGGCTGTCACGGCCATCTTCACCATTGGATTCCCAAATGAATGCGCCTATCTGGCGGTAGCCTTGGAAACATATCTGATTCGCGAACTCGGTCCGCCAAGAAATCGTAGGCTCTAACAAGCAATTGGCAAGCCGGAGCGCTACCTTTGGCCCCTTACCCTTCGGAAGGCGCGTTTGGCCGATGCATCCAGTGAAGGGGCGGCTCCTCCCGCTGGGCGAACGTTGAAGCACGCGTACACCTGCTGATGTTGCAGGGCATTTACGGCCCGAACTATCGGCCGCCCGTGGAGGGTATCTGCCGCTTGTTGAAGCACTGCACCGGCTTCAACCTACGGTTGGCGCCCCTCTGCGGTATGCGCATCTCGCGGCGGATGACTTGCGCGGGGCAGCGTGCCGGATCGACGGCACGTTTTTGACACCCACAAAAAAACCGCACCTGGTGCGGTTTCTGTAAGTCGCTGACTTAAATGGTGGCCGGGGACGGAATCGAACCGCCGACACGGGGATTTTCAATCCCCTGCTCTACCAACTGAGCTACCCGGCCAAATTGTCCATGAGCGCGTATCGCGCCCCGTGGAGCCGTGCATTAAAACGGAAGCGCGGCGCTTCGTCAAGACTCTGCGTCGGGGGCGACGTAGCCTTCGGGCTGTTTGGCGTCGCCGCCGAACAGGAATTTCTCCATTTCGCCGCTCAGGAACTGGCGGGCCTTGGGGTCGAGCGGGCTGAGGCGATATTCGTTGAGCAGCATGGTCTGGTGGGCCAGCCATTGCTGCCAGGCCTGCTTGGAAATTTCCGCGTAGATGCGCTGGCCGAGTGGGCCGGGCCAGGGTGCGAAATCGAGGCCTTCGGCGTCTTGGCCGAGCTTGGCGCAGTGGACGATACGGCTCATGCGGTGCAACTCATCAGGTGACGTTTTCAAAGGCCCTGCAGCAGGCTGCGCACGGGCGCAGGCAGGCCGAGGGCGGCGCGTTCGCCGGCATCGCACCAGCGCAGGGAGGGATTATCTGCGATGCCGCGGTGGGCTGTCGCCTCGTCGAACAGCAGCGGCTCGACCTGCAGCCGGTAATGGCTGAAGACATGGACGAACGGGGCCAGCGCCTGGGCGTCGTCGATGCGGGCCAGCGACTGTGCCGCGCGCCAGGCGCCGTCGAGATCGCCGGCCTCGGGCAGGCTCCACAGGCCCGACCACACGCCTTGCGGCCCACGCCTCTCCAGCAGCACGCGGCCTTGTGCGTCGCGCAGGATCACCATCACGGTGTCGCGCGTGGGAATGCGCTTGCTCGGTTTGGCGCTGGGCAGTTGCGCGGTGAGTCCGTCGCGCTTCGCCACGCAGCTGGCGGCCAGCGGGCAGGCGTCGCACAGCGGGCGCGAGCGCACGCAGACGGTCGCGCCCAGGTCCATGATGGCCTGGGTGTAATCGGCGACGCGGTCGGCGGGCGTGAGTGCATCGGCGTGCTGCCAGAGCACTTTTTCCACCGCGCTCTGGCCGGTATGGCCATGGATGCCGAGCTGGCGCGTGAGCACGCGCTTGACGTTGCCGTCGAGTATCGGAAAACGCAGGCCATGCGCCTGGGCGAGGATCGCGCCGGCCGTCGAGCGTCCGATGCCCGGCAAGTCGGCCAGTGCATCGAAGTCGCGCGGCAGTTCGCCGACATGCTTCTCCACGCAGATCTGCGCGGCGCGTTGCAGGAAGCGTGCGCGCCGGTAGTAACCGAGGCCGGACCAGAGCGCGAGCACGTTGTATTCTTCGGCCGCCGCCAGGTCGCGCAGGGTAGGCAGCGCCGCCACGAAGCGCTGGAAGTACGGAATCACCGTAGCCACCTGTGTCTGCTGCAGCATGACTTCGGACAGCCACACGCGATAAGCGTCGCGCGGCTGCTGCCAGGGCAGGTCCTTGCGGCCGTGGTCATCGAACCAGGCCAACAGCGCGGCGGCAAACGGATTCATGGCGTCTTGCGGGTAGGGGCGGGTTTGGCGGTCGCGGGCTTCACCGGTGCAGCTGGCTTCGGCGCAGGGGCACTGGCGGCGCTGGCCGGCACGTCGGAACCGGCCTGGATGGTGAGGCCTTCGATGCTGATGTCGCCGGTGTCGATCTTCGCGATCTCGGCATGGCCGTTGCCTGGCGGCACCGCGAGTCGCGGGCCTTCGTCGTGGTCGAGCTGCGTCCACCAGTCCGCCAGTGCCAGCGGCGGCAGGTGCAGGTCGGCATGATTGTCCGGACCATCGATCTTGAGCGACAGCATCAGCGGGTTGCTGTCGTCAGCCGGTGCCAGTTCGATCGCGGTGACGTACTGCCCGGTGTCGGCATGATCGAGCTTGCCGGCGAGGTGGGCCGAGGCATCGGCAGCGCCGCGCCAGCGTGCGTCGCCGGCGAGTTGCAGCGTCAGCGTGGTGCTGTGGGTCAGGCGCAGCGCGATGTTGTCCAGTTGCAGCGCGCCGGCCTGGATGCGTGGCGTCAGCGTCAGGCGCAGTTGGGTTGGCGTGCCGTTGGCGTCCTTGGCGGAAATGGTCAGGCGGAACGGATGCTCGGAGGCGAGTCGCCCGGTTTCCAGCTCCACGTCGCCCAGCAGCAGCTGGTTGCCGCGCACCAGGCTGCCGCGGCTGATCTGCACGCCGGCGTCGATGCGGGGAATGTCTTCGGGCGCCGCGGCCGGCCCCGAAGGCAGGTTGGCCAGCCATGACTGCAAGGCGTCGAGGTCGACGCGCGGCGAGTCGATCTGCATCTGCGAGATGATCGTCTCGCCGCGGAACAGCGTGCGCCACGGCAGCGCCAGCCTGCCGCGTGCCGCGAGCAGGATCGGCATGCTGGCACCTTGCGCATTGAGCGTGATGCCTTGCAGCTCGAGCGCCGGGCGCGGGAACAGCGCAGGCGTTGCCGGGCTGGCCAGGTTGAGCTCGAGGCCTGCGCTGCGCGCCTGCGACTGCAGCACGGCGGTGATGCGCTCCGGCTGCAGCAGGAAATGGACCGCAATGAGTGCGATGACCACCAGCACCAGGGTGGCGCTGCTGGCCCATAGCAAGGTCAGGCGGAGCCAGCGCGGCACCGGTCGGCGCTCCTCAACCCTGTCCGAGGCTGGCGGGCAGAAGGCCGTCGACGTAGGCATCTGCTTCAAAGACGCGCAGGTCAGTCGCGGTTTCGCCCAGGCCCACGTAGCGGATCGGCAGGCCGAATTCGCGCGCCAGCGCGAACACGACGCCGCCCTTGGCGGTGCCGTCCAGCTTGGTCACCACCAGGCCGGTGACGCCGACGATCTGGCGGAACTGGCGCACCTGGCTCACCGCGTTCTGCCCGGTGGTGCCGTCGATGACCATCAGCACTTCGTGCGGCGCGTCGGCATCGAGCTTCTTGAGCACGCGCGCGATCTTGCCCAGTTCGTCCATCAGGCCGCCCTGCGTGTGCAGACGTCCGGCCGTGTCGGCGACCAGCACGTCGGCGCCGCGCGAGCGCGCCGCCTGCAGTGCGTCGAAGATCACGCTGGCCGAGTCGGCGTCCTGGCCCTGGGAGATCACCGGCACGCTGTTGCGCGCGCCCCAGGTCTTGAGCTGTTCCACCGCGGCGGCACGGAAGGTGTCGCCGGCGGCGAGCATCACCTGATGGCCTTCGTCGCGATAGCGGCGCGCCAGCTTGCCGATGGTGGTGGTCTTGCCGACGCCGTTGATGCCGACGGTGAGGATCACGAACGGCTGGTGACCGGTGATCGCCAGCGGCTTTTCCACCGGCCTGAGCAGCGCGACCAGCGACTGGCGCAAGGCCGCCAGCAGTGCGCCGGCATCGGCGAACTCGCGCTTGTGCATGCGCTTGCGCAGGTCTTCGACCAGCGCGGTGCTGGCTTCGATGCCCACGTCGGCGGTGATCAGCGTGGTTTCCAGTTCGTCGAGCAGGTCGTCATCGAGCTTGGGATGGCGATTGAACAGCGACGACAGGCCGCGTGCGAACGCACTGCCGGAGAGACGGTCGCGCCAGCCGCGCTTGGCAGTCGCGGCCTCGGCAAGGGCGATCGGCTCGAAGGACTCGTCTTCCACCGGCGCATCGGGCGGCGGTGGCGTTTCGGCCAGCGCTTCGCCCAGTGCGGTCTTGTCCAGTGAGGTGGCGTCAGTGTCGTGCGCAAGCTCGGCCGCAGGCACGGATTCCGTGGCGGGCCCTGCAGGCTGGCCCGGGGGTGTCTCTGCGGGTTTCTTCTTCCAGAACTTGAGCATTGCGGCAGCGATTCAAAGACAATGGGACGCATGCTACCACCCCCATCCGTACTGACCGCTGAGTTGGCGCTTCCATGAAGGCTGCCTCCGGGCGCATCCGCATCATTGGCGGGCAGTTGCGCAATTCACGCCTCGACGTGCCCGATCTGCCGGGCCTGCGCCCGACAGCCGAGCGGGTGCGCGAGACGCTGTTCAACTGGCTGGCGCCGATCATTGGCGGTGCCCGGTGCCTGGACCTGTATGCCGGCACCGGCGCACTGGGCATCGAGGCCTGGTCGCGCGGCGCGGCCGGCGTGCAGTTCGTGGAGCGCGATGCGCGGGCGGCGCAGGCCTTGCGCGACAACCTGGCGCGGCTGAAGGTGGCGGGCGGGCAGGTGGCCGCGACCGACGCGCAGGTGTTCCTGCAAGGCGCGGCACAGCCCTACGGGCTGGTGTTTCTCGATCCGCCGTTTGCGCTCGGGCTGTGGACGGCGGTGGCCGAGCGGCTGGAGCAGGGCGGCTGGCTGACGCCGGCGGCCTGGATCTACGTGGAGTCCCCGAAGGCGGCGCCGCCGCCGTTGCCGGCCAGCTGGCTGCCGCATCGGGAGGGGACCGCGGGTGAAGTCCGATATGCCCTGTATCGCCGGGTCGCGCCTGGCGCCTGAGCATGCCCTGCGTCGCGCCCCGCCTGCCGGGAAACGGTGTGCCGGCCCGTGCGGACGTGGTTGGAGTGGCTGACGAGTGCTGGCGCGGGCCCCGTTTTCACGCGTCGATCCGGTGCCGCCAGGGCTGTCCCCGTCCCGTGGATTCCATGGTTTTTCGGTCGGCCCGCGGGCTAGGCGGAGATCGCGATCGGGCCTAAGCTAGCCGCCCCTGTCCCTGTGGTCCGTCACGTGAACAAGTCGCCGGTCAACAAGCGCCTCGCCGTCTATCCGGGCACCTTCGACCCCATCACCAATGGCCATGCGGATCTGGTCACGCGGGCGGCACCGCTGTTCGAACGCATCATCGTGGCGGTGGCGGAAAGCCCCAACAAGGGTCCCGGCTTCAGCCTCAACGAGCGCATCGCGCTGGCCCGCCTGGCGCTGGCCGACCTGACCAATGTGGAAGTGCGCGGCTTCGATGGCCTGCTCGCCCACTTCGTGGAGGAGGTCGGGGCGGGCGTGATCATCCGCGGCCTGCGCGCAGTCTCCGACTTCGAGTACGAGTTCCAGCTGGCCAGCATGAACCGCCACCTGATTCCCCAGGCGGAGACGCTGTTCCTGACGCCGGCCGAGCAGTACAGCTTCATTTCCTCCACCCTGGTGCGCGAGATCGGCCGCCTTGGCGGCGACATCTCCGGCTTCGTGCATCCGGCCGTGCAGCAGGCCATGCGCCAGCGCTGGCACTGACCCCCATCGCCCCGGCGCAGGGGCTGCGGGCACTGCACTGCAGCACGTCCGCCTGTGTCGGCATGGGCCGGCCTCGTGTATCCTCGCCGGCATCCTGCGGACAGGACAGTCACTCGCCGCGAACCGGGGGCGCGACAAGGTTGCATGGCACGGGTCATCCGGTGTCGCGGGCAACCTGGTCTCCCGATTTCGGTGCCGTCGAAGGGCGGCTGGATGGTCCCGGCATCCAACGGATCCAACGCCCTGATTCCACCATCCAAGGTGACCACCATGTACAAGTACGCTCTCCTCGCCGCCATCGCGCTCACCAGCACGCTCTCGATCACTGCCTGCAGCCAGCAGGAAGAAGCGCAGCAGCCTGCCGAGCAGGTGCAGGCCGTTGCCAAGCCGACCGACCCGAACGACACCAAGGCCTGGGGCGCGTACCTCGGCCAGATCGTGCAGAAGAACATGCAGGGCATGACGGCTGACCGTCCGTACCCGTACCTGGTGCCGGCCGGCGACAGCGACGACGACAAGGCCAAGTTCCAGCGCCAGCTCGAGCAGGTGCAGGAGACCGTGGCCCGTGGCGTGCTGCCGGGCAACATGCTGGTGTTTGCCGGCCCGAACTCGGCCAAGACCGGCGACTTCCTGATTGACGCGTTCAAGGACGCCAAGCCGGGCTCGTTCAAGGACGTGATCGTCCTGTTCATCGGTGACAAGGCCGACCAGGACCGCGTCAACACCGCCCTGCAGCCGACCGGCGCCACCGTGCGCTTCGTGGCGATGTAAGCCACGCGGCCCAGTGCTGATCCGGGCCCGCGGTGCGCAAGCACCGCGGGCCTTTTGTTTGCGGCGTGGCGTGGCGTCGCCGCGGAAACTTGCGGCCCGCGGGCGTCGCGCCGCTCGCCCACCAGACCCGCCCGGCGCGCCGTGCAGGCGCCACAGCGTGCGCGGCGACCGTGTAAACTCGTCCCCATGTCCCTGAAAATCCTCGATACCTGCGTCAACTGCGACGTCTGCGAACCCGTTTGCCCGAACAAGGCCATCTCGCTGGGCGAGGAGTACTACGTGATCGAGCCGTCGCTGTGCACCGAGTGCATCGGGCACTACGACCAGCCGCAGTGCGTCGAGGTGTGCCCGGTCGAGTGCATCATCATCGATCCCGAGCACACCGAGTCGCACGACCAGCTTGAGCTGAAATACCAACACCTGATGGCTCAGTCAGAGCATTCCTGAAGGACGACGCATGAAGTGTTTGTTGAACTGGCGCGTGACGCTGCTTGGGTTGCTGCTTTCCGGAAGCGTTGCGTATGCCGCCGACAGTCGTCCGCCTGCTTCCCCTGCCGCTGCACCTGCTGCCCACGTCATCGACCGGCGCCCCGGCCATGCCGGCATCGCCAGCGCGAATTTCCACGCCACCCAGGCCGGCCTCGACGTGTTGGCCAAGGGCGGCAATGCGTTCGATGCGGCGATTGCCGTAGCGGCGACGCTGTCGGTGGTCGAGCCGGAAAGCTCCGGCATCGGCGGCGGCTTCATGGCGGTGTTGCATCGTGCCGGTGACGGCCGCGAGGTGTTCATCGACGCGCGCGAGACGGCGGTGGCCGCGGTCAACCTCAGGGACTACCTCAACCCGGATGGTTCGCCCAATCGCGACAACGCGCTCAATGGCCCGCTGTCGGCCGGCATCCCGGGTCAGCCGGCGGGCCTGGCCTGGCTGGCGGCGCACTACGGCAAGCTGCCGCTGAAGGAATCGCTGGCCCCGGCCATCCGCATTGCGCGCGACGGCTTCGAGCCGGATCGGCGGCTGATCGGCGCGATCACCGACCGCGAGAAGGACATCCGCCGCTGGCCCGCCTCGGTGGCCAAGTACCTGCCGAACGGCCAGCCGCCGCTGGCGGGGCAGTTGTGGCGCGATCCCGACCAGGCCCGCACGCTCGAACTGCTGGGCGAGCACGGCTTCGACGGTTTCTACCGCGGCGAGACCGCCAGCCGGCTGGTCGCGGCGGTGCGTGCCGCCGGCGGCAACTGGACCGCGAAGGATCTGGAAAGCTACCAGGTGAAGGAGCGCACGCCGATCACGCTGGACTACCGCGGCTATCGCGTGGTCACCGCGCCGCCAGCCTCGTCCGGTGGCGTGGCCGTCGCCGAGATCCTCAACATCCTGTCCGGCTACGACCTGGCGAAGCTGGACGAAGCGCACCGCACGCACCTGATCATCGAGGCCATGCGCCGCGCGTTCCGCGACCACAACGACTACCTCGGCGATCCGGATTTCGTGCAGATGCCGCTGGACATGCTGTTGTCGCCTTACTACGCAGCGGGCCTGCGCCAGACCATCCTCGCCGACAAGGCCACGCCGTCGTCGATGCTTCCGGTCAGCGCGGGCGCCGAGCCGGGCATGCATACCACGCATTTCTCGGTGATCGACGCGGACGGCAACATTGCCTCGGTCACGCTCACGGTCAACTACACCATGGGCTCCACCTTCGTGGCCGCCGGCACAGGCGTGCTGCTCAACGACGAGATGGACGATTTCGCGCTGGTGCCGAACAAGCCCAACGTCTACGGCCTGCTGGGCAGTGCGGCGAACGCGCCGGCGCCGGGCAAGCGCATGCTGTCGTCGATGACGCCGAGCATCGTGTTCGGCAAGGACCGCGTGGGCGTGATCGGTTCGCCCGGCGGCTCCACCATCATCACCCAGGTGCTGGAAGGCATCCTCGCCTTCATCGACGGCAAGGACGCGGCAGGCATCGCCGGGCAGAAGCGTTTCCACCATCAGTACATGCCCGATCGCGTGGACGTGGAGCCGGGCGCATTCGATGCCGCCACCGCCGATGCGCTGACCCGCATGGGCCATACGCTGAAGGAACGCAATCCCTGGGGCTACATGAACGTGGTCACGTGGGACCTGAAGACCAACAAGCTCGATGCGGCCAGCGATCCGCGCCGCGAGTCGGGCCTCGGCAAGGTGCAGTAATCGTGGAACTCTGGTCGCTCATGGGCAATTCCCAGCAACTTGATGGCGGGGCCATGTTTGGCAATGCTCCCAAAGCGTTGTGGTCGCGCTGGATTGCGCCCGATGCGGAGAACCGCATTCCGCTGGCCTGCCGCTGCCTGCTGGTGAAGGATCTGGACGGCCGCAACGTGCTGTTCGAAACCGGCATCGGCGCGTTCTTCGAACCGGCCCTGCGCGAGCGCTATGGCGTGGTGGAAGAGCGCCACGTGCTGCTCGATTCGCTGGCACGGGCCGGGCTCTCGCATGAGGACATCGATGTCGTCGTGCTGTCGCACCTGCATTTCGATCACGCCGGTGGCCTGCTGGCCTCCTGGGAACAAGGGCAGCCGCCGCGCCTGCTGTTTCCCAACGCCACCTATGTGGTCGGCGCCGAGCACTGGCGTCGTGCGCTGCAGCCGCATCCGCGCGACCGCGCCTCGTTCGTGCCGGAACTGCAGCCCTTGCTGGAAGCCAGCGGACGCCTGGAGCTGGTCGAAGGCGAGTTCTCGCGGGTGCTGGGGGAGGCCGTGCGCTTCAGCTATTCGGACGGCCACACGCCCGGGCTGATGCTGGCCGAAGTGGGCGGCGTGGTGTTCTGTGCCGATCTCATTCCCGGGCGCTTCTGGGTGCACCTGCCCATCACCATGGGCTATGACCGCTGGCCGGAGAAACTGATCGACGAGAAGCGGGCCTTCCTCGACGACAAACTGGCGCGTGGCGTGCGCCTGTTCTTCACGCATGATCACGACTGCGCCGTCGCCCGCGTTGTGCGGGACGAGCGCGGCCGCTACGGTACGGCTGACGAACGGCGCGAGCTGCAGGGATAGGAGCTCGCATGGGCAGGGGGAACAGGGGAGGATCGGATATGCAGCAATGGTTGCGACGCGCGCTTGGCGCGCTGCTGCTGCTGGCGGGGGTGGGGCTGGTGGCGATGACCGAGCAGAGCCTGCTCGATCACCGCAACGCGGCCGAGCGTCACGGGGGCCAGATCCTCGACCTGGGCAGCCATGGCGAGTCCGACACCGTGCAGCACGGCTATCTGGTGCGGGTGACCGGTCCGACGAAGGTGGTCGAGGCGCCGTATGACCCCGAGTTCGGCCAGCGCGCGCAGGTGCCGGTGCTGATCCGCCATGTGGAGATGTTCCAGTGGCGCGAGGTGCGCGTCGGCGCCGACGTGCATTACGAACTGGACTGGGTCGACCGGCCGGTCGATTCGCGACGTTTCGAGCAGCCCCAGGGCCATGCCAATCCGGAGCGCTTCCCCATCATGGGCAAGCAATTCGATGCCGGCCAGGTGCGCGTGGGCGGGTTTGTCATGTCGCCCACGCTGCTGCATGCCTTGCCCGGCAGCGATCCGCTGCCGCCTGACTACCGGCAGGTGCCGCCCAATCTCTCGGCGAGCTTCACGCCCTACGACCGTTACCTGACGACGAGCACCCGGCCGCAGCAACCGCGGCTGGGCGACCTGCGCGTCAGCTGGGACACGGTGCCGTCGCAGGACGTCACCGTGTTCGCCCAGCTGGACGGCGAACAGCTGGTGCCCGCCGTCCATGCCGCCGATGGCAAGGGCTATGACGTGCAGGTGGGCGACCGCGCGCTGGTCGACGTGGTGCCCGACGTGCCCGAATCGCCTTCGTTCGTGTGGCTGCGTCGCGTGTTGGGCTTGTTGCTTGGCGCGTTCGGCGCGCTGTTGCTGTTGCCCGAGCGCAAGCGCACCCATCACGACGGACTGCTGGCCAGCGGCGCCGCTGCGTTGTTGATCGGCGCCGTGGCCTCGGTGTTGTGGCTGGGCACGGACATGACGACGGGCGGCGTGTGGTTTGGCCTCGCGCTGCTGGGCCTGGCGCTGGCCGTATGGCGGCTGCGCGTGGCGACGGCCTGATCGGCTGCGGGTTGCTCTAGCCCCTCTCCCCATGGGAGAGGGGGTGGGGAGAGGGTGGGGGGCTTGCGCGGGTTTGCTGTCTCGCGCTTCGCCCGAACCCTCATCCGCCTGCCGGCACCTTCTCCCGGAGGGAGAAGGATTCCTTCGATGGAAGGGAGAAGGGCTCCTTCGATGGAAGGGAGAAGGGCTCCTTCGATGGACGTTGCCTTAGCCCCTCTCCCCTCGGGAGAGGGGTTGGGGAGAGGGTGCGGGGCTTGCGCAGCCTTTCCATCTCGCGCTCCGGCCGAACCCTCATCCGCCTGCCGGCACCTTCTCCCGAAGGGAGAAGGGATCCTTCGATGGACGTTGCCTTAGCCCCTCTCCCTCCGGGAGAGGGGTTGGGGTGAGGGTACGGGGCTTGCGCAGCCTTTCCATCTCGCGCTCCGGCCGAACCCTCATCCGCCTGCCGGCACCTTCTCCCGAAGGGAGAAGGAATCCTTCGATGGAAGGGAGAAGGGCTCCTTCGATGGAAGGGAGAAGGGCTCCTTCGATGGAAGGGAGAAGGGCTCCTTCGATGGAGACGGCCTCAGTTCGGCCGCTGGTCGGCGAAGGCGTAGACGTGGTCGGCCCACTGCGTGGCTTCGAGGTAGATGGCGGCCATGCGGCGGATGACCTGCGGCTGCACTTCGCCGCTGCGCAGGTCGCCGGCTTCCCACGCGTAGATCTGTTCCAGCAACGGCGCGAACGGGCCCGTGCCTTCCAGCAGGGCGCTGCTGATCTCGCGCGCCAACGGCAGGTGCCACAGCACGAAATCCATCGGTGCTTCCATCAGCGTGTCGAGCAGCGAGAAGAGGCCGGCGGTAAAGGCCATCTCGCGCTGTTCGGCCGGCATCTGCTGCGCCAGCTTTTCGCACATGTGGGCACGGATCAGCGCGGCACGCAGCAGTTCCGGCGGACGATCGCCCAGGCCGCTGAGCGCCATGGTGTAGATCCAGTTGCGGATGCGCGCGGCGCCGAAGAAGATCGCCGCCTGCTGCACCGACTTGAGCTGGCGCGGCAGCGCGAAATAGGCGGAGTTCACGCAGCCCAGCAGCTTGTAGCTGAGGATGGCGTCGTCGCGCACGATCTGGCCCAGTTCGACCGGGCCGGGGTTGCCCTCCTGCAGGGCCTTCATCAGGCGCAGCAGGCTCAGGCGGTTGGCCGTGAGCACCGGTACTTCCACCGGTTCCGGCTTCAGCAGGAAGCGCCCCTGGATGGCCTGCAGCGGCAGCTCTTCGCAACGGTGGTAGGTGGCGTGGTCGTCGACATGGCCGGCGATCACATGCGTGCCGCGCGCGTGCAGGTATTCGCTGCGCGAACGCAGCGTGGCTGGATCGAGCTTGCTGGCGTCCAGCCGGACGAACTGCACGATCTTCAGCAGCGGCTCGACCGCGGCGTTGAATTCCAGCGCCGTGTCGCCGGCGTCGAGCATCAGCGGGCAGCCGCGCTGGGCCATCCGCTGCAGTCGCTCGACCAGGGCGTTGTCGCCGGCGGCATCCGGTCCCAGCAGCACGCCGAAGCGTGGCTGGTGCTGGAGCACGTCGGTGTCCTCCATCAGCAGGTCGCGCGACAGCCGCAGGAAGGTGCGGTTGCCGCGCACCAGGCGGGCCAGCGCGCCGTCGGTGATGGTGGCCAGGGCACGGCGCATCAGCGCCGCTTCGTCGCCGGCATCGTGCTGGAACACGATCTCGTAGGCGAACAGCTCGCGCTTGGTGTCCAGCATGGGCAGGCGTATGACCGGCAGCGGTTGCTCACTGGCAGTTGCGCCTGACGCTTCGAGGGCGGAGGGGATGGCCGCGGCTTCGCTCATGGTCGGTCGATGTGGTTGCATGGGGTAAGGGATGCGATGGTTGTCGCTTGCATGCAGGCACGCGCTACGGAAGCTGTGGCGCGCGTCATGTGGCTCAGGCCTCGGCCAGTGTGTGCGAACGCAGGCTCGTGCGCAGTTCGCCGGCGCGGCCGTAGACGCTGGCCTCGAGGTCGTTTCCGGTCAGCACCGCCAGCGCCTTGCGCACCTGCTGCAGGCGGACACCGACCAGGTATCCGTTGCGCTGGTTGAGCTGCTGGCATGCGCGCAGCGACTGCAGCACCTGTTGCCATAGCGGCGCCAGTGCGCGGCTGGCTTCGGGTGCGCTCTGGCTGAGCTGCACGCGTTCGCCGTCGAGGTGTTCGAGCCGCAGCATGAGGGCCTGCTTGCCGGCGCCGGCGCGATTGAGCGATTCGACGTCGGCGGCTTCGAGGGCGGTGCGCTCGTCCTGCAGCGCATCGGACAGCTGCTCCACTGCGAGCCGCATTTCCTCGACCGTGGCCGTCAAGGCTTGGTCCAGTTCGGCTTGCAGGGCAGTGTTCATGACTTACCGTTGATCTGCTTTTCCAGCGACATCATGCGGTCCGCGATGCGGCTGGGATCGATGCGGTAGCTGCCGTTGGCCAGCGCCTGGCGGATCTGGTCCACTTTCCTAGTATCGACCGTGGCGCCCGCGTTGGTGCGCGAGGCTTCCTGCAGGGCACGGGCCGAGTCCGTCAGCTGCACGCGGTCGTCCGCACCCGCGCTGGCGCTGCCCGCTTCGCTGGCGCCGGAACCGGCGGCATTCTGCGTCGAAGCGCCCTGGCCACTGGGGGCCTGGGGAAGCTTGGGCATGCCGTTGTTGGAAATGGTGGTGTTCATGGGTCCGTTCTCTATGCGGTTTTGGCCCTGTTACCGTCAGGATCGGCCGGTTGGCCGCAAACTTTAATGGTCCGTGCCCGGCTAGGGGAGGGCCAGTACCTCACCCGGCGCGGTGACCATGGCGTCGACCACCTTGCCGGAACTGCCGTTGCGCACGCGCAGGCGCGAGCCGTTGTCGCCATTGCCCAGCGCCACGCCGCTGGCACGTACCTCGATGCCGTCCAGGCGCGACACCAGTTGTACCTGGTCGCCGGCGCGGACGGCGCTGCGGCCGCCGAGCGCGCCGGGGGTAAGCACGCTGCCCGCGGCCAGGGCGCGCGACAGCACTCGCCCCTCGGCCTCGCCCATGCTGCTGAGGTAGCCGTAGCCCAGGCGGGTGATGTCGCGTTCCTCGCTGCGCACGTCGTCGGCGTGGATGCCGTCACCCCGCTGTAGCGGCCTGGTGACCACCAGCACGTGGCGATAGACCTGCAGCTGCACCGGCACCCGCAGGGTCCAGCCGTCGCTGCCGGGGCAGCGCACCACGACGCTCATGCGTGGCGAAAGCCGGGTGCCGTCCTGCAGGCCGGCCGCCAGTTCGCCCGGGCAGGGCGCCAAGGACAGTCGCGGGTCCAGCGGGCCCGCCTGCGCCACCACGCGGCTGCCGTCGGTGGCGTACTGGTCGCGCAGCCACTGTTCGGCCCGCGCGCGCGCCGCCTGTGCCGGCTCCGCCGCCATGGCGGGCAGGGCAAGGGCACACAGCAGCAGGGCGGGCAGCGGGCGCAAGGTCACAGGTCGGCCAGCAATACGTTGAGTTGGGTCAGCAGTGCCTCGCGCTCGCTTTCCAGCTGTTGCACCAGCTGGCCGGCCTGGTCGAGCTGGCCGTCGGTCAACAGGGTCGCGAAGCTGTTGCCGTGCTCGCGCAGGCGCGCCCCGGCTGCGGTGAGCGCGCTCGCGGCGGGGTGGCCGTCGCGACCGGCGGTGAGGCGGTGCAGGGTGCGGTTCAGCGCCTGCGTATCGAACCAGCGACGGTCGAGCGCGGCCGGTTCCTGCAGGGCGAGCTCCATTGCCTGGCGCAGGCCCTGGGCCGCTTCGCGCACGGTCAGGCTGAGGCTGGCCGGGTCGGCGCCGCTTTCGGTTTCCAGCCAGTCCAGCGCAAGGCGATGGGCAAGCAGGGCGGCGCGGCTCAGCGCTTCGGCCTGGCGGCTGGCTTCGGCGGCGCGGCGATGCCAGGCGCCGAGGGCGGCCTGCGCTGCCACGGCGCGGGCGTGCTGGGCGTCCTGGTTCTTGTGCATGGCGCCGACGCGATCGCCGATCTGGCGCAGTGCCTCGCCGCTGTCCTGCAGCGAGGAGCTGGTCTGGGTGACGCCGGCCTGTGCACGCTTGAGGCGTTGCAGGCCCTGCTGCACGTCGCCGTCCAGCTGCAGCGAGAAATCGCCGATGGAGCCGGTCACCGATTCGATCTCGCCGGTGGCCTGGGAGGTCTTTTCGGCAAGTTGCTTCACTTCGTCGGCGACCACGGCAAAGCCGCGACCGGCTTCGCCGGCACGTGCGGCTTCGATGGCGGCGTTGAGCGCCACCAGGTTGGTCTGGTGCGCAATTTCCTGCACCACGCCGGTGAGCTTGCGGATCTGCGCCACCTGCTCGGCCAGCTTGCTCTGGTTGCGGTTCATTGCCGACAGCGCCGTGCGCAGCAGGCGCAGCTGGCCGTCCAGCTCGCTCACGCTGCGCTCGCCGACGTCGCCGGTCTGGCGCGCATAGTCGAGGCTGGTGGCGATCTGCTGCAGCGACGTCGAGATTCCGGCGCTGCCATCCGTCAAGCGACCGACGCCATCGCGGCTTTCCTGCGCGGACTGGTGCATCGCCGCCTGTTCGCGCGAAAGCTGTTGCGAGGCGCCCAGCACCAGTCCCTGCTGCTCCAGCGTCTGCAAGGCCACGGCGGCCGGCGGTCGTGGGTTGGCGATGCTCGCCAACAGCGGGGCCAGCGCTTGCGCCGCGCGCGGATGGCGGCGCGACAGCAGCGCCACCCGCGCCTGGTCGCCTGCCGCGGCGGCGCGGGCAAGCTCGGCTAGATGCTGGCTCCAGATCAGACTCATGGGGAGATCATTCCTTCCTGCAGGGTTCGTCCCCGGATCGGCGGGGAGCGTCGAAACTTGAGAAGCAAGCGACGTGCCATGCGTCGGATGCGACTGCTCAAGCACGCCCGCAACTTGCCGATACGCCGCAGGTAACCCGCGGCACGGCCGCTTTGCGAGGAGTCCGCATGAGCGGTGCGTGGATGGACAAGGTGGAACAGCAGACCCGGCTGGCCGGCCACAATCGCGTGGCCATGCTGCTGTTTGGCCTCGGCGACCGGCAGCAGTTCGGCATCAACGTGTTCAAGGTGCGCCAGGTCATGCGCCGCCCGCCGCTGGAGCGCATGCCCGACGCCCACCCGCTGGTGGCCGGCAGCTGCGATCACCGCGGGCAGACCATCCCGGTGATCGACCTGGCGCTGGCGCTGGGCTATCCCTCGTTGCGCGACGACGCCTCGGCGCACCTGATGGTCACCGAATTCAGTCGTAGCGTGCAGGGCTTCCTGGTCAACGACCCGCAGCGCCTCGTGCATTGCGACGGCGAATCGCTCGCCGCACCCGCGGCGGCGCTGGGATTCGGCACGCGCGTCAATGCGGTGACGCGCGTGGATGGCGCGCTGGTCGCCGTGGTCGACGTCGAGCACGTGCTGGCCAGCCTCAACGCGACGCCGACCGAGCTGTCCGCGCCGATGCAGCGCATCGCCCGCGTGCACGACCTGCAGCCGCGTCGCGTCATGGTGGTCGACGATTCGCTGGTGGCGCGCAACCAGCTGGTGAATCTGTTCCGGCAGATGGACGTGGAGTGCGTGGTGGCGCAGGACGGCCGCGAAGCGCTGGAACGCCTGGAAGAGCTGGCCCGCGTACCGGAGGGCGAGGGCGTCACCCTGGTGGTGTCCGATATCGAGATGCCGCGCATGGATGGCTACGCGCTGACGCGGGCCATCCGCGAGACGCCTTCGTTGCGGCCGCTCAAGGTGGTGTTGCACAGCTCGATCAGCGGCATCTTCAACGAGGCGATGGTGCGCGAGGTCAGCGCCGACCGCTTCGTGGCGAAGTTCCAGCCGGACCTGCTGGCGCAGACGGTGCTGGAGCTGATGCCGGAGAATTTTCAGAAGTTTTGAGGGGGGCTTTATCGCACCGCGGTCTGACTCTCTCCCGTTATCTCTAATTCGCAGTCGCGTTTTCGCCAGCGTGCAGCCTACGCGGCGGGCGTTTCGATCGTCTGCCGACGCTCGAGTCACTTTTCTTTGCTGGCCCAAAGAAAAGTAACCCAAAGAAATGGCCTCAAAGGCTGGCAGCGCGGCGTGGGATACAAGCGCTGGCGACTGGAGCGAGCCGCGTGACGAGGCTTGCTACCTCATAGATGACGGCTACACCGCGGGGCGCCGGTGGCGAGAGGGCTTAAGGCACGCTCCCTCTAACGAACCCTTCCCCCTTCGGCGACCCGAAGGTAGTCCCTGTGGGAGAGAAGGTGCCGGCAGGCGGATGAGGGTTCGGGCGGAGCGCAAGATGGAAAGGCTACGCAAGCCCCGCACCCTCACCCCAAACCCTCTCCCGCGGGGAGAGGGGCTAAGTGCGAAGGCGCCACGCGTTGCGTTGAGTCCTCAGCACATCACCGCGTCGCGGAGTAGCCGCGGCCCTTGAGGTAACACCCAACGCCACATGGCTCGCCCCTGACCTCAAAAATTGTAGCCAACGTACCGCTGCCAGCTCTGCAAGCCATTTTCTTTGGGTTACTTTTCTTTGACTCCGGGCATCCTGCCCTCCGCCCCTCGGGCCGGCTTCGCCGTTCGCACGCGTTCCTGCGCGTGCTTGGGCCAGCAAAAGAAAAGTGACTCGGCGTCCGGCAGGACGTCGAAACGCCCGCCGCGTAGGCGGCACGCTGGCGGGAACGCGACTACCCAAGGCCAACGCAGACGCCAGGCTCCACCAACGCCATATGGGAATACCGGGAGGAAAGGCGGTCGCGCACTGGGTGCGCTCCTGCAGCGGAAGAACATGCGAAATCGACGGCGACGGGAAGTCGTTGCTGCCCGCGTCGGATTTCCGTCGGCGCGTCCATTGCGCCCGCCGAAGCGGCGGTCCCTTGCGGCGCAAACCAAGCAACGGCGCGGCCTGCGACGATCTCAAAGTTCGTGGCACGCAAATTGCTCAAATCCTCCCGCGGCCATCACCGCGGGAGTGAGCGATGAGTTCGATCAACGACAATCTGTTCGGCTTGCACACCCAGGCGCTGGATCTCTGGCAGCGCCGCGGTGAAGTGCTCGCCAGCAACCTGGCCAATGCGGATACGCCTGGCTACCTCGCGCGCGACGTCGACTTCAGGAAGGCGTTGGCGAGTGCGAGTGGAAACAGTGGCAGCCTGCCGCTGGCGATCACCCGGCAGGGCCAGATCGATCCCGCGGCGCAGGCCGCCGGTCAGCTCGCCTACCGCGTGCCCAGCCAGCCGAGCATGGATGGCAACACCGTCGATGCGCAGGTCGAGCAGGCCAACTTCGCCGCCAATGGCGTGCATTACCAGGCGAGCCTCTCTTTCATCACGGCGCAGATCCACATGCTGCGCACCGCCATCACCGGAGGCCAGTGATGTCGATGTTCAAGATTTTCGACGTGGCGGGCTCGGGCATGGCAGCGCAGTCGCTGCGCCTGAATACCGTCGCCAGCAACCTGGCCAATGCCGACAGCGTGTCGAGCACGCCCGAGGGCGCCTATCGCGCCAAGGAGCCGTTGTTCGCCGCCGTGCAGCGCGCGCTGGGCGGGGTGAAGCATGCCGATGCGGACAGTGCGGTGGGCGTGCAGGTGAAGGGCCTGGCCGAGAGCCAGGCCGACGTGCAGAGCCGCTACGAACCGGGTAACCCGATGGCCGATGCCGGCGGCTACGTGTATGGCAGCAACGTCAATCCCATCGACGAACTGGTCAACATGATTTCCGCGTCGCGTTCGTACCAGAACAACGTCGAGGCGATGAACACCACCAAGCAGCTGATGCTCAAGACCCTCGACCTCGGCAAGTAAGCCGTCGGAGCCACCGTGTCCACTATTCCAGGCAACAGCACCACCACCGGCAGTTCCAGTTCGGGCGCGTCGAACGTGAGCTCTGCCTTGTCCAACACCATGACGCAGGCCGACTTCCTCAAGTTGATGACGGCCCAGCTGCAGGCGCAGGACCCGACCAACCCGGTCGACAACTCGCAGTTCGTCTCGCAGATGGCGCAGTTCAGCCAGCTGTCGTCGACGCAGCAGCTTGATACCGACCTGCAGTCGCTGGCCAGCAACATCAACGCGGCCATGCAGACGTCGCAGGTGCTCAGTTCGTCGAACCTGGTGAACCGCGAAGTGCTGGTGCCGTCCGGCACGATGGGCTTCGACGGCAGCACGGTCGGCGGCGCGGTCAATGTGGTCAATGCCGGCAGCGTCACCGTGCAGGTGCTCGACGGCAGCGGCAACGTGGTGCGCACGCTGCCGCTGGGTAACCAGGCCGCCGGTCTCGCGCAGTTCAGCTGGGACGGCAAGGACGACAGCGGCAACACCGTCGCCAGCGGCAGTTACACGCTCGCCGCGACCAGTGGCAAGGCCACGCTCGACACCTACGTGGCCGGCAAGGTCACCGGCGTGGGCTATGGCGGCGCCTCGCTTGGCACCTACCTGCAGGTGTCCGGCGTCGGCGGCGTGCCGCTGAGCCAGGTCGCCCAGATTCTCTGACGCCCGACGCATCACGCATCTACTCATCACGAGGAACCGAACATGGCACTGAATACGGCGCTCAGCGGCATCAACGCGGCCCAGTCCGATCTCAACGTCATCGCCAACAACATCGCCAACGCCAACACCACGGGCTTCAAGGGTTCGCGGGCGGAGTTCGCGGACGTCTACGCGGTGACCGGCCTCAATCTCAACTCGACCGCCGTGGGCAGTGGCGCGCGCCTGCAAGAGGTGGCGCAGCAGTTCAGCCAGGGCGACATCCAGACCACCAACAACAGCCTGGACCTGGCGATCAGCGGCAACGGCTTCTTCGTGGTCAACAATGGCAGCGGCGTGACCTATACGCGCGCCGGCGATTTCGGCAAGGATCCCGGCGGCTACGTCACCACGCCGGGCGGTTCGCGGCTGCAGGTCTACCCGCCCAACGGCGCGGGTGGCTTCGACACCAGCACGCTGAAGGACCTCAACCTGGTCACGGCGCAGAGCAACGCCACCGCCACTTCGCTGGTGACGATGACCTCCAACCTGCCGGCCAGCGACGGCGTGCCGGCCAACCCGTTCAGCACCAGCGATTCGACCAGCTTCAACGATGCCGCGCCGGTGACCGTGTACGACTCCCAGGGCGGCTCGCACCAGGCCACCATCTACTACGTCAAGACCGGCACCAACAGCTGGAATGCCAACCTGTACGTCGATGGCCAGAGCGCCGGCACGCAGCCGATGACCTTCAACGCCAACGGCAACCTCGCCACGCCCGCCAATGGCATGCTGGCTTTCAACAGCGTCAATCTCGGCAATGGTTCCTCGCCGCTGACGCTGTCGCTCAACGTGACCAACACTACCCAGTTCGGCACCGCCTATTCGGCCGGCACCATCGTGCAGAATGGTTTCGAGGCCGGCACGCTGTCGAATATCGACATCGACAGCAAGGGCGTGGTCACGGCGCATTACTCCAACAACCAGAGCACGCAGATCGGCCAGGTGGCGATTGCCAACTTCGCCAACGTGCAGGGCCTGCGCCAGCTAGGCGACACGACCTGGGCGGCCAGCACCGATTCGGGCGTGGCGGTGATGGGAACGGCCAGCACCGGCCAGTTCGGCACGCTGCAGTCGGGCGCGCTGGAAAGCTCCAATACGGCCGACACCACGGCGCAGCTGGTCAACATGATCCAGGCGCAGCGCGACTACCAGGCCAATGCGCAGGTGCTGTCGACCGACAACACGCTGGCCTCGGCGCTGTTCAACGCCGTGTCGCGCTGATAAGCCGCCATGGACCGTTCCGTCTACGTGGCAATGACCGGCGCGACGCAGATCATGCGCGCCCAGGAAGCGGTGAGCCACAACCTGGCCAACGCTTCCACGGTCGGCTTCAAGAGCGAGCTCTCCGCGTTCCAGAGCGTGCCCGTGCTCGGCCAGGGCGCGAACTCGCGCATCAATGCCGTGGCCCAGGGCATCGGCCAGAGCGGCGTGCAGGGCTCGTCGATCACCACGGGCCGTCCGCTCGACGTGGCGGTGCGCGGTGCGGGCTGGATCGCGGTGCAGTCGCCGGACGGAACGGAAGGTTATACCCGCGCCGGCGACCTGCAGCTGGGCCCTGACGGCCAGCTCACCGATTCGCGCGGCAATGCGGTGATGGGCAGCTCGGGCGCCATCACCATCCCGGCGAGCGCGGAGATCAGCATCGGCACCGATGGCACCATCTCGACGGTACCGCTGGGGCAGGGGCCCAATTCGGTCACCGTGCTTGACCGCATTCGCCTGGTCAACCCCGACCCATCGCAACTGACGCAGGGCGCCGACGGCCTGATGCACATGGCCGGCGGCAGCACGGCCGATGCGGACAGCACCGTCACGGTGGCTTCGGGCGCGCTCGAGGGCAGCAACGTCAATCCGTCCGCCGAGCTGGTGAAGATGATCGCGCTGTCGCGCCAGTACGACATGCAGGTGAAGTCCATCAAGAGCTCCGAGGACAACGCCGATGCCGCCAACAAATTGCTGAGCGCCAACTGATAGCGCGCCGACTTCCGGAGTAGACGATGTTCTCTTCCCTGTGGATTGCCAAGACCGGCCTCGATGCGCAGCAGACGCGCATGGACGTGATCTCAAACAACCTGGCCAATGCCAACACCACCGCGTTCAAGAGTTCGCGCGCGGCGTTCCAGGACCTGATGTACCAGAACAAGACCCAGCCCGGCGGCCAGACCACCGAACAGACGCTGTCGCCGTCGGGCCTGATGCTGGGCACCGGCGTGCGCGTGGTGGGCAATGAAAAGCTGTTCACCGAAGGCAGCATCACGCAGACCGGCAATTCGATGGACGTGGCTATCCAGGGCCGCGGCTTCCTGCAGGTGAGCATGCCCGACGGCAGCGTGGCCTACACGCGCGACGGCTCCTTGCACACGGATCCGAACGGGCAGCTGGTGACGGCCGATGGCTACCCGCTGGAGCCCGCCATCACCGTGCCGGCCAATGTGCAGAGCCTCACCGTCGGCAGCGACGGCACCGTGTCGGTGACGACAACGGCATCGGCCACTCCGACCACCATCGGCACGCTGCAACTGGCCGACTTCATCAACCCCGCCGGCCTGCAACCCCGGGGCCAGAACCTGTATCTGGAGACGGCCGCCAGCGGCGCGCCGCAGACCGGCCAGCCCGCGCTCAACGGCATGGGTTCGCTGCTGCAGGGCTCGCTGGAATCGTCCAACGTCAACGTGGTGGCCGAAATGGTCAACATGATCGAGACGCAGCGCACCTATGAAATGAATTCCAAGGCCATCAGCAGCACCGACCAGATGCTGCAGGACCTGACCGACAAGATGTGAGGACTGCCATGTTGTCCACGCGATACCTGCCACAGATTTCCATCGTGCTGTCGATGGCGTTGCTTGCCGCGTGCGGCATGCAACCGACGCGCGACGATCGCGCCTGGGCGGCGACGCCACCGCAGGAGCCTACGGCGCCGGCGCCCACCGACGGTTCGATCTACCACGCCGAGCAGGGCATGGAGCTGTTCAACGATGCACGCGCGCACCGCGTGGGTGACATCCTGACCATCGCCCTGGTCGAAAGCACGCAGGCTTCCAAGAAGGCCAGCACCAACACCAGCAAGAAGGACAAGGCCAACATCGCCGCGCCGACCCTGCTGGGACAGTCGGTGACCCTCAATGGCAAGCCTGTCGACATCAGCACCAGCGGCGACCGCAGCTTCGGCGGCAGCGGCGACAGCAGCCAGAGCAACCAGCTGACCGGTTCGATCACCGTCACGGTGGCGCAGCGCCTTTCCAACGGCAACCTGCTGGTGCGCGGCGAAAAGCTGCTGACCATCAACCAGGGGCAGGAGCAGATCCGCATTTCCGGCATCGTGCGCCCGCAGGACATCGGCCAGGACAACAGCGTGCCGTCCACCCGCGTGGCCGACGCGCAGATCGCCTATACCGGCAAGGGCTCGATGGCGGACGCAAACACCCAGGGCTGGCTGTCGCGCTTCTTCAGCTCCAAGTGGATGCCGTACTGATGAATACACGACCTGTGCGTGGCGCCGGCCGCTTCGCGCGCGGCACCCGAAGCCTGCGGCGCATGCTGCGCAACGCCGCGCTCGTGCTGTGCGCCGGGCTGGCCGCGGTCGCGCCGGTACAGGCCGACAAGATCCGCGACCTCGCCCAGGTGGGCGGCGTGCGCAGCAACCAGTTGATCGGCTACGGCCTGGTCGTGGGCCTGGACGGTAGCGGCGACCAGACCACGCAGGCACCGTTCACCACGCAGAGCCTGGAAAACATGCTCGTGCAGTTCGGCATCACGGTGCCGGCCAATGTGCGCCCGCAGTTGAAGAACGCGGCCGCGGTGACGGTCACCGCGCAGTTGCCGCCCTTCGCCAAGCCGGGCCAGCCGATTGACGTGACGGTGGCGTCCATCGGCAACGCCAAGAGCATCCGCGGCGGCGAATTGCTGATGACGCCGCTGCGCGGCGCGGATGGCAACGTCTACGCGATGGCGCAGGGCAGCGTGGTGGTCGGCGGCATCAGCGCCCAGGGCAGAAGCGGCTCCAGCGTGCAGGTGAATATTTCGGCCAGCGGCCGCGTGCCCAACGGCGCCACCGTGGAACGCAGCGTGGCCTCGTCGTTCGCCACCAGTGGCGGCGACCTGATGCTCAACCTCAACACGCCGGACTTCACCACCGCGGCGCGCATCGCCGAGGCGGTGAACCGTACCTACGGGCCCGGCACGGCCAGCGCCGTCGATGGCGGCTCGGTGAGCGTGCGCGGTCCGACGGACCCGGGCCAGCGCGTGGCATGGCTGGGTGCGATCCAGGGTATCGACGTGGCGCCGGGCGATGCGCCGGCGCGCGTGGTGGTCAATTCGCGCACCGGCACGGTGGTGATCGGTGCGGAAGTGCGGGTGACGGCGGCGGCCGTGGCGCACGGGGCCATCCAGGTGACCATCACCGAGCAGGCCCAGGTGAGCCAGCCCGAGGCATTCAGTCGCGGGCAGACCGCCGTGGTGCCCAGCAGCAACGTGCAGGTGAGCGAAGACGGCGGCCACATGTTCAAGTTCGGCCCCGGCGTGAACCTCGATACCATCGTGCGCGCAGTGAACCAGGTCGGCGCCTCGCCCAGCGATCTCATCTCGATCCTGCAGGCGCTCAAGCAGGCCGGTGCGCTGCATGCGGAACTGGTGGTGATCTGATGGCGCTCCCCGGCGACGCGATGAAGAGCGTCAGCACCTGGACCGACCTGTCCGGGTTCCAGGCGCTACGCCAGAGCGCGCAGTCCGACGCGAAGTCGGCGCTGCCGGTGGTCGCCAGGCAGTTCGAGTCGATCTTCACCCAGATGATGCTCAAGTCCATGCGCGACGCCAGCGGCGGCGACGGCCTGTTCGAAAGCCAGGGCGGCGACGCCTGGCGCGACATGTTCGACCAGCAGCTGTCGATCGAGCTGTCCCGGCATGGCAACGGGCTGGGCATCGCGCAGATGCTGATGCGCCAGCTTGGCGGTTCCGCCGACACCCATGGCGCGGACCAGGCCACCCTGGCCGCCGTCAATGACGACTGGCGCGAGCGCCTGAAGTCGGTGACGCGGGCCGCCCGCGCGGTGGGCAGCGAGGCGGTGCAGTGGTTGCCGCAGGACGCGCAGGACTTCGTGCGCCAGCTGGCGCCCCATGCGCAGAAGGCGGCGGCGAAGCTCGGCGTGTCGGTACGCGCGGTGCTGGCGCAGGCGGCGCTGGAAACCCAGTGGGGCCAGCACATGCCTGCGCACGGCAACGGCGACAGCAGCAACAACCTGTTCGGCATGAAGGCCGGCGGCAGCTGGGGCGGCCAGAGCGTGAGCGTGCCCACGCTGGAATTCGAGGACGGCGTGGCCGTGCGGCGCCGTGCGCAGTTCCGCGCCTACGCCAGTCCGGGCGAGTCGTTCGACGACTATGCGCAGCTCATTGCCGGCAACCCGCGCTACGCCAAAGCGCTTCACCATGGCGACGACGTGCTGGGTTTCGCGCGCGGCCTGGTCAACGGTGGCTACGCCACCGACCCTTCCTATGCGGAAAAACTTGCGGCCATCGCCAACAGCCCCGCCATGCGCGAGGCGCTCGATGCGCTCAAGAAAGTCGTCCGCACGCCGAACTCCTCCGAGTGATCTGTCCAGGAATGATCCATGGCTAACCTTCTGAGTACCGGTGTCTCGGGGTTGAACGCCGCGCAGGTGGCGTTGAATACCGTCGGCAACAACATCAGCAACGTCAACACGCCTGGCTATAGCCGGCAGACGGTAGTGCAGACCGAGAACATTTCGGCGCCCGGCGGCCGCTACACCATCGGCAACGGCGTCGACGTGCAGTCGGTGCAGCGCGCCTACAGCGACTTCCTCACCAATGCGGTGTGGTCGAGCAACTCGGGCATGCAGCGTGCGACGACGTACAACAACCTCGCCACGACCCTCAACAGCGCACTGAGCGCCAGCGGCAACCTGCAGGGTGCGCTGGACAGCTTCTATGGTGCCTTCGGCACGGTGGCCAACACGCCGGGCGTGGCCTCCAGCCGGCAGGCCCTGCTGGGCAATGCCGCATCGATGGTGGCGGTGTTCAACACGCTGGGCCAGCAGCTCGCCGCGCAGCAGGGCCAGGTCAACAGCCAGATCAAGACCACGGTCGACAGCATCAACAGCGTGGCCAGCGGCATTGCCGACCTCAACGCCAAGATCCGCCAGGCCGGCACCGACGTGCCCAATGACCTGCTGGACCAGCGCGACAACATGGTGCAGACCTTGTCGGGCTACCTGGGCGTGTCCACCTTCAACGAGGCGGACGGCACCGTCAGCGTGTATGCATCCAACGGCCAGAGCCTGGTCAGCGGCAACAAGTCGTTTGCGCTGGGGACGGGCAACAACGCCTACGACTCGTCGCGTACCGACGTGTTCGACAGCACGGGCAGCAACATCAGCAGCAAGCTCAGCGGCGGTACGCTGGGGGCCTTGCTCGACTACCGCGGCAACGTGCTGGACGGCGTGCAGAACCAGCTGGGCCAGGCCGCCGTGGCGCTGTCGAGCAGCGTCAACCAGCAGCAGGCCAAGGGGCTGGACCTCAACGGCCAGCAGGGCAGTGCGATGTTCAGCGTGCCGGCGCCGACCGTGCTGCAGGCCGCCGGCAACCAGGGCAGCGGCGGCGTATCGGCCACCATCAGCGATGTCTCGCAGCTCACCGCGTCCGACTATGTGATGAGTTACGACGGCAGCAACTGGAAATTGCAGACCACCAGCGGCCAGAACGTACCCTTGACCGCCAACCCCGACGGCACGTTGTCGGCGCAGGGGCTCACCTTCAGCGTGTCGGGCAGCGCGCAGGCCGGCGACAGCTTCCAGATCCAGCCCACCCGGCAGGCGTCGACGGGGCTGGCCCTGACCATGACGGATCCGAGCAAAATCGCCGCTGCCGCCGCGCTCGCCGCGACGCCGGCCGCCGCCAACAAGGGCAGTGGCGCCATCGGCAGCATCGCCGTGCAGGACCCGGCCAACGCGGCGTTGCTGAGCAATGCCACGCTGAGCTTTCCCGCCGCCAACAGCTACCAGGTCACCGACAGCTCGGGCAACGTGCTGGCCAGCGGCAGTTATGCGGCCGGGCAGACCATCAGTGCCAACGGCTGGAGCCTGACGCTCACCGGCACGCCGTCGGCGAACGACAAGTTCAGCATCGGCATCAACAGCAACGGCCTCAACGACACCAGCAATGCGCTGTCGCTGGCCGGACTGGCCGACGCCGGCGTGCTCAATGGCGGCAAGCAGTCGGTGATCCAGGCCTACGGTGCCTTGACCACCAACATCGGCACAGTGGGCAGCCAGGCTTCGACCAACCTCACCACGCAGACCAGCCTCTTCAACCAGGCGGTGTCCGCGCAGCAGAGCGTGGCCGGCGTGAACCTCGACGAGGAGGCGGCGAGCCTGGTGCGCTACCAGCAGGCCTACCAGGCCTCCGCGCAGGTGATCTCCACCGCGCAATCGATCTTCAGCAGCCTGCTCGCTGCGGTACGGGGATAACCATCATGCGCCTCTCCACCAGTTGGATGTACCAGCAGTCGCTCACCAGCATGCTCAACCAGCAGAGCGCGGTGGCGGCTTCGCAGAACCAGGTTTCCACCGGCGTGCGCATCAATGTCGCCTCGGACGATCCGGGTGGCGCCGGCCAGGTCGTGAGCCTCAGCCACGTGATCGCCGCGAACACGCAGTACTCGAACAACATCGACGGCGCCACCACGCGCCTCAATACCGAGGCAAGCACGCTCGGCTCGGTGAACTCCGTGCTCGACAACGCGCGCACGCTTAGCCTGCAGGCCATCAACGGCACGCTTTCGCAGAGCGATCGCAACAGCATCGCCAGCCAGCTGAGCCAGATGCGCGACCAGCTGGTGCAGCTGGCCAATACCACCGACAGCAACGGCAACGCGCTGTTTGCGGGCACCAGTACGGTGACCACGCCGTTCCAGGTGAGCGCCAACGGCACGGTCAGCTACCTTGGCAACGCCAACCAGCAACACGCGGCGGTCGGCGCCGGCCTGCAGATCGCCACCGGCGACGCCGGCGCGAATCTGTTCATGAATATTCCCAGCGGCAACGGTTCGTTCCAGGCGAGTGCGGGCGCGTCCAATACCGGCACGCTGGTGGTCGGTACCAACAGCGTCACCGACCTGGCCGCGTGGAACAGCACGGTATCCGGCAGCGGTGGCGGTTACACCATCAGTTTTGGCGCGGGCAACAGCTGGTCCGCCGTCGATGCGAGCGGCAATCCGGTGCTCGACGGCAGCGGCAACCCGGTAGGCGGCACCTACCAGGACGGCGGCGCCATCAGCTTCAACGGCATGTCGATTGCGTTGAGCGGCACGCCTGCTGCGGGCGACACCATCGCCGTCGCCACCGGCGGCAAGCAGGACATCTTCAGCACGCTCGACGGCATGATCGCGGCACTCAAGAGCGGTGCGTCCGACACCCAGCTCACCAACGCGATGAGCCGCCAGATCGAGTCGATCGACCAGGCGCAGTCCACCTTGAGCGCCACGCAGGTGACGATCGGTGGAAGACTCAACACGCTTCAGCAACAGCAGGGCGCCTACCAGGACCTCAACGTCACCTACCAGGCCGCGTTGTCCGATGTGGCCAGCGCCGATCCGTACAGCGCGATCAGCAAGCTTTCGCTGCAGTCCGCTGCGCTGCAGGCATCGCAGCAGGTCTTCGCGCAGGTGAAGTCGATGAGCCTGTTCAACTACATCAAGTAAGCGCCGCGCAAGCGTGGCGGGTGTCGTGCACACAGCTGGCATGCCGGCGACGACGATCAGGGAGGCACTGCAGACGGTTGGCTTGGCGGGATGTAACGCGTGAAAAGGGACTTTGCCTGGATGCAAGGTGAGCGCTATCACAAAAACGACGTTACCAACGCTCAAGTAATGGCGAGACGGGCCGAAAAGCTCACTGAGGCGGATGGCGGTTCCCAAGCGAACCTTGCCGCCGGAAGGTAAACAGCCAACAAGCCGGCCATCGGTCCGCAGGAGAAATCCATGTCTCTCGTTATCAATACCAATATCTCGTCGCTGAACGCGCAGAACAACCTGACCAAGTCGAAGAACGCCTTGGCGACGGCGACCCAGCGCCTGTCTTCGGGCCTGAAGATCAACAGCGCCGCCGACAACGCCGCTGGCTTTGCCATTTCGCAGCGCTACACCACGCAGATCGGCGGCCTCGGCCAGGCCAGTGCCAACGCCAGCGACGCCATCAACCTGGCGCAGACGGCCGGTTCCGCGCTGGACCAGGTCACTGCCAACCTCCAGGCCATTCGTGACCTGGCCGTGCAGTCGGCCAACGGCACCTACACCGACGGCGACCGCGCTTCGATCGACCAGGAAGTGCAGCAGCGCCTGGCGGAAATCACCCGTATCGCCAACCAGACCACCTTCAATGGTTCCAAGGTGCTGGACGGTTCGATGCAGACCAAGAGCTTCCAGATCGGCGCTGACGTCGGCCAGACCATCAGCGTGAACCTGGGCACCAGCGTGAAGGCCAGCGACATGGGCAAGATCGCTGAGGTGAACACCTCGGATCTGTCCGGCGCGTTCTCCGATGCCACCGGCAAGTCCTACACCATGGACCTGTCGAAGATCACCATCACGGGTACCGACGGTACGGCAGTGGCCCTCAGCGGCACGGCCAGCAGCGTGCAGGACCTGGCCGATGCGATCAATGCCAAGGCCATCACCGGCGTCAGCGCCGCAGTGGACGGCAAGGGTGGCCTGAGCATCTTCTCCAACGGCTCGTTCAAGGTTGCCGACACCGGTTCGGTCAATGCGGCCTCCACGCTCGGCGCGGCCAACACCAAGATCACCGGCGTCGCCACCGACGTGGGCGCGGGTGCCGCCTATGTGGACGGTGCTGCCGTCAACACCGCCGGCTCGCTGGACGGTTCGGACGTGAAGTCGGTCGACAACGCCAACGCGCTGATCTCGCGCGTCGACGTCGCCCTGAAGACCGTGAGCGACTTCGCTGCCCAGCTGGGTGCGGTGCAGAACCGCTTCCAGTCCACCATCTCAACGGTGGCGGCGCAGACGACCAACCTGCAGGCTTCGCAGTCGACCATCCAGGACGCGGACTTCGCGGCCGAGACGGCCAACCTGAGCAAGGCGCAGGTGCTGCAGCAGGCGGGCATCTCGGTGCTGGCCCAGGCCAACTCCAACCCGCAGCAGGTGCTCAAGCTGTTGCAGTAACGGACGCAGGCCAGGACGCGACTCTCCCGGGTCGCGTCCGCCTCGGCCGGTTTCATCACCCGGTGGGTCCGCCCAAGGCGGCCCACCAGGTGCCACGGGAGCCACCGGCAAAGTCCTTGCGAGGCGAGGGTTTTGCCGGGGGCTCGAAAGCTCCCGCCGAAAGACGGGATTCGTTCGGGAATCTGACAAGGCAGCGCGATGACCACCACCAGTGCCACTTCCAGCAGCAGCCTGGGCACGTTGCTCAACCAGCTCACCACCAGCACGGGGTCGGGCAGTTCGACGGGCAGTTCATCCGGCTCGTCGTCGGGCACGACCAGCAGCGCGGGCGGCACCATCAGTTCCGCCGGCCTCGGTTCGGGCCTGGACGTCAATTCGATCGTGACCGCGCTGGTCAATGCGCGCAAGGCGGCGCCGCAGCAGCAGATCGCCACGCGCACCACGCAGACCAACAACCTGCTGACCGGCCTGTCCTCGCTGAACTCGGCCCTGGGCGCCGTGCAGGGTGCGCTCGCCGCGCTGACCTCGGTCAATACGTTCAACAGCTTTACCGGCACGCTGGCGCCGGTCGGCAGCAGTGCCAGCATCGGCACCACCTCGACCATGGCCAGCGCGCACGCTGGCACGTACACCGTCGCGGTGAGCCAGCTGGCGACGGCGCAGAAGCGCACCAGCGACGCCGTCGCGACCGGCACCGCCGTGGGCGCGGGCACGCTCAGCGTCACGATCGGCGCGAACACCATGAACATCGCGGTGTCGGCGACCAACTCGCTGTCGGACATCGCCAGCGCGATCAACAGCTCCTCGTCCAATCCGGGTGTCACGGCGACCATCGTCAACGGCACCAACGGACAGCAGCTGATGCTCAGCTCGAGCAAGACCGGCGTGGCCAACGGTTTCACCGTCGCCGCCAACGCGACCAGCAGCAGCGGGCTGGCGGCCCTCGCCGGCAAGCTCAACACCGCTGGCAGCAACGAAGCGCAGGATGCCAAGTTGAGCATTGACGGCATTGCCGTCAGCAGCGCGTCCAATGCGGTGTCGGGCGCGATGGATGGCGTCACGCTCAATCTCACGGCGACCGGCAGCAACACGCTGACGGTGGCGCAGGACAACACCGCGGCGACCAATGCCATCCAGGGCTTCGTCGATGCGTACAACAGCTACGTCACCACGGCAGCCTCACTGTCCAGCTTTGACACCACCACCGGCGCCGCCGGCGTGCTGCTGGGCGATGCGACGCTCACCGCGGTGCAGCGGCAGGTTTCCTCGGTGCTGAGCGGCGCCGTGAAAGGCAACAGCTTCGGCACGCTGGCGAACCTGGGCATCACCCGCAACGCGGACGGCACGCTGAGTACGGATACCAGCAAGGTTTCCGCGGCGCTGCAGTCCAACCCCGCCGCGGTGAAAGACCTGTTCGCCGGCGCCAACGGCTATGCCACCCGCCTGAACAAGGCGATCGACGCGTACACGTCGAGCAATGGCGTCATCACCACGCGGATGAACAGCCTCAACGGCACGCTGACCCAGCTGGGCCAGCAGCAGACCGCCCTGGATGCGCGCATGGCCACCTACCAGAAGCAGCTGCAGCAGCAATACACCGCGCTGGACACGCTGATGTCCTCGCTCAACAACACCAGCAGTTACCTGACCACGGCCCTCGATCAGCTGAACAACTCCAACAACTCGAAGAATTGAGCGCGGGAAAACGGACATGACCTACGGTTACATGCGCAATGCCAGTGCGATCTACCAGGACACCAGCGTGCGCGGTGGCGTCGAAGGTGCCGATCGCCACCAGCTCACCGGCATGCTGTACGACGGCCTGATCGACCGGATCACCCAGGCCCGCGGCGCGATGCGTCGTGGCGACGTGCCCGCCAAGGGCACGCACTTCGCCAAGGCGCTGGCCATTCTCACCGAACTGCGCGGCAGCCTCGACCATGCCAGCGGCGGCACCCTGTCCGGTCGCCTCGATGCGCTGTACGACTATGTGGGCCGCCGCTTGCTGCAGGCCCAGCTCAACGATGACGAGGGCGCCATCGACGAGTCGCTGGACTTGCTGACGCCCATCCGCGACGCCTGGCGCCAGATCCGCGACGCCTTCCTGTCGGCGCAGGGCACGGCCGCCAGCGCGGCGGCGTGAGCATGATGCTGGCCTGGGCCGACGAGATCCTCGCGGTGAGTGGCGGCATGCTCGCCATGGCACGCGCGGGTGACTGGGCCGGCGTCACCGCCGGGGAAGCGGAGCGCAAGCGCCTGCTCCAGGCCTTGCCGGCCAACGAGCCGGCCCTGCTCGGGCCGCTGAAGTCCCTGCTGGCCCACAACGAAGAGATCAAGGCGCTGGCCGGCAGCGCACGCGACGACATCAGTCGCGCGCTGGGCCAGCACCAGCAAGCCCATCGCGCCCTCAGCACCTATCTGCAGGCAGCGGTCGACTGAGCCCCGGACTTTTCCGGCGGCCAGGCCATGCGCGCATAATCGCCCTGCCCAAGCCGGCCTGACGCCGACATCGACCCCGCAAGATCGAGGACACGCATGCACGACGACGCCTGGCAGGCCTTCTGTGATCGGGTCAGCTACGAGGACAGCCTGCACGCCGGCTGCGTGGCGGTCGCGTTGCCGCAGGATGAATTGCAGCTGGCCGTGATGCGCGAGCGCAACCTCAATGTGCTCGGCACCCTCGCGGCCTTCGGCGAGCGCCGCCTCGACGTCGCCGACGACGAAAGCCCGCTGGCGCAGGAACTGCTGCGCATGGACAACAAGCTCAACGTGCTGATGGCGATGTTCGACCAGCTGTTGCAGCGCGGCGCCGAACTGCCGGCGCGCCAGCCGGTGCGCTTCAACGCGGTGGGCGCCGTGTTGCCCGCTGCGCTGTGGCCCGGCGGCGCGGCTACCGGCCTGTTGCGCCTGCACTTTGACGGATGCCTGGCACTGCCGTTGGAGCTGCCGGCACGACTCCTGCAAGAGCGTGATGGGGATCACGTTTTCGTGGCGTTCGAAACGCTGGACGACGTGACAGGTGACGCACTTGAGCGGCTCGTGTTCCGCCATCACCGACGCAAAGTGGCAGGCCGGCGGCAGACCGCTCTCTGAACCAGAATCCACGCCTCGCTGGTTATGTGACGCGTATCACGCTACGAAAAACCGGCGCGAAATTTCTTTGACGCCCGTCAAATGCAGGTGCCGTTGCAGGTCACCTTTCGCGGATCGCCGGCGCGAACTTTTGCCCAATGGATTCAGTGACCTGTCGCGTACCGATACGCATCGCAGGTTCGCCCCCGCACGCGTGTGACGCAGACCGGCACACCGCGCCGCCGCCGAGCGTCGGAATTCCGTTCTGTGCTGGCCTTCTTTTTGCTGAATTCCCCGTAAGAAAACGACGATGGATCGTCAGCAAGCGGGTAGTGCAGTCCGGGGTTCAGGGGTCCACAGATGAAGCAGCACGCACGAGAGTCATACATGGGCAAGTTCGATGTACTGGTGATCGAATCCGATCACCGCAGGGCGGAGTCGGTCGTTTCGGCGCTTGAGTTCCTTGGCTACCGGCCGCAACGCGGCGAGGACAGCCACGAAGTAGGGGCGACGACCCATGCGTGGCGTGCGGTATATGTCGGCAACGTGACCGATGTCGAAGAGGCAGAACGGCAGTTTGCGCTGCTTGGCGCAGATGCGGCGCACGTGATGGTGCTGCTGGCGTCGGATTCGGAATGGGTTTCGCGACTCGGGGCGACCTCGTCACCGTTCGCCGCCCGCGTGGGCGTGATCGAATTCCCGCTGCGCTACGAGCAGCTGACCGAGGCACTGCGCGGCCAGCAGGCGCAGTCCCAGGCCGTCATGCGCCGTCCGGAGCTGCGCCTGGTCGGCAGTTCGGGGCCGATGGCCGGCGTCAACGCGCTGGTGCGCCAGGTCGCGCCGTTCGATTCCAGCGTACTGGTGCTGGGCGAGTCGGGTACCGGCAAGGAAATGGTGGCGCGCGCCATCCACGACTGCTCGCCACGCCGCGACAAGCCCTTTGTCGCCATCAACTGCGGCGCGATTCCCGCCGAGCTGCTGGAAAGCGAGCTGTTCGGCCACGAGAAGGGCGCATTCACCGGCGCCATCAGTACGCGCAAGGGCCGCTTCGAGCTGGCCGAGGGCGGCACGCTGTTCCTCGACGAGATCGGCGACATGAGCCTGCCGATGCAGGTGAAGCTGCTGCGCGTGCTGCAGGAGCGGGTGTTCGAGCGCGTCGGCAGCAACCGCACGCAGCGCTGCGACGTACGCATCATCGCCGCCACGCACCGCAACCTGGAGGCCGCCATCGAGGCGGGCCAGTTCCGCCAGGACCTGTTCTACCGCCTGAGTGTGTTCCCGCTGGAGATGCCGGCGCTGCGCGAGCACCTGGAAGACCTGTCGGAGCTGGTGTCGGAATTCAACCAGCGCCTCGCCCGGCGTGGCCTTGCGGGCGTGCGCTTCAGCGCCGGCGCGATGCATGCCATGCACGGCTATGCCTGGCCGGGCAATGTGCGCGAGCTGTACAACCTGGTGGAGCGTCTTTCGATCCTCTATCCGAACAGCGAAGTGCGCGTGAACGACCTGCCGGAGAAATACCGCGGGCAGCAGGTGATCGAAGAGGTGCGCGGCACCGCGCTGCTGTCGCTGATGGTGGGGCAGTCGAGCGTGATGTCCGAACCGATGGCGGCGGTGCCGACCGACTCGCTGGTGATGCTGCCCGAAGGCGGACTGGACCTGAAGGATCACCTGGCCGACATCGAGGTGGGACTGATCCGTCAAGCGCTTGACGTTACCGGCGGCGTGGTCGCGCATGCTGCGAAATTGTTGCGCATGCAGCGCACGACGCTGGTGGAGAAACTGCGCAAGTACGGCCTGCAACCGAGCCTGCAGGCCTGATAACAAGGCTTTTTTCGGCATGGCATGGCTTGTGCATCCACAGCATTGTTTCTCGTCACGCGATGGAATTCCGTCATGACCCAGATCGACGTCAACAACTTGCTGTCGCAAATGCGCCAGCTCTCCTCGCAGGTGAAGCTGCCCGAGCAGTCGTTCACCGCGGCGGCGCCCGGGCAGACGGATTTCTCCAGCCTGCTCAAGCAGTCGATCGCCGCCGTGGGCGACACGCAGATGGAAGCCGGTCGCCTTGCGGCGGGCTTCGAGCGTGGTGATCCGGGTGCCGATCTCGGTCGCACCATGGTCGCCGTGCAGAAGGCGGACCTCTCGTTGAATACGCTGACGCAGGTGCGCAACAAGCTGGTCGATGCCTACAAAGACATCATGAACATGCCGGTTTGAGCGATCCGTTGACGATGTCCCCGCGCCCCGACAGCACGAGCAGTCTTCATGGCCGATAACGCCCTCGCGACGACCGACGACAAGGCCGGTGCTCGCCTGGACCTCAAGCAGCTTGCACGCACCCCGGCAACGCGACAGCTGTTGCTGCTGGTCGGCGTGGCGGCGGCAGTGGCGCTGGGCGTCGCCGTGGTGCTGTGGTCGCGCGGCCCCAACTTTGCGCTGCTGTATGCGGGACTGGAGCAGAAGGACGCTGCCGCCGTCACCCAGGCGCTGCAGGCTTCCAACACGCCCTATACGCTGGGCCCGGACGGCAGCTCCATCATGGTGCCGGCGGCCGACCTCGCCGCGATCCGCCTGAAGCTCGCCGCGCAGGGGCTGCCGCAAGGCACGGCGGCCACCAATGCCACCCAGGCCGCCGACTCGCCGTTCGGCATGAGCGACCTGGCCGAGCGCACGCGTTACCAGCAGATGCTGGAAACCGACCTGGGCAACACCATCGCCGGCCTGCAGTCCGTGCGCGCTGCGCGCGTGCACCTGGCGCTGCCCAAGCCGTCCGCGTTCATCCGCGACAGCCACGAGGCCAGCGCATCCGTGCTGGTCACGTTGTATCCCGGGCGCCAGCTCGACGGCAGCCAGGTGGCGGCAATCGTCCACCTGGTCGCCTCCAGCGTGCCCAGCCTCGACCCCAAGCAAGTGTCCGTGGTCGATCAGCAGGGCCGGTTGCTGACCAGCACCGATCCGGCCAGCGCCAGCTCCGTCGGCGACACCCGGCTGCGCCTGGCCACGCGCATGGAGAACACCTATGCGCAGCGCATCGAGGAACTGCTGACCCCGCTGGTGGGCCCGGGCAAGGTGCGTGCACAGGTATATGCGGATCTCGATTTCAGCGAAACCGAAAAGGCCATCGAAACCTACGGCCACGAACATCCTGCGCTGCGCAGCGAGCAGACCAGCAGCGAGCAGCGCAGCAGCGCAGGCGGCGACGGCGGTGTGGCAGGCGCACTGAGCAACCAGCCACCCAACACGGTGGCACAGCCGACGGCCGCGCGTCCGAGCGCGGGCAAGCCGGCGGCGGGCAAGAGTGCCAGCACCACCGCGGAAGCGACGGCGCCCGGTGAAACCTCGAACAGCGCCACGCGCAATTACGAACTCGACCGCACCATTGCCCATGTGAGCGATCCGGCCGGGCGCCTGGCGCGCCTTACCGTGGCGGTGCTGGTCGACAACAAGAGCGTGCCGGGCGACAAGGGCAACAAGAGCGTGCCGTTCACGCCGCAGGAGCTGGAGCACCTCACCACGCTCACGCGCAATGCCGTCGGTTATAACGAGACGCGCGGCGACAACGTCAGCGTGATCAACCAGCCATTCCACCAGGACACCGCGGGCGACAGCGCCACGCCGCCCACGCCGTTCTGGGAGCGGCCCGGCATGATGGACCTGATCAAGCAGGGCACCGGCATCCTGGTCGCGCTGCTGGTGGCCTTCGGCCTGCTGCGGCCGCTGCTGCGCGGTCTCGCGCGTGCGCCGGCGCCGGGCCGTGGACTTGCGGTGGCGCAGGAAGCGGCGCCGCCGACCATCTCGGTCCGCATCGACGATCGCGACGACGGCGACGAACTGACCCGCCTTGGCGGCGGCATTCCGCCGGCGCTCGCGTACGAGCAGCGCATCGGCCTGGCGCGGCGCATGGTCAGTGAAAACCCCAAGCATGTCGCACAGGTGGTCAAGAGCTGGGTGGGCGAAGATGGCGGCTGAGCACTCGCGCACCACGTGCCGGCCTCGCGCCGGCCGCAGCTGGCTTCGGAAAACGCCTCAAGGGCCGACGGGCCTTGAGCATGCCGCGCGCATCGTCGCGGCGCATCGATCGACGACGCGGACGCAGGCAGGCGGGCGGGACCAATCATGAAGGCAGAAGCACCCCTCGGCGGCGCCCAGCGCGCTGCCATTCTGCTGCTCACGCTGGGTGAGCAGGACGCCGCCGAAGTGCTCAAGCACCTCAGCGCACGTGACGTGCAGGCCGTGGGCTCGGCGATGGCCAGCCTCACCAATGTGTCGCGCGACCAGGTCGAGAAAGTACTCGAGCGCCTCAATGACGACATGGGCCGGCATACCTCGCTGGGCGTGGGCACCGAGGAGTACATCCGCAAGATCCTGGTCAACGCACTGGGCGAGAGCAAGGCCGGCGGTCTTATCGACCGCATCCTGCTGGGCCGTTCGAGCAAGGGCCTGGAATCGCTCAAGTGGATGGAGAGCCGTGCCATCGCCGAGATGATCAGCCAGGAGCATCCGCAGATCATCGCGCTGGTGCTGGCGCACCTCGAACCGGACCAGGCCGCCGAAGTCATCGGCTACCTGCCGCCGCGCGTGCGCAGCGACGCGGTGATGCGCATTGCCACGCTCGACGGCGTGCAGCCGCATGCGCTCAATGAGCTCGACGAAATCATGGAGCGCCAGTTCTCGGGCGGCAACACCAAGAAGCTGAAATCCGCCAGCGTCGGCGGCCTCAAGGCGGCAGCGAACATCCTCAACGCCATGGAAAGCAGTCGCGAAAACGAACTGATGACGGCCATCCGCACCCACGACGCGGGCCTGGGCGGCCGCATCGAGGAACTGATGTTCGTGTTCGAGGACCTCGGCGACCTGGACGACCGCAGCATGCAGACCCTGCTGCGCGAAGTGCCCACGGCGCGCCTGGTCACCGCGCTCAAGGGCGCCGAGCCGGGTGTGCGCGAGAAGATCTTCGCCAACATGTCCAAGCGTGCGGCCGACATGTTGCGCGACGACCTCGAGGTTTCCGGCCCGGTGCGCCTGAGCGAAGTCGACGCCGCGCAGAAGGAAGTGCTGGGCATCGCGCGCAAGCTGGCCGACTCGGGCGCGATCAATCTTTCCGGTACCGGTGACGAGCTGGTGGCATGAACGCTGTACTCAATCGCGACAATCTGCTCGACTTCCAGCGCTGGCTGCCGCCCGACATGGGCGAGGCAACCGCCGTGGCGGCCGCGCCCGCCGAGCCCGCGGCGCAGCCGACCGTGCGCGACCTCGAAGCGCTGGAACAACAGGCGCGCGACGAAGGCTACGCGGCCGGGCATGCCGAAGGCATGGCCGCTGCACGCGACCTGCTGAACTCGCGCATGGCGCAGCTCGATGCGCTGCTCGATGCTGCCGCACGGCCGCTGCAGTCGATGGACGAACTGGTCGAGCTGGAGCTGGCGCGACTGGCCATGACCGTGGCGCGCCAGGTGGTGGCACACGAGCTGCGCACGGCACCCGACCTGGTGGTCGAGGCCGTGCGGCAGTCCGTGCTGGCCTTGCCGTCGGCCACCGGTGCCTTGCGCGTGCGCCTGCATCCCCAGGACCTGGCGCTGGTGCGTTCGCTCGGCGTGGCCGAAGCGAACTGGCAGCTGCTGGCCGACGGCAGCCTGCAACGTGGCGACTGCCTGCTCGAAACCGAGCGCTCGCGCCTGGATGCACGCGTGGAAGCGCGGCTGGCCGCCGTGGTCGATGCCGTGCTCGGCGCCGAAGCGGACGATGTGGACGCGGATGCCGACGAGGTGCGTGGATGAGTCGGCCGCCCGGCCATTCGCCCACGGCGCTGTGGCAGGAGCGGCTGGCCCGGCGCCGGCAGCGCGCGCTCACCGCGCGCACGCTGACCGTGGAAGGTCGCCTGCGTCGCGTGGTGGGTCTGACCCTGGAGGCCGAAGGCTGCGAGGCGCCACTCGGCGCGCGCTGCATGGTCGCCACCGCCGATGGCAATGAACTGGATACCGAAGTGGTCGGCTTTGCCGACGAGCGCCTGCTGCTGATGCCGGTGACCGAGATGCATGGCGTGCTGCCCAATGCGCGGGTGCGGCCATGCGCCCATACCAGCGGGCTGCCGGTCGGCATGGCCCTGCTCGGTCGCGTGGTCGGCGCCGATGGCGTACCGCTCGACGGCATGGGCCCGCTCGACGTGGACGAGCACGCCACGCTCAAGCGCGAGCCGATCAACCCGATGTCGCGCAAGCCAATCGACACGCCGCTGGATACCGGCGTGCGCGCGATCAACGCCTTGCTCAGCGTGGGGCGCGGCCAGCGCCTGGGCCTGTTCGCCGGTTCCGGCGTCGGCAAGTCCACCCTGCTGGGCATGATGACGCGCTACACCGACGCCGACGTGGTGGTGGTCGGGCTGATCGGCGAGCGCGGCCGCGAAGTGAAGGAATTCGTCGAGCACACGCTGGGGCCGGAAGGCCGCGCGCGCGCCGTCATTGTCGCTGCGCCCGCCGATGCGCCGCCGCTCAAGCGCCTGCGCGGCGCGCAGTACGCGACGGCGATCGCCGAATGGTTCCGCGACCGCGGCCAGCGCGTCCTGCTGCTGATGGATTCCATCACGCGCTATGCCCAGGCGCAGCGTGAAATCGCGCTGGCGATCGGCGAACCGCCGGCCACCAAGGGCTATCCGCCGTCGGTGTTCGCCATGCTGCCGGCACTGGTCGAGCGCGCGGGCAACGATGCCGAAGGCCGGGGCTCGATCACCGCGTTCTACACCGTGCTGACCGAAGGCGACGACTACCGCCACGATCCGATCGCGGACGCCTCGCGCGCGATTCTTGACGGCCATATCGTGCTGTCGCGCGACCTTGCCGAGGCCGGCCATTACCCGGCGATCGACATCGAGGCCTCCATCAGCCGCGTCATGCCAGCGGTGGTGACGCGCCAGCATCTGCGTGCCGCGCAACGCTTCCGCCAGGTTTATTCGGCCTATCGCCAGCAGCGAGACCTGATTGCGGTGGGTGCGTACCAGAAGGGTTCCGACCCGCAGGTGGACCACGCCATCACCATGTGGCCGCGCCTGCGCGATTTCCTGCAGCAGGAAGTGGATGATCCCACCGCGCTCGGCGACGCCATCGCCGCGCTCGAGGCGCTTGCCGCCGGGAGCGCGCCGTGAAGTCGCGCGCCAACCGCCTGCAGCCCGCCGCCGATCTCGCGCGCGAGCGCCAGGAAGAGGCTATGCAGCGCCTGGCCGAGCAGCAACAGCGGCTGGCCAAGGGCGAGCAGCAGCTGGCCGAACTGCAGCGCTACCGCCAGGAATACGCCGAGACGGCAGGCGGGGTGAGCGTGAGCGCGTTGCTCAACCGCCGCCAGTTTGTCGAGCGCATCGACCAGGTGATCGCCCAGCAGATGCTGGAGGTGGCGCGGCTGCAGCGCGTGCTCGACCACGTGCGGGGCCTGTGGCGCGACGCACATGCGCGCGAGCAGGCGCTGGGCAGCGTGATCGAGCGTTATCGCGAGCAGGAGCGCAAGAGCGAGGACCGCCGCGAACAGGCCGAGGTCGACGAGCGCATGCAGCACCGCCGCCCGGCGCGGGAGTGGGCGCGATGAGTGGCATCGCCGGCGGCCGGCGCAAACTTGAACAGGTTTCGATGGAGCGTAGTGCATGGCATCTTCCGTTGCCCTGAACATCAAGCCGGCGGCAGCCGCCACGGCGCCGGCCGCGCCTGTCGAGGCGCGGCCCGGTGCTGCCCGTCACGGCGCGCACGATGACTTCAGCCGGCCGTTGCACGAGGCCCGGCAGCAACACACGGCTACGTCGGGCAACGCGTCCGCGACGCGGGCAGCGCCTGCAACATCGACGGCAGCGGCCGAGTCCTCGCGCGATGACACGGACGATCAGCCCAAGGACAGCGACAAGGACAAGCCCGCGCAGGGCGACGCATCGGATGCCACCACGGCGATGCTGGCCCTGCTCGGGCAAAGCGTTCCCGCGCTGGCGGCAGCCGCGCCTGCGGCCGTGCCGGCGGCGGGCGAGGGCAGCGCTGGCGAAGCCGCCGCTACCAAGAGCGCGACGATTGATGTTCTCGCCGGTGCGCTGCCGGCGCCGAGCCCGGGCCTGATGCCGCTGGCCGCCAAGGCGCCAACGCCTGCGACGGGCGATGCCGGTGATGACGCCGGCGTCGTGGATGGCCTCGTTGACGATGCCTTGTCGGCCTCCAAGGGCGACGTCGATGACGCGGCAACTGCGGTGGCGGCAGCGGTCACCGGAACCGGGCCGAAGGGCGATGCCGGCGGCCATGCGACCCCCGCCACCACGACCCAGGGCGAGCGCAGCGATCCACTGGACGCCCTTCGTGCCATGAGCGCCTCGCCGCTGATGCAGGCACCCGCCGCGGCGCCAACCGTCGCGCCGGCGCACGCGCTGACCATGAACTCGGCCGTGGGTTCTCCTGCGTTCGCCCAGGAGCTGGGCCAGCAGGTGGCATGGCTAGGAGGGCAGGACCTCAAGCAGGCGCGCATCCGGCTGCATCCCGAAGACCTCGGCCAGCTCGACGTGAAGGTCAGCGTGCAACACGACCACGTGGACGTGAGCTTCATCGCGCAGCATCCGCAGGCCGTGCACGCCGTGCAACAGACGCTGGGCCAGCTCGACGCGATGCTCGCGCATCACGGGCTCGCGCTGGGCCACGCGGAAGTGGGGCAGGGCGGGCGTGGCGATTCCCACTCCCAGGGTGCTTCGCCTGGCACCGCGGCCAACGGCGATGCCGCGTCGACGGACGATGGCGGGCTGGCATCGGTGGTGGCGCCCGTGGTCAAGGCGGTGGGCTTGCTGGACATGTTTGCCTGAGCCGAGCGGAGCAGCAGCGGTTCCGCAAAACGGCGTGCCTCGCCAAGTTGATCTTCATTCCGATGCAAGCCTCGATCCGCGCCTGCGCCCTGGCGCGGTCGTGACCTCGCACGCGCGACAAGCTTCCGGCAGCCGTCGCCAACCCGCCGCGACCAATCCCCGACGCGCGTCAAGAAAGCGCCACGCATCCATCGCGAGCTAGGGCAAAACGAGCTGCATCAACGATTCCCGCCGATGGCATGGCGTTTGCAAACGACGTCATGAGGCGCTCGCAGCGAGCCGCCTGCACATCAGCAACCGACAGGGATCGAGATTGGCATGGCTCAGAACGAGCAAGTTTCGGAAACCACCGCGTCCGCCCCGAAGAAGGGTTCGTCCAAACTCGTCCTGATCATGGGCGTGGCCCTGCTGGCGATGGCTGGCGTGTGCGCTTACGTGCTGCTGGGCGCACGCGCGCCCCATGAAGGCGCCACGGCAGGGGCGCCCAAGGTGGCGATGTCCAAGCAGGAGCAATACATGCCGCTGGACCCGCCGTTCGTGGTGAATTTCCGCGACGACCAGTCCATGCGCTTCCTGCAGGTCGGCGTGAGCCTGATGTCGCACGACGCTGCTTCGCTGGCGGCCGCGAAAGACGCCGAGCCGGTGATCCGCAATGCGCTGGTGATGCTGTTCAGCAGCCAGGACTACACCATCCTCAGCGACGCCGCCGGCAAGCAGAAGCTGCAGGCGCAGGCGCTGGCCGCGGTGCGCAAGATCGTCAACGACCGCCTCGGCCGCCCCGGTGTCGAGGCGCTTTATTTCACCAGTTTCGTGATGCAGTAACGGACAGGCCGAGCCTCCATGAGCGATCTGCTTTCGCAAGAGGAAATCGACGCCCTGCTCAACGGCGTCGAAGGCGGCGCCGTCGCCACCAGCAAGGACGAGCCGCCGCCGCGCGATGCGGTGCTCTCCTATGACTTCACCCAGCAGGATCGCATCGTGCGCGGCCGCCTGCCGACGCTGGAAATGGTCAACGACCGCTTCGCCCGCTTCTTCCGCACGGCCGTGTTCGGCGTGCTGCGCAAGACCTGCGAGGTGTCGGTGCTCGGCGTGAAGATGATCAAATTCGCCGAGTACGTGCACACCCTGGCCGTGCCAAGCAACCTCAACCTGGTGCGCATCAAGCCGCTGCGCGGCACGGCGCTGGTGGTGATGGAGCCGCGCCTGGTCTTCACCGTGATCGACAATTTCTTCGGCGGCGACGGGCGCTTCCACGCGCGCATCGAAGGGCGCGACTTCACCGCCACCGAGAACCGGGTCATCCAGATCATGCTGGCCGAGCTGTTCGCGTCGATGGTGGAAGCGTGGGCACCGGTGCTGCCGCTGAATTTCGAGTACCTCAATTCCGAGATCAACCCGCAGTTCGCCAACATCGTCAGCCCGACGGAAACCGTGGTGGTGTCGAAGTTCCACGTCGAGCTCGATGGCGGCGGCGGCGAAGTGCACCTCACGCTGCCGTACGCGATGGTCGAGCCGATCCGCACCATGCTCGACGCCGGCGTGCAGAGCGATCGCGTGGACCGCGACGACCGCTGGGCCGAGAACCTGCAGGACGAAGTGCTCGACGCCGAAGTCGAGCTCAGCTCGCTGCTGCTGGAGACGCGCATCAATATCGGCGAGTTCCTGCGCCTGCGTCCCGGCGACGTCATCCCCATCCAGCTGCCCGAGCTGAGCACGGTCTTCGCCGAAGACGTGCCGGTGTTCCGTGGCCGCTATGGCCTGTCCAACGGCCGCAATGCTGTTCGATTCCACGCCCCGACGGGCCGCCGCGAAATGCGCCTGTCGACTGATCTTGTCACGGAGAAGGCCCTCGCATGAATCTGCCCAATGACGCCCTGGCCGGCGGCGCCTCCCAGCGCGTCGAATTCGACCAGCTCAGCAGCCCCGGTGCCGATGGCGCGGAAGTCAACCTGGACATGATCCTCGACGTGCCGGTGACGCTTGCCATGGAAGTGGGGCGCACGCGCATCAGTATCCGCAACCTGCTGCAGCTCAACCAGGGCTCGGTGGTGGAGCTCGATCGCTCCGCCGGCGAGCCGCTGGATGTGTTCGTCAATGGCACCCTGGTGGCGCATGGCGAAGTGGTGGTGATCAACGAGCGCTTCGGCATCCGTCTCACCGACGTGATCAGTCCGGCCGAACGCGTGCGCAAGCTGCGGTGACCTGCATGCTGCTCGCCCTTGCCGTGCCGGCCGTGGCCGCACCCGACATCAACCTGGGTGGCGAACTCGTGCGCGTGCTTCTCAGCCTGCTGGGCATCGTGGTGCTGATCTTCGCCGCGGGCTGGCTCAGCCGCCGGCTGCAGGCGCGCACGGTGCCGGGTGGACGTCGCCTGCGCTGCGTGGAAACCATGGCCGTGGGCGCGCGCGAGCGCCTGTTGCTGATCGATGCCAACGGCAAGCGCCTGCTGATCGGCGTGGGGCAGGGTGGCATGCGCACCCTGCACGTCTACGAAGGTGAGGCGGCCGCACCCGACGTGGCCGCGGCGATGCCGGCGCCGGTGGGCTTCGGCGAGCTGCTCGCACGCTGGAAGCGCACGCCATGAGGACACTCCGCTGGTTGTCCTTCGCCGTGCTGTTGTTCGCCCCGGTGCTGGCATGGGCCGCGCCGTTGACGACGGCGGGCATTCCCGCGCTGACCGTGCAGAACGGCCCGGGCGGCGCGCAGAACTGGACGCTGTCGCTGCAGTTGCTGGCACTGATGACGGTACTGACCGTGCTGCCGGCGGTGCTGCTGATGATGACGTCGTTCACGCGCATCATCGTGGTGCTGGGTTTCCTGCGCCAGGCGCTCGGCACGCAGTCCACGCCGTCGAACCAGGTGCTGCTCGGGCTCGCGCTGTTCCTCACCCTGTTCGTGATGTCGCCCGTGCTCAACCACGCCTATGCCGACGGCGTGAAGCCGTACATGGACGGGCAGATGGGCGCCGAACAGGCCGTACCCGCCGCCGCCGCGCCGTTCAAGCGCTTCATGCTGGACCAGACGCGCGACGCCGACCTGCAGCTGTTCACCCACCTGGCCAATGAAAAGCCGTATGCCAGCAAGGACGACGTGCCGTTCCGCGTGGCGATGCCGGCCTTCGTGACCAGCGAGCTGAAGACCGCGTTCCAGATGGGCTTCCTGTTGTTCATCCCGTTCCTGATCATCGACCTGGTGGTGGCGAGCGTGCTGATGTCGATGGGCATGATGATGGTGTCGCCCACCATCATCTCGCTGCCGTTCAAGATCATGCTGTTCGTGCTGGTGGATGGCTGGACGCTGCTGCTGGGCACGCTGGCGGGGAGTTTCTACACGTGACCCCCGAGTCCGTCATCGAATTCGGCCAGCACGCGCTCTACGTGGCGATGATGGTGGCGGCGCCGCTGCTGCTGACCGCGTTGTTCGTGGGCCTGGTGATCGGCGTGGTGCAGGCTGCCACGCAGATCAATGAAATGACCCTGAGCTTCATTCCCAAGGTGGTGGCGATGGCGGTGGTTGCGCTGATCGCCGGGCCGTGGATGTTGCGCACGCTGGTGCAGTTCACCCGGCAGCTGATCGAGAGCCTGCCGGGGGCGGTGAAGTGACCATGCTCGACCTGGCCAGCCTGCAGCCCATGCTGGGCTCGCTGATGTGGGCCATGGGCCGGGTCGGCGGGCTGTGCCTGATGGCGCCAGTGTTCGGCGATGCGGTTGCGCCCGCGCGCATCCGCCTCGGCATCATGCTGGTGCTGACGGCGGTGCTGGCGCCGCTGGCACCGGCCGCCACGGATCCGATGACCGCCGACGGCATCGCGGTGATGGTGAACCAGCTGCTGATCGGCGCCTCGATCGGTTTCGTGCTCAAGCTCGCGTTCGAGGCGGTGGCGCTGGGCGGGCAGCTGGTGGGCCAGAGCATGAGCCTGGGCTTCGCCGAGACGGTAGACCCGCGCGGCGGCGGCAGTTCGCCGGTGCTGAGCCAGTTCTACCTGCTGATGGTGACGCTGCTGTTTCTCGCCATGGACGGCCATCTGCGCCTGATCGCGCTGCTGGCCGACAGTTTCCGTACGCTGCCGCCGGGCAAGGTGGCGATCGGGCCATCGGGCCTGCATGCGGTGGTGCTGTTTGCCGGCCAGTTGTTCGCCGGCGCGGTGCGCGTGGCGTTGCCCGCGATGACCTCATTGTTGCTGGTCAACATCGGCTTTGCCGCCATCAGCCGTGCGGCGCCGTCAATGAACCTGTTTGCAGTGGGCTTTCCGATCACGGTGACGCTGGGTTTCGTGGCCCTGTGGCTGTCGCTGCACAGCCTGCCGGGCGCGTTCGAATCGTTGCAGGGCAGCGCCTGGTCGCTGATGCACGAACTGGTCGGCGGCTGAGGAGGTCCGGCCATGTCCGAGCAGAGCGACCAGGAACGCACCGAACAACCCTCGGAAAAACGCCTGCGCGAAGCGCGGGAGAAGGGCGACATACCGCGCTCGCGCGACCTGTCGGGCGCGGTGGTGGTGCTGGCCGGCGTGTCGGCGCTGATCAGCGGCGGCGAACGTTCGCTCGAGCATGTGCGGCGGATCTATGGCATGGGCCTGGGCTACGGCCGCGACGCCTTGTTCAGTGACCAGCTGCCCGGACGCGTGTTGAGCCTGGCCATGCACGAGGCCTTCGCGCTGTTCGCCCCGGTGGCCCTGGCGACCCTGCTCGCCACCCTGGCGGCGCCGGTCCTGCTGGGTGGCATCCATTTCAGCTCGCAGGCGTTGCAGCCGAAATTCGAACGGCTCGACCCGCTCGCCGGGCTGGGCCGCATCTTCGCGCTGCGCGGACTGGTGGAGCTGGCCAAGTCGCTGGTGAAGCTGCTGCTGATCGGCGCGGTGCTGCTGATGGTGATGAAGCACTGGCAGGCCGAGCTGATGTCGACCGGTCGCGGCGACGTCGGCGCCAGCATGCTCAAGGCGATGGGGCTGCTCGGACGCGCGGCCCTGCTGTTCGGTTCGATCCTGGCCCTGATCGGCGGCGCCGACGCGCTCTACCAGAAGTTCGACCACGGCAAGCGCCTGCGCATGACGAAGCAGGAGCTGAAGGACGAGTCCAAGGAAAGCGAAGGCAATCCGGAGCTCAAGGGACGCATCCGCCAGCTGCAGTACCAGATGGCGCGCAAGCGCATGATGCAGGAGCTGCCCAAGGCCGACGTGGTGATCGCCAACCCCACCCACTTCGCGGTGGCGCTGCGCTACGACGAAGGCCGCATGGGCGCACCGCGGGTGATCGCCAAGGGCGTGGACGAACTGGCGCAGCAGATCCGCGTGGTCGCCGGCAGCCATCGCATCCCGCTGGTGGAAGCACCGCCGCTGGCGCGCGCGCTGTACGCCACCACCCAGATCGATCGCGAGATCCCCGCCGCGCTGTACGTCGCCGTGGCGCAGGTGCTCGCCTATGTCTTCCAGTTGAAGCAGGCGGTGGTGCGCGGCGACGAGCCGCCGCCGGCGCCCCAGCCCGATATCGATCCGGACCTGATGGGTCCCTACAAGTTCTGACGGAAACCGTGAATGGCCACTGCTACCGCAATCGATAGCCTGAAATCCCTGGGACGCCGCGGCGTCGGTGCGCCGGTGATCATGCTCGCCATGCTGGCGATGATGATGTTGCCGCTGCCGCCATTCCTGCTGGACATGTTGTTCAGCTTCAACATCGCGTTATCGCTGGTGATCCTGCTGGCGGTGATCTACGTGATGCGCCCGCTGGAATTCGCCGCGTTTCCCACCGTGGTGCTGATGGCCACGCTGTTGCGCCTGGCGCTCAACATCGCCTCCACCCGCGTGGTGCTGCTGCACGGCCATGACGGCCCCGGCGCCGCGGGCAAGGTGATCGAGGCGTTCGGCGAGTTCGTCATCGGCGGCAATTTCGCGGTGGGCCTGGTGGTGTTCGCCATCCTCACCATCATCAACTTCGTGGTCGTGACCAAGGGCGCCACGCGCGTGTCGGAAGTGACCGCGCGCTTCACCCTCGACGCCATGCCCGGCAAGCAGATGGCGATCGACGCCGACCTCAATGCCGGTCTGCTCAACCAGGAACAGGCGCGCGACCGTCGCCAGGAAGTGCGCGAGGAAGCGGACTTCTACGGCTCGATGGACGGTGCGTCGAAGTTCGTGCGCGGCGATGCCACCGCCGGCATCCTGATCCTGCTGATCAATATCGTCGGCGGCTTCTTCGTCGGCGTGATGCAACACGGGCTTTCGGCCAGCGATGCCGCCAAGACCTATACGCTGCTGACCATCGGCGACGGCCTGGTGGCGCAGGTGCCGTCGCTGATGCTGTCCATCGCCACGGCGGTGATCGTCACCCGCGTGTCCAAGTCGCAGGACATGGGCAAGCAGCTGATCGGCCAGGTGTTCGGCCAGCCGCGCGCGCTGGCGGTGGCCGGCGTGGTGCTCGGCGTGATGGGGCTGGTTCCCGGCATGCCCAACATGGCCTTCCTGCTGCTTGGCGGTTCCTGCGGCGGCGCGGCGTGGCTGATGGTCAAGCGCGAACGCGAGGCGCGCGAACAGCTGGCCAGGGCCGCCACCGACATACCGGTGGCGCCGGCTCCGGTGGAACGGCTGGAACTGGGCTGGGAAGACGTGGCCAGCGTCGACCCTCTGGGCCTGGAAGTGGGCTACCGGCTGATTCCGCTGGTCGACACGCACCAGGGCGGCGAGCTGATGGGCCGCATCAAGTCGGTGCGCCGCAAGCTGTCGCAGGAGCTGGGCTTCCTGGTGCCGGCGGTTCATATCCGCGACAACCTCGACCTCGGTCCCAATACCTACCGCATCACGCTGATGGGCGTGCCGATGGGCGAGGCGGAGATCCACAACGACCGGCTGCTGGCGATCAACCCGGGCCGCGTGCAGGAAGGGCTGCAGGGCATCGCCACGCGCGACCCGGCGTTCGGGCTGGAAGCGCTGTGGATCGAACCGGGCCAGCGCGAGCTGGCGCAGAGCCTCGGCTACACGGTGGTCGATCCGGCCACGGTCATCGCCACGCATCTTTCGCACATCCTGCAGGGCCACGCGCACGAGTTGCTCGGCCACCAGGACGTGCAGCAGTTGCTCGACCGCCTGGCCCAGACCACGCCCAAGCTGGTGGAGGACCTGGTGCCCAAGCGCCTGTCGCTGGGCGTGGTGGTCAAGGTCATGCAGAACCTGCTGGCCGAACGCGTGCCGATCCGCAACATGCGCAGCATCGTCGAATCCTTGGCGGAGCACGCGGGGCAGAGTCAGGATCCCGGCACTCTCACCGCCGCCGTGCGCGTGGCACTGGGGCGGCAGATCGTGCAGGAGATCAGCGGGCTGGGCACCGAGATCCCGGTCATCACGCTGGCGCCGGAGCTGGAGCAGATCCTGCTCGGTTCGCTCGCCAATGGCGGCGTAGCGGGCGCAGCGGTGGAACCGGGGCTGGCGGACCGCCTGCAGCAAGGCGTCGCCGACGCTGCGCGCAAGCAGGAAATGAGCGGCGAACCGGCGGTGTTGCTGGTCGCGCCGCAGCTTCGCCCGTGGCTCGCGCGCTTCACCCGGCACGTGGCACAGAACCTGCACGTACTGGCCTACAACGAAGTGCCGGACAACCGCAGAGTGCGGTTGGTGCAGGCGCTGGGTCGTTGAATCAGCAGACGAGAGAGGGAATGGGGATGAGTAGCGAGGGCGCGAAAACCAGGCCGCTGGCGAGTGGGCAAAACCTGCCGCGAGGCATGGCCGCGCATGCTCGTGCTGCATCCCACGCCCCTGTCCCGCGGAGCAACCAGGCATGAAGATCAAACGTTTCGTGGCCGCCGACATGCGCCAGGCCATGCGCGAAGTGCGCGAGGAGCAGGGGCCGGACGCGGTGATCCTTTCCACGCGTCGCATGGAAGAGGGCATCGAGATCATCGCCGCGGTCGACTTCGACGAGGCGCTGGTCCGCGAGGCTGCACGCCACGGCGCGCCGTTGCAGGTCGAGGCGCGCACGCCGGCGGTGCCGGCCGCGAACGAGGAAGCACCGGTGGTGGTGCGCCGGCGCGAGGTGCTGCCGCCGCCGCTGCCGCCGATCACGCGCCATGACGACGACGGCGTCACCGTCACCCTGTCGCGCACGCGGCCACCGCTGCCGCCGGCCCCGCAGGCCGCGGCCGAAATCGCGCCGGCCAGGGCCCCTGCGGCCGCGACTGCGCCGCTCGCCGCCGCGGCGGTCGAAACGCCGAAGCCGGTGGTGATGGTCGATCCGTCCGCGCCGATCCATCCGCTGCTCGAACGCGCCGTGCAGGACACGGCACGGGTGCGCGCGGAACTGGGCAGCCTGCGCGAATTGCTGGAGACGCAGCTCTCCAGCCTGATCTGGAATGACATGGAGCGCCGCCAGCCGCTGCGTGCACGCGTGTTGCGCGAGATGACCCGGCTGGGCATCGAGGCCGACGTGGCGCGCCGCCTGGTCGACGAATTGCCGGCCGACATCAACGCCGAGCAGGCGCGCTACCTGCCGCTGGGCATGCTCAGCCGCAGCCTGTCCATCAGCCGCCGCGACCAGGGCGACCGCCGCAGTGTCACCGCGCTGGTCGGCCCCACCGGCGTCGGCAAGACCACCACCATCGCCAAGCTCGCCGCACGCGCGGTCATGCGCCACGGCGCATCGCAGGTGGCGCTGGTCAGCACCGATCATTACCGCATCGGTGCGGCCGCCCAGCTGGAACATTACGGACGCCTGCTCGGCGTGCGCGTCTACCCGGCCTACGACGCGGCCAGCCTGCGCCAGGTGCTGGAACTGCTGCGCGGTTGCCATACCGTGCTGGTCGATACGGCCGGCGTGGCAGGTGGCGATCCGCGGCTGGCCCAGCAGCTGGAAGTGCTGGGCAATGGCGGCGATCTTCGCGCCTGCCTGGTGCTTGCGGCCAACGCGCAGGCCTCATCGCTGGACGAAGCCGTGCGCGCGTACCTGCCGCTGCAGCCGCATGCCTGCATTCTCACCAAGCTCGACGAGGCGCCCAGCCTCGGCGGCGCGTTGTCGGTGCTGATCCGTCATCGCCTCGCCCTCGACTACACCACCGACGGCCAGCGCGTGCCCGAGGACATCGCCGCCGCAGATGCCCGCGTGCTGGTATGCCGCGCCGCGCAAGTGCTCAAGGGCGGTAGCCCGGCGGCGGACAACGACGTGATGGCAGAGCGTTTCGGACTGGCGGTGGCCAACGCATGAACAGTGCTTTTGCAATGAATCAGGCCATCGGGCTGGAAGGCATGCTGCGCGCACTGGCCGAGCGGCACGGCAGCAAGCCGGTGCAGGCGCACGACCAGGCGTTCGGCCTGGCCACCCCGCCGCCGCGCAAGCGCTGTCGCGCGATTGCGGTGGCCGGCGGCAAGGGCGGCGTGGGCAAGACCACGGTGTCGGTGAATCTCGGCATGTCGCTGGCGATGGCCGGGCACGAAGTGATCCTGCTCGACGCCGACATGGGCCTGGCCAATATCGACGTGCTGCTCGGGCTCACCCCAACGCGCCACATCGGCCACCTGCTCGACGGCAGTTGCAGCATCGAGGACCTGCTGCTCACCGGTCCCCACGGCCTGAAGGTGGTGCCGGCCGGCTCCGGCACGCGCCGCCTCGCCCAGCTGAGCAACGGGGAGCATGCGGCGGTGATCCGCGCCTTCGACGACCTGGTGGTGACGCCGGACTACCTGCTGGTGGATACCGCCGCCGGCCTGTCCGACAACGTGGCGATGTTCGCCGCGGCCGCCGACGACGTGGTGATGGTGGTCTGCGACGAGCCGGCTTCGCTCACCGACGCCTACGCCATGCTCAAGGTGCTCAGCCGCGACTTCGGCGTGCGGCGCTTCCGCATGGTGGCCAACATGGTGCGCAACGCCGGCGAGGCCCGCCAGCTGCACCAGAAGCTGGCGCGGGTCAGCGACCGCTTCCTCGACGTGGCGCTGGAGTTCATGGGCATGGTGCCGCACGACGAGCGCCTCCGGCAGGCGATCAAGCGGCAGAGCGCGGTCGTGGACCTGTGGCCCTCGAGTCGTTCGGGTCAGGCATTCAAGCAATTGGCAGGTGCGGTCGATACATGGGGTGAACCCGAGCGACTGGGGCTGGACCGCATTGCCTTCTTCAGCAGGCAGGCCGCAGCGGCTACAGGGTGGTGAGAGATGAGCGTGGCTTCCGAATATCTCCAACTGCAAAGACAAAGCGCCGACGAGCTGGTTCGCCAGCACGCGCCGCTGGTGCGACGGATCGCCTATCACCTGATGGGCCGCTTGCCGCCCAGCGTCGACGTCAGCGACCTGATCCAGGCCGGCATGATCGGCCTGCTGGAGGCTGCGCGTAATTTCGCCACCGGGCGCAACGCCAGCTTCGAGACGTTTGCCGGCATCCGCATCCGCGGCGCCATGCTCGACGAACTGCGGCGCACCGACTGGACCCCGCGTTCGGTGCACCGCAAGGTGCGCGAGATGGCCGAGGTGGTGCGGCAGATCGAGATCGAAACCGGCGCCGATGCCGAGGACGCCGAGGTGATGCGGCGACTGGGCATGGGCGCCGAGGAGTACCACCAGGTGCTGGCCGACGCGGCTAGCGCGCGCTTGCTGAGCCTGTCCGTGCCGGACGACTCGGACAGTGGCGCCGCGTTCGACGTCGCCGATGCCGACAGCCTCGGCCCGCAGGACAGCGTCGAGCATGACGGCATGCGCGAGGCGCTGGTCGATGCCATCGGCAGCCTGCCCGAACGCGAGCAACTGGTGATGTCGCTGTATTACGAAGAGGAACTGAACCTCAAAGAGATCGGCGCCGTGCTCGGTGTCACCGAGTCGCGGGTCTGCCAGATCCACGGCCAGGCCATCGTCCGGTTGCGCGCACGCATGACCGGCTGGCGCGAACACGCGTGAGCAACACCCCCGACATTTCCTGAGGCTTGGCGCACCGGACCGCACGGTGCAAGCGGAGAACGTGGTTTGGACAAGAATATGAAGATCCTGGTGGTGGACGACTTTTCCACCATGCGGCGCATCGTTCGCAACCTGCTGGTGGAGCTGGGTTTCAGCAACCCGCTGATCCAGGAGGCCGACGATGGCGAAAACGCGCTCACCATGCTGCGCGCCAACGCCTTCGACCTGGTCGTCACCGACTGGAACATGCCCAACATGACCGGCATCGACCTGCTGCGCGCGATCCGCGCCGAGCCTTCGCTGAAGGGCATGCCGGTGCTGATGGTCACCGCCGAGAACAACCGCGACCAGATCATCGCCGCCGCGCAGGCGGGCGTGAACGGCTACATCGTCAAGCCGTTCACCGCCGTCACGCTGCAGGAAAAACTTGCCAAGATCTTTGAGCGGCTTGCCGCCAGCGGAGCCGCAGCATGAATGCACAAGTATCCCTGATGGCCGGCGAAACCTTGCCGCCGGAACTGCACGACCTGCTCAACAGCACCGACGGCGCGGCGTTCGAACAGGCCCTGGACGTGCTGGTGCGCCAGCGCGAGCAGCGCGTGTTCCGGGCGCTGGGCGTGCTGGCGCGCGACCTGCACGATGCCGTGCGCCGCCTTGGCGGCGACCTCGCCCAGGAAGGCGTGCCGGGCAGCGTCGCCGACGCGCGCCAGCACCTGCAGGACGTGCTGGAAATGAGTTCGCAGGCCGCGCACCGCACGCTCGACTTCGCCGAGCGCATGCGCCCGCAGGCCGAGGCGGTGGCGGAGAACGCCAGCGCCGTGATCGACGGCACCTTGCCCGGCGACGTGGCCCACGTGCTGGCCACGCAGGCGTCCACCTTCGCCAACGAGTGCCGCGAAGGCCTGGCTGATTTCGTGGTGGCGCAGTCGTGGCAGGACCTGGCCGGCCAGCGCATCAAGAAGGTGGTCAACTTCATCGGCAGCGTGGAGCACTCGCTGCTCGAACTGGTGAGCCTCACCGGTGCACTGGCCAGCGGCGAAGCCGCGGTCGGGCCGGTCAAGGTCACCAGCCAGGACGAGGCCGACCGCCTGCTGAGCGAGTTCGGGTTCTGAAGGGCCGACCCTGATGGATCCCACGTTCGACACCGAGCTGCGCGATGCCTTCCTGGCGGAAGCCGGGGACATCATGCAGCGCCTGGGCGACCAGCTGATCGGACTGGAAAGTTCGCCGCGCGACGCCGAGCTGTTGAACGCCGTGTTCCGCGCGTTCCATACGGTGAAGGGCGGCGCGGGCTTCCTCGCCGTCGAGCCGATGGTGCAGCTGTGCCATCACGCCGAGGACCTGCTCAACGTCGCACGCAACGGCCAGCTCGTGCTCGACGCCAACCGCATGGACGCCTTGCTCGAGGCGCTGGACCTGCTCAACGACATGCTGGCCGCACTGGCCGGCGGCTATGCGATGACGATGCCGCCGCAAAGCCTGTTGCAGCGCATCTCGCCGAGCGGCCACGTGGCTCCGCCCGCGGCGCCCCGGCCGGTCGCGCCTCCGGTGGCGCCGCCACCGGCCGACGGCAGCATCGACGATGCCGAATTCGAGGCCTTGCTGGACAGCCTGTACGGCAACGGCGGCGTTCCCGGTGCGCCGGCGGCGTCGCCATCGTCGCCCGGTGCGATCAGCGACGACGAATTCGAGGCCTTGCTAGACAACATCCACGGCAAGGGTGGCACGCCGGGAACGGCAGCCGCCGCGCCTACGCCACCGTCCGCGCAGGGTTCGATTTCCGACGACGAGTTCGAATCCTTGCTGGACAGCCTGCACGGCAAGGGCAGTGCACCGGGCGCGCAGGCCGCGGCAGCACCGACGCCTGCCGTCGCGGCTGCCGCTGCTACTGCGCCGGCGACCAAGGCTGCGACACCCGCGCCGGAAAACACCGTGCGCGTGGACACCGCGCGGCTCGACGCGCTGGTGCATCGGGCGGGCGAGCTGGTGCTGGTGCGCAATCGCCTGCTGAGCCTTGCGACGAAGCACGGCGACGAAGCCCTGGCGCTTGCCGCCGGCGAGCTCGATCGCGTGGCCGATGCGCTGCAGGGCGCCGTGCTCGGCATGCGCATGCAACCGGTGGGGCGGCTGTTCCAGCGCTTCCCGCGCATCGTGCGCGACCTCTCGCGCCAGCTGGGCAAGGAGGTCGAGCTGGTGCAGGAAGGCGAGGGCACGGACCTCGACCGCAGCCTGGTCGAGGCCCTGGCCGACCCGATGGTCCACCTCATCCGCAATGCGCTCGACCATGGCCTGGAAATGCCCGACGATCGCGAGCGCGCCGGCAAGCCGCGCAAGGGCCAGGTCACGCTATCGGCCAGCCAGCGTGGCGAACGCATCGTCATCACCGTGGCCGACGATGGCCGCGGCATGAATCCCGACGTGCTCCGGCGCAAGGCGGTGGAAAAGGGCGTGATCGACGAGGCCCAGGCCGCGCGCCTGAGCGAGAACGAATGCTACGAACTGATCTTCCGTCCGGGCTTCAGCACGGCGGCCACCGTCTCGGACATTTCCGGCCGCGGCGTCGGCATGGACGTGGTGAAGACGCGCGTGGCTGAGCTGGGCGGCAGCCTGCAGGTGCGCTCGCAGCTCGGTCGCGGCAGCACGCTGGAGCTGGCCGTGCCGCTGACGCTGGCGATCCAGCGCGTGCTGATGGTGCGCGTGGGTGCGCGGCTGCTGGCGTTGCCGCTGGGCAATATCGAGGAAGTGTTCGAACTGGCGCCGGGGCAGGACCAGCGACTGGACGGCCGCAGGGTCGCCTCGCATCGCGGCCGTGCACTCGCGCTGGCCGACCTGGCCGGATGGATCGGCGTCGACGGCCTGTCCGGCAGGCACGTGGTGGTGCTGCACATCGGGCACCTGCGGCTGGGTTGCCTGGTGCACGAGGTGCTGGGCCGCGAAGACGTGATGGTCAAGCCGCTGGGGCCGCTGTTCCAGGGCGTGCCTGCGGTGGCGGGCGCAACGGTGACCGGCGATGGCCGTCTGGCGCTGGTGATGGACCTCGCCGGCCTGGCCGGCAACGACGGCCAACTCCTCCCCTCCCTGAGAGTTTCAGCCTGACATGGACCTGGTAAGCCTCATCGGGACGATCCTGGCCTTCGTGGTCATCATCGTCGGCACCATCCTCAAGGGTTCCAGCGTCGAAGCGCTGTGGAACCCTGCCGCCTTCGTCATCGTGTTCCTGGGCACCATCGCCGCGTTGCTGGTGCAGAACCCGGGCAAGGTGCTCAAGCAAGCGATGGCGATGTTCCCGATGGTGTACAAGCCGCCGCAGCACCAGCCATCCGACCTGATCAGCCGCATCGTCGGCTGGAGCGAGATCTCGCGACGCCAGGGCCTGCTCGGCCTGGAGCCGCAGATCGATTCGGAGGACGACACCTTCATCCGCAAGGGCCTGCAGCTGCTGGTCGACGGCAGCGAGCCGGAGGCGATCCGCGGTGTGCTTGAAGTGGAGCTGGGCGCGCGCGAGCACACCGACCTGGCCGCGGCCAAGGTGTTCGAGAACGCCGGCATCTATTCGCCCACCATGGGCATCATCGGCGCCGTGATGGGCCTGATGGCGGTGATGCAGAACCTCGCCGACCCCAGCAAGCTCGGCCATGGCATCGCCGCGGCCTTCGTCGCCACCATCTACGGCGTGGCCCTGGCCAACCTGCTGATGCTGCCGATGGCCTCGCGCCTGAAGGGCCTCGTGCACAAGCAGACGCAGATGCGCGAGATCCTGGTCGAGGGCCTGGTGGCGATAGCCGAAGGCTCCAACCCGCGCCAGATCGAAGCCAAGCTGCAGGGCTACCTGCCGTGAGCAGGAAAAAAAAGCACCACGAGGACCACGTCAACCACGAGGCATGGGCGATTCCCTATGCCGACCTGATGACGCTGCTGCTGGCGTTCTTCGTGGTGATGTACGCGGTGTCGGTGGTGAACGAAGGCAAGTACCGCGTGATGTCCGAATCGATCATCGAGGCGTTCAACGGCTCCAGCCACGTCATCGCACCGATGCCGCAGACGCGCGTGCAGCCGCACAACGTCGAGCCGGCCGTGGCCACGCCGGCCGGCCAGCCGGGTGCCGCCACCACGCCGGTCAGCGTGCCCATTCCGCTGCGCCCGCAGCCGGTGCGCGCGGCGGACATGCGCGCGCAAGCGCAGCGCGTGTCGCAGCAAAACCTCGAACGCATCCGTGACCAGGTGCAGCGTGCGCTGCAGCCACTGATCGACAAGCAGATGGTCGTGGTGCGCAAGACCACCAGCTGGCTGGAAATCGAAATCCGCACCGACATCCTGTTCTCCAGCGGCGTGGCCAAACTGTCGTCGCCGGCGGACAACGTGCTCAACGAGATCGCCGGCATCCTGCAGCCGTTCTCCAACCCGGTGCGCATCGAGGGCTACACCGATGATCGCCCGATCAACACGGCGGTCTTCCCGTCCAACTGGGAACTGTCCGCCGCTCGCGCCGCCAGCGTGGCGCGGCTGTTTGCCGAACACGGCATCGACCCGCTGCGCCTGGGCATCGTCGGCTGGAGCGAATACCGTCCGCGCGCCGACAACACCACCGAAGACGGCCGCAACCACAATCGCCGCGTGCTGGTGGTGGTGTTGAGCGACCAGGACGCGCCCCGGCGCTTCTACAACGACGCCGAACACATGGGCCAGCTGGCCGAAGGCGACGACGGCCTGCAGGGACCGGCCGTAGCCGCCTCGAGCGCCGCCCCGGCCGCCGTGGCGAGAACGGGCGCGCCCATGCCGACGGTGGTGGTGAAGCCGGGCATGGAGCTGCCGGTCAACAAGGTGATGCTGGCCGGGCCAGCCCGTCCGGCAGGCCGCGAAAACAACGAGTCCGAACCCGCCACCGCGGTCCCCGTGCCGGGTGCAGCGACGGGTTCCATGACCGCCACGGCGCCGCACGCCGCCATGCCGGGGAGCTGATCACGTGAACCATGCACACATCACCGAGGCTGCACGGCGCTGGCTTTCATTCCGGCTGGGCGAGCAGCTTTACGCCGTACCGCTGGTGCAGGTTGGCGAAGTGATCCGCGACGGCGAGCACACGCCGGTGCCCGGTGCGGCGGCCGACCTGCTCGGCATCCGCCACTTGCGCGGACGCATCGTGCCCGTGCTCGACGGTCGCCGCCGGCTGGGCCTGCCGGCCGATGCCGGCGGCAGCGAGGCGGACGTGCGCATCGTGATGCTCGTGCACGGCGCGCACCTGGTGGGCTTGCGCGTCGACGCCATCGGCGACCTGGTGGCGCCGGAGCACGCCGAGATTGCCCCGCCACCGCCCGGTGGCCAGGCGCGCGACGATGATCCGGTGCATGGCGTGCTGCCGTGGCGCAACGGCTTTGTCGCCCTGCTCGACGTCGCCCGGCTGTGCCGCTTGCCGGCGGAGAGTGAAGCGGCCTGAGCCGCGGTCGGTGTACGGCTGGCGCGGGCTAGCCGTGATCGTCGGCGGCGTCATAGACGCACGACAGCACGGCCGCTGCCGCGGCGTAGAGTGTCGCCGGGACATCCTGGCGCAGGCGCAGCGAGGCGAGCAACGCGGCCATCTGCGGGTCATGGTGCAGTGGAATGCCCAGCGCGCGTGCACGTGCCAGCAAGGTTTCCAGCGACTCCGCCGGCAGGCTGGCGGGCGGCGCAACCTCGGTCGAACCACCGGCAAGGCGCAGGCTCACGCGTCGACGCGGGATCGGTAGTGGCGTGCTCATGCCATCGCCTTCAGCAGGATCGCGCTGTGCGGGCTGCTCGCCTGCGGCAGGCCCTGCTGGCAGCTCAGCTGGTCGAGGATCAGGCCGGTCGCCGCCAGTTTCTGGCGCAGCGCGCCGAACTGGTGTTCCAGTCGATGCACGGTGTCCGCGCGTTCGGCCCACAGGCGTACCGACAGCCGCAGGTCGCGCAACTGCAGTTCACCCTGCAGGGGACCCGTCGCGGGCAGGTCCAGCGCGAAACCGAGTGTCCACGCGCTGCCGCCATCGGCGTCGGCCGTGTGCTGCAGCTGGATCTGCAGGATGTCGCGACCGGCGTCGCCCTGCAGCGGAATCTCGATCATCCACGCCGGCACGGTGGTCGCTTCCAGTTGCGCCACCTCGACCCGCGCGAGCGCCGCATGCACTTCGCCATGCAGGCGGCCGAGCAGGGCATCCACGTCGTCGTTGAGCAATTCCGGCGGCAGGCCCAGGCGCGGCTGGGGCTGCAGGCCGCGCTGCTGCAGCGGCGGCGGTGTCTCGTTGTCGCCTGCCGTCGGGCGGCGGGCGGGCAGGTAGTCGTCGAGCAGGCTGGCCAGCCGCAGCATGGCCGCCTTCCAGTCCTCCTGGCTCAGCACGGCCATGTCCACCTGCGACTGTGCCAGCTGCGATTCGAGGAACAGACCGCTGCGACTGATGGCCTCTTTCAGTCCTTCGCCGCGGGTGACCTCGGCAGGCGTGCGCACGCCATGTTCGAGCAGGGCGAGCGCGGGGCGCAGATAGGCCGGCAACTGGCGCAGCGCGGGACGCTGCGCCAGCGCATCGAGCGTGGCGAGCAGCGGTGCGTAGCCGTTCTGCTGCGGCAGGCGCTCACGCAGTGCGACCTGGATGGCCGGCTCGGGCGTGTGCGGGGCAATCACTTCGAGTTGCGGCTGCGCGCCGAGCGTGAGCACGCGCACCTGGAATTGCGATGGCAGCTGGCCGCGCGGCGGTTCGGCCTCGACCGCGAGGGCGCCGATCTGCAGCACCATCATGCCGTCCGGATTGATCCCCAGCGGTCGCGCGGCAAGCACGGTACCGATGCGCCAGCTCTCCGCGGCACTGCCGGAGGCAGCACCGGCCCAGGCGAGGGCGGCGAAGCTGGTGGGTTGAATGATCAATCACGACTCCTTGCGGAGACGCGTCATGCGCGCGCCATTCCGTGCAGTGTGCATCGGCCGGTGCGCGCGCAACTTGAGGCCCGATTTTCGTCGGGTCGGTCACGCTTCGGAACGGTCGCCGGCAGCTAAAGCGGCGGCCGCCACGGCCGATAAGCACACCGAAGCGGCCCGCAGGGCGCAGCGAGGAACAGGGCGATGGTCAACAAGACGGCGAAGCGCACGGGCGAGGGCGAGGCGCGCAGGGTCCTGCTGCCCACGGACTTTCGCCTGGCCGAGGTCGCCGCCGTGAAGGCCGAGCTGATCGACGCCTTCGACGCACCCGCCGTGCAACTGGACGGTGGTGGCGTGGAGCGGGTGGACACGGCAGCCCTGCAGTTGCTGGTGGCGTTCCGCCGCGAAGCGTTGGCGCGTGGCCTGACGCCGGCTTGGCAGGGCGTCAGTGGCGCGATGCGCGACGCGGCGAACCTGCTCGGCCTGGCACAGGCTCTGGAATTGCCGGCAACCATGCCGGCCTGAAACTGAGGTGGAAGATGGCAAAGATTCTTGCGGTGGATGATTCGGCTTCGATGCGCGGCATGGTGGCCTTCACCCTGCGCGGTGCGGGACACGACGTGAGCGAGGCCGAGAACGGCCAGCTGGCGCTCGACGCGGCGCGCGGCGGTCGTTACGACCTGGTGCTGGCGGACGTCAACATGCCGGTGATGGACGGCATCAGCATGGTGCGCGAGCTGCGCACGATGCCCGAGTACAAAGGCGTGCCGATCCTGATGCTGACCACCGAGTCGCACACGGACAAGAAGATGGAAGGCAAGGCCGCCGGCGCCACCGGCTGGCTGGTGAAGCCGTTCGATCCCGAACAGCTGCTGGCTACCGTCAAGCGGGTGCTGGGTTAAGGCAAGGTCCATCGAAAGATCCCTTCTCCCCACGGGAGAAGGTGCCGGCAGGCGGATGAGGGTTCGCGCGGAGCGCGAGACAGGAGGTCGGCGCAAGCCCCGCACCCTCACCCCAACCCCTCTCCCGGTGGGAGAGGGGGCCAAGGCAACGTCATGCTGAAGTTTTGAACCGGTTTCACAGAGAAGCATCCCCATGAGCAAAGCCGTCCTGGCGCAGTTCCAACAGGTATTCGTCGAAGAGAGTCTGGAAGGACTCGATACGATGGAGTCGTCGCTGCTCGCGCTGGACGATGGCGGCGACGGGGAACTGGTGCACACCATTTTCCGCGCGGCGCACTCGATCAAGGGCGGTGCGGCCACCTTCGGTTTTCCGGAGATGTCCTCGTTCACCCATGAAGCGGAGTCGCTGCTGGACGAAGTGCGCAGCGGCAAGCGCGCGATCGACCGCGCCATCATCGAGCTGCTGCTGCGCGCGGTGGACTGCCTGCGCGGCATGTTCGCCCGGGCGCAGGCCGGCGAACCGCTCAACGACGCCGTCGCCGACGGCTTGCGCAACGAACTGGCCGCCGCAATGGGACGCGGCGTGCCGGCGGCGGGGGCGCAGGCGCGCCGCGCGGACGACCATGCCGAGCGCTGGACGATCCGCTTTCGGCCGCACGCAGGCATGCTGGCCGGCGGCAACGAACCGCTGCGCCTGCTCCGCGAGCTCGCGGGGCTGGGCGAGTTGAACGTCACGGCCGCCCTGGAGCAGCTGCCGGCCACGCTGGCGGCGCTCGAACCGACCGAATGCCACCTGGGCTGGACGATCGAACTGAAGGGCCCGGTCAAGCGCGCGGACATTGCCGCGGTGTTCGACTGGGTCGAAGACGAATGCGACCTCGCCATCGAGGCGCAGCAGCTCTCCGCCATCCCCGCGCCGGTGGCGGTGGCCGCAGCTGCCGCCGCGCCGGTGGCTGACGCCGGCGCCGCGCGCGCACAGCGCGACAGCAGCGCCGAATCGAGCTCGGTGCGTGTGTCGATCGACAAGATCGACGGACTGATCAACCTGGTGGGCGAGCTGGTGATCACCCAGTCCATGCTCGACACCTTCCGCGGCGACTACGATCCCTCGCGGCTTGCCGTGCTTGAGCATGGCCTGGCGCAGCTGGCGCGCCACACGCGCGAGCTGCAGGAAAGCGTGATGGGCATCCGCATGCTGCCGATCGCCTCCGTGTTCAATCGCTTCCCGCGCATGGTGCGCGACATCAGCCAGAAGCTGGGCAAGCAGGTGAAGCTGGAACTGGTCGGCGAGCAGACCGAGCTGGACAAGACGGTGCTGGAGAAGATCGGCGACCCGATGGTCCACCTCGTGCGCAACGCCATCGACCATGGCCTGGAGACGCCGGACCGCCGCCGCGCCGCCGGCAAGGGCGATACCGGCACCCTCAAGCTGGAGGCATCGCATCGAGGCGGCAACATCGTGGTGGAAGTCTCCGACGATGGCGCCGGCCTCAATCGCGACGCCATCGTGGCCAAGGCGATCCAGCGCGGCCTGATCACCAGCGGCGAGGGCATGAGCGACGAATCGGTGGCCGAGCTGATCTTCCAGCCGGGCTTTTCCACCGCGGCCGTCACGACCGACCTGTCGGGCCGCGGCGTGGGCATGGACGTGGTCCGGCGCAACGTCGCCGACCTCGGCGGCAGCGTGGTCATTCGCAGCACACAGGGCAAGGGCAGCGTGTTCACCATCACCTTGCCGCTGACCCTGGCGATCATCGATGGCCTGACCGCCGCGGTGGGCGAGGAGCGCTACATCGTGCCGCTGGTCTCGATCGTCGAATCCGTGCAGCTGAAGGCCGAATCGGTGCGCAGCGTCGCCGGCGGCGGGGAGTTGTTCCGCTTCCGCGGTGAGTACCTGCCGGTGATCCGCCTGCACGATGTGTTTGGTTGCGAGGACGCCGTGCGCAGCATCGACCAGGGCCTGATGGTGGTGGTGGAAGGCGACGGCAGCCGCGTGGGCCTGTTCGTCGATGGCCTGATCGGCCAGCAGCAGGCGGTGGTCAAGTCGCTGGAAGCGAACTATCGCCGCGTGCAGGGCGTGTCGGGCGCCACCATCCTGGCAGACGGTTCGGTGGCTCTGATCGTCGACATCGCCGGCCTCGTACGCATGCAGGGACGTCGCAAGGCCGCCTGATCCAGGCGGCCAGAAAGCCTCCGGTGGGGCGCCGCGCGGCAACGGTCGGCGGGCCTCGACCGAGTTGATCGCGCGGTGATGCCGATGGACGCAGTCACCCGCCAGAACGCGGCGCGGCTGCAGGAGGCCGCGCGCCGTCACGGCGAATGGCCCTGGCGATTTCCAGCGCCGGCCAGCCTCAGACCGACTCAAGTTTCCCCTTCCTCCGCCGATCCAGAATCCGAAAGGGAGCCCGGCACGTGGGCTCCACCGACGAGGCAAACCATGTCCGACCACAACCGGAGCGAGGCGCTCCAGTCGCAGTACCTCACCGTGAACCTCGGCCACGAGGAATACGGCATCGACATCCTGGCCGTGCGCGAGATACGTGGCTGGACACCGGTGACGCGCATCCCGCAGGCCCCGCACTACGTGCTGGGCGTGCTCAACCTGCGCGGCGCCATCGTGCCGGTGATCGACATGCGCCTGCGCTTCGGCCTCGCACGCGAGGAATACAACGCCACCACGGTCACCGTGATCGTGACGGTCGCCGGCCGCCATTTCGGCGTGGTGGTGGATGCAGTGTCCGACGTGCTCGACGTGGCCGAAGACGCCATGCGCCCGGTGCCGGACATGGGCACCACCGTCGACACCGAATACCTCAAGGGTCTCACGGCCATCGGCGAGCGCATGGTGTTGCTGCTGGACGTGGACAAACTCCTGCAGCCGCAGGACGCACAGATGCTGGAGGCAGCGCTGCCCGCCGCCTCCGATGTGAAAGCCGTGGCCTGACCGAATTAGCCGGAAAGTGAAATCATCATGAAGAAGTTCACACTGAAAGTCCCCGAGCTCTCCGTCCGCAACCGCATGCGTGCGGTACTGGGCCTGCTTGGCCTGATGCTGATCGGCGGTGCGGTCATTGGTCTTGGCTCCATGCAGCTGCAGAACGACGGCATGCGCGCCATCTACGAAGACCAGATGGTCCCGATGGAAACGATCAGCCAGATCAACACGCGTTCGCTGATGTCGTTCATCACCTTGGGCGAAGCCGGTTCGCTGGTGGGCAAGCCCGATGCGGTCAAGCAGAAGCTGGCCGAGTACGAGAAGTACCAGGCGGAGATGGAAAATCTCAAGAAGCAGTTCGATGCCATGCCGATGTCGGATGCGGTGAAGGCACAGCGTGATCGCTGGCATGCCAACGACGCCGACTACAAGGATGCGAAGGCTTCGATGGTCGATGCGCTCAAGCAGGGCGACACCGGCGCGTCTGAAATCCTGGAGCTGCAGGTGCGGCCGCTGCTGATGGATCGTCAGGATGCACTCGCCAAGCTGGTCGAAGCGCAGCGCGTCGATGCCAAGCAGATCTATGACAGCCAGGTCTCGCGTTACCACCTCATCCGCACCATCAGCATCATCGCCCTGCTGGCGGGCCTGCTGATTGCCGCGGTGATGGCGGTGCTGCTGATGCGCTCGATCCTGGGCACCCTGAGCGTCGCCGTGCAGGTGTCCCATGCCATCGCTGCCGGTCGCCTTGGCCATCACATCGAGACGCGCCGCAACGACGAGCTGGGCGAACTGCTCGACGCACTGCGCACCATGGACGAGCGCCTCAGCGCGATCGTGGGCGAAGTGCGCCACGGCGCCGGCTCGGTCAGTTCGGCTGCGCAACAGATCGCCCGCGGCAACGACGACCTCAGCCAGCGCACGCAGGAGCAGGCATCGAGCCTGGAGGAAACCGCCTCGTCGATGGAGGAAATGACCTCCACCGTGAAGCAGAACGCCGAGAACGCCAGCCACGCCAACCAGCTCGCCAGCGCCACGCGCCGCCAGGCCGAGCACGGTGGCGAAGTGGCCGCGCAGGCCAGCACGGCGATGCGCGAGATCAACGATTCCAGCCGCAAGATTTCCGACATCGTCAGCCTCATCGACGAGATCGCCTTCCAGACCAACCTGCTGGCGCTCAACGCGGCGGTGGAAGCGGCGCGTGCCGGCGAGCAGGGCCGCGGCTTTGCCGTGGTCGCCACCGAAGTGCGCAACCTGGCGCAGCGCAGCGCCGGTGCGGCCAAGGAAATCAAGGGCCTCATCAACGACAGCGCGGAGAAGGTGCGCGTGGGTTCGTCGCTGGTGGACCAGTCGGGCAAGGCGCTGGCCGAGATCGTGGACAGCGTGAAGAAGGTCACCGACATCGTGGCCGAGATCGCCGCCGCCAGCCAGGAACAGTCCGCCGGCATCGATCAGGTCAACCACGCCGTGCTGCAGATGGACGAAATGACCCAGCAGAACGCCGCCCTGGTGGAAGAGGCCGCTGCCGCCGCCCGTGCCATGCACGAGCAGGCCGGCGAGCTGGCCCGCCAGGTCAGCTTCTTCCAGCTCGGTGACGACGCTGCCGAGCCGGCCACCGAGCGTGCACGCACGCACACGGTGATGGCCGAGGCCGAGGCGGTGTTCGCCGCCGTGCGCAACGCGCCCGCACCGACGCGCCAGCCGCGCGCATCGGAAGCGGCCGACGCTGGTGCCTGGAAGGAGTTCTGAGCATGGTCATGCCCGCCACGATCGACGGCAACACCGCCGCGGCGGGCATGAACGGGCCGTTGCTGGGTGATGGCGAGTTCGCCTTCCTGCGCGCCTTTGTCTACCAGCATTGCGGCATCTCGCTGGGCGACCACAAGCGTCAGCTGGTGCAGGGCAGGCTGCTGCGCCGCCTGCGCGCGCTGAAGCTGCGTGACTTCGCCAGCTATTGCGAGGTCCTGCGGCGCGACCCGCAGGGCGAACTGGGCGAACTGGCCAGCGCGATCAGCACCAATGTCACCGCGTTCTTCCGCGAGTCGCATCACTTCGACCTGCTCGCCAGCGAGCTGCTGCCGCGCTGGATCGCGGAAAAGAAGCACGGCGGCCGCCTGCGCATCTGGTCCGCCGGCTGCGCCACCGGCGAGGAACCCTACACCCTGGCCATCGTGCTGGCCGAGGCGCTGGAAAAGCACGGCGGCAACGTCGATGCGAAGATCCTCGCCACCGACCTGTCGCCGCAGGCGCTGGACACGGCGCGCAAGGGCGTCTATCCCATCGAGCGCCTCGAGGGCGTAAGCGCCGAGCGCCGCCGCCGCTGGTTCCTGCGTGGCGAGGGCGAGTACGAGCAGTACGCCTGCGTGCACCCGCGCCTGCGCGAGCTGGTCAGCATCCTGCCGCTGAACCTGCTGCACGAGTGGCCGATGCAGGGGCCGTTCGATGCGATCTTCTGCCGCAACGTGGTCATCTACTTCGACAAGCCCACCAAGCAGCGCCTGTTCCAGCGTTACGCAGGCCTGCTGCCCGACGGCGGTTATCTGTTCCTCGGCCATTCGGAGTCCATGTACGGACTCAACGATCATTTCGACCTGATAGGACGCACGGTCTACCGGAAGCGCAGCGAATGAGCGTCCCAGCAGTACATGTCCCCACTGGCGCGGACTACGACCCCGCGCGCGTATTACCCGGCTTTGAACACCTGCGCCGCTTCTGGGACCCCGCGCACGCCTGCATGACGGTGAAGGTGCTGCCCGGCGAGTTCTACGTGAGCACGCAGCAGGAAATGATCTCCACCGTGCTGGGCTCCTGCGTGTCGGCGTGCATCTACGACCGGCAGCGGCGCATCGGCGGCATGAACCATTTCATGCTGCCGGAGCCGGTGGGCGAGCGGGGCGCCTGGGCCGACACGGTGGGCCGCGCGGCGCGTTACGGCAACGACGCCATGGAGCAGCTGATCAACGCGATCTTCAAGGCCGGCGGCCAGCGCGCGGACCTGGAGGTCAAGGTGTTCGGCGGCGGGCGCGTGCTGGCCACCATGACCGACATCGGCCGGCGCAACATCGACTTCGTGAGGCGCTACCTCGACGCGGAAAAGCTCGATGTGCGCGCCTCCGACCTCGGCGACGTGCACCCGCGCCACGTGCAGTTCTTCCCCAACACCGGCAAGGCGCGCGTGCGCCTGCTGCGCGGCCGCACCGACGCGGTGCTGGTGGACGGCGAGCGGCAGTATCTCAAGCGTTTGGCAAACGATCCGATAAAGGGAGAAGTGGAGCTGTTCTGACCGCGCCACCGCGCGCAATGACAGAGCCACATCGGTTGTATCCGGCGCCGGCACGGGCCAGCAGGAGCGAGGCCCGTGCCGGGCGCTCCGATCCACGAAGGCGAGACCTGAAGTCAATGGAAAGAGTACGTGTCCTGGTGGTCGATGATTCCGCACTGGTGCGGAAACTGCTGTCGACCATGCTTTCGTGCGACCCGGGCATCGAGGTGGTCGGCACGGCCGCCGACCCGCTGATCGCCCGCGAAAAGATCAAGCAGCTCAACCCCGACGTGCTCACGCTCGACGTGGAAATGCCGCGCATGGATGGCATCACCTTCCTCGAGAACCTGATGCGGCTGCGGCCGATGCCGGTGGTGATGGTGTCCTCGCTGACCCAGGAAGGCGCCGAAGTCACCCTGCGCGCACTGGAACTTGGCGCAGTGGATTTCTTCACCAAGCCTTCCAATGACCTGGCCAGCACGTTCGCCGAAGGCGCGCAGGAGATCTGCGCCAAGGTGAAGCTCGCCGCGCTGACCAGGCCGCGCCAGCGCACCGCCGTGCGCAAGCTCGACGTGCCGCCGCGCCTCACCGCCGATGCCGTGTTGCCCCGCGCGCAGACGGCCGGCACGCGTGGCGGCAGCCCGATCATCGCCATCGGCGCCTCCACCGGCGGTACCGAAGCCATTCGCGTGGTGCTCGAGGCGATGCCGCCGGACGCACCGCCCATCGTGATCACCCAGCATATCCCCGCGGCATTCAGCGGCCCGTTTGCGGCGCGCATGGACGCCTGCTCGGCGATGCGCGTGTGCGAGGCCCGCGACGGCCAGCCGATCCAGTCCGGGCATGCGTACATCGCGCCGGGCAGCCAGCACCTGCTGGTGATGTGGGACGGCGCCAAGTACGTGTGCCGCCTGCACAACGGCCCGCCGGTCAACCGCCACAAACCGAGCGTGGACGTGCTGTTCCGCTCGATGGCGGCCAGCGTGAACCGGGCGGCCGTGGCCGTGCTGCTCACCGGCATGGGTGACGACGGCGCGCGCGGCCTGCTCGAACTGCAGCAGAACGGTGCGCGCACGCTGGTGCAGGACGAGGAGACTTCGGTGGTCTGGGGCATGCCCGGCGCCGCCTGGAAACTCGGTGCCGCCAGCGAAAAGCTGCCGCTGGACCACATCGCCGCGCGCCTGCTCGCGCTGGCGCAGCAACCCATTCCCCGCGCCGTCGCGACGGCCACCTGATCTGCGGATACCCCTATGGACGCCATTCTTTCCTTCCTGCGCGTGCGCCCCGTCCTCGGCCTGGCCGCCAGTGCGGCCGCCCTCGTGCTGACCCTGTTGTGGCCGTCCGCCTGGCTGGGGGCCTTGCTGATCGTGCTGATGACCGGCGCGTGGATCGTCGAACTGCGTCGCGCCGCCCCGGCGGCCGAACCGGTGATCGAGGAGGCGCTGGCGCACCATGCACCGGTGCGCGAGGCGCTGGAGGAAGTGCGCAGCTCGCTGGTCGACGAACTCGGCCACGCCACGCGCGAGCTGCACCAGGCGCTGGACCTGCTGCGCGACGCCGTGTCCGAGCTTGGCGGCGGCTTTGACGGCCTGTCGCAGAAGACCGGCATGCAGCAGTCCCTGCTGCGCCAGATCATCGACGCCCAGAACGAGGGCGTCTCGGTGCAGGACTTCGCCGCACGTACCGGCGACCTGCTGGAACACTTCGTCGGCATGGTGGTGCAGATGTCGCGCGAGAGTCTGCGCATCGTCTACCGCATCGACGGCATGGCCAAGGAAATGGACTCCGTGTTCGGCCTGCTTAAAAACGTCAACACGATCGCGGAGGAAACCAACCTGCTCGCGCTCAACGCGGCCATCGAGGCGGCCCGTGCGGGCGAGTCGGGCCGCGGCTTCGCGGTGGTGGCGGGCGAGATCCGCAACCTGGCCAGTCATTCCAACCAGTTCAACGAGCAGATCGGCAGCCACGTCGAGCGCGCCCGCATCGCCATGGAGCAGCTGCGTGGCCTGGTCGGCACGATGGCCTCGCAGGACCTCAACGTCGCCCTGTCCGCCAAGGGCGGCATCGACGCCATGATGGCGCACGTCACCGAGAGCGATGCGCGCACCAGCGCGGTCGCCGACAAGGTGGTGGAGATCAACCGCGGCCTGGGCAGCGACGTGTCCACCACCATCCGTTCGCTGCAGTTCGAGGACATCCTCAGCCAGCTCATCAACCAGACGCGCATGCGCCTGGTCGAGCTGCAGGAGATCACCACCGAGTGCACGCGCGATATCGAAGAGCTTGCCTGCAACCCGATCGACGCCGAACTGCTGGCACAGCGCGCACAGCGCGTGCGCAACCGCCTGGCCATCCAGCGCGAGAAGGCGCGCCTGCGCTCGCGCGGCCCGGCCCTGCAGAACACCATGGACGCCGGCGAAATCGAACTGTTTTGAGGAATCCACCATGAGCCTGATCGTCCACCACGATGCCGAACTCGACTGCGTGACGCTGCAGATGGGCGAGCGCTTCGACTTCACCGTGCACCGCGACTTCCACGACGCCTGCCTGGGCGGGCGCGCCGCGCGCAGCTACGTCATCGACCTGGGCGAGGTGTCCAGCATGGACAGCTCGGCGCTGGGCATGTTGCTGTTGCTGCGCGAGCACGCCGGCGCCGAACGCGCCGAGATCCGCATCGTCAACGCGGACACCAGCCTGCGCGGCACCCTGCGCGTAGCCGGCTTCGACAAGCTGTTCGTGCTGCACTGAGGCGAGGCCGCCCTCCCGGGCCGACCGGGCGCGAACCCCCACCGGGCCATTGTCAGCGGCCTCGCCCTGACGCGCACCCGGCCGCCTCCAGGCGGCGCCTGCACCAGGCCGCTCTGTCTTTTGCCCAATTGACGCCTCGCGCAGGCGGGCGTACGTTCCGCCGCGCGTCAGGGTGACTTCCCCTGTCGCGCTTGCGTCAGTCTTGCGGATGCAAGCGCATGTTTCGCTGATCCCGCCCCCGCGAAATACGTATGCAGTTGGCTTCATCGCGAAAGCTGCCGCTGCCGGCTCGCCGTATCGGTAGCGGCCTGACTTTACCGGGAGATGTTCGACGGGCCGGAGTGGCCGTCGGGGCCGGACGCCCAGCCAGCCGGCTCTCGGGTGCGCGAAGGCACGCCCGTGGCCATCGACGACTTCAACGCAACGCGGGAGGACGTGTCATGGCAATTGGCGTTCGGTTCAGTGTGAAGTGTGGCCTGGTGGTGCTTGCCTGTGCGTGTGCCGGGGCGGTGCTTGCCCAGGACATGGCCAAGGTCGCGCCGAAGAACAGCAAGGTGGTGCTCGACAACGAGCAGGTCAGGGTGATCGAGGTCTGGCTGAAGCCGGGCGAGACGCTGCCCATGCATTCCCATCCGGCCAACGTGGTCTATTTCATCACCGGCGGCAAGATGAAGACGACCACCGGCGACGGCAAGGTGACCGAGGTCGAGCGCAAGGCGGACGAGGTCGTGTGGAGCGAGCCGGTGACGCACAGCAACCAGAACATCGGCACGGCGCCGACCAAGGCGCTGGTAGTCGAGCTGAAGACGGCGAAGTAGGGCGACGGCCGGCCGTCGGCTGGATGGCTGGCGGGTATCGCCTTCTACGGGGTGCCCGCCATGCCGCGATGTCTCCGCCGCCTCGCGGCGGCATGGCCTCAGCGGGACGATGGCGCCTGCCGGTTGGCCTGATAGCGGCGTGATGCCTCGTTGGCCCTGGCGATGCGCTGGTCATTCAGGGGATGGCTGGATACGTAGCGCAAGCCCGTGCCTCCCTTCAGCTCGGGATGCGCGCGTTGCAGCGCCTGCATCGCATGGACGAAGGCCACCGGGTCGATGTCGCGTTGCGCCAGCGTGCGGAAGGCGAACGCGTCGGCGTCTTCTTCGAAGCGGCGCGAGTAGTGGCTGTCGATCAGGAACATGGGGATGCCGGTGGCGACGCCACCCAGCGAGGTCACGTCACCCATCATCATGCCGGCGACGATGAACACGCCGGAGCTGCGCAACACCTGGCGCAGCATATGGTGGCCGGCCTGGTGTCCGAGCTCGTGCGCGATGACGGCGAGGAAGGCCTGGTCATCCGGCACCGCCTTGGCCAGCGCATCGGTGAAGACGATGCTGCCGTCGGGCAGGGCGAACGCGTTGGCGCCGATGGCGGGTGACGCGTAGAACTTCAGCTCCACCACCGGAAGGCCGGGCACGCCGTCGACGAAATGGCGGAACACCGCCTGCAAGTGGGCCTGGCGTGCAGGGCCCAGCGTGGTCGGAAGCAGCAGCCGTCCCTCCAGCGCAACCAGCGACTGCCGCCCCATGGAAGTCTCCAGCGCGTGCGGCAGGCGCGTGGCGATGCGGTCCGCTGCCCACGGCAGGCCGAACTCGAACAGGCCGAGCAAGGACACCACCACGATCACCACGCTGACCAGCGCCGCCACCCAGCGGCGCTCGAGCCAGTCCACCAGTCGTTCCAGCCGGTGGTGGCGGGGAAACCAGTCGTCGGGCAGCAGGTCATGCTCGATCTGCAGGTGCGCGCCATTCGCCAGGTGCAGCACGAACGGCAGGCCCGTGACCCGCGCACTCGGCTCGACCGACGCGAGCGGGACATCCCACTCGCGGGCGCGGTCCGTGCGGCGCCAGCGCAACATCGCGTCGTCACGCCACACGTGGACCCGCGTGGCGTGGCTGGCATGCCCGTCGAAGTAGATCGCCGGGATCATGGCCGTCAGAGACCGATGTCGATGCCCAGCAGGCTGTCCATCTCGGTGGCAGCCGCGCCAATTTCGCCGTGCGCGAACGCGTCGCGGACGAAATCGCCGAGGTCGCCGTCACCGATGATTTCCAGATGCTCGGCGCGGTAGCGCGCCAGGCGGATGCGCGCCCAGGGCATCGCCAGGCCGAGCGAGCACAGCACGGCCAGTCCGTTGCCAAGGTACAGGCCGAGCATCGGCCAGTACGACAGCGTGGAGCGGAAGCGGTACTGCCCCAGCTGCGCCTGGTTGTAGAGCAGGTTGGTCATGCGGGTATGGGCGAAGGTCCAGACACCCAGGTACGCCGGCGCGAGCACGGCATAGACGCCGAGAATGAAATAGAGCGGCGGCGTCTGCGGGCTGATGGCTTGCGTGTGCCCCTTGGTGAATGCCGCCACCACCACCGAGAACACGATCGTGCATGGGAGGAACCATGCGAGCGCCACGCCGGCAGCCTTGAGGTAAACGTCGTAGTAGTTGCCCAGCGCGCTCTTGAAGCGGAATGACTTGCCACCGAAGTGGTGGTTTTCGACCATCCAGCCCTGCTGGTTGCCCTTGATCCAGGGATAGATGCCGGTGAAGGCGGCGAATGCCAGCAGCAGGCCGATCAGCGGGTGGCCGCCCGCCGTGAGCATCACCATCAGCACGAAGGGGACGCCCATCAGGAAGTACACGCCGAAGTACCACTTGTAGCCGCCGAGGTAGTCGTCGCTGAAATAGAAGCGCAGCCCCCGCCACGAGGAATAGCGCGCGCGGAACATCAGGCTCTTGACGATCATCCACGGCATGAAGCAGGCCACGACCAGCGCCGCGGCCGCCTGCAGCGGTTTGGAGACCTGCCCGCTCAGCGCGTAGATGGCGAAGATGCCGGCGGTGAGCAGACGCCCCTTGAGGATGGGTATCGGTCGGGCGAGGTACTCGAACGGCGTATCGCCCAGCCTGGTGCTCGAGTACAGGTAGCGGCGCGTGCGCACGGTGGCCCACGCCGAATAGATGCCCAGGGTCACCAGCGTCAGCGCGACGTTGACGATCCAGATGCGGAAATAGTCTTTGGCATTGCCGCGGAATTCGAGGCGATGCGCCCCTTCGTCGTGGCTTGCCGGTGCAACGTCCATTTCGGGCAGGTACACGCCCGAGGCCATGGTCTCGTCATGCATATCCGTCTGTCCCCTTTTCCTGGAATGCCTCCCCCCGGAAGCGAGGGCAGCATAGCCGAGAACAGGATGCCGGAAAGCGGCAGGATCTTGCGCTCGGCGCGCCCCGATACAGGCGTCAGCAACGGGAGTCGCCGGCCTCGGCCAGGCGCATGCCGTCCATGCCTGCCAGGCTCACGCCGTTGCGTCCGTCGAACTTGGTGCGGTACATCGCCTCGTCGGCCTGGCGCACCAGTTGCTCGAAGCGCGCGCCGGCCCGTGCCGCCGCCACGCCGATGCTGGCGGTGACCGCGATGCACTGGTTGTCGACCCAGGTATGCGAGTGGTCAAGCGCGTGACGCAACCGTTCGGCCACGTCCAGCGCCTGGGTCAGGGTGGCGCCGGGCAGGGCGAGCACGAATTCCTCGCCGCCGTAGCGGCTGGCCAGGCTGCCCGGCCAGTGCGTGTTGTCCCGCAGGATGGTGGTGACATGCCGGAGCACGTCATCGCCTGCATCGTGGCCCCAGCGGTCATTGATCTGCTTGAAGTGGTCCAGGTCGAAGATCAGCAAGGCGAATGGCTGGCCGCGTTGCTGGCAGCGGGCCATGCTCGCGCGTCCCTCGGCGATGATGGCGCTGCGGTTGAGCAGGCCGGTGAGCCCGTCGGTATGCGCGGCGCGGCGCAGATCGACCATCAGCCGCTCGGTCACCAGTTGCAGCAGCGCGAAATACGACGCCAGCCCGGTGAGGATGCCGATGACGTAAGTGGCGGCGATCGGCGTGCCGGCCTTCATGAGGTCCTGGCCCGCGGCGGGGTCCATCGGCAGCAGGCTGCGCACCAGGAAGAAGCCCACGTTGACCAGCATGATGCCGGCGGCGATGCGGCAGCTCGTGCGTATCGCCGCTTCGCCGTAGCGCAGCAGCAGGTAGGCATAGGACAGGTTGAAGACCACCGCCTGCAGGCTGCCGATCACGATGCGTGCATGCAGGTCGGGCGTGGCATAGGTCAGCCAGGCAATGACGGCCGTGTAGAACGCCACCAAGCAGGCGGGCCAGCGCCAGCGCAGCGGTTGATCCAGGTGCCGGGCAATGCCCTTGAGCGTGGCGGCGTTGGACAGCACGATGCAGCCGTTGCCGACCACGATGGAAAGGAAGTCGGCGATGTGGCCGCGCAGGCCGATCAGCAGTACGCCGATGGCCGCGATCCACAGGCTGGCCACCCAGGTGCGCATCACGGCCTGGTTGTGCAGCACGGTCATCAGCGAGGTGAAGCCGATGGACGCGCCGATGCTCATCAGGAGACTGACGAAGGTGAGGGTCTGGACATCCAGATGCATGGCGCTCCCTGTGGCCGCCGCACGCCTTTCGCCGCAGGAGTGCAATAGGCCCTGGCCGAGGCCCGCGGATCGACGCCGTCGTCGATGGTCACGAGTCGTATCGGCACTGGGCCGGAAAACTTGAACCACGTCACAAAACGACAGCAGGAAATTGCGATCCGGCAAAACAAAGAGGCCCCTTGCGGGGCCTCGGGCAAAACCGGGTGGCTCTGCGGATTACCAGGTGCGCACGTCGGCGACGCCGACCGTGTAGGACTGCATTTCCGGATCGAAGCGGAACAGGCGGCCCAGGTCGAAGTCCACGGTCTGGCCCGGACCGATGTTGGTGGTGCCGGCCGGCCAGCCCTTCTTGGACTGCAGCACCTTGCCGGAGCCGTCCTTGGCGTCGATGGTGATCTGTGCGGCGGCGGCTTCGTGGCAGTGGTTCACCAGCTGGCCGGTGAGGCTCAGGCGTGCGCTCATGCCGCTGCCCACGAGCTTCATCTTGAAGTCCTGCACGGCGAAGTCGGTCGGGGCGCAGGCGGCGTGGGCGGCCAGCGGGGCAAACAGGAACAGGGCGGAGGCGATCAGAGTCTTCATGGGCGAAATCCGTCGATGGGGTCAGGTCGGTAATGGGACGACATGACAAACATCGGCGGTTCCGCCGGATTCTTTAGCGCCGCTGTAGGGTTGCCTTCAGCTTCAGGGCGACGAAGCGGCCTGCCCGATGAACCACAGGCCGGCGAACAGCTTGGGGTCGATGGAATAGCCTTCGGCTGCCCGCGCGAACAGCCAGGCACCGGCCTCGCTGCGCGGTACTTCGTGCACGATGATGTGCTCGGACTCATCGCCGCCGCCCGGGCCGACCTTGTGCAGGTCCCAGGCGCGCACGAAGGCGATCATCTCCGTGCTCATGCCCGCGGACGACGGCCCCTCGTGCAGGAACTCCAGCCGGCTGCAGCGATAGCCGGTTTCTTCCTCGAGTTCGCGGGCGGCCGCCAGCAGCGCATCTTCGTCGTCGTGGCCGTGCAGGTCGCCCACCAGGCCGGCGGGCATTTCGATGGTGTGCCGCAGGATCGCCACGCGGTACTGCTCGACGAACAGCACCTTGTCCTCCGGCGTGACCGCCAGGATGATCACCGCGCCGCCCGGGTTGTTGCGCTCGACATATTCCCAGCGCCCGCGTTTGCGCAGGCTCAGCCATTTGCTGGTGCAGAGGGTTTCCACCGGGGCATCGGCATCGGCGGGGACGTGGCGGTCGGGAACAGTCATCGGCATGCGCTTGGAAGGGGCGATCCCGCATGGTGCCGCGGCCCTGCGGCAGCCACAAGCTCGGTGCTCATTCCGACGTGACGGGGAGTTCCACCGGGCGCGGGCGAATGCGCGTCGCCCAGGCCACGCCCGCGACCAGCAGGGCGATGCCGGTCAGCGTGAGCGCGGATGGCGCGTGCCCGCGCAGCAGGAAGGCATACGCCAGCGCCGCCAGCGTCTCGAACACGATCAGTTGGCCGGCCAGTGCGGTGGGCAGGCGCTGGCTGGCTGCGTTCCAGCACAGCGTGCCCAGCCAGGAGGCAAACAGGCCGATGGCCGCCATCAGGCCGATGAAGCGCCAGGGATGGGGACCGAACGGCATGGCAAACGGGCTGCCGCCGGCGCGCAGCAGCACCCACACCAGCAGATAGCCGGCCAGCGCCAGCGGCAGCGTCGCGATGCCCTGCGCGGTGGCCCAGGTGTGTGGCTGGCGATCCGGGTGGCTGCGCAGCCAGTCGGCGTTGCGCAGCGGGTACCAGGTCCAGCAGGCCACCGCGCCGCAGGCCAGCAAGGCACCACGTGCGTAGCGCCACAGTTCGGCTGGCGCAGGGTGATCGAGCGCCGCCAGTTCCGCCCGGTTGACGCAGGCGATGCCCGCGGCGATCAGCACCAGCGACGGCGCGAGCCAGCGCCACGGCAGGTGGCCGTCGCGGCGTGCATCACGCAGGTTGGCGCTGATCGCAATCACCACCGGCAGCGTGCCGATGATCATGGTGGGCAGGGGCGCACCGGCCAGCTGGATCGCGCTGGCCAGGCACAGGTAATAGAGGAGGTTGCCGACCGCAGCGAGCTTCAGCGCCGCCAGCCAGTCGGCGCGGCCGAGCCGGCGCAGCGCGTGGCGGTCCATCCAGGCCAGTGGCAGCGCAATCAGCCCGAACGCGAGATAACGCCCCACCGACTGCAGCGCGGCCGGATACTCCGGCAACAGCAGCGGGCTGATGAAGACCAGGCCCCACATGAGGCCGGCGGCGAGTGCGTAGAGGGTTCCGGTCCACATGGGCCGAGCATGGCCCGGCGCGGGCCTGCCGTCTTGTACGAGATTGCGGCGGACGCGCGCGCCGCCGTCAGCGGGCGATGGCTTTCTGGTAGCGCGCGGGCGTCAGGCCGTAGCGGCGGGCGAAGGTACGGGTCAGGTGCGCCTGGTCGACCAGCCCGACGGCCGCGGCCACCTGCGCCGGTGCTTCGCCGCGGGACAACTGGCGCTTGGCCTCGGCCAGGCGGAGCGCCATCAGCAGCTGTTGCGGCGTCGCATGGTGCTGCGCACGGAACTGGCGCAGGAAGTGGAAGGGGCTGAGGCCTGCCACGTTCGCCAGCTCGTCGAGCGTGAGGCGGCGCGACAAGTGGGCATGCAGGTAGTCGAGCACCGGCGCGAAGCGCACGGCGCCACCGTCGACCGCTGCGTGCGGCACGCGTGCGTGCCGGCGGAATTGCGCCAGCAGCTCGAACAGCAGGCTGTCGAACGCGAGCGGTTCGCCTGCCTGCCACAGCGCGTCCAGCAATGCGGTGACGCGCCGGGCATCCGGCATGTCCTCGCGCACCACGTCGCCAAACCACCAGCCGGGCTCCCCGGTGATCTCGGCCACTGCCGCCGGCTCGATATACGCCATGCGGTAGTGCCAGCCGTCCTCGGTCTCGGCGCGCCCGGTGTGCAACTCGTCGGGATTCATCATCACCACCGAACCGGGTGGCGCCAGATGGTCGGCTCCGCGGTAACGGAAGCGCTCCACGCCGGACTCGATCGCACCCAGTCCAAAGCCATCGTGCGTATGCGGATCAAACGCATGGCGCACGATGTGCGCACGGTACAGTTCCACGCTGGCGCGATGTCCGGCGAGGCGGAACTCGGCCTCGTCACGCGGTGAGGGAAAGCGGTCGGGAACGCCCTGCATGGGCCGCATGCTACATCGCTGGCGACTCAGCCGATCAGCGCCTTCAACCGCGTGCGGGTCAGCGGGCCGAAGCGCAGGCGCTCGCACAGCGCGTCCATGGTCGCCATCTCGCCGGGCGCGCGACGCAGGGCATCGGCATCGTGTGCGACCGGGGCGTCCAGCGCAATGCGCGTGAGCCGGCGATAGAGACGTGCCGCCTCGGCATGTTCGCGCAGTTTCTGCGCGCAGCTGGCGGCGCCGCGCAGGCGCAGGAACGGCACTTCGTCCACGCGATCGAGCAGGGCATCCAGGCTGCCGAAATGCGCCAGCAGCGCCGCCGCGGTCTTGGCGCCGACGCCCGGCACGCCCGGGATGTTGTCGACCGCGTCGCCGCACAGGGCGAGATAGTCGGCCACCTGGTGCGGGTGCACGCCCATGCGCTCATGCACGCCGGCGGGTCCCCAGCGCATGCCGCGGGCGTAATCCCATTGTTCGTCGTCGTCGCCGAGCAGCTGGCCGAAATCCTTGTCGGCCGACACGATCACGCTGCGGAAACCTTGCGCGCGCAGGCTCCACAACGCACTGCCGATCAGGTCGTCGGCTTCGTAGGTATGGTCGATCAGCACCACCACGCCCAACGCCTGCGTCACCTCGCGGCACAGCACGAACTGGCGCTCGAGGTCGGGTGGCGGCAGTTCGCGGTTGGCCTTGTACGCGGGATAGATCGCATTGCGGAACGACGTCGTCAGCGATGCATCGAACGCCACGGCGAGATGCTCCGGCCGCACGCGTTCGAGCAGTTCACACAGGAATCGGGTGAAGCCATGCACGGCGTTCACGGGATGCCCGTCCACATCGTGGAACTCGTCCGGCATCGAATGCCAGGCGCGGAACACGTAAAGGCTTCCGTCCACCAGATGGACGGCTGGACGGCTCATGGCGTCCACGTGCTGAGCACGTCGGCGAGCGTCGGTCGGTCGCGGTCCGGCACGTCGAGCTGCGGCGTGCCGATGTGCACGAAGCCGATCACCTGCTCGTTGTCGGCCAGGCCGATGATGGTGGCCGCTTCGCGGTCGTACGCCGCCCAACCGGTGAGCCACTGCGCGCCGAAGCCCAGCGACTGCGCGCCCAGCAGCAGGTTGTAGGCAATGCAGCCGGCACTGAGCCGCTGCTCGATCACTGGTATCTTGCTGGCCGGATCCGTGCGCGAGATCACCGCCACGACGAGCGGCGCGAAGCTGTAGCGCGTGCGCTCCTTCTCGCGCTTGGACTCGGGCATGTCCGGCTGCAGGCGCAGTGACAGCGCGGCGAGGCGTTCGCCGAAGGCCAGCTTGGCCTCGCCTTGCAGCAGGATCAGCCGGAACGGCTGCAGCTTGCCATGGTCAGGAACGCGGATCGCCGCCTCGAGCAGTGCCTGCAACGTCGCCCCCTCAGGCGCCGGCTCACCCAGCTGGCGGGCAGGGATGGAATGGCGCTGCAGCAACAGGGAAAGGTCGTGCGACATGGGGAATCCGGAGCGGCAAAGCGTCCATGCTAATTGGCCGGGAGCCTGCAGGCGAACTTCGCCGCCGCGCCCCGGGGGATTCGAGGCCGGCGGTCCGGTCGACTCAAGCGTTGACGGCCAGGCGGAACGATCCCGGCAGCAAGGCTTCCACCGTGGTTTCCTGCACGGCGCCATCGAGGTTGCCCAGCCACACTGGCATCGCGTCGTCGCACAGCTCCGACATGACCTGGCGGCAGGCACCGCAGGGGCTGATCGGCCCGGCGGTGTCGCCGATCACGGCCAGCGCCTCGAAGTCACCGGGCCGGCAGCCTGCCGCCACGGCGGCGAACAACGCCGTGCGTTCGGCGCAGTTGCACAGGCCGTAGGAGGCGTTTTCCACATTGCAGCCGGTGAATTGACGGCCATCGCGGGCGAGCACGGCGGCACCCACCAGGAAGCGGGAATAGGGGGCATAGGCACGTTCGCGCGCCTGGCGCGCCAGGGACAGCAGGACATCGGGAACAACGATCGCGGTCATCGGGATCTCCATGACGAGTCCCCGGCGTCGACGGCGGCGCGCCATCGATGGCAGCGGCGGGCCAGTCTACCCCTGTCGGGGCGGTGGTTCGCAAGGCGAGGCATCGGCTAGGATGCCCAGACCTTTCCGCAGGGGATGCACGATGCCGATCACCGTGGCTGCATTGCGTGAAACCGCCGCCGGCGAACAGCGGGTGGCGATCACACCCGAAATGGCCAGGAAATTGCGCGGCAAGGGTTTGCGTGTGCTGCTGGAACATGGCGCCGGTGCGGCGGCGGGCTTTCCCGACGACGCCTACGCCGATGCCGAGTTCGCCGACGCCAGCCAGGTGCTCGCCCAGGCCGACGTGTTCGCCTGCGTGCTTCCCCCCGACGACAGCGTGTGGGCCCGCTTGCGCGAAGGCGCCACCGTGGTCGGCCAGCTGCGGCCCTATGGCGCCGCCGCACGCATCGTGGCGATGGGCAAGCAGCGGCTCACCGCGTTTGCGCTGGAGCTGTTGCCGCGCACTACGAGGGCGCAGGCGATGGACGTGCTCAGTTCGCAGGCGGCAGTGGCCGGCTATCGCGCCATGCTGATTGCGGCGGAGGCCGCGCCGAAATTCTTCCCGATGCTGACCACCGTGGCCGGCACCATCCGCCCGTCGCGGGTGCTGGTGATCGGCGCCGGCGTGGCCGGCCTGCAGGCCATTGCCACCGCGCGTCGCCTGGGCGCGCAGACGGAAGGCTATGACGTGCGCCCGGAAACCCGCGAGCAGGTCGAATCGCTGGGCGCCAAGTTCCTTGACCTGGGCGTCAGTGCCGCCGGCAGCGGCGGCTATGCGCGCGAACTGTCGGCAGAAGAGCGCGCCGCCCAGCAACAGGCACTGGCCGAGCATCTCAAGCTGGTCGATGTCATCGTGACCACGGCGGCGGTGCCGGGCAGGCCCGCGCCAAAGATCCTCAGCGCGGCGATGGTCGACGGCATGAAACCCGGCGCACTGATCGTGGACCTGGCGGCCGAAGGTGGCGGCAACTGCGAGCTGACCCAGCCGGGCCAGCGCGTGCAGCGCAACGGCGTGGTGATCCTCGGTCCGCTCAACCTGCCGGCCGGCGCGCCGCTGCACGCCTCCGAGATGTATGCGCGCAACGTCTACAACTTCCTCGAACTGCTGGTGCAGGGCGACACGCTGGCGCCTGACTTCAACGACGAGCTGATCGCCAGGAGCTGCGTCACGCGCAACGGCGAGCCCCATTTCCACGACTAGCCACGCGCTGGCCTCACCCGTAGTTGGACATGAAAAACCCCGCCGCGGCGGGGTTTTTCAATGTTTCGGCCCGCCATTGGGCGGTGGCGGCGGAGGCATGCCCCGCGGTCCCGGGGCGCCAAACGGAGGACCGGCACCGCGCATTTCCCGATGCCACTGGCGCAGCAGCTGCTCGCGCTGGTCCGGCGGCAGTTGCTGGAAGTGCTGGAACGCCGCGTGCAGCTGCTCGCGTTCTTCCGGCGGCAACTGCTTGAAGCGGCGACTGTTTTCACGCACTTGCTCGCGCTGCTGCGGGGACATCTTCTGCCACTGGTCGATGCGCTCGCGTATCGCCTGGCGCTGGTCCGGCGGCAACGTTTTCCACTGCTGCGCACGCTCGAGCATGCGGGTCTGCCGCTCGGGCGGGAAGGAATCCCACTTCTCGGCCAGCGGCGACAGCACGTCGCGTTCGGCCGGCGACAGGCTCTGCCATGGATGCGCCACCGGCGGCGTCGACGGTCCGCGTGGTCCATGCGGAGGCGGCCCTCCTGGAGGTGGGCCAGGCGCGAAGTCACCCGGGGGAGGTCCCGGCGGAAAGGCACCCGCAGGGGGCGGCGGGGGCGGCTGGTCTTGTGCCATGGCAGTGGTGGTGATGCCGCCCAACAGGCTGGCCAGCAACACCAGGTAAATACAGCTACGACGCATAGTCACCGGCTCGCCTGGCTTTCGCCATTCTTGGCCAGCCAACCATAGAACTCCATGTTCTGGTAGAGCGCGGGGTCGGCTGCGGCGGCATCGGGCGGCAGGTCGCCGTCGGCGTCCGTGGCGACGGCCGAACGCAGGCCCGCCGGGCTGCCCAGCGGCCTTTCCACCGGCGAGGACAGCATCAGGGCTGCCAGGGCAATGGCTGCAAAGGCACCCGCCGGCAACAGCAGCTGCAATAGCCGCTGGGCCAGCGACGGGCGGTCGGACTGGTCGAGCGCCGTGCGGCGGGCCGCGCGCAGGCGCGCCGCCGTGGCCGGGTCGATGCGATGCGCAGCCTCGCGATACAGCTCGCGCGCGCGGCGTTCCAGATCGTTGTCGGGCGCATTCATCGCCAGTCCTCCAGTTGGTCGCGCAGGCGTTGCAGCGCACGCGACAGGTGTGTTTTCACGCTACCTTCCGAACAACCCATGGCCTGCGCGGTTTCCGCCACGTCCAGGCCTTCCAGCATGCGCAGCATGAAAGCCTCGCGCTGCCGTTGTGGCAACAACTTCACCGCCGCCGCCATGTCGGCATACGACTGGGCGTCATGCAGGCGTTCCAGCGGGCCGGGCGCGTTGTCGGCGGGCTCCCACAAGGGCAGCTCGTCGCCGTCCTCATCGCGCCCGCCCAGCCAGCCGACCATGATCGAGCGCACCTTGCGGCGGCGCTGCAGATCGACAATGCGCCGGCGCAGGATGCCCCAGAACAGCGGCGTCCATTCCTGGGCCGGTTTGTCGCTGTAATGCTTGACGAGGCGCAGCATGGCGTCCTGCACGGCGTCGAGGGCATCCTCGCGGTGGCCGAGGTTGAGCTCGGCCATGCGGAAGGCGCGCCGCTCCACCTGGGCCAGGAAGGCATCCATCGAGGCGGGCACCGCGCGGATGTCCTGGGCCAGCAGATCGGCTTCAATCGTGGAAACGGCGCTATTCATGGCGTCATCGTCCGCTTCGCCGGATCGGCCATCCTGAGACTCCATCGGTACGTCGTTGTGCATCAACGTCCGAGGCTCGCGCGGGTTGACCCACGTCCGTATGATGCGGGGACAACGGTGTCCTGGCGGGGAGGGGTCATGATCGACGGGTTCCTGGCGCTTTACATCTTCATGCTGGCCGCTTTCACGGGGTACGAGATCATCGCCCGGGTGCCGGTGATTCTCCACACGCCCTTGATGTCCGGTTCGAATTTCATTCACGGCATTGTGCTGGTTGGCGCCATGATCGCGCTAGGGCATGCCCAGACGGCCTTTGAGGTCGCCATTGGTTTCCTGGGCGTACTACTGGGTGCCGGCAACGCGGCCGGAGGTTACGTGGTGACCGAGCGCATGCTGGAGATGTTCAAGTCCAGCAAGCCGGCTGCCGGCAAGGAGGCGAAGTGATGGGCTGGCTGCCGGTGGTGATCAGGGCCTGTTACTTCCTCGCTGCACTGCTTTTCATCCTCGGCCTCAAGCGCATGAGCTCGCCGCGCACCGCGCGGGGCGGCATCGTGTGGGCGGGCGTGGGCATGCTGGTGGCCGTGCTGGCCACCTTTGCCCTGCCGGACATGCACAACCGGGGGCTGATCCTGGCTGCCGTGCTGATCGGCGTGGCAGCCGCCTGGTGGTCGGGGCGCCGCGTGGCCATGACGGCGATGCCGCAGATGGTGGCCCTGTACAACGGCATGGGCGGCGGCGCGGCGGCGGCCATTGGTGCGGCCGAGCTGTTCAGTTATGCCGGCAGCGCGATAACCCTGCTCGACGGCGGACAGTTCACCGCCGACGGCGCCGCCACGCCGGGTGCGGCGCAGCTGGCGCTGGCCGTGCTGGGCGCGCTGATCGGCTCGGTGAGCTTTTCCGGCTCGCTGATCGCCTTCGCCAAGCTGCAGGGCTGGCTGGACCGGCGCTTCGTGTTTCCGGGCCAGCGCGTGCTGAACATGCTGGTCCTGGCCGGCGCGGCGATCCTTGGCGTGATGGTGGCGAGCGGCCAGCTGAGCATGCCGCTGATCATCGCGTTCTTCGTGCTGGCGCTGCTGTTCGGCCTGATGATGACCTTGCCGATCGGCGGCGCCGACATGCCGGTGGTGATCTCGCTGTACAACGCGTTCACCGGCCTGGCGGTGGCGTTCGAGGGCTTCGTGCTGCAGAACGAGGCGATGATCATCGCCGGCACCGTGGTCGGTGCGGCCGGTACCTTGCTGACCCAGCTGATGGCCAGGGCGATGAACCGTTCGATCGGCAATGTGCTGTTCGGCAGCTTCGGCGCCACGGGAGCCGCCGCGCAGTCCATCGAAGGCAGCCAGAAGCCGATCGAGGCCAGCGACGCCGCGGTGATGATGGCTTACGCCGAGCGCGTGGTGATCGTGCCGGGCTACGGCATGGCGGTGGCGCAGGCGCAGCACAAGGTGTGGGAATTCGCCAAGCTGCTGATCGAGCGCGGGGTCAAGGTGAAGTTCGCCATCCATCCCGTGGCAGGACGCATGCCCGGGCACATGAACGTGCTGCTGGCGGAGGCGGGCGTGCCTTATGACCTCATCGCCGACATGGACGACATCAACCCCGAGTTTCCCAACACCGACGTGGCCCTGGTGATCGGCGCCAACGACGTGGTCAACCCGCTGGCCAAGACCGATCCGGCCTCGCCGATCTACGGCATGCCGATCCTCGACGTGGCTGCCGCGAAGCATGTGATCGTGGTCAAGCGCGGCAAGGGGACCGGCTTCGCCGGCATCGAGAACGCGCTGTTCTACGCCGACAACGCGCGCATGCTGTACGGCGACGGCCAGGCCGCCGCGGGGCAGCTGGTGTCGGAACTGAAGTCGCTGGAGGTGTGAGCGGCCTGCTCAGCCGCCGGCGTCAGGCTGGCGGCTGGCGCGAAACGCGGTCAGCGCCGCCAGGCCCAGGCCGATGGCGTACCAGACGTTGTCGGCCGAGGTGTGGCCCAGGTCGGCCAGCTGCACCAGCAGGCCGACGCCGGCGGTATGCAGGGCGTCGATCAGGCCCATGCCCATCAGCCCGGCAATGCGGGCGGCGGCCATCAGCACGTTGACGTAGATCGCCGCCAGCAACATGGCCAGCGCGGCCAGCAAGGCCGCCTGCAGGCCGGGCGGGCGCACCCAGGCGCGCATCGCCTTGCCCAGCAGCCAGCCGGCCGGTATGGCGAGCCATGGCAGGGCTTGCTGCAGGTACAGCGTAGGCACCATCCAGACGGCACCGGCAGCCATGCCAAGCATGAGGGCGCTGACCAGGGCAAACAGAGACGAAAAGGCGACCCGTGGATTCATGGCCGGAAAAAACCAAGCAAGGCGGCGGACACGGGCTCTTCTCTGGCGTAAAACATCCATCATAGCGCGGCGCGGCCGCCCGGAGCCCGCCTGCGGCGCGCTGGCGGGCCCGTTCCCCCTTGAGATCAGCCCGCCCTGGCCTGATGTGTGCAGGCGAGCGCGGTGATCACGCGGCATAATGGTCAGCTTGGCGCGGCAGCTTGCCACGCCCATTGATGAGATTTGGCAGGATCGGCATGAGCGGTTTCAGTCTTAGCAGCGAACCCTTCACCCTGGAGCGCGACTGCCAGGCTGTCATGGTGCCGCAGGGAGAAACGGTGAGCCTGCCGGCCGGACAGATCGGCTACATCACCCAGGCGCTGGGCGGCAGCTTCACCGTCTACGTGGAAGGCAACCTGTTCCGCATCGCCGGCAATGACGCCGACGCACTGGGCAAGGAAACGCCGCCGCCGATCGAGCTGGCCGTGGACGCTTCGGACGCCGACGTCGAGAACCTGGTGTGGCAGCAGCTGCGCACCGTGTTCGATCCGGAGATCCCGATCAACGTGGTCGAGCTGGGCCTCGTCTACGACGTAAGCCTGGAGCAGCTCGCGCCGGATGCGCGCAAGGTCTACGTGAAGATGACGCTTACCGCGCCTGGCTGTGGCATGGGCGACATCCTGGTGGACGACGTGCGCACCAAGCTCGAACTCATTCCCACCGTGAGCGAGGCCGACGTGGACCTGGTGTTCGATCCGCCGTGGAACCACTCGATGATGTCCGACGCCGCCAAGCTTGAAACCGGCATGCTCTGACACGCCGCGCGCGGCGCCTGGGCGACATCACGACACCCGAAACGAAAGAGGCCCGGCGTTGCAACCGGGCCTGTGCGCGTGACGTGTCCGGCGATGCCTAGCCGTTCGCTTCCTCGAAGCGGTTGGCGTCACGGTTCTTGCGGACCTTGGCGGGGTCCCACACGCGGCCGTTCATGGTGATGTAGACGCCGTCGGGCAGCGTCTGCACGGCGGCCACGGCGCAGCCGACATTGAACACCGCATCCGAACCCTGGAAACGGGCCGGGTTGAGCGCGCCGGTGAGGACGATCACCTTGCCCTTGATGTGGGCCAGCTCTCGGGCGGTCTCGACCATGGTGTCGGTGCCGTGCGTGACCAGCACGTGGCGATGCGGCTGGGCCTCGATGGTGGAGCGCACCAGTGCGCGATCCTCGTCGGTCATGTGCAGGCTGTCCTTGCGCAGGATCGGAATCACATCGAACTGGAACGCCACGCCAAGCTGGCCCAGGATGTCGCCGATTTGCGGCGAGCCGATCTTGTAGTCCGACTTGTCGTCGAAATAGATCTTGTCGATGGTGCCGCCGGTAGTGACGATGGTCAGATGCTGCATGATCGGGTGTCGCCAGGGAGGGAGTGGCGGGCATTTTAGCCGCTGGCGCCGCCCCGTGCTCAGTGCGGCCCCAGCAGCAGGGCGGTATCGGTGGCGTCGACGTGGCCCAGCCGCGACAGCCCGTGCCCGACAAAGCGCCGCAAGGCCGCGCCCGCACGGGCACTGCCGCGCGGCGCCAGCCAGGTGTCGTGGCGCGCGAGCAGGGCCGCCGCCGCGCAACGCGCCAGCGTGATGGCCAGCCCGCGCGCGCCGGCTTCGAGCGCCTCGCGTTGTCCGGAGCGGGTGTCCAGATAGTTCGTGGCAGCCTCCATGGCGGCATGGATCTGCTGGCGGGCGTGGGCGTTGATGCTGTCGGCCAGCCAGCCGTTGATGGCGGTGCGCAGCGCGGCCACGCTGTCGCCCGCCAGGGCGCGCAGGCTGTCCAGCGACAACACGTTGGTGGTGCCTTCCCAGATCGCATAGACCTGCGCATCGCGCAGCAGCTGGGGCAGGCCGGTGTCCTCGATGTATCCCGCGCCACCGAAACATTCCAGCGCCTCGGAGCACAGCTTCACCGCCATCTTGCCCGTCCACAGCTTGGCCAGCGGCGTGAGCAGCCGCAGCAGGGCGGCTTCGTGCGCCTGCGCCGCGCCGTGTTCCACGCGGCCAAGCAGGTGCGCCACTTCGAAGGTGAGCGCAAAGGCCGCCTCGAACTCGGCCTGCATGTCGGCCAGGGTCTGCGCGTGCAGGGGCTGCTGGATCAGCGCCTTGCCGAAGGCCTGGCGGCGGGTCGCGTAGTCGCGCGCCAGGGTGATCGCGCGGGCCATGCTGGCGGTCGCACAGACAGCGTTCCAGGTACGCGTGATGTTGAGCATCGGCGCGACCTGGCGCACGCCGTTGGCGAGTTCGCCCAGCGGCCACGCGGGCAGGCCGTCGAGATGGATTTCCGCGGTGGGCAATTCATGCGTACCGAGCTTGTCCTTGAGCCGGTCGATGACCAGCTCGGGCCGGCGGCGCGGGCCGTCCATGGTTTCCACGTAGAACAGCGCAAGCGCGCCGGTGCCGGAACCGGCACCTTCCGGCCGCGCCAGGGCCAGCGCCACCTCGCCGACGACAGCCGAGCTGAACCACTTGCGCCCGTGCAATCGCCATTGCCCGGACGCATCCTGGCGCGCGACCGTTTCGGTCTGGCCGACGTCGGAGCCGCCGGTGTTCTCCGTCATCCACTGGCCGCTCAGCCAGAACGTGGACGCATCGCGACTGAGCAGGTGCGGTACGGCGCGCTCGATCAGCGCCTTGTTGCCCGATGCCTTCAGGGCCGTGGCCGCACCGTCGGTCATGGCCAGCGGGCAGGTATAGAACTCGCTGGGCACGTGATAGAGATAGACGCGCGCAAATTGTTCGAGCCGGGCGTGCTCGCTCGCTTCGTGGCCGGCGGCAAGCACCGCGTGCCGGGTGGTGACATGCGGACCGTCGCGCCAGGCGTCGGTCAGTTCGATGCGGTCGACACGTTCGCCCCAGGCGTTCCACTGCGTGAGCACCGGCTTGCGCCGCGTGGTGGCAGCGGCGCGTTGCCACGCCGTCAGTGCATGGTCGCCGAGTGCCTGCAGGTCGGCGTCGAGCGCGGCGCGGCGCGCTGGCGGCAGGGCGCGATCGAGCATGGCCCGCAGCAGCCGGTCTTCACGATACGGATGAGCGAGCTGCGGCGGATCTTGGAGGAATCCCATGGACGGCTCCCGGCGGATCGATGCCACCGAGTATAGGTGCCCGCAGCCGCTTTCAGCCGGGATGGATCGCGCCGACCTCGGCCGCCTTCAAGCGTTCGCCTGACGACGAGCGGGGTGTCACGGGGAACCTGTCACCTCGTCCTGGGGCAGCGCCGCTACGGCTTGCGGAAGCTGAGGATGAAGCGGTCGGTCTGGCCGCGCAGCGACGCATCGCGGATGCCCAGCGTGTGGTTGTCCGCCGGATTTCGCAGCACATCGCTTTCGCCCGCGAAGACAAAGCCGGCGCCGGTGACTTCTGCCTTCACCGCCGCCGGGTCGATGCGATGCAGGTCATCGGTCCGCGAGGTGCCGCTGCCCGGGGCCGCCGCATGGTCGAGCACGACCAGCACGCCACCGGGTTTGAGTGCGTCGAACAGGGCGCGGTCGAGGCGGGTCATGTCCGGCTTGCCCATGAAGGGATCGTGCAGGTCGTGATAGTTCTGCGAGGTCCAGATCATGTCGACCTTGGCGGGAATCGCCAGCGTCGTCACCGGCTGCACCAGCACCACGACATTCGGATAGGCGGCCGTGCCCGCGAAACTCTTCAGGCTTTGCAGGCCCTTTGGCGCGATCTTGTCCATCTCCTCCGGCTGCAACGCATAGACCTTGCCGGAAGGGCCGACGATCTTGCTGAGGATGCGCGTGTAGTAGCCGGAGCCCGGCATCAGGTCGACCACGGTGTCGCCGGGCTTGATGCCGGTGAAGACCATGACGTCGGCGGGTTTGCGATGTTCGTCCTGCGCGCGGTCGGAGTCGGGTCTTGCGGCATCGCTGATGGCGGCGGCGATGTAGGACGGTGACGCTGCCGGCGCCGGCGCGGAAACCGTAGCGGCAAGGACCAGCGTGGCGAACAGCAGGCAGAGCCTCATGGCGTGATCTCCGGTGAGCGGAAGCCGTATCGACGCCACCGGCACGGCAGCGTCAGTTGACGTAGTTGAGTGCTATCGCGGGCGTGATGGAAGAGGACGTGCCATGGCCGCCGAGGATCACCCGTGCGCCGAGCAACACGCCCACGTTCGGCGTCCAGCTGTATTCCACGGCGGGGGCGAAACCGTAGGCCTGGCTTGAACCGGAGTTCTGGCGCACGGCGACCGGCGACGTTCCGTCGGTGCCCGTCGTGGTGTGGCCAGTCACCGTGGTGTTGTCGTTGTGGTTGAAGAGGAGGTCGAGCGCGAGTACCCAGCGCTTGGTCACGCTGTATTCCAGCGAGGTATCGACCGACACGGTGTTGCCCGGTCGCGCGTTGCCGCGGAAGTTGTTGTCGGTGCCATAGACGCTCGCGCCATGCACATTCACGCGACTGGAGAACCCCGCCGAGATATTCACGCGCACGCGCAGGATGCGTCCGTTGGGCAGCCAGAAGTAAGTCTGCGAATTGATGCCGATCGAAGTCGTATAGGCGCCGTTGCCCATGCCGTCGGCCGGGCGATCGTCCAGATGGTCGTAGGTCCCGGTGGGCAGGGTTTCCTGCAGCTGGATCGAGATGGTGGGCACCCAGCTGCCTTCATGGAAGCGGGTGAGCCGGTATTGCGCCTGCAGCGTGGTGTCGGCGACCTGCACGCCGCTGCTGTCCGGGCCACCGCTGACGCGGGTGTAGCCGAACGCGGGAATCGCGCCGACGGTGAAGCGGTCGGCGAGCCCGTAGAGCAGGTAGGTGCGCGAACCGAAGCTGTCCGAATGCTCGGAAATGATGTCGTACAGATAGGGCTCGGCCAGCACGTGTCCCTGCGGCAGGGTCTCGGCCGAATTGGCCAGCATCGGGCCCGTCCACCAGGCATTGTCGCGGGACTGCAGGCCGCCGGCGGGCTCCGCGTCGGCCCGTGCGGGTGACGGGGCGGCCATCCAGGCCAGCAGGCAGATCAGGCACGCGCCGGGCAGGCGGAAGCGCCTGGCCGCACGCCGGATCTGTCCCTGCACGGATGCTTGTTCGCGCCTGTCCATGGGGTGCAAGCTATGCCGCCAAGTGGTTTTCTTAAATAGCCACTTTGATGCGATCTGGTATGACCACTTTGGAGGTGCCGCGATGAAGCGCATCCACGCCGGTTTCCTGCCCCCGATGGCGGTGGACCCTGGCAGCGGCTCGCCGATGTACCAGCAGCTGTCGGACTGGTTTCGCCAGGCCATCATCGGCGGCCAGTTGCGCCCCGGCCAGCGCGTGCCGTCCACGCGCAGCCTCGCCAGCGAGCTGAAGATCTCGCGCATCCCTGTCCTCGGTGCCTACGAGCAACTGCAGGCCGAGGGTTACCTGGAAACCTTCGAAGGAGCCGGCACCTGCGTCGCCCGGGCCATCTGGGACGATCCGGCGACGGCCGCCGGTGCGAGGCGACCGCGCACGCCGCCGCAACCGACGGCTGGGGATGCGCCGCGTCGGTTGTCCCGCCGCGCGGCGCAGATGCGCGCACCGGAGCAGACCTGGCTGGGCAACATGGGCGCCTTCCGCGTGGGCCTGCCCGCACTCGACCAGTTTCCGATGGCGATCTGGTCGAAACTGGTGGGCAGGCACGCCCGCCATCTGCCGCTCGAGGCCATGACCTATGGCGATCCGATGGGCCATCTGCCCCTGCGCGAAGCGATTGCCGAATACCTGGGCACCATGCGGGCCGTGCGCTGCGATGCTTCGCAGGTCGTGGTGACCACCGGCGCGCAACAGGCGCTGCAGATCTGCGCGCATGTGCTGCTCGACGCCGGCGACCGCGTGTGGATGGAGGAGCCCGGCTATCCCGGCGCGCACCAGGCGCTGAGGACGGCCGGCGCGCGGATGATCCCGGTACCGGTGGACCACGACGGCATCGACGTGGCCGAAGGCGAGCGACGCGGGCGCGGTGCGCGCGCCGTCTACATCACGCCCTCGCACCAGTTTCCGCTGGGCGTGACGATGAGCGCGGCGCGGCGCATGCAGGTGCTGGACTGGGCCGCCCGCAACGGCGCCTGGATCATCGAGGACGACTACGACAGCGAGTACCGCTTCGGCGGACGTCCGCTCGCCTCGTTGCAGGGCGCGGACACCAGCGCACGGGTGATCTACCTGGGCACCTTCAGCAAGGTGATGTTTCCGGCCTTGCGGCTGGGCTACATGGTGGTGCCCAGGGACCTGGTTGCGGACTTCTGCGCCGCGCGCGATGCGATGGACACGTTTTCTTCCACGCTCTACCAGATGGTGATGACGGACTTCATGCGCGAGGGGCATTTCGCGCGGCATATCCGCCGCATGCGCATGCTCTACATGGAACGGCGTGCGGCGGCGCGCGAGGCGATCGACCACTGCCTCGGCGACCGCTTCGAAGTGATCGGCGCCGAGGCCGGCATGCAGCTGGCAGGCCTGTTGCCGGTCGGCGTGGATGACGTGGCCGTGTCGCGCCGGGCCGCGCTCGAAGGCGTATCCGTGCGCCCCCTGTCGCTGTGCCATCTGCAGCCGCCGGTTCGCGGTGGCCTCATCCTTGGTTACAGCGGTGCCGGCGTGGAGGAGATCCACGCCGCCATGCGCAAGCTCAGTCGCTGCTTCTGAGCTTCAGCTGCGCGGCTTGCGCTTGACGCTTGCGCCGAGGGTGCCGATCAGCGTGAGCGTCAGCGCGATCTCGATCAGCGCAAGCACGCGCTCGTCGGGCGAGCTCCAGGCTTCGGCGATGCCATGGCAGAAATAGAACAGGCTGAGGATGCCGACCCACAGCAGGGCGCGGCGCACATCGCGGATGGCCAGCAGGGGTAGCAGCAGCGGGACCACGGTGAGGGCCAGTGCGACGGCGACGGGAAAGACCTGCGCGGGGAACAGCCAGCCGTGCCAGAGCACTTGCAGGGCGGTCAATGCCGCCCAGCTGGCGAGACCGACGCGATACGACGTGGCGATGGGCGCCGCATTCATGCCTGGCCGCCCAGGCGGCGGGCAACGTCGGCCAGGCGGCGGCCCAGTGCGCGGGCGAGTTCGCGTTCGTGCTCGGTGATGCTGTTCTCGCCCTTGGGGCCAGTCACGTGGCTGGCGCCGTAGGGCGTGCCGCCGCTTTGCGTGGCGGTGAGCGCGGGCTCGGTATAGGGCAGGCCGACGATCAGCATGCCGTGGTGGAGCAGGGGCAGCGCCATCGTCAGCAGGGTGGACTCCTGCCCGCCGTGCATCGTGCTGGTCGCGGTGAACAAGGCGGCCGGCTTGCCGGCCAGTGCGCCGCTGGCCCACTCGGCGCCTGTCGAATCGAGGAAGTACTTGAGCGGCGCGGCCATGTTGCCGAAGCGCGTGGGACTGCCCAGCGCCAGCCCGACGCAGTCGGTCAGGTCCTGTCGCGTGACATAGGGCGCGCCTTCCTCGGGCTCCGGCGGCTGGGCCACTTCGGTCACCGGTGCCACCGGCGGCACCTGGCGCAGGCGGGCGCGCATGCCGCTGATTTCCTCCACCCCGCGCGCGACCAGGCGCGCGAGCTGGGCGGTGTGGCCGGAGCGGCTGTAGTAGAGGACCAGGATGTCTTGGCTCATGGTTTGGGCGCAGGCGAGTGATCGGTTAGTGTACCGGCCGAGGACGCCCAAGTTGCCCGATTGTTCACGCCTTGCCAATGCGACCGGGCCAACCATGGGGCATCTTCGATGCCTGACGCCGAGGAAGGAGCCACCATGGCCTTGCGATTCGATCGCGATCGCGCGCGAAGTTTCAGCCACTTCCTGTGGTTGCGATTCATCGACGACAAGTGCTTCGAAACGGCCGGCGCGCTGTCCTACACGACGCTGGTATCGCTGGTCCCGCTGATCGTTGCCTCGCTGGCGATCTTTGCAGCGTTTCCGGCCTTTGCCGCCGCGCGCACCACGCTGATCGAATTCGTCTTCAGTAATTTCGTGCCGGCGGCGGGCGAGAAAGTTCAGCAGTACCTCAACGGTTTTGCCGACAACGCCAGCAAGCTGACCGGCCTCAGCATCATCGTGATGTTCTTCAGCGCGCTGTCGATGATGGTGAGCATCGAGGATCGCCTCAATCGCATCTGGCGCGTGCGCCGCCAGCGCGGCTGGGGTTCCCGCCTGCTGCTGTACTGGGCGGCACTCACGCTGGGGCCCGTGCTGATCGTTGGCGGGCTGGCGCTGTCGTCGTATGTCACCGCGGTGCCCTTGCTGCAGGATGCGTCGGTCCAGCTTGGCCTGCGCCAGCGCCTGATCGGCACGCTGCCGTTCCTGGTGACGTTCCTGACCCTGGTCCTGATGTACGTGGTGGTGCCCAATCGCAAGGTGATCTGGACTGACGCCGCGCTCGGTGCGCTGCTCGGCGCCGTGCTGTTCGAAATCGCGCGCTGGGGCTTCTCGCGTTTCGTTCACCACGCGCAGACCTATCAGCAGGTCTACGGGGCCGCGCTGGCGGCGATACCGATCTTCCTGCTGTGGATCTATCTCTCGTGGGTCATCGTGATTCTTTGCGCTTCGGTGGCCGCCTCGCTATCGGCCTTCGACTACCAGCCGCCGTCGACGTGTCTGTCCGAGGACGCCGCCTTCCTTGGCCTGCTGGTGGTGCTGCGCCATTTCATCGATGCACACCGGCGGGGTGGCAGGGTGGATCCCGAGGAGGTGCGGATCAGCGACCCGTATCTGCCCAGTGGCGCCATCGCGGGCTATTTCGAGGACCTGCAGCGCGCCGATGTGATCCGGCGCGTCGAAGGCGGCGGCTGGCTGCTGAGCCGCAGCCTGGACAGTACCGACCTGCTGCGCGTGTATGCTCATAGTTCCCATCGCCTGCCGCTGCGCCCGGCGGAGGAAGCCCGGACGCAGGGCATCCGGCTGCCGGCGGAGTTGATCGCGCTGCTCGACATCGCTGCGCAATCTATCGATGCCACGCTGGGTACCCGGCTCAATGCGGTTTACCCGCCGGCACCGCCGGCCACTGAAGAATCGAAGGACATCCAACCATGACATTGTTGAAGTCGCTTGCCGCCCTGGGCATGGCCGTGGCATTTGCCGTGCCGGCGCAGGCGGCCATGCCCGAACAGCCATCGATCAAGGTGACCACCATCGACGGCAAGAGCTTCGACCTGGCCGCGCAGCGCGGGCACTGGGTGATCGTCAATTACTGGGCGACGTGGTGCGTGCCATGCATCAAGGAAATGCCGGACATTTCGAAGTTCGTCAGCGACCACAAGGACAAGGTGGCCGCCATCGGCCTGGCCTATGAAGACAGCGACAAGGCCGACATCCAGGCCTTCGTGGCCAAGCACCCGGTGAGTTATCCGATCGCCCAGGTCACGCTCGACCAGCCGCTGAAGGATTTCGACGAGCCGCGCGGCCTGCCGACCACGTGGCTGATCGGTCCGGACGGCAAGGTGGCCAAGCGTTTCGTGGGCCCGGTGACCGAGGCCTCCCTCGGTCAGGCCATCGGGCTCGGCAAGTAGGCCATGGCCGCGCGGCGCTTCCTCGTCAGCGGCAAGGTGCAGGGCGTGTTCTACCGGGCCAGCGCCCGCGAACAGGCCCTGGCGCTGGGCCTGGCGGGGTACGCGAAAAACCTGCCCGATGGCCGCGTGGAAGTGGTGGCTACCGGCTCGGGTTCCGCGCTGGACGCGCTCGAGCAATGGCTGTGGCGTGGCCCGGCCTCCGCCCGCGTCGATGATGTGACCAGCGAAGCGTGCGAGCCCCCGGGGGGGCGCGGGTTCCGCACCAGCTAGGCGATCTTTCGATGCGCGCGTGGAGGCATCGCCGATCGTGGACCCCGCGCGGATGCCGCTACGGCAGCACGGTCGGCAGGCCGCCCTTCACGCGCGATCGACCTCGACCACACATGCCAGGGCCAGAATGGCCTGTCGATTCCGCGGCCGCCCACTCGTCGTCTGGATGGGAGGTCCGCCCCGGAGTTCCCGCAGCCATCCACCCGCCGATCGGCGCCATCGCCGAGGAGAGCCTGCATGTCTTCCCGCTTCCAGCGCATCACGCCATTCCTGTGGTTCGATCACCAGGCCGAAGAGGCCGTCGACTTCTACGTCTCGGTGTTCGAGAACTCGCGCATCACCGCGACGACCCGCTTCAATGCCGAGAGTGCCGCCGCCTCCGGTTGCCCGGAAGGCTCGGTGATGACCATCGGCTTCGACCTGGACGGCCAGTCGTTCGCGGCGCTCAACGGCGGGCCGGTGTTCCGCTTCAACGAGGCCGTGTCGCTGGTGGTCAACTGCCATTCGCAGGACGAGGTGGACTACTACTGGGACAGGCTGACCCAGGGCGGCGACGCGAAGGCCCAGCAGTGTGGCTGGCTGAAGGACCGCTACGGCCTGTCATGGCAGGTCGTACCGACGGAACTGATCGACATGCTCACCCATCCCGATCCGCTCAAGGTCGGCAAGGCCACCGGCGCGCTGATGCAGATGAAGAAGATCGACCTCGACGCGTTGCGGCGGGCGATGGCCTAGCCCGCCGGCGGCCGGCGATCATTCGTCGCAGGTATCGGGCACCCACAGCGCCTTGCTGGTGACGTGCTCGTCCTTGGGCTTGCCCTTGAGCCTGGGCAGCTTCACTTCGGGAATGGTTTCGTCGTGGCGCGGGATCTGTTGCAGCAGGTGCCGGATCAGGTTGACGCGTCCGCGCTTCTGTTCGTTGAAGTCGACCACGAACCACGGTGCGTGCGTGCGATGCGTGCGCTCGATCATGGCGTCGCGCAGCTGTCCCATCTCGGCATACTTGTGGCGCGAGGCCAGGTCGTTGGGCGAGAGCTTCCAGCGTTTCAACGGGTCCGTGGCACGTTCCTGGAAGCGCTTTTCCTGCATGTCCTGGTCCACCGCCAGCCAGTACTTGATCAGGATCAGGCCGTCGTCGGTCAGCAGCTTCTCGAACACCGGCACGGCGGCCATGAAGGCCTTGTACTGGGCCTTGGTGCAAAAGCCCATGGCCGGTTCGACCACGGCGCGGTTGTACCAGCTGCGATCGAACAGCACGATCTGGCCGGCGCTGGGCAGGTGATCGACGTAGCGCTGGAAATACCACTGCGTGGATTCGGTCGCGCTGGGCTTGTCGAGTGCGGCGATCCGATAGCCGCGCGTATCCATCGACTCGGTGATGGCCTTGATGGTGCCGCCCTTGCCGGCGGCATCACGTCCTTCCAGGATCACCGCAACCCGATGGCCGCTGCCTTGCAGCCATCGGTGCAGGCCGGCCAGTTCCAGTTGAAGTTCTTCCATCGCACGACGGTAGGACTTTTCCTTCTTGGCCATGTGCTCGCTCCCGCGGCTACAGATCCAGGTCGGCAGGCTTGCGTCCGATACGATAGCGCGCGCTCATGGCCTGCAGGGCGCGGCGGAAATCGGCGGCATAACCCTTCATGTCGAACAGCGAGCTTTGCGTGCGCTGCTGCGCCAGGTGATGCTGCAGCGTCGAGAGCGCCTCGCGGTCGTTGCCCAGCTGCGTCGCCATGGCGATGAACGACTCCTCGTCGTCGCAGGCCAGCTCGGGCAGGCCAAGCTCGTGGAGCAGGCTGGTGGCCACGCGACCGGCAAAGGTGCGGCCCGTGCAGGTGAGTACCGGGCAGCCGGCCCACAGGGCGTCGGACGCGGTGGTGTGCGCGTTGTACGGCAACGTGTCCAGGAACAAGTCCACGTGGCGGTAGCGCGACAGGTACTCCGCATGCGGCAGGCGGGGCAGGAACACCAGGCGCTCGGCTGCCAGGCCGGCGGCCACGGCGGCGGCGCGCAGGCGCTCGTCGGCGCCGTCCGGTCCGCTCAGCAGCCACAGCACGCTGTCCGGCGTCTGTTGCAGGATCAGCATCAGGCGCGCGAACGAGGCCGGGTTGATCTTGTAGCTGTTGTTGAAGCAGGCGAATACCGTGCCGCTTTCCGGCAGGCCGCACGCGGCCCGCGAGGGCGGCTCGGCCACCACGCGGGTCGGGTCGTTGGGCTGGTAGCAGCGCGGCAGGCGCAGCAGCTTTTCGGTGACATGGGCGCGCATGGCGTCGGGCAAGACTTGCTTGTCCGCCAGCAGGTAGTCCATCCACGGTGCGCCGCTGGTGCCGGGATAGGCCAGCCAGTTCACCTGCACCGGCGCGGGACGCAGCGCGAACAGCTCGCCATTGTCCCGGCCCGAGTAACCGTTGAGGTCGAACAGCAGTTCGATGCCGGTGTCGTGGATGCGCTGGGCAAGCTGTGCGTTGTTGAGCCCGGCGACGTCGTGCAGCGTGGTGGCTGCCGCCAGTCGACGGCGGATGGGGCCGCCATCATCCGCGGTAGTGGCGAACAGATGAAGTTCCAGGTCGTTGCCCGCGAGGGCCTCGAGCATGGCCACCATCAGCAGGCCGGTGGCGTGCTCATTGAAACCGTCGGCGACAAAGCCCACGCGGATCGGCGCATCCGGGGCCGGCTTGGCGTGGGTGAAGGCAAGTTGCCTGCGCAGCGGCGCGGCTTGCCGGTCGATCGATTCGGCATAGGTGCTGGCGCATTGCTGCTGCAAGGCCGCGTCGACGTCTTCGGCGAGCATGGCAAAGGGGCTGACGACGGCCTGTCCCGTGGATACCGCATGCTGCAGGCGGGCGCTGAGCGCGTCGAGCTCGCGCCAGTCGCACAGCCGGCGGCGGACGAACAGCAGCTGGCCCAGGGCGGGACCGTCGTTCGGGTTGAGTTTCAGCGCGCGCGCAAACGCCTCCGCGGCGGCCGCGAGCTGGCCGGCGTCCTCGAGCGCCTGGCCGGCGCCAAAGGCGTATTGCGGGTTCTGCGGCGCCAGGCGTTCGGCTTGCGCCCAGGCTTCGGCCGCCTCGAGCGGCTTGGCCTGCTCCTGCAGCAGGTTGGCGCGCAGGGCGTAGGCAGCGTCGAATTTCGGGTGCAGCTGCAAGGCTTCGTCGATATGGGTGAAGGCCAGCTCCGGGTGGCCCAGTTCGCGTTCGGCCGCGGCCAGGTTGAGGCGCAGGGCCGGATGGGCCGGCGCGCCGTGCGTGGCCATCGCATAGGACTCGCGTGCGTGCTGGAAGCGCGCCGCCGCCATCAGGGCATTGCCGAGGCCGAGCAGGATCGCCGGGTGCCCCGGCGTCACCCGCAATGCCGCGCGCAAGCGTTCGATCGCCGTATCGGCATCGCCCCGGGCCAGCTCGATGCTGGCCAGGTTGCATTGCACCTCGACGCTTTGCGGGGCGATCGTCGCGGCGTGCTCGAGCGCCACATGGGCGTCATCGGGGCGCTGCAGCTGCAAGAGCGCGATGCCGTGCAGGCGCGCCAGTTCGGCGTCGTCGGGAAACTGCCGGCGCGCCTGGCCGGCGGCCTGTTCGGCGGCACCAAAGAGGCCGCGCTCCAGCTGGGCAACGATCTGCTGCGCCAGCGACTCGGAAGAGGAGGAAAAAAGATCGGTCATCCGCCAAAACTAGCGCAGGGCGCGATGGCTGCCAATCGGTGATTGCATTTCGCCGGCGCCTTGCACGAACCGCCCGCCGCTGTCTAGCCGGCCGTGAGCGCCTTCAGTTCGTCCGCCTGGTTTTCGCGGGTGAGCGTGTCGACCAGTTCGTCGAGATCGCCCTGCAGCACTTCGGGCAGCCGGTACAGCGTGAGATTCACGCGATGGTCGGTAATGCGGCCCTGCGGAAAATTGTAGGTGCGGATGCGCTGGCTGCGGTCCCCCGAGCCCACCTGCAGTCGACGCGATTCCGCCTGCACCGCGGCCTGCCGGCTGCGTTCATCGTCCAGCAACCGGGCCTTGAGCAGGCTCAGCGCGCGGGCGCGATTCTTGTGCTGGCTGCGCTCGTCCTGGCACTCGACCACGATGCCGGTGGGCAGATGGGTGATGCGGATGGCCGAGTCGGTCTTGTTGACGTGCTGGCCGCCCGCGCCGGAGGCACGGAAGGTATCGGTCCTGAGGTCGGCGGGGTTGATCTCGATGTCGTCGATCTCGTCCATCTCGGGGAGGATCGCCACCGTTGCCGCCGAGGTATGGATGCGCCCCTGCGATTCCGTTTCCGGCACGCGCTGCACGCGGTGCGTGCCCGATTCGAACTTCAGCCGCGAATACGCGCCCTTGCCTTCGATGCGGGCCACGACTTCCTTGTAGCCGCCATGCTCGCCCGGGCTTTCGCTGAGTATTTCCACGTGCCAGCGACGGCGCTCGGCGTAGCGCGTGTACATGCGGAACAGGTCGCCGGCAAAGATGGCCGCCTCGTCGCCGCCGGTGCCGGCGCGCACTTCCAGGAACAGGTTGGCCTCGTCGCGCGGGTCCTTGGGCAGCAGCAGGATCTGCAGCTCGCCATCGAGCGCGACGAGGCGCGCTTCGAGCCGCGCGATGTCGTCCTGCGCCATGGCGCGCATTTCGGGGTCGTCGAGCATGGCCCGCGTGTCGGCCAGTTCGCGCTCGGCCACGTCGCGCTCGCGCAGCGAGGCGGCCAGTGGCTCCAGCTGCGCGTACTCGCGCGACAGGTCGCGGAAGCGGTGGTTGTCGGCCAGCACGTCGGGCTGTGCCAGCAGCAGGCCGATTTCCTCATGGCGCTCGGCGAGGGATTCGAGCTTGCGGCGGATCGAGGGGGTCATGCGGGGGCGCCTTCAGTGGTGTGGCAGACAGGACGGGGCACCGGACGGGGCCGGCCGAACAGGGCCAGGCCCGCTACTCGTCCCGCGTCTGCAACTCGCCCGTTTCGTCCAGGCCGTAGAGGCGGCCGGCCGCGTGCAACAGGTCCATGTCGCCGCTGAGCGCCGCTTCGCGCAGGCGGGCGCTGGGGTGGTGCAGCAACTTGTTGGTCAGCGTGTTGGCCAGGAAGGCCAGCGCCTCGTCCGGCGACTTGCCGCGGGCGAGCATGGCGCGCGCCTTCTCCAGCACTTCGTCGCGATAGACCTCGGCGTGCTGGCGCATGTCCAGCGCCGGATTGCGCACGGTGAGCGCCCGGCGCCAGGCCATGTAACGGTCCACCTGCAGGTCGATGATGGCGTCGGCCTCGCGCGCTGCGGCCTCGCGCGAGCGGCGGTTGTCGTCGATGACCTGGCGCAGGTCGTCGATGCCGTAGAGGAACACGTCGTCCAGGTCGCCGACCGAAGGCTCGATGTCGCGCGGCACGGCGATGTCGACCAGGAACATCGGCTTGCGCCGGCGCGTGACGATGGCCTTCTCGACCATGGCGTGCGTCACCACCGGCTGGCGGGCCGCGGTGGAGCTGATGACGATGTCGGCATCGGCCAGGTGCTGCGGGAGATCGGCCAGCGAAATCGCATAGCCGCCGTGGCGACTGGCCAGTTCCTGCGCGTTTTCCAGCGTGCGGTTGGCCACGATCAGGCGGCGCACCTGCTTGTCGACCAGGTGGCGCGCGGCCAGTTCGATGGTGTCGCCGGCGCCGATCAACAGCACGCAGGCCTCGCGCAGGTCGGCGAAGACCTGCTCGGCCAGGCGTACGGCCGTGAACGCCACCGAGACGGTGTGGGCGCCGATACGGGTATCGGTACGCACGCGCTTGGCCACGGCAAACGTGTGCTGCAGCAGGCGCTCCATCGGCGCACGCAAGGCCTGCGCATCGCGCGCCTGCTGGTAGGCGTCCTTCACCTGGCCCAGGATCTGCGGCTCGCCCAGCACCATCGAGTCGAGGCCGGTGGCGACGCGGAACATGTGGCGCACGGCAGCGTCTTCATCGTGCCGATACAGGAACTCCTCGAGCCTGCCCGCAGTCAGTTGGTGATGACGGCTGAGCCATGCCTGGGGGACGCTCTCTGCCCCTGCCGCAACGCTCACATAAAGTTCGGTACGGTTGCAGGTGGACAGGATCAGCGCTTCCTCGACGCCAGGTTCACGGGCGAGCGCCTGCAGGGCGGCCGCAGTGGCCTCCGCATCGAATGCCACTTGCTCGCGCAGGGTGACCGGCGCGGTGAGGTGATTGAGCCCTAGGGCGATCAGCGTCATGGTGTGGGGCAAGTCGAGGCAGGAAGCATCCGGCAGCGTAAACTAGGGTTTAGCACAGGCCGTTCTACAGTGGCGGCGGCCGACACAGACGGATGAGCGGAGAATAGTGTGCTGAGCAGGTGGTCCAAGTTCAAGCAATTGCGTCATTTTGCGGTCAGCGGGATGGTGCTGCTGGCACTGGCCGGATGCGCCACGGTACCGGGGAGCGCCCCGCGCGGGGCAGCCGCATCCAGCCAGCCGTTGGACCATATCGTCGTCGCCACGCCCGACGAAAGCCATGACCTGGTCGCCCAGCTGCTGGGTGGCGAGATGGCGCTTACCCACACTGATCTCAAGACCGCGTCGACGTATTACAGCCGCGCCATGATGCTTTCGGACGATCCGCGCGTGGCCGAGCAGGCTGCCGCCGTGGCCATGGCCGTGCGCGACGTGCCGGCCGCGCAGGCCGCCATCGTCCGCTGGCAGTCGCTGGGCGCGAAGCCCGCGCCGCTGGCCCAGGCGCGTGCCCAGCTGGCGCTGAGCCAGGGCGACACCGACGAGGCGCGCCGCCAGTTGGTGCTGCTGGTGGGCACCGGTGACCCGGACGCCTGGCGCCAGTTCGGCCGCGTGCTGCTGGGCAGTCGCGATGCGGCCCAGGCTGCCCAGCTGCTGGAAGCCGTGGCCACGCCGCAACGCTTGCCGGCCGATCCGCAGGCCTGGCTGGCGATGAGCGAGCTTGGCGACAAGCTGGGCCGCCATGCGTATGCGCAGCAGATCGCGGAGGGCGCGGTGAAGCGTTTCGGCACCGCCGAGACGTATGCCTGGCAGGCCCAGATGAAATTCCACGACGGCGACAAGGCGGGAGCCAAGGCGCTGTTCGACAAGGCGCTGGCCAAGTCGCCAAAGAACACGCGGCTGCGCCTGGCCTACGCGACCCTGCTGGGCCAGAGCGGTGACTACGCCGGCGCCGCGCGGATGCTCGACAACGGTCCGCAGGACGCCGATACCTACGCGCTGCGGGCTGCCCTGGCTGCGCGCAACAACGACACCAAGGCGCTGACGCGCCTGTACGGCCAGTTGCAGCGTTCGTCGCCGGACGTGCGTGACAGCAGCGCCTACCTGCTGGGCCAGCTCGCCGAAATGCTCGACCGCAAGGAAGAGGCCCTGAAGTGGTACGACGCCGTACCCGACGAGGATGAGCACGCCTTCGACGCCGACCTGCGTAGCGCCGTGCTGCTGCAGGACCTGGGTCGCAGCGCCGAGGCCCACCAGCGGCTGGCGCAGATGCAGACCGACTACCTCGACCAGCCGGCCTTGCTGCGCCGGGCCTACGAAGTGGACGCCGAGCTGTACATGAACGGGCAGCAATACGCGCTGGCCGAGCACGCCTTCAGTCGTGCGCTGCAGGTGGTGCCCGACGACCCGGCCCTGCTGTACGGCCGCGGCCTCGCCTATGCGGAAGAGGGTCAGGTGGATCGCGCCGTGAACGACCTGCGTCGCCTGCTGGAACTCAAGCCCGACGACACCGATGCCAGCAATGCGCTCGGCTACACGCTCGCCGACGCCAACCGGGATCTTGCCGAAGCCCAGCGCCTGATCGAGGCCGCCCGTGCGGCGCGGCCGGACGACCCGGCCATTCAGGATTCCTGGGGCTGGCTGCAGTACCGCCTGGGCCATCTGGACCAGGCCGAGAAAACCCTGCGTGGCGCCTGGGCGGTGCACAAGGACGCCGACGTGGGCGTGCACCTGGGCGAAGTGCTGTGGAAGCAGGGGCGCCCGGAAGACGCGCGGCGCGTGTTCGATGAAGTGCGTAAGATCGACCCGCAGAGCATCAGCCTCCACAACACTCTCAAGCGCCTCAATCCATGAAGCTCCCCGTTCGACTCCTCGCGGCAGCCTTGCCGCTGCTGCTGGCCGCGTGCGCGCCTGCCGTGCGTCCCGCGCCGCCCAAGGCCGACCTGTCCGTCCTGCTTGATCAGCAGCGCGCCCGCGAACACGCGCTGGCCCGCGCCGACCATTGGGTACTGCAGGGCAAGATCGGCGTCTCCAACGGCAAGGACGGTGGCAGCGGCACGCTGACCTGGACCCAGGACGGCGAGAGCTACGAATTCGTGGTGCGCGGCCCGGTCGGCAGCAAGAGTTTCCGCCTGCACGTGACACCGGAAGGCGCCGTGCTGGAAGGCCTGGATGGCGGCCCGCTGCGCAGCCCCGATGCCGAGTCGCTGGTGCAGAAGGCGCTGGGCTGGCACGTGCCGTTGCGCGACCTGCGCGCCTGGGTGCTGGGCCTGCGCGCCGACAGCGGTCCGGCCGAGCTGAGCTTCGGCGCCGACGGCCTGCCGTCGCAGCTGACCCAGGACGGCTGGAACGTCGCCTACCCGGGATGGGACGCCCAGCGCCAGCCGGCCGTGCCGACCAAGGTCTTTGCCGAGAATCCGCCGTACAAAGTGAAGCTGTCGGTGGAATCGTGGAGCTTCCAGTAGCCGGGTGGTGTTTCCTCTCGCCGCCGGCGAGGGCAGGCAAGGGCAGACCAGACCGATATTCATGACTTTCCATATCACGCGCGCCCGCCCCGATCAGGTTGATGCCCTGTGCGCCATCGAGCGCGCGGCCGTCGAGCTGTTTCGTGGCCACCGTGCCTGGCCCTCCTATCGACGCGTCTCGGTGCCACCGGAGCTGCTGCGCGACGCAATCGCGCGGGGCCTGGTGTGGGTGGCTGTGATCGGCTCGGGCGAGCCGGTCGGGTTCGTGTGGCTGGATGCGGAAGAGGGCGGCGGCGCCATCGGCGTGGCCGAAATGGACGTGTTGCCGTCCCACGGGCGCCGCGGCATCGGTGCCGCGCTGCTCGAGCACGCCTGCGGCTGGGCGCGCATGGCGGGTTACCACCGGGTCGACCTGGGTACGCTGGCCGATGTGCCGTGGAATGCACCGTTCTATGCGAAGCATGGCTTCGTCGCGGTGGACAAGCACCTGCCCGCCTTCGACTTCGCCCGCGAACGCGACCGCGAGAACGGATTTCCGGACGACCTGCGCGTGTTCATGAGCAGGCCGCTGGCGCCACCGGTGCCCGATGACTGGACCGCCTGGCCGGCGCCGGCCAAGCTGAACCTGTTCCTGCGTATCACCGGGCGGCGAGCCGATGGCTACCATGACCTGCAGACGGTGTTCCGGCTGCTGGACTGGGGCGACGAGATTCGCCTGCGTCCCCGCCGGGACGGCCAGGTTCACCGCCTGACCGACGTTCCCGGCGTACCGGCCGAAAGCGACCTGGTGGTGCGGGCGGCGCGCCTGCTCCAGCCCCATGCGCAGGCGGGCCTGGGCGTCGACATCGAGGTGGAAAAGCGCATTCCGATGGGCGGTGGCCTGGGCGGCGGAAGCTCCGACGCGGCCACCGTGCTGGTGGCGCTCAACCGCTTGTGGGGAACGGGCCTGGACGCGGACACCCTGGCCGGGCTCGGCGGCCGGCTGGGGGCCGACGTGCCGGTGTTCGTGCGCGGCCGTTCGGCCTGGGCCGAGGGCGTGGGCGAGCAACTGACCCCGCTGGACCTGCCGCAGCGCTGGTATGTGGTGCTCGACCCGCACGAACACGTGCCCACCGCTGCGCTATTTCAAGCGCCTGAATTGACACGAAATGCCCCGCCCGCCACAATTTCATCCTTTGCTTCGGGCGAAACGGTCGAGAACGCGTTCGCGCCGGTGGTTCGCGCGCGACATCCGCGCGTCGCCGCGGCGCTGGACTGGCTCGGCGGCTTCGGCCGGGCGAAGCTTTCTGGCAGCGGTGCGTGTGTGTTCCTGGAGACGGAGTCGCCGGAACGCGCCGAGGCCATAGCGGAACGGTGTCCCGCCAGGTTCACGGCCCATGTGGCCATGGGTGTGGATACTTCCCCGCTGCAGCTTGCCCTGGCGCGCCATCGCGGCGACGACGGGGCAGGCAGGTAACTACAGAATCCAAGTGATACTGGGGCGTCGCCAAGCTGGTTAAGGCACGGGATTTTGATTCCCGCATGCGCAGGTTCGAATCCTGCCGCCCCAGCCATTCCACACAATGGCTCAGGTTTAATAGAGATGACAGTCGACACGTCTGGTCCGATGCTCTTCACCGGCAATGCGCATCGTGCGCTCGCCGAGGACGTTGCCCAGCGACTGGGCGTGCCGCTGGGCAAGGCCCTGGTCGGTCGCTTCAGCGACGGCGAGACGCAGATCGAGATCGAGGAAAACGTCCGCCGCCAGGAAGTGTTCGTGCTGCAGCCGACCGGCGCGCCGAGCGCGGAAAACCTGTTCGAGCTGCTGACCCTGGTCGATGCGCTCAAGCGCGCCTCGGCAGCCAGCGTCACGGCGGTGATGCCGTACTTCGGCTACGCCCGCCAGGATCGCCGCCCGCGCTCGGCGCGCGTGCCGATCACGGCGAAGCTGGCGGCCAAGCTGATCGGCACGGCCGGTGTCGACCGCGTGCTCACCGTCGACCTGCATGCCGACCAGATCCAGGGCTTCTTCGACATCCCGGTGGACAACGTCTATGCCTCGCCGGTGCTGCTGGCGGACATCTGGCGCAACCACAGCATGGACGACCTGATCGTGGTCAGCCCGGACGTCGGCGGCGTGGTGCGTGCCCGCGCCATGGCCAAGCGCCTCGATGACGCCGACCTGGCGATCATCGACAAGCGCCGTCCGAAGGCGAACGTCGCCACGGTGATGAACATCATCGGCGAGGTGGACGGCAAGACCTGCGTGCTGGTGGACGACATCGTCGACACCGCCGGCACGCTCTGCGCGGCCGCTGCAGCTCTCAAGGAGCGCGGCGCACGCAAGGTCGTGGCGTACTGCGTGCATCCGGTGTTGTCGGGTGCGGCGCTGAGCAACATCGAGGGCTCCCAGCTCGACCAGCTGGTGGTCACCAATACCTTGCCGCTGCGGCCGGACATCGCCTCGTGCAGCAAGATCCGCCAGCTCTCGGTCGCCGAGCTGCTGGCGGAAACGATCCGCCGCATCGCCTTTGGCGAGTCGGTGAGCTCGCTGTACATCGATTGATTTAATGGCGGCGGACGCGTTGTCCGTCGCCATTGCATGACTCCTCTGGTCGCGGGGGAGTCACCATGACTGCCGCGAGGCAGCTCAACTACTGAAAGGCAATACCAACATGGCTACGACTCACGAAATCAAGGCTCAGGGCCGCAAGGACGAGGGGAAAGGTGCGAGCCGCCGCCTGCGTCATGCCGGCTTTGTGCCTGCCGTTGTCTACGGCGCCGGTTCGGCTCCGGAGAGCATCCAGATCGAGCACAACACGATCCTGCTCGCCGCCAAGAACGAGTGGTTCTTCTCGTCCGTGCTCGACCTGAACGTCGACGGCAAGGTGCAGAAGGTGCTGGTGCGTGACTGGCAGAAGCACCCGTTCAAGCTGCAGATGCTGCACATGGACTTCCAGCGCGTCGATGAAAACGCCGTCCTGCGCGTCAACGTGCCGGTGCACTTCCTCAACCAGGAGAAGTCGGCTGCCGGCAAGACCGCTGGCGTGGTGATCTCGCACAACCTGACGGAAGTGGAAGTCTCCTGCCTGCCGAAGGACCTGCCGGAGTTCATCGAACTCGACCTGGTCGACCTGAAGCCGGGCGACATCGTCCACCTGTCGCAGCTGAAGCTGCCCAAGGGCGTGGAAATCGTCTCGCTGCACCTGGGTGCGGACCACGACATCGCCGTCGTCACCGCCAACACGGTGAAGGAAGAAGTCGACGCCGCTCCGGCCGAGGGCGAGGCCGCTCCGGCCCCCGAGGCTCCCAAGAAGTAAGTCGCTGCGGTCCGCGCCCGCCCGGGCGCGGACCGCAAGCGTGCTTGCGGTCTTATGGCGGGTCTGCGCCTCATCGTCGGACTGGGCAATCCCGGTGCCGAATACCTCCGAACCCGGCACAACGCCGGGTTCTGGTTTGTTGACGCCCTGGCGTCAGGGCAGGGCGAGCGCTTCGGATTCGACGGCAAGCTGCATGGCGAGACCTGCAAGGTCCGCATCGGCGGCTCGCCGGTCTGGCTGCTCAAACCTGCCACCTTCATGAACAAGAGCGGCATCGCCGTGGTCTCGGCGCTGCGCTATTACAAGATCGAGCCGGAAGAGTGTCTGGTGGCGCATGACGAGCTGGATCTGGACGCCGGCACCGTGCGCATGAAATTCGACGGCGGCCACGGCGGACAGAACGGCCTGCGCGACATCGTGGCGCACCTGGGTCATGCCAAATTCCATCGCCTGCGCGTCGGCATCGGTCATCCTGGCCACAAGGACAAGGTGACGCCGTGGGTGCTCGGCCGCCCGTCCGCGAAGGACGAGGACGCCATCGTCGATGGCATCGCGCGCGCACTCGACGTGCTGCCGCTGGCGGTTGACGGCCAGTTCGACAAGGCCATGCAACAACTACATACCCCGGGAGGGGCGAACGGCGAGCGTGGCAACGGAAGCAAGGTGCCCGGCTGATCGCCGCTGCCTGACTCCCGTTTTCGCGCCGCCTGTTCCACCTTCCCTGTTACCCGTTTTCCCGGAGTCCCCATGGGCATCAAATGCGGCATCGTCGGCCTGCCTAACGTCGGCAAGTCCACCCTGTTCAACGCGCTGACCAAAGCAGGCATCGCCGCGGCCAACTTCCCGTTCTGCACGATCGAGCCGAACGTGGGCGTGGTGCCCGTGCCGGACCTGCGCCTGCAGGCGCTGTCGGACATCGTCAATCCGCAGAAGGTCATTCCGACCGCCGTCGAGTTCGTCGACATCGCGGGCCTGGTGGCGGGCGCGTCGAAAGGCGAGGGCCTGGGCAACAAGTTCCTCGCGCACATCCGCGAAGTGGACGCGATCACCCATGTGGTGCGCTGCTTCGAGCACACGGACATCATCCACGTGGCCGGCAAGATCGACCCCATCGCCGATATCGAAACCATCGATACGGAATTGGCACTGGCCGACCTGGATTCCGTCGAGAAGGCATTGAACCGCGCCGAGCGCGCCGCCAAGGCCAATGACAAGGAAGCCGTGGCCAAGAAGCCGGTGCTGCAGAAGCTCGCCGCCGGCCTCAACGAAGGCAAGTCCGCGCGCAGCCTCGGCCTGGACGAGGAGGAAAAGGCGCTGGTGCGCGACCTGTTCCTGCTCACGCTCAAGCCGCTGATGTACATCGCCAACGTGCGCGAAGACGGCTTCGAAAACAATCCGCATCTGGATGCCGTGCGCGCGCGCGCCGTGACCGAAGGTGCCGAAGTCGTACCGGTTTGCGCTGCGATCGAAGAAGAGATGTCGCAACTGGAAGATGCCGACCGCGACGAATTTCTGAAGGATCTGGGCCTCGACGAACCGGGCCTCAACCGCGTCATCCGCGCCGGTTACAAGCTGCTCAACCTGCAGACCTACTTCACCGCCGGCGTAAAGGAAGTGCGCGCCTGGACCATCAAGCGCGGCTTCACCGCGCCGCAGGCAGCCGGCGTGATCCATACCGACTTCGAGCGCGGCTTCATCCGCGCGGAGACGGTGAGCTACGATGACTTCATCCAGTACAAGGGTGAAGCCGGCGCCGCCGCGGCGGGTCGCTTGCGCAAGGAAGGCAAGGACTACGTGGTCAAGGATGGCGACGTGCTGCACTTCCTGTTCAACGTCTAAGCGGCGTCCTGTGTTGCCGGGTACTTCCTGAAACACAGGCGTCGAGAAATAGCACTTCCAAAGCCGCGCTCTTGCGCGGCTTTTTTTTGTGTTTCCTGGACCGCTCCGGACGGATGCGTCGGCCCGGCTCGGGCGTGCTTGGCTCGTGATCGCGAGGCGCGCTGGCAAGCGATCGTCACTTTCGGATACCTCCGATGGTTCGGCGCCAACGGCTCACTGAAGATGCCCGCGCTCGCACGGACTTGCGCTGCTGTCGGCTGACCCAGTGGTTGCTGGGCAGTCGGCAATCTGCAACGCCGGCTGGCAATGGCTTGCGTGACGTCGAGTCACCTGCGACGCAAACGTCGGAATCGTGATTCCGCCTCGCATGTGCGGCCGCATCACCAAGTTCGCTCCATGTCGTGCATTTCCCGATATCACCTGAAACAGGAAACGTTATGAACTCCCGATTGAAGAAGCTCCTCGCCCTGGCGATCGTTGCAGCCCCGCTCGCGGCGTCCGCCGCAACCGGCGATCCGGCCCTCGGCACCATCACCTTCCAGGGCATGGTCACGGACCAGACCTGCTCGGCCACCATCAATGGCGTCAGCGGCAATGCGACGGTGGCGCTGCCCACCGTGACCGCCGCCACGCTGGCCGGCGCCAATTCGACGGCTGGCGCCACGCCCTTCACGCTCGGCGTGACCGGCTGCAACACCGCCTCGGTGCAGCAGACCGTGCTGGCGCGCTTCCAGGGCGTGAGCGTCGATGCCAACGGCAACCTGTCCAACACGGCAGCCGGTGGCGCGACCAACGTGGCCCTGCAGCTGATGGACAGCGTGGGCGGCACCCCGATCAGCCTCAGCGCCGGTGCGGCCAATGTGTACGCAGGCTGGAACGTGGCTGGCCAGGGTATCAACCTGGGTGGCGCAGCCTCCGGCACGCACAACTATGGCGTGCAGTACATCTCGGTGCCCGGTGGTGCGACGGCGGGCAAGGTGATTGGTGCCACGCAGTACGCGATTACCTACCAGTAAGTCATGCCCACCCGTGTGGTCGACGCGCAGGCCCGCGCGTCGATCCACACCCCCAGGTCGCTCGCTCGCACAACCTCCATCCGCACGCAGATCGCGTGCGGATCGGAGCAGTCATGGCTGTCGATTGGGCGGCCGTCAGGGCCAGCCATTTCGAACGTCGATTCGCTGCACATGTCCAGGTGTCTTATGCGTCCGTTGTCCAGCTTCACCAGGAAACTACTAGCCGTAGTCTTGTTGTGTCCATGGATGGCGGCCATTGCGCCCGCGTCTGCAAGCGTGGTGATCACCGGCACCCGCGTGATCTATCCCGGTGGGGATCGGGAGAAGTCGGTACAGCTGACCAACGAGGATGCCTTCCCCAACGTCGTGCAGGCATGGATCGACGTCAACAATCCCGATTCAACGCCTGATTCGGCCGATGCGCCGTTCGTCGTTACGCCCCCGATGGCGCGCCTTGAACCGAAGGCCGGGCAAAGCCTGCGCATCGTATTTACCGGGCAAGGCCTGCCGCAGGACCGGGAGTCGCTGTTCTATCTGAACGTGCTGCAGATCCCTCCGATCAGCCAGGCGAACAAGGACCAGAACCAGCTGCTGGTGATGTTGCGCAATCGCCTGAAGCTGTTCTATCGACCCAGGAATATCCCGGGCAAGCCAGAAGACCTGCCCGGGAAGCTGCAGTTCCAGCTGCAGAAGGCCGCGGCGGGATGGGCGGTGGAGGCGAGGAATCCGACGGGTTACTACGCTTCGGTCGCAGCTTGCACGCTCGCGGTGGGTGGCAAGGACTATCCGTTGCATACCGAGATGCTGCCTCCGGACTCCAGCTCCCGCTGGGCCGTCGAGAGAGCGACCGAATTCGCGGAAGGGACGGCAACCGTCCACTGCAAGCTGGTGAACGATTTCGGCGCACAAGTCGACGTGAATCGCGATGTGGTGCGCTGACATGGGACAGGGCATCCGCACATCGAAGCGAGAGCGATCTGACGGTGCATTCGCTCGCCGCAAGCCTTTGGCGCTGTCCGTCGTCAGCGGGCTATTGCTGTCTTCCACGGCCATGGTCCATGCCGAGGGCGCGCCCGTGGTCGACGGCGCCGTCGAAGGCGCTACGGTAGACCCCGCCCCCGACTATCACTTTGACGACGACCTGTTGCTGGGCAGCCACTTTGGCGGCGGACAGGTTTCCCGCTTCGACCGGGCCGATCAGGTCGATCCGGGCCGGTACAGCGTCGACGTATTCGTCAATGGCGCCATCATCCGACGCATGCCGGTCGAGTTCCGCGCGCTGGAAAAATCCGGGCGGGTCGTTCCCTGCCTGAGTGATCGTTTCCTGGTGGAAGATGCGCGCATCAAGCCCGAAAGCCTGGCCGCTGCAGCAAGCGATGGCCCCAGGCCGGACGCGCATGCGCCGGACGATCAGCCGCGCTGCATGCCGCTGGACGCGCGCGTGGCCGGCAGTACCTACAAGCTGGACATGGCCAGCCTGCGCCTCGACTTGTCCATCCCCCAGTCGCTGATGGAGAGCCGGCCGCGCGGCTACGTCAGTCCGGCGGAGTGGGATGCCGGTAGCAGCATGCTGTATCTCAACTACAACGCCAGCTACTACCGCTCGACCATGACCGGGCCGAGCTCCGCGCCCAGCGATTACGCTTACGTCGGCGTGGACGCGGGTTTCAACCTGGGCCGGTGGCAGTTGCGCCAGCAGGGCAGCTATCACTATTCGAATTACGCCGGGCACAGCGACTCGGGCTACGACGCGGTGCGCACTTACGCGCAACGCGCATTGCCAGACTGGCGTAGCGAGTTGACCGTCGGCGACAGCTTCACGGCGGGCAATCTGTTCAGCAGCATGGCCTATCGTGGCGTCTCGCTGTCGACCGACGACCGCATGTTGCCGGACTCGATGCGTGGCTATGCACCGCAAGTGCGCGGCGTTGCCGCCACCAATGCCCGTGTGGTGGTGAGCCAGAACGGTCACGTGATCTACGAGACCACGGTAGCGCCGGGGCCATTCGCGATCAACGACATCGGCGGCGCCAGCTCGCAGGGCGATCTGGATGTCAGCGTCATTGGCGACAACGGCCAGGTGTCCACCTTCACCGTGCCGTTTGCCGCGGTGCCCACGTCGATGCGCCCGGGCCAGTCGCGCTATAGCGCGACGGTGGGCCAGGCCCGCTATTACGGCGACGGCCATGACGTGTTTGGCGATTTCACCTATCAGCGCGGCATCAGCAATCGCGTCACCGCCAACGCAGGCTTGCGCCTGGCAAGTGGCTACGCCGCGATACTCGCCGGTGGCGTGCTGACCGACCAGGTGGGTGCGTTCGGACTCAATGTCACCGCTTCCAGCGCCACCGCGGAAGAGAACCAGCACAAACAAGGCTGGCGCATGGAGGGCAGTTACAGCCGCACCTTCCAGCCCACGGATACGACGCTGTCGCTGGCGGGCTATCGCTATTCGACCAGTGGCTTCCGCGACCTTCCCGACGTGCTCGGCATGCGTGCTGCCGCCGGCAAGGGCACGGCCTGGCATTCGACGACCTACCATCAGCGCAACCAGTTCACCGTAGCGGTGAATCAGTCGATGGGGCGCTACGGCAATGTCTACGTATCCGGCTCGACGGCCGACTACTACGACGGCAGCAGTCGCGACACGCAGATGCAGTTCGGGTACTCCAATACCTGGCATGGCATCTCATACAACCTTTCGTACAACAAGCAGCGCTCGACCCACTACAACGCGCCGCTGTACGACGACGGGCAAGTACCCAGCTACATCACCCATGTGGTCAATCGGACCATCGTCAACGACAACCTGGTGATGCTCAGCGCTTCGGTGCCGCTGGGCAGCAGCCGGAATGCGCCCGATTTCTCCGGATTCGCCTCCCGCCGCTCCGGTGACGATCATGGTGATGCCTATCAGGCCGGCATGAGCGGGACGCTGGGTGAAAGTCGCACGTTGAGCTACAGCCTCAACGCCAGCCGTGATGCGCGGGGCCAGACCACGGACTGGGGCGGCACGGTGCAGCAGCAATGGCCGTCGGTATCACTGGGTGCCAGCTACTCTCAGGGTGACAACTACCGGACGGCCAGCGCGAGTGCACGCGGTGCCGTGGTGGCGCACAGCGGTGGCGTCACGTTTGGCCCTTATCTGGGCGATACGTTTGCGCTGATCGAGGCCAAGGGGGCCAGTGGCGCCCAAGTGCGCGGCGGGCAGGGCGCGCGCGTCGACCGCTTCGGCTATGCGCTGGTGCCGTCGCTGACGCCCTATCGATACAACCCGGTCGGGCTCGACTCGACCGGCATCGACAACCAGGCCGAGCTGGTGGACTCCGAACGCCAGGTTGCGCCGTACGCCGGCGCCGCAGTAAAGGTGACCTTCAAGACGCTTGCCGGTCATGCCCTGCTGATCAAGGCCTGGCAAGGCGACGGTTCGCCGCTGCCGCTGGGTGCCCTGGTGCGGGACCACCAGGGTGCCACCGTCGGCGTCGTCGGTCAGGGCGGTCAACTGTACGCCCGCGCTGCCGGTAGCAAAGGACAGCTGACCGTGCAGTGGGGCGATACACCCGACAAGACCTGCCGGCTGCCCTACGACCTGAAAGGCTTCAGCGGCAAGCAGCCCTTGATCCGACTGAACGCCATCTGCAGCGCCGCTCCTGCCGGCACACAGGCAATGCCATGATTCCGACCACGATATACCCGCGAAACGTACGCCTCATGCGTCGGCTGTGCCGCGCGCTCGTTGCCGCCGCTGTACTGCTGGCACCGGGCGCCTGGGCAACCTGCAACAAGGTCACGGGAGCGTCGCAGTACGACATTCCAAGCGGCACCTACTACAACCTGACCGGTACCGACGGCGTCGTCAGAAACTGGAGCGACACGGGCGGGACCGGCAAGGGTGGCCCATTGGGGCTGCCAGGTGTCGTCACTGCGCCCAATAGCACAAGCGTCCAGCCCATTGGGACAGTCATTGCCTCCGGCACGGCCCCGTTTTCCCAGTGGGGCAATATGCCCGGCTACGACCCGAACCAGATCCTGTTCCGTTGCCAGGCGGCTGACGCCAGCAGCATGTATGAGATGTATGCCATTCACGGCAATGAGCGCTATACGGAGTACTTTTCCGTGCCCGGCATGACCGGCGTCTATTACACCAACTGGACCAACGTCGGCATCCGCATCACCAACCTCAGCTCTGGCAGCTACTTTCAGCTCAAGTGGAATGCGCGCGCACTGAACAACCTGGACAAGGACTCCAAGGGATACCTGCTCGTCAAGGCGAAAAACTTCACCGCGATCCAGGTCGAGCTGATCCGCACCGACAACGGCAGCAGCGTGGCATCGGGTTCCCAGGGCACCGACGTTTCTGGTCATCCGCAGCCATACAGCTACAGCGGCGTGAACACGTACCCCTCCGGCTATGCATTGGGGTATGTCGCCTTCTCCGGCCCGGGCATGACGGCGCCCATCAACGGTGGCACGTCCATGAATGACGGCAGCCCGGGCTACGGGACGTCCTGGCCGGGCATGGTGGACCTTTACGACTACGTGAAGCTTCGTCGGCAGTCCACCTGCGCAGTCACCAGCGTCACGCCCGTGGTGGTCTTCCCATCGACCACCGTGGCTGCGCTGAACAGCGGCGGCAGCAATACGCAAAACTTCACGCTCAACTTCAATTGCCAGACCGGTGCCATCACCAATACCACCTGGGCGGACACCGCGGGCAGCGGCTCATGCGGCACCTGGAGCTATAACAATGCTGCAGTCTGCACGACGAGCTCGGGCACGACGGTGGGCTTCCTCCCATCTGTTGGTGCCGTGGCGGCAGCGCAGCGTTTTTCCAGTCTCAAGGTCGGTGGCAGCACCGGGCTGACCTACCTGCTCTCGGACCAGTACCCGGCCGCCGGCGTCAATAACGGCATAGCCAGAGGTGTCGGCATCCAGATTCTGCGCAATAGCAGTGCGATCAATTTGTTGAGCGTGGACAACACCGCCGGCAATGCGAGCAAGGTAACCGACACCACCGCGAACAACGCCGGCTGGTACAAGCTGGTGGATGTTGCCACTACCAGTCTTGGGGGCAACAACTACAGCGAGACCTTCCAGGCCAAGCTGGTCAAGCTCCCGGCCGCTACCGGCGAGACGGTGACCCCCGGGAAGGTTTATGCCACGGCCCAGGTGCTGATCCGTGTCCAGTAGGCGCTGGCGCCGCTCGCTGTGTGGCCTGCTTTGTGCCGGCGGATTGCTCTTCGGGGCCGTCGCGCAGGCCGGGGTCACCGCGGAACGAACGCGAGTGATCTTCCCCGCTGGTGCCAGCGAAACCTCCCTCCGGTTGGTCAATCTCAATGGCTACCCGGTGATGGTCCAGACCTGGATCGACAACGGCGCGCTGGACTCCACGCCGGACAAGGCCGTGGCACCGATCATGCCGCTGCCGCCGATGTTTCGCATGTTGCCGGCCGAGCACCAGACGCTGCGCCTGGTTTTCACCGGCGACGCGTTGCCGGCCGATCGCGAGTCGCTGTACTGGCTCAATATCTACGAGGTGCCGCCCAGCGACAGCGGCAAAATGACGTCGCCGGAGCAGCCACGCGTGTTGGTGACGATGCGCACGCAGATGAAGGTGTTTTACCGTCCGAAAAACTTGCCCGTGTCGCCCGACCAGGCCGTGAGCCAGCTGCGATTTGGCCTGCGCAAGGACGCTGCGGGCGAGCAGCTGCACGTCGACAATCCGACCCCGTATTACTTCACGCTGACCACCGTCGGGCTGGGCAACGGCCCATCGCCGCTAGCCATTCCAGGCGGCCTGGTACCGCCGTTCGCTGGCCTCGACCTGCCTGTCGATCCCCGCGCGCAGCCAGCGGCGGTGAATGGGAAAGTGCGTTTCGTTTGGCTGGATGACGATGGCAATGCGCAGACCGGGCAGGCACAGCTGCAGTGACTGCCATCGGAGTAGCCATCCTGCCCCTCCCGGCTTCATGCGTGGCTCGCCATGCTGATTGAGCGCGCCTGGAAGCCCGACCCAACAATCGGACAAATCCGATGGATGTGGCGCATCCAGGAACCTACTCTGGGCTGTGAGGCACGGACTGAGTGAGGAGTGGCATGTCAGTCGAGTATCAGGTACTCCGGTCCGCCGAGTACGGCTGGGTGGTGGTCAGGCTGAGCCGGACCCAGGGATATCGAGGTGCATTCATCGATGCGGTGGAGCTCGCCAATGCCCTCGCTGAGCGCGAGGCCGAGCAGAGCGGTCGCGAGACCAAGGTTGTGATCGCCGACGACGATGCCTGCCATCTCGGGGTTCCCGCCGGCGACGCAGGTCGGCATGGTCGCTGATCGAATCCAGGCGAGGCAGTGGGCCGCAGGAGCGCCCTGGCAGTCCGGTTCCTGGTGGAGAAAACGTTGGCGTGAAGGGCCGGCTACGCGTTCACCGCTTCAGCGGAAAACCCCCTCACACGTCTTTAATCTGAATTTTGCTAGCAGTACCGGTGACGCGCGAGTCGGCGCGGGACCTGGTTGCGGCGGGGCGCCAAACAATGGTGGCCGCATGGGTAGGCACAGGGAGACGCCGCGCGTGCAGCCGCCGTTTCAGTGGTCGAAGGTGGTTCAGCGGGGTGGGGTATGCGCGTCATTATTGCGGATGATCATCCGGTCGTTCTGCTTGGCCTGAAGGCGCTGCTGGCAGGCCATGGTGCAAGGGTCGAGATTGTCGGCGAGGCCACCAACGGCACCGAGGTGCTGGCGTTGGTCGGCAGTGTGGCGTGCGACCTGGTCATTACCGACTTTTTTTCCATGGCCGACTCCCCTGCCATGGAGGACGGCTTGACCATGCTGCGGCACCTGCACGAGCGGCATCCCGAGGTGGCCGTGCTGGTGCTCACCATGCTGGACAATCTCGCGCTGGTCCAGGGCATGTTGGCCCGTGGCGTGCGGGGCGTGGTCGACAAGGCGGCGATGACCAGGGAGTTGAACCTGGCCATGACGGCCATCCGGGCCGGTCGCATCTACCTGAGTGAACGCATCCGCCAGCAAATGCACGAACAGTCCCTGGCCGCCAGTGACGGACGCTCGTTGTCGACGCGCGAGGTGGAGGTCGTCCGCCTGATCGCGCGCGGCCATACGGTTTCCGAAATCGCGAAGCAAACGCATCGCTCGCTGACCACGATCAGCCAGCAAAAGCGCGACGCCATGCGCAAGCTGGGCCTGGAGAATGACAAGCAGCTCCACGAGTACGCGCGGGCGAACGGGCTGCTCAACTGATCGGGTGGCGGCGTCCGGTCGGCAGCTGCCGTCGATGTTGATGACTACATGACTTGGCCTGGCCATGAATCGTTACGGTTGCCTTCGTTCTGCCCGGATCGTGCTCGTTTCGGTGCTGATCCTCCTCAAGTGCCTGGGCGTGTCCATGGCCCAGGAGCCGCTGTCGCTTGCACTGAATTCGGATGAAGAGGCCTGGCGCCGCGGGCATCCCGTCATTCGCGTCGGCGTTTTTGCGGGCGACCACATGCCCGTGGAGGCCTGGTCCGCCGGAAGGCCGCAAGGCCTGGCCGTGGACTACGCGAGGCTGCTTGCGAGCCGGGCCGGCTTGCGCCTCGAGTTTCGGCCCTACTCGAGTTGGGAGTCCGTTGCTTTCGCCCCGAACGGCGACATTCCCTTCGACATGCTGCTGGCCCAGCCGGTGACGCCGGACCGGCTGTCGAACTTCAACATGTTGCGATCCATCCTGACGGATCAGCCGGCCATCGTCGTCCGGCGCGACAACCACAGCATTCATGGCATCCAGGACCTGACAGGTTCGCGGGTGGCAGTCGAGCGGAGGTACCAGCGGGGCATTGCCTTGCTTGCGCACTACCATCCCGGCATCCGTCTGTTGCTTGCGGATGACGCCAACGAGGCGCTGGACTTGGTGGCTGACGGCCGGGCCGATGCTTATGTCGGCCTGGGTGTGCGCGCCACGGCCCTGCTGTTGCGTCGCCCGACGAGGGATCTGGCCATGCTCGCTTCCTCGGGACTGGCGCCGATGGAGCTTGCGCCTGCCGTGCGCAAGGACAACGGCATGCTCACGCAGATCCTGCGCAAGGCGGAATCAGGCATCACCGACAGCGAACGTGCCCGGATAAGAGAGCACTGGGGTGTGCAGAGCGCCGGGAAGTTTGTCCGCAATAACGTCCAGCCACTCTCGGATGAGCAGCGGCACTGGCTGGGCCAGTTGCCGCCCTTGCGGGTGGGTTTCGAAGTGGACCGCTACCCCTACACCTTCGTGGACAGCGCAGGGCGCTTCGATGGCCTGGCGGCCGACTATCTGCGCGCGATCGAGCAGCGCCTGGGCCTGCGTTTCGAGTACGTCCGGGCTGACGACTGGGACAGCCTGCAGGCGATGATCAAGTCGGGACGCGTGGACCTGGTGGCAGCGGTCGGTGAGGGCGATGTGGCGGACAGCGACATGTCGTTCACCCAGTCCTACGAGAATTTTCCGGGCGTGATCGTGACACGGACGGATGGCCCGCCCATTGCCGACCCCGGTGATCTGGACCGGCGCGCCGTGGCGATCCGTGACGAATCCTCGATGATGGCGCAGGCGCGGCACGTGATCGGCAATGCCACGTTCCGTCCCGTGGGCAACAACGAGGCGGGGCTTTCCCTGGTGGCCGAGCGGAAAGCAGATGCCTACATCGGCACGCTTCCCGCGGTGGACTATCTCATTCGCAGTCGTTACCCCAGCGAGCTGCGCGTGGTCGGTCCGGCCGGCGTGGATATGGGCCTGGCGATTGGCGTACGGCCGAAATTCGCCGCTTTGCTGCCGATGATCAACGGCGTCCTGAACTCGATGGAGCAGGGCGAGCGGCAGGCCATACGCGGGCGCTGGCTGACGACGGAATATCACTATGGCGTGCCCTGGCAGTGGGTCGTCGCAGGCTCACTCGGAGCCGCGTTGCTCCTGCTGACGGGCGGCATCGCTTTCATGCGACTGAAGCGGGCGCTGCGGGCGCAGGTGGCGGCCGAACAGGCGCTCGCCAAGCAACTGGACTTCCAGGCGGCGCTGCTGGAGCGTCTTCCCTATCCGGTTTTCGTCAAGGACGCCGACGCTCGCTATGTGGCCGTCAACAGCGCCTACGAGTCGTTCTTCCATTGCAATCGTCGAGACCTCATGGGCAAGCGACTGACCGAGACGATGCATCTCGCGGACCACGATCTTGCCGAACTGGAGCGCAAGGACGCCGACGTGCTGAGCACCGGCATCGGCTCCAGGGAAGAAGTTCAACTCCATGACGCCCCTGGCGACGGCGACATGCGCAGCGTGATCGTATGGATGGACGCCTTGACGTCGCGAAGCGGGCCCAGGCTGCTCGGCACGGTGGTCGACGTCAGCGAGATTCGCAGTGCCGAGGCGCGCGCCCGCGCCTCCGAGCAGCGCCTGTCCGACATCACCCGCACCATGCCCGCGCCCGTCTTCCAGTTGCGCATCTCGCCCGACGGCTCCCGGAAGTTCACCTACGTGGCGGGCAAAACGGTGACTTCACTGGGGATGTCGGCAAACGAGATCGTCGACAACGAACCGGCGCTGTTTGCGCTGGTGCACCCCGATGACCAGCCGCTCGTCACCGACAAGGTCAACGCCGCGGCGCGCTCGCGCAAGGCCATGCCGGCCTTCGACTTCCGCCTGCTGGTCAAGGGCCAGTGGCGATGGCTGCAAACCGAAGGCGGCACGCCGCGGCAGCTGCCTGGCGGCGATGTCGAATGGAGCGGCTACTGGATCGACACGACGCGAGTGCATGAACAAAGCGAAGCGCTGATCGAGGCGAGGAGGCGGGCTGAGGCAGCAACCGAAGCCAAGGGGGCGTTCCTTGCCGCCATGAGCCATGAGATTCGCACGCCCATGGCAGGCGTGCTTGGCATGATCGAGCTGCTGACCCATACGCGGCTGGATCGCGAGCAGCTGCAAATGGTCGACATGGCGCAGGAGTCGGCCAAGGGTTTGCTGCTCATCCTGGACGACATCCTCGATTATTCCCGCATCGATGCCAGGAAGCTGGTCATCGAGTCGGTGGCGTTCGATCCGAGGAGAACGTTCGACAGCATCTGCGGCCTGTTCTCCATTCGTGCCATCGAGAAGGGCCTGCGCCTGTATTGCATCGTGGATGCCTCCCTGGCGCCTCTGGTGGTGGGCGACGAGGCGCGTCTGCGCCAGATCGTCTCCAACCTGATGAGCAACGCGATCAAGTTCACCGAAGAGGGCAGCATCACGCTTCGCGTGCGGGTAGACGAGGCTTCTGCCGGGCTCCAGCACGTGCGGATGTCCGTCCGTGACACCGGCATCGGCATCAGGAAGGCCAACCTGGCGCGCCTCTTCAGCCCCTTCACGCAGGCCGAAGAATCCACCGTCCGGCGCTTTGGCGGTACTGGCCTGGGCTTGGCCATCAGCCGCAGCCTCGCGCAACTGATGGGGGGCGACCTGCGCCTGGAGAGCGAAGAAGGCAGGGGGACGGAGGCCATCTTGTCCGTGCCTCTTCCCGTCGAAGCCGCCCCGCGTGGATGGCCGCTTTTCGACGGAACGGCCGTGCACTTGCGTTGCCGCGACACGCTGCTCGTTCAAGAACTCGAAGGTTACCTTGGGGCCCTGGGGTTTGAAGTGAAGGTGGCCTCCACCGACTGCCAGGTCGACTTCATGATCACTGATGACCGCGTGCAGGCCCGCGGCGCGGTCGAAGCCGGTATCCGTTGCCTGTTGGTCAACGACAGCGGCGACGGCAGCGGCCTGCCCGCGGTGCGTGGCAATCCGCTGCTCTGGCGCGCGCTGCGCGAGGGCTGCTGTGCCGCGCTTGGCGTCGACGACTCGCACCTGGCCGAGCCCGGCGAGCATGCATGCCGCGTCGATGCTGACATACGCGTACTGGTCGCCGAAGATCATCCGATCAACCGCGCCCTGATCGATCGCCAGATGCAGGTGCTCGGTTGCCAATACAGCATCGTGGAGGATGGCGAACAGGCATTGGATGCGTTGGAGGGCCAGACGTTCGACCTGCTGTTGACCGATTGCCACATGCCGAACATGGACGGCTTTGCGCTGGCGCGAACCATCCGCGCACGCGAGCGGGCGGACGTCCATCTGGCCATCGTTGCCCTGTCCGCGAGTGCCCTGCCCGAGCAGGTGCAGAAGTGCAAGGATGCCGGCATGGACGACTTCCTGGCGAAGCCCATGCGCTTGTCGGAGCTCGCGAACAAGATCCTGCTCCACGCACCTCGTTCGCGCCCGGCCGGAACGCGTGGGGATTTCGACGCAAAGCTGCCTGACGGCCACGAGGACACCGGATGGCAGGAGCAATTGCTCAGGGAACTGCTGAAGAGCTGCTCGCAGGATCTGGCCGAGTTCGATCGCCTGGATGACGATGCCGATGCCGCGCGACAGCACTATCTGCTTCATCGGGTGGAGGGTGCCATTGCGGCGGTGGGTGTCACCGAGGGCATCGCCGACTCGGTCGGGCTGACGGTCAGGCAACGACGCGCGCGGATCCAGGAGCACCTGTTTCTTGCCGCCCAGCACCTGTCGCAGCTGAACGCCCGCGCGTCGGGACGTGCGGGCCCGGTTCGCGACAGTCACTGACGATTGCCTGCTGGGCTACCGCCTTGGGATCCGGGCGATCAGGGCGGTTCACCCTGCGGCCCGTCCGGTCCGAGGAACCCGCTCAGTAATCGTCGATGGGACCTTCCATGATGCGGCGCTGGATATGGTCCAGATACGAGTCCAGCTCCTCGACGTTGGCGAAGACTTCGGCCACCGGTACGGCCTTCACGATATCGAACACCTTGCGAACCTGCGGTTGCGGGTTCAGCAGCAACGTATGCCCGCCGCGGGCGCGCATGCTCTTGCGGATCCTGGCGATGCTGCGCAGTCCGGCGCTGCTGATGTACTCCAGCGCGGAAAGATCCAGTACCACCGTACCGCCGTCGCGCACGCGGGGTAGCACGTCCAGTACGGCGTGGTCGAATTCGCCAAAGGTCTGTGCATCGAGTCGACCATGCAGTTTCAGGGTGATGCGCTGGGGGGACTCGCTTTCAGTGCTCAGGTTGAGCGTCATGGCGGGACTCCGTGCGTGCGGGGTGGAGAAAGCGTAGCTGCAGGTGATTGCCTTGCTCGTCGTGGCTGTAGCTCAGTTCGCCGGCCATCGCGCGAATCAGGTGGATGCCCAGGCCACCGACTTCGTCGGGGTCGGCGATGTCGCCGGTGAGCGTCGGCGCCGGTGCCTGCAGCGGGTCGAACGGCCGCCCGTCGTGGTCGAGGTCGATCATGAGCAGGCCATCGGTCAGGCGCATGTGCAGGTCGATCGAATCGCCGGCATCGTGCAGGCGACCGTGATGCACCATGTTGACCATGAGCTCCTCCAGCACGAGCCGGATATCCTCGCGCAGGCCGGGCGCTACGCCGTTGGCGCGCAGCGAAGCGTCGCAGCGCTCCAGGGTATCGAACACATGGTCGATCGACGCGTGGATGGTCAGGTCCAGCATGGGCAGGTTCCCCTCGTTGAGGGCATGATGCCAGCTCAACGCGAGCACGGTGATGTCGTCGGCCTGACCCGCGTCGGCGGCGAAGCGATCCACCTCGGCAAGCAGTCCGTCGGCCAGGTTGGCCGCGCTGCGCGAAGGCAGCTGCGACAGGCAAGCCAACATGCGCTCCGTCCCGTACATCTGCAAGGTCGTGTCGGTCGCCTCGGTAATGCCGTCGGTATACATCAGCAGGGTCTGGCCTGCCTGCAGGCGGCTGGATTGCGGCGGATAGCTGGCGTCCTCATGCAGCCCCAGGGCGGCGCCGGTTTCCAGTTCGATCAGCCGTGCGCCAAGGGCATCGCAGAGCACCGGTGGTTCATGCCCCGCGCTGGCCATGACAAGCTCGCCGTTGGCGGTGTCGAGCATGCCGCACAGGACGCTGACGAACATGCAGCTGTCGTTGTTGCGGCAGAGTTCGCGGTTGAGTGCCGCGAGCAGTTGCTGGGGCGATCGTGCGCGCGGCGCCAGCGCCTTGGCCAGGGTGATGGTTCGCGCCATGAACAGCGCGGCCGGAATGCCCTTGTCCGAGACGTCCCCGACCATCACGCAGAAGCGCTGCTCATCGAGCATGAAGTAGCTGTAGAAGTCGCCGCCCACGGCGCGCGCTGGCCGCAGCAGCGCATGCAGTTCGAAATTCCGGCAGTGGGCGTCGACATAGTGCTCGGCCGGCAGGAGTGCCGTCTGGATCTGGTGGGCAATCTCAAGTTCACTGGCGAGGCGTTGCTGCTCGCGGGCATGGCGGGTCAGCTCAGCCAGGTGCAGCGCCAGCTCGGTACGCATGCGGTCGAACGCGAGCGTCAGCCGGCCGACTTCGTCGGGGCGTCCCACCGCAGGCAATTCAAAGGTCAGTGCGCCCCGGGCCACCTGTTCGGCGCGTTCGGTGAGGGTGGCCAGAGGCGCCAGGGTGCGGCGGGTGATGAGCAGGATCGTCACGGCCAAAGCCAGCAGGGCCGGCAGGCCCAGGGCGAGACCGTCGATGAAGGTCTCGCGCACGCCGGCGTAGATCATCTCCTCCGGCACGGCCAGGCCGAATCGCCAGTGCGTCCCTTCGATGGGCACGAAGTAGATCCACACGGGCTTGCCCTTGGCCTTTGGGTTCTGGGCCACCGCCAGGCGCACGCGGGCCGCATCATGTTGCGCCAGCGCCGCCAGCAGGCCCGGTCCGCCGCGCTGGCCGACCATGGCCGGGTTGTCGTGGGCGAGGTAGGCGCCGCCTTCGTCCAGTACGAACGCGTAGGCACCTGGCGGTTTCTTGAGCGCCTGCAGCGTGCTGTTCAACCAGTCCAGGGTGACGTCGGCGTTGACCAGGCCCATGGGGCGGCCGTCGCTTGCCAGGGCCACGGAGAAATTGATCAGCTCACGCTTGCGCGATTGCGAATAGAAGTGCCGCTGCCAGCAGCCTTGCCGGCAACTCAGTCCGGCCAGGAACCAGCTGGCTTCCCAGTACGGCCGGGGATCTCTGCGCATGTCGCGGCTGGCCAGCGAGCCATCATCGAGGCGGCTGACGAAGGGTGAGGCGAGGGCATCCGTTGCCGTGGGCACGAAAACGGCCGCCAGACCCGAAAGATCGCCGTCCTGCGCCATGGCCTGGCGGAGCATCCGTTCGGCGTCGTCCGGTCGCGGTTCGATCACGGCGGCCAGGATCCGGGTCGTGTCGGCGACCCGCGCGAGGCGCTGCTCGATGCGGTTGCCGGCCTCGCTGGCCAGGGCAGTCGCCTCGTCATGGGACTGCTGCAATATCTGGGCGCTGACCTGATAGAACAGCAAGCCGCCGGCCACGGCCAGCACCAGGGCGGCGCCGGCGAGGACCCATAGGGACAGCCGCGAAGCGATGCTGCGCAAGACCATGCAATCCCCCTGTCGATGAAGCCATCTCGCCTCGCGGCGCCGCCTGGCCGCGCCGATGGCCTGCTTGTTCTACGGTGGTCGGCGTGATCAGATCGTCGCGATGGAAGCTGGCCTGCACATCCGCCTGGCGCACCCCGCCGACGCACGCGCCATCGGGGTGCTGGCGCGGCGGGTGGTTCGACGCTGGGTCCTTCCCGAGCAGCCGCCGGAGGCAGCTGTCCTGATCCTGGCCGGCATGTCCGCCAAAGCCATCCGGCGCAAGATGGACGATGGGCAGCGCTTTCACCTGGCCTTTGTCGACGGGGTGCTGGCCGGCGTGACCGCCATCCGCGAAGACAGCCATGTGTTCCAGCTGTTCGTCGGCACCCGCTATCAAGGGCGCGGCATTGCGCGGCGGCTGTGGCAGCGCCTCCTGCGCGACAGCGTGCGCCGGGCCGGCACGCGTTATTTCACCTTGAATGCAGCCCTCGGTGCCGTTCCCGTCTACTTGCGGCTGGGCTTTGAGCCCAATGCCCGGGCCAGGCCGGCGCCCGGCCCGATCGTCAGCGTGCCGATGATCTACCGGGTCGATCGGCAGCGGCAGGAGCGTCACCCTGCCTGACGTTGGGGTCTGCGCATGCCAGATGCGTCGAACCCCGCATGCTGGCCGAGGGCGCATAATCGCGACTGTTGATCAGCATCGAGCGGAGTACCTGGACCATGCCCGGCAAGCAGCGTGAAGTGAGTTTTCGGTTCCTCGCCCAACCGGCCGACGTCAACTTCGGCGGCAAGGTGCACGGCGGCATGGTGATGAAGTGGATCGACCAGGCCGGATACGCCTGTGCCGTGGCCTGGAGCGGTGCGTATTGCGTGACGGCCTCGGTCAGCGGCATCCAGTTCGTGGCACCCATCCTCATCGGCGATCTGGTCACGGTGCGCGCCCGCCTGATCCACACCGGACGCTCCAGCATGCACATGGCGGTGGACGTGATGGCCCGGGATCTGCGCAAGGACGAGCATCACCTGGCGACGAGCTGCGTGATGGTCTTCGTGGCGCTGGACGCCCCCGACGGCAAGCCGACTGCGGTGCCCACCTGGCAGCCGCTGGACGATGGCGAGAAGCGCCTGCAGGAGCAGGCCATGAAGCTGATGGAGCTGTCCCGGGAGATGGAGCAACTGGTCGACACGCGCGCTGCCGAAACCATCTAGGGCGGCTTCGGCGGGCGGCGAAAAATTTGCCGGAAACCGCCAATTTTTCAACGTACGGGTGTTGACAGTCCGGGGTCTGATCCACACAATAGCCGTTCTTTGTTGGAGGGATACCCAAGCGGCCAACGGGGGCAGACTGTAAATCTGCTGGCTTACGCCTTCGGTGGTTCGAATCCACCTCCCTCCACCAGACGATTTCCGCGAAGGCTGATTCATCCAGGCGGGAGTAGTTCAATGGTAGAACCTCAGCCTTCCAAGCTGATGGTGCGGGTTCGATTCCCGTCTCCCGCTCCATTGAAGTCGTCTCAGGTGTTTCGTGTGTTTCGTGCTCATGTAGCTCAGTCGGTAGAGCACTTCCTTGGTAAGGAAGAGGTCGCTGGTTCGATTCCAGTCATGAGCACCATCTCACCGCGGTCCGCGGGTTATCGCTTCCACTCTCATCATTTGACTCCATCGGGGTTTTAGGCGTATGGCAAAGGGTAAATTCGAACGCACCAAGCCGCACGTCAACGTCGGCACGATTGGTCACGTGGACCACGGCAAGACGACGCTGACGGCCGCGCTGACGAAGGTTGGCGCCGAGCGTTTCGGT
>NZ_JBTFFU010000003.1:0-471595 GCF_054482295.1 Dyella soli
TGCGCACACTGTCAAAGATCTCAATCACTTGCGAACCGTTGCCGTTTTCGCGCCGGAACATTTCGTTCCGAGTGAGCCGCTCATCTTACATCGTTTTCCGTATCCGTCAACACCTTCAGCGAAGAATTTTTGCTGTCGTTGTTGCCGTGGAAGACGCTGCCAGCGGCGGGGAGGCGAATGATAGGCAGGCACCCCACCTTTGACAAGCAATTTCTGAAATTATTTTTCGTGCTTCGCGTAAGACGCTGTTCTCACGCGAAGTTGCAATGCACACGCGCAACGCGACGACGTTGCGTCGTCGCGTTCAAGTCATGCGAGCTTCAACAACACGCGCGCGAAGTTGCGCTTGCCGATCTGCAAAACCCCTTCAAAACCCGCGGAAAACACGCGCTGCGCATCTTCGACCACTTCTGCGTCGATGCGCACGGCGCGCTCCTTGAGCTTGCGATTGGCTTCGGCATTGCTCGGCGTGAGACCTGCCGCTGTGAGCAGCGCCGGCAGCCGCAAACCTTCGGCAGGCACCACCACTTCGGTGAGCGGCAACAGACTCGTATCGCCTTCGCCGCGCACCACTGCATGCCATCCGGCAATGGCCTGTTCCGCTGCGGCGGCATCGTGGAATCGCGTGGCCAGTTCGCGCGCAAGCCTGAGCTTGGCGTCGCGTGGATTGAGCGCGCCACTGGCCACTTCCTGCTTCATGCGCGCGATATCGTCCATCGACGCCTCGAAGCTGAGCAGTTCGAACCAGCGCCACATCAGGTCGTCGCCGATCTTCAGCGTCTTGGTGACGATATCGATGGCGGGCTCATTGATGCCTATGTAGTTGCCCAGCGACTTGGACATCTTGTTGACGCCGTCCAGGCCCTCCAGCAGCGGCATGGTGAGCACGATCTGCGCCGGCTGGCCGTGGTGTTCCTGCAGTGCGCGTCCCATCAGGAGGTTGAACTTCTGGTCGGTGCCGCCCAGCTCGACGTCGCACTTGAGCGCGACGGAGTCGTAGCCCTGTACCAGCGGATAAAGGAATTCGTGGATGGCAATGGGCTGCTGCGAGGCATAGCGCTTGGCGAAGTCGTCGCGCTCGAGCATGCGCGCCACGGTGTGCTGGGCGGCCAGCCTGATCATGTCGGCCGCCGTCATCTGGCCGAACCACTCGGAATTGAAGCGCAGTTCGGTGCGCTCACGGTCCAGCACCTTGAAGACCTGCTCGGCATAGGTCTCGGCATTCGCCAGCACGTCTTCGCGCGTGAGCGGTTTGCGCGTGACGTTCTTGCCGGTGGGATCGCCGATCATGCCGGTGAAGTCGCCGATCAGGAAGATGACCTGGTGCCCCAGGTCCTGGAACTGGCGCATCTTGTTGAGCAGCACGGTGTGGCCCAGGTGCAGGTCGGGCGCGGTGGGGTCGAAACCCGCCTTGATACGCAGCGGGCGGCCCAGCTTGAGGCGTGCCGCCAGCTCCTCCTGCTTGATGATTTCGTCGGCGCCGCGCGCGATGGTGGCCAGCGCCTGCTCAAGCTCGTTCATGTAAACCTCAAATTTTCGTTGTCCGGGCGTCACCGGGAATCATAGCTTCCGAGACCCTCCCGTTAATTGTGTGTTAACCAAAAAGTTATCGCAACCCATTGATGGAAAAGGCGTTGACGCCCTTTACACATGGCCGTTATGGTACGCGGCAATTAGAAATTTGGTACCTCGGGGGAACACCGGGCATGGGTGAGAGAACAGGAATCGCGCGCGCAGCGCGCAAACAGGCTATGCGTCGAAAGGCGCAGCGACGCCACTCTCACTTTTACGAACGCTGTTCGCACTGGTCGTTCGGTTGCCACGGTGAAGCGGAGCCGATTCATTGGCATCGCGAGCGCTGGATGCTCGCCGGCACCGCCCTGCTGATCACGGCGCTGTCGGGCTTCATTATCCCCGCCTGGGCCAGCGCCATGCGCCCCGACACCATCTCGACGGCGCACGCCATGCTTCCGCTGGCGTTGCCCAAGGCCGCACCCGTGGCCACGCATACGCCCACCGTCGAGGACTGGCACATCGTGCAGGTGCAGCCGGGCCAGACGCTGTCCGATCTGTTCCAGGGGCAGGGGCTCAGCCTCACCGATGTGCAGCACGTCGTGGACCAGTCGGGCGACAGCCGCGCACTGCACAACATCCGCCCGGGCCAGGAGTTCGACTTCCTGCTCGGCAGCGACGGCAGCCTCAAGGGCATCCGTTTCGACAAGGACGAAGCCAACCGCAGCATCATGCGCTTCGAGGGCGACAAGGCCACCGTGACCGCGCAGACGCGCGAGGTGGATCGCCGCGAACACGTCGCGCACGGCACCATCGACAGCTCGCTGTTCGCCGCGGGCTCCAAGGCGGGCATGAGCAACGCGATGGTGCTCAAGCTTGCCGAGCTCTTCAAATACGACATCGACTTCGTGCAGGACCTGCGCGAAGGCGACAGTTTTACCGTGATCTACGACGACGTGTATCGCGATGGCGCCTACCTGCATGAAGGCGAAATCGTGGCTGCCGAGTTCGTGAACCAGGGCGAGCGCTACACGGCGTACCGCTTCCGCAAGGACGATGGCAGCTTCGGCTGGTTCAGCGAAGACGGCCGCCCCATCCAGAAATCGTTCCTGCGCATCCCGGTGGACTTCACCCGCATCTCCTCGCAGTTCAGTGCGGCGCGCATGCATCCGGTCCTTGGCCTCATGCGCGCGCACAAGGGTGTGGACTACGCCGCCGCAAGCGGCACGCCGATCCATGCCGCGGGAGATGGCGTGATCAAGTTCAAGGGCTGGATGAACGGTTACGGCAACTTCGTGATCGTGCAGCACAACGGCAGCATCAGCACCGCCTACGGCCACATGTCGAAGTTCGGCAATGAGAAAGTGGGCCAGCACGTGGGCCAGGGTGCGGTGATCGGCTATGTCGGCATGACCGGCCTCGCCACCGGGCCGCACCTGCATTACGAATTCCGCGTCAATAACGTGCAGCGCGATCCGCAGACGGTGACGCTGCCCAAGCCCGAGCCGTTGCCGGGTGCCCAGCTGGCGAAGTTTCGCGCGCAGGTCGTGCAGCCGCAGCTCGCGCGCCTGAAGACGCTGGACGCAAACATCAAGCTCGCCCGCGCCAGCGGCGGCACGCGCAACGACGACTGAGCTCCGAGCACGCGTGGACGAGTCATCGGCGCTCTATCTCGGCCTGATCTCTGGCACCAGCGCCGACGGCATCGATGCCGCGCTGGTGCGTTTCGAGAACGACGCTCCGCAACTCGTCGATGCGCTGGCGCACCCGTGGCCTGCGCCCTTGCGCGCACGCATCCTTGCCGTGGCGCAGGACGAGACCCGCCTCGACCTTGATGCCTACGGGCATCTGGACGTTGCCATCGGGCAGTGCTTCGCCGAAGCCGCACTGCAATTGCTGGGGCGCAACCCGGGCGTGCGCGAGTCCGTGCGCGCGATCGGTTCGCATGGGCAGACCCTGCGCCACCGGCCGTCGGGCGAACATCCGTTTACGCTGCAGGTGGGCGACGCCTCGGTGATCGCCGAGCGCTGCGGCATCGACGTGGTGGCCGACTTCCGCCGCGCCGACGTGGCCGCCGGCGGCCAGGGCGCACCGCTGCTGCCGGCGGTGCATGCCATGTTGCTGGCCCGTCCGGGGCGCACGCGCGTCGTGCTCAACCTTGGCGGCATCGCCAACATCACCGTACTTGGCGCACGCGGCGAAGTGTTCGGCTTCGACACCGGCCCGGCCAACGGCCTGATGGACGCGTGGTGCCTGCGCCATCGTGGCGAGGCATTTGATGCGAACGGCGCCTTCGCGGCGTCAGGTCGCCTGGACCAGGTACTGCTGGACGCCTTGCTGGCCGATCCGTATTTCACCATGGCCCCGCCCAAGAGCACCGGACGCGAGCATTTTCACCTGATGTGGCTGGAACAGCATGCGCGCCTCGCAGCACTGGATCCTGCCGACGTGCAGGCCACGCTGCTGGAGCTGTCGGCACGCAGCGTGGCAGACGCCATCGCGCGCCACGCCCCGGATGCGGTGGACGTGCTCGCCTGCGGCGGCGGCGTGCATAACGACGTGCTGATGGGGCGGCTGGGTGAACTGTTGGCGCCGCGCCTGCTGGCGAGCACGGCAATCCATGGCGTCGATCCGGACTATCTGGAAGCCACCGCGTTTGCGTGGCTGGCGCGCCAGCGCCTGCTTGGCTTGCCGGGCAACCTGCCGGCCGTCACCGGCGCGCGCGGACCGCGCGTGCTCGGTGCGATCTATCCCGCTCCGCGCTAGTTGCCGTCGCCGAGCGTCTGGTTGGCGGGCGCCAGTTGCGTTGGCGCGGTGCGCGAAAGTGCCTGCATGGCTTCCTGGAAAGCCGCCTTCTCCTTCGCATCCCACTGGCCGCTCAGCGTCGTGAGGTCGCCCGGATCGAGCATGGTCTCGGCGAACACATTGGACGAGGTCATGCCAAGGCCATGGCGCAGTGCATAGAGCACCACGTCATTGATGGACCACTGTCGATCCTTGGCCAGCGCCTTGATGCGTTCGGCCATGAGATTGTCGATATGGCGTATGACTAGGTCCGGCATGGACTTGTCTCCCGGTCATAGGCCCCCTGTGCGCCCGATCTTGGCACAGAAGGATCCTCGGGAATATCGACCGCTTGGCTGAACGCGTGATGCCTGACCCGGGCGCTGCTCAGCCCGGGGCCAGCGGCTCCTGGCGGCCGAAGCGCGGCCACAGATAGATGAACAGCAGGCTCGCCGGGAGAATCGACACCACGGTAAGCACGAAATAGCTGCCGTAGCCCGTGGCCATGGCGATGCCGCCGGCAAAAAATCCGAGCACCTTGCCCGGCAGATTGACCATCGAACTGAGCAGCGCGTACTGCGTCGCCGTGTGTTCGCGACTGACCAGCGAGGAAAGGAACGCCACGATCGGCGGACCCAGGACACCGAGCGTGAAGTTCTCGAAAGAAATCACGGCCGTCAGCACCAGCAGATTGCCCGGGTGCGCGATCAGCCACAGATAACCCAGGTTGCTGGCGCCGGCCAGCACCATGGTCACGCCGAGGCTGCGCCAGGCGCCCCAGCGCGCCACCGCCGCCCCGCCGACGAACACGCCGACGATGCCGATCCACACGCCCCACAACTTGGTGATGGTGCCGATCTGGGTCTGCGAAAAACCCATGTCCAGGTAGAACGGCCCCATCACGCCGCCGATGGTCGCCTGCTCCGGGATCTTGAACAGCAGGATGAACAGCAGCGTGACGCTCGCCAGCGGCAGGCCGTAGCGCCGGAAGAAATCACCGAACGGCTCGACCACGCCGAGCCGCATGGCTTCGCTCCAGCCCCGCGGCGTGGAGCGCACGACCTGCGGCTCGGCGGCGGCCAGCACCGCCATCATCGGTATCAGCATGATCGCGGCAAACAGCATGTAGATCAGCGGCCATGCCAGATGATCGGCAAGGATCAGCGCACCGGCGCCCGCGACGATCAGCGCGATCCGATAGCCCAGCGAATAGGTCGCAACCAGCGCACCCTGCGCCGCCACGGGCGCGATTTCGATGCGGTATGCATCGACGGCGATGTCCTGCGTCGCGCCGAAGAAGGCCACCAGCAGCGTGGCGGCGACAAACAGCGGCAATTGGGCCGGCGTCACGCTCGCCATCGCGAGCAGCCCGCCCGTCACACCCAGTTGCGCCAGCAGCAGCCAGCTGCGCCGCTGGCCGAGGCGGCCCAGTGCGCCGGGCAATCGCGCATGGTCCAGCAACGGCGCCCACAGGAACTTGAGCGCGTAGGTCATGCCTGCGCTGGCGATCATGGTGATGTCTTTCAGCTCGATGCCGTGCTTCCGCAGCCACACGGCCACGGTATACGACACCAGCAGGAACGGCAGTCCCGAGGAAAAGCCGAACAGGAACATGGTCCATGCCGCCGGCTGCGAAAATGCCTGCCAGATGCCCGTCTTGGCCGGCTTGCCTGCCGGCGCCGCTTCAGTCGGCATAGTCAACCGTGTACGGCGCGTGGTCCGAGAAGCGCTCATCGCGATAGATCGAACAGTGCTTCAGGCGATCGCGCAGCGAGGGCGTCACCACCTGGTAGTCGATGCGCCAACCCACGTTGTTCGCGCGGGCCTGGCCGCGGTTGGACCACCAGGTGTATTCCACCGCGTCGGGCTTGACCGCGCGGAAACTGTCCACCCAGCCGCGCTGCTGGAACAGCAGGTCCAGCCAGGCGCGTTCCTGCGGCAGGCAGCCGGAGTTCTTCTGGTTGGAGGTCCAGTTCTTGATGTCGTTCCTGGTGTGCACGATGTTCCAGTCGCCGCAGATCACGTAGTCGCGACCGCTCGCGAGCCACTGGTCGAAGATCGGCGTGAGCCAGTCCATCACCTTGAACTTGAACTGCTGCCGCTCGTCGCCCGATGACCCGGACGGTACGTACAGCGACACCACGCTGAACTTGCCGAAGCGCGCCTCGATATAGCGACCCTCGTTGTCGAACTCGTCCCAGCCCAGCTCGGTGCGCACCTCGTCCGGCTCGCGCCGGGCGTAAATCGCCACGCCGCTGTAGCCCTTCTTGCTGCTGGCGTCGCGGTAGAAGCAGTGGTGCCCGTCGGGGCGGAACATCGGATCGCTGAGCTGATCTTCCTGCGCCTTGGTTTCCTGCAGGCAGACCACGTCGGCCTGCTGTTGGCGGAGCCATTCGAACACGCCCTTGTTGGCGGCCGATCGAATGCCATTGGCGTTGAGACTGATGATGCGCATGCGGGCTCCCGGATGATGGTCCATCATAGCAACCATGCCCGACCAGCCCGACATCCGCGTCGCCCCGGTGGACGCAGCGCTGCGGCCGGCGCTGTTGCGCCTGGGCGTGCATGACGCGCAACGCGATTTCGTCGGCGATATCGCCGACCTGCTGGCCGATGCCGAAAGCTGTCCGGGCAGCGAGCCGATGGCGATCCTGCGCGGCGACGTGCCGGTGGGTTACTACCGCCTCGAAGCCCAGGCACGCGTAGTCGCCGGGCGCGATTTCGAACAGTCCACGCTGGGCCTGCGCGCGTTCTTCATCGACCGCCGCTGGCAGGGCCGCGGGCTGGGCCTGCGCGCGCTCGAAGCCGTGTTTGCCGATCTCGCCGCGCGCCATCCGGCCGCGGGCGCGCTGGCGCTCACCGTCAACGAAGGCAACGCCGCGGGGCGTGCGCTTTACCGGCGCGCCGGCTTCGAAGACACCGGCGAGTTGTACCATGGCGGCCGTTCCGGGCCGCAACACCTGATGCTGCGCGCCCTGCCCGCCTGACCTTCCATCGAGAGACCCCGCCGTGCACGACTACCAGCGCGCCTTCATCGAACTGACCCTGCAGCGCGACGTGCTGCGTTTTGGCGAATTCACGCTCAAATCCGGCCGCCAGAGCCCGTATTTCTTCAATATGGGGCGCATCGATTCCGGTGCCGCGCTGGCCCAGCTGGGGCGCTCGTACGCCGCCGCGGTGGTGAATTCGGGGATCGGGATCGACATGCTGTTCGGGCCTGCCTACAAGGGCATCGCGCTGGCTGCCGCCACTGCGATTGCGCTGGCCGACCAGCACGGCCGCGACCTGCCGTGGGCGTATAACCGCAAGGAAGCCAAGGACCACGGCGAAGGCGGCGTGCTGGTCGGCGCGCCGCTCAAGGGCCGCGTGTTGATCGTGGACGATGTGATGACCGCAGGCACCGCCGTGCGCGAATCGCTGGCACTGATCCGGGCGCACGGCGCCACGCCGGCCGGCGTGCTGATCGCCCTCGATCGCCAGGAACGCGGCCAGGGTGCGCGCTCTGCCGCACAGGAAGTCACCGCCGAATTCGGCATTCCGGTCATTGCCATCACCAGCCTCGGCGACGTGCTGGCCTATGCCGGCGAGCGTCCCGACCTGGCAGCCGAGCACGCCCGCCTGGTGTCGTATCGCGAACGTTACGGCGTAAGCGTCTGATCGGCACGGCGACTTGGCGACCGCCGTCACATCGAAAACCGTGACGTCATGGCAACGTCACGGGCGTCATGGTGATGCCGGCTATACTTCCGCCCACAAGGGGGAATTCATGCGTAAAGCACTAATTGTCATCGCGACGCTCGCGCTGACAGCCGGCCTGCACGCGCAGGCGCAGAAGAGCCAGTCAGGCAGCTATCGCTATCGTTGGCGGGACAACACCGGCCTGCCGCACTACAGCGACAGCCTCACGTCCGACGCGCTCAAGTTCGGCTACGACCTGGTCAATGACCGCGGCATCGTGGTGCAGCACGTCGATCGCCAGCTCAATCCGGAAGAACGCGCGGCCGCCCAGAAGCTGGCCGAGCAACAGGCGGCACAGCAGCGCGCCGCGGCGGAACGGGCGCGCGCCGACGCACAGCTGCTGGCGGCCTATCCCACCGAAGACGGCTACAAGTCCGCGCAGCGCCAGAACCTCGACAACATCGAACAGCAGATCAACACCACGCGCATCAACCTGCGCAGCCAGGAAAAGGCGCTGACTGACCTGCTGACCCGCGCAGGCGACCTGGAACGCGCCAAGCAGCCGGTGCCGAAAACACTCAACGACAGCATCGCCAAGCAGCGCGACGTGGTGACCAAGCAGCGCGAATTGCTCGAACACCAGCAAGGCCTGCGCGAGACGGCCGAACAGAAGAACACCCAGGACCTGCAGCATTACCGCGATCTGAAAGCGGCGCAGGACAAGAGCCAGCAGGGCCAATAACGCCAGGGACTCGGCGTGAGGGGCGAGGGCGCAATCCGCTGACCTACGGCGCCCTCGCCACTCGCCCCGCCATGGCTGCCGCTCTCAGAACGGCAGCTTCAATGCGGGATCGACCGCCAGCAGCTGATCGCGGAACACCTTCTTGATGCGGGCCAGGGCCGCCTCGTTGTCGGCGTCGAAACGCAACACGAGCACCGGCGTGGTGTTGGACGGACGCACCAGTCCCCAACCGTCCTGCCAGTCGGCGCGTACGCCGTCGATGGTGGTGAGCGTGGCGTCGCCAAAGGTCGCCCGCTGGCGGAACTTCTCGATGAAGCGGTAGTGCTCGCCCTCGGCCATCTCGACCTTGAGTTCCGGCGTGGAGACGCCCTTGGGGCAGGTGGCGAAGATGGCCTCCGGCGTGCGCTCATCCAGGTCGCCGGCGAGGATTTCCATCAGGCGGGCGCAGGCATAGATGCCGTCGTCGAAGCCGTACCAGCGTTCCTTGAAGAAGAAGTGGCCGCTCATCTCGCCGGCCAGTTCCGCGCCCGTCTCGCGCATCCTGGCCTTGATCAGCGAATGACCGGTGCGCCACATCATCGGGCTGCCGCCCGCGTCGAGGATCTGGCCCTTGAGGTGCCCGGTGCACTTCACGTCGTAGATGATGGTGGCGCCCGGCTGGCGCGACAGCACGTCGCGCGCGAACAGCATCAGGGTGCGGTCGGGGAAGATGATCTCGCCTTCCCGGGTCACCACGCCCAGGCGGTCGCCGTCGCCGTCGAAGGCCACGCCAAGGTCGGCGCCGGTCTGCTTCACCGCGAAGATGAGATCTTCGAGGTTGTGCGGATCGGACGGATCGGGGTGATGGTTGGGGAACGTGCCATCCACGTCGCAATACAGGGGAATCACCTCGCAGCCGATGCCCTCGAGCACCTGCGGCGCGACCGCGCCCGGAATGCCGTTGCCGCAATCGACCACGACCTTGAGGCGGCGCTCGGCCTGTACGTCGGACGTGATGCGGTCCACGTAGTCGGGCACCACGTCCATGTGCCGCAGGTTGCCCTTGCCGCCACGCGACAACTCGTTGGAGGCAATGCGGCGGTACAGGTCCTTGATGGCGCTTTCGGCCAGCGTTTCGCCGCCGACCACGATCTTGAAGCCGTTGTACTCCGGCGGATTGTGGCTGCCGGTGACGGCGACGCCACAGCCGGTGTTGAAGCGATAGGCGGCGTAATAGACCACCGGCGTGGGCACGGCGCCGATATCGATCACGTCGATGCCGGCCTCGCGCAGGCCGTCCGCCAGCGCGCTGGCCAGCTCCGGGCCGGACAGGCGACCGTCGCGGCCGACCACGGTCTCCGCCAGTCCTTTCTCACGCATCACGCTGCCAATGGCCTGGCCGAGCAGGCGTGCCACGTCCTTGTTGAGCGACTGGCCGACCACGCCGCGCACGTCATAGGCGCGGAAAATGCTCGGATCGACGGTCACCGGCACGCCCGGAGCCGACGCGGCGGCCGGACTGGCAAGACGGCGCGCGGGCCTGGCCGGCTCGGGCGCGGCTTCCAGCAGGTCGGACAGCACCGGTTCCTCGAGATCGGCCGCACCCTGGCGACGCGGTCGACTACGCAGCCAGATCAGGTAAAGCCCGCCGCCCAGGCAGAGCAGGCCCAGCACCGCGGTGAGCGGCCACACCCGAGGCAACACGATATAGGCGCGCGGCAATGCCGCGACCACGCTCAGCGTGCTGCCGCCGACCGCGACGCCGTTGGACTCGCGTTCGGCCGACGGACTGCCGCTGGCCAGCAAGCGCAGATCGCCGCGGTCGTCGCCCTGGCGGAGCTCGAGCCGGCCGCCGTCGGGCGAGATGTCCTCGAAAGCGGATTGCAGGGGCGCGAACGGCAGCGCCACCCAGACCCAGGCCTGCGGGTGTTTGGGGCTGCCGACGGGCAGGACCAGACCGATCACACGCCCGGCGGGACCGGGAATGGTCTGCGCCAGCGGACTGCCGTCGGCTGTTTGTGCCGCCATCAACTGGGCGGCCTTGCCATAGCCGAAACTGCGGTAGTTGGCGTGCAGCACCTCGTCCAGGCCACCGCTGTAGACCTCCAATGCGAGCGCCGAGGGTATTTGCCGGCGCAGATTCGCCGACGCCTCGGCCGGATTGGCGACGATGGCCGCCGCATCGGCGGTGTCGATCACCGCCTGCACCCTCACCCGTTCGCTGGCGATCTCTTCGGACAGGCGCTGGACGGCCTTGTCACGCGCGGCATGCACACGCTCGCCGGCATGGCCTTCGTCGGCGATCAGCCAGGTCTGCCACAGGCAGGACAGCCCCAGCAGTACCAACAGAGTGCCCAGCGCCAGCGGCAGCAGGCGCTGCCACTCGATGGTGCCCGCATGTATTCGCCCGCCGATGCTGATCTTCACCATGCCCTGTCCCTACACAGGTTGTCAGGCCGCGCGCCGCGCCGGCACCCAAAATGCCCGGACGACAACCTAGTTGACCCCGGTCGAACCGAACCCGCCCTCGCCCCTCTGCGACGGCGCGAACTCCTGCACCACTTTCAGTCGCGCCTGCGCCACCGGCACCAGCAGCAGTTGGGCGATGCGATCGCCCACGGCAATGGTGTACGGCTGCGTGCCGCGGTTCCAACACGAAATCATCAACGGGCCCTGGTAGTCGGCGTCGATGACACCGACCAGGTTGCCCATGACCAGGCCGTGCTTATGACCCAGCCCCGACCGCGGCACGATCAGCGCACACCAGCCCGCATCGCCGATATGGATGGCCATGCCACTGGGTACCAGCGCGCTTTCGCCCGGCTGCAGGGTCAGTGGCGCGTCGATCGCGGCGCGCAGGTCCATGCCGGCGCTGCCGCTGGTCGCGGGCTCCGGCAAGGGGATGTCATTGCCCAGGCGCGCATCGAGGATTTTCAGTTCGACCTCGATCCCGTGCCCCGCCGTCACGAACGCACCGCCCGGTAGCGCTCGGCCACGCGGGCCATCAGCTGGTGCGCCAGTTCCGTCTTGGAGGCGCGCGCCAGTTCGGCGCTGCCGTCGGGCCAGTAAAGCGTGAGCGCATTGTCGGCAGCCTCGAAGCCGAGGCCACCTCCCACCTGGTTGGCGGCAATCATGTCCAGTCCCTTGCGCTGCAGTTTGTCGCGCGCGTAACGCTCCACATCATGCGTCTCCGCCGCAAATCCGACCAAGAAGGGGCGCACGGTTTGCGCGGCAAGCGTGCCCAGGATGTCCGGATTTTCGGCCAGATCCAGCACCAGCGCCGCGCCGTCGTGCTTTTTGATCTTGTGTTCGGCCACGGCCGCCGGACGGTAGTCGCCCACGGCCGCTGCACCAATATAGATGTCGGCCCCGTTGCTGGCAGCCACCACCGCGTCGCGCATCTGTGCGGCACTGCGCACGTCGACCCGGCGGGCAACGCCTGCCGGCGTCGGCAAGCTGACCGGTCCGGCCACCAGGGTCACCTGTGCACCGGCCTGCGCGGCCGCGTCAGCCACGGCAAAACCCATCTGGCCGGAGCTGCGGTTGCCGATGAAGCGGACCGGATCGATGTCCTCGTAGGTCGGGCCGGCGCTGACGACCACCTTCAGCCCACGCAACGCGGCGCTGCCGAACGAAGCCACCATGGCGGCGCGCAATTCCATCGGCTCGAGCATGCGACCGGAACCAATGTCGCCGCAGGCCTGGTCGCCCGACGCGGGGCCGAGCAGATGCACGCCACGCTGGCGCAACGTGTCGATGTTCGCCTGCACCGCGGGATGGGCCCACATCTGCTGGTTCATCGCCGGCGCCAGGTAGACCGGTGCCGCACTGGCCAGACAGACGGTGGTCAGCAGGTCGTCGGCCATGCCATGGGCGAGGCGGGCGATCAGGTCGGCACTGGCCGGCGCGATCAGGATGCGCTCGGCCCAGCGCGCCAGCTCGATATGCCCCATGGCCGCTTCGGCCTCCGCGTCCCACAGGCTCACCCGCACCGGTTGGCCGGACAGTGCCTGGAAAGTCGTGGCGCTGACGAAGTGCGTCGCGCCTTCCGTCATCACCACGCGGACCTCGCAATCGAGATCGCGCAAGCGGCGGACCAGCTCGCAAGACTTGTAAGCAGCAATACCGCCGGACACGCCCAGCAGGATGCGGCGTTGGGCAAGACTCATGGTGAGGGACCTGACAACCGGTTAGGGACCTAGCTTACCGGAATCGCCGGGTTTGCTCGGCGGTGCTACCGGTCTTGCGGTCGTCTCGAATGGTGATCCCTTCTCCCCTCGGGTACGCGGGGCGGCGCCATGGATGGCGCCGGCTTTGAGGAGTGAGGAGAAGGTGCCGTCCCCACAGGGACTCCCTTTGGTCGCAGGCGGATGAGGGTTCGGGCGGAGCGCACGGTTGAAGGTTATGCAAGCCCCGCACCCTCTCTCCAACCCCTCTCTCCCACAGGGACTTCCTTCGGTCGCCGGGGGAGAGGGGCTACGTCGTCGTCAAGCCACCAGGCGCGGCCGCAGAATGTCCTCCAGCCCGATCCGCCGCAGCAGTTCCGCGCGCACGCGATCGGCCACGCCGTTGACGATCTCGGCGCCGTCCTGCGACGGATCGATATGCACGCGGAACGGCCGCTTGCCGAACGGTGTATCGACTACGTTGACGATCGCCGCGGCGACGGCCTGCGGATCGGCATCCGCCGGCTCGAGCGCGGCCAATCCCTTGAACGCCACGTCGCCGAAGTCGGCGGTCGGTCCAGCCGCATAGGCTTTCGCCACCGCGTCATCGGCCGGCGCGCCGGCATGGGCGAAGTGGTTGGTGCCCCGGGTGAAGGCGCCGGGCACCACGATCGAGGTCTCGATGCCCCAGCGCGCCAGCTCGCCGGCATAGCTCACCGCCAGCGAATCCATGCCGGCCTTGGCGGCGAAGTACGGGGCCAGGTACGGCGGCGTGCCGCCACGCACGCTGCTGGACGACACCCACACCACCAGTCCGCGGCCTTGCTTGCGCAGCTGCGGCAGCGCGGCCCGGTTCACCCGCTGGGTGCTCAGCACATTGATGTCGTAGAGCTGTGCGAACTGTTCGGGCGTGAAGGCTTCGGCCGGCCCGTACGACATGTGCCCGGCGTTGTGCACCACCACGTCCAGGCGAGCGTGCGCGGCGATGATCTGCGCGATGGCTGCATCCACCGATTCCTGCGCGGCCACGTCCATCTCGATGGTCCGCAGGTCGATGCCATGCGCACCCGCGTACTGCTGCACCTCGGCCACCCTCGCCGCATTGCGGCCCTGGGTTTCGCGCATGCCGGCGTAAACCGTATGCCCGGCATGGGCCAGTGCGCGCGCGCTCATCAGGCCGAAGCCGCTCGACGCGCCGGTCACCACGATGACGTTGTTCATGTTGCGATCTCCTTGGAAGCGTCGCGCCGCCCGCCGGCGGCGCATGCATGACGGGAAATTCAGACGAGGCCGCCGTTGGCGCGCAGCACCTGGCCATTGACCCAGCCGCCGTCCGGACCTGCCAGGAAGGCCACCACGTTGGCGATGTCTTCCGGCTGGCCCAGGCGCTCGAGCGGGGCCAGCTTCGCCAGCTGCTGGATCTGCTCCGGCGATTTGCCCTTGAGGAACAGGTCGGTGGCGGTCGGGCCCGGCGCCACGGCATTGACCGTGATGTCGCGCCCGCGCAGCTCCTTCGACAGTACGTGGGTCATGGCCTCCACCGCCGCCTTGGTCGCCACGTAGACGCCATAGGTGGGGAACAGGGTGCCCACCACGCTGGTAGAGAAATTGATGATGCGGCCGCCCTGTCGGAGGCGCGTGCTCGCTTCACGCAGCGTGTTGAAGGTGCCCTTGAGGTTGACCGCGACGGTGCGGTCGAACAGAGCGTCGTCCGAGTCGGACAGCGGCGCCAGCTGCATGATGCCGGCATTGTTCACCAGCACGTCGACGTGGCCGAACGCGGCTTCGGCGGCGTCGAACAGGCGTCGCACGGCGGCGGGGTCGGCGACGTCGCCCTGGGCGGTCAGCGCGCGGCCGCCCGCTGCTTCGATCTTGCCGGCCAATGCTTCGGCCGGAGCCGCATCGCCGGCGTAATTGATGACCACCACGAAACCGTCGCGGGCCAGCCGTTCGGCAATGGCCGCGCCGATGCCGCGCGAACCACCCGTCACGATGGCAACCTTGGAAGTGCTTGCAGACATGGGATACATCCTCTGAAGGGGCCGACCAGATGTCGGTGGCGAGAGGATGGTCTTTTCCTTCAGCCGGATAATCTGCTGAAATCCGTCATCACTATCCGGAGTGGTGGAACAACGACATGGACAAGCTCGATGCCATGCGCTTGTTCGCGCGCATCGTGGAGCGGCGCAGCTTCACCATGGCCGCGCAGGACCTGGAACTGCCCCGCTCCACCGTCACCGATGTGGTGAAGCGACTGGAAGCGCGCCTGGGCGTGCGGCTGCTGGAACGCACCACGCGCCAGGTCCGTCCGACCCTGGATGGCGAGGCGTACTACCAGCGCTGCCTGGCCATCCTGGCGGAGATCGAGGAGGCGGAATCGGCCTTCACCGGCGCCCGGCCCAGCGGCCTCCTGCGGGTGGACGTCCACGGCACCCTGGCGCGGCACTTCATGCTGCCCGGCCTGCCCGACTTCCTGGCGCGTTATCCGGATATCCAGCTGCGCATCGGCGAAGGCGACCGCTATGTCGACCTGGTGCGCGAAGGGGTGGACTGTGTGCTGCGCGTCGGCACGCCCACCGACAGCAGCATGATCGGCCGCCGCATCGCCCTGCTCGACGAGGTGACCCTGGCCAGCCCCGGCTACCTTGAACGGCACGGCATGCCGGAGCGACTGGACGATCTGGCCACGCATCGCATGGTTGGCTTCGTGTCCTCGGCCACGGGCGCGGTGATTCCGCTGGAATTCCAGACCGGCGATGCGATCCGCCAGCTGACCCTGCCGGTCACGGTCAGCGTGGCTGGCGCGGACATGTATGTCGCCATGGCCGGCCTGGGCCTGGGCCTGGTCCAGGTGCCGCGCTATCGCGTGCAAGACGAGCTGGCCAGCGGCGCCCTGGTCGAGGTGCTGCCCGCCACCCCGCCCGCCCCATCGCCGGTCTATGTGCTGTATCCGCAAAACCGCCAGCTGTCGCCGCGCGTGCGGGTCTTCATCGACTGGCTGAGCACCGAGTTCAGCACGCGCCTGGCCACGGACGGGCGCTGAGCAACAGCGCAACGCCCGGCCCGTGACCCACGCGTTGCATCACGCCTGACCGACAAGCGCTTCGGCCCTGCGCCGATGCCAGGCAGATGGGCTCGCCGGCAGGCTGCATGGATGAGCATTCGTCACTGGCCCAGCCAGGAACGTCCCCGCGAGAAGCTGCTGGCGCGCGGCTGCGCCGCACTGTCCGACGCCGAACTGATCGCCGTGCTGCTCGGCAGCGGAGTTCCCGGCAAGGATGCGCTTGCCCTCGCTCGCGAGCTGCTGCTCGCCCATGGCGGCGTATCGGCCCTGCTGGGTAGCCCGGGGGAGACTATGCACCTTCGCGGCATGGGTCCCGCCAAACGGGCACGCCTGGTCGCCGCGCTCGAGCTGGCCCGCCGCTCGCTGGGCGAGCAACTGGCCGAACGCCCGAGTCTCAGCAATCCACGCGATAGCGGCGACTACCTGAGCGCCCGGCTGCGCCACCTGCCCTACGAGGTCTTCGGCTGCCTCTTCCTGGACCATCGCCACCGCGTGCTGGCGTTCGAGGAGCTGTTCCGCGGCACCATCGACGGCGCCAGCGTGCACCCTCGCGAAGTGGTCCGCGCCTGCCTCCGGCACAACGCCTCAGCAGTGATCCTTGCCCACAACCATCCCTCGGGCGTGGCCGATCCCAGCGCAGCCGACCGGGCCATCACGCGCGAACTGCGCGACGCCCTGCAGCTGGTGGACGTACGGGTGCTCGATCACCTGGTCATCGGTAGCGGCGAGCCCGTCTCGCTGGCGGCGCTGGGCCTGCTCTGACGGCAAAAAGAACAACGGCGCGGTGGGAGCCGCGCCGTGTAGCCGTTTTGTGGGGAGAGAGAGGGGAGTGACGGCAATCCCCCCGTCCCCGTCGGCGGGGAGGTGCCTGGGGACCCGAAGAAGTGTGGCAGCGCCGCATGACAGGGACGTGACGCACACGAGCGGCCGGGAACCCCGCGCCAGGCGCCATTACTTATGCACATTCCGCCCCGGGCGGCAATTTCCAGACCATTGCTGTCCATGTCCTGAGATGTGCCATTTAGCGCGCTGATTCACAACGATATTTTTTCAAGGCGTGCGATTTTCGTGGGAAATTTCGAGGGGTCGCCAAGGTGCCGCGCGCGATTCCCCACAGAGTTATCCACAGATTCCTGCCCCGCAACGCAGCATGGCCAGCCGGCTCGCCCCGGCGGGCCGCGCCGCCGGCGGTCTGATAGGATTGGCGGTTCCATCGTCTCCAGACCAATGCCGTGAAAGAACAGCTGCGCGAACTGCTGCTGCAGGCCATCCGTACCCTGCAACATGACGCCACCCTGCCGGCCGACCTCGAAGTGCCGAACTTCGTGATCGAGCGCACGCGCAGCCGTGAACACGGCGATTTCGCCGCCAACGCCGCCATGCTGCTGGCCAAGCCCGCGCGCGCCAGGCCGCGCGAGCTGGCCGAGAAGCTGGTTGCCGCCCTGCCGCCCAATTCCCTGGTGGGCAAGGTGGAAATCGCCGGACCGGGCTTCATCAACTTCTTCCTCGCCGATGGCGCGTACCGCGACGAAGTGCGCCGCATCATGGCCGAAGGCAGCGCCTATGGCCGCAGCACGACCGGCAACGGCATCACCGCGGGCGTGGAGTTTGTCTCCGCCAACCCGACCGGCCCGCTGCATGTGGGCCATGGCCGCGCCGCGGCGATCGGCGACTGCCTGAGCCGCCTGCTCGAAGCGACCGGCTGGAACGTCAGGCGCGAGTTCTATTACAACGATGCCGGCGTGCAGATCCAGAACCTGACCATTTCGGTGCAGGCGCGCGCACGCGGCCTGGCGCCGGGCGACGCCGGCTGGCCCGAGGACGGCTATCGCGGCGACTACATCGCCGACGTGGCCCGGGCCTACATGGCGGGCGAATCGGTGGAAGCCGACGGCGAAGTGGTCACCGGCGCTCGCCAGGCCGAAGACCTCGAGGCCATCCGCCATTTCGCCGTGGCCAGCCTGCGCCGCGAGCAGAACCTCGACCTGGCGGCATTCGGCGTCGGCTTCGACACCTACTTCCTGGAATCCTCGCTGTACACCGACGGCAAGGTGGAAGAAACCGTGCGCGAGCTGGTGGCCCATGGCCACACCTACGAGGAAGGCGGCGCCCTCTGGCTGCGCTCGACCGATTTCGGTGACGACAAGGACCGCGTGATGCGCAAGTCCGACGGCACTTACACCTATTTCCTGCCGGACGTGGCCTACCACCGCAGCAAGTGGCAGCGCGGCTATGTGCGCGCCATCACCGAGCTGGGCTCGGACCACCACGGCAGCCTGGCGCGCGTGAAGGCGGGCCTGCAGGCGCTCGACTGCGGCATCCCCAAGGGCTGGCCCGAGTACGTGCTGCACCAGATGGTGACCGTGATGCGCGGCGGCGAGGAGGTGAAAATCTCCAAGCGAGCCGGCAGTTACGTCACCCTGCGCGACCTGATCGACGAAGTGGGCCGCGACGCCACGCGCTTCTTCCTGATCTCGCGCAAGTCCGACTCGCAGCTGGTGTTCGACATCGACCTGGCCCGCTCGCAGAGCAACGACAACCCGGTCTACTACATCCAGTATGCCCACGCCCGCGTGTGCCGCGTGCTGGAGGAGCTGGCCGAGCGCGGCCTGCCGCCGCTCGACTCGGCCACGGGCATCGACCAGATGACACGCCTGGACACCGAGCACGAGCAGATCCTGCTGACCGAGCTGTCCCGCTACCCGGAGGTCGTGGAGGCCGCCGCCGCCAATCTGGAACCCCACCTGATTGCGCAATACCTGCGCGAGCTCGCCGGCGCCCTGCACAGTTACTATCACGAGCACAAATGGCTCGTGGACGACGCACAATTGCGCAATGCGCGCATTACGCTTGCCGTTGCCACGCGCCAGGTCATTCGTAACGGTTTGGATTTGCTGGGACTTAGTGCCCCGGAGAAGATGTAAATGGCAGCACGCAAGGGCAAGGGCCGGCAGGCCGTCCGCAATCACAGCGGCGGCATGCCCGGGTGGGGTTGGGCCGTCATCGGCATCGCCATCGGCGCGGTGCTCATGTTCGTGGCACGCGGCCATCTGCCGATGGCGCCGCGCGCCACCGACGGTCCGCAACCCAACGCGCAGGCGACCGCGCAGCGCGGCAGCGATGCCGGTGCCGCCGCCACGGAAACCACCTCGGCCAACGACACCGCGCCGGCGCCCAAGAAGCCGCAGTACGACTTCTACTCCGTGCTTTCGGAGAAGGAAGTACGCATTCCCGATGCGGTGATCAGCGCCCAGGCCAAGGCCGAGCAGCAGCAGAAGCAGCAGGCCCAGCAGGCAGCGCAGGCCGCCGCCCAGCAGCAGGCCGCGGCGCAGAAGCCGGCGCCGAACGTGCCGGCTGCGGTGAGCGAGAACATCACCGCCGCGCCCGAGGCCGCCGTGAAGGCACCGACGACCACCGCCGGCAGCGGCTACCTGCTGCAGGTCGGCGCGTTCCCGAGCCCGTCCGATGCGGAGACCCTGAAGGCCAAGCTGGCCATGCAGGGTTTCATCGCCAACGTGGCCTCGGTCAGCGTCAACGGCCAGACCTACAACCGCGTCCGCCTCGGTCCGTTCCACTCGGCGACCGAACTGGAGTCGACCAAGCAGCGGCTCGCTTCGGCCGGCATCAACGCGATCGCGCTGAAGGAAGGCAAGTAAGCCCGCCGCGGCGACCCTTGAACGAAGAGGCCGCGCACTGCGCGGCCTTTTTTTCGCCTCGGGCCAGGCTCAGCCCTTGCGCTTGAGCCGGATCAGGCCGGAAATGTCGTCGTCGCCGTAACCCTGGCTCATCAGCTCGGCGTAGTCGGCGAGCGAACGCTCGATCACGCTGCGGCTGGTTCCCGCGCTCTCGGCAATGCGGCGCACGATGCCAAGATCCTTGTGCAGCAGGCCCAGCTTGAAGCCCACGCTGAACTCGTTGCGCAGCATGGTCGCGCCGCGCTTTTCGAGGAACCAGTTGCCCGCCGCGCCCGCGCCGAGCGTCGGCAGCAGGCGCTCCGGATCGAGCCCGAGCGCTTCGGCCAGGGCCAGGCCCTCGCACACGCCTTGCGCAATGCCGGCCACCAGCACCTGGTTCACGGCCTTGGTGGCCTGCCCGGCGCCGACGCCGCCCAGGTGCGTCACGCGCAGCGCATAGGCTTCCAGCACCGGGCGCGCACGCTCGAGCACGTCGGCATCGCCGCCCACCATCACCGACAGCTTGCCGTTCTTCGCGCCTTCCACGCCGCCGGACACCGGCGCATCGAGGAAGTGGGCGCCGACCGCCGCCAGGCGCGCGGCCGCCTGTTTGGCGGTATCGGGGGCGACGGTCGAATGATCGACCACGATGGCGCCCTTCTTCAGGTGCGGGGAAAGCGCGTCGATGGTGCCCAGCACGTCCGCATCGGCAGTCACGCACAGCGCGATCACGTCGCACTGCGCGGCAATCTGCGCCGGCGTAGCGGCGGTGACGCCGAGTGACTTCGCGACCGCCTCGGCATTGGCCGGCGTGCGGCTGGATACGGCGTGGAGCAGACCGTGGGCCTTGAGGTGACCGGCCATCGGCGTGCCCATGGCGCCAAGTCCGATGAATGCTGCTTTGAGACTCATGAGGTTACCTGCGGGTTCAATCTTCACAATGGACGTCGTGGGTGACGAAGGGATGCTCCGCACTGGGCCGCTCGAACCATGCCGGCTCGGACAGCGTGCACTGCAGGTCGTCCAGGCCGCTGCTCCAGTGCTGCAGCATGCTGCCCGCGCTGAAGTCGTAGTCCTTGTAATGCCCTTCGTATGGCTTGTTGCGGTAGATCAGGTGGAACAGGTTCACCAGCGCGCCACTGGCGTAGATCTCGGCGTGGCGGTAGGCCGGGTGATCGCGCTGGTCCGACGGCACCAGCGACATCAGGTCGTGCAGCGTGCGTTGCTGGCGCTGCCGCAGGCTCATGTACTCGGTGATCAGGCGCGTGCGGCTGGAGTACTGGATGTCCTTCGCGCGCGACGTCACTTCCGCCAGGTCGCGCGGCAGTTCGCCGCGTGCGCTCCACAAGTCCACCTGGAAGATCAGCGAGTCGCGGCATGAGGCGTCCGACAGCACCTTGTACAACGGCGTGTTGGAAACCATGCCGCCATCCCAGTAGAACTCGCCGTCGATCTCGGTGGCCGGAAAACCCGGCGGCAACGAGCCCGAGGCGATGAAGTGCTCCACCCGCAGCGGACCCTCGGTATTGTCGAAATAGGCGAAGTTGCCGGTGCGGATATTCACGGCGCCCACCGACACCCGCATCGAGCGCGGGTCGTTGATGCGGTCGAAATCGACCAGCCGTTCCAGCGTGCCTTTCAGCGGGGTCGTGTCGTACCAGCTCGCCGTGGCGGGCGAGGCGCGCAGCGGCAACAGCGGGAACGGGCGCGGCGTGAAGAAGCCGGGTTGACCCTGGGTCAATGCACGCAGCGCCGCCCAGCCGCTCAGGCCGTTTTGCCACGGCAGTTCCCATGCGCCGGGATCGAGCGGCACGGTGGGCCACAGCGGCAACAGCGGCGGGTGGCAGATGCTTTGCCAGAACTCGCGCAGGCGTTCGACGCGCTTTTCCGGTGGATTGCCGGCGATGATCGCCGCGTTGAGTGCACCGATGGAGATGCCGGCAACCCAGTCGGGTCGAATGCCCGCCTGCTCCAGCCCTTCGTAGACGCCGGCCTGGTAGGCGCCCAGCGCGCCACCGCCCTGCAGGACCAGGGCGACGGTGCGGTAGTCACGCTTGACCGCCGCTGCCAGCGAGGTGGCGGGCGGATTGTGGGTAGCTGCGACCATGGCCTTACTGCATGTACCAGCCGTGGCTGACCACGATCGACTGCCCGGTCAGCGCGGCCGAGGGGAACGCGGCCAGGTACAGCGCGGTCTGCGCGATGTCTTCCACCGTGGTGAACACGCCGTCGACGGTGTCCTTGAGCATCACGTTCTTGATCACTTCGGCTTCGCTGATCTTGAGTTCCTTCGCCTGCTCGGGAATCTGCTTTTCCACCAGCGGCGTGCGCACGAAGCCCGGGCAGATCACATGCGAACGCACGTTGTGCGCGGCGCCTTCCTTCGCCAGCGTGCGCGCCAGTCCGAGCAGGCCGTGCTTGGCGGTGACGTAGGCCGACTTGAGCTTCGATGCTTCGTGCGAATGCACCGAGCCCATGTAGATCACGATGCCGCCGCGGTCGTCCTTGTACATGTGCTTGAGCGCGGCCTTGGTGGTGAGGAAGCCGCCGTCGAGATGGATGGCGAGCATCTTCTTCCAGTCGGCAAAGGCGAACTGGTCGATCGGATTGATGATCTGCACGCCCGCATTGGAAATCAGGATATCCAGATGACCGAACTGCGCGACCACCTTGTCGGTGCCCGCGTTGACTGCCGCCTCGTCGGTGACGTCCATCGCGATGCCGATGGCCTTGCCGCCGGCCGCATTGATCTCGTTGGCCGCCGCATCGGCCGCCTGCTGGTTGATGTCGGCGATGGCCACCGCCGCACCGTTCTTCGCGTATAGCTCGGCAATCGCCTTGCCCAGGCCACTGGCTGCGCCTGTGATGAGTGCCACCTTGCCGTCGAGACTTGCCATAACCACTCCTGTCGATGGGGAACGGGGAAAGCTGAAACGGTTTTCAGGCTGGAAGCCTGTGCCGTTGTGAACGACACAGGCTGTCACAGCTTGCGGTGGGCGACCATGCGACGAATGGACAACGTTGCGCGGTGCCCCTCCTACTTGTCATCCCTGCTTCCGCGGGGATGACGATCAAGGGCAGAAGCGCATCGCGTCGCTCAGCGCACGCCCTCGGACAGATAGGTATAGCCAGTCAACCCTTCGTTCAACGTGACGAACAACTGTTCGGCCACGGTGCCCTGCACGCCCGCGGCCGCGATGCGCTCGCGGTAGCTCTGGCGCAGCGCTTCGAGGTCGTAGCCGACGTAGTCGAGCATCAGGTCGGTGGTGTCGCCGCGGCGCTTGTGCGCAAAGACATACGAATCGCCGTCGACGCGCACGTTCACCGCGTCGGTGTCGCCGAACAGGTTGTGGATGTCGCCCAGCGTCTCCTGGTACGCGCCCACCATGAAGATGCCGAGGCGGTAGCTCTCATCGTCCCTGAGCGCATGCAGGGGCAGGCTCACGTCGACGCCCTCGGCGTCGACGTAGTCGTCGATGCGGCCATCGGAATCGCAGGTGAGGTCGACGATCACGCCGCGGCGCGTGGGCTCCTCGTCGAGGCGCGCGATCGGTGCGATCGGGAAGATCTGGTCGATCGCCCAGATGTCTGGCACCGACTCGAACACCGAGAAGTTGACGAAATACTTGTCGACCAGCTTCTCGTCCAGCTCGTCCAGCGCCTGGCGATGCGAGCGCTCGGCCGGCAGCAGGCGCTTGCGCACTTCGTTGGCGATGGCGTAGTACATATCGTCGAGGCGTGCGCGATCGTCCAGCGTGAGCTGGCCCAGCGCATACAGCGTCTGGCCCTCGGCCAGGTGATGCTGGGCCTCGTGGAACAGCTCCAGCGCCGGACGCGCGTCGAGCTCATGCCAGGTTTCGCGCAGGCGGCGCAGCACCGCCGGCTCGTGCTCGTGCGCCGCGGGGATGTTGCCGGCCGGTACCGGCTCCACCTCGGTCACGTTCACCACCATCACCGCGTGGTGCGCGGTCATCGCGCGGCCGGCTTCAGTGATGATGTGCGGCGCGGGCAGGTTTTCCTCGGCCACGGCCTCGGCCAGCGACTGCACGATGGTCGCCGCGTACTGCTCGATCGAGTAGTTGATGGAGTTGTGGCTGCGCGAGCGCGAGCCTTCGTAGTCCACGCCCAGGCCACCGCCCACGTCGACGATGTCCAGCGGCACGCCCAGGCGCTTGAGTTCCACGAAATAGCGCGTGGCTTCGCGCATGCCGTTGGCGATGTCGCGCACGTTGGAGATCTGCGAGCCCATGTGGAAGTGCTGCAGCCTCAGCGTGTGCTTGAGGCCGGCCTGTTCCAGGCGCTCGACCAGGGTGAGCACCTGGCTCGGCGAGAGGCCGAACTTGCCCTTGTCGCCGCCGGTGTTCTGCCACTTGCCGGCGCCGATCGAGGCCAGGCGCACGCGCACGCCGAGCAGGGGCTCGACGCCTAGCGCGGCGGCCTCGCTGAACACATGGTCCAGCTCCGACAGCTTCTCGATCACGATATGCACGCGCAGGCCGAGCTTGAGCCCGATCAGCGCGAGGCGGACATATTCGCGGTCCTTGTAGCCGTTGCAGATGACGATGCTGCCGGGGCGGGCCATGGCCAGCACGGCCATCAGCTCGGGCTTGGAGCCGGCCTCGAGGCCAAAGCCGTGCTCGCCGGCAGCAACCAGCTCGCCGGCCACGCCGCGCTGCTGGTTCACCTTGATCGGATAGACCGCCGTATAGCCGCCGGCGTAGCTCCACTCGCCGATCGCCTTGGCGAAGGCGTCCTGCAGGCGTTTCAGGCGGTCGGCGAGGATGTCCGGAAAGCGCACCAGCAGCGGCAGGCGCAGGCCTTCCGAACGGGCGCGGTCGACAATGGCCGGCAGCGACAGCGCCGGACCCTGGGCGCCGCGCGGACGCATGACGATATGGCCGGCGGCGTTGACGTCCACGTAGCCGTCGCCCCAGTGCGGGACGGCGTAGGTATGACGGGCAGCATCAATATTCCAGTGCTTCGACATGGAGGGCTCCTTGTACAACGGGCGCGTAACACCCTGAACATGTCGTCGCAGCGGCGAGCCTTGACGCGCTTGCTCGGTAAGAGCACGAAGTCAGCCGGCCGGAAGCCTCGCACGCCGCGGGGCCGGGATGACTTGGCGGCCCGCGGGCGGATTCGCGCGGCGGACCGGGCCGCTATTGTAACGGCCTCTTGTGACAATGTGCCGGCGCCGTATTTTCTGCCCCTCCACAGGACGTAGGCGGCAGTTCGGCTACAATTGCCGACCTTTGACCCCTTCGTTTGTCAGGATCACCCCCATGTCGCAGCACCCCAGCTGGTTCACCGAAGCCCACCAGGCCTCCGGCTCCTCCATCGGTTACCGCGTGGAGAAGCTGCTGCATGCCGAGAAAACGCCGTTCCAGACCATCGAGATCTACCAGACCACCGACTGGGGCAACCTGATGGTGATCGACGGCTGCGTGATGCTGACCAGCCGCGACAACTTCCTCTATCACGAGATGATGACCCACCCGGCGCTGTTCACCCATGCGCGCGCCAAGCGCGTGGTGATCATCGGCGGCGGCGACTGCGGCACGCTGCGCGAAGTGCTCAAGCACGAGGAGGTCGAGCACGCCGTGCAGGTGGAGATCGACGAGCGCGTGACCCGCCTGGCCGAGCAGTATTTCCCCGAGCTGTGCGAGTCCAACCACGACCCGCGCGCCGAACTGCTGTTCATCGACGGCATCAAGTACATGGCCGAGGCCGAACCCGAATCGCTGGACCTGATCATCGTCGACTCGACCGACCCGGTCGGCCCGGCCGAAGGCCTGTTCAACGCGGCCTTCTACGCCAGCTGCTACAAGGCCCTGCGCCACGGCGGCATCCTGGTGCAGCAGTCGGAGTCGCCGATCGCGCACCTGGAGCTGATCAAATCCATGCGTTCGGCCATGCGCACCGCCGGCTTCAGCGCGGTGAAGACGCTGCCGTTCCCGCAGCCGTGCTACCCCACCGGCTGGTGGAGCTGCACCATGGTGCGCAAGGGTGGCGACCTGGCCGGCTTCCGCGAGCGCGGCGCACTGAGCAAGAACTTCCCCACCCGCTACTACAACGCCGACATGCACAAGGCTGCGCTGGCGCAGCCGGAGTTCATGCGCGAAGCGCTGGGCGAATAAGCCCCGCGTGCCGGATCAGGCCCGCTGCCGGCGACGGCGGCGGGCCTTTTCGTATCAGAACAAGGTCTGGCGGGCCTTGGGCATCAACACCAGCACCAGCGTGGCAATCGGCCCGCCCACCAGGGAAAGCAGGAACCAGAGCAGGCCGCTGCGGTTCTTGCCCTGGGCCAGTCCGGCGTTGATCAGGGCCAGCGTGCCCCAGCCAACGAACCACGGCGCAGCTCGGCCATCGGCCAACATGGAAAAATCGTTCACTACTTGTCTCCTGTGCTGCGCCGGATGATGAGCCATCCCGGGGCCTAGCGAAGCGGCCATGCTAGCAAGCCTTGGGCCTTTCTTACGCCTGCCCTCCCGCCGTGGATCAGGCGAGCTTAATGCGGGAGCGGTATGCTGGCCGCTTCGTTTTCGCAAGGAATACCCGATGCTTGGACGGCGTCTCCTCATGGCCGGGCTGGTTTTTGCCGCGCTGACGGGCCCGACCCTTGCCGCCAAGGCACCTGCCAAGGCCTCCGCCGGGCCCGCCGACAAGCAGCTGGTCGCGCGTCGACAGGCATTGCGGGCCTTCCAGCGTGACCTGGTCAGCGTGATCGCGCCGCAGGCCGAGCCCATTCCCCTGCTGGGAGCCGCCCTGCTGGCGCGCCCGCTGGCGGACCTGCCCGATTTCAACAGCTTCCACAGCCTGATCGAACGTGCCGAGCAGGCACCGGGCGCCGGCCCGGAAATCAACTGGGCCCGCCTCAGCGACTGTGACGCCAAGGCCGACAGTTGCCCCAACGTGGACGCGATGGACAAGCTGACCGGGCAGGCGCCGGACAACGCGGCCGTGTGGCTGCTCAGGCTGGGCCAGGACGTTCGCAACAACCAGGCCGACGCCGCTCGCCAGGACCTGACCAAGGCCGCCGCCGCCAAGCTTTACGACGATTACACCGGCGCCAGCCTCAAGGCCCTGGCCACCACGGTGACCCTGTTGCCGCCGCCGGCGGCGGTGATCAACCCGCTGTCGCCCACGGGCGCCGTCGGCGTGCAGGTCACCATGGTGTTCGGGCTGGCCGATGCCCAGCCACAACCCGGCCTGCAGGCCACGGCCCGGCTGTGCGAGGACGGCAGCAGCGACGCCGCACTGAAGGCCGACTGCCTGAAGCTCGGCAAGGTGCTCGAATGGAGTTCCAGCCCGCTGGCCCGCTCGCTGGGCCTGCATCTGCGCGAAGTGCTGGCCGACGATCCGTCCCAGCAGGACGACGCCCGCCGGGCCCGCCGCAACCTCGTCTGGCAGGTGCAGAACTTCGCCCAGTTGTCGGCGCGCGCCCAGAGCGAAACGGCGCTGGCCCAGCATCTGCTAGCGCTTGCCCGCACCGGCGGCACGGAAATGAGCCTGCTGCTCACCGCGTTGCGCGATTACAACATCGCCGTCGAAGCCCCGGCCGACTGGCAGCCAGGCAAGGCGGGCTGACCCGCGCTTGCCTCGCTGCCCCGGCCTTCGTGTAGGCTTGGGCCCAGCTTGGATTCAGGGGCAGCATCATGCTGACGGTACTGGTAGCAAGCAGCAAAGGCGGTTGTGGCAAGAGCACGCTGGTGACCCAGCTGGCCTCCCACTGGGCGCAGGATGGCAAGCACACCGCCATCGTCGATGCCGACCGCCAGCGGTCCGGCTTCCGCTGGGCCGCGCAGCGGCCGGACAACGTGCCGGGCGTACTGGCGCTGGAAGGCGGTCGCCGCTCCCTCGAGAAACTGCCGACCGACACCCAGCGGGTGCTCATCGACACGCCGGCCGGTTCGCAGGAACGCGACCTCGAACCCTACCTGGAGCAGGCCGATGTGCTGCTCGTGCCGGTGCTGCCGTCAACCTTTGACCTCGATGCCACGTTCGACTTCCTGGAGCACCTGAAGCAGATCGGCCGGATCAGGCGCGGCAAGCTGCCGGTGGGCCTTGTGGGCAACCGCCTCAAGCCCTGGACGCATGCCAGCCAGGACGCCATGGAACGGCTGGCCGAGCGCTCGCCGTTCCCGGTCGTGGCGCAGTTGCGTGACAGTCAGGCCTATGTGCTGCTTGCCGCACTCGGCAAGGGTATCTTTGATTACGCTTCGGAAAACGTCCGGAGCCATCAGGAGGACTGGAAACACCTCCTTCGATGGATCAAGCGCCCGCACTGAATCGCAAAGCGCGACGGTGGGGCACGACCTTGGAGCATAGCCATGCACGAACTGATCCTGTTGCGCCACGCCGAAGCCCAGCCGGCCCCGTCCGGCGGGGACGACCATAGCCGGCGCCTGAGCGGGCGCGGCGAACAGGAGGCACGAGCCGCCGGCAAGTGGCTCGCCTCGCACGGCGTCAAGCCGGACCGCGTGCTCTGTTCGCCCTCCGAACGCACCCGCAGCACCGCGGCGCTGGCCCTGGCCGCACTGAAGCATGCGCCAACGCTGGAGCTGGCCGACGATATCTACGAGGCCACGCCGGGCGAACTGCTGGCGCTGCTCGACCAGCACGGCGACGCCGAAACGGTGATGCTGGTCGGCCACAACCCTGGCATCGAACGGCTGGTGGCACTGCTGGTCGAAGGGCGCTCGGACGAATTCCGCGGCATGCCGCCCGGTGGTCTTGCCGTACTGCACCTCGGCGGCGCGCTGGAACCGGGCAATGCCCGCCTGGATGCATTCTGGTCACCGTGAACTGGCAGGTCGTTGGCTGCCTGGCAGCCCTTTTGCTCGCTATCTGGCCGGCGCATGCCGCCGACTACCGCATTGATGCTACGCGATCGCATGCCGTGTTCGGCGTGCGGCTGTTCTGGCTCAGCCAGGTCAATGGCCGCTTCGACAAGATCGACGGCGACGTGACGCTGAGCAGCCTGCACGACAGCGCGGTGGTGGATGCAAGCATCGATGTGGACAGTATCCAGATGGGCTCGGACCGCATCCGCCGCTGGGTGCTCGCGTCGGAGTTCTTCGACGTCTCGCACTTTCCTTCGATCCATTTCGTTTCCGACCCCGTCTCGCTGGCCATGCTGGAGAAGGGTGGCGACCTGGACGGCACGCTGACCGTGCGCGGCATCACCCGGCCTGCGCATTTCGAACTGCTGCCGTCGCACTGCACGCTCGAAGCGCCGCAGGAGTGCGTGATTGCCGTGCGCGGCACCATCCAGCGCAGCGACTTCGGCATGAGCAGCCATCGCACCGTGCTTTCCGACAGCGTCGAACTCGGCATGCTGATCAGCCTCGATTACGGCAGCCGCTAAGGCGACCCCTTATCATCGCGGGATGCACCAGCGCCGGATCGCCCTAGCCTCCCTGCTCGCTGCGATCCTGATCCTGACGGGATGCAGCGTGTCGCCCACCCGCATCCAGCGCGCTGACGCCGCGGTTGCCGGAAGCACCCAGCACCAGGTCGTTTGCGACCAGGCCGATCGCTGCGCGATCAGTTCTCCCCTGCTCGACGCGGCGCATGCGGCGATGGCCGACTCCACCGATGCGCAGCCGGTCCACGTGGTCACCCTGCTCAACGACAGCGAGGCGGCGATGGTGGCGCGGCTCAACCTGATCCGCGCCGCGCAGCATTCCATCGACGTGCAAACCTACATCTGGGACCAGGACGACGCCGGCCAGCTGGTGCTCAACGAACTGCTGCAGGCCGCACGGCGTGGCGTGAAGGTGCGCATCCTCGCCGACCAGCTGTTCTCCTTCGGCAATCCCGGCCTGCTCGATCGCCTCGCCACGGCGCACGCCAACCTCGAAGTGCGCCTGTACAACCCGACCTTCCACGAGTCGCAGACCTCGGCGGTGGAATTCAGCGTGGGCGTCGTCTGCTGCTTCATGAAGTTCAACCAGCGCATGCACAACAAGCTGCTGCTGGTGGACGACACCATCGGCATCACCGGTGGACGCAATTACCAGGACCGCTACTTCGACTGGGACGACGACTTCGACTACGTCGATCGCGACGTGATGGTGGGGGGCCCGGCGGCGCGTGCCATGGCGGCCAGCTTCGAGACATTCTGGAAGCACAAGCGCGCCGCGCCGCTGACGCACTTGCGCGACATCAACCGGGACCTGCTCGGCAACCATCCGCCCACGCCGTGGCCCGCGCCGCACTATGCGCATCCGCAGCGCGTGGCACGCGTGCTGGAAGAGGCCGAGGACGGCGACTGGCTGGACGACGCGCTGGTCAGCGAAACGCTGCGCACCGGACGCGTCGACTACTTCAGCGACCTGCCGGCCAAGACGAAGCAGCCGGACAAGCGCAGCGCGCAGGAATTCACCGCGCATGTCATGCACATGATCAGCAGCGCGCAGCATGAGGTGATCCTGCAGACGCCCTATCTCGTGCTGAGCGACCAGGCCCAGGCGATCTTCGCGCGCCTGCGCCAGGCGCCTGCGCCGCCCCGCATCGTGGTGTCCACCAACTCGCTGGCCTCGACCGATGCGTTCGCGGTGTATGCGATCTCGTACAAGCATCGCAAGCGCTACCTGGAGGAAGACGGTTTCGAAATCTACGAGATGAAGCCGCGTGCGGCAGGCCCGGTCGAAGACAACGCCGAGGCCGCCGACGACGAGGGACCGTCATCGTCGACCAGCCCGGGCAGCAAGGCGCGGCGACGCATGGGTACGGAGCGTGGCCTGCTCGGCAGTCACGGCGACGCCCGACGCAACCGGCCCGCACCGCTGACCACGCCGGGCCGTCGGTTCGGCCTGCATGCCAAGTCCATCGTGGTGGACGACGACTTCGCCATGGTCGGCTCGCACAACTTCGATCCGCGGTCGGACCACTACAACACCGAGGCGGGCGTCATCGTCTATGACGCGCGCTTCGCCAGCGAACTGCGCGCCAGCATCCTGCGCGACACCCAGCCCGAAAACGCATGGGTGGTCGGCCCGCGCCAGCGGAGCGGCATGAGCGAGGCCATCGGCGACGTATCGGCGAGCCTGCCGGTGTTCGACCTGTGGCCGTATCGCTATGCCACCAGCTACGACCTCAAGGCCGGCTGCACGCCGATGCGCCCCACGGATCCGGGCTTCTTCAGTTGCTATACGCCGGTGGGCGATTTTCCTGACGTGAACATCTCGTCCAAGCTCATCTATACGCGGCTGATCACTGCGTTTGGCTCGGGGGCGAAGGGGATTCTTTGATTGTGCGGGGGCGTTGCCTTGGTCGGGGCGCATCCGGTGCGCTGCTACAGCGAAGCGCTGTTGTCCTCGAAGCGCATCACCAGCTGGCCGGTCAGTCCGTCGGGTCGATCCGACGGCACGGCGAAGCGCCAGCGCTGCACCGTGCGCACGGCGCGATCATCCAGCGCGGCATTGCCGCTCGATTGGGCCACCGACGCCGCCTGCACGCGTCCTTCGCCATCCACCGACAGGCGCAGCACCACGCGTCCGTTGGCCAGCACCAGGCGGCCGATCAGCGGACTTGGCAGCGACGGCATGTCGACGGGGGTCAGTGAGGGCAAGGCAGGCGCGGCCTCGGCGCGCGGCACGCTGGCGAGCGGACTCACCGGCTCCCGCGGCGGCGGCGGCCGCAGCGGTCGCGCATGCCGGCGCAGCACCGAGCGCACCTTGTCGACGTGCGAAACCGCCGTCGATGCCGGACCTTTCCAGTCGTCGGTCAGCGTGCTCAGCCAGGCCGTGCCGGCAATACCCACCACCAGCGCAAGCAGGCTGAGGCCGGTGGTGGTGCGCAATCTCCACATGCGAGGGGGCTGGCGCGCAGGCGCTCAGCGCTCAAGGATCGCGGTGACGCCCATGCCACCGGCCGTGCAGATGGAAATCAGGCCACGGCCCGAACCCTTCTGCTCCAGCAGCTTGGCCAGCGTGGCGATGACGCGCGCGCCGGTGGCGGCAAACGGATGGCCTGCCGCGAGGCTGGAGCCATGCACGTTGAGCCTGGCCGGGTCGATCGAACCCAGCGGCTGGTCCAGGCCGAGGCGGCGCTTGCAGTAGTCGGCACTTTCCCAGGCGCGCAGCGTGCACAGCACCTGCGCCGCGAAGGCCTCGTGGATCTCGTAGAAATCAAAGTCCTGCAGGCTCAGGCCATGGCGCGCCAGCATGCGCGGCACGGCCACCGTCGGCGCCATCAGCAGGCCCTCGCCGTGCACGAAGTCGACCGCCGCCACTTCGGCATCGCGGAACCACGCCTGCACGGTCAGGCCGCGCCTGGTCGCCCACTGCTCGGTGCCCAGCAGCACCGCGGCCGCGCCATCGGACAGGCCGGTGGAATTGCCGGCCGTGAGCGTGCCGTGCCCCGAGGTCTTGTCGAACGCGGGCTTGAGCTGGGAAAGCTTCTCCAGCGTGGAATCCGCACGCAGGAAGCCATCGCGCTTCAGGCCGCGGAACGGCACCACCAGGTCGTCGAAGAAGCCGGCCTCGTAGGCGGCGGCCAGCTTGCGGTGGCTGTCGAGCGCCAGCTGGTCCTGCGACTGGCGGGTGATGTGCCACTCCCTGGCCATCTTTTCGCAGTGGTCGCCCATCGACATGCCGGTACGCGGCTCGGCCACGCCCGGGAACGCCGGCTTGAATTCCTTGAACGAGAAACCCTGGGTGGCCGCGCGCAGCTTGTCCTGCCAGCTCTTGGCTCGATTGAGCGCCAGCAGGCGCTTGCGCAGGCGCTCGCCCAGCACGATCGGCACGTCGCTGGTGGTGTCCGAGCCACCGGCGATGCCGGCCTCGATCTGCCCGGTGGCGATCTTGCCGGCGATGATGATGGCGTTGTCCAGCGAGGTGCCGCAAGCCCGCGCCGTGGTGATGGCCGGCGTGGTCGACGCCAGGCCGGAGGAAAGCACGGCCTCGCGGGCCAGGTTCCACTCGGACGAGTGCCGGATCACCGCACCCAGCGCCACTTCGCCCAGCTCCTGGCCGTGCAGCCCATAGCGCTCGACCAGCGACCCCAGCACCTTGACCGACATGCCGAAGTTGCCGACGTCGGCGTAGGCGGTGTTATTGCGGCAAAACGGGATGCGTACACCGCCAATCACACCGACGCGCTTGAGCGTGTTTTCCATGGCCTGGGCTGTCCGGAAAGCGAGTCCTCAAGGCTAACCCGCCCCGCCACGCCACGGAAGCCCAAAAGCCCCGAATGCTAGAATCCGGTTCCTTGCCGTTTGGGTTTGTCACCGTGGAAGCGCAAACACTCGTCGCCCTGCCTGTCGTGCTGGCGCTGGAACTGTCCGCCGGCGACACGCCGTCACGGCGCACGCTGAGCCGCGACGAAGCGGCCGAACTGGCCGCGCTGGTGGCCGCCGACCTCCATGCGCTGGTACCGCAGGTGAGCGAAGCGCGCATGGCGCTGGCCGGCGCACTGTTTGACGCGGTGGAGCTGCTGCGGCCGGGCTTCCCGGTCTGGGCCACGCTGGACGAACTGGCCCGCCGCGTGCCGCGCGGCCATCTGGAAAACGTGGTGGCCTTCGGTTCCCATGAAGGCCACATGCCGGCACAGCCGCTGGAACCCGAGGCGATCTTTGGCGACGGCCCGATGCGCCTGCTGCCGATGTCCCTGCTGGCCCCGGAGGCGCTCGCCGAAAGCCTGTCGGAGCGGCTCGAGGTCGAACTGGTCGGGCGCGGCGAAGCCGGCCCGCGCACCGCCGACTGGCTCATGCGCACGTTGGGCGTACGGCTGGAGCACGCGCGTTACCTCAGCCGCAACGACCTGCTGGCGCTGACCTGCGTGCAGTACGAACACGTCAACCTCGCCCCGCTATGGACCCTGCTGGAAGCGGCGCTGCTGACGCCCTATCGCGAGGAATCCACCATGAGCGCGCGCGGCCTGGCCCTGCGCTACGTCGGCGGCCGGGTGGAGGTGCAGTCCCCCTCGGCCTGGCTGCACGGCCAGTCGGGCGACGTCGCCCAGCGCGCCCACGATTTCGCCGGCGTCGTGTTCGAGCTGCGTCAGTACGCCGCCCTGCTCGATGCCCACCACCTGCCGCTGGTGCTCCCGGGCGGCGAGGCCGCGGCCGGTTATCTGCTGGAAACGCTGGCTGCCGCGGAAAGCGGCTACGACGCCCCGGCGCTGTACGCCCACGAGGCGCCGGGACTGGGCGTGGTGGCGCTGACGCTGGCCCAGCGCGGCGAGGGTGGCCGCGCACGCGTGCTGGCCCATGGCTATCCGCTGCACCCGCGGGCACTCGGACCGCTGGTGGCCGAGCTGGCCGACCGCCACGGCATCGCCCCCGATGTACACGCCCTGGGCAGCATCCTCGTCGACGCCACGGGCCAGCTCGGGGCGCCGGCCCAGCCGCTGCACTGAACCGGCGCGAGAGCTGCATCACAAACGGCCCGGGTCGCTGTCACGGCTGATCTGCAAAGCAGGCCACAGTTGTCGCATGATGCGGGGGAAGGCGCTGCAGGGGCGCCAGTGGCGACACCACACATGCGGCAGATCGATGGAGAGTTCGTCCCGTCCGGTGGCGACGCCCAGTGGCCCGCTCATGTGCTCAATGGCGCGCCTGCGCTCGTCACGTACATCGATCGCGACCGCCGCTTCCGCTTCGCCAACGCCACCCACCAGCCATGGCTGGGCATTGCGCCCGCGCAGATGGTCGGGCAAGTGGTGGACGATGTCATCGACGCCTGGAGCCTGGGACGCGCCGGCACCTGCCTGGAGCAGGCCCTGGCCGGCGAGCCGGCGGTCTACGAAGGCGAGCTGTTCAGCGGCCCCGCGCGCAGCTACGTGCACGGCAATTTCCAGCCCGACTTCGACGAGCAGGGACAGGTCCGCGGCGTCTTCACCGTGTTCATCGACATCTCCGCCCGCCACGCGCTGGAGACGCAGCTGCGCGAGAGCGAGCAGCGCTTCTACGGTGCCTTCCAGCACGCACCCATTGGCATGGCGCTGGTGACGCCCGACAGCCACATGCTGCGGGTCAACGACGCGCTGTGCCAGATGCTCGGTTACAGCGAGCAGGAGCTGCTGACCAAGACCCTGCTCGAGCTCACGCATTCCGACGACCTGGTCACCTCGCGCGAGCTGTCCCGTTCGATGGTGGAAGGCGAGCGCGAAAGCTACCAGCTCGAGAAGCGCTACGTGCACCGCGACGGCCATACGGTGCACGTGATGCTCAGCGTGTCGCCGGTACGCAACGCGGCGGGCCAGCCCTACCACGCCGTGGCGCAAATCCAGGACATCAGCCAGCGCAAGGCGTACGAGGAGGCGCTGTTCCGCGAGCGCGAGCTGGCCGAAGTCACCTTGCGTTCGATCGGCGACGCCGTGATCACCACCGACCTGCACGACCGCGTGACCTCGCTCAATCCGATTGCCGAGGCCATGACGGGCTGGACCCACGCCGAGGCGATGGGTCGCCCGATGAGCGAGGTGTTCCGGCTGATCGACAGCCGCACGCGCGAACCGATGCACAATCCGTTGCTGGACGCGATCGCGCGCGACACCATCGTCGAACTGAAGGGCAATGCGGTGTTGCTGCATCGCAATGGCTTCGAAACGCCGATCGAGGATTCCGCCGCTTCGATCCACGATCACGCCGGCAGCGTGATCGGCGGCGTGCTGGTCTTCCACGACGTCAGCGAAACACGCGCGCTGGCATTGAAGATGGCGCACCTGGCCCAGCACGACACGCTGACGGGCCTGCCCAATCGCAGCCTGCTGCAATCGCGACTCGAACAGGTGCTGGCTGCCGCCAACCGCCGGCAGGACCAGATCGCCTTGCTGCATATCGACCTGGATCACTTCAAGCAGGTCAACGACACGCTGGGCCACGAAGCAGGCGATGGCTTGCTGCGCGCCTTCGCCACCCACCTGCGCGAGGTCTTGCGCAGCGAGGACACGGTCAGCCGCGTAGGGGTCGACGAGTTCGTGGTGCTGCTTTCGCATGTGGACGGCCGGGCCGGCGCCGGGCAGCTGTGCGAGAAGCTGATGCGCCTGTGGCAGGACTCCGGCGCAGGCAGGCTGGGCGACCTCAACATCCATTTCAGCGTGGGCATCAGCATCTATCCGGACGACGCCAGGGACGCGGAGTCCATCCTGCGCAACGCCGACGTGGCCATGTACGAAGTGAAGATGCAGGGCCGCAACGGCTACCGCTTCTTCACCCCGTCGATGAGCGAGCGTCCCGCCGAGCGCCAGCGCATCGAGCAGGACTTGCGCAAGGCGCTGGTGCGCGGCGAGCTGAGCCTGCACTACCAGCCCAAGGTGGATGCCATCTCGAGCGTCACGGTTGGCGCCGAAGCCCTGCTGCGCTGGCAGGTCGATGGGCGCGACGTCTACACGCCCGACGAATTCATCCCGATCGCCGAACAGACCGGGCTGATCGTGCCGATCGGCGAATGGGTGATGCGCGAAGCCTGTCGCCAGGCGGGCGAGTGGCATCGGGCCGGTCGTTCCATCGTGGTGGCGGTGAACGTGTCGGCGCCGCAGTTCCAGCACGAGGGCTTCCACGGCGCGCTGCAGGCGGCCCTGCAGGAAGCCCGGCTGCCGCCATCGCTGATCGAGCTGGAACTGACCGAACGCATGGTGATGTCCGCCGGCGACCAGAGCCGCGCGCTCATGCAACGCATCAAGGAACTGGGCGTCAGCCTGGCCCTGGACGATTTCGGCACCGGCTATTGCAGCCTGTCGTACCTCAAGTATTTCCCGATCGATGCGCTGAAGATCGATCGCACCTTCGTGCGCGACATCGCCACCGACGCCGACAACGCCGCGATCACCGATGCCATCATCGCCATGGCGCACGGCCTGGAGATGAGCGTGGTGGCCGAGGGCGTGGAAACGCAGGCCCAGGCCGAACACCTGCGACGCGCCGGTTGCTCGATGCTGCAGGGTTTCCTGTTCGGCACGGCACTGCCGGCGCAGGAGCTGGAGCTGCGGCTGGCGCCAGCCTGAGCGATGCGTGGCTCGGCAGGCGTGCCGCCGATCAGGAGCCGCCCGCGAACTCCGCCTCATACATGTAGTAGTGGCAGCGCGCCATGCCCAGTCCCGCATAGATGCGCTGCGCCCGCTCGTTCTCGGTTTCCACGTACAGGCGCAGTCCCACCGCGCCGGCATCCTTCGCGCGCTGCTGCGCGTCGTGATAGAGCTGGCGGAACACGCCGTCCCGTCGCGCCGACTCCACCACGTAGACGCTCTGGATCCACCAGAAATCGCCGGCGCGCCAGTCGCTCCACTCATAGGTCACCAGCAGGCAGCCGACAGGTGCGCCAGCGCGCTCGGCCACCAGGTAGAAACCGCGGCGCGGTTCGTCGAACACGGCGGTGACGCCGCGGTCGAGCACGGCCGGATCGAGTGCCTTGTGCTCGGTTTCCCAGGCCATCGCGACGTTCCACTGCGCAATGTGGGTGATATCGGAACGCATGGCGATACGGGTGGTCACGGTCATGGCGGATCGGCTCAGGGTCTGGAAGGGCGCCGGGTGCGCGAGGCACCGAGCTTGCGGGTGAGCGTGTTGCGGCCCACGCCAAGCGCGGCCGCGGCATGCTGGCGGTGGCCTTCGTGCGCGTCCAGCGCGGCCTGCAGCAGGGTCTGGTCCAGCGCTTCGCGTGCACGCGTGTGGATGTCGAGTTCGCCGTCGGCGATGGCCTGTGCGGCCCACTCGCGCAGCGCGTCGGTCCATCCGCCGGCACTGGCGGCGGCGGGTGCCTGGCCGAGATCGGCCGGCAGTATTTCGGCGCCCGGCGCGATCACCGCCAGGCGCCGACACAGGTTTTCCAGCTCGCGCACGTTGCCGGGGAAGTCGCGTTGCGCGATGGCCTTCAGCGCGGCGCGCGAGAAGCGTTTCGGCGGCAGTTTCAGTTCCAGCGCGGCGCTGGCGAGGAAGTGCTGGGCCAGCAGCGGAATATCACTGCGACGCTGGCTGAGCGAGGGCAGTTCGATGCGCACGACATCCAGGCGATGCTTGAGGTCGGCCCGGAAGTGACCGGTGGCGACGCGCGCATCCAGTTCCTGGTGGGTGGCGGCAATGATGCGCACGTTGCCGCGCATCAGCTCGCGGCCGCCGACGCGATAGAACTCGCCGCCCGCCAGCACGCGCAGCAGGCGCGTCTGCAACGCCAGCGGCATGTCGCCGATCTCGTCGAGGAACAGCGTGCCCCCTTCGGCCTGCTCGAAGCGTCCGGCATGGCGCCGCGTGGCGCCGGTGAAGGCGCCTGCCTCGTGGCCAAACAGTTCGCTTTCGAGCAGCTCGCTGGGGATGGCTGCCGTGTTCAAGGCCACGAAAGGCTTGCCGCGACGCGTGCTCTCCTCGTGCAGCGCCCGCGCGACCAGTTCCTTGCCCGTGCCGGTCTCGCCGGTGATCAGGACGTTGAGATCGCTGGCGGCGACGCGACCGATCAGGCGGAACACCTCGCGCATGGCCGGACTTTCGCCCAGCAAGGCATGCGTCGGTGCCGCCGGCGCGACAGGCACGGATGCGGCGATCGGCACATCGGACAGCGCGCGCTGCACCGCGGCCACCGCCTGGTCCAGGTCGAACGGTTTGGCCAGGTAATCCACGGCGCCGGCGCGGTAGGCGGCCGCCGTGGTCGCCACATCGGTATAGGCGCTCATCACGATGACCGGCCCCACGCCCTGCGCCTTCAGCGCCGCCAGCAACGCGAGGCCGCCCTCGCCCGGCATGCGCACGTCCGTCAGCAGCATGGCCGGGCGCGCCGTGCGCAAGGCGGCGCGCACTTCCTCGCCGTCGCCGAACTCGCGCACCAGCAGGCCCGCATCGCGCAGCGCCTCGGCCAGCACGAATCGCACGCCGCGGTCGTCATCGGCAATCCAGATCTCGCGACGTGGCTCAGTCATGGGCATGCCCCATCGGCAGGTAAAGTGAGAACACGGTTTCTCCCGGGCGGCTGGTGTAGCGCAGTTCGCCGCCATGCTCGCGCGCAATCTCGCGCGCCAGCGCCAGGCCCAGCCCGGTGCCGTCGGCACGGCCGGACACCAAGGGTTCAAACAAGGTATCGCGCAAGGCCAGGGGCACGCCCGGGCCGTCGTCCAGCACATCCACGCGCAGCGCCATGCGCGCCGCGCGCTCGCCCAGCCGCACGACCGGTTCGGCGCGGGTACGCAAGGTCAGCGTGCGGGCGCCCGCCTCCAGCGCATTGCGTGCAAGATTGAGCAGCAGCTGCAGCAGGCGGTCGGCATCGCCATGGATGTCCGGCAGGCTGGGGTCGTAGTCGTGCCGCAACGCCGGCGGCGCGGATTCGGCCAGCAACAGGTAGCCCAGTCGTTCCAGTTGCTCGTGGATGTTCACCGGGCCCATGCGCGCGGCTCCGCCCTCGTGACGCAGCAGGCGGTTGGCCAGCGCGGCGAGGCGGTCGGCCTCGGCAATCACCAGGCCGGCGAGCGAACGCAACTGTTCGTCGTCGATACGCCGCTGCAGCAACTGCGCCGCGCCGCGCAGGCCAGCCAGTGGATTCTTCACCTCATGGGCGAAGCCGCGCAGCGTGGCCGACAGCGGCGTTTCGGAAGGGGCCGGCGGTGCCAGCGCATGCACTTCCAGCAACAGCTCGCCGCCGGGCAGCGGCTGCATCGACACATCCATGCGAGCGGCGTCACCGCGCGCGGAAGGCACGTCGATGCCGCGCAACTGCAGCGGCGCCGGCTCGTGCAAGGCGCGCTGCGCCAACGCCATCCATTCCGGCCTGTGCAGCAACACGGCCAGCGACTGCCCCACCGCGCTGCGGGGCCCGATCGCCAGCAATTCCGCCAGCGCGGGATTCACCCAGCGCAAGCGCAGCTGCGCATCCGCCAGCGCCACCCCGGTCGCCAGCGGTTCTGCCCAACTGCGGTCAGCGCTATCGCTCATTGCACCATCATGGACAATGCGTCGTCATGGTGCAATGCGCAGGCTGTTCAGGGCGGGGAAGCGAGCGGCGAGGTGGTGCGTATCAGACACCAGAGTGATCTCGCTGCAGGCCTTCTGGGTCGTTCCCTTCATGTCTACGCTGGGCCTTCGCCGTGATCCATGCCCGGCACCCAGGGCGCTGCACGGTGAATTGCTGCTGGTCGTCCGACTGGCTTGGCCTGCTTGTTCGGGCCGTCTTTTTTTGGAGAAGTCATGATCCTTTCCACAGATCACACGTTGCGCCCGGGTAGCCACAAGCCCGACGACCTGGTTCCGTCCCGTTACGCGCTGCGGATCGGCGAGATTGACGTGCTGGTGATCAGCGATGGGGTGTTTCCGCTGCCAGCCACGACCCTGGCCACCAATGCCGACCCGGCCGAGCTTGAGGCCTGGCTGGACGACAGGCTCCAGCCGCACGACGTGTACAAGTGGCCGCTGAACGTGGTCGTGGTGCGCAGAGGCGAACGGACCATTCTCATCGACTCCGGGGTTGGGGAAGAATTCCCGGACGCCCCGCAGGTCGGGCGCCTGGCCATGCGACTGGACGCCGCCGGCATCGATCCCGCATCCGTGACCGATGTGGTGATCACCCATCTGCACGTGGACCACGTTGGCGGCCTGCTCGCGGGCGGGTTGATGAGCGGCCTGCGTCCGGACGTGCCGATCCACCTGGCGGCCGCCGAGATCGCCTTCTGGACGTCGCCCGACTTCTCGCATAACGCTTTTCCACCGGGGATGCCGGACGTGCTTCGCTCGGCCGCCGAGCGGTTCGTGGACAAGTACCGTCACCGGCTGCGGCTGTTCGAGTCGGAGTACGAAGTGGCGCCGGGAGTGGTCGTCCGTCGCACCGGAGGCCACACGCCCGGGCACAGCGTGGTCCGCCTGGCGTCCGGCGGCGCGCGGCTGGCGATTCTCGGCGATGCGGTGTTCCCGGACCATTTCGACCGACCCGACTGGTACAACGCTTTCGATCACGACCCCGAGGAGGCGGTCCGCGTCCGCGTCCGTCTCTTGCGGGAACTGGCGGCGACCGGCGAGCCGCTGGTGGCCACTCACCTGCCGTTCCCGTCCGTCGGCCGCGTGGTGATGGCCGGCGACGCGTTTCGTTGCATACCGGGCGCCTGGGAGTACTGACCGCTTGCCACGGTGACGGGCCGAACGTGGCCTGCGCTACGAGATGCTGATCCACGGTCGTACGGTCGCCGCGACGGGCATTCGATCCGTCGCCGGGCAAGTCACCCCTACGTGGGCAACATGCTGATGAGCCATCGCAGCTTGTCAGTGCCGCGTCCTCGATGAAGAAGCGCGGGCCCTTCTTCGCCGGGATGAAGGGCATCGCGCCGTGGCGCTTGAACTGATGCAACCCACGGCGGAAGTGGACCGACCTCACCACCGCCCATTCCACGTCAACGAAGCCCGGGCAATGCCGGATGCCCGGGAGTGATCCCGGGTTCCGGTGCTCTTCCCGCGAGGTTCCTGGCTGTGGACGCTTTCGGTGATTGGCTGGAAGCCATCGACGATCCCGCAACGCATGTGTTGAGCGATGCGAAGGACCGGGCGCCTGACGGACGCTCAGTGCCAATGGACGACATGGTCGTGTCCTGCCTGCCTCCTGCAAGCGACCTTCGTATGGCCAAGCGTTGCCGGCAGCCCCTGGCCACATGGCCAGAAGGCGGTCCGCAAGCAGGAACCGTTGGCGGCGGGACTCATCGACGCCGACGCGGCCCGATCCAGGCACTATGACCGACGTCCGATGTCTCGACTCTGCCAGATGATGCATAATTCGCGGCATATCGTGGGTTGCCGGATTCGCGGAATGGTGATTTCTCGGCCTTCTTCACCGCGCAACGACAGTAGGTTCATCACGTCAACGGGGCCAGGTCAGCCTGCGTCTGATTGCTGTGAACGATGCCAACGTCACCTTCCATCGACTCCGGGCCCGCCTGCAGGCTATTGCCTATAGCATGCTCGGCTCGATGGCGGATGCCGAAGACGTCGTACAGGATGTCTGGCTTCGATGGCATGACGCCGACCAGTCCATCGTCAACAACGTTGAAGCGTGGCTGGTGACCGCCACCACGCGAGTGGCGATCGACCGCCTTCGCGCATTGAAAGTTCGCCGTGAGCACTATGTCGGCCAATGGCTGCCCGAGCCTGTATTGACGGAAGGCCCGGCAACCCCTGAACAGATCCAGGAGCGTCACGGCGAAGTTTCCGTGGCACTGCTCTCGATGCTCGAGCGCCTTTCCGCCGAAGCCCGTGCAGCCTTTCTCTTGCGCGAAATCTTTGACGTGAGCTACGCCGAGATCGCCGACGGCATCGGCAAGAGCGAGGCGAGCGTTCGCCAGATCGTGCATCGGGCAAAGTCCCAGCTGCGGGATGGGCAGCCGCGCTATGCCGTTTCGCCGGAGACACACGGTCGCATCGTGGAGCGATTCGCCAAAGCACTGTCCCTCGGTCAATTCAAACTTCTGGCGTCCATCCTGGCCGAGAATGCGGAATTGATCGGCGACGGCGGTGGCAGGCAGTCAAGCTTCCCCGAACCCATGCACGGCGGGCAGCGCATAGCGCAGCTCTTGTACGCATCCAGCCTCCGCAACAAAAGCACGATCCGGATCGAGCTGGCATCCATCAACGGCGAGCTCAGCGTGCTGCGCTATATCCACGATGCGCTTGAGTCGGTGCAGACACTCGAAACCGATGGTGATCATATCGTTCGCCTCCTCGTGCAGCGCAACCCGGAAAAGCTGGCACGCGTTGCGTCTGAACTTGGCGTCCCGCTATTCGCGCCACTTTGACCGTAGCCACCGGCACGGCCGCACAGGACCTGCCGCTGACGTGGCTATCGCGGCACTCCGATTCAGGAAGCGCGGGCAGGCATGCGTTGACCGCTTCCTGGTGCGCCGTTGTCATGACATGAGGTGCGCCTGGACCCTTGGCCAGAAGGGGCAAAGGACGTCGTCCGATGCGCGCGCCAAGGAGTGCCTGGCCACGCAAGACGTCGGTGCGAGAACCTTGTGGTATGCGACAAGGCAGAAGTCCATATCGCGGCCAACTGTGCGCCGATGATAGATGACGCAACCTGACGCCAGTAGATGCGGCGATGTACATCTCGCATTGCCGGTGACGCACCAATATGACATTCATTTTCCGTCGCAACTCGCTTAACGTGTGCAGCCTGCCGCGGCGTCATCGTCTTGCCTTTCAAGCCATGCATCGCGCGCTTCGCTCAGGTTGGCGCAACGGTGCGCAGTCGTCCGTGAGGTGCCGTCATCGAAAAGGAAAGACTTGAGACTTTCACCGACGGAGTCTTCGCGGTGGTCATCACGGTCATGGTGCTCGAGCTGAAAGTACCCTCGGCACCGACCTGGGGATCGCTGCTTGAACAGGGCAGCGTATTCCTCAGTTATGTCATCAACTTCCTCTATGTGGGGATCTATTGGAACCACCATCACCATATGCTCACGTTGACCAGGCGCATCAACGGCATGGTGATGTGGTCCAACCTGCTGTTCCTGTGCTGCCTGTCGCTGTTTCCTTTCTCCATCGCGTGGCTGAACAAGGCCACGCCGAGGCCCGCGTGCGTGCCGACGGTTTTCTACGGAATCACCTTGTTGTTGACGATGCTTTCCTGGCAGTGCCTCTCCCGCACCCTGGTCAGCGCCAATGGCGGATCGACGTCAGAACTCCAGCAGGCTCGTGGATCCGATCGCAAAGCGAAGCTTTCTGTTTACGCCCACGTCGCGGCGATCGTGCTGGCCTTTCGCTGGCCAGGCGTGTCTTGCGGCCTGTACGCCGCCATGGCTGGAATCTGGTTCGTACCCGACCGCCCGATAGAGCCGACAGCTACGCAGGACTAGCGCCTGGATGGCCATCGCACGGTGGTGCGCCGCCGGCTTGCGAAGCGACGCCCCGGATGCATGTCACAAATGCTTCGGCTGAAACGACTAGGTCGCACGGGGTGGCCCGCTTCAGGCCTTCTGCGCGCCGCCGCCCGCATATCAGGCAGGAATCCAGCAAGTATGTCCCATATGACTCTCGATGTTCATGACAAGGCACAGGGCGACGCCGCGGACTCGCTGGCATCCAGTTTTGCGGCCAGTTATACCGGTGTCGTCGCATTCATTGCGGTGGTCGCCGAAGGGAGCTTCGCGCGTGCAGCCGACCGCCTGGGAATTTGCCGCTCCGCGGTCAGCCGAAATGTCCAGAAGCTTGAAGACCAGCTCAACGCGAGACTCTTTCTGCGCACGACACGAAGTACTTCGCTGACCAGGGAGGGCGAGCTCTTCTATGAGAACTGCAACCCGGGGGTCCAGCGCATCGTGCAGGCGCTTGAAGACATGCGCGAACTGCGTGCCGGACCACCGCGCGGGCATCTGAGCATCAGCGCTTCCATGGGCTTTGGCCGCCAGGTCGTGGCGCCGTTGCTGGCCGATTTCTGCGCCCGCTATCCCGAGATATCGCTGGATTTGCGGCTGGAAGACCGGGCGACAGACTTCACCATGGACCGCGTCGATGTGGCCATCAGGGACGGCCAGCTCGAGGACAGCCAGATTGTCGCCAAGCGCCTGGTCCCCATGCAGATGCTTGTCTGTGCATCCCCGTCATACATCCGTCGATACGGTGCGCCCCAAAGCGTGGACGACCTTGCAAGTCACATCTGCATCAACTTTCGCAATGCGTCCGGGCGGGTTGCCGATTGGGAATTCAAGGTCGATGGCCAGCGACGCAAGGTGCTACCGCCGTCGATATGCACGTTCAATGATGTGGGTCTGGTGCACCAGAGCGTGCGGGACGGCTTCGGCATCGCGCAGCTCGCAGGCTACCTGGTAGCCAGCGACTTGCGCGATGGCCAGCTGGTGACGTGCCTTGAGTCCTATGCACCCGATGATCGTGGGCACTACCTGTGCTACCAGAGCAGGCGGCATTTACCGGCCCGCATCCGTGTCTTCATCGACTATGTCACCGAGGCGGTACGCGCCCTTGACCTTGGCTATGCCGCGGATATGCCGGCGCCTGCACTGGCAGGGAACGAATCGCTGCACACTCCCGGGCCCGGCCAAGGGCGCGTCCTGCAGCCATGCCTTCTCGATCCGCTCGATTGATATCTTGTGGGTCATGCGGAGAGTCCCCCCACGACACGCATGGACCGCTATTTGTGCGCGACCCCATGGAGTCGCCGCAAACCCTCCAGCAATTTCTGGAAGACGCCTTCCTTCGCGGTCTCGTGGTCGGTGATTTCCCTCAGGATCTCAGCCTCTCGCGATTGAAACTCCAGTAGATCGTTGAGCATGGTTTTTGCGAGCTCCGGAAACTCCTGAAGCAGCGGGGTGATCGCATTTTTGTTGAGCCGAACAATCGAAGCGCTGCTCAAAGCTCGCAGCCGGATTCCTGCACTGACACCCGTAAGAATGCTCGACCGGCCGACGGCATCACCGGGCGCCAGTCTCCGCAGCTCGATGTCTCTTCCATCGCGCGGGGCCAACAGGACGGCAACCCCCGAGGCCACTATGAACAGGGCCCTCTGGTCATCCGGGCAATCGGGGCTGACGTCGTAGATCATTTCCCCTGCGGAAAATGTCCGCCTTATCGCGGCGCCAGCCAACTGGGCGATTTGTTCCGCACTCAAGGACTTGAACATGTCGATATGGCGGAGCAGTCGTTCCGGCTCGCCTGCGAACTCGCCGCCCTGTTGCTCTTGCCCCAGACAAATGCCATGGGCATTCAAATGGCGATGCGCCTGGTCGATGATCTCATTCTGGGTGGCCACCTTCTTATCGGCCGACGCCACATAGGCCAGGATTTCGTACTCGATGAACTTCCTGTGTATCCCCGTTGCAGTGATGACTGGCTTGGGGTTGACCAATACTTCAGTGGTACTTCTGACGGCATCTTCGAGGGCGGAGATCACCACCGACGGCCGAATGGTTGGCGATATGTGAATCAGCACCGTTACCCCGTGAATCTGCGGAGGCCGACTCAAGTTGACTATGTTGGCTTTGGCGGCGGCGCTATTCGGCACCTGGACGAAGTTGCCCCGATTGTTGAGCAAGGTCGTCGCCCGCCAGGTTCTGTCGATGACCCTGCCCTGGATGTCGGCTATCGTCACGGTGTCGCCCACTTGAAACGGCTGGGTCGCGTTGAGCACCACGCCGGAAAATACGTCACTGAGCGTGCTCTGGACGGCAAGGCCAACGATGATCGCCATGGCGCCCGACGTGGCGAGCAACCCGCCAAGGGGAAGCTCCAGGACATAGCCGACGGCGGCGACTGCCGCGGTCACGAAAACGATGGCCCGCAATATGTCCTGGAACAGGCGCTCGCGGTGCAACTCTGAAGGCAGAACAATTCGTCCAAGAATCGTGGCCGAGATCTGTGCAGCCTGCAGCCACCACAGGATTTCGAGTCCTTGCGCCAGCAGATGCCGGATGGGCTGGTCTGCCCATGGCGCGACATGAAACGGGCTGATCTGTGCGGTCCACAACACATAGCTCAGAAGCAGGAACAGCGTCAGTCGAATCCCGAAGCGCGCCCATTCCTGGCTGAGCTTCAAGAAGCGCCATGCCAGGAAGTCCAGAAGCAGGACTCCGAGGCCAAACAACATTCCGCGGTCAGTGGGATTCATGGCAGCCAGGATCCGGAGAGTCAAGCCCGCGCCTTCGCCCTTGCTTTGGCATGCCCATCCAACGCGTGGGCGAGACATATTCTCACCCACGCGGGTGTTAGCGGTGTCTATGGCCAGAAGCACCGTCGGGCGACAAAGACCCTGTTGAAAGACCTCGTGAGATTTCCGCGCAGATAAACAGCCACTTAGGCCGGCCATTTCGCCGCGTTTCTACCACCGGATCACTACGTTGGGTCGTGGCTGATGCCATCGCGAAGGGACCGCCGCGATCCGACGGCATCGACGTGTGCCTCGCCTGACGACGCTGGAAGCGCGGCGATGTCAGGCGACGTCCGCCAGGAACGCTCCGCTCTTCGCGCCCGCAACCTCTAGTGAGGCCGGCGCCAGCGGGGTCGCGCAGCGCAGGTCGGGCGCGCGTATCGCGGTGGTCATGTAGTCGACGAAGACGCGGATTCGTGTTGGCAGATGCTGCCGGCTCAGGTAACAAAGGTGGTGTGCCCGATCGTCGGGAGCGTATTGCGCCAGGCACGTGACCAGCCGGCCGGCGCGCAGGTGCTGGCGTATGTGGCAGCCGCACATCTGCGCGATACCCTGGCCATCGAGCACGGCTTGCAGAACCAACTCGCCGTCATTGAACGTGCAAGTGGACGGCGGCAGGAACTTCTGGATCCGGCCGCCGACCTTGAATTCCCATTCGAAGATCCTTCCCGAGGCCATGCGAAAATTGATGCACGTGTGCCCGGCCAGGTCCTCCACCTGACGGGGCATGCCATGGGTGCTCAGGTACGCAGGCGAAGCGCAAACCACCATCGGCATGGGAATGAGCTGCTTGGCGATCACCTGGCTGTCCTCCAGGATGCCATTGCGAAAAGCCACGTCTACCCGGTCCGCGAAGAAGTCCATCGCGCGGTCTTCCAGCAGCAGATCGATGGAAATGCCCGGATAGCGGGTGCGAAAGTCCTTGAGCAGCGGCGCCACGACGTAACGGCCGAAGCCTACCGAGGCGCTTATTCGAAGGTGCCCGCGCGGCGGGCCCTCGCGCAGGTCACGCATGTCCTCGATCGCCTGCACGATCCGCTCCACGCCCGGTTGGCAGTTCTGGAAGAACAGCTCACCCTCGCGAGTCAGCGAGGTGCTTCGGGTTGTCCGCAGGAACAGCCGCGCTCCCAATTGGGCCTCGAGCTTCTGCACGCTGCGGCTGACCGCCGAGCGACCGATGCCAAGTCGATCAGCGGCGCGGGCGAAACTGCCTTCGGTCGCTACGGCGATAAACGCAACCACGCCGGCGTAACTCGCGGAGAAACTTGACGCGAGGGCGTCGCTCATTGCGTAGTGGGGTTGATCAAGGGCTTCAAGGTTCATGGGTCGTCTTTCGAATAAATGTCAGCTTCGTCTCAGCCATCCTGAGCGCGCGGGATACCGCCTTCGGGTGGCCTGTGTCCGCTAGACGTTTCAGTTACACCGCCTGTGACAACATCAAGGCATTGGTGCTCGCACGGCAACACGGCGAGCCCTTCAACGGAGCTACTGGGAGCACCGCGAAGAATCTAGGCTGGGTTCGCCATGCTCTTCAGCGTGTAGCGGGCACCTCGGCACGGCCGAGGCATGATCACGCGCCTGACAAGGATTCCATCCATGACCCAGCGGATCGACTATCTGCAGCAATCCCCCGAGCTCTTCAAGAAACTGGTCGCCCTCAGCACGTTGGCGACCCAGTCCAGTGTCGAAAAGTCCACCTGCCACCTCGTCGAAATTCGCGCATCGCAGATCAACGGCTGTGCCTTTTGCCTGGACATGCACGTCAAGCAGGCGGTGATTGATGGCGAGCGACCGTTGCGCCTGCTCAACCTGCCGGCATGGCGCGAGTCCACCTTGTTCAGCGACCGCGAACGCGCCGCGATGGCCTGGACCGAGGCGCTGACCCAGCTGCCGCCGCACGGCGTACCGGACGACATATACGAGCTCGTACGCGCGCAGTTCTCCGAGAAGGAGCTCACCGATCTCACCTACGCAGTCATGTCCATCAATGCGTGGAATCGTATCAACGTCGCCTTCAGGGCCGTCCCCGGTGTGCTCGACAAGGCCTACGGACTCGACAAGGCCGGATTGACCTGACATGGCCTTGACGCGGCGACGCCGCGTTGGCTGCCTGTTCGACACTGCGGCTGCCATGCGTGCCACTCACAAGGAGATTCCCATGCGTACGTTCAAGACGATTGGATTGCTCTGCCTGCTTGCGGGCGGAACCGCTGTTGCCCAGACCACGGCGCCGGCATCCACTGGAGCGGCCCCTCCGCAGGCCCAGGTGACGGAACTGATGACCAAGGCCCTCAAGGACTATCCTGGCAAGGAAGCCTTGATGATCACCGTCGTGTATCCGCCGGGTTCCGTGGATCCCGTTCATCGCCACAACGCCCATGCGTTCGTCTACGTGCTCGAAGGCTCCATCGTGATGAGCCTCAACGGGGGCAAGGAAGTGACACTGACGCCGGGTCAGACGTTCTACGAAGGACCCGACGACGTGCACACGGTCGGGCGCAACGCAAGCCTTACCAAGCCGGCCAAGTTCGTGGTGCTTCTGTTGAAGAACCAGAATGAACCGGTGTTGCGCGTGGTGCCCTGAGCGACTCACCGAACCTTCGCCGGCCCGCCGGAACCCGGAGAACGTGCGCCCATGCATCGGCGGCGGCGGGCCAGCGAAGGTTTTGCACCGCATGTGACGCGACCGGGCATGGAACTGCAGAGACAAAGCCTTCCGTGCGGCGCGTAGCTTCGACCTGTTGGTGGGTGGGGCGTCTCGAGCGCGGATGCCGCCATTGGCGGGAAGCCGGCCCTGGCCGGGCCGGAGACTATCTCCCACCCGGGCAAGCGGTGCGCATGCTGCTCCCGCTTCTCGATGGCGAAGCGGCCTGTTGACGGCGTCCACCAGGTGTTTGACCGCCCTCTGCCAGCATGTCTCGCGGCATTCGTCAGTACGCCAGGTTCGTGCGCGTCTTGTCGCATGATGCTTCCACTGGCGTGGCGCCATCCAACAGGTCCCACACGCTGTCTTCATCACCATCGGCCAGCAGCTCGCACGGCGACTTGCCGCCATAGGCACGGTGGGGTGCACATATCCAATGACCCGCGCGCCTTCGGTTGCCGACATTCTCCAGCAGCGCCTGCGCCAGTTTCGGATGCCGACTTTCGAGCGCATCGAGCGCGCTGGAGAGCAATTCCTCGCGCCAGGTCGCGACACGCGCGATGTCGCTGGCGATTTCCTCAAACTTGCGAGCAGCTATGCCCATCGTGATGCTCCATGGTGGCTTCAAATGACCAGCAGGCAAGCGGCTGGTGGCACGATCATGTGCGCGTGCCGTCGCGAATGGACCGCAGGAACGCAATCACCACTTCTGCGCGGCCCAGTGCCACCAGTTGCTCTGCAGTGAGTTGCCCCAGTTCCGCTATGGGTGTCGCCCGGTACCACTCCATGACGGCGGCCGGCCTAGGCTCGATCTCGGCAGCCACGCGCAGTACCGCCAGGGCCACGGGAATCAGCGTGAACAATGTGCTGTAGCTGTGCTCGCCCACCGGCGAGATCAGTTGGTCCGACGGATCGGCCGTGTAAGCCGCCACGACCAGCGATCGCAGCGATGACTTGGCGATCGGCATCTTCAGAGGCATTCCATTCATGGCAACAAGCTCCCGCCGACAGGGGCGTTTGGATGGGTTCAATGCATCATCGGTATCGGGCCGATATCCAGAAGTTGATGGACGTCGGCCAGACGCCGGGGCTTGCAAGGCTCAACAACGTGATCCGAAACCTGGCCAAAAGCGCAGTTGCGGCCACACGCACTACATCGTCTGCTCATGCACGCTTACGCTTCCTGCAACGATCCGCGAGGTGGCCGCTTGACGGGTCGCCCACCCGACGGAGTTGTTGTCCGACGGCAATCTGGCTGGCGACTTCATCGGATCAGCCAGGACGGTCGCCCTGACAACCAATCAAGCTCACCAACTCGCCATCGTCGCCAAGGCTCTGCCGTGCCCCCGGTGAAACGATGGCTTGAAGCTCAAGTACAAGAATTCGGCGCACCGATGCCTGCGTCGGCATTGCATGGAGAAAAGTGATGGGGCCCTCACTCGCCAACATCGTGATCATGCCTGAAGCTACGAGAATCGCAGGGTCGAAGTCTTGACGGAATTGATGCCAACGAACGTGGCTACTGGCGTCGGATAAAAGCGTAGTCATGGCCACTAGCTGACGGTAGCCATTCCCATGTGTTCGCAGTGTTGCTCAGCGCGCACCAATCACTGAGGACACATCGATTCGATGCCAGGCTGTTGCAGTGGCACGCCCATGCACCCGTCTCTTCCTGTGGCGACTGTAGAGCCTTTCCAGGTGGACGCTCGTCATGCGAGCAACACGGCGATGGGGCCGATGTGGCAATGCAAGCTTGGAGCACCACCGATGCCGTCGGCGCGCCAAAGTGTGTGTTGGCGTGACCCTCGTCCATCGTGGCCCGGCGGCTCATCCACGTCTCGGCACGGCCCGCCCGGAGCCTGGCATGGCCGCTTGTCGATAGCGCACGTGCCGGCTTTCCAGGTGACCTGGCGCGGCGCGCCCGGGGTGTCCACATTGGTTCTCTAATGGAAACACAGTAAGGGCTCGCGAGCGCCTACAGTTCAATGATGCCCTGGTTCAAGATGTCAACCGCGCTTTCCGCGACAAGCGGACTTCCTCGAGACTGGATCGCGAAGTTTCGTCGGCAAGATGCGGGACGTTTGCCGGCGGCCTGAGTTGAGGCTCAATGACCCACCAGCCACCAGGTGAGGGACACGGTTGTCGGTCCCGACGGCTCCACAGCCATGGTGCATGGTCGAAGACCGGGTGCGCTGGAGCGCCGCGTAGCGCGATCCCATTGATACGCCGTGCCGAAGGAAGCGACGCGGACCCTTACGAATTGGGCGAAGTCTTGGATGAATTTGCTCGACGTCAGCCGGAAGAGGCTCATGAAATCGCTCTCAACTCCTGGCCACGCGCGGTCTCGGCCTCCTTCCATCCGTTCAACGGTTCCCAGGCGCCTGATCGCTGAGGTTGCCGTCCCGGATACGACCTTGGTGTCTCGCGCCATCGAGTATGCCCGCGATCTTTCCGAACCCTACCTTTTCAACCACGTCATGCGCTCGTGGCTCTTCGCCGCCTCGCTCGCCGAATTGCGGGGAGCGCCATACGACGCAGAAGTTCTCGCCGTGTCGACGCTCCTGCATGACCTTGGCCTGGTGGAAGCCTTCAGTGGGCCCCTCCGATTCGAAGTGGAGGGCGCCAATGCCGCGCGGGCATTTGCCCACGAGGAAGGTCTGGACGAGCGACGCACTCAGCTGATCTGGGACAGCGTCGCACTCAACTCCACGCCATCCATCGGACTGCACAAGGAAGCAGAGGTGGCACTTTGCACGATGGGCATCGGCGTCGATTGGGGCGGCGGATGGTGCTACGACTCCATCGAAGACCATAGGATGAAGTCGATCGTCGAAGCCTTCCCCCGCTTGAAGATGAAGGAACGATTTACGCGGACCATTTGCGGGATCGTCGAGTCCCGCCCCGAGACGACATACGACAATTTTGCGCGGGATTTTGGCGAGCGCTTTGTACCCGGCTATCGTCCACCGTCGCTCGTAGACTCACTGTTCAACTCTCCGTTCGAGGAGTAGACGTGCCATGGCGCCTCCTGACGGCCCAGGTTTCCATCGTGCGTTGCGGTTGCAGTCCTAGGTCGCCCACGACTGCGAGCTGGCTTCCCGACCCACTCGGCGCCGGGCATTGGCAGCGCAGCTCGAGCAGCACACAGGAGCAGACGATGATGGTCTTTGGAAACGACCCATGACTACTTTCAGGTTTCACCCGAAATGGAATGGCGGGCTCTACTGCACGGGTCCGGGAGGCTGCCTTGAGCTTGAACTCCCGATGGTCATTCTCACGGCGTATCTGCCCACGGAGGAAGCGTGGAAGAGCGAAGCGCCTGATTGGGCCCGAGACAAGTGGTCAGTCATCAGACGCGAACTCGAAGCGTGGTGTCATGAGAACAAGGTCAACTTCATGATTGATGCGGTGGCCAGGATCTACTGATGTTGCAAGGATGCTGGCCCCGGCCCCGCTGGCGCCTGTCCGCAGAGGCACCGTAGGGTCAGACGCACTTTTTGCACGGCACGCTTCTGGCGTCATCGCGCATGACCGTCGCGGGCACGGATGCTGCAGCCAGGCCAGGCTCGGCGTGGCATGAGCGCTTGCGCCGGCGATCAGGCCGCTCGCGTCGAAGCGCCACATCTCAACGAAGTGATCATGACGGGTCATTCCACCACCGGTGGCGGCGATGGGGCGCGCTTGATGGGTCGACCTGTCACCCGTTGTGTGGCCGAGGCTGTACTTGTGCGTGCGATGCCGCCGGCGATGGCTCGGCCGGAAGCGAGTCCCGGGTCATTCCACTGGATGCATTTGACGAAGTTCGCAGCGCCGACCGTCGAGATCGCGGTCGCCTCACAAGACTCGATCGAACGATGCCACCCTCGATGGCATCGGTTGTGCCGGCATCGATTTGATCGCAAGCGGGAACCACACGGTAAATCTCGCGCCCTTCCCGATCCCGTCCGATCGAGCGCTTATGCGCCCGGCGTGGGCCTTGACCAGGTCGTTGACTAACGCCAGGCCAATGCCCAGCCCCTCCCTGGAAGAAGAACGCGCTCCTGGCTCCTGGCCGAACATGCTGAAGACATGCGGGAGGAATTCCCGGGAGATGCCGATGCCATCATCGGCCACTTCAATTTTTGCGAACCCATCATCGCATTCGACGCGAACGTTGATGCGGCCACCCGATCCACTGAACTTGATGGCATTGTGAAGGAGATTCGAGATGATCTGTTCGAGTCGCACCGGATCGCCCATGCACCTGCAGTCGGACGCCTCGACATCAACCACGATGCGACTGTCGGGTGCGGTTGCGGCGATGGTGGCCGATACATGACGCACCAGCTCATCGACATGGACCAGCATAGGTTCCAGGCGGATCTTTCCGGCTCTGACCCGGGAGATGTCGAGGAGGTCATCGACGATTCTGGCCATTCGCCGCGTAGCACTACGGAAGTCTTGCAGATCTTCGGTAATCCGCTGCACCTGCGTGTCGGCGGGAAGTCCAAGGAGCCGTTCGGTCACCAGCAGGATCGTGGTCAAGGGTTGCTTGAGTTCGTGGGAGATCAATGCCAGGCATCGATCCTTGCATGCGTCGGCGTTCAATGCCTCGTCACAGCGTTCCTCCTGCTCGATGAGTCGCCTCCCGAGGGCTTCGAATCGCTCCCGGATGTCGGTCGCATCGCATAGGAACAACGCTTGCTGTGCCGATCCATCGCCTCGCGTGCCCAGGAGCGACATCCTTGCCATGCAGAAGACCAGTCGACCGGTACAGTGGCGATACCACCTCGAGTACCCGTCGTCGGCAAACGGGTCCAATAAGGTCTCCATGGCTTGAGATTGCGAGGAAGCCTCGGCGAAGTTCAGTATCGGCCGACCTATCACGTCGCGTGCGTGATAGCCGAACATGTCCTGTGCCCCATCGTTCCACGCCATGATCATGCCGTCGTGGTCGATGATGATGATCGCCACGGAGCGCGTGGAAGCGGCAGCGATGCCCCATGGCGTGGCCTGGTCGGCCCATTCTCCTGGCGCTGCTGGTGGCGCCGACAGGTCCGTCACGTGATCCCTGGGACTTGTTTCCATGAGTGAGCAAGCCATCGCGTTGGCGAGGTCGGTGCCTCGATAAGGAAGGCCATGCTATGCGGTCGCTGTCAGCCCCGATAGAGACTGCCGATGGATCATCAAGTTGATCGGAAGGCAACAATGAGCGGAGCTTTCGAGCACCGATGGGTCGCAAGCGACGATGCACGATGCCAACGGGTTAGCGGTGGTCGCGCCCCAGGTCGTACAGACGAAAGATGTACTCCCAATATTCGTTGTCGAGCATCACCCCGTCGTTCACCGCGAGGCGAATGAAGAGCGCGCGAACCAGGTCTTGAAGTCTTGCTTGCCCAGGCGTGCGCCTGCTTCCGGAATGAGGGTGTCCGGCTCCAGCACAGCGCCAAAATAAGCCGCCTTGGGGTCCGCGATGACCTTGCGCGAATCCCCCGTGGCGGCAAGAAAGCGCTGAACCCACTCCGCCATGGGAGCCTTCTCGGGGCCGGCAATTTCCACGATGCCATGGACTGGCTCGCCGACCGCGACATCGGCGACGGCATCGGCGACGTCGTCGGAGGCAATCGGCTGCATCAGTCCAGTGGAAATGTGAATTTCCTGGCCCGCTCCGCCGGCGCCTGCAATGCCATTGAGAAACTCGAAGAACTGGGTGGAGTGGATGATGGTGTACGGAATGCCGGAAGCGCGTATCAGTTGTTCCTGGGCCATCTTGGCGCGGATATAGCCACTTGCCGCAAATGCCGGACGCCCGGTCCCCACGACGGACAACGCTACATGGTGCTTCACGCCTGCCTTCTTCTCCGCAGCGGCCAGGTTGCGCCCTGACGTCTCGAAGAACTCCATCACAGCCTTGTCTTCGAACGAGGGCGAGTTCGACAAATCCACGACCACGTCCGTTCCGTTCATGGCATCGCCGAGGCCTTCGCCAGTGAGGGCGTTGACGCCCGACGAAGGCGCCGCGGGAACCGCCTCGTGTCGGTTTTTGCGCAAGCGTTCGACGACTTTGCTGCCGATGAGTCCAGTACCACCAATGACGACGATCTTCATGGGAACCTCCGTTTGGTGCTCGCAGTTGGGAGACGAGGCCGTCCGTACATGGCGTATGTAGCGCGCCGATCGGGGATTGGAGCGATAAGGCCTTCCACCCGATCCCTACTGAAGCCCCTAATGCGGTCGCCAGGCAATAGGTCGATAGCGATACTCGGACGAGCTGCCATGTGGTGCGCTTTCCTCACCGCCAGGCCAGGCTTGCAAATTCCAGGGGTCCGCCCGTCGTCTTCCAAATAGACGCTCCGATGACGTCGGATGTGACAACATCCCGCGGGTCGCCAGTCAAAGGGCTTCACCGCGAGCTCGTCAACCCGTCTACCAGCCGTGTTGCATCGAACCCGAGCCGGGATTGCCGCGGCAACGAGTGCGCGAGCCTTTCCATCGACCGATCTGCGGTGATGGTCAATGACGGCCATTTGTTCGGCACGACTGACCGCGTGGACCACACCGCGCTCGTGCCGGGATTGGCTGGCACGCCGCGTTCACTACTTGACGATGGAGTGGACCGGCGGTTCGCGACGTTCCTCCCCGTTTATCGGGAATCGAGCGGAATTACGCTGATCAAGGGGTAATTTATGCGCGCCTCAACTATTGCCATTGCCTGCATGCTTGGCCTGTCTTTCAATGCATTCGCCGCTGAAGTCAAGTCGATCTCACGACTCGCTGCCGGGCCGGGCGACACCTTGTTTGTGGCCGACTGGAAGGCCGCCGAGGTTCACGCGATCCAGCTTGCACCCGCGCCCCGCCAGCCAGCAGGCACAGCGTTCAACGTCCTTGACCTGGAGAAACTGCTGTCTGACCAGGTAGGCGGTGCCAGGGTCACCGTCGAGGACATGGCGGCGCGTACCGGCACGGGAGAGGTCTATGTGGCGGTCAGCTATGGTGCAAACAAGACCCCGGCACTGTTCGTCGTGACCAGCGACAAGAAGGCCCGTCGCGTGGACCTGGCGGCCGCGCACTCGACCTCGGTTGCGCTTCGCGATCCGCCCACGATGAACGAAAAGTTCTGGAGGGAGATGCCTGAGCGCAGCTTCACTGTCACCGACATGAAGTGGCACGACGGGGAGCTCTTCGTGGCCGGGCTGTCGAACCAGGAGTTCGCCTCGACTCTGCGTCGCATCCGCTATCCCTTCGACGCCAGGCAATCGATCACGTCGGTCGAGATCTTCCATACCGGCCACAACATGGTCGAAACGCGCGCGCCGATCCGCGCCATGAGTTTCGCGAAACTCGGCGGCAAACCTTATCTCGTCGCTGCCTATACGTGTACACCGCTGGTGATCATTCCGCTCGATGAGCTGAAGGATGGTGCGCATGTGCACGGCAAGACCGTCGCCGAACTCGGCTACGGCAATACGCCAGCCGAGATGGTTGCTTACACGCAAACCGGGGACGGCAAGACCCAGGACTTCCTCATGCTGGTGAACTACAACCGCGTGTCGAACATCATCCCGGTATCGGAGCTTGAAGCGGCGCGTGCGCGCCCGGGCATCGAAAAGCAGGTGCCGTACGGCAAGATCACCGGTCTGGAAGTGTCGGAGGCGCCCCTGGCCGGCGTGATGCGGCTGGACAACCTCGACGACAAGGCGTTCGTCGCCGTTCGGCGCGACCTCCAGAATGACGAGTTGCAACTGGTCTCGATGGGAAAGAACCTGAGCTTCCGCCTGTCGGATCATATCTCCGAGTACGCCTTTCCCGATTTCAGCTTCAAGGGCCACGCGTCCCCGCAGGCGCATCAGTACATCAACATGCTGCTGACCGACGAAGGGTTCCCTGACCTCATCAAACCTTCGGAGTAATGCCGTGCGCTGGCGGCCGCTCCTCATCGGCGTGGCCCTCGCGGCCATGCTGCAGGTTGCTTGGGGCGGAGAGCCGGCGCCGCAGGTCGTGCTCGTCCAGCCCTCCGGCGCGGAGGTGCCGGCCAACATCCTTCGCCTGTCGGTGGTATTTGCCGCACCGATCGAAGGTGCCGTGCTGCCGAGGATTGCCCTCGCCCACGCGGACGGGCGTCCGGTACCAGATCCGTTCCTGCCGCAGGAATTGTGGTCGCCCGATGCAAAGGTGCTGACGCTTCTATTGCACCCCGGGCGGGTCAAGACCGGTCTGGTCGCGCGCGAGCAATGGGGTCCTGTCGCCATGGAGGGAGATGACATGGTCCTCACGTTCGATGGGCACCCCATCAAGCGATGGCATATAGGTCCCGTGGACACGAGTGGCCCGGTCGCATCCGCGTGGAAGTTGTCCCCCGTAAGCCCCGGTTCGCGACAGCCACTCGTGGTCACCCTCGACGGCCCGATCGACGGTCGTGACGTCGACTACCTGGCCGTGGTTGATGCTCACGATCGTCGTGTCGACGGGACGGCCCGACTGCGCGAGGGAGAATCGATGTGGACGTTCATGCCGGACACGGCATGGCGGCCGGGCAAATATCGGCTGGTCATGCGCGGCACGCTGGAAGACCCATCCGGCAATCGGCTCGGTGGACACTTTGAAACGCCCATGGGGTCCCCGCAACCAACCCCGACTGATACTGCCATTGCTTTCAAGGTTGGCCCGGACTCGTCGTTGTAGGGCCGTGCCCGCACTCGAGGAGACAAGCATGAGCGTTGACATCACCTCTCATCCCGGCAAACCGGGGCCCGGCGAGCTGGTCCCGTCTCGTTATGCGTTGCAGGTAGGCGAGATTGACGTACTGGTGATCAGCGATGGCGTGCTGCCGCTGCCCCCCGTGACACTGGCTACCAATGCCGACCCGGCCGAGCTGGCGGCCTGGCTGGATGCCATGCTCCTGCCCCAGGACGTGTTCAAGTGGCCGGTGAACGTGGTCGTTGCGCGTAGCGGCGACCGGACCGTGCTGATCGACTCTGGCATAGGGTCGGAGTTCACGCCGGCAGGCCTGTTGCTCGGGCGCCTCGCGTCCGCCGGCATCGATCCCGCATCCGTGACCGACGTCGTGATCACGCACCTGCACGTGGACCACGTGGGTGGACTGCTCGCCGACGGGCTGAGGCGGCGGCTGCGTCCCGACGTGCCAATCCACCTGGCGGCCGCCGAGGTCGAGTTCTGGAAGTCACCTGACTTCTCCCGCAATACGTTCGGCGGCATGTCCGACGTGCTTCGGTCGGCCGAAGAGCGCTTCATGGAGGTTTACCGCGGCCAGCTGCGACTGTTCGAATCGGAGTACGAGGTGGCGCCGGGGGTGGTCGTTCGTCGCACCGGCGGCCACACGCCCGGGCACAGCGTGGTTCGCATGGCGTCCGGTGGCGACCGGCTGACCTTTCTCGGCGATGCCGTGTTCCAGGATCATTTCGACCGCCCTGGCTGGTACAACGCTTTCGACCACGATCCCGACGAGGCGGTCCGCGTCCGCGTTCGTCTCTTGCGGGAACTGGCGGAGAGCCGTGAGCCCACGGTGGCCTCGCACGTGTCGTTCCCGTACTGCCGGGTGGCCGTCGACGGCGACATCTTTCGTTGGGTACCTGCCCTCTGGGAGTATTGACCGCTGGTCCGGTGAGACCCGGGTTGGCTCAAGAGACCAGAAAGCATCGGACCCATTGAGCGTCGGTGCCAGGAGCCGTACCCGTTTCGAAACGCGGTCAGCTGCTTCTTCCCGAGTCAGGCGAGACGAGCAGCGAACCGCCGCTCGCTCGGCCATGAAGCACCCACGCAGGGTAGAGCGCCTGCGTGGCCCGCTCCGTCCTACTTGTGCAGGTTGTACTTGAGGAAGTCCACGCCTTGCTGGATTGCGGCCTGTGGCGCCGGCGTGTTCGCAATCGGGTTGAGCAGCATGAAGTCGTGAATGGTGCCGTTGTAGCGAACGCTGGTCACGCGTACGCCGGCGTCGGACAGGTGCTGCGCATAGGCCTCACCCTCATCACGAAGCACATCGTTTTCGTCGGTCATGACCAGCGCGGTCGGCAATCCGCGCAACTGCTCCTTGGTGGCATTGATGGGCGAGGCGTGAATATCCTTCCTCAGTGCGACGTCCGGCAGATACGCATCCCAGAACCACTTCATGGCCTTGGCGGTGAGCCACGGACCTTCGGCAAACTTGCTATACGACGCGGTCGTCATGCTCGCATCGGTCACCGGATAGAACATGGCCTGCGCACGCAGGGCGGGACCCTTTCTTTCCTTCGCGAGCAGCGCCACCGCTGCGACAGCGTTGCCACCGACACTTTCGCCCGCAATGGCAAGGCGTGACGGATCGACATCGAACTCGCCCGCATGTTCGGCGACGTACTTGAGCGCGGCATAGTCTTCTTCGATCGCCACGGGATAGTGCACCTCCGGTGAGCGGTCATACTCCACGAAGACGAAGGTTGCGCCCGTGCCGACGGCCAGTTCACGAACCAGACGCTCGTGGGTATGGAAGTCGCCAAGGATCCAGCCGCCGCCATGGAAATACACCACGCCAGGCAGCGTGCCCTTGGCACCCTGCGGGCGAACCACCACGATGTTGGTGTGACCATGGGGGCCTACGGCAATGGTGCGATGGACCACATCGGCGGCAGGCATGCTGACGGGACCTGACGACTGCACGCTCACAAGCACGTTGCGGGCCGCTTCCGGAGTGAGCGTATACAGCGGCGGTCCGCCCGCGGATGTCAGGCCGTCAATGAATTTCTGCGTGGCCGGCTCGAGGATGGCATCGGAGGCCATGGCAGACCCGAACGACGCTGCCAGCAGCGCCGCGCTCAACATGGTTTTGCTGAACTGATTCATGATTTACACCGTGATTACGTTGGAGGAATTGACGCCAGGGTTTGCGTTCGCTCACCTTGTTTGGCTATGGCTGCCTGTGCCCTTGGAACCCTCCGCTCTCGAGGGTGATTGCGCGGGGAAGCGGGAGCCGCCGAAATCGTTGGTGGCTTTCAACTTGGCGACCCTGCGACTGCGCATACTTCAAGGCGGGCATGCCGCTACGTTTGAATGACTACGCCATTGCGGAACGCCGTCCGTGATCGTCATGGACCGTCGCTGGCGAGCCCCGGGTCACCATTGCCTGGCTTGATCGTTCCGGGCAAGGCGGCGACCCGCCAGTGCGCATGCCGGGCAGAATCCGACGACGCCGGTCAGGCCGAAACCGATGCAGGTCAGGGCGCCGATCCAGTTCCAGGGCGAGGGCAGCAAGGCACCACTGAGAATGACAGCAGCTGTCGCGAGGAGGATTCGCGTCGCCCTCTCCCAGCCGGGGACGTTTTTTACGAAGAACGCAGTTTTGAAGAAGGACATAGAAACGTTTCCAGTTGGTTTCGCGAGTCAGGGACCGATTGCCTGTCGGGCGACGAGGGTTGCGCCTGAACTACCCAGGCGAAATGCCCGCGGTTCGTCGGAGTAGCTCGATGCACACGTCATTCGACGATCAATGGCCATGGAGCCTGGCGACGACCTCGTCGGTCGTCATCACGCCGTTTGCGATGTAGCGGAAATTGGTCAGTGCGCTGCCGTAGCCATCACCGTCCGGCAGCTTCGGACCGGCCACTGCATCGCGCACGACCACGACCTCGAAACCTCGTTCGATGAATTCACGCAGGTGCGACTCGACACACAGGTTGGAGGCCATGCCGGCCAGGACGATCTTGTCGACCCGCTGCTTGCGCAACTGCAGCATCAGGTCGTTGCTTTGCGGTCCATACAGCTTGTGTGGCGAGGCGATGATGGTCTTGCCGTCTTCGATGTAGGCCTTGAACTCCGGCATGAAATCCGCACCGGAGTTGCGGAAACCGTCCAGTGTCAACGCACCCTTGCGGTCGAACAGGCCGAGCTTGTGCTGCACGGTTTCCACCGGCGCTTCGAACTGCCACCGATGATCGTGTGGGTAGTAGTAGTGCGGCGAGATGGCCACGGTGGTTCCCGACTGCTTGAAGGCAGCGAACAACTTGCCAAGGTTTGGAACCAGGTGCTGCTCGGTCACGCTCTGGCCGAAGATCGGCCAGCCCGCACCCTTGGGGCTCATGAAGTCGATCTGTGGATCGATGACGACGAGCGCGGTTCGACTCGCATCCCATCGGAAGGTCGACGCCGGTAGCGCAGGCTTGACGGGATCGGCGTAGGGGTCGCTGGCGGCGAACGCCGCGTTGGATGCCGCCAGCGCGGTGGTCAGCACTACGGCGCAGTAGAGCCATTTGCGGGCTGTGTTGAAGTAGGCCATGGTCAAGTTCTCAGAGGGAGTGCAGCAGAACGGGATGAGATTCGCTCGACATGATGGAGATCCTCTCAAGGGCACGGGGATGCGCCTGGAGGAGGCCGTAGAGTCACGGGCCTCGCTATAACTGCTCTTGGCGTGACTGACAGCGTAGGTTCGGGCGATGGTTGGCGGTAGTCATCCGCGAGTAACCACGGTGTTGTCGAACATGCATCAGTCATCAATTGCACATCGCGATGGTGACGCCCGGCCTTCAAGCCCATGCACGCTCTTGTCGATCGGCTCGACCGTCAGTACGCGGCGGATGTTCTCCCGCTCGACATGGCCCGGGTGCAGGCCAACAACGCTCATGCCAGGCATGTCATGGCGCTGCCATGACGCGCTACGGCGACAGGCTTCGGGACGCTGGCTGGCGAGGTCGTTGCGGGGTCGACCGCAAGCCATGGCAAGGCATGGCTCGCTTCGGACAACAAAGGGGCCGGAGCAGCGCCTGGCTGCAAGCGCGCTCCGGCCCCTGGTCGGGTTTTACAGGCTTACTTGCCCGGGCTCGCGATGGTGAGTTCCACGCGGCGGTTCTGCGCCTTGCCGTCCGGCGTATCGTTGGAAGCGATCGGATTTTCCTCGCCGTAGCCGTGGGCCGAAACAAGATCCGGTTTGACGCCCTGCGAGATCATGTACTGCATCACGTTGTCAGCCCGCTTTTGCGACAGGATGAGATTGCTCGAGACGCCCTGCTTCATCAGCTCAGGACCGATCGGCGTGCTGTCCGTATAGCCGTTCACGCTGACCTTGTTCTTCTGATGAGGGGCAAGGACCGCAGCGACCTTGGCAATGCTCTTCTTGGCGTCAGCCGACATTTCCCAGCCGCCCGAAGGGAACAGCAACTGGTCGTTGAGCGACACCTTGATGGCGTCCTGCATCCGCGTGATGTGCATGTCGCGGGATGCGATCTCGGTGCCCATCGTCTGGTTGAGTTGCTGGTACTGGGCCTCGAGTTCGGCATTCTTTTGCTGTGACTCGTCGTATTTCTGCTGCGACACGCAACCTGCCAGCAGCACCGCTGCACCTAATGCGCAGTACATCGGAAATTTCGTCATGGGTGTTCCCCTCTCGCCGAGAAGTTGTGCCGACGTGATGTCGGCTCCTGAACAAAATGGCCGTCCGTGGCGATGATCTTCCCCGGCCCTCTGTGAAAGAACGAACAAGGCGCGGCGAGGGGGACCGGCATCAAGGCCCGGGCAACCGGCGGTCCGTCGCCGGCGGGGGACCTCCGCCAATGGCGCCGAGCGCGGCCATGGCCCGCCCTGGTCGCGGAGCGCCCTGCGTCCGTCCGGCCGCGCCCAGGGCGTAGCTAAGCTGCTGATTAATTTCCGATTCGCTTCACTCCGCCGTCCCCGCCGCGCTACGCCCGCCCCCCGTTGGTCGAGCCCGGACGGCACTTCCCGGCGGTCAGCCAGCGGCACCTGCATCGGGGCCCGGGCCAGGAGCACGCATTGATCGGGCAAGCCGCCATGTAAGAGACTAGGCCCGCGATGTAAACGTTTACGCGGGCGCCTCGCGCCGCCAGCCGCCCCTCCCCTGCACTCAAGGACCTGCCATGCCAGCCCAGTCACCGCTCCGTCGCTTCGCTGCAGGCGCATGCGCAGCCGCTTGCCTCGCCTTGTTGGGCAGCGTGCATGCCCAGGCGGGCAGTGCGGCTGATGTGCAACTGCAGGTCGATGCCGGCAGCAAGGGCACGCCCCTGCCGCACTTCTGGGAGCAGATGTTCGGTTCGGGTCGCGCCTCGCTCGCGCTGCGCGACGACTACCGCAAGGATCTTGAAGCCGTGCGCGCGGCCACCGGCATGGGCTACATCCGCTTCCACGGCATCTTCGATCGCGATGTGGGCGTGGTGTATCGCGATGCCCAGGGCAAGGTCGCCTACAACTTCAGCTACGTCGACCAGATCTATGACGGCCTGCTGGAGCGCGGCGTGAAGCCGTTCGTGGAGCTGGGCTTCATGCCGGAAGAGCTGAGCGCCGACCCGTCGAAGGTGCACGACTTCTGGTACCACCCCAACGTGATGCCGCCGAAGGACTGGTCCGAGTGGGAGGCGATGATCCGCGCCTTCAGCCGGCACCTGATCGAGCGCTACGGCATCGAGGAAGTATCCAGCTGGTACTTCGAGGTGTGGAACGAGCCCAACCTGGCCTTCTGGGGCGGCAAGCCCGAACAGCCCACCTATTTCGAGCTGTATGACCGCACGGCCCGCACGCTCAAGGCGGTGGACAAGCGCTTGCGCGTGGGCGGCCCCAGCACGGCGCAGGCCGCGTGGGTGCCGGAGTTCCTCAGGCATGTGAAGCAGAGCGGCACGCCGGTCGATTTCGTGAGCACGCACGTGTACGGCGACGACACTGCGCAGAACGTGTTCAAGACCGGCGAGAACATCGCGCGTGCCGACATGGTCTGCCGTTCGGTGGACAAGGTGCACAAGGAAATCGCCGCCTCGTCGATGCCCAGGTTGCCGCTGATCTTCAGCGAGTACAACGCCTCGTACGCCAACCTGCCCAATGTCACCGACACCATCTACATGGGTCCGTGGATGGCCAACACCATCCGCGAATGCGCGGGCAAGGTTGACATCATGAGCTACTGGTCGTTCTCCGACGTGTTCGAGGAACAGGGCGTGGTGAAGACTCCGTTCTATGGCGGCTTCGGCCTGATCGCCGCCGATCGCATCGAGAAGCCGGCGTTCAATGCGTTCGCCATGCTGCACAAGCTCGGTGACGTGCAGTTGCCGCTGAAGTCCGACAGCGCGCTGGCCACCCGGCGCGCCGACGGCACCGTGGTGCTGGCGTTGTGGAACTACGCCCCGCCGGTGGGCGACAGCGCCGAATACACCCCGGGCGAACCGAAGGGCAGCAGCAGGCACTTCGACGTCGAGGTGAAGAAGCTCAAGGCCGGCGCGCAGGCCACGCTGTGGCGCCTGGACCAGGCCCACGGCAATGCAGTCGCCGCGTTCGACCGGATGGGCCGCCCGGCAGGGCCCAGCCGCGAACAGATCGTGCAGTTGCGTGAAGCCGGCAAATTGTCGGCAGCCGAGCAGGTGGTCGTGCAGAACGGTCGGCTGAGCATCGACATTCCGCCGCAAGGCCTGGTGGTGGTCGAGCTGCGCTGAGCGGCTCGAGCGAGCCGCATCCCCTGCGCTGAATGATGGCGGGGCCGGCAAAAACAACGGGCGCCGCAGCGCCCGTTGTCCCTCCCACCCAACTTGCCTGCGCGATCAGAGCGCGTAGTACATCTGGAATTCCAGCGGGTGCGTGCTGGCGCGGTAGCGCGTCACTTCCTGCATCTTCACCGCGATATAGGCGTCGATGAAGTCGTCGGTGAACACGCCACCGGCCTTGAGGAACTCGCGGTCCTTGTCCAGCGCATTGAGCGCTTCGTCCAGGCTCGAGCACACCTGCGGAATGTTCTTCTCTTCTTCCGGCGGCAGGTCGTACAGATCCTTGTCGGCCGGCGCACCCGGGTCGATCTTGTTGATGATGCCGTCGAGGCCCGCCATCATCAGCGCGGTGAACACCAGGTAGCCGGAGTTCATCGGATCGGGGAAGCGCACTTCGATGCGGCGACCCTTCGGGCTCGACACGTACGGGATGCGGCAGCTGGCCGAGCGGTTGCGGGCCGAGTAGGCCAGCATCACCGGCGCTTCGAAGCCCGGCACCAGGCGCTTGTAGCTGTTGGTGGTGGAGTTGGCGAACGCGTTGATGGCCTTGGCGTGCTTGAAGATGCCGCCGATGTACCACAGCGCGGTCTGCGACAGGCCGCCGTACAGGTCGCCGGCGAACAGGTTGGTGCCGTCCTTGGAAAGCGACTGGTGCACGTGCATGCCGCTGCCGTTGTCGCCGACGATCGGCTTGGGCATGAAGGTGACGGTCTTGCCGTTCTGGTGGGCGACGTTCTTGATGACGTACTTCATCGTCATCAGTTCATCGGCCTTCTGCACCAGCGTGTTGAACTTCACGCCGATCTCGCACTGGCCGGCATTGGCCACTTCGTGGTGGTGCACTTCGACCACCTGGCCGAGCGACTCCAGCACCTTGCACATGTCGGCGCGCAGGTCGCCCAGCGAGTCCACCGGGCTGACCGGGAAGTAGCCGCCCTTCACGCCCGGACGGTGGCCGGTGTTGTTGTCTTCGTACTTGTAGCGCGAGCTCCACGCGGCTTCCTCGGAGCCGATCTCGTAGAACACGCGGCCCATGTCGTTCTGCCAGCGCACCGAATCGAAGATGAAGAATTCCGGCTCCGGACCAAAGAAGGCGGTGTCGGCGATGCCGGTGGACTTCAGGTACGCCTCGCCGCGCTTGGCGATGGAGCGCGGGTCGCGGCCATAGGCCTGCATGGTCGACGGTTCCAGCACGTCGCAATGCAGCACCATCTGGGTGTGCGCGCTGAACGGATCGATATAGGCGGTATCCGGATCCGGCAGCAGGATCATGTCGGACTCGTTGATGCCCTTCCAGCCGGTGATCGACGAGCCGTCGAACATCTTGCCGTCCTCGAAGGTGCCCTCGTCGATGGCATGGGCCGGGAACGTGACGTGATGATGCTTGCCGAGCATGTCGGCAAAGCGGAAGTCGACGAATTCGACTTCGTGTTCCTGGATCAGATCGAGCACTTTCTGGGCGGCGGACGACATGGACAACCTCGGCGGGTTAAAGGTGAGGAAACGATACGCTTCAGAGCAAGGCCTGTGCCAAGCGAAAGCCTCTTTCACTATCAATAAGTTAATGGCAGAAAAGGCATCGTGGCGCGGCCATGTTGCACTACGATGAAACACTGGAATGCACCTTTTGAGTGCATACAGACTGCCGCGCCGTCCGTCCCGCCATGACGGGGACGGCCACGCGGAGCCGACAGGACACGTCCCGGACCGATCGCCCCGAAAACGCCATGCCAGTCCCGTAAGCTATGCCGCTTTGCGCCGGCATGGAACCGGTGCCGGCCAACCGTCGGAGTTTTCGTGAGCGACCTGATCAACGTCATCCTGCTTGGCATCATCGAAGGCATCACCGAGTTTCTGCCCATTTCCAGCACGGGACACCTGCTGATCGCCGAAAAGTTCGGCCTGGGCGAGCGCTCGGACCTGTTCAACGTCGGCATCCAGGCGGGTGCGATCCTCGCGGTCACCTTCATCTACTGGGGCCGCATCTGGCAGTTGTTCACGCAATGGCGCGATCCGGCCAACCGCGATTACCTCGCCAAGCTGCTGGTGGCATTCCTGATCACGGCCGTGCTCGGCTTCATCGCAGTGAAGCTGGGCTTCAAGCTGCCCGAGGCGGTGACGCCGGTGGCGTGGGCGCTGGTCATCGGCGGACTGTGGATGATCGCCGCCGAACGCCTTGCCGCCCGCCAGCCCGATCGCACGCAGGTGAGCTGGCGCGTGGCCATCCTGGTGGGCATTGCGCAGATGATCGCGGGCATCTTCCCCGGCACTTCGCGCTCGGCGGCGACCATTTTCACGGCGATGCTGGCTGGCACCAGCAATCGTGCGGCGGCGACGGAATTCGCCTTCCTGGTGGGCATTCCCACCATGTATGCCGCCACCGGCTATGAGCTGCTGAAGGTACTGAAGGAAGGCGGCGTGCACCACGAGGACTGGACCGCCTTCGGCGTCGGATTCGTGGTCTCGGCCATCGTCGCCTTCGTGGCGGTGAAGTGGCTGCTCGGCTATATCCGCAGCCACCGCTTCACGCCGTTCGCGATCTATCGCATCGCCCTGGGCATTGCCCTGCTGTTGCTGATGCCGGCGGGCGCCTGAGCCCTCGCTGTTCGACAGGAGCGCACGCATGGCGCTCCTGTCGTCTGGCAACAATCAGGCGCTCAGGCGCTCCGGCACCGCCGCCACGACCGGCTTCCTGTGCTTGCCCGGCTCGCTGGTCTGCTCGAACACCTCGCGCACCCACTCGATGAAGGCCTGCACGCGGGCGGACAGGTGCTTCTTCTGCGGATAGACGATCCACACCGGCTTGCCGGTGGAGGTGGTGTCGGTCATCACCAGCTCGAGCTTGCCGAAATCCAGCATGCAGGCGGCGATCACATGCGGCGCCTGGGTGATGCCCAGGCCCGCCACCACGGCCTGGATCACCGACTCGGCGTCGTTGATCAGCAGATGCGCATCGATGTCGACGGCCACCTGCCCGCTGGGCGTCTCGAACTGCCACTGGCGCGGACGGCCATTGGGCAGGATGTAGTTGATGCAGCGGTGATCCTTGAGATCCTCGATGCTCTGCGGCGCGCCGTGCCTGGCCAGGTACTCCGGCGAGGCGATCATCACGTTGCGCAGGTAGCCGATCTTGCGGGCGATCAGGCTGGAATCCTCCAGCGGGCCGACGCGCACCGCGCAGTCGATGCCTTCCTCGTTGAGGTCATACGGGTAGTCGCACATCGACAGTTCCAGACGGATGTCCGGATAGCGCTGCTCGAATTCGGCCAGCCTGGGAATGATCACAGTACGACCGACGGCCGCCGGGACGCCGATGCGCAACTTGCCGCTTGGCTTGCGGCTGGCGTAGCCGAGCGCCTCGGTCGCCTCGGCCAGGTCGGCAAGGATCTCCTTGCAACGCGCATGGAACGCGGCCCCATCGTCGGTCAAACGTAGCGAACGCGTGGAGCGAAAGAGCAGCCGGGCACCCAGCTGTTCCTCCAGGCGCGACACGGCGCGACTGACGCCGGACGGGGTCATGCCCAGCTGGGCGGCGGCGGCGGCGAAGCTCTTGGCCTCGACCACGCGGACAAACGCGGAGATTGCGGCAAAGTCTTCCATAGCTTCGATTATCACCCCATTCGTGACTGGCAGTCACTATTGCATTGCACAAGAAGGTATTTATTGAACCAGATGGTATACCTAATCTCTCGCCCCTGCTCGTCGACCTCCCCCGCCGTCGACGAGATCATTCTGGGAGCGCGATATGAACAAACGATGGATTCTCGCCATTCTTGCCCTGGCCGTGGTGAGCGGCAGCTGGGCCCTGTTGGGCCATGGCGGCGACACCCATGCGCAGGCGGCGCCGGGCGGAGCGCCTCCGGCCGTCACGGTGGCGCAGGTGCTGGTGCGCCCCGTGGACGACGCCGACGAGTTCACCGGCCGCCTGCAGGCCGTCGACACCATCCAGCTGCGGCCCCGCGTCGGCGGCTATGTGGACTCGGTGCATTTCCGCGAAGGTGCCATCGTCCGCAAGGGCGACCTGCTGTTTCGCATCGACCCGCGCCCGTACCAGGCCGAAGTGGATCGTCTGAATGCGAACCTGAGCCAGGCCAGGGCTGAGCAGGTGCTGGCCCAGGCCAATACGGAACGCGCACAGCGGCTGCTGGAGCAACACGCCGTCGCCAAGGAGGAGGCCGATCGTCAGGCCACCGCCGCGCAGAGTGCCAAGGCGCAGGTCGCCTCGACCACCGCGGCGCTCGACGCCGCCCGGCTCAATCTCGGCTTTACCGAAGTGCGTGCCCCGATCGACGGCCGCGTCAGCAATGCGCTGGTGACGCCCGGCAACCTGGTCACCAGCAATGACGTGCTCACCAGTGTGGTCAGCGTCGACCCGATCTATGCCTATTTCGACGTGGATGAACACAGCTACCTGAAATTCGACCGCCAGCGTCGCGAACACGGCGCTTCGCCGCAGATTTCGATGGCGCTGGCCGACGAAAAAGGGTTTCCGCATGCCGGCCGCGTCGACTTCGTCGACAACCAGCTTCGCGCCGGCAGCGGCACGATCCGCCTGCGCGCGGTGTTCGACAATGCCGACGCCAGCTACACGCCGGGGCTTTATGTACGCATCCAGCTCCGCAGCGACAGCCGCCAGCCGCGCGCACTGGTCGATGACCGTGCCGTGGGCGCCGACCTGGGCAACAAGTACGTCTACGTGGTCGACAAGGACCGCAAAGTGGAATACCGCCGCGTGGTCACCGGCCCGCTACTGGACGGCCTGCGCGTGGTTACCGAAGGTCTCGACGCCAGGGACACCGTGATTGTCAACGGCATCCAGCACGTGCGCCCGGGCGTGGAAGTGAACCCGAGCAAGGTGGCGATGGAAACGCGCAGTCTGGATCCGAACAAGCAGCTGGCGATGGCGGGTGGCGCCAGCGGGAACAAGGCGGCGCAGAAGCCGTAACTCTTTGGCTCGTCATTCCTGCGAACGCAGGGATGACGACTCAGGAAATCAAGTCGCAAGTGTGAGCGCCCTCTCTGCGTTGAGCCGGGGGCCAGGGTCGCCTTGTTTCCGCACATCGCGAACAGAGCGCCGAAAGTCCCCGCCCCGGGCGGGAATGGTGCCTACGAGCAACCAGGACGAATGCAATGAAACTCGCCCAATACTTCGTGGACAGGCCGATCCTGGCTGGCGTCCTCTCCGTGCTGATCCTCATCGCGGGCAGCATCGCGCTGTTCAAGCTGCCGATCAGCGAATACCCCGAGGTCGTGCCGCCCACCGTGGTGGTGCGTGCCTCCTATCCCGGCGCCAACCCCAAGGTGATCGCCGAAACCGTCGCCACGCCGCTGGAAGAGCAGATCAACGGCGTGGAAGGCATGCTCTACACCAGCTCGCAGTCCACCAGCGACGGCGCGATGACGTTGACCGTCACCTTTGCGCTGGGCACGGATCTGGACAACGCCCAGGTGCAGGTGCAGAACCGCGTCGCGCAAGCGCAGCCGCGCCTGCCGGAGGAAGTGCAGCGACTGGGCGTGACCACGCAGAAGAGCTCGCCCGACCTCACCATGGTGGTGCACCTGATCTCGCCCGACCAGCGCTACGACATGCTGTACCTGTCGAACTATGCGCGCCTGCACATCAAGGACCAGCTCGCCCGTCTCGATGGCGTCGGCGACGTGCAGATCTTCGGCGCCGGCGAATACAGCATGCGCGTGTGGCTAGATCCGCAGCGACTGGCCTCGCGCCAGCTCACCACGGGCGACGTGGTGCATGCGATCCAGGAGCAGAACATCACGGTGGCGGCCGGTGCGCTGAATGCGCCGCCGGGCCCGACCAACTCCGCCTTCCAGCTCAATATCAACACGCAGGGCCGACTGATCACCGAGGAAGACTTCCTCAACATCATCGTGCGCAAGGACGCCGATGGTTCGTTCACGCACCTGCGTGATGTGGCACGCGTCGAACTGGGTTCCAACAACTACGCGCTGCGCAGCCTGCTCAACAACCAGCCGGCCGTGGCGCTTCCGATCTTCCAGCGCCCGGGTTCCAACGCCATCCAGATTTCCGATGAAGTCCGCGCGCTGATGGTGGACCTGAAGAAGGACTTCCCGCAGGGCGTGGACTACCAGATCGTGTACGACCCCACGGTCTTCGTGCGTGGCTCGATCGAAGCGGTGGTGCATACCTTGTTCGAAGCCATTGCCCTGGTGGTGCTGGTGGTGATCCTGTTCCTGCAGACCTGGCGCGCGTCGATCATCCCGCTGGTGGCCGTGCCGGTGTCGCTGATCGGCACCTTCGCGGTGATGTTGCTCGCCGGCTTCTCGCTCAACGCGCTGTCGCTGTTCGGCCTGGTGCTGGCCATCGGCATCGTGGTGGACGACGCCATCGTGGTGGTGGAGAACGTCGAGCGACATATCGAGCATGGCTTGTCGCCCAAGGAAGCGACGCGCAAGGCGATGAACGAAGTGACCGGGCCCATCGTGGCCACGGCGCTGGTGCTGTGCGCGGTGTTCGTGCCGGCGGCCTTCATCAGCGGCCTCACTGGCCAGTTCTATCGCCAGTTCGCGCTGACCATCGCCATCTCCACGGTGATCTCGGCCTTCAATTCGCTGACCCTGAGCCCGGCGCTTGCCGCGCTGCTGCTCAAGGACCGCGATGCACCGAAGGACAAGCTGAGCCTGCTCATCGACCGTACGTTCGGCTGGCTGTTCCGCCCGTTCAACCGCCTGTTTGTCAGCAGTGCGAACCGTTACGTGGGTGGGGTGAAGCGCATCCTGCGTTCGGGCTCCATTGCGCTCGTCGTCTATGGTGGCCTCGTGTTGCTGGGCCTGTTCGGCTTCGCCCACGTGCCGACCGGTTTCGTGCCGCCGCAGGACAAGCAGTACCTGGTGTCGTTCGCGCAGCTGCCGGATGCCGCTTCGCTGGATCGTTCGGAAGACGTGATCCGCCGCATGAGCGACATCGCGCTCAAGCAGCCGGGCGTGGAAAGTGCGGTGGCGTTCCCGGGCCTGTCGATCAACGGCTTCACCAACAGCACCAACTCAGGCATCGTGTTCGTGACGCTGAAGCCGTTCGACCAGCGTCGCGATTCGTCGCTGTCGGCCGGTGCGATCACCGCCGCCCTGCAACAGAAGTACGCCGGCATCCAGGACGCCTATATCGCGATCTTCCCGCCGCCGCCGGTGAATGGCCTGGGCACGATCGGTGGCTTCCGCCTGCAAGTGGAAGACCGTTCCGACGCCGGCTTCGAGGAGTTGTACAAGCAGACGCAGAACCTGGTTCAGGCCAGTACCAAGGTGCCGACGCTGGCCGGCCTGTTCTCCAGTTACCAGGTGAGCGTGCCGCAGATCGATGCCGACGTGGACCGCGAGAAGGCCAAGGCCGAAGGCGTGGACCTGGCCGACGTCTACCAGACCATGCAGGCCTACCTTGGCTCGCTCTACGTCAATGACTTCAACCGCTTCGGCCGCACCTACCAGGTGAACGTGTCCGCCGAGCCGGGCTTCCGCCATGAGCCGCAGGACATCCTCGGGCTCAAGACGCGCAGTTCGACCGGCGAGATGGTGCCGCTGGGTTCGTTCCTTACGGTCAAGCAGACCGTGGGCCCGGATCGCGTGCAGCACTACAACGGCTATCCGACCGCCGAGATCAACGGCGGCCCGGCACCGGGCTTCAGCAGTGGCCAGGCACAGGCCGCGATCGAGAAGCTGGCGAAGGACAACCTGCCCAATGGCATGACCTTCGAGTGGACCGAGCTGACCTACCAGCAGATCCTCGCCGGCAATACCGCGGTGCTGGTGTTCCCGTTGTGCGTGCTGCTGGTGTTCCTGGTGCTGGCCTCGCTGTACGAAAGCCTGTTGCTGCCGCTGGCGGTGATCCTGATCGTGCCGATGGTGCTGCTGTCCGCCATCTCGGGCGTGTGGGCGTCCGGTGGCGACAACAACATCTTCACCCAGATCGGTTTGATCGTGCTGGTGGGCCTGGCGTGCAAGAACGCAATCCTGATCGTGGAGTTCGCCCGCGAGGCGCAGATCCTCGAAGGCATGGACCGCGTGCAGGCCGTGCTGGAAGCCGCGCGACTGCGACTGCGCCCGATCCTGATGACCTCGTTCGCTTTCATCATGGGCGTGGTGCCGCTGGTGACCTCGCACGGCGCCGGCGCGGAGATGCGCCACGCGATGGGCGTGGCGGTGTTCGCCGGCATGCTGGGCGTCACCTTCTTCGGCCTGATCTTCACACCGCTGTTCTATGTGCTGGTGCGCGGCTGGGGCGAGCGCATGGGCGAACGCCGCCGCGCCCGCAAGGCCGCGCGCCTGGCGCAGGCCGGCAACGTTATCGAGGAGCATTGATATGTCGTTCTTGAAGAACCTCAAGACCACACTTCTCCCTCTCCCCGCCGGGGAGAGGGCCGGGGTGAGGGGCCGCTCCAGCGACACCCTCGCATCGGGCGTGGGCCACATGGATTTCGCCATCGCTGATGGCTGTGCCTGCGAGCCCGTATCCCGCCGCCATGCAGCCAGGAAAGTCGCCGCCATGGCCGCCGCCATCATGCTGTCCGGTTGCGTGAGCGTGGGTCCCGACTATCACGCGCCGCAGGAAAAGCCGGTGGTCGTGCAGGGCGTCACTGCGCAGGAATCGACGCAAACCTTCCAGGCGCAGTGGTGGAAGCAGTTCAACGATCCCACGCTGGAAGCACTGATCCAGCGCGCCGCCGCCAACAGCCCCGACCTGAAGATCGCCTATGCCCGCCTGCGCGAATCGCGTGCGCTGCTCGGCGTGGCGAAATCGCAGCAGATACCGGACGTGGAGACCGTGGCGAACTATTCGCGCAGCCGTGGGCAGCAACCGGGCTTCACCGACCAGCGCACCACCGTCACCAGCTACCAGGCGGGCTTCGACGCCAGCTGGGAGATCGACCTGTTCGGCGGTGTACGCCGCTCGGTCGAAGCGGCCGGTGCGGAAGCCGGCGCCAGCGAGGCGTCACTGCAGGATGCGCAGGTGACCCTGTTCGCCGAGGTGGCGCGCAACTACTTCGACCTGCGTGGCGTGCAGCTGCGCATCGACGTGGCCAATCGCGATATCGAGAACCAGCGCGAATCGCTGCGGCTCATCCACGCGCGCTCGGACATCGGCACCGGCTCCGAGCAGGACGTGGCGAGCGCCACCGCGCGGCTGAAGTTCGTGGAAGCCCAGCTGCCGACCCTGCAGACGCTGGCGCAGAACGACACCTCGCGCCTTGCCGTGCTGCTGGGCGAACGTCCGGGTGAGCTGGACATCGACCTCTCGCCGAAGGGCTTCAAGCCAATCGACGTGGCGCTGGACATCGGCAATGCCGGTGACGTGCTCAAGCGACGCCCGGACGTGCGCGTGGCCGAACGCGAACTCGCTGCCGCCAATGCGCGCATCGGGGTGGCGAAGGCGGACTACTACCCGCACATCCAGCTCGGCGGTTTCCTGGGTTTCCTGTCCGGTCGCAGCAACGATTTCGGCGGTGCCCAATCGCGCGCGTGGTCCATCGCGCCGAGCATCACCTGGTCGGGTCTCAACGTGCAGCGGGTGCGATCCAACGTGAAGGCAAGCGAGGCTCGTGCCGACGCGGCGCTGGCCAGCTACCAGCGTTCGGTGCTGCAGGCCGTGGAAGACGTGGACAACGCCATCGTGGGTTACAACCTGCAGCGCGAGCGCGTGCTCAAGCTGCAGGACCAGGTGACCAACAGCCGCCGGGCCGCCGATCTTGCCCGTATCCGCTACAACGAAGGTGCCGCCGACTTCCTGCAGTTGCTGGATGCCGAACGCACGCAGCTTGAAGCGGAAGACTCGCTGGCCGATGCGCGGGCGTCGATCAACCTGCGCGCCGTGTCGGTGTACAAGGCGCTGGGTGGTGGCTGGCAGGCCTGCGCCAGCGAACGTTGCGACCAGCTGGCCGCCGCTCCATGAACGCTGTGGCCTTTCCGCTCAGGCCAGGCCGGCGTCGGGCCACCGCCGCCGAGCCGGCGCTGGCCCAGCGGATCGCCCTGGTCAGCGGCGCCAATCGCGGCCTGGGCTTCGAAGTCGCGCGGCAGCTTGCCGCCCTCGGCATGACGGTGCTGCTGGGCGCGCGCAACGCCCTGGCCGGCGAGAAGGCGGCGCGCAGCCTGCGTCGCGAAGGTGGCGCTGTGGTGCCGGTGGCGCTGGACGTGACCTCGACCAACGACGTGCGCGAGCTGGCGGCGCGCATCGAAGGCGAATTCGGGCGGCTGGATGTTTTGGTCAACAACGCCGGCGCGTATTTCGACGTGGACAACCAGGCCTCGTCAGTGGACATGGACCTCGTCCGGCAGGCGCTGGAAACCAACCTGCTCGGTGCCTGGCAACTGAGCGAGACGATGCTGCCGCTGATGCAGCTCCACGGCTACGGCCGCATCGTCAATGTTTCCAGTGGTTGCGGTGCCATGGACAGCGAAGGCGCCAGCTGCCCCGCCTATCGCGTCTCCAAGGCCGCGCTCAACAGCCATACCCGCATGTTGGCGTCCGAACTGAGTGGCAGCGGCATCCTGGTCAACGCGGTATGTCCCGGCTGGGTCGCCACCGACATGGGCGGCCATGGCGGCCGGCCCGTGGCCGATGGCGCGGCCGGCATCGTGTGGGCGGCCACCTTGCCCACACGACCCGCGATCACCGGCGGCTTTTTCCGCGACCGGCAACGCATCGACTGGTGACGTGGTGCGACTGCGGGGCACGGGCATCCCGCGTCAGCGGTCGTCCTCGGTGAGGCTCGCCACCATCGGGTAGTGCCCGGACAGTTGCGGGTAGACCTCGTGCACATACGTTTCCGAGGCCGCCAGGTTGCTGCGTACGCGCATGCCGTAGCGTGTCAGGTCGTTCCAGTCGAGCGTCACCACGATGTCACCCACATAGTTGATCTTGCCGGCCTGGATCTCGAAGGGCAGGCGATTCCTGAATTCGGAATTTCGCCGGCCCACGTAGAGGCCGCGCCAGGTGTAGTTGCCGGCGGGCAAGCTCATCACCGTGAAGTTTTCCCCCGGATGCAGATCCAGGATCAGCGATGCAACGGTGAGGTTGGTCGTCTTGATCGCAGTGAGCGCAGGGGCGGGTTCGTCACCGGCTGCGTTGCGTTGGACAAAGACGACACGCGCCACCATGACGCCGGAACCCTGCGGCATCGACGCGGTATCCGGGATATTGGTGCGCTTGATGCCACAGCCACTCAGTGCCAGCGCCGCGAGTGCGGCGAGCAGGTAATGCCGTATTGCCATGTAGCCCCCTGTCGATGGACGGCGTGTCCACCGGGGCAAAAGCGTAAGGCGAGCCAGGCATCGTCGCAAGGCGCGCGCGACCGGAACCCGCTCGCCATGAGTCCCGGCGCGGCTTCCGCTTATACGGTCACCGGGCGGCGATCAGCGCTGCACCATCAGCGCAAACCAGCGCCAGCCGCGCACGCGCTCGCATACCAGCTTGACGCTGGTGAGCATGGGCACGGCCAGCAGCGCGCCGGGAATGCCCCACAGCCAGCCCCAGATCAGCAGCCACAGCAGGATGGCGATCGGACTCAGGCGCATGCGCCGGCCCTGGATCATCGGCGTCACCAGGTTGCCCTCGAACGCGGTGATGCCTGCGAACGTCAGCGCGGGCAGCAGGGCGGGACCGGCATCGTTGAAGTTCATCAGCCCGACCAGGGCGAGCACGGTGGTGGTGGTGATCGCGCCCACATAGGGAATGAAGTTGGCCAGCATGGCGACCGCACCCCACAGCAGCGGATCGGGCATGTGGTAGAGCCACAGCATGCCGGCCGTCACCGCACCCAGCGAAAAATTGATCAGCGTGGTGGTGAGGATGTAGCGCGACACCTCGGTCTGGATGCTGCGCACCACCGCAACGGCGTGTCGCTTGTAACTGAAGCTGGGCGCCGCCTCCACCAGCCGTCGCAACAAGTGGTCGCCATAGACCAGGAAGAAGAACACGAGCAGCACGACGGTGAGGATCGCCGCCAATACCTTGGGCGTCGTCGCCACCACGTCCCAGGCATTGAAGGCCAGCGCGGACTGCGTCGGGGCCGGCGCGCGTGCGCCCTGCCCGGCCACCAGGCTCTGCGTGGCACGGCTGGCCGCCTCCAGTGGTTGCGTGATCATCTTGAGCTTGGGCACGAAACTGCGGATCACCGCCGGCGCTTCGTGGAACCAGCCCAGCGCCGGCTGCGTAAGCATGCCGATGCCGGCGCCGATGCCGACGATCAGGGCGATCATCAGCACGCTGGCGCAGAGCCAGCGCGGCAGGCCGAGACGCGCACCACTGGCGACGATGGGATTGAGCGCCAGGCCCAGGAACGCGGCCAGCACCAGCGGAATCAGCAGCGCCTTGGTCAGGGTCACCGTGTAGAGCAGCGCCAGCGCCAGCATCAGGTTCAAGGCAATGCGGATGCCGCGCAGGTGGCGACGCGCGCTGCGTGCACGCTGCAGGCGGTGTGCGACCAGGCGCGGTTCGCGGTACGACAGCATGGGTACCGCAGGTATCGGCGTGCCCGCCGCGTCACCCGAAGTGGCGGGCGTTTCGGGCGTCACGGGCTGGTTCATGACGGATCGACGCCGCCTTGCGCAAAGTCGGCCACCAGCCGCATGGCCTGGCCCACGACTTCGGCGGCCGTGCCGCCCAGCAATGCGCCGAGGCCGGGCACGCGCAGCGGATGCACATTGAGTTGTCCGAGGATGAAGCCCGCGCCGCCTGCCACGCCCACCGTGGTCAGCGGATGGCGCACGCCGCGCGACAACAGGGCCTGGGCCGGCACCGCCAGCTCGTGGCGCGCATCACGCGAACGGGCCTGCGCCACGCGAACGGCATGAAGCTGCTTGAAGATGCTCACGGCACGTCCTCCGGGCGGGTTTCGTCCCGCGGCTCGGGACGACGCAGTACGTCACGCATCATCGCATTCCACTCGCCCCGCGTCGCCGGCAGGCTCATCCAGTGCATGCAGCGACGGAACAGCAGGATCGCCCCGCCCAGGACACCCAGCTCCAGCAGTGCCAGCACCACCAGTGCCCAGGTCCACGAATTGAACCATTGCGCCAGCAGCCAGCCGGTCAGGCCCAGCAGGGTCAGGCCCAGGCCCACGCCCGCGATGGTGGCGACCAGTCCCGCAGCCAGCAGCCAGTGGACCGCGCTGCGCGCGAGCCCGAGTTCCGCCGCCAGCAGGCTGAGCTGGGCGCCAAACAGTTTCTGGAAGGCGCGGCCGAGGCGACCGAAATCGTCCAGCAGCCCGGGCGGCGGAGGCGATGCCGGTGTCGGTTCGGGCGAAGCGGGCGCGTCGTCGCGTCCGGTCTGGTCCATCCGCTGTCCTCGTCGCCTTGGTCTGTCAGCGACGAAGTATGCGGCCTAACAGCCAGCCGGCGCCAAGGGCAATCGCGACGGACTGCACGGGCTTCTCACGCACGTATTCGCGTGCGCGTTCCAGCCATTCGTCGGCGCGATCGACGGCGTCGTCGTAGGCCTCGCGTCCGCGCTCGCGGTACTCGGAGGCCTTGGCATTGGCCCGCGTAGCCGCTTCGGCCGCCTTGTCGGTGGCGCGGTGGAGGCCTTCCTCGACATGGTCGGCGGCGCGCTCGACGGCTTCCTTGGTGCTTGCCACGGCGCTGGAGGCGGCCTGCTTGACGCGCTCGGCGCGCTCCTCGATGCGATCGGCAGCACTATTTTCCTCATGCGCCGGGACCTGCTTGTTCATGACGTTCTCCGTTGGGACGAGGGATCAATGTACCGAATGCAGCGAACCTGGCGCGCGCCGGGGTGTTGCGTTCCCGGCGCGCCGCAACTCAGCTGGCGCGTCGGAAAAAGGCGATCACGGCGAGGATCAGGAAGATGATGAACAGGATCTTCGCGATGCCTGCAGCCGTCCCGGCAATGCCAGTGAACCCGAACAGGGCCGCAATGATGGCGATGACCAGAAATACCAGGGCGTAGTGGAGCATGGTGTGTTCCTCGTGACGGGGCAGCTCGTCACCCCGCCACCATTCACCCATAGCCCGCGCCTTGCGCGCGTGAAGATTGGCTGACGCCTCCCCCACGTTGGTTTCCGTTCACCCTTCCTTGCGGATCGTTCAGGCCAACGCCGGGTTGAGGTTATAGGTGCCCATCAGTTCGGCCTCGGCCAGCACATGGCCGTCCATCGCCGCGCGCAGCTCGGCAACGGTAAAGCCGTCGGCGAGCCGGAGATTCTCCACGTCCAGCGCGCAGATGCGGAAATGGTAGTGGTGCACCAGCGAGTCGTTCCACGGCGGGCACGGGCCGTCGTAGCCGAGGTATTCGCCGCGCATGTCCGGGTCGCCGGCGAACCAGCCGGTGTAGTCGTTGATGCCCTGCACGCTGCCCGGCGGGCCATACGGAGCCCGCTTGCCGTGCGGCACGATGCCTTCGCTGCACGAGCCCTCGGCCAGTTCGCCGCACTCCACCGGAATGTTCGCCATCAGCCAGTGCACGAACTCGACGCGCGGCAGGTCGGCCGGCACGGTGCGTCCTGCCTGGTTGACGTCATCGGGCTTGCTCGGCACATCGGAATCCATGCAGGTAAGCACGAACGAACGCGTGGCCAGCGGCGCATCCTTCCACGCCAGGTGCGGGCTCAGGTTGTCCGACAGCGCGAGCGGCGCCCCCGGTTTGCCAAACGCAAGCGGTGACGGAATCGGATCGCCGTGTTTGAAATTGTCACTGCGCAGCTGCAAGGCGGTTCTCCTGGAACGTTGGCTTGAATGGGTCAGGCGGCGGCACCGCGGCCGCGCGATATCATGGATTGCGGTAGGTGACACGATAGACCGCGCCGGCAAGATCATCGCTCACCAGCAGGCTGCCATCGGGCAAGGGCTGCACGTCGGCCGGTCGGCCCCAGGCCTTCTCGTCCTGCTCGAAGCCGTCGAGCAAGGGTTCATAGGACACGACCTTGTTGCCATCCAGGCGCACCGTCATCACCCGGTAGCCGGACTTCTTCGTGCGATTCCACGAGCCGTGCTCGGCGATCACGATGGCGCCCTTGTAGCTGGACGGAAACTGCTTCCCCTCGTAAAAGCGCATGCCCAGCGACGCCACATGGGCGCCCAGCTTCAGCACGGGCGGGGTGTAGTCCTTGCAGCTCTTGCCCTTGCCGAACTCCGGGTCGGGCGTGTCGCCCTGGTGGCAGTAGGGAAAACCGAAGTGCTCGCCCGTGCGTGTCACTTTGTTGAGCTCATCGCTCGGCATGTCGTCGCCGAGCAGGTCGCGGCCGTTATCGGTAAACCACAGCTGGCGCGTGCCGGGCTGCCAGTCGAAACCGACCGTGTTGCGGATGCCGTAGGCGACATCCTCGAGCCCGCTGCCGTCGGCGTTCATGCGCGTGATCTTGGCGTAGTCCCTGCCCTTGTCACAGATGTTGCACGGCGCGCCGATCGGCACGTAGAGCTTGCCATCGGGGCCAAAGGCGATGAACTTCCAGCCGTGGTGCGTCTCGGTGGGAAACTTGTCGTAGACCACCTGCGGCGCGGGCGGGTCATCGAGGTGGTTCTCGATATCGCGCAGCACGAGGATCTTGCTGACCGCGGAGATGTACAGGTCGCCGTTCTTGAACGCGACGCCGACCGGCAATTGCAGCCCGCTGGCGATCACGCGCACCTTGTCGGCGTGCCCATCGCCCTTGCTGTCGCTCAGCGCGTAGACCTTGCCGGCGCTGTTGGAGCCGACGAACACGGTTCCCTTCGCGCCAAGGGTGATTTCGCGCGCATTCGGCACGTCATCCGCATAGACCGCCACGTGGAATCCCCTGGGCAGGGCGAGCTTGTCCAGCTGCGGCGCGGCGTTCACCGCCGACGTCAACAGCAAACCAAGCAGGGCGATCATCAGGCGGCGCATGGGCGGCACTCCGTGATGGGGAAGCAACAGCGTATATCGGGCGCAGGCCTCGTGGCGAACACTCAGGGCACGTCGGGCAAGGTGTAACTGAAGTCGTACGAATGCGTGCCGTGGGCGATGATGATCTGCAGCTTGCCGGCGATGCCGGCCAGCTCGTCGGTGCCCGAATCGGGCACGACCGTGATCGAGAGCTGGGGCGTGCCGCGATGCATGCTGCCGGAGTGCTGCAGCGCGAAGCTGCCCCGGCGACCGTGCAGGCTGCCGGTGACCCGCTCCATGGCGACATAGCCGGCCGAGCCGTCGATGGCGGTACCCACCGCCAGCATCTGGCCCCTGCCGGTGCCCTCCAGGTCACCGCGAAACTGCTTGTCGATCGCCATGCGCCCCACGCTGGGGTCGCCCACGCCTTCCTGCGCGGGCTGCGGCGCCATCGTTACTTCGAAGGTTCCCCTGGCAAGGCTGGTCATGACCGTTCCTCATGCGCGTGCGCGGAATGCGCCTGGCGAGCGATGCCCGGGTGCGCATCGCAACGCGTGCATCGTCAGCGTCGCCCGGCTGGCTGTCAACGACACTCCGTGAGCAGGACGTGAGGGCGCGCGTCCCGCTCAGTCCGCCGCCACCGCATTGAAGCGCGCGGCGATGTAGTCGTCGGTGAAACTGGTCATGTCCCAGCCGCGGATGAAGCCGCAGTGGCCGCCGAATTCCGAGATATCGAGCTCGACGTTGGACGGCAGCTCGAGCTTCTCGAACGCGTCCACGGGAATCACGGGATCGTCGCGCGCGGTGAGGATCGTGGCCGGCACGTGCAGGTCCTCGAGCGCGCGGCCGGCCACCGAATAGCCGTCCAGATACGCCTCGAGCGAACCGAAGTCGGTGTGGCGCGACACCAGCGATGCGGTCAGCCCGCGCAGGTTCTGCTTGAGTTCGGACAGTTCGAAGTATTCGCGGTGCGGGAACGCCGCCTGCTTCGCCTGCAGCGAACGGCGCCATTTGTGCATGAAGTACGCCTGGTAGAACCAGGGCGCCGCTTCTTCCAGCGAGAACAGGCCTTCGCTGGGATCGATGATCGGGCACACCGCCAGCGCGTAACTCAGCGGCAATCCCGCCGCCGGCGCGCGCAACGCCGCGCGCAAGGCGAAATTGCCGCCCAGCGAGAAGCCCGCGACCGCCATCGGCCGTGCGGGGTATCGCTGCGCGATGTCGCACAAGGCGTTGACCACTTCATCGATGCGGCAGGAATGGAACAGCGCCTCGTTGAGGTGATGGCTGTCGCCGTGGTCGCGGAAATTGAGGCGGAACACATCCCAGCCATCGGCGAGCAGGCGGCTGCCGGTCTGCAACACATAGGTGGAGTCGACACTGCCTTCCCAGCCGTGGAACAACACAGCCAGGCCGCGCGGCGCCGGCTGTGTCCGCTGCGCGGTGTAGGCGCCGGTAAGGCGCACGCCGTCACCGCATTCGACCGTGACCGGCTCGGCGCCGTGCATCACGGTCTGCGCGGCCTTGGGCAGCAGGAGACGGCGCACGCCGCTCGACGAAAGCATGGTCTGGATGTGGCCACTGCGAAGCGGCCACGGCGGCAGGAAATCCTTTCCCTTCGGTAGCATCATGCGCGGCTGTCGTGGATGGGCTTGTCTTCGAGCGCCAGCGCGATGCGCTCGCGCGCCAGTTCGGCCATGCGGCGGCGCGCCTCGGGCGTAGCCGGCACGGGCTCGAGGAAATGGACCTCGGCATCGAGCGGCGCATCGCCGAGCAGGCGCAGGAAGTTCTGCATGAAATTCTCGTGCTCGCGGAAACCGGCGTCGATGACGCGACGGCCATCGCGCGCAAAGCGCAGCGCCACGGGCTGTACCGGCACTTCGGCGTCCAGGCCGGCCTGGAAGATGCGCGCATGGAACACGCGCAGCACGCCGTTGTGGCCGGTGCCGCCTTCCGGGAATACCGCCACGGAGCGGCCGGCACGCATCCGCTCCACCATCACCTGCATCACCGCGGCCAGCGAATGGTTGCTGCCGCGACGATGGAAGATGGTGCCGCCGCTGGCCGCCAGCCAGCCGACCAGGGGCCAGTTGGCGATTTCGGCCTTGGCCACGAAACAGGCGGCGCGCTGGCTGTGCAGCAGTTCGATGTCGAGCCAGGAGGTGTGATTGGCGACGAACAGCACCGGATCGGCGAGCGGCTTGCCCACCCGCACCGAACGCAGGCCGAAGATGCGCAGCAGCGCCGTCGACCACCAGCGGATGGTGCGGTGCGCAAAGGGCTCGCGGCCGTCCTGCATGACCGCATGCCGGTTCCAGGTCAGGATCAGCGAGCACAGCAGCACACCCAGCACCACGTGCAGCAGCAGCAATGGCACTCGCCAGGCATATCGTAGGGGACGCAACAGGTCGCGGCGGTCCGGGGCGGAAACGGTGTGGGTGTTCATCAGTCGGGTTAGTTTAGCGTTAGTCGTGCGCCCTGCGCCCCGGTATGGAGACTCTCAGCGTTCCAGCTGGGTCAGGGGCAAAGCAGCCGAGCGCTTGACTGTACGGAGGACGAAGCTGGAATTGACGTCGGCCACGCCGGTGGCGTTCAGCAACCGGTCGAGGAGAAAGCGCGAAAAGTCCTGCAGGTCAGCGACATAGACGTGCATCAGATAGTCCATGTCGCCGGTGAGCGCGTAGCACGCCACCACTTCGTCCCAGCCGTTCACCAGCTCCACGAACCGCTCCACCGCGGCGCTTTCGTGCTTGCTCAGCTGCACGCGGACGAAGGCCTGCAGGCCCAGGCCGACGGCCTGCGGGTCCACCTGGGCGGTGTAGCCGGTGAGAATGCCCTCGGACTCCAGCCGCTGCAGGCGACGCAGGCAGGCGGAGGGCGACAGGCTCACGCGCTCGGCCAGCTCGGCATTGGTGATGCGCCCCTCGCCCTGCAACACGGCGAGAATGCGCAGGTCGGTGCGATCCAGGGTGGCCACGGCAATAAAACTCCACTTTTGTTCCAGTGACGGGCTGATTATTGCGCAAACATCGCTTTGGTGAGCAACTAAACAATCATCGTGCGCCGCATCGGCCATATGCTGTGCCGTCAGTCCCTCAATGATGGCCTGCGCCGTCCGGAGCCCTCCATGAACACCACGCCACGCCGCGTCGAACACCAGCAGACCGACCGGGGCTACGTGCCCGTGTATGCCACCGGCGTGGTGGAGCAGCCCTGGGCCAACTACACCCGCACCGACCATGAGGTCTGGGACACGCTGTACAAGCGCCAGCGCGAGCTGCTGCCTGGCCGCGCCTGCCGGGAATTCCTCGAGGGTGTGGAGCGCTTCGGCCTGGGCGACGGAGGCATCCCCAGGTTCGCCGACCTGAACAAGGTGCTGGGCGCCACCACCGGCTGGGAGCTGGTCGCCGTGGAAGGCCTGCTGCCAGACGAGGTGTTCTTCGACCACCTGGCCCATCGCCGTTTCCCGGTGAGCTGGTGGATCCGCAAGCCGGACCAGCTCGACTATCTCAGCGAGCCCGACCTGTTCCATGACCTGTTCGGCCATGTGCCCCTGCTGCTCAATCCGGTCTTCGCCGACTACATGCAGGCCTACGGCCGCGGCGGCATGAAGGCGTTCGCCATCGGCCCCGAAGCCCTGATGAACCTCACGCGCCTGTACTGGTACACGGTGGAATTCGGCCTGATCAACACGGCGGACGGCCTGCGCATCTATGGCGCCGGCATCGTCAGCTCCAAGGGCGAGTCGATCTATTCGCTCGATTCGCCCTCGCCCAACCGGATCGGTTTCGGCCTCGAGCGCGTCATGAGCACGCGCTACCGCATCGACACCTACCAGCAGACCTACTTCGTCATCGACAGCTTCGAGAAGCTGTTCGAAGCCACCCGCCCCGACTTCACGCCGATCTACGCGAAGCTGCGCGAGCAGCCGGCCCATGCGGCGGGCGACGTGCTGGACAGCGACCGCGTATTCACCCGCGGCAATCGCGAGGGCTGGGCGACCAACGCCGATACCTGAGCGTCGATAAGGCCATTCCCCTGGCAGCGCGGCCCGCCCCTTGGCGGGCCGTTCCGTTTCTGGACCTCGCCGCCTGCGTCCGAATGCCGTACGACGATCTGATCTAGGTCAGGCGCAGGCAACGACTTCCTAACGACCATGACGTCATTCCCACCGAAACGAACGGAACGACCTCATGAAAAGCCTGCTCCCTTTCGCCTTTGCCGCCACCCTTGGCGCGTTTGCCGTTTCCACCGTCCATGCCGAAGGCAACGACTCGTGGGTCGTGCGCATTGGTGGCGCCGTGGTTGCCCCCAAGGACAACAACGGCACTCTCGCCGGCGCAGGCGCGGACGTGAGCAGCAGCACGCGACCGACGATCGACCTCGAGTACATGTTCACCCCGAACTGGGGCGTCGACGTGCTGGGTGCGTGGCCGTTCCAGCATGACGTCAGTCTCGCCGGGCTGGGCACGGTGGCGCGCACCCGGCAATTGCCGCCGACGTTGGGCGTCAACTACCACTTCATGCCCGACGCCGCCTTGTCGCCGTTCCTGGGCGTGGGCGTGAACTACACCAACTTCTTCGACACCCATGGCACCGGTGCGCTTTACGGCCAGCGCGTGAGCATCGCCAACAGCTGGGGCGGCGCCGTACGTGCGGGCTTCGACATGAAGATCAGCGACAACTGGCTGGCCACCGTCGATGTGCGCTGGGCCGACATCGAGAGCGATGTGAAGGTCAACGGTGACAGGATCGGCAAGGCCAAGATCGATCCGGTGGTGTTCGGCGCCAGCGTCGGCTATCGGTTCTGAAAGGGGGAGCCCGGCCGGCATGGAAGCCGCAAGGCCCTTCGAAAGAAGGGCCTTTGTTTTGCCTGCTACGCGCGTTTCCACTCGTCGACGGTCAGCACCTGCGCGATGCGTTTGCCGTCCCAGCGATACATCAGGTGCTGCGCCTGGACGCAGGGCGCCACGCGGTCGGGATAGAACACGGCGGCACATTCGCCACCCTGGTGGCGCACGCTGTCGTACACGATGCCGTCCGATCCTTCGGCGCGCAGCCGTCGCGCCAGGGCGATGCCAGCGGCATAGCTGTTCGGGTCGTGCACGGCTTTCCAGCCGCCGCGCAGGTCGTGCAGCCGTGCCTGGATGCTGGTGCGGTAGCAGCGCATCTCGATGTCGCAGGCGGGTTCGGCAGTGGCGGCAAGGAAGCGCTCGCGGTGGTACACCGTTTCCTCGACTGCGGTGGCCACGCTGTGCGCCGCGTAGAACACGCCCCAGCTGCCATCGGAGAACCGGCTTCCTTCCGGGTTGAGATGGGTAAAGGCCGCCATCACGGGCGTGCTGCCGGGGCCACTGATGCGCCGCGCCGGCGGTACCAGGCGCAGTTCGCCCACTTCGTCGCGCAGGCGCGGGTTGGTCATGGCCTCGATGGCGTACAGCGCCTCCAGGTCCTGCGGTTCGGCGATGCGATCGAACACGCCGACGGGTGGAAAGCGGCTGGGAACGATACGAAACGCCTGGCTCCAGCGGATGCGTTTGAGCGGAGGGTTGTCGGCCATGACAGGGCGGTTCTCAGGCAATCTGCCGGAGCAGTGAGTATGCAAAGTCGACGTGTCGCCGGCTGCGACGCGTCCCTCAGTCGGCGATCACCGCCCGCGGGCGAGGCCCGGGTCAGCCGCGCTGCGCATCCAGGTACTGGCGCACCACGTAGAGGTCGGCCACGTTGCCCGACAGCATGCGCTGCAGCGCGGACTGGCCGCCGAACAGCGGCGACTGGTTGGCGCGGTGGATCCAGCCGTCGGCCTGCTGCGGATCGGGAAACAGGATCTGCAGATCCTTGAAGATGCCCAGCAGGTAACTGATGCGCTCGAGGGTGTCGCGGCCCAGGGTGCCGGCCTGCAGGCGCTTCCACTTGTAGAAGGTCGATTCCGGCGGGTCGCCCAGCAGGCGGCGCTGGTCGGCAATGCGCAGGTTCCAGCGTTCGGCGAGGCTGAAGAACGCCCGCAGCGCGGGGCCGCCGAGGTCGGCGGCGGGAATGCTTTCAGGCTGGAGATGAGCGGCCATGGCGAAACTCTCCCAGTGAAGTCGTTTGTGATTCTACTTTACTGGTGAATGTTTCGCCACCCCGGCTGACCGGTGCGGCTGCAGCCCATCCACCGCCCGGCCGATGTCCCGGCCCCGCGCCGCGTCGCATACTCGACGGGACTCCCGGGGAGATTCGCCATGCGCGCCAGCGTCATCGTGTTGTTCTGCCTGATGGCATTACCCTGCACCGCTGCCAGGGCAGAAGTGAAGGAAGCCGCCGCCGACCACCTGCTGCTGCAGGACAGCCGCACGGTGCGGGTGGCGCCGGACCGGCTGTATGCCGCGATCGTCGACATCGGGCACTGGTGGAGCAGCGACCACACCTATTCGGGCGACGCCACGCACCTGAGCATCCAGGCCGAGGCCGGCGGTTGCTTCTGCGAACGCTGGGCCAACCAGAGCGTGGCGCATGGACGCGTACTGATGGCGGCGCCAGGCCATCGGCTGCGCCTGGATACGGCGCTCGGCCCGCTACAGGCCATGGCTGTGCAGGGCGTGCTGACTTTCACCATCAAGCCCGCCGCGGGCGGCGCCACATTGCAACTCGACTATCTGGTCAACGGCGCCAGCAGCAGCGGACTGGACAAGGTCGCGCCCGGCGTCAATGAAGTGCTGATGCAGCAGCTGCAGCGTTTGCAGCGGTTTGCGGAGACGGGGAAGGCAGAGGCGCCTTAGCCCCTCTCCCCTCGGGAGAGGGGTTGGGGTGAGGGTGCGGGGTTTGCGCGGGGTTTGTATTCCGCGCTCTGCCCGAACCCTCATCCGCCTGCGACCAAAGGGAGTCCCTGTGGGGCCGGCACCTTCTCCCGATGGGAGAAGGGATCCTTCGATGGATCCAGGGTTAGCCCCTCTCCCCTCGGGAGAGGGGTTGGGGTGAGGGTGCGGGGCTTGCGCGGGGTTTGTATCTCGCGCTCCGCCCGAACCCTCATCCGCCTGCGACCAAAGGGAGTCCCTGTGGGGCCGGCACCTTCTCCCGATGGGAGAAGGGATCCTTCGATGGATCCAGGGTTAGCCCCTCTCCCCTCGGGAGAGGGGTTGGGGTGAGGGTGCGGGGCTTGCGCGGGGTTTGTATTCCGCGCTCCGCCCGAACCCTCATCCGCCTGCGACCAAAGGGAGTCCCTGTGGGGCAGGCACCTTCTCCCGATGGGAGAAGGGATCCTTCGATGAGCCTTGCTTTAGCCCCTCTCCCCTCGGGAGAAGGGCTCCTTCGATGGATCCTGGGTTAGCCCCTCTCTCTCCGGAGAGAACGGGAAACCACACCCTTACGGCACCTTCCTGCTGTCCCTGGCGCAATCGCAGCCGAAATCGGGCGCCGGGCCACCGTCGGCAATGAAGCGGTCGATGCGCTGTTCCAGCACCGGCAGCGGTACCGATCCCAGTTGCAGGATGGTGTCGTGGAAGTGGCGGATGTCGAACTTCGGGCCCAGTGCCTGCTCCGCCTTCTGGCGCAGCTCCAGCATCTTCAGGTAACCCAGTTCGTAGGACAGCGCCTGGCCCGGCCAGCTGATGTAACGGTCCACTTCGTTGGCGATCTCGCGATCGGACAGCGCGGTGTTCTGCGTCATGTAGTCGATGGCCTGCTGACGCGTCCAGCCCAGGTGATGGATGCCGGTGTCCACCACCAGGCGGCAGGCGCGCCACATCTGGTAGGTGAGATAGCCGAAGCGGTCGTACGGGGTCTTGTAGATGCCCATCTCGTTGCCGAGATATTCCGAATACAGGCCCCAGCCTTCGCCGAACGCGGAGATGTAGCCCTCGCGGCGGAACGCCGGCTGGCCCTTCTGTTCCCCCGCCAGCGCCAGCTGCAGCGAATGACCGGGTGCGGACTCGTGCAGGGTCAGCGCGGCGACGTTGTACAGCGGGCGCGAGGGCAAGTCATAGGTGTTGACCAGGTAGCTCGACGCGCCGCCGCGACCGGAGGTGTAGTAAGGCGCGATATCGGCCGGCACCGGCACGATGGCAAAGCGCTGGCGCGGCAGGCGGCCGAATTCCTTGGCGAGCTGGCCGTCGACCTGCTTGGCTACCCAGGCGCTGCGCATCAGCAGCTCGTCGGGCGTCTTGGCGTAGAACTGCGGGTCGGTGCGCAGGAAGTGCAGGAACTGGGCGAAGTCACCCTTGAACCCGGTTTCCTGCATGGTCTTGACCATCTCGGCGTGGATCTTCGCCACCTGGTCCAGGCCGACCTGATGGATCGCATCCGGGCTGAGGTCCAGCGTGGTGTATTCGATGATCTGCTGGCGATACCACGCCTTGCCGTCGGGCATGGCTTCGGCCGCCAGCGTGGTGCGGGACCTGGGCACGTATTCGTTGTGGAAGAACGCAAGCAGGTTGCCGTAGGCCGGAATCACCTTGCCGGCGATGACCTGCTTCGCTTCGCTGCGCATCTTCGCCGCCTCCGCGGGCGCGATCGACGACGGCATTTTCTCGAACGGCTTGTAGAAGCTGCTCTGCGTAGGGTCCTTCAGCCCGGCCACGGCAGCGATGGAGACATCGCGGCCCTTGAGCACCTCGCGCGGCACCGTGAAGCCTCGCGCCAGGCCATCGCGCATGTTGGCGATCTGCTGCTGGAAGTAGGACGGCACCTGGCCGAGGCGATCGAGATAGCGGTGGTAGTCCTCCGGCGTGCGCAGGTTATCGGCTTCGAGCACATAGCCCAGGTCGCTCCAGAACGCCGAGTCGCTGTTGAACGGCATCTGCCACTGCTTGAACTGCTGCACGGCGAGCAGGTTGCGGATCTGCGCCCGGTAGATCGCGTAGTTGACCTGCTCTTCCGGCGCCAGCTGCTTCGGATCAAGCGTGTCGAGGCTGGCCAGCACCTTCTGCCAGTAGTCGAGGCGATGCTGCTGGGTGGCGGCGTCGACGTTGTCCAGCCGCGCGCCGTTGGGCTGCGCTTCGCCGGAGGTGCTGATGCCCGACTGCCCGTTACGCCACGCCCACTCCTGCTCGTAGATCTGCCGGAAGCGGGCATCGGCGTTCTGCTCTGCCCAGGCCGGCGCGGTCACTGCGAGGGCGGCCGCGGCCAGCCAGGTCATGCGTAGAGGTTTGTTCACTGCGGGGTTCCCTTGACCGAAGAAGAAGAGCGGAGCGATGGCGCCAACACGGCATCCTCCACGCTCCAGTCTTCCAGCGCCTGTGGCGGAAGCTGGGGCAGCGCCATGCGCGACAGGGCGTCGCGCGCGGCGTCCTTTAATCGTGCCACGCGCAACTCGATCCCACGAGCACCGAGCCAGGCCGCGAAATCGCCCAGGGACTCGAGTGCGGTGCCATCGAGGTCGGGCGACTCTTCCAGGCTGAGGACCACGCGGCGCAGCGCGTGATCCGCGTCGATGCGCTGGCGTGCCTGCGCCAGCACGGCTTCGGCGTTGGCGAAGAACAGCGGTTCCTCCGGGCGCACGATCAGCATGCCCGTCACGGGCACCGCGCCCGGGTGCCGCGCCACATCGACAAAGTCGTGGCCGTCGGCCAGGCGACCGAGCACGCTCAGCCGCGGCGTCGCGAGCTGGCGCAACAGCATGATCAGGCTGAAGGCGATGGCGACCAGCAAGCCATTGAGAATGCCCAGCGACAGCACGCCCAGCACGGCGGCCAGGGCCACCAGCCGGTCCCGGTGCCAGCGCAGGTAGGGCGCGAAGGTCGACAGGCGCAGCGACTTGCTCACCGCGTGGATCACGATGGCCGCCAGCACGGGCTGGGGAATGCGTTCGATCCAGCGCAAGGCCAGCACCACCAGCAGCAACACGCTGGCGGCCGCGATCAGGCCCGCAAGGCGCGAGCGGGCTCCGGCAGCCTCGTTGGCCGAGGTCCCCGAATAGCCGGCGCCCACCGGCATGCCCTGCAAGGCACCGGCGAGCACATTGGCCACGCCGAGCACGAGCAGGTCGCGGTTGGGCGCGACCGCATCGCCATGCTTGAGCGCGAAGCCCCGGATCGAGCTGTACGACTCGGCATAGAGGATGAGCAGCAAGGCAGCGGCCAGTTCGATGCTGGGCAGCCATTGCCCGGGCTCCGGCCAGCGGGGCCAGCCGAGTGAAAGCGCCAGCTGGATGGGCCCGGTCAACACCACGCCTCGCGCCGCCAGCCAGGCCGACGCGGCCACTCCGAGCGCGATGGCCAGCAGGCTGCCCGGCAAGCGGCGCACGCGTTCGCAGGCAAACAGCAGCACCAGCGCCAGCACGCCGGTAGCCAGGGCCGCCGGCTTCACCTGCGCGAACACGGCGACCAGTTGCACCAGCAGGGCCGGCACGAAATCGCCGTGCACCTCCGGCACGCCCAGCAGGTGCGGCAGCTGCTTGAGTGCGATCACGCAGGCCAGCCCGAACGTGTAGCCGCGCAGCACCGGCCGCGCGATCAGGTGCGACAGGCCACCCAGCCGCGCGAGACCGGCGATCAGGAAACACAGGCCGGCCAGCAGCACCAGCATGGCACCGACCGCGGCCCGCATTGCGTTGTCGCCACCCGCGAGCGCCAGGGTGCCGGCCGCCAGCACGGCGGCAGACGAGGATGTCGCCGAGACGATGGCGTAACGGCTGCGGCCCAGCAGCCCATAGGTGGCCAGCCCGACGAACAGCGCGATCACGCCGGCCTGCGGCGGCAATCCCGCAATGCCCGAATAGGCGACCGCCTCGGGCAGCAGCAGGCCGGCAATGGCAAGGCCTGCCACGAGGTCCAGGTGCCACGCGGGCGAGGCGGCGGATTCGGAGGGGACACCAGTCGGCGACATCGATCACTCCGGCACGGGTGGCGGGGCTGAGCGTAGCCGATTCGCCGCTCTTGCTCCCTCTCCCCGGCGGGGAGAAGGAGCAAGGCACTCAGCCTTCCATGCCTTCGTAGTAACCGCGCATGGCCTGCAGGTAGGCGTCGAGGTTGCGCCCCTCCACTTCGCCGAAGCGCTCGCCGGTAATGGTGCAGCTGGCGATGCGGTCGGGACGGAAGTTGCGGAAACCCACGCGCAGCCGGCACCAGGTCCCCAGCGTCCACGCGCCGCCCCAGAACGCCAGGCACAGCGGTTCGACCTCGCGCGTGCTGGCGCGGCCAGCCTCGTCGCTGTAGTCCAGGCGCAGCACCTGGTGGTCGGTGATGGCGGCATTGAGCCGATCGATCTGCGCCGCCAGGTCGCTCTTGCTCTGGTCGCGCCAGATCGGCGCGTAGATGCGCGTGCGGCCCGCACGTTCGCGCAACTCCGGCGGCAGCACCGCTTCGATCTTCAGCAAGGCGGCTTGTGCGCTTTCCGCCAGCTTCTGCCCGGCGAAGGCACGCACGAAGCGCGTGCCGACCACCAGCGATTCGAGCTCGTCGGCGGTAAACATCAGCGGTGGGATGTCCGAACCCTTGCGCAACAGGTAACCCACGCCGGCCTCGCCTTCGATCGGCACGCCGGAGAGCTGCAGGTCGGCCACGTCACGGTAGACGGTGCGCAGCGAGACACCCAGCGTGCCCGCCAGCTGCCGGGCCTGCAGTGCGGTACGACGCCCCCGCAGGGCGTGGATGATGAGGAACAGCCGATCGGCGCGACGCATCGGCGCATGATGGCCGAGCGGCGGGGCGACAGCCAGCGCCGGGAGTCACGTTTGGGGAATGACATGGTGGGCGGTACCCCGCTGCCCGCCACCCCGGTGAACACCGTCAGGGCGGCGATCACCGGCGGGCAAGTCCGTCGCGGTCATCGGCGTCATGCCGCCTGCGTGGCGGCGAGTTCGGCATCCAGCGCCGCGGCACGCTGCATCGCCGGCCGCGCGGCGATGCGCTCGACATAGGCGGTGATCACCGGCAGCTCCGGCACCAGCTTGAACATCGTGGTCCAGCGCAAGGCGCAGCCCCACAACACATCGAGCGCACTGAAGCGTTCGCCCAGCATGTACGGGCCGCGTTCGAGCTGGGCCACCAGCGTGGTGAACATGGTGTCCCAGTCGCCATAAGGACAGGTCGAAGGCTGCACGGGGTCGCGTTTCATCGAGCGATCCACCAGCGCAGGCTCGAAACACGAACCGTAGAACACCATCCAGCGCAAGTACGGTCCGCGCAGCGCATCGCCGACGGGTGGCGCCAGCCCCTTCTCCGGGTACAGGTCGGCCAGGTACAGGAACACTGCCGGCTGCTCGGTGACCAGGCCGCCGTTGTGCCAGATGGCCGGTACCTTGCCCATCGAATTCACTTCCGTGTAGCCCGCCTGGCGCTGTTCGTTGCGCCTGAAGTCGAGCACGCGGAGGTCGTAACGGACCCCCAGCTCCTCGAGCAGGGCGCGCGTGCCGCCGGAGCGGCTGTTGGGCGCGTGGTAGAAGATGACGCGTTCGGTGCTCATGTCGCCGCGCCCTGCAGGGGTTTGTGAGCAGCCGCCGGCATGCGCTCGGCGACCACTTCGGTGCTGGCTTGCGCCGGCTTCGCGGCCACCGGCGGCGTCGGCTGCGCCGGCAACTTGTACTGGCCATCCATCAGCAGGCCGCGCAGGTACAGCGGCCGGTAGGCCATCAGGATCTTTCCGATCGACAGTGCCATGACGTCCTCCTCATGCAGCCGCGGCGGCGGCCGAGACTTCGCCCGCGCACCACGGCGGCGGCAGCGCGTGCTTGAACATGCGGTACCAGTGCTCGCGATCGCTGGGGCTGTAGAGGTCAAGCGTGCGAATCACCTCGCGCGCAAACTCCACGCCGCCCAGCTGGCTGGCGGTAATCACGCCACCGTCGCTGACCGCCAGCACGGTGGCGTCGAACTGCTCGGCGCCGGCATAGCCGGGCACGTGGGCGCCGATGTGGCCGGGCCAGCTGCCGGTATGACGGCAGGCATCCAGCAGGCCGGCCCGGGCCAGCACCAGCACACCGCTGTCGACGGCCGCGACCGGCGCACCGGCCGCGTGCACGCGGCGCGCCGCATCCACCGCCTCGTCACCCTGCCCGCGCTCCCACAGGTAGCCGCCGGGCACGATCAGCAGGGCGGCACGCTTCAGCTCCAGCTCGGCCAGGGTCAGTTCCGGCAGCACCCGCAGGCCGCCCATGGACAGCACCGGCTGCCGCGAGAACCCCACTGTCTGCAACCGCCATTCGCCCGGGCGGCGGATCTCGCACAGGGCCTGCGCCGCATGCCAGTCCGCAAAGCCATCGAACGCCAGGAAATACACCGTATCGCGCATGAGCATCCCTCCTTGTGATGGTGGCCAGTGTGGCCACCCTCTGCTGCCAACGTGTTGTCAGTAGCCCGGCGCTGAATCACCGCTCAGGGCCCGCTGGCGCGGTTTGCCGCCAGCCGGGACAATAGGCACCCCTTTGCTTGCGGGTTTGCCATGAAGTCCATCTCGCTGATCCAGTTCCTGATCGAGGAACGCCGCGCCGGCTATGTGAATGCCGAGCTTTCCCTGTTGATCGAGGTGGTCGCCCGCGCCTGCAAGCGCATCGCCGTGGCCACCAACAAGGGCGCCCTGGGTGGCGTGCTGGGCGAGGCCGGCACCGGCAACATCCAGGGCGAGGCGCAGAAGAAGCTGGACGTGATCTCCAACGAGATCCTGCTGGAAGCGAATGCCTGGGGCGGCCAGCTCGCCGCCTGCGCGTCCGAGGAGATGGAAGATCCGCAGCCGATTCCCGACATGTACCCGAAGGGCCATCACCTGCTGCTGTTCGATCCCCTGGATGGCAGCTCCAACATCGACGTGAACATCTCGGTCGGCACGATCTTCTCGATCCTGCGCTGTCCCGACGGCGTCACCGAGCCCAGGGCCGAGCACTTTCTGCAGCCGGGCACCACCCAGCTGGCCGCCGGTTACGTGGTGTACGGCCCGGCGACCGTGATGGTGCTGACCTTCGGCCACGGCACGCACGAGTTCACGCTGGACCGCGAAGTGGGCAGCTTCATCCTCAGCCGGCGCGACATCCGCATTCCGGAAGAGACGGCCGAGTTCGCCATCAACATGTCCAACCAGCGCCACTGGGAAGCGCCCATGCAGCGCTACATCGGCGAACTGCTGGCCGGCAAGGATGGCCCGCGCGCCAAGGACTTCAACATGCGCTGGGTCGCCTCGATGGTGGCCGACGTGCATCGCATCATCACCCGCGGCGGCGTGTTCTTCTATCCGCTCGACGCCAAGATCCGCTCCAAGGGCGGCAAGCTGCGCCTGATGTACGAGGCCAACCCGATGGCCTTCATCGTCGAGCAGGCCGGCGGCGCGGCCACCACGGGTCGCGAACGCATCATGGGACTGCAGCCGACCGGCCTGCACCAGCGCGTGCCGGTGTTCCTCGGTTCGAAGAAGGAAGTGGAAGTGGCGACGCATTACCACGTGGAGGCTGACGCCGCCGTGTGAGCCCGCCGGACCGGCCGCGCCGGCGCGCATGCGCGCCGCCGTGGCCCCGGTTCCCCGACGACAGCGCAGGCGCAGGGTCTCCATGGCAGCGGACTTCATCGAGGTTTACGACCGCGCCCTCGACGCTGCGCAATGCGCGGCGCTGATCGCGCGCTTCGAAAGCAGCGGCAACGCCACGCCCGGGCAGGTGGGCGGAGGCGTCTATCCCGAACTGAAGGACAGCGGCGACATCACCATCAGCGGCAAGCCGGCCTGGCGTGACGCCGAGACGGCGCTGAACCTGGCCATGCTGGCCGGGCTCACCGCCTATCTGCGGCGTTACCCGTACACGCTGATCGCGCCGCTGATGCTCAAGCTGCCCGACCCGGGCGGCCAGCCGCGCCGGCTCGCCGAGGCGGACGTGGCGGCCATGGACGACGCCGCGCTGGGCACGCTGGCCCGGCAGGTGTTCAAGCCGGGCGCGATCAACCTGCAGCGCTACCGCGCCGGCACGGGCGGCTATCCGTACTGGCATTGCGAGCTGTTCCCGCGCGACGCGAGCGCCGAAACGCTGCACCGGCACCTGCTCTGGACCGTCTACCTCAACGACGGCTTCGCCGAAGGGGAGACGGAATTCCTTTACCAGCAGCGCAAGATCACGCCGCGCACCGGCAGCCTGCTGATCGCCCCGGCCGCCTTTACCCATACCCACCGCGGCAACCGCCCGCACGGTGGCGACAAGTACATCGCCACCAGCTGGGTGATGTTCCAGCGGGCCGAAACGCTCTACGGCAGCTGAGCGCCGCCCAACCAGGCGCCGCGAACAGTCATCGCGCCGCCCGCTGGCCGCCGTACACTCGCCCGCCAGTTACCGGCATGCTGACGGAACAGCCAGCCGGCCATCCCACCCTTTCGCCTGCGCCAACGACATGACGTCCATCCGCCGCCTTCGTTCCCTCCTCCCGCTGCTTGCCAGCCTGGCCCTGTGTGCCTGCCACGGCAGCACCAAGCCCACGCCACCGCCAGCGCCACTGCTGCCGCCACCGGTGGTGAAGCTGCGCATCGGGCTGGCCCTGGGCGGCGGGGCCGCCAAGGGCTTCGCCCACATCGGCGTGATCAAGATGCTGGAAGCCAATGGCATCCGCCCCGATGTGGTGTCCGGCACCAGCGCGGGCAGCGTGGTGGGCGCGCTGTATGCCAGCGGCATGGATCCGTTCCAGATGCAGGAACAGGCGTTCGCGCTGGACGAAAGCCGCATCCGCGACGTGCGCCTGTTCTCCGGCGGCGTGGTGCAGGGCCAGAAGCTGCAGGATTACGTCAACCAGCTGGTGAAGAACCGCCCGCTGGACAAGCTCGAGCTGCCGTTCGCGGTCGTCTCCACCCAGCTGGAGACGGGCCAGCGCACCGTGTTCGTGCGTGGCAATACCGGCCAGGCGGTGCGTGCGTCCAGCAGCATCCCGGGCGTATTCGAGCCGGCCGAGATCAACGGCAAGCACTACGTCGATGGTGGCGTGGTCAGCCCGGTACCGGTGGACGCTGCGCGCGAACTGGGCGCGGACGTGGTGATCGCGGTGGACATCTCGACCAAGGCCAGCGGCAGCAACCCGGTCGGCATGGTCAACATCGTCGGGCAGTCGATCAGCATCATGGGCCAGAAGCTCGGCGAGCAGGAGCTGGCCCGCGCCGATATCGTGATCCGTCCCAAGGTCGGCCAGATCGGTGCGGCCGACTTCGAGCAGAAGAACCAGGCCATTCTGGAAGGCGAGCGCGCGGCGCTGGCGGCGATGCCCGCGATCAAGGCGAAGATCGCCGCCATCCAGGCGGCGCGACAGGCCGCCCCGGCTGTCGTCGCGCACTAAGCGACGCCCCTCCAATGCCGGAAGTTGGCTGGCAGGCCCGTAAGTGGCCTGCTAGCGTGCTGGTTTTCTCCGTGACAAGGCGCCCGCCATGGCCCGACCCGCCCGCTTGCTGCTGCCCCTGATGGCAGCGGCGTTTGCTCCCGCCGTGTTTGCCGAACCGACCCATGTCGATCCGCGCATCGAAAGCCTGCTCGGCGAACTGGGCAAGGTGAGGCAGATCGAGATGGTGCAGCTGTCTCCCGACGGCAGCCGGCTGGCGTGGGTGGTGCGCACGCAGGGCAAGGGCCACATCGAAGTGGCCAATGCCGATGGCAGCAACGCGCATGCGATCGACAGCAGCAAGCCCGGCAGCTGCAGCGAAAGCGACCTGGCCTGGGCACCGGATTCGCGCCAGCTGGCCTTCCTTTCCGATTGCGCCACCGGCGGCAAGCAGAAGGAACTGATGCTCGCCGACCTGTCGGCCAAGGCGGCGCCAAAGCGGCTCGCCGCGCTGACCGGCGTGGCGCAGAGCCTGGGCTGGTCGCCGGACGGCAATACGCTCGGCTTCCTCTACGTGCCCAACGGCACGCGCCGCGCCAGTGCGGTGTTCGCCGCCAAGCCTGCCGCCGGCGAGGTTGGCGTGGATGGCCTGGAGGTACAGCGCGTGGCCGCGGTCAAGCTCACCGGCGGCGCCGTGCAACTGCTGACGCCGGCCGAGACCTACGCCTATGAGTTCACCTGGTCGCCCGACAGCACGCGCATCGCCTACGTCGGCGCCGTGCCCCCGGGCGACAACAACTGGTGGCTGGCGAAGCTCTACGTGCAGGACGCCCGCGCGGGCGCCACCGGCACGACGCTGCTCGATCCGTCGACGGTGAAGGGCTCGCTGCATGGCCTGCAGATCGCCGTGCCGCGCTGGTCACCCGATGGCAAGCGCCTCGCCTTCATCGGCGGCCTGATGAGTGACCAGGGTTCCACCGGTGGCGATATCTACGCCGTGGCCGCCAGCGGCGGCGAGCCGGTGAATCTCACGCCCGCGACCAAGGTCACGCCCGGCTGGCTGGCCTGGACCGGCCCCCGGCAGCTGCTGGTCTCCCAGGTCAGCAATGGCCAGAGCCAGGTGGCGGAGTATGCCGTCGACGACACGCGGGCCACGCCGCAGAAGACCCTGTTCACCCTGCCTGCCACCATCGACGACGGCACGCTGGAGATGGCGCTGTCCTTGTCCGCCGACCACACGCGCGTGGCCTTCGTGCAGAGCTCCTACACCGCCGCGCCGGAAGTGCATGCGGGCGTGCTGGGCGACACCCCGCCTTCCGCAGTGACCTCGCTCAATGCCGGCCTCAAGCCCGGCTGGGGCAAGGCCGAGTCGGTCGAGTGGGACAACGAAGGCCACCACGTGCAGGGCTGGCTGCTCTATCCGGCCAACTACGACCCGAACAAGCGCTATCCGATGATCGTGACCGTGCACGGCGGTCCGTCGAGCGCGGTGATTCCGCGCTGGCCGGGCGTCGGCTTCGGTGGTTCGCCGTTCTCGGCGCTGGGCTATTTCGTGTTCATGCCCAACCCGCGCGGCAGCTTCGGCCAGGGCGAGGCCTACGTGCAGGCCAACCGCAAGGACTTCGGCCACGGCGACCTGCGTGACATCCTCGCCGGCATCGACGCCATCGAGAAGAAGCTGCCCGTCGACGACCAGCGCCTGGGCCTCACCGGCTGGAGCTACGGCGGCTTCATGAGCATGTTCGTGCCCACGCAGACACAGCGCTTCCGCGCCGTGGTGGCCGGCGCAGGCATCAGCAACTGGCAGAGCTACTACGGCCAGAACCTGATCGACCAGTGGATGCTGCCGTTCTTCGGTGCCTCGGTGTACGACGACCCCGAGGTCTACGCCAAGAGCTCGGCGATCAACTTCATCAAGCAGGTGAAGACGCCCACGCTGGTCGTGGTGGGCGACCGCGACGCGGAATGCCCGGCGCCGCAGTCGTTCGAGTACTGGCATGCGCTGCGCGCGCAGGGCGTGCCGACCTCGCTGGTGGTGTATCCGAACGAGGGACACCACTTCGTCGACCCGGCGCACCAGCGCGATGTGCTGCAGCGTGCGCTGATGTGGTTCGAGAAGTACCTGCCGGCCACGAACTGAGCGCCGGGGCAGCGTACGCAACCCAAGCCGCCGATGCATCCATCGGCGGCTTTTTTTTCGCGCTGGTTCAGGCCGCCGGATCGTCCGGCGGCTCCGGCGACGACAACAAGGCGCCGAGGCGGAAGCGGCACACATGGCCGCCGCGCACGATGCATTCCATGTGGTGGATGCGGCGCCCACTGGCCGCTTCCAGGTAGGCGAGGTCGAACTTGCACACCTGGGGGTGCTGCCGGGCCAGTGCGTGGAAGACGCAGTTGAAGGCCTCGACCTGCCACTCGTCGCCATGCCGCGCGGCGATGGCTTCATATCCCATCGCATCGAGCTTGCGGGCCAGGCCGCTCGCCAGCTCTTCCGGAGGCGTGGCCGGCGCGGGCGCCACTTCCCGGCTGCCCAGCCCGTGACCGAGGTCGCGCAGGAGCTGCTCGACCGCGGCGACGCCAAGGCGTTCACCCAACTGGGCCAGCAATGCCGTCGCGATGGTGCCGTAGTTGCGCGGGAACAGGGCATGCCCAGCTTCGGTCAGCCGGTAGCAGGCCACCGGCCGACCGCCGCTGGGGCGTGACTGCGCGCGTTCCACGTAGTCGCGTGCTATCAAGGCGCTCAGGTGCTGGCGCACGGCGTTGTGGCTGATGTGCAACTGCTCGCACAACGACTCCACCGTGCCGCCTTCGCTGGCCATCAGCAGCTGGCGCAAAAGGCGCTGCTGCGTGCTGCCGAGCTGGCCGAGCGCTCCCATCGGTCAGCTCGCCTTGTCCGGGAACTGCTTGGCGATGCCACCGGCCAGCGCGTCGGCGATCGTGTTCATATGCGCCTGCATGGCGGTCCAGGTTTCCTGCTCACCCTTGCTGTCGCCGCTCATGATCTGCTGGATCTGGCTGGCGTGATGCGCCACATGGCCGGCAAACAGGCCCTGCACGGCGCTCTCGGGAAGATTGGGATTGGCGCCGGAGAAGAACTTGGCGATGGCGGTGACATTGGTGTTGAGGTCGGCCATGGCCTTCTGCGCCGCCGCCGTGTCGTGGGCGGCGCTGGCGTCGGTCAGCGCCTTGACACCGCCCCAGTGCCCGGCGAGCAATTGCAGTGTCTGCTCGCCGGCGGGCTTGCCATAGAAGCCGCCCACGGCATTGGCGATCTGCTTGGCATTGGCGACGACGGCATCCGCGGCGGCCTTGGCCTTGGCCTCATCGTGCGCGTGCACGGCCATCGCGTAGTCGCGCGTGGCCACCACATGGCCGTGCCAGAGCGATCGCATGGCAGCCTGCAACTTGGGCGCGGCCACCGGCGCCGCTGCCGGTGCGTCCTGGGCCATGCCAGCCATCTCAGGCATGGCCGGTCCGGCGTAGGCGAGGCCGGTCGCGGCGAAGCACGCGCCAGCGACGGTAAACAACAAGCTTCGGGTCTTCATGGGATATCTCCGGTAGGTCGCAACGGGCGACTCCGGACAGTCTGGGCTGGACCCAGTATCGCGCAATATATCCATGTGTAAAGCCTGCTGCACCAAGCTTTACACAGTCGGTGCCGAGATCGGGTCAGAACAATTCGCCTTGCGGCGACGGCTTGCGCGGTGGTACGAAGCGGGTCGTGTCCAGCCAGAGTTCGCGCGCCCGGCCAAAGCCATGCCTGCGGCAGGCCAGGTCGAAGCGGCGCTGGATCAGGTCGGCGAACACGCCCTTTCCGCGCATGCGCGTGGCGAAATCGCTGTCGTAGTCGCGGCCGCCGTGCATCTGCTGCACCAGGCTCATCACGTGCGCGGCGCGCTGCGGCACGTGCAGCGCCAGCCATTCGCGGAACAGCGCCTTCAACTCGTACGGCAGCCGCAAGGTGGTGTACCCCGCGCAGCTGGCGCCGGCATCGGCGGCCTGTTCCAGCACCGCCTCCAGGTCGCCGTCGTTGAGCGCGGGAATGATCGGCGCCACCAGCACGCCTACCGGTACGCCGGCCTCGGCCAGCGTGCGCAGCGCCTTGATGCGCCGGTGCGGCGCGCTGGCGCGCGGTTCCAGCTTGGCGGCGAGATGGTTGTCGAGCGTGCTGACCGACACGAACACCTGCACCAGCTTCTCGCGCGCCATCGGCACGAGGATGTCGAGGTCGCGTTCCACCATCGCGTTCTTGGTGACGATGGTGCACGGGTGATGGCATTCGGCGAGCAGCTCCAGCGCGGCGCGCGTCAGCCGCCAGCGCCGCTCGATCGGCTGATAGGGATCGGTGTTGCTGCCGATGTTGATCGGGCTGACGGTGTAACCGGGCTGCGACAGTTCGTGCCGCAGCACTTCGGCGAGGTTGCTCTTGGCGCGCAGCCTGGTTTCGAAGTCCAGCCCGGGCGACAGGTTGAGATAACTGTGCGACGGCCTGGCGAAGCAGTAGATGCAGCCGTGTTCGCAGCCCCGGTAGGGATTGAGCGCCTGGCTGAAATGGATATCCGGCGAGTCGTTGCGGGTGATGACACTGCGCGCGTGTTCCTCGGTCACTTCGGTGCGCGGGCGCGGTGCCTGCTCGTCCAGCAGCAGGCTCTGCCAGCCGTCGTCCTCCGCGTGGTGACGGATCGATTCGAAGCGCCCCTCCGGATTGGAAGCGGCGCCGCGGCCCTTCAGGGCCTTGGGTGGAAAGGGGGCATCGGCCATGCCGCGAGTGTGCTCCGGCCAGGTCTCAGTTGCCGCGACATCCTGGCTAGGGAGGCTGGGGCGCGAATTCCCGGCGAAGCTCCGCTGCCATGCGCGCGAGCGGGTAGTGCTGTTCGAGCTGCCGGCCCAGCTCGGTGAAGACGGGCGCGGAAATGGTCCAGCCCAACGGAATCGGGTAATCGCCCGGGCACAGGCGAAAGTGCCAGAGCACATCGCCGTGTGCCGGATCGACGTCATCGGTGGCCAGGGCCCGCAGCAGTTGCACGCGCGCGTACTCACCGCGCGCCGCGCGCGTGTCGAGCAGCGCCGCCAGCGGCGCGCTTGCCTCGCCGCGCACGCTGTCGCGCACGCGGCCTGGCGCGGCCGGACACGCCGCGGCATACAGCGGCAACGGGTGCGATGCATCGTGGCGGTCGATGAAATCACTCATCTGCGGATCGTTGCTGATGTGGATGACGATGAAGCGCAGGGCGATGCCGCGCTGGGCCGCGCGAACGCGCAGCAGCTGCATCACCTCGAGCAAGGTGGTCGTGCCGGAGTTCTCGAAGTAGCCGCCGTCGACCAGCTGGAGCCGGTTGGGCAGCGGTGGATTGGCCGCACGGCTTTCCAGCGTGCCGGCGGGGCTGACATAGGTGAAGCGCGCGCTGTTGAGCACGACCTCGCTGAGCGGCACGCGCGGATCGAGCCAGCCCGAACCATCGAATCCGGCCGTCCACGGCTGGCGCTGCGGCGTGGCGATGGGCTGGAACGGATGCTGCACGAAGCGGCGTCCCTCGGTGACCGTGGTGCTGTTGAGGAACAACGCCGGCGTCGTCGTGAGCACCTTGCCGTCGGGCGAACGGTAGGGTGCCGCGAACGGTTGCGCGAAGGCAGTCACGCCCTGTCTGCGCGCGGCCGACTCCCATGCGCGGGTGAGTGCACGCGCGCGGTCGTTCAACCATGCCCCCGGCAACCAGCGTTGGGTGAAATCGACGAAGAAGGTGTTGGCCAGCGTGGGGGCCAGGAAATCATGGCCAAGCATGGCCTGCGCGCCAGGTTCCAGCGTCGCGGCAGGCTGGCCGAGCAGGCTCGCGTACGTCGCCAGGCCGAGGCTGCCGCCCGACACGCCGCTGGCGGCGAACAGATAGCGTGCAAGCAGCGGCTCGCCCTGCACGGACTGGCCGGCATCGACCAGCGCGGTCAGGCGGGCAAGCACCAGCGCCGTCCACGCCGCACCGCGTATGCCACCGCCTTCGGCCGATACCAAAACCACCGGACACGGCGCGCGACTGGCGCAACGATCCGCCAGCCATGCGTCCGCATACGCGTCGAAAGCAGGTCGGGTATCGGCCAGCGGCGGCATGGGTTGCTCGTGCGTGCTCATCACCGGGTACTGGCGCACCTTGTGGTTGTCGTTGAGGTGCAGCCAGTGCAGCGTGGCGCTGAGCAACAGCATCGTGCTGAGCAGCGGCACGCCACGCCGGTCGCCGGCCATGCACAGCAGGCTGCCGCTGAAGCTGAGGAAGGCGGCGGCGATCAGCAGGATGGCGAGCGGACCGATGCCATCGAGCGCCTCCGGCTTCCATGCAATCAGCCCGGTGGCGAAGATGTTGAGCGCCACCACCACTCCATAGAAGCTGCATGGCACCAGGCCCAGGTCGCGTACGCGCCACACGCGCTTTTCGTCCGACGGCCGCGGTGCGGGCGGCGCCAGCGCCGGGACGCGGCGCGACAGCGCGGACCACATGCGACGACGCGTCATGAAGAACACGATCAAGGCTGCCGATTCCAGCAGCAGGCCCGTCGCGCGCCAGTTGCGTTGCTCGCAGTGCGCGGTCACGCCGCACGGCCCGTGCGGAAGCTCCGCCAGCGCCAGCACATAACCGAGGCAGACCAGCAGCGGCACGGCCGCACCGAGCAGGCGCGGCAGCCAGTCCCGCAACGGCGCGGCGCGTTCGTCCTGCAGCGCGGGCCAGCGCGGGTAGCGCAGGCGATAGGCGTTGCGCGCGGCATACCAGATCGAGAGGCCAGCGAGTGCGCAGGTCGCCAGCAGTGCGACATAGCGGCCGCCGCTGGGGTCGGTCCACAGGGCTATCAGGAAAAGTTCGGCGGCCTGGTCGACACCCATCGCCACGCCCACCGCGACGCCAAGCACCAGCAGGGATACGCGCACCGGCTTGAGATGATCCAGCAGCAGGGCCGTCCAGCCGAGCATGTGCCGCCAGCGGCGCCGCAAGCGTGGACCGGGTGGCGCCTTTCCCCGTTCGATGCTGGGCATGCAGGCAATCTCCCTCTGGCGCCGGGCTGACGGGTCGCGTCCATCGTAGGGCCGTTTAAGCCGTTCGATCCGCGATGCGGTTCCCATGGATGCCCGCCGTCGCCGCCGGCATGGCCGGCGCCAGCTTCGCTCGCCCTTGCGTCACGGCCACGTGATGCCGCCATACTGGCGCCGCCTCGCACCGCTGCGGGGGCAGTCCCGCTTCCGTTTCATCAACCGAAGGAGGGCAAGATGACCGCAACAGGTTTGTTGGTATTCCTGCTGGTGGGCGCCATCGCCGGATGGCTGGCCGGGTTGATCGTACGTGGCTTCGGCTTCGGACTGATCGGCAACATCGTGGTCGGCATCATCGGCGCGTTCCTCGCCGGTTGGCTGCTGCCCATGCTTGGCCTGAGCTTCACCATGGTCAGTCCGCTGGTCACCAGCATCGTGTATGCACTGATCGGCGCGATCATCCTGCTGGCGATCATTGGCGTGGTGAAACGCGCCTGACGCGGGTAAAAAAAAAGGCGCGGCGATGTCCCGCCGCGCCTTTCCATGCTCCAGCCGAGCGGTCAGCCGCGGATATCGACATCCTTGGTTTCGCGCAGGAACAGCAGGCCGATGAAGAAGGTGCCGATCGCCACGATGATCGGATACCAGAGGCCGTAGTAGATATCGCCCTTCCAGGCGACCAGCATGAAGCCGATGGTCGGCACGAAGCCGCCGAACCAGCCGTTGCCGATGTGGTACGGCAGGCTCATCGACGTGTAGCGGATGCGCGTGGGGAACATCTCCACCAGCCACGCCGCGATCGGCCCGTACACCATGGTCACGTAGAACACGAGAATCGCCAGCAGCACCACCAGCATCACGTAGTTCGACTGCGCGGGGTCAGCCTTCTCCGGATAGCCGGCGGTCTTGAGCGCCGCACCCAGCTGGGTGCCAAAGGCCTTGCTCTGGTCGCCGAAGGCCTTGCTGTCCAGGCCGCCGCCCTCGAAGGAGCTGATCATGGTGTCGCCGATCTTCACCTCGGCCACGCTGCCCGGCTCGGCCGTCACGTTGGCATAGGGAATGCCCTTCTTCGCCAGCGCGCTCTTGGCTACGTCGCACGAACTGGTGAACTTGGTCTTGCCCACCGGATCGAACTGGAAGCTGCACGCCTTCGGGTCGGCCACTACCTTCACCGGCGAGGTCGCCGCCGCCTGCTCGATGGCCGGATTGCCGAAGTGGGTAAGCCCCTTGAAGATCGGGAAGTAGGTGAGTGCCGCCAGCAGGCAACCGGCAAGCACGATGCTCTTGCGGCCCACGCGATCGGACAGCCAGCCGAAGAACACGAAGAACGGCGTGCCGATGGCCAGCCCGGCTGCAATCAGCAGGTTGGCCGTGGTGGCATCGATCTTCAGGCTCTGGGTGAGGAAGTACAGCGCGTAGAACTGGCCCGTGTACCACACGACCGCCTGGCCGGCGGTAGCGCCGAGCAGGGCGAGGATCACCAGCTTGAGGTTGCCCCAGCGGCCAAACGCTTCGGTCAGCGGCGCCTTGGAGTGCTTGCCCTCGGCCTTCATCTGCTGGAACACCGGCGACTCGGCCAGCTGCAGGCGGATGTACACCGACACGATGAGCAGCAGCGACGAGATCAGGAACGGAATGCGCCAGCCCCACGCGTCGAAGGTCTCGGTGCCCAGGCCAAGGCGCGTGCCCAGGATCACCAGCAGCGACAGGAACAGGCCGAACGTCGCGGTGATCTGGATGAAGCTGGTGTACAGGCCGCGCTTGCCTTGCGGCGCATGCTCGGCCACGTAGGTGGCCGCACCGCCGTATTCGCCACCCAGGGCCAGGCCCTGCAACAGGCGCAGCGCGATGAGCACGACCGGTGCCAGCATGCCGATGCTGTCATAACCGGGCAGCACGCCGACCAGGAAGGTCGAGAGACCCATGATGACGATGGTGATGAGGAAGGTGTACTTGCGTCCGATCATGTCGCCCAGTCGGCCGAACACGATCGCCCCGAACGGGCGCACCGCGAAACCCGCGGCAAAGGCCAGCAGCGCGAAGATGAACTGGCTGGTCTCATTGAGTCCGCTGAAGAAATGCTTGCCGATCAGGGCGGCGAGCGATCCGTAGAGATAGAAGTCGTACCACTCGAACACCGTGCCCAGGCTGGAAGCCAGGATCACGCGCCGGTGGCTGGTGTCGAGCGCCCCGCGCGCGTCGATTGCCGTCGTTGACATGATGTTTCCCTCGAAATTGAACGGTCAGGTCGTGTGTTGGGAAGGGTCTTCAGGGCGCAGCGCTACTGGTCGGATGCACCGACCCATGGCTCTTTCCACCATCGGTTCGAGGCCTCCATGGCCTTCCCCCGACCACCCGGGCGACAGCGCCCCGACGCTGTCGCCCTTGTTTTCAAAAGCGGTACAGGCCGTTGAGGCTGACCTGGTTGCCGTTGATGTTCTTGCGCTCTCCTTCGGGGCCGGTCTGGTAACGCAGCTTGTCGTAGATCCACTCGACGCCGAATTCATAGGCGCCGGACGCGTACTGCAGGCTCAGGGCAGCCTGCTGGTCCTTGAGCAGGGCGTTCGAGGTTGGCGTCGTGGCCACCCAGCGGACCACGTCGTCCTTGTTCGGCGAGACCATGGAGTAGAACGCGTTGACGCTCCACTTCGGCGTGAAGTTGTAACTGCCCTGCACCCAGCCGCCGGTTTCGCTGATGTCGCCGAACTGCGACATGGCGCCGAACACCTGGCCCAGCGCGTTGCCGCTGTAGATCAGGCCCTTGAAGGTCCACGGGCCCGGCTTCCATTGGCCGCTCAGCTCATAGCCGATGCTGTTGATGCTGTCCTTGATCGGCTTGGCCACGGTGTTGCCGACACCTTTCATGTCGAGGCTGGCGTAATGCACCACGAAGTAGGCGAGCCAGTCCTTGTCGGCCACGTGCAGCCTCGCTTCCACCTGCGGCTGGAAGTGCGCATTGCCCGCGGTCAGGTAGTTGATCGTGCTTCCCGGCCCGTTCCAGCTGCCTTCGAACGCACCCACGTCCAGTCGCCACTTGGGACCGTCGGCGCCATGGTTGAGATCCTGCATCCAGATCACGCCCGGGTAGCGCCAGCCGATGAGGCCGGACCCGAAGCCGAGCGGGAAGGCGATGTGCGACAGCGAGGTGGGCGTGTTTTCCAGCGGGAACAACAGATCCCATTCCTGCCCGACGCGAACGGTGGTGCCGCCGCTGGCGTTGACCAGGTCCATATAGGCCTGGCGCAGGCGCGGCGTCGGCTGCTGCTGCGCATAGGCACCGGTGCCGTTGAAGCCGCCGAAGAAGTCCATCTCGATGCGACCGCTGCCGCTCCAGTTCTCATTGAGCTTGGCGCCGGTGAAGTCGAGCCAGAAGCGCGTGTTGCGCACGTCCACGCCACTGAGCGCGCCGGAATTGGCCTTGGCTGGCACGGCCGGAATCTCGGCGTTCTGGCCATTGCCGTAAGTGAAGGTCTTGTCCTGCCCGAAGCCGCTGGCGCTGATGAAGCCGTGCAACGCCACCGAAACACCTGGTGCCGAACTGAAGGCGGGCTTGGCCGCAGGCGCGGCTTCCACCTTGGTCGATGCTGCCTGCGCCGTCGCCTGGGCGGCCTGGGCCGTCTGGGTCGCCTGCGAGGTGGCCGCCTTCTGTTCCTGGATCATGGCCTTGAGTTCGGCCAGTTGCTGTTCCAGCTGATTGACCCGCTGCTCGAGCTGCTGTTCGCGGGTGCTGCCCTTCGTGCTGCTTTGCGCATGGGCTCCCAACGGCAGGGCGAGCGCGCAGGCAACGCTGAGCGCCAGCATTCCGCGGCGTCCTTGGGTACTCGGTGATGTCATGGCAGGCCTCCCCAGGTCGATGACCACCCGAGCATGTCCATGCTGCATCGCGGACGCCTATTCCCCATTGGTCGAACCTCGACCAAAGTCGAAAGTCGACGGCAACGTACCGATCACCAGCCAACGGCTAAACTCGACCGCTACCGCGCGGCAAGGGTGCTGCAGCGGTTTTCACCGATGAGGCGGCCGGAGCGCCGGCCGCAGGAGCCCCACGATGACCAAGCTCTACCCCGTCAAGCCCGAGTTCGCCGCCAAGGCCCGTGTCAGCAAGGACGACTACGAGCGGCTTTACGCCGAATCCGTGAAGGATCCGGGGGGTTTCTGGGGCAAGGTCGGCCAGCGCCTGCAGTGGACCAAGGCGCCGACGAGGATCAAGAACGTCTCCTACGACCCGAACAACCTGCACATCCGCTGGTACGAGGACGGCGAGCTGAATATTTCGGCCAATTGCCTGGATCGTCACCTGGCCGAGCGCGGCGACAAGACCGCCATCATCTTCGAGGGTGATGATCCGAACGAGTCGCGCCGCATCACCTATCGGGAACTGCACGCCGAAGTGTGCAAGTTCGCCAACACGCTCAAGCACCTGGGCGTGGCCAAGGGCGATCGCGTGGCCATCTACATGCCGATGATCCCGGAGGCGGCGGTGGCCATGCTGGCCTGCGCACGCATCGGCGCCATCCACTCGGTGGTGTTCGGCGGTTTCTCCCCGGATTCGCTGGCCGGCCGCATCGCCGACTCGACCTGCAAGGTCGTGGTCACCGCCGACGAAGGCGTGCGCGGCGGCAAGAAGATTCCGCTGAAGACCAACGTGGACGCTGCCCTGGAACGTCCGGGCACCAACAGCGTGGAAACCGTGATCGTGGTGCGCCGTACCGGCAGCGCCGTGCCGATGCAGTCGCCGCGCGACCGCTACTACCACACGCTGATGGAAGGGCAGTCGGCCGACTGCCCGCCGACGCCGGTGGAAGCGGAGCATCCGCTGTTCATTCTTTATACCTCCGGCTCCACCGGCAAGCCCAAGGGCGTGCTGCATACCTCGGGCGGTTACCTGGTGTACGCCAGCTACACGCACGAGCTGGTGTTCGACCTGCGTGAAGACGACGTCTACTGGTGCACCGCCGACGTGGGCTGGGTCACCGGTCATAGCTACGTGGTGTACGGTCCGCTGGCCAACGGCGCGACCACGCTGATGTTCGACGGCGTGCCGAACTATCCCGACACCAGTCGCTTCTGGAACGTGGTGGACAAGCACAAGGTCAGCCTGTTCTACACCGCGCCCACCGCCATCCGCGCGCTGATGCGCGAAGGCGAAGGCCCGGTGAAGAAGGCCTCGCGTGCATCGCTGCGCGTACTGGGCTCGGTGGGCGAGCCGATCAATCCCGAAGCCTGGGAGTGGTACTACCGCGTGGTCGGCGACGAGCGCTGCCCGATTGTCGACACCTGGTGGCAGACCGAAACCGGCGGCATCCTCATCACGCCGCTGCCGGGTGCCATCGCCACCAAGCCGGGCTCGGCCACGCTGCCGTTCTTCGGCGTCATTCCAGCGGTGGTGGACGCCAGTGGCGCGGTACTCAAGGGCGCCACCGAAGGCAACCTGGTGATTGCCGATTCGTGGCCGGGCCAGATGCGCACCGTGTATGGCGACCATCAGCGTTTCATCGACACTTACTTCAGCGCCTATCCGGGCAATTATTTCACCGGCGACGGCGTGCGCCGGGACGAAGACGGCTACTACTGGATTACCGGGCGCGTCGACGACGTGATCAACGTGAGCGGTCACCGCATCGGCACCGCTGAAGTGGAAAGCGCGCTGGTATCGCACCCCAAGGTGGCCGAAGCGGCCGTGGTCGGCTGCCCGCACGAGATCAAGGGCCAGGGCATCTACGCGTATGTCACGCTGATCGCCGGTGAAGTTGGCACCGACGAACTGCGCAAGGAACTGGTCGCATGGGTACGCAAGGAGATCGGTCCCATCGCCACGCCGGACTACCTGCAGTGGGCGCCGGGCCTGCCCAAGACCCGCTCGGGCAAGATCATGCGCCGCATCCTGCGCAAGATCGGCGAGAACCTTCCCGATCAGCTGGGCGACATCTCCACCCTGGCCGATCCGGGCGTGGTGAAGAACCTGGTCGACGAACGCCTGATCAAATGACAAGGAGTCCGCGGAGAGGCGCGGGAATGCAGGGGAGAGCGGGCTGCGGTTCGCCTCTCGCTCCTCACTTCTCTTCACTATTTTCCAGCCCATGCCCGACGTACTGATAGCCGACGACCATCCGCTGTTTCGCGACGCGCTGCAGCGCGCCGTGCTCGCGGCCGTGCCCGAGGCGAGCGTGCATTGCGCCGACAGCGTGTACAGCCTGCTCGGGCTGATCGAGCAGTATCCGGACGCCGACCTGTTGCTGCTCGACCTGCACATGCCGGGTGCCCGCGGGTATTCGGCGCTGGTGCACATCCGCGGCCAGTTCCCGGGCCTGCCGACCATCGTCGTCTCCGGCCATGAAGATGCGCCAGTGGCGCGTCGCGCGCTGGCGCACGGTGCATCGGCCTATATTCCCAAGTCCACGCCGGGCGAGGACATCATCACGGCGATCCGCCGTGTACTCGACGGCGACGTGTGGCTGCCGCACCAGCTGGTCGGTGGCCGCGCGGAACTGAAACCCGACGAGGCCGCGGTGGCCGAACGCGTGGCGACGCTGACGCCGCAGCAATTCCGCGTGCTGACGATGATCGCCGAGGGCCTGCTCAACAAGCAGATCGCCTACGACCTTGGCGTGTCGGAGGCGACGGTGAAGGCACACATGACCGCGATCATGCGCAAGCTGGGCGTGAACAATCGCACCCAGGTCGCGCTGGCTGCGAGCCATCTCTCGCTTGACCAGGAGACGATGCCGCCGATGCCCGAGGAAGAAGAAGGCTGACGCCGCGTTCCGGTGAGCACCGGAACGACCCCGCTCAGGCCGGCGCCTGGCGCCGCACCAGCGCCGTCAGCAGGGCCCGCAACGCCGCGGGCCGCACCGGCTTGTGCAGCAGCGGATAGCCCAGCACGCGCGCACGCTGCTTGAGTTCGCTGCTGCCATCGGCGGTGATCATCGCCACCGGCGGCAGTTCGCCAACGACCGAACGCAGATGCTGCAGTGCCTGCAGGCCATCGAGCTGGTCGGTGAGGTGATAGTCGGCGAGGATCAGGTCGATCCGGTCGCGCAGCAATTCCTGCTCGGCCTGGGCGACGTCCTGCGCGGTGCGACAGTCGACGCCCCAGCGCTGCAACAACGCCCGCATGCCGTCGAGGATCGCTGCATCGTTGTCCAGGCACAGCACGGTGAGCGGCAACTGCTCGTTGGAGATGGAATGCGTCACGGTGCGACGCCGCGGCACCACCGTCTCGACGCGCGGCACCCGCACGGCGAAGCGGCTGCCGTGCCCTTCGCGCGATTCGAGCTCGAGGCGATGGTCGAGGATGCCCGCGATGCGGTCGCAGATCGACAGGCCGAGCCCCAGGCCCTTCTCACCCCAGGGCGATGGCCGGTCCAGCCGCTGGAATTCGCCGAAGATGCGCGCGCGTTGCTCCGGCGCGATGCCTGGCCCGGTGTCCCAGACCTCGATGCGCACTTCCTGCCCGCTGCGGCGGGCTCCGAGCAGGATGGCGCCCGAGCGCGTATAGCGCAGTGCGTTGGAGATGAAGTTCTGCAGGATGCGGCGCAGCAGTTGCGGATCGCTGCGCACGGCAAGCCGGGTCGGCATCACGCACAGGCGCAGGCCGCGCTGTTCGGCAATGACCGCGAACTGCGCCTGCAGGGAATCGAACAGATCCGCCAGCGCGAAATTGCTGATGTCGGCGCGATAGCTTCCCGCGTCCAGGCGCGAGGTATCAAGCAGGGCGTCGAGCAGGTCTTCCGCCGCGCGGAACGACGCATCGATACGCTCGGCCAGCTGGCCGGCCTCGGCATCCAGGCCGGGGTGCTGTCGCAGCGCCGACGTGAACAGCCGTGCCGCATTCAGCGGTTGCAACAGGTCATGGCTGGCGGCAGCAAGAAAGCGCGTTTTCGATGCGTTCGCCGCTTCGGCATCGCGCCGTGCGTTCGCGGTGGCGCTGAGCGCTTCGCTGAGTTCGGCCGTGCGCTGTTCGACGCGCTGCTCCAGCGTCTCGTTCGCCTCCATCAGCGCCTGCTCGGCATGCTTGTACGCGGTGACATCGGTGTAGGTGGTGACATAGCCGCCGCCAGGCAGGGCGCGACCGCGCATCTCGATCACGCTGCCGTCGGGGCGGATGCGCTGGAACAGGTGGGGTGATCCGGCGCGCATGTGGCCGATGCGCTTGCCCACGTGGGCTTCCACCTCACCGGGTCCGCACTCGCGATGTTCGGCGTTCCAGCGGATAAGATCGGCCACCGGTACGCCGACATAGACCATGCCGTCGGGGTAATCGAACAGCTCGAGATAGCGACGGTTCCACGCCACCAGTCGCATGCCGGCATCGACCACGCTGATGCCCTGCGAGACATTCTCCAGCGTGGTGGAAAGCAGCTCGCGGTTGAAACGCAGCTCCTGCGATGCCTCATCCATCAGCGCCATCGCCTCGGCGATGTCGAGGCCCGATCCCGACAACGCACCCATCAGGATGCGGCGCGCGCTGGCCGCACCCACCGCCGATGCCAGCAATCGTTCGGTGTACTGGATCAGTGCGCGATCGGCTGCCTCGCCCGGATGCAGGGGGCGACCGCGTCGCTCGGCGTAATCGTCGAAGGCCCGCTGGCTGCTGCGCTCGCCGACGATGCGTTCGGCGATGGTCAGCAGGTCGCCTATCGCCACGCGCCCGCGCCAGTCGCCGGCGCCGCTGCTGTCGATCGCATACGGATCGATGAACATCGCCGCATGCAGCCGCTCTTCCAGGCTGGGACGAAAACGCAGCGAAACAAAGATCAGGCACGCGACGTTCACCAGCAGGGACCAGAAGGTGCCGTGCATCACCGGGTCCCAGCCGCTGAGATGGAACAGCGCCTGCGGCTGCAGCCAGCTGAAGCCCAGCGGCCCGCTGGCAAGCCACGGCGCCGTGCGGTCCATCGCGGGCAGCAGCAGCGTATACATCCAGACCACGAACCCGGCCGCGAGTCCGATCGCCACGCCCTTGCGGCTGGCACTGCGCCAGTACAGCGCCGCCACGATCGCCGGCGCGAACTGCGCCACGGCCGCAAACGCGAGCAGGCCGGTGGCGGCGAGGTTGGCGGTGTCGGCCACGACCCGGTAATACACATAGGCCATGGCAGCGAGCGCAATGATGGCGATGCGCCGTACCAGCAGCACCAGCTGCGACAGGTCCGCACGCTGCTCGAGCTTCAGGCGGTGGATGCGCAACAACATCGGCATGACCAGGTCATTGCTGATCATGGTGGAGAGCGCCACCGACGACACGATCACCATGCCCGTCGCCGCCGAGAAGCCACCGATGAAGGCCAGCAGCGCCATGCCGCGGTCGCCGTGCGCCATGGGCAGGGTGAGCACCCAGGCGTCCTTGTTGCCGATCTGCACCTGCGGCAGGTGCAGGCCCGCCGCGACGATGGGCAGCACGGCGAGGCTGACGATCACCATGTAGATCGGAAACAGCCAGCGTGCGCGGCTCAGGTCGTGCGGATCCTCGCACTCGACCACGCCGATCTGGAACTGGCGCGGCAGGCAGAACATCGCGCAGAACGCGAGTAGTGTCTGGGCGAGGAATCCGGGCGAGACGCCTTCGGACAGTTGCTGCATCGGCAATTGCGCGGTCACCGCCAGCCCCGGTCCGCGCCACAGGGCGTAGCAGGCGAGCACGATGAACACGGCCAGCTTGATCAGTGACTCGACCGCGATGGCCAGCATCATGCCGTGGTGATGTTCGGTGGCATCGATGGTGCGCGTGCCGAACAGGATGGCGAATGTCGCCAGCAGGATCGCGCACCACAGCGCACTGTCGCCGAGCTGGTTCACGCCGGGCGCATCCGTGCCACCGAGCACTGCATAGGACATGGACACGGCCTTGAACTGCAGCGCGAGGTAGGGCACCACCGCAATCACGGCGATGATCGCCACCAGTGCCGCCAGTCCGTGCGACTTGCCAAAGCGCGCGCCGATGAAGTCGGCAATCGAGGTGATGTTGCGGTGGCGCGCCACCAGCACGAGCCTGCGCAGCAGGCCAAAGCCGAATACGAACAGCAGGATCGGCCCCAGATAGATCGGCAGGTAGCCGAGCCCCTCTCGCGCCGCCGTGCCCACGGCGCCGTAGAACGTCCATGATGAGCAGTACACCGCGAGCGCGAGGCTGTACACCATCGGCCGCAGGCGCGGCTGGCGGGGATACAGCGGCCGACGGTCGCCGGCGTAGGCGACCACGAAGAGGAGGCCTACGTACAGCAGCGACACGAGCAGCAATAGCCAGCCGGCGATCAAGCGGGGCTCTCCCTGGTGAGTGCGTCCCTGCGAAGGCTCATGGCTTGGCGGTGCATGCCGCGCGCCGTCGCGCTGCTTGTAAAGATCGGCACACACCCGGCACCATGCGCGGATGATGACGACGGACGGCCAGACGCCAGCCAAAGTAGCAGAGCAGCTGGGCGATGACGAGATACATGTGTGGCGGTTCGCTTACGACCACCATGAGGGGCGGGCGCCCCTGCTGTCCGTGCTGGCGGCCTATCTCGGCCTGCCTGCGGACGCCGTTCAATTGCACGAGACCGCCTACGGGCGCCCGGTGCTGGCTCCGGTGCATGCGGATGCGTTCGCCTTCAACTGGTCCCACAGCAGCGACCAGGCCCTGATCGCCATCGCCAGGGGCGTCACGCCGGGCATCGATCTGGAACGATTGCGCCCGCACCCGCGCGCGGTTCATATCGCACGACGCTATTTCAGTCCCGACGAGACGGCCGCGCTGGAGCGACTGCCAGAAGAACAGCGCGATCGCGCCTTCCTCGAACTGTGGACCGCGAAGGAGGCGGTGCTGAAGGCGCTCGGTCGCGGCATCGCCTTTGGCCTGCACCGGCTGAGCATCGGCGGGTCCTCCGATACACCGGTGCTGGGGCGCCTGGAAGGCCACGAGGCGAGCCAGTGGCAGCTGCACCGGCTGCTGCTGGACAACAACCATGTCGGGTCGGTCGCGTGGCATGGCGAACCGCGGCGCCTGCGGCTCTGGACACTTGCCGACGCGCGTTGATCGGCGCACTGTTTGCAGCCCACTGGCGTCGCGACGTGGATGCCGGACCTTCCGCGAGACTCGCATCCTCCATGACCCTGCTAAGCGTCAACCTCAACAAGATCGCCGTGCTGCGCAATTCGCGCGGCGGCACCGAACCCGACATCGCGCGCGCCGCGCACACCTGCATCGACGCCGGCTGCGGCGGCATCACCGTGCATCCACGCCCGGACCAGCGCCACGTGCGTCCCGATGACGTGCGCACCCTCGCCGCACTGCTGCGCGGGCGCGTTGAATACAACATCGAGGGAAATCCCTTTGCAGCTGCGCGCGACGGTTACCCGGGCCTGATCGGACTGGCGCGCGAAGTGAGGCCGACCCAGGTCACCCTGGTGCCCGACGGCGACGGACAGATCACCTCCGACCACGGCTTCGACCTGCAGCGCGACATCGAGGCGCTGCGCCCCATCGTGGCCGAATTGCGCGACATCGGCTGCCGCGTGAGCCTGTTCGTCGATGCCGGTACGCTGGAATTCGACGCGGCCGTTGCCATCGGCGTGGAGCGCGTCGAGATCTACACGGGGCCTTATGCGCACGCGTTTGCCGAAGGTCGCGTGCAGGCGGAGCTTGACCGTTGCGCCGAGACCGCGCGTCGCGCCCAGCATGCCGGGCTCGCGGTGAACGCAGGCCACGATCTGAGCCAAGCGAACCTTGGCACGTTCAAGGCCGCCATCCCGGGACTGGCCGAAGTGTCGATCGGGCACGCCCTGATCGGCGAGGCGCTGTACGAAGGGCTCGCCACGACCGTGCGCAACTACCTGCAGATCCTGCGCTGAAAGCAGGCCATTGGCCTTGCCGGTGCGGCTCGACCGCGACCGGCGCCTTCGGCTCGTCGATGGCGCTGCGCAACGGGGGTTTCACGATGGACGTCCAGACGTCCATCCGGCCAATCACCGGATCCCAAAAAAAAGAACCCCCGCACGAGGCGGGGGTTCTAAGGGTAGTGTTACGGTGACCCCTTGCGGGATCACTGACCTTCGGTGAAGCCGATCTTGGTCAGACCGTAGCTCTTGGCATCGGCCAACACGCGGGCCACATGCTCGTAAGCCACACCGTCGTCTGCGTTGATCTGCAGTTCGGGCTGGTTACTCTGCGAAGCGATCACCGCGATCTGAGCCTTCAGGCCCAGCTCGTCGACCGGCGTATCGTTCCAGTACAACGCACCCGACTGGTCGATCTTGAGACGGATCGGATCCGGCGGATTCTCCGGCTGAACCACGTTCGGGTTCGGCTGCGGAAGATCGATCTTCACTTTGTGCGTAAGCATCGGCGCGGTGATCATGAAGATGATCAGCAGCACCAGCATCACGTCGACCAGCGGCGTGACGTTGATGTCAGCCATCGGCCCCTTGCCACTTCCAGAACTGAATGCCATGACCCTTACTCCTTGCCGGTCGTCATGAAACCGACATGGACCATGCCCTGATCCTTGGCGTTGCTCAGGACCTTCTTCACGAGCTTGTATTCCGTGGTCTTGTCCGCGCGGATCTGCAGTTCCGGCTGCGGGACTTTCGCCGCCGCAACCGCAAACCGGGACTTGAGTTCGGCCTCGGTGACTTCGGCGTCATCAAGGTACATCGAGCCATCCGCCTTCACGGCCAGGTCCATCGGCTCCACCGGCTCCGTATCCGCAACTTTCGGATTGGCAGTCGGCAGTTCCACGGTGATTCGATGGGACATCAGCGGTGCCGTGATCATGAAGATGATCAGCAGTACCAGCATCACGTCGACGAGCGGCGTGACGTTGATTTCCGACATCGGACCGCCGGCATTGCCTCCAGTGGTCATTGCCATGGGTCAGATCCTCACTTGCCTTCGACGCGGGCGCCGGTGGCGAAGAAGTCGTGCAGGTCGTGCGCGAACTCGTCGAACTGAGCGTAGGTCAGGCGATTCGAACGGTTGAAGAAGTTGTAGGCAAGCACGGCCGGGATGGCGGTGAACAGACCGAAGGCGGTCATGATCAGAGCTTCACCCACCGGACCGGCCACCGCGTCCATCGAGGCGTTGCCCGTCGCGGAGATGCGGATCAGCGCGTGGTAGATGCCCCACACGGTACCGAGCAGACCGATGAACGGCGCCGACGAACCAACCGTGGCGAGCAGGGTCAGGCCGCCTTCCAGGCGCAGGCTCTCGCGAGCAACGGCCTGGCGCAGGGCGCGGTCGATGAACTCGGAGCGGCTGAGCGACTCGGCGAGGCGACCACCGCCGGCCGAAGCCTGCTGGTGATGGGCCACGGCCGAAGCGGCGTCCAGGGCGATCTTCGAGAACGGTTCGCCCTTGGGCTGGGCTTCCAGCTCACGGATGGCGTCCTGGGTCGAGCCATTCGACCAGAAACCATTGATGACCTTGTCGGCGCGACCGCGAACCATCGAGTTGCGGATGGCGTTGGCGACGATGAAGTACCAGGAGGCAAACGACATCACCGTCAGCACCACGAACACGATCCAGCCAAGGAAATCGAAGTTGTGGATGAGATGGTCGAAGCCCATCGACTTCATGGCTTCGGCGTTGGTGGTACCGCCCGTGGGGGCCGGAGGAGTTTGTTGGAACATAACGCTACCCTTGGAAAGTCAAGCGTGAACTGATTAACCGTAACTGTAAGTTACAGCTGACTGAGACTGAAGCTGACCGGTACGCGAGCGTACCCTTCAACCTTTTGTCCGTTTTTAATGGTCGGATTGAAACGCCACTTACGTACGGCTTCCTGAGCGGCCTGGTCAAGTTCGCGATAACCACTCGACGACTCGACCTTGATGTCCTTAACCGTGCCATCCACCGCAACCAGGACCAACAGCGTCACCGTGCCCTCATGTCGCTGGCGCAATGCCTGCGGCGGGAACTTGGGCTTGATCTGACTGTTGTAGCTCAGATCCTGGCTGGCCGTGATGTCCGACGGCGCTGCCGGCGGTGCCGGCGGTGCCGGAGGCAGCGCAGGCCGTGCGTTGGTCGACGCCTCTTCGACAGCCGGCGGCGGAGTCGGCGGCGGCGGGGTCGGCGGCGGCCGCAGCTGCTGAATGATCTTCGGCGGCGGCTGCTTCGGCGGCTCCGGCGGCGGCGGCGGCGGTGGCGGCGGCGGCGGCGGCGGCTCGATAAAGTTCACCTGGACCGTGCGTTCTTTTTCCTTCTGCGCCTGCTTCGGCGGGGCCATGGGCGCCACCAGGAGCAGGAACGCGAACGCATGCAGCGCGATGGCAACAGCCAGCGCCCAGGTACGCCTCCAATTGAACGGCCCTTGGCCGGTTGCTTCGTTACTTGAGGCCATCTGTCACTAATCTGGAGCTAATCAATCGAAGAGACGTGGTCACGGTTCCTAGTGGCAATATCGATCCAAGGAGGGATGACATTTGCCACTGGACGAGAGCACGGAAAGATTTCAACGGTACAACAGCACACGGCATTTGTATAGGTCCCGCGAGGCTTCTGAATGGACGTCCATCCACCCCGCGGTTGCCATGCAAGCTGCCTTACTGGCTCACTGTCGGCGACTTCAGCCAAGCCTTCGCTTTTGCTGAGGTTTCGGGGTCCTGTGCCGCTTTCTCCATGGCTGCGATCGCGCCCGGCTTGTCCTTCAAGCCACGACACGCTTCGGCCAGCAACATATAGGCCGTGCCCTTGTGCTGCACGCCCTTGTCGATGCCCTGCTGGATGAGGCCCTTGGCCTCGGTGTACTTGTTCTGGGCGATCAGCAGCTGGCCGGCGCGGATGTGCGGCTCGCCGTCCTTGGACAGCGGGATGGCCTTCTGGTAGGCGGCAAGCGCCTTGCCGTTGTCTTCCGCCATGAAGGCGGCGGTACCGAGCAGCATGTAGTTGTCGGCCGAGGGCTTGAGCACGCCCTTGCTGAAACCCTCGTCGAGGGTCGCCATGGCCTTGGTGGCCGGAGCCTTCGGGTCACCGCTTTCCTGGCCCGTGACCAGATACAGCTTGGCCAGGTTGATGTAGTTCTTCTCGTCCTTGAACGAACCGGCGGCCTTGGCCTTTTCCATCAGCGCGATGGCTTCGGGGTACTTTTGCGACTGCATCAGCACGGCGACGGCATTGTTCAGGGCGGTCGTGTCGTTCGGATTGGCGGCGAGCTGCTGCTGCGCCAGCTGGCCAGCCTGGTCGCTCTGGCCCGACTCCGAATAGCTGGCCATCAGGATCTGGTTCCAGCTGTCATTCGGCTTGTCCGTCAGGGACTGCGCCTTCTTGATGGCGGCGATGGCCGCCGGGTACTTCTCGAGACGGTAGTTCGCATTGCCCTCGAGCGCATACGACTCGGCGGTTTCCTTGTGGCCTTCGGCGCGCCACTTCGTGATGGTGTCCAGCGCCGGCTGGTACTGCTCGTCGGCCATGTAGAACTGGGCCAGCATGTACTCGAGCTGGAAGTAGGTGTCGTTCGGCATGACGCCGTTGTCGAGCGAACGCTTCAGCAGGCCGATGGCGCCCTTGATGTCGCCGTCCTGGTAATGCAGGTTGGCCAGGCCCTGCAGCGCGAGCGCCTGGGCGTACTTGCTCTTGCTGCCGTCGACGACCGGCTGCAGCAGCTTCTCGGCCTTGGCCTTGTCCTGCTCGTTGACCGCGTCCAGGCCTTCGTTGATGGCCTTCTGATCCTTCTCGCTGGTCAGGTCCAGCTTCGGCTCGGTACGAGTCGCGTTGGGGTAGAGCACTTCCTTCTTGTCCTTGGAAGTGCTGTCACGCGCGATGACCGGGCTGCTCACCACAGCGAGCGCAAGCGCCGTGCCGGCGAGCATCTTGATCAGGGGAACACGCTTCATGGCAGTCCTCAGTTGGTGGATCTCGCGCTGTGAGCGCGGGGGGATCGCTGAGCGTAACCTGACTCGGAGGCAGATAACAAGTTGCAGCGCCACAACAAAGATTGTTAAAAATCAATAAGTTGAACCATACGGCGATGACTGGTTGCCGTTTTTGGCCGTAACAGCCGCTTGCTGCATGACTTTTCGGCCTGGAAAGGTGTCGGCAGGATCAGCCCGGGCTTGAGCCCATGCATTAACGCATTAGCGCGCGACCGCTGCCGCCACGGGCGTCAGGAGGGCGGCAGGCGTGTCGCCTGCTGCCCTCGCGGGTGCGCCGGTCAGATGTCGAGGTTGGCGACCTTCAGCGCGTTCGCCTCGATGAAGTCGCGACGCGGCTCCACCGCCTCGCCCATCAGCATGGAGAACATCTGGTCGGCCGCGAAAGCGTCCTCGATGCCCACCTGCAGCATGCGGCGGGTTTCCGGGTTGACGGTGGTTTCCCACAGCTGCTCGGGGTTCATTTCACCCAGGCCCTTGAAGCGCTGGATGGTGCGACCCTTCTTGCCCTCTTCCAGCAGCCAGTTGCGCGCCTCGGCGAAGCTCTGCACGCCACGCGAACCGTTGCCGCGGCGGACCACCGCGTCCTTCTGCACCAGGCCGGCAAGCTGCTGGCTGGCGTGCAGGATGGAACGGAACTCGGCGCTGCCGAAGAACGGCTGCGGGAGCAGCCAGGTGTGGCTGAGGCCGTGCTGTTCGCGCACCACTTCCACCGCGGCCGGATGGTCCTCGACGGCCGGGCGCAGGGCCAGGCGGTAACGCGGCTTGCCCAGGCCACTGGCGGCCAGGCGCAGTTCCACCGCGGCCAGCCAGCCCTGCATGGCGGTTGCATCCGCCCACAGCGCGGGCTCGATCGGTGCGTGCTCCAGCAGGGCCGTGAGCACGGTAGCGTCGAAGCGATGTCCCAGGCGCTCGATCTGGTCGAGTGCCGCCTGGTACTCGCGCAACAGCTTTTCCAGCGCCTCGCCGGTAATGGCCGGCGCGTCCGGGCTGTAGGTCAGCTCGGCGCCGTCGACCGCACTGGAAACGAGGTAGCTGTTGAGCGCCGCGTCGTCCTTCAGGTACAGCTCCTGCTTGCCCTGCTTGATCTTGTACAGCGGCGGCAGGCCGATATAGACGTGGCCGCGCTCGATCAGCTCGGGCATCTGGCGGTAGAAGAAGGTCAGCAGCAGGGTGCGGATGTGCGAGCCGTCCACGTCCGCGTCGGTCATGATGACGATGCGGTGGTAGCGCAGCTTGTCGGGGTTGTACTCCTCCTTGCCGATGCCGGTGCCGAGCGCGGTGATCAGCGTGCCGACTTCGGCGGAGGCGAGCATCTTGTCGAAGCGCGCCTTCTCGACGTTGAGAATCTTGCCCTTCAACGGCAGCACGGCCTGGGTCTTGCGGTTGCGGCCCTGCTTGGCCGAGCCACCTGCGGAGTCACCCTCGACCAGGAACAGTTCGCACAGCGCCGGATCCTTCTCCTGGCAGTCCGCCAGCTTGCCCGGCAGGCCGGCGATGTCCAGCGCGCCCTTGCGGCGGGTCATCTCGCGCGCCTTGCGGGCGGCCTCGCGGGCACGCGCCGCGTCGACCACCTTGGAGGCGATCGCCTTGGCCTCGTTCGGATGCTCCAGCAGGAACTCGCCGAGTTTCTCGTTGACCGCTTGCTCCACCGCCGTCTTCACCTCGGAGGAGACCAGCTTGTCCTTGGTCTGCGAGGAGAACTTCGGATCGGGCACCTTGACCGATAGCACGGCGATCAGGCCTTCGCGCATGTCGTCGCCGGACAGCGCGACCTTGGCGTTCTTGGCCAGGCCTTCCTTCTCGATATAGCCCTGCAGCGAACGCGTCAGCGCCGCACGGAAGCCGGTGAGATGGGTTCCGCCGTCACGCTGCGGGATGTTGTTGGTGAAGCAGAACATCGTCTCCTGGTAGGAGTCGGTCCACTGCATCGCCAGTTCCACCGAAATACCGTCCTGGTTGGCGCTCAGGCTGATCACGTTGGGATGCAGGGCAGTCTTGAGCTGGGCCAGGTGCTGCACGAACGAGCGGATGCCGCCCTCGTAGGCAAAGCGGTCGCTGCGCCCTTCCCCGCGCTCATCCTTCAGGTCGATGGTGACGCCCGAGTTGAGGAACGCCAGCTCGCGCAGGCGCTTGGCCAGGATGTCGTAGTGGAACTCGACGTTGGTAAACGTGCCGGTGCTGGGCAGGAAGCGCACGGTGGTGCCGCGCTTGCCGGAGTCGGCGACCGGCTTGATCGGGTACAGCGGCTCGCCGTGGGCGTATTCCTGCTGGTATTCCTTGCCTTCGCGGTAGATGGTCAGCCACAGGTGCGAGCTGAGCGCATTGACCACGGACACGCCCACGCCGTGCAGGCCACCGGAAACCTTGTAGGAGTTGGCGTCGAACTTGCCGCCGGCGTGCAGCACGGTCATCACCACTTCGGCGGTGGAGCGCCCTTCTTCCGGGTGGATGTCCACCGGGATGCCGCGGCCATTGTCGGTGACGCTGACCGAACCATCCTCGAGGATGGTGACCGTGACATGGTCGCAGTAGCCGGCCAGGGCCTCGTCAATGGAGTTGTCGACGACTTCGAACACCATGTGATGCAGGCCGGTGCCGTCATCGGTATCACCGATGTACATGCCAGGGCGCTTGCGCACCGCTTCCAGACCTTTCAGAACCTTGATGTTGCTCGAATCGTAGGATGCGTTCATTCGTCGACCGTTTCCTGGGCGCCTTTTCCCGCCCGGACGGCGCCATAGAGGCCGGACTGGGGACACAATCGACCGATTATAGCAGGGGGCCGAGAATTCCCTGTTCCACGTGGAACACTCGTGCTGGACCGCCCTGGAGCGCCTCTGGGACCTCCGTGCCGGTCACCAGTACCTGGGCGCCCACGGCCCGCAGCTGGCCTACCAGGGCCGCCTGATGCGCCCTGTCCAGTTCAGAAGCCATATCGTCCAGGCACACCACGGGCCACTCGCCGCGCCGTTCGGCGTAAAGCGAGGCCTGGGCGAGCACGCAGGCCAGGGCCGTGAGCTTTTCCTGGCCACGTGAGAGATGTTCGCGCAAAGGGGCGTGCTCGAACACGATGGCCCAGTCCGCCCGATGGGCACCCAGCGTGGTATGTCCGCGCGCCAGATCCCTGCCCCGTTGGCTAGCCAGCAGGTCGACCAGGCCGACGTCTTCCGACCAACCACGGCGGTAGCGCAATTCCACGGCGCCCAGTTCGGGAAGCAAGGCCCGGATGCTTTCCTCAAGATGGGGGCGCAGGGCTGCGAGATAAAGCTCGCGCTGCTGGTCGATGAGCGCCGCCGAGCTGGCCAATTCAGCCTCCCAGGGCAGGAACAGGGCCTCGGCGACCGGCACCGGCTGGCGCAGCAGGGAATTTCGCTGCTTCAACGCCCGCTGGTACCGGCGCCAGGCCGGCATGAAGTCATGTTCCACGTGGAACACGCCCCAATCCAGATAGCGGCGGCGCTCCTCGGCACTGCCCGCGATCAGCGCGTGCGATCCCGGCTCGAAGCACACCACGGCACACTCGCCCACCAATTCGCTCAGGGTGGCGGCCTGGCCATCGATCCTGGCTTCCCAGCGGCTACCCTGGCGTCCCAGGCCAACGCGGCGCCCTCGCCCGTCGGCGTGGCGCAACTCCGCAAACACGGACAAGGCACTCTCGCCGCGCTTCAGCAGGGCGTCCTTGGCCCCGCTGCGAAACGACCTCGCATGCGACAGCAAAAATGCGGCCTCGAGCAGACTGGTCTTGCCGGCCCCGTTCGGGCCGGCAAAAACGGTCATCCCGGGTTCCAGCGGGACAGTCACATCGTCAAGGCAGCGCAAGCCCCGGATACGCAGGCTTTCCAGCCACATCTCAGCGGACTCCCCATGCAAGAACGCCGGAGCGTCTGTCGACGGCTCCGGCGTTGCAAAGGGTCTTGCCCTGCCTGCGCAAACGACTGCCCGACATCAGAGCCGCAGCGGCATGATCACGTGGCGGGCCTGATCGTTGTCGTCTTCCTGCACCAGGCAGCTGGACTGGGCATCGCGCAGGTTCAGGCGGGCGCGCTCACCGCGCAATGCCGCCAGGGCGTCCAGCAGGTAACCCACGTTGAAGCCCACCGCCAGGTCGGACACCACCGTCTCGGCCTCGACCTCTTCCACGGCCTCTTCCTGCTCGGGGTTGTGCGCGACGATGCGCAGCTTGCCCGGGGACAGCTCCAGCTTCACGCCGCGGTACTTCTCGTTGGACAGGATGGCGGCACGCTGGAGGGCACCGCGCAGAACTTCGCGATCCAGCGTCGCATGCTTGTCGGCGCCGAGCGGAATCACGGCCTCGTAATCCGGGAAGCGACCGTCGATCAGCTTCGAGGTAAACACGACGTCGCCGCGACGCACGCGCAGGTGATTGCGGCCGAATTCCAGCTCGACCTGCCCTTCGCCGGTTTCGAACAATCCGACCAGCTCGTTCACGCCCTTGCGCGGAATGATGATCTGGCGACGCGCGGATACCTTGCTTTCAAGCTTGGTTTCCTTGAGCGCCAGACGGTGACCGTCGGTGGCTACGCAACGCAGCGTGTGTTCCTGCAGGTCGAGCAACATGCCGTTGAGGTAGTAGCGCACGTCCTGGTTGGCCATGGCGAACGCCGTGCGCTCCATCAGGTCGCGCAGGACTTCTTCCGGCAACGACACCCGTTCGACCAGTTCGATTTCGTCGATGGTCGGGAACTCGGTGGCTGGCAAGGTGGCCAGCGTGAACCGGCTGCGCCCGGCGTTGAGCGCGACGCGGTCGCCGTTGAGCTTCAACTCGATGCGGGCGCCGTCCGGCAGTGCACGCACGATGTCGAACAGCTTGCGGGCGGGAATGGTTATTTCACCGTCGACCAGCTTCTCAGCTTCGGTCGTGGCCACCATTTCCACTTCCAGGTCGGTTCCGGTCATCGACACTTTTCCGTCGGCGACCTTGACCAGCAGGTTGGCGAGTACCGGCAGGGTCTGGCGGCGTTCGACGACGCCCACGACCTGCTGCAACGGTTTGAGCAGCGCTTCTCGTTGGATGCTGAATTGCATGATTTCGCTTCCCCTAAACCTGCTTTTCTGTTTTTAAAAGAAGTTCTGTAGTGGTGGTAGGTGGCGTGGATAACTTTTTAAATTGCAAAAACCCATGAAAATCATCGTGTTAGGTGATTTTCACGTTGTGTCCGAAAGGGCCGGATGACTGTGGGGCAATTGTGGATAACTTCGCCACCCGAATCGTCCACCTATTATCCACAGCTTGCCACACTACTTTTCAAGCGCTTAGTGCACAGGCGCTGTTTAGCCGGTGAGGATGCGGATCAACTGTTCCCAGTCCTGCCGCATGCGGGTGTCGGTTTCGCACAGCTTCTTGATCGTGCGGCAGGCGTGCAGCACGGTGGTGTGGTCACGACCGCCGAATGCATCGCCGATTTCCGGCAGGCTGTGCTCGGTGAGTTCCTTGGACAGCGACATGGCGATCTGGCGCGGGCGCGCCAACGAACGCACGCGGCGCTTGGACAGCAGATCCTGCAGACGCACCTGGTAGTAGTCGGCCACGATCTTCTGGATGTTCGGCACGGTCACCGCCTGGGCGTGCGTGGCCAGCAGGTCGCGCAGGGTTTCCTCGGCGAAATCGATGGTGATGGGCTTGCCATAGAAGTTGGCACGCGCCGCCAGCGTGTTGAGCGCACCCTCGAGGTCGCGCACGTTGGAGCGGATGCGCTTGGCCAGCAGCATCGCCACGTTCTCGCTCACCGCCACGCCCTTGTCGTGGGCCTTGGACAGCAGGATCGCCGCGCGCGTCTCGAAATCCGGTGGCTCGATCGCCACCGACAGGCCCCAGCCGAGGCGCGACTTCAGGCGTGGCTCGAGCTTGTCCACTTCCTTGGGATAACGGTCGCAGGTGAGGATGATTTGCTGCTTGGACTCGAACAGCGCGTTGAAGGTGTGGAAAAACTCTTCCTGCGTGGTGTCCTTGCCGGCGAAGAACTGGATGTCGTCGATGAGCAGCGCATCCACCGAGCGGAAGCGGCGCTTGAACTCGTCCATGCTCTTGGTGCGCAGCGCCTCGATCATCGAGCCGACGAACTGTTCCGAGCGCAGGTACAGCACCTTGAAGTCCGGATTGCGCTCGCGCATCAGGTTGCCGGTGGCATGCATCAGATGCGTCTTGCCCAGACCGGTGCCGCCGTACAGCAGCAGCGGGTTATAGGCGCGGCCAGGGTTCATCGCCACCTGCATGGCAGCGGCCTTGCCCAGCTGGTTCGACTTGCCTTCGACGAAGGTTTCGAAGGTGTAGTGCGGGTCCAGGTTGTGGTTGAAGCTGGGCGCCGCCACTTCGACCACGGGGGCGGCGGCCTTCGCCGGTGCGGCAGGCGGCGGGGCAACCTTGCCGCTGGCATTGGCGCGGGGCGAGTTCGAACCCACCTCCAGGCGGACGGTCAGTTCATGGCCGGTAAGCTGGCTGATCACCGTCTCGATGCGTGCTAGGTAACGCTCGCGCACCGTATCGAGGGTGTATGGGTTGGGTGCGAACAACTGCAGGCCATGGGTGTCGTCACGCGCCTGCAGTGGCATCAGCCAGGTGTGCAGGTCTTCGGCGTTCAATTCGCCCTCGAGACGCTCGAGACAGCGCCGCCACAGGTCACTCATGGATACTCTTCAACCACTGGAAGGAGCGCTTTCGCGCGGGGTGGACCGGGAAGTCTAGCAGCACGAAACCCCCTGCATGGCATGGATATCCACACGGATATCCACAGGAAACCAACAGCCCTGTTGTCAAGCCCAAATCGACCCGATTTGACAGCGGCTACCAATACTCCGCATAATTTCCAACCTTTTTATCACTTTAACTTCGGACGAAGCCATGTCGAAGCGAACCTTCCAACCCAGCAAGCTCAAGCGCGCCCGTACCCACGGCTTCCGCGCCCGCATGGCGACGGCCGACGGCCGCAAGATCCTGAACGCGCGTCGCGCCAAGGGTCGCAAGCGCCTGATCCCGTAAACGGCACGCCTGTCATGCGTGCCGCCGGCCTGCCGCGCGAGGCGCGGCTCCGCCGCGCCGGTGATTTCGCCGCTCTGCGTCATGCCAGCGGCCGCTTCGGCGGCCGCTGTTTTTCTGTGCGTTATCAGGCCAATGGCCTGGGCCACCCGCGCCTGGGCCTGGCCATTTCCAAGCGCGTGTCCAAGCGCGCGGTGGAACGCAACCGCATCAAGCGCCTGGTGCGCGAATCCTTCCGGCGAGCCCGCCTTGAGCTTCCGCCCATCGACCTCATGGTGATGGCGCGCGAGCAGGCCTCCGGCCTGCCGGGCCCCGAGCTGCTCGACGAACTCCAGCTGCTGTGGAAGAAACTGCGCACCGTCAAAGTAGACGCCGCATTGAAGCCGGGCGACACGGCCGGCACAATCGCGCGTTGACCTTTAATCCCCTTCGTCCTCCGCGACCCGGCGTCGCGGCATCCACCGGATCTGCTCCGCGATGAATCAAACGCGCACGTTCCTCATCTTCGCCCTGTTGGCCGTGGCCTACCTGTTGTTCATGGCCTGGGAGAAGGACTACGCCCCGCCGCCGTCCGCCGCCGTCGCCGCCGCGTCCACCGTTGCCGCGCCGGCCAGTGCCGACGGCAGCGTGCCTGGTGCTACCGGATCGAGCGCGCCGGCTGCCGTGCCGGGCTCCGCCCAGGAGGCTTCGGCGCAGCTGGTCACCGTGACCACCGACCTGCTCCGCCTCACCATCGATACACGCGGCGGCACCATCGTGCGCTCGGAGCTGCTCGGCTACCCCTCCGTGCCGCGCACCAAGAAGGATCCCGACCCGGCGCCGGTACGCCTGCTCGATGACGAGCGCGCGCAGTACTTCGTGGCGCAGAGCGGCCTGGTGAGCAACCAGGGCGCAGCGCCCGATCACCGCGCCGTGTTCCAGGTCGCGCAGACCAGCTACGCCCTCGCCCAGGGCCAGGACGAACTGAAGGTCGACCTCAGTTGGGCCGATGCCGCGGGCCTGAAGGTCACCAAGACGTTCGCGCTCAAGCGTGGCAGCTACGTCGTTGGCATGGAGCAGAAGATCGAGAACGGCGGCAGCACGGCCTGGCAGGGCAACGCCTACGAGCAGCTGCAGCGCGTCGCGCCGGCGCAGCAGAAGACCTGGTGGCAGAACTTCAGCGATCCGTCCTCGCACAGCTTTTACGGCGCCGCGTGGTACAGCCCGGACGACAAGCTCACCACGTTGCCGTTCGCCGACTTCCAGAAGAAGCCGCTGAACCACGCGATCACCGGCGGCTGGGCCTCGATGCTCCAGCATTACTTCTTCGTGGCGTGGATTCCGGGCGCACAGGACCCGAACACCTACACCACCAGCGTGATCAATCCGGACACGGCACAGCCGATCTACCTGATCCGCGCCGTGGGTCCGTCGCTCAGCGTGGCCCCGGGCCAGGCAGTGACCACCGGTTCGCGCATGTACGTCGGTCCGAAGCTGCTGGGCACGCTGGAACAGGTGGCGCCGGGCCTGGACCTGACCACCAATTACGGCTGGCTCACCGTGGTCGCGCAGCCCTTGCACTGGCTGCTGTCGCAGCTGCATGCGATCAGCGGCAACTGGGGCGTGGCGATCATCCTGCTGGTGCTGGGCCTGAAGGCCGCGCTGTGGAAGCTCACCGCCGCGCAGTTCCGCTCGGGCGCCAAGATGCGCAAGCTGCAGCCTCGCGTCACCGCGCTCAAGGAGCGCTATGGCGACGACAAGGTGAAGATGCAGCAGGCCATGATGGAGCTGTACAAGAAGGAGAAGGTCAACCCGATGTCGGGCTGCCTGCCGGTGCTGGTGACCATGCCGGTGTTCTTCGGCCTGTACCGCGTGCTGATGGAAAGCGTGGAGCTGCGCCACTCGCCGTTCTTCGGCTGGATCCATGACTTGTCGGCGCCCGACCCGCTGTTCGTGCTGCCGGTGATCTACATCCTGGTGATGCTGGCCACGCAGTGGTTGTCGCCGTCGGCGGCGGGCATGGATCCGGCGCAGCAGAAGATGATGAAGGTGATGCCGGTGGTGTTCGGCTTCATGTTCCTGTTCTTCCCGGCCGGCCTGGTGCTGTACTGGGCCGTCAACGGCGCCACCAGCCTGGCCCAGCAGTGGCTGATCACGCGCAGCGTCGAACGCGCGGAAGAGAAAGCCAAGACCGCCTGACGGGCACGGGCATCCGGGGAAAAAGGCCGCTGACGCGGCCTTTTTCTTGTCCGGGCCCCACGCCACGACCTTCGTCGTCCGCGCTTTTACGGGAACGACGGCGTACCGGCCTGGCGCTTTCCTTGGCCAGCCTCGCAACCGCCATAATCGATGCCATGACCCACACCGACACCATCGCCGCCATCGCCAGCGCCCCCGGGGCCGCCGGCGTCGGCGTGCTGCGCGTCTCGGGTCCGGCCGTCCCGGGCATTGCCTGCGAGTTGCTGGGACGCGACCCCGCGCCGCGCCACGCCCACTTCACGGCGTTTCGCGAGCGCGACGGCCAGCTGATCGATCGCGGCCTGCTGCTGTACTTTCCGGCACCGGCCTCCTACACCGGCGAGCACGTGCTGGAACTGCAAGGCCATGGCAGCCCCGTACTGCTCGATGCACTGCTGCGCCGCGTGTGCGCCCTGGGTGCGCGCCTCGCGCGCCCGGGCGAATTCACCGAACGCGCCTTCCTCAACGGCAAGCTCGACCTCGCCCAGGCCGAGGCGGTCGCCGACCTGATAGCGGCGCGCTCGCAGGCTGGCGCGCGCGCTGCACTGCGCTCGATGGAAGGCGCATTCTCGCGCCGGGTGCACGCGTTGCTGCAGGCCTTGATAGCCTTGCGCGTTCACATCGAAGCGGCCATCGACTTTCCCGAGGAGGAAATCGATTTCCTCGCCGATCCGGCGATCCAGGGACAGCTCGACGAGCTGCGCGCGCAACTTGCGGTGCTGCTGCGCGAGGCCGAGCGGGGCGTGCGCCTCAATGACGGCCTGCGCGTGGCCATCATTGGACGTCCAAACGCAGGCAAGTCGAGCCTGCTCAATGCGCTGGCCGGCAGCGACCGCGCCATCGTCACCGAGATCGCGGGCACCACGCGCGACGTGTTGCGCGAGCAGCTCAGCCTCGATGGCATCGCACTGGAACTGGCCGATACCGCCGGCCTGCGCGAAACCGACGATCCGGTGGAACGCGAAGGCGTGCGCCGCGCGCACGGCGAACTGGCCCGCGCGGACGTGGCCCTGCTGGTCACCGATACGCCGCATGCCGAGCATGACCTCGCCCTGCTCGCGGACCTCCCCGCCAGCGTCGAACGGCTGGTGCTGGTCAACAAGATCGACCTCGAACACGCCGGCGCCCGTTACGAGACGCGCGACGACTCGATCTGGGTGTGGGCCTCGGCCAAAACCGGTGCCGGCCTCGGCGCCTTGCGCGAACACCTCAAGCAGCTGGCGGGTGCCGGCAGCGGCGAAGGCGCCTTCAGTGCGCGCCGTCGCCACGTAGTGGCGCTGCAACAGGTGGCCACGCACCTCGACGGCACCGACCACGTGCTGCGTGGCACGCGCGCCGGCGAACTTGCCGCGGAGGAATTGCGCCAGGCCCAGCACGCGCTCGGCGAAATCACCGGCACCTACAGCAGCGACGATCTGCTCGGTGCCATCTTCAGTTCGTTCTGCATCGGCAAGTAGCGCCCCGCCGAAATGCCTGTCGTACTTGCCTGAATTAGCAGCCCGTTGCCGAACCATCGGCTGACGTTGCTGACGCGATGGCGCTAACATGCTGAGCTTGCTCGCGTCGTATTGAACAAACCCAGGCATGCTCACTTTCTTTTTCGGCGGCTTCGGGCTGTCCACCCTCTGGCTTATTCCCCTGTTCTGGCGCGTCGGCAGGGCCCTGGTGGCCCGGCGCAAGCGGTCGGCGGGCGGGGAAGGGACCATCCGCTTCTGCCTGGGTGCGCTGAGCGTGCTGCTCGCGAGTGCAACGCTGGAAGGCCTGGTTGTTGATCTCTGTACTGACGATCCGCAGGCTGGCGGCAGCCTCTGTCGCGCCCTGAGTCATGCGTTCGGCGGCCTGATGGGCGCGCCACTCACCGGCCTGTCCATGCTGCTCGTGCTGGCAGCGGCCTTGCCCTGGTATCCGGGATGGCCCTGGGCCGTCGTGTTCCGGCGGGTTTCCCGGCTGGTGGATCTGCTTGCCGTCCTGCTGCAGCGTGGCGTGGACTTCGTGTCGGCGCGTTTCGGCATGCCCACACGCTCGCCGCGCGCGCGTGGGGCCGTGCGCCGCCGCGATGCGGTGGCAACGACGGGCCGTCGCACGGCGCAGGCAGCTGTCCGCCAACCGCCCTCCGCCACCGCCCCGGTGACCGCACCGGCAGTCGAGCGCCCGACGCCGGCGGCGCCTTCGCTTTTGGCGTCGCGCCCGCGCAGCGCCGTGGCTCGCGAACCCGTCATCCGCGAACCCTGGCTGCTGCCAAAAAGCGCGCGCGCGGCGCCTTCGCTGCCGGCGACGCCGGTGGCGCGCGCGATGCCGGCCCCGTCCCCGGCCATGCCGGTGGTGACACGCGCACCCGTGCCCGTCGTCGCCGAAGCAGCCGGACAGGCCGCCGCGATGGCCGCGCCCGTGGTGGTTGCCAGCGCGATCGCTGCTCCTGCGCAGCACCCCACGGTCGCGCCGGTGGTTGAAGATCCGCCGCTGCCGGCGGAAACCGTCGAACCGCTGGCCGAAGGTGCGTGGAGCGAAGCAGAACCGGAACCCGCACCCCTATCGGACTACGTTCGCCCTGCCGCACTCGCGCCAGGTCGCCGTCTTGCCGCCAACGATGACCAGCTGGCCGCGCCGGTCTGCGCGTCGGAACCCGCCGTGCGCGCGGCGCCGCGTGAACGCAGCGGCGCGATGTTGCCGCCGCTGTCGTTGCTGGCCACTGCGCGACTGGAAGTGGCGGGCGTCGACGACGCGCAGCTGGCCGAAACCAGCGAGCTGATCGAACAGCGCCTGCGCGAGTTCAAGGTGCCGGTCACCGTGGTCGGCGCGTCGGCCGGCCCGGTGATCACGCGCTTCGAAGTGGAGCCGGCCGTCGGCGTGCGCGGCAACCAGATCGTGGCGCTGATGAAGGACCTGGCGCGCGGACTCGGGCGGACCTCCGTCCGCGTGGTCGAAACCATCCCGGGCAAGACCTGCATGGGTCTCGAATTGCCCAACGAGCAGCGCCAGATGATTGCGTTGTCGGAAATCCTCGACTCGGCCGAATATCGCGGCTCCGAATCGCTGCTGACCCTGGCGATGGGCAAGGGCATTACCGGCGATCCGGTCGTCGCCGATCTAGCGAAGGCACCGCACATGCTGGTGGCCGGCACCACCGGTTCGGGCAAGTCCGTCGCGGTGAACGCGATGATCCTGTCGATGCTGTACAAGGCCACGCCCGACGACGTGCGCATGATCATGATCGATCCGAAGATGCTGGAACTCTCGGTCTACGAGGGCATTCCGCATCTGCTCGCACCGGTCGTCACCGACATGAAGCTCGCCGCGAACGCACTGGCCTGGTGCGTCGCCGAAATGGAAAACCGCTATCGCGTGATGTCCGATCTGCGCGTGCGCAATCTCGCCGGCTTCAATCAAAAGGTACGAGAGGCGCGTGCGGCAGGCCGGCCATTGATGAACCCGTTCTCCGCCCATCCCGAAGTGCCCGAGTTGTTGGACACCTTGCCGATGATCGTGGTGGTGATCGACGAGCTGGCCGACCTGATGATGGTGGCGGGCAAGAAGATCGAGGAACTGATCGCACGCCTGGCGCAGAAGGCACGCGCGGCGGGCATCCACCTGATCCTCGCGACGCAGCGGCCGTCGGTCGACGTGATCACTGGCCTGATCAAGGCCAACATCCCCACCCGCGTGGCGTTCCAGGTGTCGTCGAAGATCGACTCGCGCACCATCCTCGACCAGATGGGGGCCGAGAGCCTGCTCGGCCAGGGCGACATGCTGTTCCTGCCGCCGGGCACCGGCTATCCGCAGCGCATCCATGGCGCGTTCGTCGCCGACGAGGAAGTGCATCGCGTGGTGTCCCACCTCAAGCAATACGGCGAGCCTGACTACAAGGACGAGATCCTCGCCGGTCCGCCGGGCGAAGGCTCGGGCGAACTGTTCGGCGAAGACGGTGCCGACGCGGAACTAGATCCGCTTTACGACGAGGCCGCCGCCTTCGTGCTGCGCACGCGCCGCGCGTCGATCTCCTTCGTGCAGCGGCAGTTTCGCATCGGCTACAACCGCGCGGCACGCCTGGTGGAAGCGATGGAGGCCGCCGGCCTGGTGTCGTCGATGGGCATCAACGGCCAGCGCGACGTGATCGCGCCGGGCCCGGTGGACTGAGTCGCCGGGCGGCCTGGCGCATGGGCACGCGCTTCAGTGCTGCGCCAGCCATCGATCCAGTTCGGCGCACGTCGGCATGCCGCCCTGTGCGCCAAGGCGGGTCACCGACAAGGCCGCCGCGGCGCATGCCTTGCGCACCGCGTCGGGCAAGCCTTCGTGCAGGAACACGGCCAGCGCCGCGTTGAAGGTGTCGCCAGCGCCCGTCGTGTCGACGACCTCGACCTTGAAGCCGGGCTGATGCACGGTATCGTCGCCGTCCCGATACCACGCACCCTCGCCACCGCGGGTGAGCACCACGGGCGCGGGTGCACGCAGCATCAGTGAACGGAAGTCGGCATGCGTATCCGCACCGAGCAGGATCGCCAGCTCGTGCTGGTTGGGCGTGAGATAGCGCGCCAGCTGCAACCATTCCACCGGCAGGGGCTGCGCCGGCGCGGGATTGAGGATCACCGGCCGGCCCAGTCGATGGCCCAGGCGCAACGTGGCCTCGACCGCATCCAGCGGAATTTCCATCTGCACGAGGATCGCATCAGCACGAGCCAGCGTGGCCTGCGCGCGTTCGACCTGCGCCGGCGTCACGCGCGCATTGGCGGCAGGCACCACGATGATCTGGTTCTCGCCTCCGGCCACGGTGATCGAGGCGGTGCCGCTGCCGCAGTCGGCGATGCGGGCAACGTGCTCCGGCGAGATGCCTTCGCGTGCGAGGCCGGCGTGCAGCTCGCTGCCGAAGGCATCATCGCCGACCGCACCGACCAGGGCGACCTCGGCACCCAGCCGTGCGGCTGCCACCGCCTGGTTCGCTCCCTTGCCACCGTGCACGGTGAGGAAGCGTTCGCCAAGAATCGTCTCACCCGGTCCGGCGAAGCGCCGGGCCAGCGTCACCAGGTCCATGTTGATGCTGCCAACCACGACGACGCGAGTCATACCTGCTCCATCACTTGCCCGGGCGGGGAGGCAGCAGGATACGGGATGGCATGCGCGGGGAGCACGCGATGCCCCCGCGGCATCGACCGCGCCACCGTCGCGACGATGGCGTGGCGGTCAGCTGGAGTGGATCAACCGCCGCTGCTGCCAGACGAAGACGGCACGCCCTGCCCCCGCTTCTCCTGCATGCGCTCAAGCGCCTTTTCGCGCATGGCCTTCCACTTGTCGCGCTGTGGCTGCGTCAGCAGAGCGCCGATCTGGCTTTCGCTGTCCTGCATGATCGACATGGCCCTGGCGCGGCGGTCGGCCGGCCTGAGCGTGCTGTCGCCTCGCAGCGCCTGCAGCTGCTGGTCGCGCTGCTGCAGCAGCGGGCCGATCTTCGCCTGCTGATCAGGCGTCAGTTGCAGCTGCCTGGTCAGGCGCTGCAGCTGTTGTTGCGGATCGAACGCATGCATGTGCTGGTTGCCGGCAGCAGCCGGGGCCGGCGTGCCCTGCTGGGCGAACGCATGGCCCGACAGGGCGGCGGCAAGTGCGAACGCGGCGAACAACGACAGGCGCTTCATGGGCAGCTCTCCTCGGGGTTATCAGCGGGAACGCGGGCACCCGGCGGCGGTTGACGACGGCCGCGCGTGGCGCATGCTTGAATCCCGGCCCGTCGCCCCGACCATCGACAGATCATCCGCCCCAGGGAAATCGCATGATCGAGCTGCACTACTGGCCCACGCCCAACGGCCACAAGATCACCCTGTTCCTCGAGGAATCCGGCCTGCCCTATACGATCAAGCCGGTGAATATCGGCCGGGGCGAGCAGTTCGAGCCCACCTTCCTCGCCATTTCGCCGAACAACCGCATGCCGGCCATCGTCGACACGGACCCGGCCGACGGCGGCGAGCCTGTGAGCGTGTTCGAGTCGGGCGCGATCCTGCAGTACCTGGCGGAGAAGACCGGCCGCTTCCTGCCGGCGGATGCGCGTGGTCGCTACAAGGTGCTGGAATGGCTGTACTGGCAGGTGGGCGGTCTTGGCCCGATGCTTGGGCAGAACCACCACTTCAACCGCTACGCCCCGGAAAAGATCCCGTATGCGATCGAGCGTTACGTGAACGAGACGCGGCGCCTGTACGGTGTGCTCGACAAGCAACTGCAAGGTCGCGCCTTCATCGCCGGCAAGGACTACACCATTGCCGACATGGCGGCCTACCCGTGGATCGTGCCGCATGAAAACCAGGGCATGGCGCTGGAAGATTTTCCGCACCTGCGGGCCTGGTTCGACGCCATCGGTGCGCGGCCCGCCACGCAGCGCGCCTATGCATTGGGCGAGCACATCAAGGGCCGCTTCGACCTCACCACCGATGAGGAGGCGCGCAAGGTGCTGTTCGGCCAGGGCGCCAGGCGCTGATCGCCGGCAGCGGCGAACGGGGCTGAATACGCGGCATTTCACGGGAAATCGCTGGCATCGGCCGGCGTGACGCGTTCTAATCGCCGCTTGTTCTTGCGTACGTTGCGTCGCCCAAGGAAGTACCCATGCGCGCCCTCCTCTTTGCCGCCCTGACGATGGTGGCCCTGCCGACCATGGCCGAAAAACTTACGATCGAACGCATTTTCGACGGCGGCAGCCTGGCGGGCGCCGCCCCCCGTGGCCTGCAGATCTCGCCGGACGGCGGTCGCGTCACCTTCCTGCGCGCACGGCCTGACGACCAGTTCCAGCTGGACCTGTGGGAATACCAGCTCAAGGACAACAAGACGCGCCTGCTGGTGGATTCGAAGAAGCTCGAACCCAGTGGCGAACAGTTGTCCGATGCGGAAAAGGCACGGCGCGAACGCGAGCGCACCGCTGGCCTGCACGGCATCGTCAGCTACCAGTGGTCGCCCGACGGCAAACAGTTGCTGTTCCCCATCGGCGGCAAGCTGTACCTCATCACGCTGGCCACGCCCGATGCCGCGCCGCGCCTGCTCGATACCGGCGACCACGTGCTCGATCCGAAAATCTCGCCGCGGGGTCGCTACGTCTCCTACGTGCGCGAGCAGAACCTGTGGGTGATCGACCTCGCCAATGGCGAGGCGAAGCAGCTCACCCGCGATGGCGGCGGCACCGTGCACAACGGCGAGGCCGAGTTCGTCGCGCAGGAAGAAATGGACCGCAGCGCGGGCTACTGGTGGGCGCCGGACGATTCGGCCATCGCCTTCGAACGCTACGACGAAGCGAAGGTCGCGGTGACCAAGCGCACCGAGTTGTATGCCGACCACACCGAAGTGATCGACCAGCGTTACCCCGCTGCGGGCACGCCCAACGTGGCCGTGAAGCTGGGCCTGGTCTCGCCTGCCGGTGGCCAGCCACGCTGGGTCGACCTGGGCAAGGATGCCGACATCTATCTGGCGCGCGTGAACTGGCTGCCGGACGGCAGGCACCTCAGCTACCAGCGCATGCCCCGCAACCAGCAGCGGCTCGACCTGCGCCTGGTCGATGCCAGGACACTCACGCAGCGCAGCCTGCTCAGCGAAACCAGCGATACGTGGATCAACCTCAACGACGACCTGACCTTCCTGAAGGACGGCAAGTCATTCCTGTGGGGTAGCGAGCGCAGCGGCTTCCACCATCTGTATCTGTATGGCCTCGACGGCAAGCTCAGGCATGCCGTGAGCGAAGGCGACTGGCAGATCGACGGGGTGCTGTCGGTCAACGAGCATGCCGGCAGCGTCTATGTCAGCTCCAATCGCGACGCCGTGCCCGAGCGCCAGGTCTATGCGCTGCGGCTAGATGGCAGCAGCGCCAATGCACCCTTGCGCATCAGCCAGGGTGCCGGCACGCACATGGCCGAGTTCGCGCCGAACGCGGCGTTCTACCTGGACAACTTTTCCAGCGCCGACACGCCGCCGCAGGTGAGCGTGCACAAGCCCGACGGCAGCCTGGTGAGCTGGATCGAGCCGAACCGGCTCGATGAGAAACATCCGTTCTGGCCGTTCCGGGCCAGCCTGGTGAAGCCGGAGTTCGGCACCATCAAGGCCGCCGACGGGCAACTGCTCTACTACCGGCTTTACAAGCCGGCCGGTTTCGATCCTTCGAAGAAATACCCGGTGTTCGACATGTACTACGGTGGCCCGCACGCGCAGCTGGTCACCAACGCATGGGGCGACTACTTCAACCAGTACATGGCCAACCAGGGCTTCGTCGTGTTCACGCTGGACAACCGCGGCATGGCGCGGCGCGGGCGCAAATTCGAGGAGCCCATCTACCAGCAACTGGGCGCGGTCGAAGTGGACGACCAGGTGGCCGGCATCCACTGGCTGAAGTCGCAGCCGTGGGTGGATGGCCGGCGCATCGGCGTGTTCGGCTGGAGCTACGGCGGCTACATGACCACCATGATGCTGGCCAAGGCGTCGGACGAACTGGTCGGTGGCGTGGCGGTGGCGCCGGTCACCGACTGGCGGCTGTATGACACGTTCTACACCGAGCGCTACCTTGGCCGTCCGCAGGACAACGATGCCGGCTATACGCGCAGCGCGCCGTTTGCCTGGCTCGATGGCCTGACGGCAAAGCTCTACCTGGTGCATGGCATGGCCGACGACAACGTGCTGTTCGCCAACTCCACCAAACTGATGGCCGAATTGCAGAAGCGTGGCACGCAGTTCCAGTTCATGGCCTACCCCGGCGCCAAGCACGGACTCAACCTGCCCGGCCAGCGCAGCCACGTCTATCACCTGATCGACAATTTCTTCGAGCGCGAAGTGAAGGGCGCGGCGCCTTCGCCCCGTACCGCCGTCGCGCCTGCGAGCAGCAGCGCCGCCGACCGCGCCTGGTGATCAGAGGCTGCTGCGCCTGCGTTCGCGCGGTGCGGGTTGCTGCTGGGCGAGCGAGTACTGGCGGGCCTCGTCGAGCAGCCAGGTGCGGAATTTCAGCAGCGCCGGATGCTTCTCGCTGCGCGGTGGATACACCAGGTAATGCGCAAATTCCGCGCGCAACAGGCGCGTGCTCAGCAGCACCAGCTGGCCCGTCTCGACCAGTGGCCGCGCCATCGTCAGCCGACCCAGCGCAATGCCCAGGCCTTCGATCGCGGCGTGATGCAGCGTTTCGGTGTCGTCGAAATGCGCCACGTAGCGCTCCGGCGGCGAACCGCCAAAGGTCTGGAACCATTTCGCCCAGACGTTCTCCGGGTCGCGCAGCAACGGCCATTCGGACAGCCGTGCCAGCGTTGGTCGCCCGAGGCGCGCGATCAGCTCGGGGCTTGCGATCGGCGTGAGCCAGTCGTCGAACAGGTGTTCGGCGTGCACGCCCGGCCATCCACCCGGACCAAAGCGCAAGGCGGCGTCGACCGCCTCGCGGTCGAAATCCACCAGGGCCACGCACGATTGCAGGTTGAGCTGCAATTGCGGGTGCAGCGCGACGAACCGCGGCAGGCGCGGCACCAGCCAGCTGGACGCAACCGATGGCATCACGCTGATCGTCAGCACGTCGGCCTGCGGCACGCAGAAATGCTGTAGCGCGCGATCGATGGCCTCGAACTGCGGGCCCACCGATTCGAGCAGGCGCGCGCCTTCAGGCGTGAGGTCGACACCCCGCGGACCGCGCACGAAAACCTGCCGGCCGAGGCGATCCTCGAGGTTGCGGATCTGATGGCTGAGCGCGCTGGCGGTGAGGTTGAGCTGGCGCGCGGCCAGCGAAAGATTGCCGGTACGCGCGGCGAGCACAAAGCCCTGCAGGGCAGTGAGTGGCATGCGACCCATATGAATCCACCTCAACACTGGGCTGCAAAAATGTCGCTTTTTGCGTGCCCGCGCGCGGTCTAGTGTAGTCCTTGCCCAGCCAGTGGGTGTTCACCGAGAGATGTGGCCATGTTGTTCTTCAGCCTTCCAGTCGTGATCAAACCTTCACGGAAAGCACCGGCTTCCCCCGTGGCCAGCACGGCCGCCGATGCGCGCAAGCAGACCACGATCGATACGGCGGCCCCTCGCCATCACGACGAATGGGAAGTGGGCAGCCTCGATCACTACATCGACAGCCGCGTATGCGGCGAACGCTTCCGCATCAGCTGAATGATCCGTCCGGGCGCACGCATGCACGCCCGGCCAGTGCGGCCAGCGGCAGTCAGACCAGAAGCAAACGAACCGGCCCGGCGTGGCTCATGACGATGAGCCAGCCGGCGCGGACGGGACCAGGCTCAGTTGGCGTGGCCGATGCCCGAGTCGCCCTGTTCCAGCGGCGGCGGCGTGCCTGCCACGGCCAGCAGGGACAGCGCATAGCCGTCCTCGATGCTGACGGTGGATACCTCATCCCACGAGAAGAACGACGCTTCGCGCAGCCATTCGGCGTCGGGGGAGATTTCCTGCATGTTGAAGCCGTCTTCGTCGACGCTGACCAGGCGGCCGATGTAGCAGACCTCCGACTCGTCCTCGCTGTCCACGTGCACGCCGATGACCGGCGCCTGCGCGGCGGCGGCCTGGATGACGCTGCGGATGTCGTCCAGCGGGAAACCGCGCGGCGGACGCGGCATCAGGTGTTTCAGGCTGAGTGCCTTCTCCATGAAAGGCGCGTGCTTGTCCGGCGCCTCCAGTTCGGAAACGTCGCGATGGCGCATCACATACATGCCGTCGTAGGTGATGCCGTCACCGACCACCCACAGCAGGAAGAATTCGCGACCGACACCGCCCACGTAGCCGCAGAAGCTGCCGTGTTCGAGTTCTTCGCGCCACAGACGGACCAGCTGATGCTTCTGCTGCGCTTCGCGCAACTGGGCACGCTGGCCGGTGGTTTTCAGTTCAATCACTTTTCCCATGGTCACAATTTTAACAGCTGGGGACTTTCCCCTTGTTTACAGGATGTAACGGCTCAAATCCTCGTCCTTGACCAGGTTTCCGAGGTTTTTATCGACATATTCGGCGTCAATCAGGTACTTTTCGCCGGATTTGTCCGCAGCTTCGTAGGAGATCTTCTCCAGTAGCCGCTCCATCACCGTGTGCAGGCGGCGGGCGCCGATGTTCTCGGTGCGCTCGTTGACCTGGAAGGCCACCTCGGCCAGGCGGTCCACGCCCGACTCGGTGAACTCCACCCCGACCCCCTCGGTGCCCAGCAGCGCGATGTACTGCTTGGTCAGGGCGTTGTTCGGCTCGCGCAGGATGCGCTTGAAGTCATCGACCGAGAGCGCCGACAGTTCCACGCGGATCGGCAGGCGACCCTGCAGCTCGGGAATCAGGTCCGAGGGCTTGGCCAGCGAGAACGCACCCGAAGCGATGAACAACATGTGGTCGGTCTTGATCGGGCCGTACTTGGTCGACACCGTGGATCCTTCCACCAGCGGCAACAGATCGCGTTGCACGCCCTCGCGGCTGACGCCGGCGCCGCCCCACTCGGAGCGCTGCGCCACCTTGTCGATCTCGTCGATGAACACGATGCCATTCTGTTCGGCCGCTTCCATCGCCTGCGTGCGCACTTCCTCGTCGTTGAGCAGCTTGGCGGCTTCCTCGTCGATCAGCAGCGGGCGGGCCAGCTTGATCGCGAGCTTGCGCTGCTGGGTCTTGCCGCCGCCCATGTTCTGGAACATCTGGCGCAGCTGCTGGCCCATTTCCTCCATGCCCGGCGGCGACATGATCTCCACGCCCATGTTCATGGCGAAGTCGAGTTCGATCTCACGATCGTCCAGCGCGCCCTCGCGCAGCTGCTTGCGCAGCTTCTGCCGCGTCTCGTTGTGCTCGGGGCTGGGCGCGGCGTCGTGGCTCCAGTCGGTCGGTTGCTGGCGTCGCGGCAGCAGCGCATCGAGGATGCGGTCCTCGGCGCGGTCCTCGGCCTGGGTGCGCACCCGCTTCATCGCCTGCTCGCGGGTGAGCTTGTAGGCCACGTCGGCGAGGTCGCGCACGATGGATTCCACGTCCTTGCCGACATAACCCACTTCGGTGAACTTGGTGGCTTCCACCTTCACGAAGGGAGCATTGGCCAGCGAGGCCAGGCGACGGGCGATCTCGGTCTTGCCCACGCCGGTGGGGCCGATCATCAGGATGTTCTTGGGCGTCACTTCGTCACGCATGCCCGGCTCCAGCTGCATGCGGCGCCAGCGGTTGCGCAGGGCAATCGCCACGGCGCGCTTGGCGTCGTGCTGGCCGATGATGTAGCGGTCGAGTTCGTTGACGATTTCGCGGGGAGTGAGTTCGGACATGGGGTCACCGGAAAGTGTGGTTTTTGCCCGTCGTTCCGGCGAAAGCCGGAGCCCAGTGCCTCTGCCTTCAAGGCGCTGGACCCCAGCTTGCGCTGGGACGACGGAGACGAAGGCCGTCGCGCCTGGCGCTTACAGCTCTTCGATGGTGGTGTTGTGGTTGGTATAGATGCAGATGTCGCCGGCGATCTTCAGCGCGCGCTCGACGATGGCGCGTGCATCCAGATCGGTGTTCTCCATCAGCGCCAGCGCGGCGGACTGCGCGTACGGGCCGCCGGAGCCGATGGCGATCAGGCCGTGCTCGGGCTCCAGCACGTCGCCGTTGCCCGAGATCAGCAGCGATGCCTCCTTGTCGGCCACCGCCAGCATCGCCTCGAGGCGGCCCAGGCGGCGATCGGTACGCCATTCCTTGGCCAGCTCCACGGCGGCGCGGGTGAGGTTGCCGCCGTGCTTGTCCAGCTTCTGTTCGAACAGCTCGAACAGGGTGAAGGCGTCGGCGGTGGCGCCGGCAAAGCCGGCCAGCACGTCGCCCTTGCCGAGGCGGCGGATCTTGCGCGCATTGGCCTTCATCACCGTGTTGCCGAGGGTGACCTGGCCGTCACCACCGATCACGACGCGGCCGTCGCGGCGCACCGAGACGATGGTGGTGGCATGAAAGGATTCCATGGGGAACTCCGCAGAGTGTGAATCCGCATGAGGTGGGGCCGGGCGGACGACCCTTCAATATGCCGGGGGCTGGCCGCGGGCATGACCCGGCCCGGAGCCATGCGGCGGCAGGAACCGTCAGGTCTTGCGCCTGGCGCGCGGGTGCGCGGCATCGTACACCTTGGCCAGGTACTGGAAGTCCAGGTGGGTGTAGATCTGCGTGGTGGCGATGTCGGCGTGGCCGAGCAGCTCCTGCACCGCGCGCAGGTCGCCGGAGGATTCCAGCATGTGGCTGGCGAAGGTATGCCGCAGCAGATGCGGATGCACGTGCTTGGCCATGCCCTGCTGCATGGCCAGGGTGCGCAGGCGCAGCTGCACGGTGCGCGGGTTGATCGGCGCCCCGCCGCGCCCGCGGAACACCGGCGTTTCGGGGCCCATGCCCTCGGCCTCGCCCAGCGCGCGCAGCGCGGCGACGGCATGGCGCCCCACCGGGACGATGCGCGTCTTGCTGCCCTTGCCCAGCACGCGCACTTCGCCCGCCTGCAGGTCCAGGTCCACCCAGTGAAGGCCGGTCAGTTCGGAAAGGCGCAGCCCGGAGGAATAGAACAGCTCCAGCATGGCGCGATCGCGCACGTTCAGGGCGCCCTCGCCCTGGGCTTCGACCAGGGTGGTGGCCTCGTCGACGTCGAGCACCTGCGGCAGCTTGCGATGCACCTTCGGTCCGCGCACGCCGGCCAGCGGGTCGTGCGCCATCAGGCCTTCGCGACTGAGCTGGCGGAACAGGCTGCGGCACGATGACAGCAGCCGTTGCAGGCTCTTGGGCGAGAGGCCGCCGCGATGCTCGGCGGCCACGAAGCTGCGCATGCGGTTGGGTTCCAGCGCCTCGAAACCGCCGATCCCCTGCGCGTCCATCCAGCGCAACAGTTTGGCCAGGTCGCGGCGATAACTGTCCACCGTGTGCGCCGACGCCTTGCGCTCGCCCGCCAGGCGGGTGAGCCATGCGTCGACCTGTGCCTGCGCGGACATGCTCGTGGTCAGACGCCTTCGTGCGAGCGGCGCAGCGCGGCCGTGACCGTGGCCGCGATCATCTTGAGGAACAGCGTGCCCATGCCCGGCTGGAAGTGGTCCGGGTCGCTGCTGCCGATGGCCAGGATGCCGAAGTCGCCCAACGGCATGATGGCGGTGGAACGGACTTCGGGCGCGTGCTCGCCGAACAGGCGATACAAGCGTTCGGCGGAGAGACGGCCGGCCACCGGTTCATGGTGGGCCAGGAATTCGGTGAACTCCGGCACCGCATGGCGTCCGCCCGGCACATGGATCAGCCAGTCGGCCGGCGGCAGCCCGATGGTGCCGAACAGCAGCAGGCGTACCTGGTCGGTCTGGAAATCTTCGGCCAGCCGTGCCACCACGCTGCGGGCGGCCACGGCGGGCGTGGTGGCGCGCAGCACGGCGACATTGAGGTCGTGCACCCGCTGCATCAGGCGTTCGTTTTCCGCTGCGATGGCCATCAGGCCGGCCAGCTGGCGTTCGAGCTCGGTGTTCTTGTCGCGCAGGCTCTGCAGCTGGTAGACCGCGAGCGAGGCCACCGGGCCCTGGTCGCGCGGCAAGGTGAGCTGCGCGGCCAGGTCGGGATAGTCGCTGAGGAATTCCGGATGGCGGCGCAGGTACGCCGCCACGTCGCTGGCGCTTAGGGTCTCGGCAAGAGCTGCGGTGTCGGACATGCGCGGGTTACCTCGGGCCAGGGGACGGGAACGGTGTGTCGCTGACCGGAGTGTGCGATGCCCGGGGTGCGTGTTTCAACGTGCCGCTGTCTTGCCCAGCCATTCGCCTTCGAAGGCAAAGGCGGCCGGACCGGTCATCCACAAGGTGTGGCCCGGGCCCGCCCAGTCGATGACCAGCACGCCGCCGGGCAGTTCCACCCGCACGCGGTCGTCGACTTCGCCGCGACGACGCATCACGGCCATGGCGGCGCAGGCGCCGGTGCCACAGGCCAGCGTCCAGCCGCTGCCGCGTTCGTGCACGCGCAGGCGCAGGTGGTCGCGCCCCAGCACCTGCACGAAGCCGGCGTTGGCCCCGGCCGGGAAGCGCGCGTGGGTGGTCAGCAGCGGACCCTGGCGGAACAGGCTGGGCGCGCCCAGCTCCGGCACCACCACCACGGCGTGGGGGTTGCCCATCGATACCGCGCCGATCTGCAGGGTTTCACCGCCCACCTCGATCGCGTAGCTGGCGGCCTCGGCCTCGGCGAGGAACGGAACACGCGCCGGCTCGAATACCGGCACGCCCATGTCGACGGTGACCTCGGCGGGGCCGAGCAGGCGCACCGTCACCGGTCCCGACGGACTTTCCAGCCGCACGGTGTCGCCGATGGCCAGCGCACCGGCGCGATGCAGCCATGCCGCCACGCAGCGCACGCCGTTGCCGCACTGGCCCGACGGCGTGCCGTCGGCATTCCAGATGCCGTAATAGAACGCGCAGGACGGATCGCGCGGCGGCTCGATGCTGATCAGCTGGTCGAAGCCGACGCCGGCGTGGCGATCGGCGATGTCGCGGATCTGCGACTCGCGCAGGGCAAACGGTTGCTGGCGGCAATCGAGCATGACGAAGTCGTTGCCGATGCCGTGCATCTTGGAAAAGCGCAGCTTCATCACATGAACTTGCCGCCGGTGATGCGGCCGTCCTTGTCCAGCTCGGCGAAATAGCGGCTGTGGTCGGTACGCATCTCGCGCGTGCTGATGCTGCCGGGCAAGACCAGCAGCACGTCCGGATAGGCAGCGCGGAACTGCGCGGGCGTCGGATGCGTGGCGATGAAGCCGTCGAATGCCTGCATGTCGGTCACGGCACCATGCACGGGAACGGGCGTGCCCTGGACGGGCACCGGGGCCGGCGCCGCGGCGGGCTGCACCGGTGCAGCCGTCGGCGCGGGCGTCGGCTTGGGCATGTACAGCGGACCCTTGTTGCCGCAGCCGGCCAGCAGGGCAAGAACGGTGCACAACGGAAACAGCAGCAGGGATCGACGCATGGCGAGGGATTTCCGGCAGGGACGGCCGGCAGTATAGGGAACCCTCCAACACGTCGCGACCCGGGTCCCCGGTGTGCGCCGGCGCAGCGCGTCCCGCCGGGCAGCCGTTATCATGCGGCCGTCGCCGCTACGCGCGGTACGGAAGTAGAAGTAGAAAGATGGACTGGACCGCGCTGCTGCGCCTCCCGACGACGATCCTGCTGATCCTGGCGGCGATCGTCCTGATGTTCACCCTGGCGCAGCTGATCGTCCTGCGCCAGCGCCTGCACAGCGGCCAGCGCATGGCCGCGGCGGGCAGGACGCTGCTGGTGCTGCTGGCCTTTGCCCTGACCCTCGTGCTGGCGGGCGCGGGCTTCGCCTTGCGGGGCTATCGCCTGCTGACCGACGAAGCACCGGTGATCGAAATCGACGCGCACATTCTTTCGCCACAGCGCTGGTCGCTGGTCCTGCACTGGCCCGACGGCGTGTCGCGCCAGGTGCCGCTGGCCGGCGACGCCTGGCGAGTGGAGGCGGTGGTGCTGAAGTGGAAGCTGCCCGCCCTGCTGGCCGGCATGCCCCCGCTGTACCGGCTCGATCGCCTGTCGGGCCGCTATGACGACCCGGCCGACGAAGCCCACGCCGTGCGCACCGTGGTCGGCTTCCGCGAGGCCGGCAGCTTCGACATGCTCGACCTGCACCGGCAGTTTCCGCGCTGGGTGCCGCAGGTGGACGTGCTGTTCGGCAGTGGCGTGTTCCTGCCGCTGGTCGACCAGGGCCACTACACGGTGAGCCTGATGCGCACAGGGGCGCTGGTGGCGCGGCCGGACGAGGCGACCGAACAGAAGATCGCGCAGCCGTTCTAGTGCCGGCGCCGGCCTGCGCTCCCCTGGCGAGGGGCAGCGCGGACCGTCACTTCAGCCGCTTCTCATACCGCCACGCGTCGGCGCCATCGCCGTAGTAGCGCGCGTAATGGCCGATGCGTTCGTAGCCCAGCCGCTCATACAGGCGGGTGGCGTCGTCGTTGTCGGTGCGCACTTCCAGTCGCAAGGACTTGCAGCGGCGGCGCCTGGCAGCATGCTCGGCGGCGTCCAGCAGGGCCGAGCCCACGCCCTTGCCGCGGGCCTCGGCACGCGTGGCAATCGAATACAGCCGCGCCACCTGGGTGCCCTTGCGGAAGAACACCACCGCCGTGCCCAGGAAACGCCGATGGTTGGCGCTGGCGACCAGCACCTGGGCAGTCTCGCTGTCCAGGTGGCGGCGATACTGCGCCCGGCTCAGGCGATCCGTGGCAAAGGTGGTTTCCTCCAGCGCGACGAGGTCATCGAGATCGGAGAGTTCGGCACGGCGCACGCGCACGGCGGCGGTCGCGGGCATGGGGGTCATCAGGGGCGGATCTCGTCGGGCGCGCAATAAGCCAAGCGGCGCACTCTAGTCCCCGGGTCCCCCCACCGCAACGATGACTTATGGTGCATTTAGGCCAGCTTCAGTGCACCGGCGTTTCCTGTGCCACACTGCGCGCCTTGTGCCGTGCCGCCCCGTTTCCCCGCGTGACGACACTCCTCCGTTCCACCTGACCGAGGTGTCATGACCCGTCTCGTCATTGTCGTCGAGAAGGCCTCCGACTGGAGTTCCTACTATCCGTCCGTCGACGTGGTCACCGCGATGGACTACCTGCGCGAGCCGGTGGGCGCCGACGACGAGCGCACGCACGTCATCAACCTCTGCCGCAGCTACAAATACCTGGGCACGGGCTACTACGTGTCGCTGCTGGCCGAGGCGCGCGGCCACCGCGTGATGCCATCGGTGCGCACGGTCAATGACCTGCGCCGCCGTTCGCTGTACGGCCTGGACATCGAGGACCTCAGCACCCGCCTCACCCATTTCCTGCCGGCCGGCGGCCGCGACACCACCGACTTCGGCGTGCTGGTCTACTTCGGGCAGACCGCCCAGCCGGCGTTGCAGGACCTGGCCCGGCAGGTGTTCGAAATGTTCCCCTGCCCGCTGCTGCGCATCGAGTTCGAGCGCGACCGCGTATGGCAGATCAGCGCGATCAAGCCGGTGGGCCTGCACACGCTGGACGACGCGCAGGAAGACGCATTCGCCGAGGAGCTGGACCACTTCTCCAAGAAGCTGTGGCGCAAGCCCAAGGCGCGCAAGCAGTTTCGCTATGACATCGCGATGCTGGTGGATCCGTCCGAGGCGATGCCGCCGTCGAACAAGAAGGCGCTCAAGTCCTTCATCGCCGCCGGCAAGGAACTGGGCGTCGAAGTCGATCCGATCGGCAAGAACGACTACCAGCGCCTGGCCGAGTACGACGGCCTGTTCATCCGCGAGACCACCGCCAGCGACAACCACACCTACCGCTTCGCGCATCGCGCGGAGAAGGAAGGCATGGTGGTGATCGACGACCCCACTTCGATCCTGCGCTGCACCAACAAGATCTTCCTCAACGACCTGATGGTGTCGCGCAAGCTGGCGGTGCCGCGCACCGAGATCCTCTATCGCGACGACACCAAGGGGCTGAAGGAAGTCGCCGCGCGGCTGGGTTATCCGCTGGTGCTGAAGATTCCCGACGGCTCGTTCTCCCGCGGCGTGGTCAAGGTCGAGAGCGAGGATGCGCTGGGCAAGGCCACCGCCGAACTGTTCCAGCACAGCTCCCTGCTGCTGGCGCAGGAATTCGTCTATACCGAGTTCGACTGGCGCATCGGCGTGTTCAACCACCAGGCGCTGTACGCGTGCAAATACTACATGTCGCGCGGCCACTGGCAGATCTACAACCACGGTGCCAAGGGCACGGCCAAATCGGGCGGCTTCGAGACGATACCGGTCAAGGACGCGCCGGCCGACGTGGTGAAGCTGGCGCTCAAGGCCACGCAGGCGATCGGCGATGGCTTCTACGGCGTCGACCTCAAGCGCGTCGGCGACAAGCCGGTGGTGATCGAAGTGAACGACAACCCCTCGATCGATGCCGGCGTGGAAGACGCCGTGCTCGGCGAGGAGCTCTATCTGAGCGTGATGCGGGAATTCCTGCGCCGCATGGAACGCAAGCGCGCGGGCGGCGCCGACTGACAGCGCGCTCGCGCGGGCGGCGGCGGGCGGGGTGATTCCGGTGGCCCATCCGTGGACCACCGTCACGCCGGCGCCTTCCCTGGCGCCGCTCCGGCGCGTGCCCAGCCGTCCCAGGCCATCGCACGGAGCCCCACGCCACGGCGTCCTGCCGCGGCATCCACTGCCAAGTGAATTCGTTGGCCCACTCAGTTCCAGATGAGGGGCGACGCCGTGCGGCGGCGCGGGCGCAGCACGGCAAGCAGCTGGCGCGGCAGCGCCGGTTCCAGCACCAGCAGCAACACCAGCGGCGCGCCGAGCAGCCAGAACGCGGGCGTCCAGCCCAGGCCCTTGGTACGGGCCGGAACCAGCGTGGTGACCAGCAGCGCGGCACCCGCCAGCAACCACAGCAGGGCGGCGCCGAGCAGGCGTTCGTGACGGGTGGTCGGGGACGTGGGGCGCATCGGGCTGATCCGTTCGATGAGGTTGGCCAAGCCTGCCGCGACCCGATCTCAAAACCTGCGATGGCGCGCGCGGACCGCGCCGCGCCGTCATACGGCGAGGCGCCGCGGCGGCTAAAATGGTCGCCAGGCCTCCGGCGGTATGGACCCCCCGCCGGGCTCGAAGCCATCAGGAGCGCGCATGAGTGCAGGACAGTTCGCGGTGTTTGGCCACCCCATCAGCCATTCGCTGTCGCCACAGATCCACCAGGCCTTTGCCCGCCAGTTCGGGCTGGAGCTGGCCTACCGCACCGTCGACGCGACGCCGGAGGCGTTTGCCGACGCAGTGCGCCGCTTCTTTGCCGACGGCGGCCGCGGCGCCAATGTGACGCTGCCGCACAAGGCGGCTGCCTTTGCACTGGCCGACGAAACCAGCGAAGCCGCGCGCCGCGCCGGCAGCGCCAATGTGCTCACCGCGCTGGCCGGCGGTCGCCTGGCCGCGCACAACACCGATGGCGATGGCATGGTGCGCGACATCACCGAGCGCCACAGCGTCGACCTGCGTGGCCACACCGCCCTGCTGCTTGGCGCCGGCGGTGCGGCGCACGGGGTGGCGTGGGCCTTGCTCGATGCCGGCGTGGACACCCTCACCATCGTCAACCGCACGCCGGAAGCGGCCGATGCGCTCGCCGACGCCATCGGCGATCCGGCACGCGCGCATACGCGCTACTGGGAAGACCTGGCCGACCTCGGCGCCTTCGACCTGATCATCAACGCCACCTCGGCCGGCGTGCTCGGCAAATCGCTGGAGCTGCCGTTCGCCATCGCCGGCAATCGCGCGCTCTGCTACGACCTGTCCTACGGCAAGGCCGCCACCGGCTTCCTCGCCTGGGCCCGCACGGCCGGCGCACGCTACGCGCTCGACGGGCTGGGCATGCTGATCGAGACCGCCGCCGATGCGTTCGAGCTGTGGCATGGCAGGCGGCCGGACACCGATCCGGTGTACGCCGAGCTTCGCCGGCAATACGGGTGAACGCCATCGCGCATCGTCGTCGCACGGGCTGCGCATGATGACGGCGCCCACCTGCCGCATGAGTTGCGGCGCATGCTGCATCGCGCCGTCCATTTCGTCGCCGATTCCCGGCATGCCCCTGGGCAAGCCGGCCGGCGTGCGCTGCGTGCAGCTCACCGACGACCATCGTTGCGCCATCTTCGGCCGGCCCGAACGTCCCGCGGTGTGCGGCAGCCTGCGTCCGGAAGCGGCGATGTGCGGCAGCGACCGGGAGCACGCGCTGGCCTATCTGGCTGCGCTCGACCACGCCACGCGGGCCGCCTGAGCGAGGTCGGCACCCGGCCACGGGCGAGCGGCGGCGCTCGCGCGTGAACTGCGTCACAGATGGTGACGGCAGGCAACATGCCCGCAATACGATCTCACTAAGCTGGCGCGCCTCGCCGGTGCGCCTGTGCGCCGGTTCCCATCGACCCACTTGCGCCTGCCATGTCACCCGCTATGTCGCGTCGTCGTATCCAGGGCGTTGCCCGCTTCATGCTCCTCATCGTTGTTGGCCTGGTCGCCATCGGCGGCGTGGTGATCTTTGCGTTGCTCAAGTCCCGGGCTGCCGCGGACGATCCGTCCCCGACCGTCATCGCGGCCGCCGGGCCGGTGGTGCGCGCAGGCGCCGGCACCGACGAGCTGCTGCAGCACGCGCGCCAGGCCATGGCCGAACAGCGCCTGCTCGCGCCAGCCGGCAACAACGCCTTCGAGCTCTACCTGGCCGTGCTCAAGCGTGAACCCGGCAACCGGGTGGCGCAGGATGCGCTGCGCGAGATCTTTCCGTTCGCCGCCCACGCGGCCGAACAGACCATCGACCAGGGCGATGCCGGCGAGGCCCAGCGGCAGATCGACCTGTTGCGACGCGCCGATCCGCAGAACTACACGCTGACCCTGTTGCAGACCAAGCTGCAGGCGCAGCGTGACGCGGCGGCACAGCAGGCCCAGCCACAGCCGCAGCTTGCGCAGGCGAAAAAGCCGGAGCAGCCGCCACCGCCGGGCGCGGCCATCCGTCCGGCCGTGGCTGCAGCGCCGCAGGTCGCGCCGTCGACGCCGGCGCCCGGCACCGCGCCCGCAGGCCCGCCCGCCGCCAGGCCGGCGGCAGTCCCCACCGCTGCCGAGCTGGCGCTGGCCCAGTTGCACGTGGAATCCACCAAGGTCGAAGCGGCGCCCAAATCGTCGATGCGGCCGCACGCTCCGGCCGTCGCGGCGGTGGTGGATGCCAATGGCAATGCGGCACCCGTGCTGACGCGTCGCGTGGATCCTTCCTACCCTTCCGATGCGCGCCGCAGCCGTCGCCAGGGTTGGGTGGACGTGACCTTCACCGTGCAGGCCGATGGCAGCGTGAGCGGCGCCAGCGTCACCGACGCCGATCCCAAGTACGTCTTCGACCGCTCCGCCCTCAATGCGGTGACGCACTGGCAGTTCACCCCGGGCATGCAGGACGGCAAGCCGGTGGCGGCCCAGTTGCGCCAGCGCATCGAGTTTCACCTCTAGGCGGCAGGCTCCGGCGCACAGTGGGCGCCGGTCACTTCGTGGAGGCATGCCATGCACCGTTCGCTCGCGCTGTCCGTCCTCGCCGCCAGCTTGCTGCTGGGCGGCTGCCATGACATGACGCACGCCGCGTCCACGCCGGCGCCGGTGCATGGTTACGTCACCGACATGAAGGCGTTCGACGCCTTCATCGCCACGCACCCGACGCCTGACCAGTTCCGCGCCACCTATCCGGACGTGCTGCTGGTGATGCCGGGCAGCATCACGACGCTGGAGTTCCGCACCAACAACAGCCGCTACTACCCGGAGCTCGACCACGACGGCCGCATCACCGGCGGGCACTTCAGCTGAGCTTCCGACCACGCCTGCGCGGCCATGCAGTGCCAAATGGACGTCCATCATCGCAAGGCCGGGGCAACCCCGAGTCACATCGCTGACATGTGGGCTCGCTAATGTGACAGTTCCGCCGGGGTACCTGAGGGGCAGGCCATCCTTCGCGCGGCGTCGACCCATGCAGCTGGTGCCATGTCCCGTTCCGTTTCGCTCCCGCCGCGCCATCGCGCGCTCGTTGTTGCTCTCCTGGTCGTGGCGGTCGCCCTCGGCGGCGGAGCGTTCTGGTGGCGACAGCACGGCACCGGGGGAGGCTCCACCGCGCAGGCAACGGACGGCCAGACGTCCAGTGGCAAGGACGACAGCGGGGTGAGCATCATGCTTGACCTGGCCAAGACCGCCGTGCAGGAGAAGCGCCTGGTGGCGCCGGCCGGCAGCAACGCGTACGAGTTCTACATGAGCGTGCTGCAGCTCGACCCCAGCAACAAGGTCGCCATCGACGAGCTGCACGAAACGTTTCCGGCGGCATCGGCCGACGTGGAGCGCGCGATCAACAACAATGAACTGGATGAAGCGCAGCGCGAGCTGTCCTTGCTGCGCGAGTTCGACAGCACCAACTACATCCTGTCGCTGCTGGGCGGCAAGCTCGATGCCCAGCGCCAGATCGTGATCCGCCAGGACGAGGCGCGCGCGGCGATCATCCAGGCGCAGCAGCAGTCCGCCGCCGGTGGCGGCAACTTCTAGGCGCTTCAGCCCAGGGCGAGATACTCGTCCTTCAGGCGCACGTAGTGGTCGGCGGAGTAATGCAGTTGCTCGACCTGCTTGTCGCTGAGCAGGCGCACGAACTTCGCCGGATTGCCTACCCACAGTTCGCGCTCTCCGACCACCTTGCCGGGCGGAATCACACTGCCGGCGGCCACGAAGCCGTAGCGCTTCACCACCGCGCCGTCGAGCACCACGGCATGCATGCCGATCAGGCAGTAGTCCTCGATGGTGCAGGCATGCAGCACCGCGGCGTGGCCGACGGTGACCCCTTCGCCCACGATGGTGGGCTGGCCGCCGGGCGTGTACGGACCATCATGGGTGACGTGGACGACGGCGCCGTCCTGCACATTGCTGCGCGCCCCGATGCGGATGAAGTGCACGTCGCCGCGCAACACGGCGCCGGGCCAGATCGACACGTCGTCGCCCAGTTCCACGGCGCCGATGACGGTGGCGGCCTGGTCGATGTAGACGCGCTGGTGCAGGGTGGGCCAGATGCCCTTGTATTTGCGTAGGGATTCCATCGCCCTATGGTACCTCCCTGCCTTGCCTCACCGTTTCGCCTGCTGCTCCAGCACGCTGATGGTGTGGCGGTAACCGGCGTCCATCGCGTGCTGCCAGTCCTTCCAGTCCAGCATGCCGATATGTTCCAGCGGCGGCGTGAGCAGCAGGTCGGCGCGCTCGCGGCGGTGTTCGCCGGGACCTTCGCTGTTGACCATCGCCGCCCGCACGAGGGTGGACACGATCCCGGGGCGCCGGATGCCTTGCCGCTGCAGCACCAGTTGCCACCAGGGCGGCGTCGCGAACTCCTCCGCCGTGGTGAGCAGGGAGATGTCGGCGCGGATGTCGACCGCGGTGATGTGCGCGATGCCGTCCGCCGCCATCACGTCGGTGGGCAGGTTGTCCACCAGCGCGCCGTCCACGTAGACGCGGCCCTGGTGCAGTACGGGCGGCAGCACGCCGGGGATGGCGCTGGACGCGCGCAGCCACAGCCACAGCGGGCCGTGCCGGTGCACCACCATGCCCTCGCCCGAGAGGCAGGTGGAGACGCAGAAGAACGGTAGCGAGAGATCGCCGATATCCAGCGCACCGAAGGCGCGCCGCAGCATCGCCGCCGCGCGCCGGCCGCGCGTGAGCGCCACCAGCGGCACGGTCCAGTCCGACAGCGGGCGTCCCTCGACGAAGCCGCGCCGGAAGGTCTCCACCATCGCGTCCAGTTCCCATCCGCTCGCCACGCCGGCGCCGATGATGGCCCCGATGCTGGTGCCGCCGACCGCATCGAACTCATGGCCCGCTTCGCGCAGCGCTCGCAGCGCGCCCAGGTGGGCCACTCCTCGCGTGCCGCCGCCGGCGAGCACGAGGCCGCGTCCGTGGCCGCTGATCAGCCGCGCGAGGCGCCCGATGTCCGCCTGGCCGCCCACGTGGTGGTGCTGCAGGTCGCCGCTGAACACGGCGCGCCAGCGCTGCGCCGCGCCCAGGCCAGGCTGGCGCCCCGCATGCAGCAGGATCAGGTGACGCGGCCGATGGCCTGCGCGCGACGGGTGCATGGGCAAGGCTTCGGGCCAGGCCCGGGCAGGTTGCGCAGCCATCGCCGGCAGCAACAGCACGTCGGCCTGGCGCAGGCAACGCTCGCGCCAGTGTCCGTCGCCCGCCGTATCCAGATAGATCACGAAGCGGGCCTGCGCCTCGCGGGCAGCAAACCAGTCGCTGCCGCGGCCTTCCCCGAGCGCGGCATCGATCACTGTGCAGCTGCCCAGCCGTTCCAGCTCCATCGCCAGCTGCATGGCGAGGGCACGCGCCGGTACCTCCGGGCTGGCCGGCAACAGCGCAAACGTGCGCGCCACCCCGGCCGTCGCCTCGCCACGCATGCGTTCGAGCAGCCGGCCCATGGCCACCTTCGCCACGTCCAGCATGGCCTGCGGATGGCGCCGCACCAGCGCTTCGAAGGCGGTGCGGTCCAGCCGCAACAGCTGCGAGTCGCGCAGGGCGCGGGCGGTGTACTGGCGGCCCTCGCCGGTGACCAGCCCGATTTCGCCCAGGCTGTCGCCGGCCGCCACCAGGCGCACCCGGCGCGTGGGTGCCTCGAATACACCCACGCTGCCGCTGGCCACCAGATACAAGGCATCGGCCGGTTCACCCCGGTGGAACAGGGTGCGGCCGCCGGGCAGCGAAAACCACTGGAGTTCGGGGAGCAGCGCGGCAAGCGCGTCGTCGTCCAGATGCCCGAACACGTCGCAACGACGCAGCAGGGCGGAAAAATCGGGCATGGGCATGGCCGGATGGTACGGTGCGTGATGTGACAATTCGTGACCACGCACGGTCGCCGCTGCGCGCCGCAGCTTGATTTCGCCAGGGTGCGTCGCCACGCTGGCGGGCAACCCGACGGTGGCCCCTGGCCGCCGGGCGGGTGACCCGAGGAGATTCCATGGCACAAGACAATCCGCTGCTGGCCGACGACGCACTGCCGGCCTTTTCGCAGATCCTTCCCGAGCACGTCACGCCCGCGATCGACGCCATCCTGGCCGACTATCGAAGCGGCATCGACGCGCTCACCGCGCCCGGCGCGCCGCGCGATTTCGCCAGCGTGATGCTCACGCAGGAACGCCTGGAGCAGCGCCTCGCCCGGGCCTGGTCGCCGGTGAGCCACCTGCATTCGGTGGCCGACACCGAGGCGCTGCGCAAGGTCTACGGCCCGACGGAAGAAATGCTCACCGACCATGCGATCGAGCTGGGCCAGAACCGCGAGCTTTACCAGGCCGTGCAGGCGCTGGCGGATGCAGCGGATTTCAACACCCTGCCGCTGCCCGAGCGCGCGCTGGTGGAGCACTCCCTGCGCGACTTCCGCCTGTCGGGCGTGGCGCTGGAAGAGCCGGCGCGCACGCGCTTCCGCGAAATCGGCGTGGAGCTGAGCCGCCTTTCCACCGAATTCTCCAACGCCGTGCTCGATGCCACCGACGCCTGGCATGAGCACATCACCGATGAGCGTGATCTGGCCGGCGTACCCGAATCCAGCCGCGCCGTGCTGCGCCAGTACGCCAAGGAACAGGGCCTGGACGGTTACCTGGTGACGCTCAAGCAGCCCAGCGTGCAAGCCGTGCTCACCTACGCCGACAACCGCGGCCTGCGCGAACGCGTGTACTGGGCGTACCAGACGCGCGCCTCGGACCAGGGCCCGCACGCGGGCAAGTTCGACAACGGCGAGCGCATCGAACGCATCATGGCGCTACGCTACGAGGCGGCGCAGCTGCTCGGCTTCGCCAATGCCGCCGAGGAATCGCTGGCGACCAAGATGGCCGGTTCGCCCTCGCAGGTAATGGAGTTCCTGCACGACCTGGCGCAGCGCGCCCGCCCGGTGGCGCGCGAGGAACTCAAGAAACTGCGCGAGTTCGCCACCGATGAGCTCAAGCTGGACAACCTCGAGTCCTGGGATGTCGGCTATGCCGCGGAAAAGCTGCGCCAGCAGCAGTACGCGCTCGACGAGGAACAGTTGAAGCCGTACTTCCCGCTGCCGGCGGTGATGGATGGCCTGTTCGAGCTGACCGACCGGCTGTATGGCATTTCACTGAGCGCGCGCGAAGACGTCGACACGTGGCATCCGGACGTGCGCTATTACGACGTGCGCGACGCCGACGGCCGGGTCTTCGCCGGTGCCTACGTCGACCTGTACGCGCGTACGGGCAAGCGCGGCGGCGCATGGATGGATGTGTGCCGGGCGCGCTTCCGCGACGGCGACAACGAACAACTGCCGGTGGCCTTCCTCACCTGCAACTTCGCGCCGCCGACCGAAGGCCGCCCCGCGCTGCTCACGCACGACGACGTGCTGACCCTGTTCCACGAGTTCGGCCACGGCCTGCACCACCTGCTCACCGAGATCGCGCTGCCATCCATCGGCGGCATCGACGGCGTGGAATGGGACGCGGTGGAACTGCCGAGCCAGTTCATGGAGAACTTCGGCTGGAACCGCGAGGCGCTCGACCTGTTCGCGCGCCACTATGAAACCGGCGAGCGGCTGCCCGACGCGCTGTTCGAGCGCATGCTCGCCGCGCGTTACTTCCATGCCGGCCTGTTCCTGGTGCGCCAGCTCGAGTTCGCGATGTTCGACTTCCTGCTGCACCTGGAATACGACCCGGGCCGGGGCGCGCGCACGATGGAAATGCTGGAGCAGGTGCGCCACGAAGTGGCCGTGCTGCACCCGCCGGCCTGGCAGCGCTTTCCACATGCCTTCTCGCACATCTTCGCGGGTGGCTACGCAGCCGGTTACTACAGCTACCTGTGGGCCGAGCTGCTCAGTGCCGACGCCTTCGGCGAGTTCGAGGAACATGGCGTGATCGACCGCGCCACCGGCGACCGTTTCCGTCGCGAAGTGCTCGCCGTCGGCGCCAGCCGCCCGGCCATCGACAGCTTCATCGCCTTCCGTGGCCGCGCACCGGAACCGGAGGCGTTGCTCAAGAGTCATGGCCTGGCCTGAGGGACGGCGATGCGAATGTCATCCCTTACAATGCGCCCATGAAAATTGCGTCGTGGAACGTGAACTCGCTGAAGGTGCGCCTGCCGCACCTCACCGAGTGGCTGGCCGAGGCCAGGCCGGATGTGGTGGCCCTGCAGGAAACCAAGCTGGAAGACGCCAGGTTTCCCGTCGACGAACTGGCCGCGGCGGGTTATCGCGCGGTGTTCTCCGGCCAGAAGACCTACAACGGCGTGGCCCTGCTGGCGCGCGCCGATGCTCCAGGCGGTTTCGAGGATGTCGTCACCGATATCCCGAACCTGGACGACCCGCAGCGGCGCATCCTCGCGGCGACCGTGGGTGGCGTGCGCGTGGTCGATCTCTACGTCGTCAACGGCAAGGCCATCGGCGATGAGAAATACGACTACAAGCTCGACTGGCTGGCGAAGGTGCGCGAGTTCCTGGCGCGCGAAATCGAGCGCCATCCCCGGCTGGTCGTGCTGGGCGATTTCAACATCGCCCCGGACGACCGTGACGTGTACGACCCGGTGGCCTGGGGCGACGACATCCTGTGCTCGCCGCCCGAACGCGAAGCGCTCAGGCGCATCACCGAACTCGGCCTGCACGACAGCTTCCGCCTGTTCGAACCGGGCGGCGAACACTTCAGCTGGTGGGACTACCGTCAGGCAGCGTTCCGGCGCAACATGGGCCTGCGCATCGACCTGGTCCTGATCGGCGACGCCCTCAAGCCGGCGGCGACCGCGGCGGGCATCGACCGTACGCCACGGACGTGGGAACGACCGTCCGATCACACGCCGGTAACGGTGGATCTGGATATCTAGAATTGGGGCCGCCCCGGTGCGGCCGGCTTGCAAACAGGTTGCTGATGAATACACCGAAGACCGACTGGCCCAGCTCGCTGGACGACAAAGAGCTCGACGAACTGGACCAATACCTGCGCGCCCACGTGGGCGAAGGCGACCTGCTGCTGGACGGCGTGCATGGCCTGCTTTCTGCGCTGGCAGTCGGTCCGATGCAGGTGTTGCCCGAGGAATGGCTGCCCGAAGTGCTGCACGAGCCCTTCGCGGACGAAACCGAAGGCAACCGCGTGCTCGCGCTGCTGGCCAAGCTCAACGACTCCATCACCGCCGAGCTCGACGTCGAAGCCTATGAGCCGATCCTGGGCGAGGTGGATACCGAAGCGGGCCCGGCACTCTCGGCCGCTGGCTGGTGCGAAGGCTTCAGCCGCGGCATCGACCTGCGCGCGGGCCTGTGGGAAAAACGCCTGGCCGACGATCCGCAGCTGATGGAACTGCTCGGTCCGGTCATGGCACTGGCCGTGGACGAGGGCATCCTCAACGCCGACGCCGAGTTCGAAAAACTCAGCGACGACGAATACGACGAATGCCTCGCCCAGGTGCCAACCGTGCTCGGCGCGGTGAACCAGTACTGGCACGAACACCCGGCCACCGAGGTCGAGCTGGAAGCGGCCGTCCGTCCGGCGGACGATGAGCAGCAGCACGAGCCGCCGCCGCGCCACCGCAGCGGCCACTGGGTGCACTGAACCCGGTCACGCGGGCGATCTTCGCGCCAGCGAAACAGTGCGTTCGGGCGTCGCCTCTTGGGCGGCGCCCGCCACGCCATCATCATCATGCGCTGAACTCTTCCCACGGGAGCAAGCCATGACCCAACGCAGCATCCTTCGTCGCATCCGCGGCGTGAACACGTCCGATGGTGCCGGCGTCAAGCTCAAGCGCATCATCGGCCAGCCCGGCCTGGACATGCTCGACCCGTTCCTGCTGCTGGACGAATTCCGTTCCGACCAGGCGGGCGATTACATCGCCGGTTTCCCCGAGCATCCGCATCGCGGCTTCGAGACCGTGACCTACATGCTGGCCGGCCACATGAAGCATCACGACAACCACGGCAACAGCGGTGACCTGGTGCCGGGCAGCGTGCAGTGGATGACCGCCGGCCGCGGCATCCTGCATTCGGAGATGCCCGAGCAGGAAGACGGCCTGATGTGGGGTTTCCAGCTGTGGGTGAACCTGCCGGCCAGGGACAAGATGATTGCGCCGCGCTACCAGGACATCGGGCCGGAGCGCATTCCCCTCGTGCGCCCGTCGCAAGGCGTCGAGGTCAAGGTGATTGCCGGCGAGTTTGGCGGCGTGACCGGTCCGGTGGCGGAGATCGTCACGCAGCCGATCTACCTGGACATTGCCGTGCAGCCGGGTGCCCGCATCGAGATCCCGTTGCCGGAGGGCCATGCCGGCTTCGCCTATGTGTTCGACGGTACCGACGCGGAAGTCGCCGGTGACGTACTCGCGCGCAGCGAGCTGGCCGTGCTTTCTCCCGCGGGCAGCCTGGGCATTGCGGGACGCGACAGCGCCGCCCGCGTGCTGCTGGTCGCTGGCCGGCCGTTGAAGGAAAGCGTCACGCGCTATGGGCCGTTCGTGATGAACACGCCCGAGCAGATCCACGAAGCCATCGCGGACTTCCGCGCCGGCAAATTCTAGCCAGCTCGCCGCCCCCGCCCGGGGGCGTCAAGGCGTCATCCACGCACGCCATCCCGGCGTCAGCCGGGGTGGCGTGCGTGCGTGTGCGTCACGGCGTGCTTCAAGCGAGGCCAGCCCTCGCCGTTAACCAGGGTGTCGCGAGGGGAAATCCGCGCCTGGCGGCACGGCTGGCGCGGTCGATGCATGCCCTCCATGCCTGCCACTTGGTTCACAAAATCAAGCATCTAGCCCAAAGGTCGGATTGTAAGAAGACCTTATTCCGTCGTTAAATTAAGATTAATTAAAGGGGACGCAACCAGCTGTAGTATCAACCTACAGTTCCTTGCGAAGTATTCATACATAACTAGCTGTATCTATTGCCATGAACGCCCTGATTACGCTCATTGTCCTGGCCTTGATCGCGACCTTCGCGTCGGCGGTCAAGCGTGTGCCGGCCGACCAGGTGCATAGCCTTTACCGGCGCGGCAAACCCTACCGGCTGCTTCAGCCCGGCGTGCACATGGCGCTGCCGCTGATCGACCACGTCGAACACCGCATCAAGCTCAGCGGCCAGGTGCTTCGTTTCCAGGAACCGCTGCCCGACGCGCATGACGTGCGCGGCACCGTGTACTGGCAGGTGCTGGAGCCGGAGCGCGCGGACGCGGTGATCGAACAGGCCGACCAGCTGATCCGTGGCGGCGCCCTGGCCGCGCTGCGGCAGGAGCCGGCCGCGTTCAGCGCCGACCGCCGCGACCTTGGTTCGCGCCTCAAGCAGAGCATGAACGGTGCGCTGCGCGAGCGCGGCATGATGGTCACCCGCGTGGAACTGGAATTCGCCTGACCGGCACTGGCGCCGATCAGGTCCAGGCGAGGTCGCCCCAGAGCGCCCGCCACAGGGGAGACCCTTGAAACCCGCTTCGGCGGGTTTTCTTTTGGCGCCGTGGGCTGATTTCCGATGCCCCGCTCCGCACTTCCGGCCCGCGGCTGGCATCGCAGGCGCCGGCCCCGGATACTTGCGACCCCCGTTCGCCAAGGCATCCCCACCATGACCCCCCGCCACGATCTGCAAAACCAGCTGGAACGCGGTATCGACGCGCTCGGCCTGCAGCTGCCGGTGGGCGCCGTGGAGCGGCTGCTCGATTACCAGGCGCTGCTGGCGCGCTGGAACGCCACTTACAATCTCACTGCGGTGCGCGATCCGGCCGAGATGGTGACGCGCCACCTGCTCGATTCGCTGGCGATCCTGCCGCACGTGCAGGGCGAGACGCTGGCCGACCTCGGCACCGGACCGGGCCTGCCGGGCATTCCGCTGGCCATCGCCGCGCCGGGCCGGCAGATCCTGCTGGTGGATTCCAACGGCAAGAAGGTCCGCTTCCTGCGCGAGGCGATCCGTTCGCTCAAGCTCGAAGGCGTGCGCGCCGAGCAGTCCCGCGTAGAAGAGGTGGAAGGCCAGTTCGACTGCGTGACCGCCCGCGCCTTCGCCAGCCTGGCCGACATGCTGGACTGGGGTGGTCATCTTTTGACCAAGGACGGCATCTGGCTGGCCATGAAGGGCAAGCAACCCGACGACGAACTTCCCGGCGTGCCGGCGGGTTTCGAGGTGCGCTCGATTCGTGCGCTGAACGTGCCCGGGCTCGCAGGCGAGCGTCATCTCGTCGTGCTTGGCCGGACAGGCTGCTAATCTAGCCCCCTTTTCACTCGCTCACGGTATCGACGACACCATGGCCCGCATCATCGCTGTCGCCAACCAGAAGGGCGGCGTCGGCAAGACCACGACCGCCGTCAACCTCGCTGCCGCGCTGGCTGCCGCCAAGCGCAAGGTGCTGCTGGTCGATTTCGACCCGCAGGGCAACGCGACCATGGCGTCCGGCGTGGACAAGCGCGTGGCCAAGCCGAACGGTTGCGAGGTGCTGCTGGACGAGGCGCCGATCGAGCAGGCCATCGTGCGGACCGAGGCGCATTACGACCTGCTGCCCGGCAACGGCGACCTTACCGCCGCCGAGCTGAAGCTGATGGATGCGATCGCCCGCGAGAGCCGGCTCAAGGAACAGCTGGCCAAGATCGCCGATCGCTACGACACGATCCTGATCGACTGCCCGCCGTCGCTGCACCTGCTGACGCTCAACGCGCTGACGGCGGCCCACGGGCTGCTGATTCCCGTGCAGTGCGAATACTTCGCGCTGGAAGGCCTTTCCAGCCTGCTCGACACGGTGAAGGCCGTGCGCCAGCGCCTCAATCCCACGCTGGAAATCGAAGGCCTGCTGCGCACCATGTACGACGTGCGCAACAACCTCGGCAACGAAGTGTCGGCGCAGCTCACCCACCACTTCGGTGACAAGGTGCTGCGCTCGATCATTCCGCGCAACGTGCGCCTGGCCGAGGCACCCAGCCATGGCCAGCCGATCCATCTCTATGACCGCAGCTCGCGCGGTGCCATCGCCTATATTGGCCTTGCCGGCGAAATGATCCGCCGCGAGCGCGGGCAGATCGCGGCCGCCGCCGCGCACGATCACGCCGACGATGTCGTTGCCGTGACCTTGCACGACGACATCGACGTGACGCTCGACGACATCGTCGACATCCACCAGGAGTAAGCATGTCTGCTGCGAAAAAACGGGGCCTCGGCCGCGGGCTCGACGCCCTGCTGGGCGGTGACGGCGCCGGTTCGCCGTCCGTGATCGAGCAGGAAGGCGAGCTGCGTACCTTGCCCATCCAGCAGATCCAGCCCGGCAAGTACCAGCCGCGCCGGCACTGGAACGACGAGGCGCTGGACGAACTGGCCGCGTCGATCCGGGCGCAGGGCCTGATCCAGCCGATCGTCGTTCGCGCCATCGGCAAGAACAGCTACGAGCTGATTGCCGGTGAACGCCGCTGGCGCGCCGCGCAGCGCGCGCAGCTCAGCGAGCTGCCGGTGCTGGTGAAGGACGTGCCCGAAGTGGCCGTGCCGGCCATGGCGCTGATCGAGAACATCCAGCGCCAGGACCTCACGCCGCTGGAAGAAGCCGACGCGCTCAAGCGCCTGATCGACGATTTCGACCTTACGCACCAGCAGGCCGCCGACGCGGTGGGCCGCTCGCGCGCGGCCGTGTCCAACCTGCTGCGCCTGACCGAGCTGCCGGAGTCGATCAAGCGCCTGCTGGACGAGAGCAAGCTGGAGATGGGTCATGCGCGTTGCCTGCTGACCCTGCCCGAGCACCTGGCCGAGGGCCTCGCGCTGGAAGCGGCGCGCAAGAACTGGAGCGTGCGCGAGCTGGAAGAAGCCGCCCGCCGCGCGCAGACCGCGCCCAAGGGCAAGGCCAAGAGTGCACCGTCGCGCGACCCCAACATCGCCGACCTGGAGCGCCAGCTGGCCGAGCGCTTCGCCACCCGGGTCGAGCTGGCCCAGGGCCGCGGCGGCCGCGGCAAGCTGGTGATCCACTACCACAGCAATGACGAGCTGGAAGGCATCCTCGGCAAGATCCGCTGAGGGTCCCGGACGAAGGACTGGTCGCGTGGGCGCGCCCGCGCGACCGGGGCATTCGTCCCTGTTACCCGTCCCTCGCCCCTTTCCAGCCACTAGAATGGCGTCCTGGCGCCGCGCGTCCCTTGTTTAGAGAAGGCCCTCCCCATGCCACAACTGTCCGTCGTCGTCCCGGTATTCAACGAGCGCGACAATATTCCGCCGCTGCTGGCCGAGATCGCCGCCGCCCTGCGTGGCAAGGTCGAGTTTGAAATCGTCTACGTGGATGACGACTCCAGCGACGACAGCGTGGCCGTGCTCGCCGGCGAAAAGCCGAACTATCCCGAGTTGCGCATCGTGCGCCACCTGACCCGCAGCGGGCAGAGCACGGCGGTGTGGAACGGCGTGCGTGCCGCGCGTTCGCCGTGGATCGCCACGCTGGACGGCGATGGCCAGAACGACCCGGCCGATATTCCCAAGCTGCTCGCCTCGCGCGAAAGCGCCGCCGAGAACGTGCGCCTGTTCGCCGGCTGGCGCACCACGCGCCGTGACAGCTTCAACAAGCGCATTTCCTCCAAGGTTGCCAACGCGGTGCGCTCGCGCATGCTCAAGGACAGCACGCCCGATACCGGCTGCGGCCTGAAGCTGTTCGACCGCGACGTATTCCTGCGCCTGCCCTACTTCGACCACATGCATCGTTACCTGCCGGCGCTGGTGAAGCGCGCGGGTTTCCAGAGCACCAGCGTGCCCGTCGGCCATCGTCCGCGCACGGCGGGCACGTCGAAGTACGGCATGCTCGATCGCCTGTGGGTCGGCCTCGCCGACCTGCGCGGCGTGGCGTGGCTGATGCGCCGGGGCAAGGTCACGCAGGTCGAGGAGATCTGAGCCGCGCTCAGCGGCAGGGCATCCCGGCGAACTTCCGCGCGCTGACGACAGCGTCGCGGTGAGGCTTCAGCGCGCCTCGTGACGTGTTTTTCATTGGCGTATGCTGATGATCCTGCCTTTTCGGAGGCCGCCCGAGCCATGAGCATTGCCATCAAGCGGGTCTATGAGCCGGCGGCGCCGACCGACGGCTATCGCGTCCTGGTCGACCGGCTGTGGCCGCGTGGCCTCAAGAAGGAAGACGCCGCGCTCGATGAGTGGACCAAGGAGCTGGCGCCATCGACGGCGCTACGCAAGTGGTTCGGCCACGATCCCGCGCGCTGGGAGGGCTTCCGCCATCGCTATGCCAGCGAACTCGATGCCGTCGCCGAATACTGGCGGCCGCTGGCGACCCAGTCGTCACGCCATCAGATCACCCTGCTCTACGGCGCGCGCGATGAAGAACACAACCATGCCGTCGCGCTGAAGTGCTACCTCGACGCCTGGCTCAAGGTTCACGGGCCCCATTGAAGCCGTTGGTGCGATACGTGGGCTGCCAGTTGGCCAGCGTGCGGCGCGCCTGCTGGCGACCCATTTCGATCAGTTCGCGGGCCCGGTAGAACTCATAGACGGTGGCCACGTTGCGCGGCAGCCGGATCAGCAGGTCCGGCTCGTACGCGGCCAGGCGCAGGCGCGAGAGGTTGGCCTGCATGAGGTCCATCGCTTGCGTGAGCAGTTCGAGCATGCCCGGCTCGCGCGGTTTGACCGTGCCTTGCGGCATCAGCTTGCCGATGAAGTCGGCGATGCGCGTGCGATAGCTCTCCGACGCTTCCACCGGCGCCGGCAATTCCTCCGGCGTGGCGGTGTTCGCCGGGCCGTCCACGCTCACGGCGAACAGGTAGTCGGCGCTTTCGCGGATCAGTGGCGTCACCGGCACGGGGTTGAGCAGGCCGCCATCCACCAGCCTGCGGTCCAGCAGCGTGTGCGGTCGGAACAGCGTCGGTATCGCGATGGAGGCCCGAATGGCATCGAACAGCGAGCCGCGCGTCAGCCAGACTTCGCGCTCGCGATCGAGGTCGGTGGCCACGGCGGTGAAGGTGAGCGGCAGATCCTCGATGACGGCATCGCCGATCAGCTCGCGCAGCGTGTCCATGATGCGCTCACCCTTGATCAGGCCGCCGCCGGACAGCGTCCAGTCGACCAGCTTGAGCACGTCCATCTTGTCCAGCGCAGACACCCAGTCGCGATAGACGCCCAGCTTGCCCATCGCATAGATGCCGCCGATCAACGCGCCCATCGAGGTGCCGGCGATGGCCACGATCTCGTAGCCCTGCGCTTCGATCTCCTCGATGGCCCCGATATGGGCCAGGCCCTTGGCGCCTCCGGAACCAAGTGCCAATGCCACGGTCGGTCTTCGGGTGGCAACGGAAGACGCAGGTATGGCAGTGGACTCGGCGATCTCGGTAGGGCTCATGGAACGCGCGGCTCGGCGACGGTCGGGGACGCTAGCCTCGCCCCGTCGCGCAGCGATGGCAAGCGCTGGTGCCTGCGCGGCGCGGGCGGCCGCCTTCGATCGCCAGGCAGCTGCAGGCCGCGACGACGACCGCTCAGCGCGGCTGCTGCTGGTAGCCGCCCAGGGCCAGCTGCAGCTGGATCTTCAACTCCTCGCGCAACGACAGCGGCGCGACCACTTCCGCATCCGGACCATACTTGAGCACGTCCATCAGCAGTTCCTTGGAGTTGGAGTAGGGCACCTGCAGTTCGTAGCGCCCGTCGGGCAGCCACTCGCCCTTCTGCTGCGAATGCCAGTGCTCGTCCGCTACCCAGCGCGCGGCGTGCTGCGAGAAGCGCAGTGTAGCCCAGGCCTTGGGCTTGCCGGCGAAGATGCCGTAGCTGGAAGCGAGCGTGTCGTTGAGATCCTGCTCCTCCACGTCGCGCGCGGATTCATCCAGTGCCAGCGGCTCGGCGATGCGGTCCACGGCAAAACTGCGCAGGGCCTCGCGGTCGTGGTCCCACACGTCCAGGTACCAGTTGTCGCGATAATGGGTCAGGCGCTGCGGCGAGACCGTGCGATGACTGTCGGCGTTGGTGGTGCGCGCGCGATAGCGGAAGCGCAGGCGCTTGCGCTCAAGCACGGCGCCGGCGACGACGCGGAACACCTGCTGGTCGAGCTTGCGCTCGCCCCAGGCAATCACACGGATGCGCTCGATCGGCAAGGCCTTGCCGCTGCCCTGGTCGGACAGCAGGTGTTCGATGCGCGCCTTGAACGGCGCCAGTGCACCGGCGAGCACGCCCGGACCGCTGCGGCCGATCAGTTCGTTGAGGGCCAGCAGTGCGGCCAGTTCGTCCGAGGTGAGCCACAGGCCAGGCAACTCGAAACGTTCGCCCTCGCCCACCGCGTAGCGGAACGCGGCGTGTTCGCCGCCCGCGCTTTCGATCGGCGCGCCGAGCGCATCGCGAAGGAAGGCCACGTCGCGGTACAGCGTGGCACGCGAGCATTCCAGCTCGTCCATCAGGCGCGGCAGCGCCACGGGATAGTGCGCCGACTTGAGCAGTCGGTGCAGGGTCAGAATGCGCTCGTAACGATCCATGAAATGATTTTCGACGGCAGGCTCTGCGTAGCATGCGCACCACCGGCGATTGCCGCAAGTCCGCCATACGGTGGAAGTGGGCGAAAAGACGCCATCGTGTCCCCATATTGATTCGATCTTCACGCAGCAACGACACCTGGACCATGAAGAAGCGCCGCCACGATCATCCGCACGACGCCATTCACGACGATGTTTCGCCTTCGCCCGTGCTGCTGCCGCGACTGGGCGGCGTGCTGCTGCAGGTAGCCGGCTACAGCGGTTGCGGGCTGTGGATGCTGCTCGGCCTGGCCCTGGCGATCGGTATCTATCCCGCCGGCCGCGGTGATGCGCTGGTTCCGCTTGCGTTTGGCGTGGTGCTGGTGGCAAGTGGGCTGGTCGCGGCGTGGATGCACTCGTCGTGGATGCCGAGCTGGCATGGCTGGCAACCGGGCAAGGGCTCGCGCCCGACGCGCGAAGCACTGATCGCGCTGGCCACCTTCCTGCCGATGCTGGCCGTGGCCGGCCTCGCACGCGGCGACAACTCGTTCCCGGTCACGCGCCTCGCCGGCGCCACGCTCGCGCTGTGCAGCCTGGTCAGCCTCATCATGACCGCGCATGGCGAAGCGTCGCGACACGCCCCCGGGCTGGATGGCCGGCTGGCGTCGCAGCTGCCGCTCAGCCGGGTGGTTTCGGCGACCTATGCGGGTGGCTTGTGGCTGTGGTTGTGCATGGCGGGGCAGCAAGGCGGCGATGCGCCGGCGGCCGGTGCCATGCCGTGGATCATCGGGCTGTTGCTGCTGGCGCTGTTGCGCGGCCTGGTCGACGGCATGCGCTGGCAGGCCTTGCTGTCACTGTCGCCCGGCCACCGCCCCGTGCTCGAGTTGCAGCCCCGGCGTTATGTGGCGGCCGCGCTCACCTATGCCGTACCCTGTCTGGGCCTGCTGCTGGCGGGGTTTGACGACAGCCAGCAGCTGCTGGCCGCTTTGGCCACCCTGGGCTGCATGCTTGGCATGGGCCTGGAGCTGACTTTGTATCATGGTGCCCTGGCGGCACTCCCCGACAGCCGCTAAACGGCCATCTGGCGCCATTCCTGGCCCGAAAAAGCCGCCCTGTTCACAGGCAGTTCAATCCGCCCCGCTAAGGTGGCGGCCTGCTTTCTTTTAACAAAAATGGAACGAATCCCATGAAGAAGTCCCTGATGGCGGGCGCCTTGCTCGCAGCGCTGGCAAGTTTTGGCGCACAGGCCGACGACGCCCCGGCCGCCAATGCCCCCGCCTCCAATCCGGCCGACAACGGCGGCTGGACCGGTTCGGGCGAATTTGGCTTTGCCTCCTCCTATGGCAATTCCCGCTCGGAAAACATCAACGCCAAGCTCGGCTTGAGCCAGGAAAACGAAATGTGGAAGAACAACTTCTTCCTCAACGGCCTGCGTTCGAAGGGCGAGGTCGAAGTGGTGGACCAGCAGGGCAACCAGGTTGACCGCCTCACCACGACCGCCAACCGCTACGACGCCGGCGCCTCGGTGGGCTTCAAGCTCGACCCGCGCAGCTACATCGTGACGGCGGCGCGTTACGAGCACGACGACTTCGGCGCCAACCTGTGGCAGGGCATCGTCTCGGTCGGCTACGGCTATATCGCGCTGAAGACGGATCGCACCGAGCTGTCGTTCGAAGCCGGCCCCGGTTACAAGCGCTACCGCCCGGCTGATGTGGCCGAGCAGGTGAATGGCGTGAACGTCAACGTGCAGCAGGACACCCAGAGCGAACTGGTGGGCCGCGGGCTGGTCAACTACAAGTACCGCCTCACCGACAACACGGCGCTCGAAGACACGCTGCTGCTCGAAGCGGGCTCGAAGAACAAGTACTACCAGAACGACATCGGCCTGTCGGTCAGCATGACCCGGAAGGTGGCGCTGAAGCTCGGCTACCAGGTTCGCTACAACAGCGACGTGCAGCCGGGTACGGACAACACCGATACGCTGGTGACCACCAACCTGGTCTACAACTTCTGATCGCAGCCCTGCGCCCCGTGCTGCCGCTGCGACTTGCCGCGGCCGCCGGGGAGCGCGGCCAGCCGGCTCAGTGGCCGAGCAGCGCGGCGGCGCCTTCGGCGAACAGCGCCTCGGCCACGCGCTGGCCCAGCGCCACGGCCTGGTCACCTTCGGCCTGGGCCTCGGCCAGCAGCAGTCGGCCGCTGCTGACATCACCCACCATGCCGCGCAGGTGCAGGCCGTGTTCGGTCACCGTGCACCAGGCACCCACCGGCACGGTGCAACTGCCGCCGAGTGCATGGTTCATGGCGCGCTCGGCGGTGACCGCCAGCCGCGTGTCGGCGTCGTCGAGCACGGCCAGCAACTCAAGCACCGAGGGCTGGTCGTCGCGTGCCTCGATGGCGATGGCGGCCTGGCCCGGTGCCGGCAACCAGTCCGGTGCGGCCAGGCGACTGCGAATGCGGGCGGCCAGGCCCAGCCGCTCCAGCCCGGCGCAGGCCAGCAGGATGGCGTCGTAGTGCCCCGCATCGAGTTTGCCCAGGCGCGTCCCCACGTTGCCGCGCAGGTCCAGCAGGCTGAGGTCGGGACGGACGGCGCGCAGTTGCGCCTGCCGGCGCAGTGACGACGTCCCCACGCGCGCACCCAGCGGCAGCGCGGCCAGATCGGCGTAGTCGTTGCTCACGAAGGCGTCCGCCGCATCCGCGCGCGGCAGGATGGCCGGCAGGGTGAAACCCGCTTCCAGTTCCGCGGGTACGTCCTTGAGCGAATGCACGGCCAGGTCGGCGCGGCCTTCCAGCATGGCCACTTCGAGCTCCTTGAGGAACAGGCCCTTGCCGCCGATGGTGGCCAACGGCTTGTCGAGAATTTCGTCCCCGCGGGTCGACATCGGCACCAGCTCCACCACCAGTCCGGGGTGGGCCGCGCGCAGTTCGGCGGCCACGTGCTCGGCCTGCCACAGCGCGAGCGCGCTCTTGCGGGTGGCGATGCGCAGGATGGATGGGGTCATGGAGATCTCGATCAAAGCACCGGGCGCGAGCACCGGCGGGGGCACTCATTGTCGCGTAATTGAACGCACGGCGCAGTGGTCGCGCCAGCGGCGCCGTGTCGCGCCAGGGTGCCGGCGCGGATGCGCTCAGCCCATGCGCAGCAACTTGCGCAGCGTCGGCAAGTTGCGTCGGCTGACTTCCGGCGTGAGTTCCGTGCCGGCCAGTCGCGCCAGCACGCGGCCATCGGCCAGGGTCTTGAGGCCGATCAGGCGTTGCGACGGCACCAGGCAATTGCGGTGCAGGCGGATCAGTTCGTCCGGATGGCCTTCCTCCAGCTGCCGCAGCGATTCCTCCAGCAGCAACTGGCCGCCGCGATGCTGCACGACCACGTATTTCTCTTCGGCGAGCAGGCAGATCACGTCTTCCAGTGCGACCCGCACCTGTTCGCCGCGAAGCCGGCCGTGCAGGTAGCTGCCCGCTTCGCGCGAGGCATGCGCCAGTCGCTGGCGCACGCGCTGCAGGGCCTCGTTGAGCCGCTCCAGCCGCACCGGCTTGAGCAGGTAATCCACGGCGCCCAGTTCGAACGCGTGCACGGCGTGGTTTTCGTACGCCGTGCAGAACACGATCTGCGGTCGCTTGCGACCCGCCAGCCGTTGGGCCAGGGTGGTGCCGCTCATGCCGGGCATGTTGATGTCCAGCAGCAACAGGTCCGGCTGCAGTTCGCTGAGGGCATCGAGCGCGGCCTCGCCGTCGCCCAGGCTGCCGGCCACTTCGACGTCGCTGCACTCGCCGAGCAACGCAGCCAGCCGCATGCGGGCCAGGGGTTCGTCGTCAACGATCAGTACGCGCATGGTTCTCTTCCGGAAGTTGCAGCCGCACCACGAAGCGCCCGTCCTGCGGGCCGGCCAGCACCCGCGCGCGCGGACCATAGCGATAGGCCACGCGCTGGCGCACGTTGTCCAGGCCATGGCCGTGGCCTCCCGGCGTGGGCTCGCCGACGCGCGGATTGTCGATCTCGATGATGATGTTGCCGCGCTCGCGGCGTCCCCGCAGGATCACCTCGCCACCATCGCGCAGCGGCTGGATGCCGTGGCGCACCGCGTTTTCGACCAGCGGCTGCAGCAGCAGGCGCGGCAGCGGGAACGCCGGCGGCAGGTCGTCCAGTTCGCGGCGCACGCGCAGGCGTTCGCCCAGGCGCAGCTGCTCGATGGCCAGGTAGCGCTCGACCAGGTTCAGTTCTTCGCCTAGGGTGCCGTCGCGCGAGCCATGTTCGCCCAGCGCAGCGCGGAACAGTTCGGAGAGGTCTTCCACCGTGCGCTCGGCGGCCTCGGGGTCGACGCGCACCAGCGCGGCCACCGTATTCATGCTGTTGAACAGGAAATGCGGGCGGATGCGCGCCTGCAGGGCGGCGACCTGCGCCGTGGTGACCGCCGCCAGGCGCGTCTGCCATTGCGCCTGCAGGTAGAAGTACCGCAGCAGCGCCGCGCCGAGCAGCGCCGCGATCAGCGTGTTGTAGCTGACGAAGGTGCCGGTGCTGTCGCTGAGCAGTTCCATCTGCATGGCGCCGTCGATCCAGTGCACCAGCGCGCTGCCGCCGGCCACGATCAGCACCATGACCAGCCACACGCCGGCATACGGCGCGTGGCCCGGCAGGCGCTGCAGCAGGGGGCGCAGCTTGCACAGGGCCACCCCCACCACCAGCGCCAGCCAGTCGGCGAACAGCATGCCCACGCTGTAGCCGCGCCAGCCGTGGCTGTTGTTCGGCGCCAGCCACATCACCGTGACGGTGAGCGCGCCCACCACCAGCAGCGCGAAGATCACCGGCAGGGTGCAGAAATCAGGCAGCAGGTCGCGTTCGGCGCGCGTGCCGGCAACCGGAATGGTGGCGGGTTCCGTCATGCGGCGGAGTATGCCGCATGCGCGCAGGGGCTTCTGCGACCTCGGCTCAGCCTGCCAGCCGCGAGGTCATCCATTCGCGCAGGTCGCCCACTTCCTCGGCGCAGACCGAGTGCGGCATGGGATAGGTATGCCAGGCCACGGTGTAGCCGAGCGACTGCAGCAGGTCGCGGGAATGGACGCCGCGGGTGAGCGGCACGATCGGATCACCCGTGCCGTGCCCCCAGAAAACCGGCGTGCCGGCATTGGCCACGCTGCGCTCGGCGGCGAACGAGCCTTGCATGGGCAGGTAGGTGGACAGCGCGATCACGCCGGCGAGCGCGTGCTGGTGGCGCAGGCCGGCCGACAGCGCGATGGCACCGCCCTGCGAAAAGCCCGCCAGCAGGATGCGCGAGGTGGGCACGCCGCGCTCGTTCTCGCGGGCGATCAGCAATTCGACGCTGGCGACCGAGGCGCGCATGCCGCTTTCGTCCTGGCGCGAGACCAGGTCCACGCCGGCAATGTCGTACCAGGCGCGCATCGGCATGCCGCCGTTGACCGTGACCGGCCGCACCGGCGCATGGGGAAACACGAAGCGCAGCGCGGGCCAGGCCGGCGAGACCAGTTCGGGCACGATGGGCGCGAAATCATTGCCGTCCGCCCCCAGGCCATGCAGCCAGATCACGCTGTGGGTGGGATGGGCGGCGGTTTCGAGGTCGACGGTAGGCAGGGGCATAGGGCTTCGCTGGGGGCAGGGACGAACACGGGGAGAGAACGCGCAGGTACCGCACGAACCCCGGCAAACGCACGACCGGCACCTTGCGCCGACACGGTGCGGCGCCGGTGGGCTAACCGGGAAGCCTAACCGGCCCCCCCTGGCGGCGAAACGGGACCATCGGCGCTTGCCAGTCGCGCTGCCTTGGTTATGCTCCGGCGTTTTGACTGTGGAGCACTCCATGCGCCGAATGCTGTTCGCCGGCCTTGCCGCCCTCGCCGCGTTGCCCGCGGCGGCCTTGTCGCCATCCGCCAGCAGCGGGCAGCTCGACCTGGAAACCATCATGGCCAATCCGGAATGGATCGGTGCCGCGGTGGAGTCTCCCTACTGGGGCGTGGACGGGCACAGCCTGTACTACTCGCTCAAGCGAGACGGCAGCAAGGTGCGTGACCTGTACCGGGTCGACCCGGCCACGGGCCAGGGGATGAAGCTCGACGCCGCCGCCCTGGCCCAGTCCGATGGCCCGGCCGTGTTCGACCGCAGCCATCGCTATGGCGCTTTCGTGCGCCATGGCGACATCTTCATGGTGGACCTGGCCAACGGCCGCCGCGTGCAGGTGACGCGCACGACCGAAGCCGAATCGGCCCCGCGTTTCTCCAGCGACGCCCGTTCGCTGCAGTACCGCCAGGGCAACAACTGGTTCGTCTACGACATCGCCGCGGGCGTCAGCGCGCCGGCCGCGGTGCTGCGCTTTGTCGATGACCCGCAGGCCAAGCAGCCCGATGCGCTGGGCGCGCAGCAGCTGGAGATGTTCCGCGCGCTGCAGGAAAACAAGTCCGACAAGGACGCGGCGCGTGCCAACGACGAGGCGCTGGCCGCCGCCGACCCCAGCCGCGCGCCCCGGCCGATCTACCTGGGCGAAAGCGGCGAGCCGCTGGCCACCGAGCTGTCGCCCGACGGCCGCTGGATGCTGGTGGTGACCAAGCCCAAGGGCGCCAAGGGCGGCAAGCAGCCGGACGTCACGCATTACGTCACCGACTCGGGCTACGCCGAGCGGCAGGAAACGCGTTCCTATGTGGGTCGCGACGATCCCGCGCCGCAGTCGCTCGTGCTGGTCGACCTGAAGGCGGCGAAGTTCTATCCGCTCAAGACCGACATCCTGCCTGGCATCAAGGACGATCCGCTCAAAGACATTCGCGGCAAGACCATCGCGGCGCTGGAAAAGGCCGGCAAGGCTGACCAGGCCCGGGCGCTGAAGGCGCCGGACCTGCGCGCGGTGCGCATCGTTTCCAATGCCGACGACGGCGGCGGTGGCGGCATCTCCTGGAGCGACGACGGCCAGAACCTGGCCGTGCAGCTGCGCGCCATCGACAACAAGGACCGCTGGATCGCCAGCGTCGATTTCGACAAGCACGCGCTGGTGAACCAGCACCGCCTCACCGACCGCGCCTGGATCAACTGGAGCTTCAACGATTTCGGCTGGCTCAAGGACGGCCGCACGCTGTGGTACCTCAGCGAGGAAACCGGCTATTCGCAGCTCTACACCAAGAGCCTGGGCGGCAAGGCCAGGGCGTTGACCAGCGGCAAGTTCGAGGTCAGCCATCCGGTGCTCAGCAGCGACGGCCAGTGGTTCTACCTGCGCACCAACCAGGTCGCGCCGTACAGCTACGACGTCTATCGCGTGCCCACGGCCGGCGGCGAGCTGGCCCGCCTCACCCAGTACCAGGGCACGGACGATTTCGCGCTGTCGCCTGATGGCCACCAGCTGGCGCTGCTGCACTCCGCGCCCTACATGCTGGCCCAGCTGGCGGTGCAGGACGCCGCGGGTGGCGCGCCGCGCGAGCTCACCAACACCATGAAGCCGGAATTCACCGCGCATGCGTGGATCCAGCCGCAGATCGTGCCGGTGCCTTCCGCGCATGGCGCGGGCACGGTCTGGGCGAAGTACTACGGTCCGGCTGACCAGGCCGCGGCCGCCTCGCGTCCGGCGGTGATCTTCGTGCACGGCGCCGGCTACCTGCAGAACGTGACGCTGTCGTACTCCAATTACTTCCGCGAACAGATGTTCCACAACCTGCTGGTGCAGCAGGGCTTCGTGGTGCTGGACATGGACTACCGCGCGTCCGAGGGCTATGGGCGCGACTGGCGCACCGCGATCTATCGCCAGATGGGCCATCCGGAACTGGAAGACCTGCTCGACGGCAAGGCCTGGCTGGTGAAGAACCGCAGCGTCGATCCGCGACGCGTGGGCATGTATGGCGGCAGCTACGGCGGCTTCATGACGCTGATGTCGTTGCTGCGTGCGCCGGGTGAATTCGCCGCCGGTTCCGCGCTGCGCCCGGTCACCGACTGGACCAGCTACAACCACGAGTACACCTCCAACATCCTCAACGACCCGCAGCTGGACCCGGAGTCCTTCGCCACCAGCTCGCCGATCACCTACGCCGACAAGCTGCAGGATCCGCTGCTGATGCAGCATGGCCTGATCGACGACAACGTGCTGGCCAGCGACACCATCCGCCTGTACCAGCGCTTCATCGAGCTGCACAAGAGCAACTTCTGGATGTCGCTGTACCCGATGGAACGCCACGGCTTCACCCATGCCGATTCCTGGTATGACGAATACCGCCGCATCGACGAACTGTTCAATGCGTATGTGAAACCGGTCCGCCAGTAACGGCGGCTGGCTGCCTCTCCCGCCGGGAGGGGCAGCCTGACGGAAGCTCCTGCCCGCGGCGCGAGGTCGCGGGCCATGCCTGGCCGGGCCGCAACCGGCCCGCGGGGCGCGCTGGCGCCCGCACTGCATTGCCACTTTCCTGATCGCCGGGCCGACGCCCGGAGGCCGGCGCGTGCCTGCCGTGACCCGGAGGCGCTTGCCCCGACAAATGCGGCCCTGAATATATTTGCCTTGACAAATATCTGTGCGGCAATAGAATGCGCGGCCATGACTCCTCCTGCCAGCCCGCCGCCCTCCTCCGAAAACCTTGGTGTCCTGATCGGACTCGTGCGCAGCGAGCTGGTCCGCACCATGGAAGCCGAGCTGCAGTCATCGGGCGTGGATCTCCGCTTTACCCAGTTTCTGATACTCAAGCGTCTGGCGATGATGGGCCCGATGTCGGCCAGTGAGCTGGCTCGTGCCGTGGAGCTGGACGGTGGTGCCATGACGCGACAGCTCGACCAGCTGGAAGGCCGGGGTTACCTGCGTCGCCTGCCCCACGAACAGGATCGCCGCGCGCTGCGTATCGAGCTGACCCCAGCCGGTGTCGAGCTTTGGGGGCAGATGACGCCATGCAACGACCGCGTGCTGAAAGCAGCCCAGCGGGCCCTGAACAACGACGAGCGCAGGCAACTGCACGACTACCTCCATCGCGTCCTGCAAGCGCTCCGCGACAAGACCTGAACCCGTTCAATTTCTGGAAGCCATGCCCATGCGCCTGCAACTCCTTGCGGCAGCCACCGGCCTCACCTTCGCCCTGGCGGGATGCGTCAGCAGCGGTGGCCTGCACCCGGAAGGCACGCTGACCGATGCCTCGTCGCTGAAAGCCGACCGCAGCCTGTCCGGCGCCCAGCTGTCCCCCGCCGCCTGGCCGTCCGACGACTGGTGGACCGGCCTGGGTGATCCCCAGCTCAGCGCCCTCATCACCGAGGCGCTGCAAGGCAACCCGGACCTCGCCGTGGCCGACGCCCGCTCCCGCCAGGCACAGGCCGAAGCCGGCGCCGCCGATGCCGAGCGCGGCCCGAGCGTTACCGCCGGTGCCAACATCATCGGCCAGCGCCTGCCGCTCACCGCCGCGCCGCCCGAACTCGGCGGCGGCCACTTCACCTGGTTCAAGGACGCGCGCGCCAGCTTCAGCTGGGGCCTGGACCTGTGGGGCGGCAAGCGCGCCGCGTGGGAAGCCGCAGTCGGCCAGCAGCGCGCCGCCGAAGTGGAAGCGCAGGCCGCGCGCATCGAGCTTTCCACCAACGTCGCGCGTGCCTATGTGCAACTGGGCTATGCCTTCGCCCAGCTGGACGTGGCCAAGGGCGAGCACGAGCGCGCCGACACCACGCACCAGCTGACCCAGCAGCGCGTCTCGGCCGGCATCGACAGCCAGCTGCAGCTCAAGCAGAGCGACACCGAAGTGGCCAATGCCGACGAGCAGCTGACGGCGGCGAACCGCGCCATCAGTGCGGCCCGTTCATCGCTGTCCGTGCTGCTTGGCAAGGGTCCGGATCGCGGGCTGGACATCACCCGTCCGCAGGCGCTGGAGCCGGCCGCGCTGGCCGTGCCGGCCGACCTGCCGACCGAGCTGATGGGCCACCGCGCCGACCTGGTCGCCGCCCGCTGGCGCGTCGAGGCGGCCGGCAAGGAGATCAAGGTCGCCAAGACCGAATTCATGCCCAACGTGAGCATCAGCGCCATGGCTGGCGTGGCCGCCTTCGGCAGCATCAACCCGCTGCAGTTGCCGGCGCGCTTCTACACCTTCGGCCCGTCGCTGAGCCTGCCGATCTTCGATGGTGGCCGCCTGCGCTCGAACCTCGCCGGCAAGGACGCGCAATACGACGAAGCCGTGGCGCACTACAACCGCACGCTGGTCACCGCGGTGAACGAAGTGGCCGACGGTTACGACGCCGTCGAGTCCGCGCAACAGCAGGTCGCCGAGCAGCAGCGCGCGCTCGATGCCGCCTCCCAGGCGTGGCAGCTGTCCGAGCAGCGCTACAAGGCCGGCGTGGGCAGCTATCTGGAGGCGCTGATCGTGCGCCAGCAGCTGTTGCTCTCGCAGCAGCGCATGGCCGCACTGAAATCGCAGCAGGTGGCGCTGTCCGTGCAGCTCATCCAGGCCCTCGGCGGCGGTTTCCGCCCGCAGGCGGGCGCGGCCGACGTGGCCGTCCAATCCTCCCCCGAACCATCGCTCTGAAGGCTATCCCCCATGTCTAGCCAAACCCCGCTTGCGCCCGACAACACGGTCGCCGCCCAACCTCCCAAGAGCCGCCGCGGCTTCCTCCTGCGCGCGCTCGGCGCCGTCGTGCTGCTGGGCCTGATCGGCTCGGGCCTGTGGTATTTCTTCGAAGGCCGCTGGTACGAGAGCACCGACGACGCCTACGTCAACGGCAACGTGGTGCAGATCACGCCGCAGGTGCCGGGCTCGGTGATCACCATTGGCGCCGATGACGGCGACCTGGTCCATGCCGGCGACGTGCTGGTCAGGCTCGATCCGGCCGATGCCGACGTCGCCCTCGCCCAGGCCAAGGCCAATCTCGCCAGCACAGTGCGCAAGGTGCGCGGCCTGTACAGCAACATGACCGGTGCGCAGGCCGACGTGGCCGCGCGCAAGGTTGCGGTGGACAAGGCGCAGGCCGACTTCAACCGCCGTCGCGACCTGGCCAGGACCGGCGCGATTTCGGCCGAGGAACTGTCGCACGCCCTCGACACGCTGACCTCGGCGCAGAGCGCGCTGACCTCGTCGCAGCAGCAGTTCCAGACCAGCAAGGTGCTGGTGGACGATACCGTGGTCGCCTCGCATCCGGACGTCCAGACGGCCGCCGCCAAGCTCCGCGCCGCCTACCTCGACGACGTGCGTACTTCGATCATCGCGCCGGTGGACGGCTATGTGGCCAAGCGCTCGGTGCAGCTCGGCCAGCGCATCGCGCCGGGCACGCCGCTGATGGCGGTGGTGCCGTTGCGCGAGGTGTGGATCGACGCCAACTTCAAGGAAACCCAGCTCAACAGCATGCGCATCGGCCAGCCGGTCGAGGTCAAGGCCGACCTGTACGGCGGCTCGGTGACCTACAAGGGCAAGGTGCAGAGCCTGGGCGTGGGCACCGGTAGTGCGTTCTCGCTGCTGCCGGCGCAGAACGCCACCGGCAACTGGATCAAGATCGTGCAGCGCGTGCCGGTGCGCGTGTTCTTCACCGATGCCAAGCAGCTCGAAGAACACCCGCTGCGCATCGGCCTGTCGACCCGGGTCGAGGTGAACCTGCGCGACCAGAGCGGTCCGCTGCTCGCCAAGCAGGTGCCGAGCCAGCCGGCCTTCAACACGGACGTGTACCAGCAGCAGCTGGCCAAGGCGGACGGCCTGATCGCCGAGATCATCCACGCCAATACGGCCGGCGACAACCACGGCAAGCCGTAAGTCCCCCTGGTGCCGGCCACGCGGCCGGCGCCTCCCCCTCCCCCAGGGTTATCCGTGCGATGAGCAGTGAATTCCGTCCCCCCAACCTGGCGCTGACCACCATCGGCCTCTCGTTGGCGACCTTCATGCAGGTGCTCGATACGACCATCGCCAACGTGTCGCTGCCGACGATCGCCGGCAACCTCGGCGTGAGCGTGAACCAGAGCACCTGGGTCATTACTTCCTTTGCGGTCAGCACGGCCATCGCGCTGCCGCTGACCGGCTTCCTGACCCGCCGCTTCGGCGAGGTGAAGCTGTTCATCTGGTCGACCCTGCTGTTCTCGATCGCGTCCTTCCTGTGCGGCCTCGCGCAGAGCATGCCGATGCTGATCCTGTTCCGCGCCATCCAGGGCGCCGTGGCCGGCCCGATGTACCCGATCACGCAGAGCCTGCTGATCTCGATCTATCCACCGGCCAAACGCGGCATGGCGCTGGCACTGCTGGCGATGGTAACCGTGGTGGCGCCGATCGCCGGCCCGATCCTGGGCGGCTGGATCACCGACAACTATTCGTGGCCGTGGATCTTCTTCATCAACGTGCCCATCGGCATCTTCGCCAGCATGGTGGTCGCCAACCAGATGAAGCTGCGCGTGGACACCACCACGCGGCCCAAGGTGGACTATGTCGGCCTGATCACCCTGATCGTCGGCGTGGGCGCGCTGCAGATCGTGCTGGACAAGGGCAACGACGAGGACTGGTTCAATTCATCCTTCATCATCATCACCAGCCTCGTGTCGGCCATTGCGCTGGCGATCTTCCTGATCTGGGAACTGACGGACGAGGATCCGATCGTCAACCTGCGCCTGTTGCGCCATCGCAATTTCCGCATCGGCACGATTTCGCTGGTGCTGGCCTACGGGGCGTTCTTCGCCATCGGCCTGCTGGTGCCGCAGTGGCTGCAGCGCAATCTCGGCTACACCTCCACCTGGGCGGGCTTCGCCGCGGCGCCGCTGGGCATCCTGCCGGTGATGCTGACCTTCATCGTCGGCAAGTACGCCGGCCGCACCGACATGCGCCTGCTGGCCTCGTGCGCGTTCCTGGTGATGGGCATCACCTGCTTCCTGCGTTCGAATTTCTTCCTGCAGGTGGATTTCAACAGCGTCGCCCTGGTGCAGCTGCTGCAGGGCCTGGGCGTGGCGCTGTTCTTCATGCCGGTGACGACGATCCTGCTGTCGGACCTGCAGCCCAACGAGATCGCCGGGGGCGGTGGCCTGGCGACTTTCCTGCGCACGCTGGGCGCAAGCTTCTCGGCCTCGCTCACCACCTTCCTGTGGGATCACCGCGCGATCGTGCACCACGCGCACCTGACCGAGCACATCACCCCGTACGACAGCTCCCCGCAGGTGACCCTGCAGGCGGCCGGAGTCAGCGCGCAGTCGTCCAATGCCCTGCTCGAGCAGCTGATCACGCAGCAGGGCTACCAGATCTCGTTCAACGAGGTGTTCCACTTGCTGGGCTGGGTCTTCATGGTGCTGATCGCGGTGGTGTGGATGGCGCGGCCGCCGTTCACCGCCAAGGCGGGAGCGGGCGCCAGCGGCCACTGAGGTTCCCCGCGCACGCAAGCCAACACGGCCCCGCAAGGGGCCGTGTTGCTATCCGCGCCGGACGACGGCGCTCAGAGATCGAAGGCCCAGCCCACCAGCGCCATGGTTTCGCCGCGGTTGGAGCCGTCCAGTCCGGCATTGGAAATGTGGCGCAGCTGGAAGGTCCAGCGATCGCCCTGCCAGCCGATCGAATTGACGAACTCGCCGGCACTGCTCAAGGCCAGCGTGCGGCCCTTCTGCGCGGCCAGCTGGAAGGTCCAGAACCAGTGGTGATACCAGTCGTCCGCGCCGCCCATGCGCAGGCGCGCACCACCGGCGAGCAGCCAGATGTTGTCGGAAACCGCGGTGCCGTAACGGTTCACGTTGCGACCGTCGATATAGCCGGCTGACACGTCGGGAGCCCAGCTGAAGCGGCTGTTGCCGAAGCGGTGTTCGTTGAACACGCCTTCGACGAAGACCGCCGTGGTGAGGTAGCCGTCCGAGTCGCTGGGGCCAGCCTCCAGTTCGATACGGGTGGCGGCCATGGCCGGTGCAGCGACACCAATGAGGGCGAGCGCGGCAGCGCCGCGTCGTAAAAGGGCAGGCATGAGTTTCTACTTCTCTTACGTGGGGGAGGAGATTAATGCACCGCGTAGTGTACTAATACGATGGGCCGGCCGAAAAGGAAAATAAGTCGCATGGACGCAGCCATGCGTCGGGTGGGCGGTGCGCACGTCAGAGATCCCCTGTGGAAGCAGTATCGCGCCGGGCGCGTGAATACCGCGCGGAAGCCGCGCAGGCGGGCCGCGTGGTCCGCCAGGCCCAGGGTGGTGCCGGAAGTGCTGCCTGCGTCGTGCGCGCTAGAGCAGCACGCCGTCCACGGGCTGCAGCGGGGCGGGCAGCTCCTGCTCGCCAAGCAACTCGCCCAGGCTGATCTCGATGGTGCGGCACATGGCATCGAGCGCCAGGTCGTTCGGCAGGCGTTCGAACGGGTTCTCGATCTGGTCGCCCAGCGCGTCCAGCCCGAAGAAGGTGTACGACAGGACGCCCACCATCAGCGGGGTCAGCCAGCCCACGCTGCTCACCAGGCAGAACGGCAGCAGCAGGCAGTACATGTACACCGTGCGATGCAACAGCAGGATGTAGGCAAACGGAATCGGCGTGCCGTGGATGCGCTCGCAACCGCCCAGCACGTACGACATGCGGCTGACCTGGGCATCGATGCCGGCGAGCAGGATGCTGTCCAGCCGGTGCTCGCGCCGCAGCTGCGCATAGCTCTCGCCAATGCTGCCCAGCAAGGCGTTGGGAGGGTTGGGTGAATGGGCCAGGGCCGCGGCTTCCGCCGCCGGCAGCCAGCGCGACAGGTCCTCTGCCGCCGGCGTGCCGCGCAACTGATGGCGCAGCGCGTGGGCAAAGGCGATCAGGCGATGCACGCGCAGGCGTTGCTGCTCGCGTGGCAGGTCGTCGGGCAGGCTGCAGGTCTGGCGCGCCAGGTTGCGCAGCACGATCAGCAGTTCACCCCACAGCGTGCGTGCTTCCCACCAGCGCTCATACGCCACGTTGTTGCGAAAGCCCAGGAAGATCGCCAGCGTCAGGCCCATCAGGGTCAGGGGCACGGCGCCGAGATCGACGCCGGCGTGCGGCAGGCGACGCTCCAGCCCCACCATCAGCACGGCGAGCAGCATCATGCCGACCACCCGCTTCCAGATGGCCGGAACGATCGAGCCGCGCAGGGTGAACAGCATCAGCGACAGCGGACGGGACGTCGGATGAATGACCATGGATCGCGCACGGGCAGGGCAGGCGGGCAACTGTAGCGCGGACCAGCGTAGCGGCGGGTGGAGGCGACGCCGGCGCCGGCCGGGCGGCACTCCGGTTGACGCCGGGTATTTAACCCGGGCAATATGGCCTCAAATTACACCCGGGTTAAAACATGGATCCGAACGACGTCCGCTGCTGCACGGCCTTTGATGGCCACCGGCTGATCGCCTCGGGCGACCTCGCCGGCGTCGTGGCCGCCGCCAAGCAGGTGGTGGATGCCGGCGCCGCAGGACCGTTGCTGATCTTCGACGACCAGAGCAGTCGCCAGCTCGAGTTCGACTTTCGCGGCACCCTGCAGGATGTGCTGGCGCGCCTGTCCACGCCGGCAGCAGGCATCGAGTCTCCCGTGCGTGGACCGGGGCGCCCGAAGCTCGGCGTGGTGGCGCGCGAAGTGACCCTGCTGCCCCGCCACTGGGCATGGCTCGCCGCACAACCGGGCGGCGCCTCTGCCACACTGCGACGCTTGATCGAGGACGCGCGTCGCCAGCATGGTGGTCGCGAGCGCGCCCGCCTCGCCGGCGAAGCCGTGGACCGCTTCATGCTGGCGATGACGGGCGACCTGCCAGGTCATGAAGAGGCAACGCGTGCGTTCTGGCGTCACGACCGCGAACTCTTCATGCGCTGGACCGAGGCGTGGCCCACCGATGTGCGCGAGCATGTGCGTCGACTGGCGAGCCAGGCATGGGACGACGGCAGCGCCAGCTGAGCCATTCACGAACCGCTTTCACTTCACCCTTATCCGCGGAACCCATTCCATGTCATCTATTGCCGGAAGGCAGCCGTTGCTCACCGAAGGCCCGATAGCGCGCACGCTGCTGCTGTTCGCGTTGCCGATCCTGGGCAGCACCGTGCTGCAGTCGCTCAACGGTTCGGTCAACGCCATGTGGATCGGCCACTACCTGGGCGAGGCGGCGCTTACCGCGGTCAGCAATGCCAACCTCATCCTGTTCCTGCTGCTGGGCGCGGTGTTCGGGCTGAGCATGGCCTGCACCATCCTCATCGGGCAAAGCCTGGGCGCGCGCAACATGCTCGAGGCCAAGCGCGTGGTCGGCACCGGCGTCACGTTCTTCGTCGCCGTGTCGGTGCTGGTGGCGATCGGCGGTTACTTCTCCACGCCATGGCTGCTTGGACTGCTGAACACGCCGGTCGACGCGCAACTGTTCGCGGTGCCGTACCTGCGCATCATCTTCATCGCCGTGCCGTCGATGTACTTCTACAACTTCATGATGATGACCCTGCGCGGTGCCGGTGATTCACGCACGCCGTTCGTCTTCATGGGCCTGTCGGTGGTGCTGGACATCGTGCTCAATCCGCTGCTGATCTTTGGCGTCGGGCCGTTTCCGCGCATGGGTATCGCCGGCTCGGCGACGTCGACCCTGATCGCCCAGGGCATCTCGCTGATGGCCCTGCTGTGGACGCTCTACGCGCGCAAGCACTTCCTGCGGCTGACCCGTGGCGAATTGCGCTTCCTGCGGCCGGATGGCGCCATCCTGCGCTCACTGGTGTTCAAGGGCCTGCCGATGGGCCTGCAGATGATCGTGATCTCCAGCTCGGCGATGATCATGATCCACATGGTCAACGGTTACGGCTCCAAGACCACGGCGGCATACGGTGCCGCCACCCAGTTGTGGACCTACGTGCAGATGCCGGCCATGGCGATCGGTGCGGCGGTGTCGTCGATGGCCGCGCAGAACGTGGGCGCGAAACTGTGGGATCGCGTGAGCCGCATCACCAAGGTGGGCGTGGCGTACAACTTCCTGCTCAGCGGTTCGCTGATCGCGCTGATCTATGTCTTCAACTACAGCGCGCTCAACCTGTTCCTGCCCAACGACGGCGAGGCGCTGGCGCAGGCGCAGCACCTCAATGGCATCGCGGTGTGGTCCTTCATGTTCTTCGGTGTCACCTTCGTGCTCTTCGGCGTGGTGCGCTCCACCGGCGCGGTGTTGCCGCCGCTGGTCATCCTGTTCATTTCGATGTGGCTGATCCGCCCGCCATTCGCCGTGCTGCTGGCGCCGCACCTCGGTGCGGATTCGATCTGGTGGAGTTTTCCGCTCGGCTCGCTCGCCTCCATGCTGATGGCGATGGGTTACTACCGGTGGGGCGGCTGGCGCAAGGCGCACATGTTGTCCACGCCCGTCGGTGTGCAGCCCGGCAAGGCGGCGGTGGCCGGCCAGCAGGCGCCGACCACCGGCCAGGGCGTGCCCGCGTCGGTGGACTGACCGGCGGCGCGCAGGCGCCACCGCGCGTTGCCACATGACTGTCATCCGTGCTGCCTAGGGTGGCCGGATGACAGTTCCAGCTTTTGGTTACCTCGCCATCGCAGCAAGGCTTGTCGTCAGCGGTGCGAGCGAATGAACTCGCGCCGCCGGTTCGTGCGTGGCGCGGTGAGCCTGGTCGGCGGTTATCTCGCGGCCGAGACCGGCTTGCTCGCGGCCGTGGCGCCGGCCGCGCCGAAGATGCGCATGGCGATGCCTGCGCTGGCTGCCCCGAAGCTGCCGCTGGTGAATCCGGTGACGCTGGCGCGTTTCGTCGATCCGCTGCCCGTGCCTGCCGTGGCGACTCCGGCGGGCCAACGCGCCCATCCCGCCTACCCCGGCCGGCAGCTGCCCTACTACCGGATGGAGATGCGCGCCTTCACCGCGCAACTGCATCGCGACCTGCCACCCACGCCGCTGTGGGGCTACGCCGGCACCATGCCAGGCCCCACGCTCCAGGCCGTGCGCGGCGAGCCGATGCTGGTGGAGTGGATCAATGCGCTGCCCGAGCGGCACTTCCTGCCGATCGACCACACCATTCATGGCGCCGAACGCAGCAAGCCCGAGGTACGCACCGTGGCGCACGTGCACGGAGCACGCGCGCCGGCGGCGAGCGACGGTTATCCGGAAGACTGGTTCGCGCCTGGCCATTCGGCCGTCTATCACTATCCCAATGCACAGGACGCCGCGACGCTCTGGTATCACGACCATGCGATGGGCATCACGCGGCTCAATATCTACGCGGGGCTGTTCGGCGCATTCATCGTGCGCGATGCGGAGGAGCAGGCACTGGGTTTGCCGTCGGACGACTGCGACCTGCCCCTGATCCTGTGCGATCGCCTGATCGGCCAGGATGGCCAGCTTTACTACCCGGTGTCCGAAGATCCGGATGCACCGTGGGTGTCCGAGTGCCAGGGCAACGCCATCCTCTGCAACGGCAAGCTCTATCCGTTCTTCGAGGTCGAACCGCGACGCTATCGCCTGCGCCTGGTGAACGCAGCCAACGCGCGCTTCTTCGATCTCTCGCTGTCCACGGGCCAGCCGTTCCAGCAGGTGGCCAGTGACCAGGGACTGCTGGCCGCGCCATTGCCGCGCCAGCGCGTGGAGCTCTATCCCGCCGAGCGCGCCGACGTGGTGGTGGACTTTGCCGGGCTCGACGGCAAGCGCGTGCAGCTGCGCCAGCAGTCCGAGGCGATTCTCGAATTTCGCGTGCGCGATCGCGGCCGCACTGACAAGGGCCTGCTGCCGGCAACGCTGCGCGCGGTGCCACGCATCGATCCGGCGACGTCGGTGCGCGATCGCGTGCTCACGCTGGGCGAGCAGGACGACGCGGGCGGCAATCCGATGATGATGATGCTCGGCGGCAAGCACTGGTCGGCGCCGGTCACCGAGAACCCGCGACAGGGCAGCGTGGAGACATGGAGCCTGGTCAATCTCACCGGCGACGTGCATCCGGTCCACCTGCACCTCGTGCGCTTCCAGGTACTGGAGCGGCGGCCGTTCGACCTGTTCGCATGGAATGCGAGCAGGACGCTCAGGTATACCGGACCGGCGATGCCGCCGCCGCCGCATGAGTCGGGCTGGAAGGACACCGTGCGCGCCGACCCCGGCATGGTCACGCGCATCATCATGCGCTTCGAGGGCGAGCCGGGCCGCTACGTGTGGCATTGCCATCTGCTCGAGCACGAAGACAACGAAATGATGCGCCCCTTCACACTTTTGCCGCCTGCAGCCACGGCAAGAACGTAAGAATCCACGTCGATTGCGCTCGCGATGGTCTTTCGTTCAAGCATCACTCACGCACGAAGCGCGCTCCCGCAACGGTTCGCGCGTCGCTGATTTCCAAGGGCGCGACGCAAGCTTCTGCGACGTAGCAGCACTGTCATGCCCGGGGCTTTCGCTGTCGCAGAAGTGCCAAGGGGTCGTCATGTGCGCGGACCAGACTCCCCGCCGGCCGGCATGGCCAACGTTGCCACTGCATGCAGGCCGATATCAGGGGGATCACTCGATTGCAGCCCTCAGGGAGCCTGCAGGAGACCAGTCATGTCCACGACGTATGTTCGAAAGCGGTTGCTGCCGTTTGTCATCGGCACTCTCGCCGCCGGCCTCGCCGGCGTTGTCAGCGCACAAAGCAATGATGCATCGGACCACGACGACAATTTTCGTGGCAACGTTCCCGCGGCCGGCGTAGCCAATCGTTCGGGCATGCCGGGCGGCGTCACGGTGCTGCACGCACCGGGGCGTGGCGACGACCGCAGCGATCGCACCAACACGCCGATCAAGCACGTCATCCTGCTGATCGGTGAAAACCGCACGTTCGACCACGTGTACGCCACTTACACGCCGCCCAAGGGCCAGAGCGTGCACAACCTGCTCTCGCAGGGGATCGTCAATGCCGATGGCACGGCGGGTCCGAACATCGCGGCGGCACGGCAGTGGCAGGCGACCAGCACGGGAGCGTTCAGCCTGGCGCCCACGCACACGACGGCCTATGCGCTGCTGCCTTCGATGAACACTGGCGGCGCACCGACGCAGGCACCGTTCGCCTCGGCGGCACAGGCGCAGGCGGTGGAACCGGGCCTGCCGGTTGCCGCCTATGGCGAGCTGGCCAACGGCGGCACGGGCCTGCCCAATGAAGTGATCGACACGCGCTTTCCGACCAAGCTGCCCAATGGCCCGGTCGACATGCACGCGTCGCTGAGCTACGACGACTACGCCAACAGCCCGGTGCACCGCTTCTTCCAGATGTGGCAGCAGCTCGACTGCGATGTGCACGCCGCCACGGCGCAGAATCCGAGCGGCTGCCGCAACGACCTGTTCCCGTGGGTGGAAACCACTATCGGCGCCGGCAACAACGGCAAGGCGCAACCGGCGAACTTCAACGACCAGACCACCGGCGAAGGCGCCACCGCCATGCAGTTCCTCAACATGGCGCAAGGCGATGCACCCTACTTCGCCGAGCTGGCGCGCACCTATGCGTTGAGCGACAACTTCCACCAGTCGGTGATGGGCGGCACCGGTGCCAATCACATCATGCTCGGCTTCGGTGACCTGATCTACTACGCCGACGCCAACGGCAACCCGGCCACGCCGCCATCCAACCAGATTGAAAATCCGGATGCGCAGCCCGGCACCAACAACTGGTACGTGCAGGACGGCTACGGTGGCGGTTCCTACGTCAACTGTGCCGACGACAAGCAGCCGGGCGTCGCCGCGGTCAAGGGCTATCTCAAGTCGCTGCCCTATCGCACCTTCCACGGCACGGATTGCCGCCGCAATGCCTATTACCTGGTCAACAACTACAACCCGGGCTATCTCGGCGATGGCACGCCGGCACCGCTGGGCGCAAACCAGTTCACCCTGCCGCCCACGCAGCAGGACAACCTCGCCCTGTTGCTGACGCGCCACCATGTCAGCTGGAAGTACTACGGCGAAGGCTGGGGCGGCGGCAAGGAGAACGGCGAGGCCGGCACCTTCTGCAACATCTGCAACCCGTTCCTGTATTCCACCCAGGTGATGACCAACCCGGCCCTGCGTGCGAACAACCAGGACCTCAACGACCTCTATACGGACATCCAGAACGGCACGCTTCCCGCCGTGTCCATCGCCAAGCCGGACGGCATCCTGGACGGTCATCCGGCATCGTCCAAGCTCGATCTCTTCGAGGGCTACGTGAAGAAGATCGTGGACATGGCCAAGGCCAACCCCAAGGTATGGGAAGACACCGTCATCATGGTCACGTTTGACGAAGGCGGCGGCTACTACGACTCGGGCTACATCCAGCCGATCGATTTCTTCGGCGATGGCTCGCGCATCCCGCTGCTGGTGATCTCGCGCTATTCCGAAGGCGGCCGCGTGGTGCACACGTACTACGACCATGTCTCGTTCGACAAATTCGTCGAAGCGAACTGGGGCCTGCGCGAGACGATCTCGGGCCGCAGCCGCGACAACCTGCCCAACCCGGTGTCGCTGCCCAACAATCCGTACGTGCCACTCAATGCGCCGGCGATCGGCAACCTGATGAACATGTTCGACTTCGGTGCGAACGGTCACGCCAGCATGGCATCGGCTGAAACACAGGACTGATTCCATGCCCACACGGCCCCGCCCGCACCCGCGGGCAGGGCCTCTCGCCGGTCCGGAGTCGTCACCCGATGCATGCCTTCACTCCACCCCCGCCCGCACCGCGCAGCCACGCGGTGGCCCGCGCCCTGGCACTGCTCGTGCTGCTGGCCGCAGCCTTCCTGGGCGAGCCCAGCCGCGCCGACCCGGGTGATTTCCAGGCCATGCCTGGCCTGTGGAAGATCAGCGTGCGCAGCGTCGACCACGGCCATCCAGGCAAGCCATCCGTGCTTTGGCATTGCGTGGACGAAGGTCCGGACCCGTGGACGGAATTCGCCGAACTGCCGCTGCCCGGCCACGCGTCGTGCCAACGCACCAGCGCCCATCGCAGCAGCACCGCGCTGGCGTGGACACTCAGCTGTCCCGGCCTGTCGTCCCCCGGCCGTGGCCGCGTGGACTTCGACTCACCGGAACACTACACGGCCAGCGTGAACCTCCAGGGCCGCCAGGTCGTGCAGGCCGAGGGCCGGCGTGTGGCGGCGTGCACGAGTCCGAAGGACTAGGCGAGGGCCGGCAGGTTCGCCGGCCTCTGCGTTGGGGGAGCGGGAGCCCCGCTCACCCCGCCGCCGTCTGTGCCTTCAGCGCCCGCTTCGCGGCGCGACGTTCGCGCCGTGCGGCCTTGCGCACCTTGCGGTCGAAGCTCCACAGGTAAATGGCCGGCGTGCTGAGCAGCGTCAGCAACTGCGACACCAGCAGGCCGCCCACGATGGCCACGCCCAGCGGCTGGCGCATTTCCGAGCCCACGCCGAAGCCGATCGCCAGCGGCAGTGCCGCGCCCATCGCGACCAGGGTGGTCATGGTGATCGGGCGGAAGCGCACCAGCGCCGCCTCGCGGATCGCCTCCGGCGGCGACAAGCCGCGCTCGCGCTGGGCGACGAGGGCGAAGTCCACCATCAGGATGGCGTTCTTCTTCACGATGCCGATCAGCATCAGGATCGCGATGATCGCCATCAGCGTGAGCTGCATCTGCGTCACCAGCATGGCCAGGAACGCGCCCATGCCCGCCGCCGGCAACGTGGACAGGATCGTCAACGGGTGGCCCAGGCTCTCGTAGAGGATGCCCAGCACGATGTACATGGCGACGATGGAACCCAGCAGCAGCACCATGCCGTTGGACTTGGCCTGCTGCAGTCGCTGGTTCTGGCCGGTCCACTCGACATGCACGCCCTCGGGCAGGCCCACCGCAATGGCGGCGTTCTCCACCAGTTTCACGCCGACGTCCTGGGTGATGTCCTTGGCCAGGTTGTAGTTGATCGTGGATGCCTGCAGCTGGTTGTGGTGGCGGATGCGCGTCGGTGTCATGTTCGGCTGGATATGCGCCAGCGCCGACAACGGAATCATCTGGCCCTGCGCATTGCGCACGCGCACGTTGAGCAGGGATTCGGGGCTCAGCGACGCCGCCGCGCCGGAGGTGAGCACCACCCAGTACTGGTTGATGTCCGAATAGATCACCGACACCTGGCGCTGGCCGAACGAGTTGAACAGCGCCGTGTCGACCTGGCCCATGGTCACCTGCAGGCGGCTGGCGGCCTCGCGGTCGACCTTGAGCAACTGCTGCTTGCCGACCAGGTCGAAGTTGCTGCCGACGTCGCGCAGTTCCTTCATGGCGCGCAGCTTGCGCACCATCTTGAGCGTCCACGGCTGCAGGTCCTCGCCATTGGTGCCGATCAGCTGGAATTCGTACTGGCCGCCCTTGTCGCCGCTGCCGCCGCCGCCGAGGAACTGCACCAGGCTCAGCGATACGCGGATGTCCGGCAGCACGTCGTACTGCTTGGCCAGCCGTTCCATCACCTTCTTGGCGCTGTCATGGCGCTCGCCCGGACCGCTGCCGAGCGGTTTGAGGTCCACGAACATGGTGCCCGCGTTGCCCACGGCGCCGTTGCCGTCGTTGTTGCCCAGCGTGGTGAGCACGTCGAGCACCGCCGGGTCGGCCTTCATGATCGCGGCGGCGCGTTGCGCACGGGCCGCCATCAGGGTTGGCGAGATGTTGGCGTCGGCGCGGATGTCGCCCTGGATCATGCCGATGTCTTCCTCGGGCATGAAGTTGCCGCCCGCGGTCTGCACCACCGCGTAACCGAGCACGAAGGTAAGGATCAGCAGCAGCAGCGGCTGCCAGCGCATCAGGCGGCGATGGTGCAAGGCCCAGTCCAGCGCCCGTTCGTACGCGCGGTGAAAGCCGCGGTCGAAGCGTTCCAGCGCCTGTTCGATGCGGCCCGGCGTGCGCTCGCCCGGCTCTTCATGCTTGAGGAAATAACCGCACAGCGCCGGCGTAAGCGTCAGCGAGACCAGGGCGGAGATCACCACCGCCACCGCCAGCGTCACCGAGAATTCGCGCAGCAGCATGATCACCATGTTGTTGCCGAACAGCAGCGGCGCGAACACCGCCACCAGCGACAGCGTGATCGAGACGACGGTGAAGCCGATCTCGCGCACGCCGATCAGCGCCGCCGGCAGCGGCGCCTCGCCATGCTCCATGTGGCGCACGATGTTCTCGATCACCACGATGGCGTCGTCGACCACGAAGCCGATGCACAGCACCAGCGCCACCAGCGACAGCGTGTTGAGCGTATAGCCCAGGGCCAGCATCACCACGAAGGCGCCGGCCAGCGACAGTGGCACGCTGAGCGTGGCAATCAGCGTGGGGCGCAGGCGGCGCAGGAACACCAGCATCACCAGCACCACCATCACCACGCTGATCATCAGCGCGATCTGCACTTCGTGCAGGGCGGACTTGGTGGTCTGGGTGAGGTCGAAGATCGGCGTGATCTGCACGTCCGCCGGCATCCACTGGCGGAATTCAGGCAGGCGCGCGCGGATTTCCTCCACCGTGGCCACGGCATTCGCCTCGGGGCGCTTGCTGATCTGCATCGCCACGGTGGTGCTGTCGTTGAACCACGCGCCCTGGTAGATATCCTGCTGGCCGCTGGTGACCCTGGCCACGTCCGACAGGCGCACCGGCGCGCCGTTGCGCTGGGCGATCAGCAGGTTGCCAAAATCCTGCGCCTCGCGCAGGCCGTCGTTGGCGGTCACCGTCATCTGCGTGCGACCGTCGGTGAGCACGCCTTGCGGGGACGTGACATTGGCGGCGGTCAGCGCGTTGCTCACATCGTTGGCGGTCAGGCCCTTGGCGGCCAGCGCATTGACATCCAGCTCCACGCGCACGGCGTGCGGGGTGCCGCCGAACACCTGCACCTGCGCCACGCCGGGAATCTGCGCGATGGCGGGCTTCAGCAGCGTGTCGGTGAGGTCATAGAGCTTGTCCGGCGGCAGGCCGGTGGAGGTGAGCGACACCAGCAGCACCGGAATCTGCGACGTATCGAACTTGAAATACTGCGGTGGCGAGGGCATCACCGGCAGGTCGGCCTGCGCTGCGTTGATCGCCGCCTGCACGTCGCGCGCGGCCTTGTCCGCGGTGCGGCTGAAATTGAAGCGGATCTGCACGGCCGCCGCGCCTTCGGTGGCGTTGCCGTACATGTCGTCGATGCCGGGGATGCGGGCGAGATGGCGTTCCAGTGGCGCCAGCACCGTGGTCGCCATGGTCTGCGCACTGGCCCCTGGCATCGACGCGGTGATGTAGACGCCAGGGAATTCCAGCGACGGCAACGCCGCCACGCCCAGCAGGCGATAGGCGAACAGGCCGGCCAGCAGCAGGCCCAGGGCCAGCAGCGAGGTGCCCACGGGACGGCGGATCAGGGGGGCGAAGATATTCACGTGGTTTCCATACCGGTAAGAGGCTGCGCTCGCTGCTTGCCGCCGCGGCGGCCGCGGGGCGCATGGGTCGCGCGTTCACGCGCGGAGCGGGCGAAAGGCGCAGTCATGTGCACTTTATGCCCTCAATGACCCGCTGCGCGAATGTGCCTGAAGTCGCTCCATGCCGAAAGACAGGGGCTGCTGCGGCCACACGCACCCTCGTGGCGACGCGACGAAGCTTGCGGTGCGCTTACCCCGCTGCCGTCTGCGCCTTCAGCGCGCGCTTCGCTTCGCGACGCGCCTTGCGCGCGGCCTTGTGCAGCTTGCGGTCGTAGTTCCACAGATAGATCGCCGGCGTGCTCAGCAATGTCAGCAGCTGTGAGACCAGCAGGCCGCCCACGATGGCCACGCCCAGCGGTTGGCGCAGTTCCGAGCCGATGCCGAAGCCGATGGCCAGCGGCAGGGCCGCGCCCATCGCCACCAGCGTGGTCATGGTGATCGGGCGGAAGCGCACCAGCGCCGCCTCGCGGATCGCTTCCGGGGGAGACCGGCCGTGTTCGCGCTGGGCGACGAGGGCAAAGTCCACCATCAGGATCGCGTTCTTTTTCACGATGCCGATCAGCATCAGGATCGCGATGATCGCCATCAGCGACAGCGACATGCCGGTCGCCAGCATGGCCAGGAACGCCCCGGCACCCGCCGCCGGCAGCGTGGAAAGGATGGTCAGCGGGTGGCCGAGGCTCTCGTAGAGCATGCCCAGCACGATGTACATGGCCAGGATCGAACCGATCAGCAGTTCGTTGGCGTTGGACTTGGTTTCCTGCAGGCGCTGGCTGTCGCCCGTATAGCCCAGCTGCACCCCCGCCGGCAGGCGCGCCTCGGCGACCATCTGCTCGATCAGCGCCATCGCCTTGTCCTGCGGCATGCCTGGCTCGACGTTGTAATAGATCTGCGCCGCTTCCAGCTGGTTGGTGTGGATCACGAACGACGGCGTCACGTTGGGGGCGATATGCGCCACCGCCGACAGCGGCACCATGTTGCCCTGCTCGCCGCGCACATAGGTGTTGAGCAGGGTGTCGGGACCGAGCGAGCGCCCGGCCGACGACGTCAGCACGACCCAGTACTGGTTGATGTCCGAATAGATGATCGATACCTGGCGCTGGCCGAAGGCGTTGTACAGCGCCGAGTCGACCAGGCCCATGTTCAGGTGCAGGCGGCTGGCGGCCGCGCGGTCCACCGTCAGCATCTGCTGCTTGTCGATGCTGTCGTAGTCGCTGCTGACGTCGTGGAATTCCTTGCGCTGGCGCAGCAGCTGGGTGACCTTGAACGCCCACGGCTGCAGGTCGATGTTGTCGCTGCTGATGAGCTGGAAGCTCTGGCTGCCGCGGTTGCTGTCGCTGTTGTCGTTGAAGAAGCCGATCGAATTGAGCGAGACGCGCAACTCGGCCAGCTTCTCGTAAGTCGTGGACAGGCGCTTGATCACGTCCTTGATGCGCTCGGGCCGCTCGCCCGGCCCCGAGCCGCGCGGCTTGAGGTCCACGAACATGGTGGCCTGGTTGCCCACCGCGCCACCGGCGTTGTCGCTGCCGAGAAAGGTGGTGACGTCGAGCACCGCCGGATCGGCCTTCATGATCGCCGCCGCGCGCTGCGCGCGCGCGGCCATCAGGGTCGGCGAGATATTCGCGTCCGCACGCACGTCGCCCTGGATCATGCCGATGTCTTCCGGCGGCATGAAATTGAAGCCGTACAGCTTCACCACCGCCGTGGCCATGGCGAAGGTAAGCGCCAGCAGGATGAGTGGCTGCCAGCGCATCAGCCGGCGATGCGCCATGGCCCAGTCGAGCGCGCGCTCATAAATGCGGTGCAGGCTGCGATCGAAGCGTTCGAGCGCGCGTTCCAGGCGACCGGGCTCGCGTCCGCCCGCATGCGCCAGTTTCAGGTAGCGGCCGCACAGCGCGGGCGTCAGCGTCAACGACACCACGGCCGAGATCACCACGGCGGCGGTCAGCGTCACCGAGAACTCGCGCAGCAAGGTGGTGAATTCGTTGTTGCCGAACAGCAGCGGCGCGAACACGGCGATCAGCGACAGCGTGATCGAGACGACGGTGAAGCCGATCTCCTTCACGCCGTCCAGGGCGGCGGGCAGGGGTTCCTCGCCCTGCTCCATGTGGCGCACGATGTTCTCGATCACCACGATGGCATCGTCCACCACGAAGCCGATGCACAGCACCAGCGCCACCAGCGACAACGTGTTGAGCGTGTAGCCGAGCGACCACATGACCGTGAAGGCACCGGCCAGCGACAGCGGCACGCTGAGCATGGCAATGAGGGTCGGACCGATCCGCCGCAGGAATACCAGCATCACCAGCGCCACCATCACCACGCTGAGCATCAGCGCCACCTGCACTTCGTGCAGCGCAGACTTGGTGGTCTGGGTGAGGTCGAAGATCGGCGTGATCTGCAGGTCGGCCGGCAGCCATGCGCGCATCTGTGGCAGCTTGGCGCGCACCGCATCGGCCGTCGCCACCGCGTTGGCCTCCGGGCGCTTGCTGATGCGGATCGCCACCGAGCGCTGGTTGTTGAACCACGCGGCCTGGAATTCGTCCTGCTGGCCGTTGGCCACGTGCGCCACGTCCGACAGGCGCACCGGCGCGCCATTGCGCGTGGCGATCAACAGGCGGGCGAATTCGGCGGGGGTGTGCAGCGAATCGCTGGCACTGACCGTCATCTGGATGCGGCCATTGTTGAGCGTGCCCTGCGGCGACGTCACATTGGCCGCGCGCAGCGCATTGGCGACGTCGTTGGCGGTCAGTCCCTTGGACGCCAGCGCCTGCGTGTCCAGTTCCACGCGTACCGCGCGGGGGCGGCCACCGATGACGCGCACCTGCGCCACGCCGGGAATCTGCGAAATCGCCGGGTTGATCAGGGTATCGGCGAGGTCGAACAGCTTGTCCGGCGGCAAGGTGTGCGAGGTGAGCGAAAGCAGCAGCACCGGGATGTTCGCCGTGTTGAACTTGAAGTACCGCGGCGGGATGGTCATGCTCGACGGCAGGTCGGCCATGCTCGCGTTGATCGCCGCCTGCACGTCGCGCGCGAGCTTGTCGGTGCTGTTGCCGAAGTTGAACAGCAGGCGGATCGAACTGGAGCCGTCGTTGCTCTCCGAATGCATCTCCTTGATGCCCGGAATGCGGCCCAGGTGCCGTTCCAGCGGGGCCGCCACGGTGGAGGCCATGGTCTGCGCATTGGCGCCCGGCACCTCCACGTAGACCACCATGCCGGGGAACTCGAGCGAAGGCAGCGCCGCCACGCCCAGCAGCAGGTACGCCCACAGCCCGGCCAGGGCAAGCCCCATCGCCAGCACCGAAGTGCCGATCGGGCGGCGTATGAAGGGCGCGAACAGGTTCACCGGTATCCGGACCGCCGTTGTTGGCACCAAAAGGGTCGCTGCCGGCCGCCGTGACGACGGCAAGGCAGCGACCACCCGGCACTTTATGCCCCTAAAGGGACGCCGGCGAATGTGCCGTTAGTCGGTGACGCTCCCTCCCTGGAACGCCATCGCGACCGGCGTCAGCGCGTCGACGGGCTGTAACGCAGGGTCAGGAACCAGGTACGGCCGGGCTGGTTGAAGTAATAGGCCGTCTCGTAATGGCGATCGAAGGCATTGGCCAGCTTCGCCTCGACGCGCCAGTCCGGCAGGAACGCGTAGCTGGCGCGCAGGTCGGTGGTGGCGTAGCCGGCCAGGCGATGCTGGTTGGCCAGGTCGTCGTAAGCCTTGCCCGAAACGAACCACGTCGCGCCAAGGCCGAAGGCCTGGAACTGGCGATCCACGTCGACGCGTGCGGTCTGCTCCGGCCGGCGCGGCAGCAGCTTGTCGTTGTTCACGTCGTCACGGTTCTCCGGCTTCTGCAGGGTGAGGTAGCCCTGCACCTGCCAGCCAGCGAGACTCGCGCCGAGCTGGCCTTCCAGGCCGCGGATGCGTGCCTTGCTGATGTTCTGCGGCACGAAGTTCGGGTCCAGCGCGATCAGCTGGTCGATCTGGGTCTGGTAGGCGTTGACCGCCCAGTTCCAGGCGCCCTGCTTCTGGCTCAGGCCCAGCTCGCCCGAGCGCGATTTTTCCGGCCGGAGATTGGGGTTACCCAGGCCGAACGGGTAGTAGATGTCGTTGAAGGTCGGCGCATGGAACGCCGTACCGTAGCTCGCCGACAGGCGCAGGTCGTGATCGAAGGCGTAGCCCCACGCGGCCGAGCCCGTGGCGTGATTGCCGAACTGGTCGTTGTGGTCGTGGCGCGCCGCCAGCTGCACTTCGTTGCGGCCGAAGGTGCCCATGTACTGGGCGAACACGCCGGTGTCCTGGCGCGAACTCTTCAGGTAACCGGTATCGCTGTCGATGTGCTCCTGCTGGTAGTCGACGCCGGCGGTGAGCAGCTGGTTGGTCGCCAGCGTGATGTCGTTCTGCCACGAGGCCTGGTTGCGGCGCGAATTGGCGAAGCCCACCGGCGTGCGCGGGTAATACGTCTGCACGCCGGCGAAGATATCGTCGTAGGTGCCCTGGTAGTACGTGGCTGCATCGTCGCGGCTCTGGCCGGCGCTGAGGGTGACCTTCCAGGCGTCGAGCGGGGTGAAGGCCAGGCGCGCACCGGCGACTTCCTGCTGGTTCACGGCCTGGTTGCCGCCATAGGGGCTGCCGTCGTATTCGACGAAGTTCTTGCTGCGCAGCCACGTAGCCGACAGTTCGGTGCCGTTGTCCCAGCGATAGCCGCCGTTGGCCATGCCGTTCCAGTTGCGGTACGCGTCGTGGTCCGGTTCGTCGGCGAAGCAGCCCGCGCCCGCTTCGGCCGCGCCCACGCGACAGGCATTGATGCCGCTGGTGTACTGGCCGCCCAGGCCCACGTTGAACCAGGCATGCGAATCGCCGCCGCTGAGCCCGGCGTGGCCGTCCATGTAGCTGCGGCTGCCGGCCGACGCGCTGAGCGACGGCGACAGCGCGCCGTCCTGCTGGCCGTGGCGGGTGAAGATCTGGATCACGCCGCCGATGGCATCGGCGCCGTACAGGCTCGAGCGCGGGCCGCGCACGACCTCGATGCGCTCGATCTGGTCCACCGGGATCTGCTCGAAGGCCGGCAGGCCCGCGCCCACGGCGCCGATGCGGATGCCGTCGATCAGCACCAGCACGTGGGTGGAATTGGTGCCGCGCAGGAACATCGAGCTTTGCTCGCCCATGCCGCCGGCCTGCGAAAACGCCACGCCGGGCAGGCCCACCAGCAGGTCGCGCACGGATGCCGGCTGCAGCCGTTCGATATCCGTGCGCGTGATCACCGTGACCGATGACAGTGCCTCGTCGGTGGTGATCGCCGTGCGGGTGGCGGTGACAATGACCGTGGACAGCGACTTCGCCGCATCGGTTTCAGCGGCCTGGACGGCCATCGTGCACGACAGCAGCGCGGCTGCCAGCAGAGTCTTCTTCATGCGTGTTCCTTCGGGCGCGCACCCTCGCGCGTCCCCTGGTGATGGGACGGCGGCCACACGTGGAGAGCGGAACGACGGCAGGCAAACACGCGCCATGACACGAAGTCCGGCCTCGCCCACCGCGAGCCAACCGTTACGTGTCCGGGCCGGTCTCCGGGCTTGCGGGTGGCATGCATTGCTGCATGCACCGTCGGGCGCCTTCCCGTGCCCTTGGCACAGTGGCATTTCGCCCTCGGGTGGATCACTCGCCTACCGTTGCGGGGGCAGCGCCGGCTTGGGCTGCAGCTGCAGCGCACCGGCTTCCCGTTTCATTCCGGGCAAAGAGCCCCGGAACACCCAAACGGGCGCGATTCTAGTGGCCAGGCAGGGGCCCGGCAATGCACGCCGCCGTTGCGCCCCGCCCGCGCCCGGCGTGGCGCGCGGGCGGCCGGCGCCGGTCAGGTGTTCTTGATGGTCGGATTGGGGCTGCTCGCCTTGCCGCAGGCGTAGGTCAGGGGCACGCCGTAGACCTTGTCGCCGAAGCGCGCGAACAGCTGGTAGTGCCAGGTGCCTTCGCTGCTCTTGTCGTGGTGATGGTTGTGGATGGTCAGCGTGTCCTTGCCGATGCGCTGGAGCTTGTGGAAGATCTTTTCGCTCGGCGTTTTCATCAGCCACAGGAAGCCCGGGGTTTCTTCGTCGTCCAGGGCGCAGAATTCACCGCCCGCCGCGTTGCCGGCGAGGGTCCAGGTGATCGTATGCGCATGATCAGTATTGGCGACCTTGTCGAAGGCGTGGTGGTGGCCACCCTTGTTGATCACGAGCAGGTTCAGGTCGTCGCCGTCGCGTAGGTCGTGCTCCAGCTCGACTTTCAGTTCGAGGTGGTCTGCGCTGTCGTTCTTCATGGTGAACTCCTGTCGCTGAGAGGTGGGTTCCTGTTGCCGCTTGAGGCCTGGTTTTCCCCTGGCTTCGGATCAGGGCGGATCAGTGGCGGCCACTGCCGTTGGCCGCGAGCAGCTGCTTCTGGAAGGCTGCGTTGACCGGATAGGCGATGCGCTCGCGATTGAGCACGGCGAGCAGCCCGGCGTCGCGATAACCGCTGCTCCACAGCTGCTGGATCAGCGGTTGCGCGTCGGCCCTTGCACCCAGGGCCAGCAGCGCCTCGACCTGCAGGGCCACGAGGCGTGGATCGCCCTGTCCGCTCGGCTGGGCCTGCGCTTCGGCCACCATCGCGCGACGCAACTGCCTGGCGGTGTTCGGATCGGTGCTGATGCGCGCCAGCAGCAGTTGCGCGGCCATCGTGGCGAGCAGGTTGGCGCGATCGTGGGGCTGGTGCTCGAGCAGGCGGTCGAGCGTGCCCAGTGCCGCCAGCAACTGGGACCGGGCCAGCGCCAGCCTGCCGTCGGCGAGGGCCTGGGCCGCCTGTTCCGTGCGTGCCTCGGCCAGTTCGCGCTGCAGTCCGATGTCGGTCGGGCTCTCCCCCACCAGCGCGGTGAGGGTCGACAACGAGGATTCGATCAGCGCGCGTGCTCCGGCCTGGTCGCCGTTGAGGCGCTTCAGCCGCGCCAGTTGCTGCGCATAGTGGGCGAAATCCTCCTGGAAGCTGCTGTTGTGCGGGTTGTCGCGCACCAGCCCGGCGGCGAGGTCGACCGCCTGTTGCAGGTGGCGCATGCCGAGCTCGTCCGCGCCCGCCAGCGCCAGCGTGCGCCCCAGGATGGCGCGTACCGTGAGCATGGCGTCGCGCTGGCTGATGTCCTTGGGGTCGCGCGCCGCCAGTTCCGCTTCGATCGCATCGTCGGCGCTGTATTCGGCGATGGCGGTGCCCAGGTCGCCGTGCAGCAGGGCGAGCTTGCCGAGGTTGTTGTGGGCGCCGCCGAGCTCGACCGCCCACTCCGGCCGCCGGGGGTCGGCGGCAACGAGCTGGCGCGAGAGTTCGAGCGCGCTCTGGTACGGGGCCCTGGCCTCATCGAGTCGTCCGTGCGCTTCGAGCACGTGGCCGAGATTGTTGTCCAGCATCTCGAGTTCGAACTTCAGCACGAGGTCGTGCGGGGCATGGGGTTGCGCGCGCAGCAGCACGTCCCTGGCCTCGTCGAAGCTGTGCTGTGCCGCATCGAGCTGCCCCTGGAACCAATGGGTGGTGCCGATGAAGGCCAGCGCGCGGGCATATTGCAGCTGCCTGGCCATGTCGGTCGGTGCTTCCCTGGCCAGCCGGGCGCTGAGTATCGAGGCAGCCTGGTACGCGGCCATCGCTTCGGGCAGGTGACCCTGGTCCTGGCGCACGCTGCCGATCTTCTCCAGCGCCTTGGCGCGCTGGGCGAGCGCCTGGTCGGTGACATCCTTGGTCGGCAGGGAGGCGAAATACGACATCGCCTTGTCGTTCACCGATTCCATGATGTCGAGGCGCTCGACCTGGTGGAGCTTGTCGTAGAGGTCGCCGAGCATGAAGCCGACCAGGTCCTCGGCCTGCTTCTGCCTGCGCTCGGCGTCGTTGCGCGCCACCTCGGCATCGACGCGCGCCACCACCGCGGCATGGCGCGCAAACATCGCCGCGATGGCCAGCGTGGTGGTCACCGCCGTGACGAACAAGGCCAGCGCCGTGATCGCGGTGAGGCGGCGGTTGCGCCGCTGCAGTTCGCGCTGCCTGAGGCTGTCGAAGCCGATGTCGAGCATGCCTGCAATCAGCTTGAGCTTGGCCTTGCCGCGGCCGTCCTTGCCCTCGCGCGCGTCCGCGGCGATCGGCTCCGTACGCTCGGTGCCCAGCTGGCCGTCGGCATCCACCCGGAAGCGCAGCGCCGGTGCCAGGCATTCCTCCTCCTCGCGTCCCGGGCATTCCGCCGCATGCGGCTCGCCGTCGACGATCAGGCAGAAGATGTGCTCGCTGCGCCCCATCCGCTTGAACGAGAGGACCTCCTGTTCGACCCAGCGCGAGCTGGCCGAGCGCGGCGAGCAGATCACGATCAGGTTCGCCGATTGCTCCAGCGCCTCATTGACCTTGCTGCCGAGGTCGGTGGCGCTGGCCAGTTCCTCGCGGTCGCGGAAGATCGGCGCGAGTCGCCGCGGAATCGTCCCCGCCGCCGTCTGCGTGCCGACCAGGCGCGAGGGCAGCCGATAGGTTTCCAGTGCCTTGTGCAGCCAGTCGGCCCAGGACTTGTCCTGGTGGCTGTAACTGATGAAGGCGCGATACCGGAAGACCGGTACCGCCGAGGCCTGGGTCATGACACACCGCACTCCCGCACGAGGTCATGCATTCCCTTGCGGGGGGTCCCCTCGCACCGCGTTGAAGCTCAGTCGCCGCGGCGCGGAGGCCTGTTAGCCTCAATGGCGGGGAAGCCTAGCACGCAAAGTGTGATGTACATCACATTTCAGGGCCGTAGGAGGCACCGGGGCGTCCGCCACCGGCGGCCGGGAGACCGGCCGGTGCGGGAAACCGGGCAGCCGGGATCGAACAGGCCTCCTGCGCGGGCCGCCGATCAGCGCAGCGCCGCCGCCTCGCGTGCGAGCTGCTCGATGCCGGCCCAGTCGCCGCTGTGCAGCTTGTCGGCCGGCGTGAGCCAGGAGCCGCCGACGCAGACCACGTTGGGGAGTGACAAGAATTCCGGGGCGCTGGCCAGGCTGATGCCGCCGGTGGGGCAGAAGCGGATCTGCGGTAGCGGGCTGGCCCAGGCGCCGAGCAGCCTGGTGCCGCCAGCAGGCACCGCCGGGAAGAACTTCAGGTAGTGATAGCCACGTTCCAGCAGGGTCATGGCCTCACCGGCCGTGGCCACGCCCGGCAAGAGAGGCAGCTCGCTGTCGTCGGCGGCGTCGAGCAGCCCCGGCGACACGCCCGGCGACACCGCAAAGCGCGCGCCTGCCTTGTGCGCGGCGCGCAGGTCGCGCGCGCTGAGCACGGTGCCCACGCCGACCACCGCACCCTCCACTTCGTCTGCGATGGCCTTGATGGCGTCGAGGGCCGCGGGCGTGCGCAAGGTGACCTCGATGGCGGGAATGCCGCCGGCCACCAGCGCGCGTGCCATCGGCACGGCCGCGCGCGCGTCCTCGATGATCACCACCGGCACCACGGGCGCCAGCGCCAGGGTGGATTCGATCAGCTTCTGCTTGTTTACGATGCTCATGGCTTTCCGTGGAATCGATGACGAAGAGGTGGCGCGTTACAGCACGCCGGCGCCGAGGTCGGCCGTGGTGGCGGCCCGGCGGAACAGCCCGAACAGTTCGCGTCCCATGCCGTACTGATGCGCCGAAAGGTCGGCCGTGGCCGGTTCGCGGGCCGCGAATTCCGCCGCCTCGACCAGCACCTCCAGGCGTCCATGCACCGCATCCACGCGCACGATGTCGCCGTCGCGAATGCGTGCGATGGCACCGCCGTCCTGCGCTTCGGGGGTGACGTGGATGGCGGCCGGCACGCGGCCTGACGCACCGGACATGCGGCCGTCGGTAAGCAGGGCGATGCGGTGGCCGCGATCCTGCAGCACCGCGAGCGTGGGCGTCAGCTTGTGCAGTTCCGGCATGCCGATCGCCTGCGGGCCCTGGAAGCGGACCACGGCGACGAAATCACGATTCAGTTCGCCGCGCTCGAAGGCCTTGCGCACGTCGTCCTGGTCGTGGAACACGATGGCGGGAGCCTCGATGACCAGGCGATCATCGGGCACCGACGACACCTTGATCACTGCGCGTCCCAGGTTGCCGCTCAGCATGCGCAGGCCGCCGTCGGCGCGGAACGGCTCGGCCGCGCCGCGCAGCACGCCGCGGTTGCCGCTCTCCCGGGACACCGGCTTCCACACCAGCCGGCCATCCTCCTCCAGCTGCGGCACCTGCGTATAGCCGTCCATGCCGGTACCGAACACCGTGCGCACGTCGCCGTGCAGCAGGCCCGCGCAGAGCAGCTGGTCGATCAGGAAACCCATGCCGCCCGCTTCATGGAACTGGTTCACGTCGGCATAGCCGTTGGGATACACGCGCGCCAGCAGCGGCACCACCGCCGACAGCGCATCGAAATCGTCCCAACGCAGCTCGATGCCGGCGCCGCGCGCGATGGCCACGAGGTGCAGCAGGTGGTTGGTCGAACCGCCGGTGGCATGCAGTCCGATGACGCCGTTGACGATCGCGCGTTCATCGATGATGTGGCCCAGCGGCAGGTGCGACGAGCCCGGTGCGCTCAACTCCGCCACGCGCAGCACGGCCTCGCGCGTGAGGGCATCGCGCAGCGGCGTGTCCGGCGCCACGAAGCTGGCGCCCGGCAGGTGCAGGCCCATGATCTCCATCAGCATCTGGTTGGAGTTGGCGGTGCCGTAGAAGGTGCAGGTCCCCGCAGCGTGGTACGAGCCTGCCTCCGCCTCGAGCAGCTCGGCCTTGGTCGCCTTGCCCTCGGCGTAGGCCTGGCGCACCTTCGACTTCTGCTCGTTGCTGATGCCGCTGGGCATCGGGCCGCTGGGAATGAACAGGCCCGGCAGATGGCCAAAGCTCAGCGCGCCGATCAGCAGGCCCGGCACGATCTTGTCGCAGATGCCCAGGTAGAGCGCGCCATCGAACATGTCGTGCGACAACGACACGGCGGTCGCCATGGCAATGAGGTCGCGCGAGAACAGCGACAGCTCCATGCCGGAGCGCCCCTGGGTGATGCCATCGCACATTGCCGGCACGCCACCGGCCATCTGCGCGGTGATGCCTGCCTCGCGCGCCACCTTGCGGATCAGTTCGGGGTAACGCTCGTACGGCTGATGCGCCGAGAGCATGTCGTTGTAGGCGTTGATGATGGCCAGGTTGGGCGTATGGCCTTCGCGCAGGCGCTGCTTGTCATCCGTGCCGCACGCGGCGAAGCCATGCGCGAGATTGCCGCATGAAAGTCGCTCGCGGTGCGTGCCGTTGCCCTGCGCGGCATCGATGCGGCTGAGATAAGCGGCGCGCGAGTCCCGGCTGCGCTCGCGCAGGCGTTCGGTGACTTCGGCGATGACGGGGTGAAGCACACTCATGATCGAACTCCGGGGTGTGATGCAGCGCGCGACCGCGCGCGCCATTCGTCGATGGGGTTCCGCGCAGGCCCTAGGGGCACCAATAGACCGCCACGGGCACGCGTTGCTGGGTCAGCACGGCACGCACGGGATAGTCGACCGCCTCGCCCAGGCCCAGGCGCGCATCCGCAAGCAGGTGGCGCTTGGTCTCCCCTTCGATATGCAGGTAAAGCGCGTGCGTCTCGAGCAGGGCGGCGAGCGTGAAGGTGATGCGCGGCTCGCCCGCGCCGGGCGCGCGCATCGGCAGCACGCGGACGTGGCTGCCGGCGTCCAGCGCCTCGGGCAGGCGATCGCCGCCGGGAAAGAAGGAAGCGGTATGGCCGTCGTTGCCCATGCCCAGCACGACAGCGTCGAACGGCAGGGTGAGCGCGGCCATGCGGGCGCGCACCGTGGCGAGGCCAGCCTCCGGCGTGGGCGCATCGGCATACAGCGGAACGAAATGCGCGCTGGAAGCGGCGTGTTGCAACAGCGTCGCCTTGACCATGCCGGCGTTGGAGCGCTCGTGGCTTTCAGGCACCCAGCGCTCGTCGACCAGGGTGACCTGCACCTTCGACCACTCCACCGCTTCGCGCGAAAGCTTCTCGAAGAAATGCCGCGGCGTGCTGCCGCCGGATACGGCCAGCAAAGCAGTGCCGCGCGCGGCAATGCCTTCGCGCAGGCGGTCGGCGACGCGCTCGGCCAAGGCGGCGGCAAGCGCCTGGCATTCGGTGAAACTGTGCGTAGTGACGTTCAGCGTGGGGAGCATGGCGATGACGATGCGGGGCGTCGCGGTGGACAGGCACGCGAGCCGTGGAACAGGGAGGGTGGCAAGTCTAGGCAAGGCATCGCGACGCGCAGGTGAAACACCGGCGCATCGCGAGATGCCGCGTCATCAACCGGCCTACTCACTGTCCTCGTTCCAGGTACGACCGTCGCGCTCGATCAGCGCCACGGCTGCACTCGGGCCCCATGTGCCGGACGTATACGGGCGCGGCGTCTCGCCGCTGTCCGCCCACGCGGCGAGGATGGGATCGGCCCAGCGCCATGCCGCTTCCACTTCGTCGCGGCGCATGAACAGCGTGGGGTTGCCGCGCACCACGTCGAGCAACAGGCGCTCGTAGGCGTCGGGCTGCTGCACGCCGAAGGCTTCGGCAAAGCTCATGTCCAGCGGCACGTGGCGCAGGCGCAGGCCACCCGGACCCGGATGCTTGATGGTCAGCCACAGCTTGATGTCTTCGTCCGGCTGCAGTCGCAGCACCAGGCGATTCTGCGCAAGCACGCCGGCCGACGCATCGAAGATCGAATGCGGCACCGCCTTGAACACCACCACGATCTCGGACACACGCTCGGGCAGGCGCTTGCCGGTGCGCAGGTAGAACGGCACGCCGGCCCAGCGCCAGTTGGCGATCTCCGCCTTCAGTGCCACGAAGGTTTCGGTGTGGGATTTGCCGCCCGCCAGTTCGTCGAGGTATCCCGGCACGCTCTGCTTCTCGCCGACGCCGGCGCGGTACTGGCCGCGCACGGTGAGTTGCGCCGCGTTGCCCTCGTCGATGGGCTTGAGCGAGCGCAGCACCTTGAGCTTCTCGTCGCGCACGGCATCGGGCTGGAGCGAGGACGGCGGTTCCATCGCCACCATGCACAGCAACTGCAGGATGTGGTTCTGCACCATGTCGCGCAAGGCGCCTGCGCGGTCGTAGTACGCGCTGCGCTGGCCCACGCCCAGGGTTTCGGCCACGGTGATCTGTACGTGGTCGATGTGCTCGGCATTCCACAACGGTTCGAACAGCGCGTTGCCGAAACGCAGCGCCAGTAGATTCTGCACCGTTTCCTTGCCGAGGTAGTGGTCGATGCGGAAGGTCTGCGATTCGTCGAAGACGTGGCCCACCGCGTCGTTGATCTGGTTGGCGCTGGCCAGGTCGCGGCCGATCGGCTTTTCCAGCACGACGCGCGCCTTGCCCTTGTTGAGGCCATGGCCACCGAGCCGGTTGCAGATATCGACGAACAGTTCCGGCGAGGTCGACAGGTAGAACACGCGCACGTGCTCGGGTTGTTCGCCGATCAGCGCGGCGAAGTCGTCCCAGCCGTCGTCCTTGCGCGCGTCCAGCGAGCGGTAACCCACCAGGCGCAGGAACACGTCGACCTTGGCGGTGTCGCCGCCGCCCTCGAGCAGCGCCTTGCGGATCGTGGTGCGGTAACCGTCATCGTCCAGCCCTTCGCGGGCAATGCCGATGATGCGGCTGCTGTCGGGGATCTGTCCGTCGACAAAACGGTGGTACAGGGCGGGCAGCAGCTTGCGTACGGCGAGGTCGCCGGTACCGCCGAAAATGACCAGGTCGAAGGGCTCGACCGGTTGGGGAGAAGCAGTCACTTCAGTCACCTCAACGCCATGCGGGGAGTGACACGTGGCATGCATACCACGTGCAATGCCTGTTGATCGTACCAGTGACATACCAGACAAAACCAGTTCCCGGGCCTCACCCTGCGACATGGCTTGGCGTAACGATCTGCAAGCAAAACTGGTACCACTGCAAGGCCGCGCCACATCGGCCGATTGCAAGATTGGTATGGTCATTGGTATCGTTCGGGCATGGAAACCGCCCTCGTCAACGAATACCGCCGGCTCAGCCGCGACCCGGCCACCAGCCAGCCTCTGGCCTATCTGCGGCTGCGCCGGGCCATTCGCAACGTGGTGGAACACCGGGACATCGAACCCGGCCAGGCGCTGCCCAGCGAACGCGACCTGTCGCGCCTGCTGCAGTTGTCGCGGGTGACGGTGCGCAAGGCCATCGCCGGCCTGGTCGAGGAAGGCCTGCTCAACCAGCGCCACGGCGCCGGCACCTTCGTGGCCGAGCGCATCATCAAGCCGATGTCGCGGCTCACCAGCTTTACCGAAGACCTGCGGGCCCGCGGACTCAATCCGCGATCGGAATTCTTCGAACGCGGCGTGGGCGAAGTGACGCCGGAAGAATCCATGGCGCTCAATCTTTCGCCCGGCGTGCTGGTGGCGCGGCTGTATCGCGTGCGCTACGCCAAGGAAGAGCCCCTGGCGATCGAGCGCAGCGTGGTGCCGGCCAGCATCCTGCCCGACCCGATGATCGTGCACGACTCGCTGTACGAAGTGCTGGAAACCCTGGGCAGCCGCCCGCGCCGCGCGCTGCAGCGGTTGCGCGCGGTGTCGCTCGGTGCGCAGCAGGCGCGCCTGCTGCACGTGCCGGCCGGAAGCGCCGGCCTCAACATCGAACGCCGCAGCTTCCTCGACGACGGCCGCGTGGTGGAGTTCACCACCTCGTGGTATCGCGGCGACATCTACGATTTCGTCGCGGAACTTCAGACAGACTGACTTGCCAAGGTCCGCTGCGGCCGGCTGTTCGCGCTGTGGCAGGTGCCCGGGGAGCGATCATGTCCAGCGACCAGGATGTGGAAGGCGTCGTCCGCTTTCGCGCCGCCAGCGACGTGCCGACCACCGTCGACCGCCTGCGCCAGCTACTCGAGGCGCATGGCCTCACCATCTTCGCCCTCATCGACTTCAGCGGCGACGCCGCCCGTGCCGGGCTCAGCATGTGCCAGCAACAGATGCTCATCTTCGGCAACCCCAGGGGCGGCACGCCGCTGATGCAGGCCGCGCCAACGGTCGGGCTGGATCTTCCGCTGAAGGTGCTGGTGTGGGAGGACGCCCAGGGCGTCACCTGGGTGGGCTACAACGCACCCGAGTACATCGTGGCCCGCCATGGCCTGCCGCCTGCCATGGCGAGCGCTCTTGCGGGTGCCGTCGCCTTGTTGCGACAGGTCGCCGGCTGACGCCAGGGAGGTCAACGCTGTTCTGGCGCCACCGCTGCCACCGCAGTGACCAGTGCCGCGTGCGCGGCGAGGTCGACCGACTGATGCGTGACCTTGGTGGTCGCCGGGTATCGGCCCAGCGAGACTCCCGGCTTCCAGTCATGGGCCGGCCGCACCGGCCGCGGCGTGAAGCCGCCGCCGCAATTCGGGCAGACGTTGTGCAGCAGCTCCACGCAATCACGGCAGAAGGTGCACTCGAACGAGCAGATCATCGCCGCGGCGGATGACGGCGGCAGTGCCTTGTTGCAATGCTCGCAGGTGGGGCGAAGTTCCAGCATGGGGGACTCCCGGCGCAGGTTCGCGCGAATCATCGCACCGGCCTGCGGTCGCGCCCAGCGCAGTCCGGTGGCACGCTCGGCAGGCCTGTGCGACTGCGGCAGCGTCGATACAATGCGGCACCCCGTCCGCCATCGGGCAGATGGCTCCACGCGTGAGCGCTGGCGTTTCGCGCGCTGGAGCTCACCTCCCTTCGTGGCCTCATGCCAGCGACGGGCTTTTCATTGCCTCAGCCAAGGGCCTTTCATGATCTACGTGTTGATGAGCGTGGCCTGCAGTGTGCTGGTGTCGGTGCTGCTCAAGCTCGCGCGCCGCCTGGAGGTCGACGTGGGCCAGGCGATTGCCTGGAACTACGTGGCCACCAGTGCGCTGACCGCCATGGTGTTCCATCCGTCGCTCGACGTGCTGCGCAGCCCGCAGGCTCCCTGGCTCGGCTTCGTCGGTCTGGGCCTGCTGCTGCCGGTGATCTTCCTGGCCCTGGCTGCCTCGGTGCGCAGCGCGGGCATCGTGCGCACCGACGCGGCGCAGCGCCTGTCGCTGCTGATCTCGCTGCTCGCCGCCTTCGTGCTGTTCGGCGAGACGCTGAATGCGCACAGGGCTGCCGGCATCGCACTGGGCCTGCTCGCTTTGCTGTGCATGGTATGGAAGATCGATCAGCGCCAGGGCGAGAACGGTCGCCCCGGCTGGCTGTGGCCGCTGGTGGTCTTTGCCGGTTTTGGCGCCATCGACATCATGTTCAAGCGCATTGCCCTGGCGGGGACGCCCTTCGCGTCGTCGTTGCAGGCGATGTTCGCGCTGGCGCTGCTGGTCGCCTTTGCGCTGCAGCTCTGGCGCCGCTGGCATGACCGCGTGCGTTTCACCCTGCGCGACGCCGTGGCAGGCGCGCTGCTGGGCCTGGCGAACTTCGGCAACATCGTGTTCTACGTGCGCGGTCACCAGGCCTTGCCCGACCACCCTTCACTGGTCTTCGCCAGCATGAACCTCGGCGTGGTGGCGCTCGGCGCCGTGGTTGGCACGCTGGTGTTCCGCGAGCGCCTGAGCCTGGTAAACGCGCTGGGACTGGCCCTGGCCCTGGTCGCGATCGGCCTGATCGCGTGGGCGTGAGCGGCCAGGTCTCACGCGGGACCACAAATACGTCGACAGGGTGACTTCTGGGGTATGAAAGCGGCGGGCCACGCTGCCTAAGCTGGGCGCTTCGCGCATCTCGCGCCCGTCCAGAGGTCTCACCGTCATGCGCAAGCTCCGCCTCACGATTGCCCTTGCCGCGCTCACGCTCGGCACGAGCGCCTATGCCGCCGACAAGAACGACAAGGACCACAAGTCCGACGACAAGCCCGATGCGGCGCTGGTCAAGCCACAGTCGTCGGAGACCTCGGGTACGGTGAAGGTCGAAGGCAAGAGCATCGACTACAAGGCGGTGGCGGGCACGCTGGTGTTGCACGGCAGCGGCGACAAGGAAGGCGAGCCGCAGGTCAGCATGTTTTATACCGCCTATCTCAAGAAGGGTGCCGAGCCGGGCAAGCGCCCGATCACGTTCATTTACAACGGTGGCCCGGGTTCGGCCACGGTGTGGCTGCACATGGGCGCCTTCGGTCCCAGGCGCGTGGTGACCAGCGATGATTCGCACACGCCGGCTGCGCCCTATGGACTGGTCAACAACGACTACAGCCTGCTCGACGCCTCCGACCTGGTCTTCATCGACGCCCCGGGCGCCGGTTTCAGCCGCCTGATTGCCGACGAGGCCGACAAGGGCAAGCGCGACGAGCTGATGAAGGAGCGCAAGAAGCAGATCTACGGCGTCGACGGCGACGGTCATGCCTTCGCCCAGTTCATCTCGCAGTTCCTGTCCACCTACAACCGCTGGAACTCGCCCAAGTACCTGTTCGGCGAAAGCTACGGCACCACGCGCTCGGCCGTGGTGGCCAACATCCTGGAAAACGAGAACAGCGTCGACCTCAACGGCGTGATCCTGCTCTCGCAGATCCTCAACTTCGACACCAGCATCGATGGTGCCGCCAACAACCCCGGCGTGGACCTGCCGTATGTCGTGGGGCTGCCCACCTTCGCCGCCACCGCCTTTTACCACCACAGGCTGCCGCAGCAGCCCGCTGCACTCGAGCCGTTCCTGCGCGAAGTGGAGCAGTACGCGACCACCGAATACGCCTCGGCCCTGATGGCGGGCGTGCGGCTGGACGATGCGCGCAAGCAGGCGGTCGCCCAGAAGCTGCACCAGTACACCGGCCTGCCGGTGTCCTACCTGGTCAAGGCCAACCTGCGCGTCGACGGCGGCATGTTCGAGCATGAACTGCAGGCCGACGGCGACATCACCACCGGCCGCCTCGATAGCCGCTTCTCCGGTCCGTCGCTCGATCCGCTGAGCAAGGCGTCGGAATACGATCCGCAGTCCTCGGCCATCAGCTCGGCCTATGTCGCCGCCTTCAACGACTACGTGCGCCGCCAGCTGAAGTTCGGCGATGGCCAGACCTACCGCCTGTTCGCCGACATCGACCACTGGGAGTTCGCGCACAAGGCGCCGGGCGCCGTCGAGGCGCTGCAGCAGTCGACCAATGTGATGCCCGACCTGGCCACGGCGATGAAGACCAACCCGAACCTGCGCGTCTCCCTGCACGGCGGCTACTACGACCTGGCCACGCCGTACTACGCGGCCGACTACGAGATGCACCACATGCCGATCCCGGCGGCCCTGCAGAAGAACATCTCGTACGCGTGGTACCCGTCGGGACACATGGTCTACGCCCACGAGGACTCGCTCAAGCAGCTGCATGACAACGTGGCGCGCTTCATCGGCGAAACCGACAACGTCAGCAAGCATTGATCGTGCGGGCGCGGCGGTGTTCCGCCGCGCCTTCACGCCCGGCTGCGGTGGCCGGCGCTAGGCTCGCCCGACCCTTTCGCCGGAGATGCCCCGATGAGTACCGAAACCGTCGCCAAGCGCCTGGTCGCCATGTGCCGCCATGGCCAGTTCGAGGAAGCGCAACACGAGCTGTACGCCAAGGATGCAGTCAGCATCGAGCCCGAGGCCGCCGCGAACGGGCCGATGGGCAACGTGAAGGGGCTGGATGCGATCCTGGAGAAGGGCAAGCGTTTCCAGGCGGGTGTTGCCCAGTTCCACGGCGTCGAAGTGAGCGATCCGCTGGTGGCCGGCAACTGGTTCAGCGTCGTGATGACGCTGGATGTGACGATGAAGGAACACGGTCGCATCTCCATGACCGAGGTTTGCGTCTATCACGTCAAGGACGACAAGATCGTGCAGGAGCAGTTCTTCTACGACATGGGGTGAGTCGTCCCTGCCTGGACGGGAGGGCGTCGCCCAAACAAAAAGCCCCGCTTTCGCGGGGCTTTTCTACACGTACCGGCGTCGTGCTCAGTCGATGTCGAGGAACGAGCGCAGCTGCTCCGAGCGGCTCGGGTGACGCAGCTTGCGCAACGCCTTGGCCTCGATCTGGCGGATGCGTTCACGCGTGACGTCGAACTGCTTGCCGACCTCTTCCAGCGTGTGATCGGTGTTCATGTCGATACCGAAGCGCATGCGCAGCACCTTCGCTTCCCGCGGGGTGAGGCCGGCCAGCACGTCGCGCACGGTTTCCATCAGGCCCGTTTCGGTCGCCGACTCGATCGGCGAGGACGCGTTGGTGTCCTCGATGAAGTCGCCCAGGTGCGAATCTTCGTCGTCGCCGATGGGGGTTTCCATCGAGATCGGTTCCTTCGCGATCTTGAGCACCTTGCGGATCTTGTCCTCGGGCATCTCCATTTCCTTGGCCAGCTCTTCCGGCGTCGGCTCGCGGCCGAACTGCTGCAGCATCTGGCGGGAAATGCGGTTCAACTTGTTGATCGTCTCGATCATGTGCACCGGGATGCGGATGGTGCGCGCCTGGTCGGCGATCGAGCGCGTGATGGCCTGGCGGATCCACCACGTGGCGTAGGTCGAGAACTTGTAACCGCGGCGATATTCGAACTTGTCCACGGCCTTCATCAGGCCGATGTTGCCTTCCTGGATGAGGTCGAGGAACTGCAGGCCGCGGTTGGTGTACTTCTTGGCGATGGAGATGACCAGGCGCAGGTTGGCCTCGACCATTTCCTTCTTCGCGCGGCGAGCCTTGGCCTCGCCGATCGACATCGTGCGGTTGATTTCCTTGATGTCGGTCAGCGGCAGGAACAGCTGGCGCTCGATCGAGGCGAGCTTTTCCTGCTCGGCGTCGATCGCTTCCTTGTGGGTCTTGATGTTGGGCGACCACTTCTGGCGCTTGCGGCCCAGCTCGGCGGCCCACTCCAGGTTGCCCTCGTTGCTCGGGAACGCCTTGAGGAACTCGGCCTTGGGCATCTTCACGTGGCGCACGAAGATGTCCATCAGCACGCGCTCGTGGTGACGGATGTCGTTGACCACCTCGCGCAGCTTGCGCACGAAGCCGTCGATCAGCGCCGACGGCAGCTTGAGCTTGAGGAATTCCTCAGCCATCTGGTCGCGCAGCTTGACGATCTTCTTGTCGGTGATGTCGGTGGCCTTGGGGGCCGCCTTCTGGAATTTGACGTAGTAGTCGCGCAGCAGTTCCATGCGGCGCTTGACCTCTTCCGGGTCGGGACCGGTCGGGCCGGCTTCCTCGTCCTCGGTGGCGGCTTCTTCTTCCTCGTCGACTTCCTCGTCGACCGCGTCCAGTTCGGCCTCGGCCGCGGCGGCCTGGGCCGCGTCGGCGGCTTCCTCGAGGTCGGCGAAGCCGGCCAGGATCTCGCTGAGGCGGCGCTTGCCGTCCAGGTGCTGGTCGTATTCCTCGAGCAGCAGCTCGATGGTCAGCGGGAAGCTGGCAAGCGCGGTCTGCACCTGGCCCAGGCCTTCCTCGATGCGCTTGGCGATGGCGATTTCGCCTTCACGCGTCAGCAGCTCGACCGTGCCCATCTCGCGCATGTACATGCGCACCGGGTCGGTCGTGCGGCCCACCTCGGAGTCCACGGCCGACAGCAGGGCGACCGCTTCTTCGGCGGCGGCTTCGTCGTCGGTGGAAGCGCCCGGGGCGTTGTCCGAGAGCGGGTCCGAATCGGGCGCAGCGTCGTGCACCTCGATGCCGACGCCCTTGAGCACCGCCATGATGTCTTCGATCTGCTCCGGATCGACGATGTCGTCGGGCAGGTGGTCGTTGATCTCGGCGTAGGTCAGGTAGCCCTGCTCCAGACCCTTGGAAATGAGCGCCTTGATTTCAGACTGTTGCTCGGGAGCTTTGCTATTCATACCTACCGCCGCGTATGCAGGAACCGATCAGTATACCCATGTGATGCTTTTTTGACCAGTTTTCAAGTAAAGGAATCGGGACGGTCGACACGCAAAAATCGCGCCAAATAGGCATCTTGCGATGATTTTGTCGGAATGGGGGCGAGATGGCTGCATCGACCGGGGTCATGGCGTCTCCAGCCAGAAAGTGACCGGGCCATCGTTGACCAGATGGACTTTCATATGGGCGCCGAAGCGCCCGATTTCCACCCTCGGATGCGTCGCGCGCGCCAGCTCCACCAGGCGCTCGAACCAGCGCCGGCCCTCGTCCGGCGTGGCGGCGCCGGTGAAGCTTGGGCGCATGCCCGAGCGCGTGTCGGCGGCCAGGGTGAACTGGCTGACCAGCAGCAAGTCGCCACCGGTCGTGGCCAGCGAGAGGTTCATGCGGCCCTGCTCGTCGGGGAATACGCGGTAACCGAGCAACCGTTCCAGCAGGCGGCGCGTGCGTGGCTCGTCGTCGCCCGGCTGCACGGCGACCAGTGCGAGCAGGCCCGGCCCGATGGACCCCACCGTTTCCGGCGCGCCATCGGCATCTTCGACATCGACACGGGCGGACTGGACGCGCTGGATCAGGGCGATCATGGATGGGCGATGCTGGTGGTGAGGGGCAGATAGTAAATGGTCAGGCGGCGATGCCAAGGCCGCCAGCGGCCCGGGCTCTCACTCCTTGGCGTTTACCCTTTACCCTTCACCCCCTCATGCGATTCGACATCCTTCTCCTCTATCTCCTGCTGCGCCTGTTCGGACGGCTGCCGCTGCGCGTGCTGCACGGCATTGGCGCGGGCATCGGCCGCCTTTCCCTGTGGTGCCGCAGTGGCACCGCCCACAACACCGCGGTCAACCTGCGCATCGCGCGGCCCGACCTCGGCGAGCAAGCCCAGGCGGCCTTGCTGCGCACGGTCATGGACGAGAGCGGCAAGTCGGCCACCGAGATCGCCAGGATCTGGGGCAACGACGCCGAGCGCGCCCTCGACCTGGTGCGCGAGGTGCGCGGCGAAGCCTTGTTCGATGCCGCGCTGGCGGCCGGCAAGGGCGTGATCATCGCCGCGCCGCACCTGGGTTGCTGGGAGCTGCTCAACTACTGGCTATGCCGCAAGACGCCGATGGCGATCCTTTATCGGCCGCCACGCATCGCCGCCGTGGAAGGCCTGTTGCGCAAGGTGCGCGGTGCACTGGCGCCGGAACAGGTGCGCGCGGAGGGCGCGGGTGTGCGTACGTTGTACAAGCGCCTGGCTGCGGGCGGCACCGTCGGCATCCTGCCCGACCAGAAGCCGCGCGCCGGCGAAGGCGAAGTAGCGCCGTTCTTCGGTCGCGATGCGTTGACCATGGTATTGCTGCCGCGCCTCGCGGCACGCACCGGTGCCACCGTACTGTTCGCCCTGGCCGAGCGGCTGCCGCGCGGCGAGGGCTACCGCATCCATGTGCTGCCTGCACCCGACGGGCTGGCGGACACCGACGTGGCGGTGTCGTGCCGTGCGCTCAATCGTGGCGTCGAGCAGTGCGTGGAACTGGCCTTCGCGCAGTACCAGTGGCACTACAAGCGCTATTCCTCGGATACTTGGAAGAGCCCGTACGACTGAGCGCGGGCCCTGGGCGGTCACGCCCCCCCAGAGGAATCGCGTTCCACCCGGCGCAGAAACACCACCATCTCCTTCTCGGCCTGCTTGTCGCCGCGCGACTGTGCGGCAGCGATGCCTTGCCGCCATGCATCGGCGGCTCCGGTCTTGTCGTCCAGGGCGAGGCAGGCCTTGCCCAGCAGTTTCCAGGCGGCCGAATAGTTCGCGTCGAAGGCCACCGCTTGGCGCAGCTCCAGTGCAGCGGTGACCGCGTCGCCGGTCGCCAGCAGGGCATTGCCCAGCGAGAAGCGCAACAACGCGCCGTCGCGCGGACCGCCGCACTGCGCGCGCAGGTTGGCGATCAGGGTCTCGTTCATGGCCTCACTGCAGGGCGCGGAAGCGCCATTCGTCGACCTGGTAAACCCGGGTCGGATGCGCCGGCTCGGGCGGCACGCGGCCGGCGCGCAGCTCCGCCAGCGACCGGGCCGGCCAGATCACCACCCACGACGAACGGAATGGCTGCACCAGCAGCGGGTAACGCAGGTCGGTCGGCTGCAGCTTCTCGGGACGCGCAATCACCAGCCCATCGGGATGCTCGAGCGCGAACGTTTGCAGCTGTTCGCCCTCGCTCAGGCGCTCGATCGGCCGGGTGAGGCGGCCCTCGAAATGGAACTGGCCCTCGTAATTACCGACATAGCCGATGGCCCGGCCTTCGGCATCGGCCGCGCCGAGCAGGTGCGCCGACGGGCGCAGGTCGAAGTTCTGCCACATGGTCAGCGTGAACAGCGTATTGAGCGCCAGCGTGCCGACCAGGCCGGCGAAGGCGAGCCGGCGCATCTCACCGCGGCCGCGCAGCAGCAGCAGCGCGCCCAGCAGCACGAACACCACGCTGAAATAGCGGCTATAGCGCTGCGTATTGTCGAACCACTCGCCATGCAGCTCGTTGTGCGCCACCAGCACCGGCAGCACGAACAGGAACGCGCCGAACAGGATGCCGCCCACGCCCAGCGGCCAGGTGCCCAGCCAGGGCGTACTGGCCAGTGCGGGGCGCTGGTCGCGCAGCACCGCCACGGCACCGGCAAGCAGCAGTACGCCACCGGCGAATTCCGGCAGCGGGTAATACAGCTGCTTGCCGCTGATGAAGGAGAACACCAGCATCACCGGCAGCAGCCAGCACAGCGCGAAGCGGATGCCGTGGTCGAACGGTCGGCGCAGCGTGATCAGCGCGGCCCACGCGCGCGGCCAGCCGCTGAAGGGGAACAGCAGCGCCGGGACCATCGGTACGTACCACCAGAACGGACGGGCATGGTCGAACGCATTGACCACGCGCCCGGCGGTCTGGGTGAAGAACAGTCGCTGGCGATACGCCTCGCCACCGCTGAAGCCGGCGGGCAGCGCCCAGGCCAGCAACATCGCGCCACCCAGCAGGACCGACAGCACGCCGCGCCCGTACCAGCGCGCGCGGTTGTCGCGGGCCCAGTCGCTCCATAGCGGCCCCAGCAGCCAGGGGAAGGCGACGTGCAGCAGCATCACCGGGCCCTTGGTCAGCAGGCCCGCGCCGATGCACAGGCCGAACAGCAGCCAACGCGGCTCGGCGCGCTGCGGCCTGGGCGTCAGGCACAGCAAGGCGGCCAGTACCCAGACGGCCAGCAGCACCTCGTACATGATCTGCAGGCCGAACAGGAAGGCGTAGCCCAGCGCCAGCAGCATCCACGGCGAAGCCTTGGCCACCCAGGGGCGGCTGGGGAACAGGCGCTGCGCCAACAACGAGACCAGCACCAGCTCGGCGCCACCGAAGATCACCTCAAGCACGCGCGGCCAGACGTCATTGACGCCGAACACGAACCAGCCGGCATGGATCATCCAGAACAGCAAGGGCACCTTCTCGCTGTAAGGCTGGCCGTTGATATGCGGCACCAGCCAGTGCTGGTGGTTCCACATTTCCCATGCCACCGCCAGGGTGCGCGTGGAGTACAGCGGCATCGGCCCGTGCGAGAAAATCGCCAGCAAGGCCGCCAGGCCCCACAGGGGCAGCCATGGCCAGAGGGAGCGCAGGTATTCGGAGCGGCTGTAGCTGCTGGATGCCACGGGCAGTCTTCTTGATGAGTTGGGGCGATTCTAGCCCGAGCGGGTGCAGGCGGTGGCCCAGGTCGTCGTGACCAGGCCCCTCGCCATGCGAGAAGGATTTCTCCGTTCGCCGCTGCCTTAGCCCCTCTCCCGTCGGGAGAGGGGTTGGGGAGAGGGTGCGGGGCTTGCGCAACCTTCAACGGTTCGCTTCGCCCGAACCCTCATCCGGCTACCGCCACCTTCTCCCGAAGGGAGAAGGATTCCTTCGACGGGGACAGCGTCAGCCCCTCTCCCCTTGGGAGAGGGGTTGGGGTGAGGGTACGAGGCTTGCGCAACCTTCAACGGGTCGCTTCGCCCGAACCCTCATCCGGCTACCGCCACCTTCTCCCGAAGGGAGAAGGATTCCTTCGATGGGGACAGCGTCAGCCCCTCTCCCCTTGGGAGAGGGGTTGGGGAGAGGGTACGAGGCTTGCGTAACCTTCAACGGCTCGCTTCGCCCGAACCCTCATCCGGCTACCGCCACCCTCTCCCGATGGGAGAAGGATTCCTTCGTTCCACGCTACCCGTCAGGCCGGACCCCAATACCCGATCCGTCGCCGGATCTTCAGCTTCCGCCAGAAGTTCCAGGGCTTGCGCCGGCGGTTGCGGCCGCCTGCGGCGATGAAGGTGTCGATGGCCTGCAGCACGCGTTCGCTGGAGTGGCCGTCGCGGTAGGGATGGATGGCGTCGCCGTACTCGCGGATGGCCTGCATCAACTCCGGTGGCCGCGCCAGCGCGCGCTCGATCGCCGGCTCGAACTGCGATGCCTCGTGGATATCGATCAGCTGCGGGCCCGGGCGGCGGTTCTTGAAGGTCACCACCGGCTTGCCGGTGAGCAGGAACTCGTTGAGCGCGGACGAGGTGTCCGAGCACATCATGTCCACCTGGGGGAACAGCTCCAGGATATTGTCGTTCTCGGCGAACGCGAGGTATTCGTTCTGCAGCGCCTTGTACCTGGCGACGGTGTCCGGGTTCATCTTCGGGTGGAAGGTGACGATCCAGCGCCAGCGGCCGTCACGCGAAAGCCGCTTCACCTCCTCGTACAGCGTCTCGGCGGCGCTCCACGACGGCGAGAACGTCGAGTGGTAAAGGATCACCGGCGGCTGGCGCACCGGCGGGATCGGTCCGCTGATCTCGCGCATGAAGGGGTCGAGCTTGGGGAAGCCGGTTTCGATGACGGAGAAATGGCCGACGCGATCGGCGATTTCGGTGAACTTCGCCGTATCGCGCGGTCCGGTCGTGCAGTACAGGTCGAAGAAGCCGCGCACGTAGATGTGCCGCGGCTTGCCGGCGTCGAAGCCGTGGAAGGTTTCCACTTTCACGCCCGGGAAGAAGTGCGGCACCGCGTTGCTCGACGTGATCACCGCACGGGGCTGCCACGCGCGCACTTCCTGCACGGACAACAGGCGCTCGCCTTCCACCAGGTCTTCCGCGCCGGGACCGTCGAAGAACCAGGCGGCCTCGTCGCCGCGTGCGCGGATCGCGTCCTGGATCGGCCGCAGGATGGCCAGCGCGTAGCGCTCGGAGCCGTAGAGAAGGTAGTGCTGCCTGCTCATCGATCGATGCCGTGCCGGACCAGGGCATCGGTCGCGCTGTCCAGCGAGGCCGGATTGCGGCGCATTTCGTAGTAGCGCATGCGCTTGTAGGCCGCATAGGAGGCCCCGGTCTGGGCGATCACGAAGCCACGCCAGCCGTCGAGGAAGCCCAGCCGGAACAGGTAGTCCTTGATGAAGGAGAGCAGGTACACGAACGGCGTCTGCCACATGCGCACCGGCTTGTCCTTCTCCAGCCAGTCGCGGCACTTGAGTTCGGCGTAGCGCAACACCTTGATCTGCTTCTGCGGCAGGCTCGGGTTGTTCTCGTGGTTGAACGGGGCCTTCAGCAGCACGGACGGCCCGTCGAAACGCAGCGACTCGTGCACGCGTGCGTCGGTCCAGCGGGCCCGGTCGCGATGGAACAGCCGCGCCATCTTTTCGCCCACCGACGGCAAGTACCAGCGCATGGGCGCGCCCATGAAGATGGTGGCGCGGCGCAGGTAGGCGACGCAGATGTCACTGGCCATCAGTTCCGCCAGGCGCTGCTCCAGTTCGCTGGCCAGCGCCGGCGAAAGGTATTCGTCGGCGTCCAGTGCGAGGATCCAGTCGTGCTGGCATTGGGTCGTGGCGAAATTGCGCTGCGGACCGAAGCCCAGCCACGGCTGCTGCACCACCCGGGCGCCGTGCGCCTGGGCGACGGCCACGGTGTCATCGGTGCTGCCGCTGTCGATCACCAGCTTCTCGGCCGCAAACGGCACGCTGTCGAGGCAGCGTCCGATGGCGTTCGCCTCGTTGTGGGTGATGACCACGAGGGTGAGGGGAAAGGTAGGCATGGCGTGAATTCTAGCCGTATTTGGCCGGCTTACCGTGCGCTTGACGGTACCCCGGCCTGGCCCGCAGGGGCGCCGTGGTCGGCTCTTTTTCAGCTGCGGGTGTGCACTATGTTGCTGACAAAGGCGTCGCCAGGCCACAGACTATTGGAGGCATCGGCGCCGGATGTGCCGCACGGGGGCGGTATCCCCGGGGGCCGCAACGACGATCGAAGCAAGCAGGCAGTATGGAACGCAGAGCGACCCCGTTGAACGCAAATGTTGAGCCGCGCAGTCGCGAGATCGGACGCTGGATCGTCGGGGTCGGCATTGCCTGGATGATGCTCGGCATGGCCATCATGCCGGCCGGTGCGTCGTTCAATCCGGGCAAGGCCTACCAGGCCAGCCTGATCCTGTTGCTGTACCTGCCGGCGCTGGTCCTGGCTTTTTCGGCGCGTGCGCGTGTGTGGCGCCAGCTGTGGCCATTGCCGGCATTCCGCGTGTTCCTGCTGTTGCTGGCCTGGGCCATGGCGTCCCTGGTCTGGGGCACGCTGTCGCGTCCCGGCGACGGTGTCGGGCGCATGCTCAGCGTGCTGGCCTTCGTGCTCGGCTGGCATGGCTTTGCCGCCGACGAGGCCTCGCGCATCCGCACGCTGCTGCTGGCGGTCGGCGTGGGCCTGGCCGCCTGCGCCGGCTTCTATTGCGTCAGCTTCCTCATTGCGCCGGGTGTCGACAACCGCATCGTCGGCGGCGGAACCATCGCCACCTCCAACTATGCCGCGGCCATGATGGGCGCCGTGGCGCTGTGGCTGAGCCAGCTCGACCTCCGTGAGCGCCGCTGGTGCGTGCTTCGCTATGCGGCGATGGCCGTGCTGTTCGTGTTCGTCGGCCTGACCCAGACGCGCAACGTCTGGCTGGCCCTGTGCGTCACCGTGATGCTGATGCCGCTGTGGCGGTCGGAGCGGCGCTATCGCTGGTTCGCCGCCGGCGTGCTGGCGAGCATCGCGCTCGCCTTGCTGTGGCGGTCGTCATGGCTGATGGAGCGCGGCATGTCGCTGCGCCCGGAACTGTTCGCGCAGTCGCTGCACCTGATTGCCCAGCGGCCGTGGCTCGGCCTCGGGGAGGGCGTCCACTTCACCTTGATGGTGTATGGCCAGCCGTATACCCATACGCATAACCTGCTGACCCAGATGACGGTTGAGCTGGGCATCCCGGGCCTGCTGCTGACGGTGGCAATGTGGCTGATGGTCGCCTGGCAGGGCTGGCGGCATCGCGGCCTCATGCAGGGGCGGGTCGTGCTGGCGATCTGGGTATATGCCTCGGTCGTGCTGCAGTTCGACATGCCGCAGATGCTGGACAGTCCGCGCCCGACCTGGCTGCTGGTGTGGATGCCGTTTGCGCTGGCGCTGGGCCTGGCCTGGCGGGCGCGCTGGCAGGGCCAAGCAACTCCTCTCCAATAAAACTAAAGTACCCCGACGCGGAACGGGGACTCGGGGGCTTCACGATGAACAAGGTGCTGGTAACCGGTGGTGCGGGATTCCTCGGCTCGCATCTTTGCGACCGGCTGCTGAAAGATGGCCACGACGTCCTGTGCGTCGACAACTTCTTCACCGGCAGCAAGCAGAACATCGCCCACCTGCTCAGCCACCCCTACTTCGAGCTGATGCGCCACGACGTGACGTTTCCGCTCTACGTCGAAGTCGACCGCATCTTCAACTTCGCCTGCCCTGCCTCGCCCGTGCACTACCAGCACGACCCCGTGCAGACCACCAAGACCAGCGTGCATGGCGCGATCAACATGCTGGGCCTGGCCAAGCGCACGGGTGCGCGCATCCTGCAGGCTTCCACCAGCGAGGTGTACGGCGACCCCGAGGTGCATCCGCAGCGCGAGGACTACTGGGGCCGCGTCAATCCCATCGGCATCCGCAGCTGCTACGACGAGGGCAAGCGTTGCGCCGAGACACTGTTCTTCGACTACCACCGGCAGAACGCGCTCGACATCAAGGTGGTGCGCATCTTCAACACCTATGGGCCGCGCATGCATCCCAATGACGGCCGCGTGGTGAGCAACTTCATCGTGCAGGCGCTCCGGGGCGAGGACATCACCATCTATGGCGACGGCAGCCAGACGCGCAGCTTCTGCTACGTCGACGACCTGATCGACGTGATCGTGCGCATGATGAACAGCGAGGCCGGCTTCACCGGGCCCGTGAACATCGGCAACCCGGTCGAGCACACCATGCTGCAACTGGCCGAGAAGGTGCTGCAGCTGGTGGGCGGCCGGTCCCGGCTGGTGTTCCGCCCGCTGCCATCGGACGATCCGCGCCAGCGCCAGCCCGACATCGCGCTGGCCAGGCAGAAGCTTGGCTGGGAGCCGCGCGTGAGCCTCGAGGACGGGCTGGGCGAGACGATTGCGTACTTCCGCAAGCTGCTCGGCGCCGGAGCGTGACCATGAAGGCTGGGGTGAGCTTCAGCGTCATCATCACCAACTACAACTACCGCGACTACGTAGGCGTGGCGGTCGAGAGCGTGCTGGCGCAGACACGCGCCGCCGCCCAGGTCATCGTGATGGACGATGGCTCCACCGACGGCTCGGCCGCCTGGCTGGCGGAACACTACGGCGACGATCCGCGCGTGACGCTGCGCTGCGTGAGCAATGGCGGCCAGCTGTCCGCCTTCGTCAAGGGCATGGACGGCGTGACCGGCGACGTGGTCTGTTTCCTGGACGCCGATGATCACTGGGGCAAGGACTACCTCGCCCGCATCGGCGAGCTGTACGACGCGCGCCGGGACCTCGACTTCGTGTTCACCGACGTCAGCCTGTTCGGCAACGAGGAGGGCATCATCGGCTATGCCGACCGCGCAACCGACCTGGGCTACACCGCCATCAGCACCTGGGTGACCGCGTACTGGTACGGGGCGGCCACTTCCGCCCTGTCGATGCGACGCCCCTGGGCCCAGCGCGCGCTGGACCTGCCGGCGGCGTTCCTGCACAGCTGGCGCATCTCCGCCGACAACTGCCTGGTGTTCGGCAGCAGCCTGCTCGGTGCGCGCAAGTACTTCCTGCCGACGGGCCAGGTGCACTACCGCGTGCATGGCGCGAACGGCTGGTGGCACGCCCGTCACCGCGAGAACCAGTTCGCGAACCTGTTCCGCTCGCGCAGCCTGATCAACCACTACGCCAGCCAGATGCATATGGACGTCCATACGCTGGACCTGGCCAAGGCGGAATTCCGCAGCAAGCCCGCGCCGGGCATGGACGAAGCATGGCGTTACGCCCGCATCGCCTTGCGCCGCGGCAGCGCTGGCTGGCCCAAGCGCGTGGAACGCGCCATCTCGATCCTGCGCCATGGCCTGCGACAGAAGCGCGCTGCGGGAGCGGCACCATGAAGCCTGACGACGCAGGTCGCCCATGAGCATCGCCCCGGGCCTGCGGGCCAGCGTCATCGTGCTGACCTACAACTGGCCGACGGCGTTGGAGCGTGTGCTCGAAGGGCTGGCGAAGCAGGTCCTGCTTCCGTTCGAGGTGATTGTCGCCGATGACGGCTCGCGGCCGGACACGGCCGCGGTGATCGAGCGGGCGGCAGCGACCTTCCCCGTGCCGTTGCGTCACCTGTGGCAGGAAGACCTCGGCTTCCGCGCGGCCCGCGCGCGCAATCGCGGCATCGCCGCCAGCCGGGGCGAGTACGTGATCCTGCTCGACGGCGACATGCTGGTGCACCCGCAATTCATCGCCGATCACCTGATGCTGGCCGAACGCGGCTATTTCCTGCAGGGCGGCCGCCTCAAGGCCACGCCCGGCGAATCGGCGCGCTTGCTCGCTGGCGGACGTCCCGTCTTCGCACCCTGGGTGCAGGCCGATTTCGACGAGTTCGACGGCACGCGCCGGCTGTACGCGTTCCGCCAGCCACTGCTTGCGCGCTGGAAGGCGCGCTCGCGCAGTGGCGGTCGCGTGATGAGTTGCAACATGAGCTTCTGGCGCGACGACCTGCTGCGCGTGAATGGCTTCGACGAGCGCATGGAGGGCTATGGCGCCGAGGATCGCGAGCTGGCCGCGCGGCTGGAGAACGCGGGCCTGCGCCGCCGCGCGCTGAAGTGGTCGGCGCTGGCCGTGCATCTGTGGCACGACTCGCGCTCGCCGCCAGACGTGGACGACATGAGCCTGCCCAACAACCGCCTGTTCCTGGCCACCCGGACCCAGGGCATCGTGCGATGCGAACAGGGCATCGACCGCCACGTCGAGCTGCTGGGCCACGGCGACCACGCACCATGAAGCTGCTCTACACCAACTTCCACGATGGCGATGGCGGTGGCCACACCACCTACATCCGGGCGCTGGCGTCGGCGCTGGCGGCGCATCACGAAGTCCACGTGGCGGCACCGCCGGGCAGCCGCCTCAATCGCGAGGCGCGCATGCTGCCGGGCGTGTTCGTACTCGACCAGCCGTTTCCGAACGGCCTGAACCGATGGAAGGCGCGTCGCCGGGCCAGGGCGCAACTGGCCCAATACCTGCGGGCGCATGCGTTCGACCTGGTCCACGTCAACGGCTCGGCCGACCATCGGCTGGTGCTTTCGGCGATGCCGCCGCAGCACCCGGCGCTGGTGTGGACCAAGCACAATTCCAAGCCCGTGCGTGGCCTGGGTCATTGGCTGCGCGCGCGACGGACCGACCAGGTAATCGCGGTGTGCGAGTACACGCGGCAAGAGTTGGCGCATACCGCCTATCGCCGGTGTCGCCTGGACACCGTCCACAACGGCGTCGATGTCGAGCACTGGGCGCCCTGGCCGGCCGAGGATGCCCGTGCCGAACGCCGGCGCTGGAGTGGTGGCGACGAGGGCGTGCTGCTGCTCGGCAGCAACGCCGGCACCGCGAGCTACAAGGGCTGGATGGACCTGCTCGAAGCACTCGCGTCGCTGCCGCCCGCCACCAGGGAGCGCGTGCGCGTGGTCATTGCCGGCGTGCCGCCGACGGCGCCCGAGCGCGAGCAGGTCGCCGCGCTGGGCCTGTCCGGCCAGGTGGTGTTCCCCGGCGTGCTCACCGATGCGCGCGCCATGATCGCCTCGCTCGACGCCGGCTTCGTGCTCTCGTACGACGTGGAAACGATCTCGTTTGCCTGCCGCGAGATGATGGCGATGGGCAAGCCGGTACTGCTCAGTCGCTACGCCGGCTTGCCGGAGAACATCCAGGCCGGCGTCGATGGCTGGCTGGTGCCGCCGCGCGACCGCGCGGCGATCGCCGAAGCCGTCACCCGCCTGCTGGAACAGCGCGCCAGCTTGCCGGCGATGGGTGCCGCCGCGCGCGAACATGCGTCGCGCGACTTCGGCCTGCCCCTGTTTGTCGCGCGGACCGAGATGGTCTACGAACGCCTGCTCGCCTCGCGCGCGGGCTGATTCGCGACCTACTCTTCCAGCGAGGCCGCCGGCACGCGGTCGACGCTCTCGTCCGGCAGGCAGTTCGCGACCACGGCGTCGGCCTTGAACATCCACCACTCGCGCCGGTTCGCGTGGCCCAGGCTGACCGCCTTGCTGCGGTCGACGCAGTTGCCCATCACCGGGTCGAGCGCGAACAGCCAGCGGTGCGCCGGATCCTGCGCCTGCCATTTCGTCGCGGCGGCGTACTGGTCATGCCACGGCTGGGTGAAGCCGAAGTCGGTGGCGGGGTGGTTGAGCATCAGCAGGTTCTGTTCCTTCCACGCCACCATGCCCAGTTCGTCGCCGGGCTGCAGCCGCTCGCGCACGTCCTGCATCACGCTGGCGGCCGAGCTGGAATCATTGAGGATGGGATAGGCCCACAGGCTCCACACCAGCCACATCGCGGCCATGCCGCCGGCCACCGCCGCCACGGCGCGACGCACGCGCAGCGTGGCGATCAGCAGCAGCTGGGTGGCGCCGATCACCACGAACATCCACCACAACGCATGCCCGCCGTCATTGAAGCCACGCGCGGTGGCGAACTCGCTGGCGAACTTCGGATGCGCCGCCAGCGCCACGCCACCCACGGCCAGCATCGCGCCGCCCATCACGCCGATGAACAGCAAGCCCGCCACGCGCAGCCAGCGCTTGTGCAGCAGTTCGTCGAGGTAGGGGGCGCTAACCAGCGCCAGCATCGGCAGCGCCGGCATGATGTAGACGTCGCGCTTGCCCTTGGGAATCGAGAAGAACACCAGCAACAGCACGATCCAGCCCAGCGGGAGCAGGATGCGCGCGTCCTTCGCCTTGAGGCTCTGCCACCAGCGCGGCAGCGTGCCCGGGTAGGTCAGCGACAGCGGCAGCCAGGTGAACAGCACGATCGGCACGTAATACAGCGGCGAGTGGTGGTGATCCCACGACTTGCTGTAGCGGCCCGCCGTCTGGTGGAACAGGATGTCCTTGACGTAGGCGGCATAGGCCGGATCGCCCGCATGCGCCTTGGCGCCCAGCAGCATCGGCACCAGCCACAGCGCCATGGCCGCCAGCAGGGCGACGAGACCCAGTGCCCAGCGCCACCAGGCGCCCTGGCCCATCCGCGCCACGCCATGCCATTGTCCGGCCACGGCGACGAGATAGGGCAGGAACATCAGCAGCGCGAGCACGCCCACGCCCTTGGTGATGACGCCCAGGCCCGCGCAGAAACAGCCGAACCAGAACGCGCGCCAGTTCGGTCCCTTGAGCATGTGCACGAGCAGGCCCCAGTTTGCCGCGGTGATGTAGAACATCACCAGCGGGTCGATCTGCGCGCGCTTGGTCTGGTACACGAACTGGAAGGTGATCAACAGCGCCGACGCGGCGTACAGCCCCACCTGCCGGTTCCACAGGCGACGGCCCAGGTCGTAGACCAACAGCAAGCTGCCCAGCGCGGCCAGCAACGACGGCAGCAGGAAGGCGACGCGCCAGTTGCGCACCACGGTGTAGCTGGCCGCCTCCAGCCAGAACAGCATCGGCGGCTTGTCCGCATACAGCTCGCTGCCGCGATGCGGGAACAGCCAGTCGCCGCTCTCCACCATCTGCTTGGCGGCCAGCGCAAAGCGCGGCTCGTCCGACGGCCAGGGGTCGCGCAGGCCGATGCCGGCACCGACGACGATCACGGCGAACAGCAGCAACAGCCAGAACAGGCGGCGTTCCTGGGAGGTGGCTTGGGAAGAAGCGAGCATGCGTGGATTCCGGGGCGGCGGGAGGCCGTGTCGCAAACAGTCAATGCCTCGAGGGGCGGTACGTCTGGCCCGGCGGGGACCTGGTCATTCTGCGCCGACCCAGCCGGTCGCGGAACGCCAGCGCGCCGCGCTCAGGCCTTCTGGAGGACCGCATAGTACATGCCGTCCAGATCGCCATCGCCCGGCAGTACCTGCCAGCCCGTGGCGGCGGCCTGCCCGACCGGCAAGGTAAAGGCGACGGCGCTGGCGCCCGGCAGCGCGGGCAGGCAGGCGTTGACCACGGCATCGTTTTCCGCCCGCAGCAGCGAGCAGGTGATGTAGACGAGGCGTCCGCCCGGCGCGAGCAAAGGCCACAGCGCGCCGAGGATGCGTCGTTGCTGTTTCACCATGGCGGCGATGTCGCTCTCGCGACGGTGCAGCCGCACATCGGGGCGTCGTCGCAGCACACCGGTGGCCGAACAGGGTGCATCGATGAGGATGCGGTCGAACAGCTTGCCGTCCCACCAGTCCGCCGGCTGTCCGGCGTCGCCGATCACGACGCTGGCGCTCAGGCCGAGGCGTTCGAGGTTCGCGTTGATGCGCTGCGTGCGTTTTGCGTCGAACTCCAGCGCAGTGAGCGTCAGCCCGGCGCGTTCCAGCAGGTGACAGGCCTTGCCACCCGGTGCGGCGCAGGCATCGAGCACGTGCATGCCGTCGCGCACGTCGGCGAGATCCGCGGCGATCTGCGCGGCACCGTCCTGCACGGCGAAGGCGCCCTCGGCAAAGCCGGGCATGCGAGTGACGTCGCTGCTGTGCGGCAACACGATGGCGTCGGCCAGCCAGGCATGGGGTTCGGCCGTATAGCCGTCCGCACGCAGGCGCTCGATCAGTGCGTCGCGACCGCTGCGCCGGCGATTGGCGCGCAGCATCAGCGGCGGCTCGAGATTATTGGCGGCCATCACGGCATCGGCCTGGGCCGGCCAGTCACGGGCGATGGCCCCGGCCAGCCACGCCGGGTGGGCGTGCCGTGTACGTGGCTCGGCATCGAGCGCGGCCAGCAGTTCCACGCGCTCGCGCTGCCAGCGCCGCAGCACGGCGTTGACCAGGCCGGCCATGCGCGGGCGCTGCAGGGTCCGCGTGGCCTGCACGGTGGCGGCGACGGCGGCGTAATCGGGCAACTGCAGGACCTCCAGCTGCACCAGCCCAAGCACCAGCAGCGCGTGGATGGCCGGCTCCTTCTGGCGCAACGGCTTGTCGAGCAGGCGGTCGAGGGCAGGATCGAAGCGCATCCACCAGCGCGCGCCGTCGCTCAGCAGGGCCATCAGCAGGGCGCGGTCGCGCGCATCGACCAGCTTCGGTGCGTAGCGCTCCATTGCATCGCGCAGCGAGGCGCCGCGCAGGGCGATATCGGCGAGCGCCTGGGCGGCGAGGGCGCGGGTATCCTGGCTCATCGCCGCAGGTCGGGACGCGCGTTGAGGTAGTCGACCGCGCCGATGCGCCGGCCGCCCGCGCGCTGCAGCGCGGTGACGCGCAGCGTGCCGACGCCACAGGCGATCTCGATGCCGTCGCGGCCAGCGGCCAGCACCGTGCCCGGTGCCGCGTCGTGCGCACGCTCGCCGGCCTGGGCGGCCCAGATGCGCAGCGACTCGCCGGCGATCTCGCCTTCGGCCACCGGCCACGGATCGAACGCGCGCACCTGGCGTTCCAGTTCGATGGCGGGGCGGCTGAAATCCAGTCGCGCTTCGGCCTTGTCCAGCTTGTGGGCGTAGGTGACGCCTTCGTCCGGCTGCGCCTGCGGCTGCAGTGTCTCGCCCGCCATCACGCGGGCCAGGCCTTCGGCCAGCACGTCGGCGCCAAGGGCCGAAAGACGGTCATGCAAGGAGCCGCCGGTGTCCTCGCGCACGATCGGCGTGCGGCGCCCGAGCAGCACCGGGCCGGTATCGAGGCCGGCTTCCATCTGCATCAGGTCGACGCCGCTCTCGCTGTCGCCGGCCAGGATGGCGCGCTGGATCGGCGCCGCGCCGCGCCAGCGCGGCAGCAGGCTGGCATGCACGTTCCAGCAGCCCAGGCGCGCCACCGCCAGCACCTTGCGTGGCAGGATCAGGCCATAGGCCACCACCACCATCAGGTCCGGCTGGTAGGCGGCGAGCCTGGCCTGGATCTCGGCAGGCTTCAGCGACTCGGGCTGTTCCACCGCGATGCCGGCCGCCAGGGCGGCCTGCTTGACCGGGCTGGGCGTCAACTGGCGGCCGCGGCCGGCCGGGCGATCGGGTTGCGTATAGACGGCCACGACCTCGGCACCGCTGGCGCGGCAGGCCGCGAGGCAGGGAACGGAGAAGTCGGGGGTGCCCGCAAAGACGACGCGAAGCGGCTTGCCGCTCAAGCGCTGGCCGCCTGCTTGCGCTGCTTTTCCATGCGCTTGAGCAGCATGGTGCGCTTCAGTGGCGAGAGGTAATCGACGAACACCTTGCCGGCGAGGTGGTCCATCTCATGCTGGATGCACACCGCGAGCGGGCCATCGGCATCGACCACGATCTCGTTGCCGTCCACGTCCTGCGCCTTCACTTTCACCTTCAGCGCGCGCGTCACGTCGGCATAGATGCCGGGAAACGACAGGCAGCCTTCCTGGTACACCTGGGCGCCGTCCTTCTCGATGATCTGCGCATTGATCAGCGCCAGCGGCTGGTTGCGTTCATCACTCATGTCGGCGACCAGCACCTGCCGGTGCACGTTGACCTGCGTGGCAGCCAGCCCGACGCCGTTGGCGTCATACATGGTCTCGAACATGTCAGCCACCAGTTGCCTGAGCCCGGCGTCGAACTCGCGCACGGGTTCGGCCCTGGTGCGCAGGCGGGGATCGGGAAATTCGAGAATGGACAACACGGACATGGGGTTTCACCTCTGCGCGCAAACTGCGGGCAAATCGGTAAAAACCAAGCCCGGCCGCGATCTAGAATGGGCCTTATTGTACGTCGCCAAGCTCGTGTCTGGCATGCCATTTTGCCAACTGGCTCCAGTTGCACGCTTGAACTGTTCGGTTACACTCGCCCGAGCGTCGGGGGATGGGGGATTCCCGTTTATGATCAGAAAGTCCATTGGGCTGCTGGCCGGCATGCTGGTCACAGTGGCTGTCTATGCTGCGGGCGCGCAACTGCGCACCGATCATCCCGATACCTATACGGTGCACAGGGGCGACACGCTCTGGGCCATATCGGCGCGGTTCCTGTCCAAGCCCTGGCTATGGCCGGAGATCTGGCAGGCCAACCCGCAGGTGCAGAATCCGCACCTGATCTACCCGGGTGATGTGCTCAACCTGTCCTTCATCAACGGTCCCCGCGTCGGCCTGCAGCCGCGCGTGCACACCGAGGGTGAGGCCATTCCCGCCATTCCGCTGTCCGGGCTGCGCACCTTCCTCAAGGAAATGCGCGTGCTCAACTCGGAGGAAGTGAAGGGGCTGCCGTACGTCGTCGGTTTCGAAGAGGCCGACCTGCGCGGCACCGTGGGCCGCAACGTCTACGTGCGCAACCTGCAGGCCGAGCCCGGCCAGCGGTTTGCCATCGTGCGTCCGACCCAGACCTTCCGTAACTTCAACGGCAACGATTCGCGCGACAACGGCTCGGATCTGGTGGCCCATCCGCTCGACAGCGACGTCTCCATGGTGCAGACGCCGTGGAAGGAAGACTTCCGCGCCGACGGCCACTACGGCAAGGGCGACGACATCGGTACCGAAGTCAGCGTGATCGGCACCGCCGAGGTGCTGCGCACCGGCGATCCGACCACCCTGCTGCTGCTGGACTCCAAGATGGAGATCCGCAAGGGCGACCGCATCCTGCCGATCGACGAAAAGCCGTACGACCCGTACTACTACCCGCATGCGCCCAAGTCGCTGCCGGGCAATGCACGCGTCGTCGCCTTCGCCGATGCCTACGATGCCGTGGGTCCGCACCAGGTCGTCGCGCTGAACATCGGCTCGGCCGATGGCGTCGAGAACGGCCAGACCTACTCGGTCTACCAGCCGGGCGAGACCATTCCCGACGACGTCGCCAGCAACAGCTGGAACCGTGGCACCGGCAAGGATGTGACCTTGCCGCAGGAGTTCGTGGGCCACGTGATGGTGTTCCGCACCTTCGACCGCGTCAGCTATGGCCTGATCATGGACGGCCTGCGTCCGGTCCATCGCCACGACAAGCTCGAACTGCCCGAGTAAACAGGTCGCCAGCCGGCAACGGCGCAGGACCACAGGACGGCGCGGCTAACCCCGCGCCGTTTCCTTTTGGAGCCGCCCCTAGGCTTGCTGGCATGAATGCTCTGGATGCCTGGCTGATGCTCCTGCGCGCACCGGGACTTGGGCCCGCTGGCCTGCGCGACCAACTGACCCGCCACGGCGGCGCGATTGAAGACGTATTGGCGACGTTGCTTCGGTGTTCGACGACGATGCCAGACGAAACGCGCCGCTGGCTGCAGCAGCCGGACCGCGGGCGGCTGGCCGCCGATGCCGCCTGGCTGGCCGAGCCCGGCCATCGGTTGCTGTGCTGCACCGACGAAGACTTCCCGCCCTTGCTGGCATCCATTCCGCAGCCGCCGGCGGCCCTGTTCGTGGTGGGTGACGCCAGCCTGTTGCTGCATCCGCAGGTGGCCATCGTGGGCGCCCGTGCGGCCAGCCTGGGCGGTCGCGCCCATGCCCGCGCCTTTGCCCGGGAACTGGGCCTGGCGGGGTTCACCATCACCAGCGGCATGGCCGACGGCATCGACGGTGCTGCCCACGTGGCGGCGCTGGAGGCCGGCCTGCCCACGCTGGCCGTGATCGGTACCGGGCCGGACCGGGTGTACCCGCGCAAGCATCATGCGCTGACCCGGCGCATCGCGGCCCAGGGCGCCCTGGTCAGTGAGTTCCCGCCCGGGACGCCGGCACGCAGCGACCACTTCCCGCGGCGCAACCGGCTGCTCGCCGGGCTCTCGCTCGGCCTCCTGGTGGTCGAGGCCGGAGTGAGGTCGGGCTCACTGATTTCCGCCCGGCTCGCCGCCGAACAGGGGCGCGAGGTATTCGCCTTGCCCGGTTCCATTCATAATCCGCTGGCTCGAGGGTGCCACCAGCTCATCCGCGACGGCGCGCGGCTGGTGGAAACGGCCCATGAGATCGTGGAGGTGCTTGCACCGGCCGCGGTCGCGATGGGACACGAACTGGCCAGCCGGCTCGATGCCCTGCCGGCGACGCCCCGCGGCGTGGTCGCTCCGCTCGATCCTGCCGGCCAGGCCTTGCTGGACGCGCTCGGTGATGGCCCCGTGGCGCTGGACGAACTGGCGTCGAGCACGGGCCAGGCTGTCGCCACGCTGTCGTCGGCCTTGCTGATGCTCGAACTGGACGGCAGGGTCGAAGCCTTGCCCGGCAACCGTTACCAGCGATTGCCGGGCTGAGGCGAAGCCGACCTGCAGCGCGTTTTCACATGGTCGAGCTTGACGCAGTCGCGCGGCCATGCCTTTAACTAAATAAGAGGTCGGCCCCGGATGGGCCTGGCCATTGATGGCGGATACCGAGTTACATGGCAAAAAACCTGCTTATCGTCGAGTCGCCGGCCAAGGCCAAGACGATCAACAAATACCTTGGCAAGGACTTCCAGGTCCTGGCCTCCTACGGTCACGTGCGTGACCTCAAGCCGAAGGAGGGCGCCGTCGATCCCGACAATGGGTTTGCCATGGCCTACGAGGTGATCGACCGCAACGAGAAGCACGTCGACGCCATCGCCAAGGCGGCCAAGCTGGCCGACGACATCTATCTGGCGACCGACTTGGATCGCGAAGGCGAGGCGATCTCCTGGCACATCAGCGAGATCCTCAAGGAGCGCGGCCTGACCAAGGGCAAGCAGCTGCATCGCGTGGTGTTCTCCGAGATCACGCCCAAGGCGATCAAGGCCGCCGTGGCCAGCCCGCGCCAGCTGTCGCTGGACATGGTCGACGCCCAGCAGGCGCGACGCGCGCTGGACTACCTGGTGGGCTTCAACCTGTCCCCGGTGCTGTGGCGCAAGGTGCAGCGCGGCCTGTCCGCCGGCCGCGTGCAGTCGCCCGCGCTGCGCATGATCGTGGAGCGCGAGGAAGAGATCGAGGCGTTCAAGGCGCGCGAGTACTGGACGGTCGAGGCGGCGCTGCGCCACGCCGAAGGCGACTTCACCGCCCGCCTCACCAAGCTGCACGGCAAGAAGTTCGAGCAGTTCGACCTTACCAACGAACACGATGCGATGGCCGCGCGCGCGGCGCTGAAGGAGGCCGCCCACGGTCGCCTGACCGTCAGTGAGGTCGGCAGCAAGGAGCGCAAGCGTCGACCGGCGCCGCCGTTCACCACCTCCACCCTGCAGCAGGAAGCGGCGCGCAAGCTCGGTTTCTCCACCAGCCGCACCATGAAGATCGCCCAGGGCCTGTACGAAGGCGTCTCGCTGGGTAGTGAGGGCAACGTCGGCCTGATCACCTACATGCGTACCGACTCCGTGGCGCTGTCCGAGGATGCGCTGGGCGAGCTGCGCGAGCTGATCAAGCGCGATTTCGGCGCCAAGGCGTTGCCGGATCACGCGCAGGTTTACAAGTCCAAATCCAAGAATGCGCAGGAAGCGCATGAAGCCGTGCGCCCGACCTCCGCGCTGCGCACGCCGCGCGAGGTGTCCTCGTACCTCAACGAAGAACAGCGCAAGCTGTACGAGCTGATCTGGAAGCGCACCGTCGCCTGCCAGATGGTCCACGCCACGCTCAACACGGTGTCGGTCGAATTCGCGCTGTCGCACGTCAAGGGTGGCGACGCCTCATTCCGCTCCACCGGCACCACCGTGGTCGATCCGGGCTTCCTCGCCGTGTACGAGGAAGGCCGCGACCAGAAGAGTGCCGAGGACGAGGACGAAGGCCGTCGCCTGCCCAGGCTCGAGGTGGGCGAGCAGATCGCCCTGCACGACATCGTGGCCGACCAGCACTTCACCGAGCCGCCGCCGCGCTATTCCGAAGCGAGCCTTGTCAAGACGCTGGAGGAATACGGTATCGGCCGCCCGTCGACCTACGCCAGCATCATCCAGGTGCTGCTCAACCGCGAGTACGTGCTGCTCGACAGCCGTCGCTTCAAGCCGACCGACGTGGGCCGCGCGGTCAGCAAGTTCCTCACCTCGCACTTCACCCGTTACGTCGACTATGACTTCACCGCCAAGCTCGAGGACGAGCTCGACGCGGTGAGCCGCGGCGAAGAGGCCTGGGTGCCGCTGATGGAGCGCTTCTGGCTGCCGTTCAAGCAACAGGTGGACGAGAAGACCGAATCGGTCGACCGCAGCGAAGCCACCGGTGCGCGCGAGCTGGGCCGCGATCCCAAGACCGACAAGCCGGTCTCGGTCCGCCTGGGCCGCTACGGGCCGTATGCGCAGATCGGCGACAAGGACATCGACGAGAAACTGCAGTTCGCCAGCCTGCGTCCGGGCCAGAGCATGCACACCATCACGCTTCCCGAGGCGCTGGAGCTGTTCAAGCTGCCACGCACGCTCGGCAATGCCGACAACGGCGACGAGGTGAGCGTGGGCGTGGGCCGTTTCGGTCCGTTCGTGAAGCAGGGCAGCACCTATGCCTCGCTCAAGGTCGAGGACGACCCGTACACCATCGAGCTGCCCCGCGCCCTGCAGATCGTGCAGGAAAAGCTGGAGATGATCGCCAACCGCACCATCAAGGACTTCGGCAACGGCGTGCAGGTGCTCAACGGCCGCTACGGCCCGTACATCACCGACGGCGAGAAGAACGCGCGGATCCCCAAGGACCAGGAACCCAAGGACCTGACCGAGGCGCAGTGCATGGAACTGCTGGCTGCCGCGCCGGTGAAGAAGGGCCGTGGCGCGTTCAAGAAGTCCGCGGCCAAGAAGGCTGCCGCGAAGAAGGCGCCCGCCGAGAAGAAGCCGGCCGCCAAGAAGGCCCCGGCCAAGGCCGCCACCAAGAAGACCGCTAGCAAGAAAGCGGCGGCCAAGAAGACAACCGCCAAGAAGGCTACGGCCAAGACCGCGGCAAAAAAGGCCGCCAGCAAGAAGACGGCGGCCAGGGCCGACAGCTGAATGGCGTCGCGTTTCAGCCTGGGCGAGCTCGATGCCGCCGCCGCGCTGTTGCGCCGCGGCGGCGTGCTGGCGTATCCGACCGAGGCGGTCTATGGCCTCGGCTGCGATCCGCATGATCGCCAGGCGTTCGAGCGCATTTTCGCGCTCAAGCAGCGGCCACCCACGCAGGGCGTGCTGCTGATTGCGGCGGACTTTGCCCAGGTCGAACGCTACATCGATGTCTCGTCCGTGCCGGCGACCGTGCTGGCCCAGGTCAAGGCCAGCTGGCCCGGACCGTTCACATGGATCTTCCCGCGCTCGGCGGCGGTGCCCGACTGGGTCGCCGGCGCGCACGCCGGCATCGCCTTGCGCGTCACCGCCCATGCTCCCGCCGCCGCGCTATGCAACGCGTTCGGCGGCGCCCTGGTATCCACCAGCGCCAATCCGCACGGCGAGCCGCCGGCCCGCACGCCGGCCACGGTGGAAACCTACTTCGGCGAGGCGCTGGACGGCCTGCTCGATGCCCCTCTTGGCGACCAGCAGCGACCCACGGTGATCCGGGACGCCATCTCAGGCGCTATCATCCGCGCCTGACCGAGTTCGTTCGAAGCGCAAGTTATTGCGTTTGATGAACGGGCTCCACCAGCCCGGAGTCGCCGGTAGGGGCAGATTCAGTGGCTGCCCTGAGGATGGGGATCCTTACGGGCTCTCGTTTCCATCGTCCGCACGCCGAAACAGCACGAGGCGGCCCTCGTCGAGCGGATTGCAGTTGCCGGAGAACAGCTTGGCCATTGTTTTCGAAAACTACCGGCAGGACCAGGCGGCCCAGGGCCTGCCGTTGCTGGTGGCCGGTCACGCGCAGCGCACGGTGGCCTGGCGCGACGGCCAGCCGGTCAGTGCCGCGCGCTTCGTCGCGCACGTGCAGGCGGTCGCCGCGCTGCTGCCGCCCGCGAGCTCGGCCGTCAACCTGTGCGAAGACCGTTACGCCTTCCTGGTCGCCTTCTGCGCCATTGCGCTGCGTGGGCAGGCCAACCTGCTGCCCTCCTCGCGTGCACCCCAGGCGGTGGCCGAAGTCATGGCCGCCCACCCGGGCTGCTATGCGGTGGGAGAACTCGAGCTGGATGCCCCGCCGGCGCATTACCGCCACCTGCCCGCCCTGTCCGTGACGCCGGAACGCGCCGGCGACTTCGCCGAACTGCTGATCCCGGCCGACCAGGTCGTGGCGATCGGCTACACCTCGGGTTCCACCGGGGCGCCGAAGGCCAATGCCAAGACCTGGGCAAGCTTCCACGCCAGCAACGCCGGCAACCTGCGCATGCTGCATGGCGCGGTCGGCCGCGGGCTCCATGTGGTCGCCACGGTGCCGCCGCAGCACATGTACGGCATGGAGATGTCGGTGCTGCTGCCCTTGCTCGACGAGGTGGGCGTGCACACGGGGCGGCCGTTCTTTCCTGCCGACGTGGCCACGGCCCTGGCCGAGGTGCCTGCCCCGCGCGTGCTGGTGACCACGCCGGTGCACCTGCGTGCGCTGATCGAATCGGGCGTGGCCCTGCCGCCGATCGCCGCGATGGTGTCCGCCACGGCGCCGCTGCCGGTGGAGCTGGCGCGCGCGGCGGAAGCCAGCTACGGCGCGCCGCTGCTGGAAGTGTTCGGCTCCACCGAGACCTGCGTGTTCGCCAGCCGGCGATCCGCCGCCGATGAACCATGGACCCTGTTTGATGACGTCCAGCTGCACCCGCAGCCGGACGGCACCCAGGTGCGCGCGCCGCAGCTGGCCGAGCCGGTCACCCTGGCTGACCTGGTCACCCTGCACGATGGCGGCCGCCGCTTCCGCCTGTGCGGCCGCCATGCCGATCTGCTGGAGATTGCCGGCAAGCGCGCCTCGCTGGGCGACCTCACGCGCCGGCTGCTGGCCGTCCCCGGCGTGAGGGATGGTGTCGTCTTCCAGCTCGACAGCAGCGATGCGCTGGGCGTGCAGCGCGTGGCCGCACTGGCCGTAGCGCCCGGCCTGGACGAGCACGCCATCCTCGACGCCCTGCGCCTTGCGGTCGACCCTGTATTCCTGCCGCGTCCGCTGAAACTGGTGGATGGCCTGCCCCGCAACGAAACCGGCAAGCTGCCGCGCTCGCAGCTGCTGGCGCTGCTGGAAGGCCGGATCTAGCACGCCTTCTCCTCGCTCCTCAGAGCCGAGGGCAGCCATGGCCTCTCTCCGCGTGCCCCGAAGGGGAGAAGGTCAGGGTGAGCCCCCAAAAAGGAGGTAAAGGGCGGGTGCTCGCGGTAGCGTGGATCGAGCGTGATCGTGTGGTCTTTTTTTCGCTTCGTTTCCAAGCAGTGTCGCCAACGTGCCGCCTACGCGGCGGGCGTTTCGAACGGCTGCCGCCGCTCGAGTCACTTTTCTTTGCTGGCCCAAAGAAAAGTAACCCAAAGAAATGGCCTGACGAGCTCGTGGCAAAGGGTTGGATACAGGCATGACCGGTCCCGGGGTCTCGATGCCGGACACCTCCGCCTCTGCACAGCCGCTTCACCGCAACGCGCCGCGGCGTAGAGGACTTAAAGCCGGGCGCCGCGCGCTTTTGCTCCCTCTCCCCTGCGGGGCGAGGGAGCTGACGGCTCTGCTGCGCTGCGCAATTCCAGCCCAGCCTCTACAATGACGAGCTGCGCCGCCCCCGGCGCCACTCTTCGGTCGTTGGAGCAAGCATGAAAGTCCTGGTCATCGGCAGCGGCGGGCGCGAACACGCGCTGGCGTGGAAGCTCAAGCAATCGCCGCGTGTCAGCGAAGTGATCGTCGCCCCGGGCAACGCCGGCACCGCTCGCGAAAAGGGCGTGCGCAACGTCAACGTGGCGGTGACCGACCTCGACGGCCTGCTCAAGCTGGCCAGGGACGAAAAGATCGGGCTGACCGTGGTCGGCCCCGAAGTGCCGCTGGTGGCGGGCGTGGTCGACAAGTTCCGCGCCGCCGGCCTGCGCTGCTTCGGCCCGCGTGCCATCGCCGCGCAGCTGGAAGGCTCCAAGGCCTTCGCCAAGGACTTCCTGCATCGCCACAACATTCCCACCGCCCATTATGCGGTGTTCACCGAGCTCAATCCGGCGCTGGCCTATGTGCGCAAACACGGCGCGCCGATCGTCATCAAGGCCGACGGCCTCGCCGCCGGCAAGGGCGTGGTGGTGGCACTCACGCTCGCCGACGCCGAGCAGGCACTGCATGACATGCTCGGCGCGCATGCCTTCGGCGATGCTTCCGCCCGCGTGGTCATCGAGGAGTTCCTCGACGGCGAGGAAGCCAGCTACATCGTCATGAGCGACGGCCAGCATGCCCTGCCGATGGCCAGCAGCCAGGACCACAAGCGCCGCGACGAAGGCGACCTGGGCCCGAACACCGGTGGCATGGGTGCCTACTCGCCCGCGCCGGTGGTGACGCCGGAAGTGGAGAAGCGGATCCTCAAGGAAGTCATCGAGCCCACCCTGCACGGCATGGCGATGGAAGGCGCGCCCTTCATCGGCTTCCTCTATGCCGGCCTGATGATCGACAAGAGTGGCGCGCCCAAGGTGATCGAATTCAACGTGCGCTTTGGCGACCCGGAGACGCAGCCGATCATGCTGCGCCTGAAGTCCGACCTGGTCGACCTGATCGAGGCGGCGCTCGACGGCGAACTGCACCACACCCATGCGCAATGGGATCCGCGCCCCTCCCTCGGCGTGGTGATGGCGGCGGGCGGCTACCCGGGCAAGGTGCGCAGTGGCGATGTCATCCATGGCCTGGACAGTGAATTCAGCGCCGACGCGAAGGTTTTCCACGCCGGCACCCAGCTCGATGCGCAGGGCCAGGTGGTGACCGCCGGCGGCCGCGTGCTCACCGTGTGCGCACTGGGCAAGGACATTGCCGCCGCGCGCGAGAACGCCTATGCCGCCGTCGGCAAGCTCCACTACGACGGCGCGTTCTGCCGTCGCGACATCGCCCACCGCGCGTTGCACCGCGGTTGACGCACTCACCCCCGCGGGCGGCGCGCAGCCGGTGCCGGCGGGGGCGATGCGGGCTAGTCCAGCTCGGCCTGCCGCCTGAGCGCCCGCAACACATCGGCAAAGTCGCCCGTTACCAGCGGTCCGATGTCGTCGGCGGCCACGCCGTCGATGCGCGTGCGGTAAACGATGCGCGTGCGTCCCGGTGCGAGGACCTCGATGCGATGCTCCACCACCACGCGAGTGCCGTCGACCACCGTTTCGTCCGTGAAGCCCTCGTTCTCGCGCACTGCCGTCAGCGTGCTGGTGAAGGGCTCCATGCCCGGCGGCTGCATGGTGAAGCTCGTGCCCGCGGCAAACGGGCCATGCAGTTCGATGTGTTCGATGCCGGCGTTCCAAGCCTTCCAGCCCGGCACGTCGGCAAACAACTGCCAGATGCGCTCCGGCCTGGCGGTGGTTTCCATGCTCTCTTCATGCATCCACATGACAGCTCCCTGGTCCTGTGTCGTCGAGTCACATCGGTTGCCCGCACGACCACGTTTCATCCGGCGGCGGCACGAGCCCGCAGATTGAACACGAGCCCGTACGGATCTCGCAAATAACAGCGCGGAACCGCATCCTGTTCCTCCTGGATCACGCACCCGGCAGCGAGCAGTTGCGCCTTCGCCGACGCCAGGTCGTGGACCAGGAACTCGAAGACCGGCCCGTGCGCCGCGCCCTGCTCCACGTACAGGCAATAGGCGCCTGTTTCGAAACCGATCAGGCCGGGACTCTGGTGCGTGACCGGCAGGCCGAGCACGGATCCGTAGAAGGCGGTCGCCTGCTCCCAGTCACGGGTACGCAGGATGACGTCGCGCGACGATTGATAGACATTCGCCATGTCGACCTCCGGTTGGCGCGGCTGGTCGAACGGACCAGCGACGTAACGCACGCGCCCACGCCCACGCCACCATGGCCTTACCTGGCATCCTCGATATTCTGTTTGTCGAGGGCGTCGAACGCGTGCCACCAGCGGTCGAATTGTGCCTGATCACCGGCATAGTGGCCGTGCCGGACGATGTGTGACTCGCCGTCCCTGGTCTCGACGGCACGAATCACTACCGCGGGGTACGCCGGGTGATTGGGCTTGGTAAACACGTACAGCGCCGGCTGCTCCCGGTCGCTGAACAAGTTGATGATGTAGTACTGCGACTGTTCGGTAACGATGGCGCCCTTCCGGTGGGCCAGCTCGTCGAAGTACGCCGTCCACTGGTCAAAGGTGATGCGGTCGCCGGGGTAACGCCAGGTCAACGCCTGCGCGCAGACGCCCATGGTGATGCACAGAGCCAGCACCACGGCGGCGAGTTGGCGCATCACGTGCGCATGAAGCCGATGTCGGTCCCGCGCGTCGCCGCTTGCGCGCGTTCGCCCGGCCGGTGACTGCCGCGTGGCAGCAGGTAGGATCGGCTTCACTTCGCCGCCATGCATTCAATTTCCACTCGCGCACCCAGGGCCAGCCCGGTGGTGCCAAACGCACTGCGCGCCGGATAGCGGCCGGGGAAAAACGTCTTGTAGACCTCGTTGAGACTGCCCCATTCGGACATGTCCGCCAGCATCACGGTGCATTTGACGATGTCCGTCATCGCGTATCCGTGGGCTTCCAGGGTCGCCTTGATGTTCGTCATGGCTTGCCGGGCTTCTGCCTTGATGCCGCCCTCGACGAGCTTCATGCTGCCAGAGTCGATGCCGATCTGGCCCGAAAGATAGAGCGTGTTACCGACACGAACCGCTTCCGAGAACGGAGGGTTCGTTGGCAGCGGCTTGCCCGAGTTCAGGAATTCAACGTTCGCCCGCTCGGCGGCGAAGGCGTGCGCAGGACTGGCCAGGGCCAGTGCAGCGAGCAGCAACAGGGTTCCCCTCATTTCCTCTCTCCTTTACCGTCAGGTTGGTGCCATGACCGGCGACGTCGTGGTGAGCGACGCGGCCGATGGTGGGCCACTGCCTGCCATCAAGCTCGGCGATCGCGTTCCCGCGTGCAAACGCCGGAGTTCACAGGCAGCCCTCGATGTACTGGATGGCGTCGGCCGTGCCTGCATAAAACGTCGTGGCCCGGCCGTGATACGTCTCGAAACGGATGCCATGACGCTTGTCGGGCGAGTAGATCGTGAGATACGTGCCGTCGGGCTCCGTGTAGGCATGGGGTGATATCTCCACGCGGCCCGGGTAGCGATCCAGCACCTCTTGTTGCGTGGCGCCTATGTGGGCGCCGGTGAGCGTCATCACCTGGTCGGACTGCACGTCGATCCTGGCCAGGTGCCCGTTGATGAGCATGAAGCTGATGCCGTCATGTCCGTGCGACGGGGCCACATAACGACAGCCTTCGGAGTCGGTATCCGGATCGATGCTCTTGAGCGCGGTGCCAAGGGCGGACTCAAGCTCGTGGCGGCTCATGCCGACATGCACGGCGCCGTACGCGCTGAACGTGACCGTCGGCGTGGACGCAGGCTCGGCCAAGCCGACGGAGCACACCAGGCAAAGCCACAAGGCTGCAGTGATCCTGGACATAGATCCGACGCCGGGGTTGGGCAGCAGTGAGGCGTTCGCCTCAACGATGGGTTTGCGGGTCGACCACCGCGCACGGCGTCGATACCGCAGCGGGCGGCGCGTCTGGCGCACCGCCCGGCCTGGCCTCAGGCACGCGCTTCCTTGTGCCGGTCCGGAAGGAACACCAGCACGAGCAGGCCAATGATGCTGAGCACGCCGAAGGCGCCGAACCAGGCCGAATGGCCCTTGGCCCTGGCGTACTGCGAGCATCCCCAGATGAAGACGGCGAAGCCAGCGAGGATGACGATCGCGCCGAGTCCGGGACTGCCGGACGTCGACAATGAGCGACCGACGATTTCGCCGATGATGCCTAGGCCGACACCGATATTCGTATTGCGCTTGAACTCTGCCAGCATGCGATCCCCCTGTTGGATGGCCTGACGCAAGGCGGGAGTCATCGGGTTGTGCCGGTCCGCGTCCGGGGACGATGCCGGTTTCAGCCGGACGCCCTGGTCGGCAAGCAACAGCCGTTGGATCCCCTCGACGCGGCCAGTCGTCGTGTCCGGATCCGGAGAACCCGGATCGGGCGAGCGCCGCGCCGCCACATCCTTTCACGGAGAACGCGCACGGGGCAAGCCGCGCCGGCGCCTGACCTGGCACCACGCCGGCATGTGGCCGCAAGGGTTTTCGCGCTAGGCTTCCGGGCGTCACTCATCCAGGCCCCCGCATGAGCCAGTTCAACCTGCTTGGCAGCCGCCGTTTCGCCCCGTTTTTCTGGACCCAGGCACTGGGCGCGTTCAACGACAACGCGTTCCGCAATGCGATGGTCATGCTGGTGGCGTTCCAGATGGGGCTGGACGACAGGACGGTGTCGCTCTACACCAACCTGGCGCCCGCGCTGTTCATCCTGCCCTACTTCCTGTTTTCGGCGACGGCGGGACAGCTGGCCGAGAAATACGAGAAGTCGCGCATCATCCGCTACGTGAAGCTGTTCGAGATCGGCGCCATGTTGCTGGCGGCGGTGGGGTTCTATACCCACCACACCACGCTGCTCCTGGTGGTGCTGTTCCTGATGGGCCTGCATTCGACCACCTTCGGCCCGATCAAGTACGCGATCTTGCCGCAGGCACTGAAGCCCGACGAACTGGTCGGCGGCAACGGCCTGGTCGAGATGGGCACGCAGCTGGCCATGCTGATCGGCATGATCGCCGGCAATTCACTGATGCTGATTGCCGGCGCCGGTCCGGTCGCGGCTTCGGCAGCGACGGTGCTGGTCGCGGTGGCCGGCTATCTCGCCAGCCGGCGCATTCCGCCCGCGCCGGCGACGGCGCCCGACCTGGTCTTCAACTGGAATCCGGTGACGGAAACGGCGCGCGTGCTGGGCATCACGCGCCAAGACCGCAGCGTGTTCAATGCCGTGCTGGGCATTTCCTGGTTCTGGTTCTTCGGCACCGTGCTGGTCGCGCAGCTGCCCAACTACACGCGGGTGAACCTGGGCGGCGACGGCTCGGTGAACACGCTGGTGTTGACGCTGTTTTCGCTGGGCACCGGCATCGGCTCGCTGCTGTGCGAGCGCATGTCGGGCCGACGCGTGGAAGTGGGCCTGGTGCCGCTGGGCGCCTTCGGACTCACGGCCTTCGGCGTGGACCTGTATTTCGCACATCCGCACGTGGCGGCGGTGCACGGCCTGGACTGGCTGGCCTTCCTGCACGGCGTGGGCAGCTGGCGCGTGGTGCTCGACCTGACCCTGATTGGTGTGTTCGCCGGCTTCTACGTGGTGCCGCTGTTCGCCTTCGTGCAGGCGCGCACGCCGCCCGATCGCCTGAGTCGCGTGATCGCCGGCAACAATATTCTCAACGCGCTGCTGATCTGCCTGGCCTCGGGCTTCGGCCTGGGGCTGGGGGCGCTGGGCCTTACCGCAGTGGAGATCTTCCTCGTTGCCGCGGTGCTCAACGTGGCCGTCGCGGTGTACATCTTCACCCTGGTGCCCGAGTTCCTCATGCGGTTCATCACCTGGGTGCTGGTGAACACGCTTTATCGCGTGCGTGTGGACGGGCTCGGGCAGATTCCCGCGGAAGGACCGGCCTTGCTGGTCTGCAACCACGTCAGCTTCATGGATCCGCTGTTGCTGATGGCGAACCTGCGTCGACCGGCGCGTTTCGTCATGCACTACAAGATCTTCAACATCCCGGTATTGAAGTTCGTGTTCCGCACGGCCAGGGCCATACCCATCGCTGGGCACAAGGAAGACGCCGCGGTGCTGGAGCGCGCCTATGATGAAGTGGATGCCGCGCTGGCGGCCGGCGAGCTGGTGTGCATCTTTCCGGAAGGCGGCCTGACCCGCGACGGCGACATCGCGCCGTTCCGGCCCGGCGTGGCACGGATCCTGGGGCGTCGCCCGGTGCCGGTGGTGCCGCTGGCCCTGCGCGGGCTGTGGGGCAGCGTGTGGAGCCGGCGCGATTCGATGCTGCATCGCGCACGATTGCCGCGGCGATTCCGTGCACGCGTGGAACTGGTGGCCGGCGCGCCCATGGCCCCGACCGATGCCCAGATGGCGATGCTGGAAGCGCGGGTGCGCGAGTTGCGCGGAGACTTCGCCTGACGCCGCAGGCGGTGGGCTTCCCGGAAGCCGGGAAGGGCGGGCGTCAGCCCATCCAGCCCGCCAGCACGATCAGCGCCACCACGCTGAGCCATGAGAGCAGGGCGCGCAGCAGCGCACTGCGCAGGCGGATCAGTTCGGCGACGGGGTCGGTGCGTTCCTCGGCGTAGCCGTCACCGGCCTCGATATCCACCTGCACGTCGGCGCGCGCGGCGGCGCCGAGGAAACCCGGACCTTCCACGTACCAGCTGTTGGGTGGCTGCTGCTGGTGCCAGCGCTTCCATGCCTGGATCACGGCATCCCAGTGACCGACCAGGGCCAGCGTGAAAACCAGCAGCTGCGCCGGCAGCCAGTCGGCAAGGTTGGCAAACGCACGCGCCGATGCGCGGGCCTGGGCGTCCACGTGCAGGCTGTGGTCGCGGCCCAGCGTCTGCGCGAGCCGATAGAGCAGCGCGCCGGCCGGACCGAGCAGGAAGAACCACAACAGCACGCCAAAGCGCCGGCGCAGTGCCGCATAGGCGGTGGCCTCGCCCAGGGCTACCGCATGCCAGGCCACCGGCTCGCCTTCTTCGGACAGCGCCTGTGCGGCCGCCTCGCGGCTGGGCTGGTCGGGCGCCTTGATGATCGCCTCCAGATCCTCCTCGAAGGCGTGCGGGCCGAGGCTGTACAGCAGCACGACCAGCGAGAAGATCAGGCGCAGCACGTCGCTGCCCGGCAGCAGGCTGATCAGCCACGACACCAGCAGGCACGCGACCACCGGCACGCCGAGCGTCACGGCCACGCGTCCAGGTCCGCTGGTGTCGCCCAGTTGGGCTACCCAGCGCCGGAATCCACCATCCCCCCGCCAGTGCGTGAGCTGCGGTTGCACGTGCAGCAGGCCGAGCGCGATAAGGGCAGTAAGCAGGCTGACAGCCATGGATGCGGCTCTTGATGGGATGAGCCGCATTGTAGGCCAAGGGCGGGAAATGTCGCCGCGCGACACCGATGACAATTGGGCGACATGCCGTTGCCGGCATCTGCAGCAGCAATCAGCCGGCGCGGCGGGCGACGAGCGCCTCGAGATCCAGCCCGGCCCGTTGTTGCAGCCAGTGCGCCAGCAGGCGGAAGGAGACCGACAGCGGCGGCGAGGGCAGGAAGCTGCCGTCGGCCAGTCCGTCGACGATGTCCTGGGGCGTGAACCAGCGTGCGTCTTCCAGTTCGTGATCGCGCAGGCGGATCGTGCGCGAGACTGCGGTCGCGGTGAAACCCACCATCAGCGACTGCGGCAGCGGCCAGGGTTGCGACGAGTGGTAGTGCACGTCGCCCACGATGACGCCCGATTCCTCGGCCACTTCGCGGCGTACGGCGTCTTCCAGTGCTTCGCCCGGTTCCACGAAGCCGGCCAGGGTGGAATAGCGGCCCTTCGGCCAGCCGGCCTGGCGACCGAGCAGGCAGGCGCCTTCGTGTTCCACGATCACGATGACGGCGGCGTCGGTGCGCGGGAAATGCATGCGGCCGCATTCGGCGTTGGTGCACTGGGCACGGTGGCCGGACGCCACCAGCACCACTGGCGAGCCGCAACGGGCGCAGAAGCGTGTCTCGCGTTGCCAGTGCGCGAGGCCCTTGGCGTAGGCAAACAGGCCCGCTTCGTCCGCGGCCAGCTGCAGGCCCACGTCGCGCAGGCCGGCGCGTCGCGCGCTCAGCCGGGTCTCGAGTTCCGCCGCGTGGTCGCCATCGTCCAGCGCCAGCAGGAAGTGCGGCCGCTCGCCGGCAAAGCCGAGGAAGGTCGCCTTCAGTTCACCCAGCAGCTGTTCGCGCTCGCCGCTGTCGAGCCAGCGCAGCGCGTCGCGGCCGGGCAGCAGGTAGGTCTGGCCCAGCGCATCCAGCAACAGGTAGCGGGCGTGCGCGGATGCGGCCTGCTCGTTGACCCAGGTTGCTTCGTCGCGCTTCTCGGCCACCCGGTCGAGAATCAGGCTCAGGCCCGCGAAGGTGTTGAGGCGCGGCAGGGTGGTGCGATCCATGCCGGGCGCGCGCTCAGGTGGAGAAGGAGGAGCCGCAGCCGCAGGTGGTCTTCGCGTTGGGATTGCGAATGACGAACTGCGAGCCGCTGAGGCTCTCCGAATAGTCGATCTCGGCGCCGGTCAGGTACTGCAGCGACAGCGGATCGACCAGTAGCGTCACGCCTTCGCGATCGAGCGCAAAGTCGTCCTCGGCCCGGGCTTCGTCAAAGGTGAAGCCGTACTGGAAGCCCGAGCAACCGCCGCCGGTGATGTACACGCGCAGCTTCAGTTCCGGATTGCCCTCCTCCACGATCAGCTCCCGCACCTTGCGGGCGGCAGCCTCGGAGAACACCAGCGGCGCACCGGCACTGCGGTAGTCGGGGACGATCGGAAGGGGGAGGACGGTATCCATGCTGCTCAAGTGGGGGCGTGGCGGCTGAGGTGCAAGGATAGCGCGATCAGGCCGGTACGGTTTCCGCGCCGATCAGCGTAGGTGCAGGCAGTTCACGCGGGGCCTCGCCGAGCCGGTGGCTCATGCGGCCGTTCACCTGGGCGCCGGCTGCCATTTCGAGCGTGCGGTAGTGGACATCGCCGGTCACGCGGGCCTGCGGCGCCAGCTCCAGGCGCTCGCCCGCATGGATGTCACCGTGCACCTGGCCGTTGATGATGGCGTGCGACACGTGGATCTCACCCTGCACGACACCGTTCTCGCTCAGTGTGAAGACGGCGCCATCGTCGTCGCCCGACACCGAGCCCTCGACGCGGCCATCCAGGTGCAGCATGCCGCTGAAGCGCACGTCGCCACGGATGACCGTGCCGTGCGCAATCAGGCTGGTATCCGCGCTGGCGGGCGTGCGCTCGGCGCGCTTACGGTTGAGCATCCTGTTCTCCTTGGGTCGGTGTGAGGTGGCCGGACACCGCATCGTTCCACGCCACGGCACGGCTGACGGCTTCGTCACCCGAAGGTTGAGCATGGATCAGGAGGCGGGTCGGGCGAAAGTCGGCGGGCAGCACGATGGTGGCGTGCAACTGCTGAAAATACTTGAAGCGGAACGGAATGCCACTGCTCTGGGCAGCGTCGCCGAGGGCTGGCCAGTCGAGCTTCACGACCTTCTCGCCGCGCAGGCCTTCCACGCTCACCGTGGCGGTGCCGTCCACGTCTTCGCCGCGCCTGGCGTTCTGGGTCAGGCTCAGCGTGAGGTTCCAGGCGTGCGAGCTGGCGACCGGCTGGACGCGTACTTCCTGCACCTTCAGGCCCTCGCGCTGCGCATCACCGCCGGTCAGGCGCGAGTAGAAGCCGAGGTCGGCGCGCAGGCCGCTGATCTCTTCCTCCCGCTCGGCCAGCGTCTGGCGCAGTGAGCGCGTGGCGATATCGCCCACCTGGGTCGCGCGCTGCAGGTTGGCCACCTGCTGGCGCAAGTCGTCGTTGTCCTTGGCGAGCGCATCGAGCTGGCGCTTCTCCGTGGCGGCGGGCGTCGCATGGCGGACCAGGCCGCCAACCACAAGTCCGGTCAACACCAGACTGAGCAGCCAGCCGGCACCCAACCACAAGGCACGACGCCTCAGGCCGCCGGCGTCATGCGGGCGGACCACGAAACGCGGTGGTGGGCGTGAAGCCATGCGTGGCCTTCCCAGGGAAAACCACGGTATAGCCGCGCCGCGGCGAGAGCGTCAAGGAACCGTGCCACGCTTTGCGCCGCAAGGGTCCGGGCGTGTGACGCCCGCCGGATATCAGCCGGCCATCTTCGCCTGCAGGTAACGCTCGGCACCGATGTCCTTGACCAGGCTGAACTGCGTTTCCAGCCAGTCGATGTGCTCTTCCTCATCGTGGAGGATGTTCTTGAACAGGTCGCGGCTGACGTAGTCGGCGATGCCTTCGCTGTGGGCGATGGCTTCGCGCAGGTCCTTCACGGCCGCCATCTCCAGGTCGAGATCGCCCTGCAGACATTCCAGTGCGTTCTCGCCGATGCGCAGCTTGCCCAGGTGCTGCAGGTTCGGCAGCCCGTCCAGGAAGAGGATGCGCTCGATCAGGTGATCGGCGTGCTTCATCTCCTCGATGGATTCCTTGTACTCGTGCTCGGCAAGCTCGCTGTAGCCCCAGTCCTTGTACATCCGGTAATGCAGGAAATACTGGTTGATGGCGGTCAGCTCGTTGTAGAGCACCTTGTTGAGGAACTCGATGACCTTCGCGTCGCCCTTCATGGGAAGTCTCCTTGCCGCTACAGCCAGCAACTATACGGCGTACTTCCGAGGGGTGACGAAACGAGAATGACTATGGATCGCCAATGCAAAAACGCGCAGCGAAGGCTGCGCGTCTGGCGGGGAAACCAGGGGGTTTCAGGCGGTTGCGATGACCGGCAGCTGGAAGCGGACCTGCTCTACCGCCTTGTCCAGCGTGGCGCGCGCTTCCTGCTCGCAGCAGCCGCAGCAGTCCGAGCAACCCGTGCGTGCCTGCAGGTCGGCGAAATGGTGAACGCCATCGGCCGCGGCGCGGCGGATGTCGCTGTCGGTGACGGCGTTGCACATGCAGATATACATGGGTGCATATGGGAACGCAAATGCGAATGATTGTCAACCAGTGGCCCGTGGCAGGAGCCCGGGCCTGGGTATTCGTTCAGGCAGCGGCCTTGCCCTTGCGCGGGCGATCGCCGGGGTCCTGCCCCTTGGGCTGGGGCAAGTCGCCCAGCTGAACGCTCAACAGCGTCTCCACCAGGGGTGCGAAGTGCCGCAGCGCCCGCTCGTAGACCTGACGCTTGAAATTGACCACGTGGGCAGCCGGGTACCAGAAATCCACCCAGCGCCAGAGGTCGAATTCGGGCTTCTCGCAGGCGTCCAGGCGCAGCGCATCCTCTTCGCCCACCAGCCGCAGCAGGAACCACACCTGTTTCTGGCCGATGCAGGTCGGGCGCTGGTGATGCCGCACATAGCGGCTGGGCAGCCGATAGCGGAGCCAGCCACGCGTGGCGCCAAGCACTTCCACGTGCTGCGGGCGCAGGCCGGTTTCCTCTTCCAGTTCGCGATACATCGCTTCCAGCGGCGTCTCGTCGCTGCGCATGCCGCCCTGGGGGAACTGCCAGCCGTCACGATTGACGCGGCGCGCCCAGAACAGTCGGCCGTCTGCGTTCAGCAGAACAATGCCCACATTCGGACGGTAGCCATCGACGTCGATCATGTTGCCTCCTGGAGCCAGCGACACGACGAATCGGCAGGTCATGTACGCCGCGGCTCGCGGTCGATTCAACCATAGCGCACAAACTGGCAGCAAGCCGAACACTTGAACCAAAAGGCAGGGACGACTAAACTGCCGCGCCCCGCCTGATCGACATCACGTCGACACCCGCGGCGGGCGGCACCCAAGGCTATGTAGCTCAGCCGGTTAGAGCACAGCACTCATAATGCTGGGGTCGGTGGTTCGAGTCCACCCATAGCCACCAAGATTTCGCCAGCGCGCGGCCAAATGACCCTTGATATTTCAGGGGTTTTTTCGTTTCAGGGGTTGCTGTGTGCAGTGCGACCTTGCGACCTTGCGACCTTGCGGCGTGTGGCCGCCTGGGATGTCACGCACGGCTTGTCCGCTTCCCGCGCGTCGACCATTCGCACTGAGCTTGCGCGATCGGTGCGAAACGTCGGATCCACATGGCGTGGCTTGCTCGTGGCACGAGTGCGTGTCGCGACTGCTGAGCTATCGCGTCTCTTCTGAGACTGGCAGCGTCGTCGGCGTGTCCGGCGTGTCCGGCGTGACAGGGCGGGCGCCGGGAAGCGGGCTGTGCTCCAGACCACCGCGCTTCATCTGCAGGCAGGGTCGCTCGATCGCGATCCAGGACAGCATGGCGATCAGGACCGCCGCCGCGAAGGTGAAAGCCAGCGCCATGGTCTGTCCCTTGAGTCCCAGGTAGAGCAGCACGTTGATGCAGGGCATGTGGTAGATGTAGATGCCATACGAAATGTCCTGCCGCCGAAGCAGGCGATCCGCCCAGGTGGGCGCGGTATAGGCCAGCGAAAACACGAAGGCGGCGAGCAGGACGTACAGCACCGGGTGGATGTCGTTGGAAGCATTCCAGCCAAGCTGGTGCGTGGCCAACATGGTGGCCAGCACGTACGCGACACCCAGTGGGATCGCCCTGCCCGACAGCCAGCCGTGCAGCAGATGGAAATGCCGCTGCGCCAGCACGCCCAACAGGAACATGTAGTACCAGGGCAGGAAGGTCACGCCGAACAGCTTCAACGTCGTGGCGGGATGGTGTTCCGGGTCGGCATGCCAGTAGGCCAGGTTGGGCACGAGCAGGGCCAGCGTCAGCAGCATGAGCATCAGCGTGCCGCGTCGGTGCCGAAGTCCGCACAGCGCGTAGACCATGGGCGTGACGACGTAGAACTGCAGTTCCACCGTGATCGTCCACAGGCTGCCGTTGAGCACGCCCACGCCGAAGTCGCGCATGAAGCCCGGGTTGTAGAACTGCACGATGGTCATTTGCGCGACCATCCACGTAAGCACGCCATGCAACGGAGCATCTGCGCGTGGCAGGTAGTCGAGCGCGAACACGGCACCCACCGCCAGCAGCGTGCACACGATCAGCGCCGGATAAATGCGAAGCACGCGATTGCGCGCGTAATCGAACACGCTGGCGCTGGATTCGTAGGACTTGCTGATCAGAAAGCCGCTGACGAAGAAGAAAACCGGGACGCCAGGGAAATAGCGGATGAGCTGCGCCAGCAAGGCCACCGGCAGCGCGCTGCGATCCAGATCCAGGTGGTCGATCGCGTGATGCGCCACCACCTGGCAGGCCGCCAGCAGGCGGATCAGGTCGAAATTGTTGATCTTGATCGGGGCTTTCATGCGGATGGCCCTAAACGACGGCGTCGCTCCCCTGGGACCGGTACACGGAAGGACGTTAGCACGGGCCTGCGGGGCCGACCCTTGGCCATTCGGTGGGCGCCATAAGGCGTAGCCGGGTCCGTGGCACGGATGGCTCGATCGCCGGGCCGGGCTCCCGCCCGCAGGCGGGTGCCGTCGATGCGGGCGATGTCCTGGCCAGAGGCCCGCTGGAAGCGGCGCGGGCCCGGTCGGGAGCCTCCTTGCCGGTAGAATGGCGCGATGCAAATCTTGAAAAGCACGGGGCACATCCGGCCAGCACACGGAGTGTCGGGACAAAACGCATGGCCGGATGGCAGGGGCGACATCACGCAGGAGTTCCTGATCGACGTGACCCGCCTGCTTGGCAGGTTCATGCGCTCGCGACTGCCAACGGGAGTCGACCGGGTCGGCCTGGCCTACATCAAGCAATTTGGCGATCGCTCCCGTGCCATCATCGCGCTGGGGCGTCACGCCGTCGTGCTGTCGAAAGCCGAGTCCGCGAAGCTCTTCGAATTGCTGCTCGCACCCTGGAAGGGCGCCAGTTCGCGCGCCGCCTGGATCGTCGCATGGGGTGTGCTGCGCGGCATGCGAAGCCGCCTGTCATCCCCATCGCTGCTGCTGAACACCGGTCATCGTGGCCTTGAACGCCACAACTATGCGGCGAGTTTGCGCAAACGTGGCGCACGACCTGTCTTCGTCCTGCACGACCTCATTCCCATCACCCATGCCGAGTACTGCAGGCCGGGTGAAGCGAAGCGCCACTGGGCCCGCGTGCGCCATGCAGCCACCCTCGGAGCAGGCGTCATCGCCAATTCCGAGCAGACGTCCCGCGATTTTCGCCGGGCCGCGGCATCCATCGGCCTGGAAGTGCCGCCGATTGTCGTGGCGCCGCTTGCGCCTGCCATTCCGGCACAAGCGGCCGTGGCCTGTCCCGTCGCCGGGCCTTACTTCGTCATGCTGGGAACGATCGAGCCACGCAAGAACCATCTCCTGCTACTGAACATCTGGCGCGCCCTGGCGGAGCAGATGGGCGACGCGGCACCCAGGCTCGTCGTGGTCGGGCAGCGCGGCTGGGAATGCGAGCAGGTGCTCGATCTCCTCGAGCGCTGTGCCGCCCTTGGCGCCACAGTCATCGAGCGCAGTCACTGCAGCGACGATGAGCTTGCCAACTACCTGCTGCACGCTCGCGCGCTGCTGTTTCCCAGCTTCATCGAAGGCTTCGGCCTGCCATTGGTCGAGGCGCTGGCGCTCGGTGTGCCCGTCATCGCCAGCGACATTCCCGTGTTTCGTGAAGTGGCCGGATCCGTTCCGGAATTCGTCGATCCGCTCGACGGGCTGGGCTGGAGGGATGCCGTGCTTGACTACATCCATCCGGACAGCCTGCGCCGTGCCGAGCAGCTGCGTCGGATCGCGGACTACGAGGCGCCCACCTGGGACTCGCATATGGCCGAAGTGGAGCGGTTTCTTGGTGAACTCGTTGCAAGCCCCTGCTGAGTTGGCGCCGGACATGGAAGACATCGCAACGGTCTTGCCAGATCGCATCTACGCCCTGGGGTTTTCGGCCTGGAAGCGCCCCATCGTGCGGCGATTCCTGCAGGGCCGCGAGTTGCGTTTCGTGCGTCGCGCGCAGAGCGTTCCCGCCGGGGCGACGCTCGCCGTGTGGGGTTCGAAAGCCGTTTGTCCGTCGCTGCGCCCCAACATCAAGGTGATTCGCCTTGAGGACGGGTTCCTGCGCTCCGTGGGGCTTGGTGCCGACCTGGTGCAGCCGCTGTCCTGGGTGGTGGATACGCGCGGCGTCTACTACGACGCGACCCGCGAGTCGGATGTCGAGTATCTGCTGCAAAAGGCCTCCTTCGATGCGGCGCTGCTTGAGCGCGCCGCCGTGCTGAGGAAGCGTCTGGTTGAGTCGGGCATCACCAAATACAACGTGGGCAGTCAACGCTGGCAGCGGCCCGCGCGAACGTGTCGCGTCATCCTGGTGCCTGGCCAGGTCGAGAGTGATGCGTCCATCGCGCTCGGTGCGCCCGGCATACGCACCAACATGGATTTGCTGCGGGCCGTGCGCCAGTCAAATCCGGACGCTTACATCGTCTACAAGCCGCATCCGGATGTCGTTGCGGGGCTGCGGGCTCGAGGCAACGGCGAGCACGACGCCACCGCGTTGGCGGACGAGATCGTGGTGGACTCCGCCATGGCGGACATGCTTCCGCAGGTTGACGAAGTGCACGTGCTGACCTCGCTGGCCGGATTTGAGGCGCTGCTTCGCCACAAGGCGGTGACAGCGTACGGCCAGCCGTTCTATGCCGGGTGGGGCCTCACCAAGGACGTGGTGCCGGTGACGCGCAGGACGCGGCGCCTGGCGCTGGATGACCTTGTCGCAGCGGTGCTGATTCTCTATCCCCGCTACATCAGCAGGGTCAGCGGCCAGCTCATCACGGTCGAATCGGCACTTGATGAATTGTCGGCCTGGCGCGATGCCGCGCCCGTCAGGATGACCCTGCGCCGGCGCCTGATGCGCCCGGTGCTCCGCTGGGCCGCCCGGTTCCGCTGAGCCATCGGTTCGCTGACGGCGAACGGGGTTCCTCTGCAGCCCGGTGCAACAGCCTCGCCCGCATGCTCGCAGCGCGGGCGAGGCCTCGTCGATGGACAATCAGCCTGCGTGCTCCTTGGTGCCCGCAACAATCAGCCAGCCGATGCCATAGCCCACCAGCAAGATGGCAAATACGCTCAGCACGATGATGATGCGGCGCGGGAACTCGGCTTCCTCCGGAAGGTTGGGCTCCACCACGCGCGACACGAACAGGTGCTGCCTGATGGCTTCCAGGTTGGCGGCCTTGAGCGAGTCCAGCGAGACCGCGTACTCACGATCGGCAACTTCCTTCTCCAGCGAGAGCTGCTCATAGTTCGACAACCGCGGTGCCAGGCCACCCTGGTTGCCGGTGAGGCGGGCGCCCTGGTCGCGGATCTGTCCTTCGAGTGCCTTGATGCGCTGATTCATCGCGAGCCGCTGAGGGCTGTTCGCATCAAGCAGTGCACTGGTGCTGGCGAGCTGCGCACGCGAGTCGGCCAACTCTTTCTCGAGGCCGGCGATCACGGTGAGCACGCCGGTGGCCGATTTCTGGGGGTCAATGTCCTGCGTGTTGAGCCTGAATCGGGTGAGCTGCTGTTGCGCGGCGAGCACGCGCTTTTCGGCGCGCGCGACTTCGTCCCTGGCGACCTGGATGGTGTCCTGCTCGGCGCGGCCGTTGTAATCGTTGACACGCTTTTCGCCAAGCTCCAGCAGGGCGCTGGCGATACGGTGGGCGTCGGCCGGGCGAAAGCCACGCACCTTCAGCGTGGTAATACCCGTGGACGAATCCAGGTACACGCTGACCATGCCACGGTAGTACTTGAGCAGCTGGTAGTCCGTCGGGTGCTCGTGCCAGAGACGCGCCAGCGGATCGGCTTCCGGCGCGCGAAACATCGCGACGAGGTCCATCTTCGCTTCCAGCGCCTGCACGGCATCGTGAGACATCAGGTAGTCGCCGACGCTGAACTGTTCGGCCATGGCCGCACCGCCCGTCGTGGTTTGCAGCATCTGCTGCAGCATCGAGGCACCGGATGAGCGGGTATCGCTGCTGTGCACCACGAAATGCGCTTCAGCCTGGTACTGGTCTGCCGCAATCAGGAAGAAATAGAACGCGGTAAACAGGGTCGGCAGGACGATCAGGACCATCGGGTAGCGATGCCGTCCAAGCCATTGCTTCAGGCGAAGCCAGGTGGCGGCGCGAAGAATGGCTCGATCGAGGCGTGGGCCCAGTGCCTTGTCGTCGTGGTTGGACCTGTCGAGATCCTTCGGAAAATCTGTCATTACGGTGCCTTAAGACGCCTCGTAGGCGGCGATGGTTTCATCGATCGAATTGAAAAAGGTCAGGCTGCCATTGGCCAGGAGGGCGCCCGTGTTGCAGAACTGACGAAGGGTTTCCGGTGCGTGCGACACCATCACCAGCGAGCCGGTTTGCATGCGGCGATTCAGTGCTTCGTGGCATCGCTGATGAAAGCGCGAGTCGCCCACGGCCGTGATTTCGTCGATGAGGTAGCAATCGAAATCGATCGCCAGTGAAACGGCAAAAGTAAGGCGCGCACGCATGCCGGAGGAGTACGTCTTCACCGGCATGTGCAGGTAGCTGCCAAGTTCGGCAAAGTCGTCGACAAACGCCAGCGTGTCTTCGATCGACTTGCCGTAGATGCGCGCGATGAACCGCACGTTGTCGGCACCCGTGAGGGTCCCCTGGAATCCACCCGCAAAGCCTAGGGGCCAGGACACCGACATGTGGCGGCGAACGCGCCCGCTGGTCGGAAACTCGATGCCGGAGATCAGGCGCATCAGCGTGGACTTGCCCGCGCCGTTGCGCCCACAAATGCCGATGGACTGGCGGTGCCCGATCGTGAAGGAGACGTCGTTGAGCACCACGCGCTCTCCGGCGCGCGTCTTGTAGCGTTGGGTGACGTGTTCGAACTCGATCATTCGATCTCCACATGCCGGCGCAGCATGCGCAGCGCGAACAGGCCGGAGAGCATGGTCACCATGCAGCAAAACACCGTGTAAGCGGGAAAGACGTAGATGCTGTCGAATTGCTCCCACTCACCTTCGCGGATGATCTGCATGATCTGCACGAGCGGTATCCACGACACGATCTGGGCGTATCGCGTCGGCAGCCATTCCACCACGTAGAAGGCGCCGCTGATCGGCATCATCAGGTAGAGAATCGGATGCATGAGCCGCTCGAAGGTATGGCTCCACTCCGACAGCGCCGCGATGAGCATGGATGCGCCCAGGGCAAACCAGAGCATCAAGGCGAGTCCGGTGAGCATCAGCAGGGGGCGGTCGGGCATGTGCCCCAGGCCAACGACGGTGATCCCGCCCAGCAGCAGCATGATCGCCAGGGTCGTCATCGCGCCATCGAGCAGCGCGCGCGAAACCAGCATGTCCTGCAACGTCACCACGCGGTGGTAAAGCAGGCCGCGGTTGCCCGCGATGGCGCCCATGGAGCCCAGCACGATGGAGCGAAACAGCACGAAGGAGCCGTAGCCGGTAAGCCAGAACGGCGCGCTTTCCATGCCAAACGGAAGTACGTGGGACTTGGAGATGGCGAGGTGAATGGCCGTGACACCTAGCGCCAGCGTCATGGGCTCCAGCAGGGCCCACAGGTAGCCGATATTGTGTCGACCGAACTTCGTATGCAGCTCGCGCATCATCAGTGCGCCGATCACGCGAGCCTGGATGGCCGCTGCATCGCGCAGCGTGGTGCCGTCAGTGGAGCTCATGGCTGGCCCACGGGCGGTCGGGTGTCATAGGTGTTACGGCAACGGACATGTCGAACTTCTTGTATTGGGTTCAGACGGCATCGGCCACGATCGCTTCTTCGTGAGTGGGCGTTGCCGGCAGCGGAGATTTGCGCGCAGGGGCCTCGGTAAGGCGCAGGGCGACCGACTTCAATGCCAGTGCCTGACCCTGGCGCGTGTAGAAGCCGCCGTTCACCTGCGAGCGACGAATGATGACACGGCGAAAGGCTTCGTAATGGGCCATGTCAGGTGCGGACGGCGCCGACCAGAACGAATGAATGGAACCCTGGTGGGTAAGCGCAGGGGACCGGTAGATGGCACTTCCGAAAACGAACAGGGGCTTGCCGCGATGCAGGACGGATACGCCCGCCGTGGAGTTGATGGTCACTGCCCCGCGGCACCTGTCGGCGAGGGCGCCGAGGTCGCCGCCGTCGAGAAACACCAGTCGATCAGCGATCCCGCACTGCTTCGCCATGCGCAGTGCACTGCGCGCATGGGCCACCGAATCCACATCCAGGGGATGGGCCTTCACCACCAGCCTCGTGTCGGCGGGAGCGTGCGCCGCGAACGAAGGAATGATGCTCTCAAGCAACGATTCGATCGAACTGAGCGGCGAATGAATCTGAACCTGCTTGTCCGAATTGATCTGCAGCAAGGCCAGGAAGAACGGGTGGTGGCTGCTTAGCAGGCGAGCCTGGTCACGCCTGGCTTGCGATTTGCGGAGCCACTGCGTGGACAGTTTGCGCAGCCACGCACCGGCCTCCTGGGCAGGGCTTAGCGGGCGATGATGTTCGTGGAACGAGAACACGCGGCCGAGGAAGAACATCGCCAGGTAGGAGGCGACGGCGTGCAGCCCCATGCTGAGCGCCGATGCGCCCGCGTGTTCCCCCGTGGGTGCCGGCTCAATGGCTTCCGGCTCGTCGATGAAGTCTCCCCGCAGGGCCATCAGCGGCGAGTGCGCGTTGACGCCGTTGCGTTCGAGCGTAATCCAGTCGGGGCGGATGTAGCCCTCCTCGAACACGTGGATGCGCAGGGAAGGTCGCCATTTCCTGAGCACCTCGATGGCCGTCCGGTGCGGCTGGCGGCAGTCGCCGAACAGAACGAGGTCGGTGATGTCCCGCTCTGCCGCGAATCGACGGACAAAGAAGGCCCATTGCTCCTCGGGCTGCCGGAACATATGCGGAGATGGCCAGTCGAGCAGGTCGGCACCGTTGAAATTGATTCGGTGGACCACGTGACCCTGGAGATTCAGTTCGCGTCCGAGACGGCGAAAAAAGGACCCGACGGGCCCCTGAAGAAACAGATACGCGTGTTGCAAAGCTCCCCAGCCCCCTGTCGAGCAAATCCATTGGTGCAGTCGCCCGCACGCCAAACAATCCCTTGAAATTGCGAGTCTATTGCGGTTTCAAGGAGCCTGCGTCCATTGCTGGAGGCGTCGCCAAGTCGGTTCCGTGTCGTCTCTTCATGCCAAAAGTCATGGATGCCTGGATGTCCATAGCTGCTTGACCTTGTCGCGCATACGCGAGGGCGCACCCCCCTGTCGGCGCAGACGAAGCCCCCCGTGCAGGCGCATGCGCGCCATTTGCTTATGTTTCAGCTTATTGGCAGTATGGTGACAAGAGCAAGTTTGGCGTCAGGATGGAATCGGCGTCGCGCACCGCTCGAGGATCGAACACAAGGTCGCAAGCAAGCAGGGAACAGGGGATGCAGGTTTTTAGCGCGGTGAGCCGACGTTGCGTCGTGCTCGCCTTGGGGGCGTTTGTCGGTTTGACGGGTTGTTCGACGCTGCCTGCCAATGGTCCGTCGCGATCCGACGTCGAGGCTGCCAGCCAGAAGGCACCCCCCAGCAAGATCCATGTCGTGCAGGTCGACGAATCGGTTGCGCGTCAGTTGGCGTCCAAGCGATTGGGCCAGCAGTTGGCGAGCGCCTTGCCTGCCTCGCATGCATCCAATGAGCTGCTTGGCGCCGGCGATGCCGTTGAGGTGTCGATCTGGGAGGCCCCTCCCGCACTGCTCTTTGGCGACTACGTGCTGGCCTCCGCCAGCAACGGGACGTCCGCAACGCGTCCGACCACCTTGCCCGAGCAGGTCGTGAGCAGCGATGGCGCCATCGGGGTCCCGTTTGCCGGTCGCGTACGCGTCGCGGGGCTCACGGTTGCGCAAGCCGCGGACGCCATTGCGCAAAAACTCGCAGGCAAGGCGAATCATCCGCAGGTCATCGTTCGACAGGCGCGCAACGCATCCTCCTACGTCACCGTCGTGGGCGAAGTGACCAACAGCATGCGCGTTCCGTTGACGCCCCATGGCGAACGGCTGCTCGACGCGCTTGCCGTCGCCGGTGGCGTGCGCCAGCCGGTGCAGAAAATGACCATCCAGGTGGCGCGTGGCGGCATCGTCCGATCGCTGCCGCTGGAAGCCATCATCAAGGACCCCAGCCAGGACATCGTGCTGCAGCCGGATGACGTGGTCACGGCCGCGTACCAGCCGCTGAGCTTCGTGGCCATGGGGGCCACGGGTCGAAATGCCGAGATCAACTTCGAGGCGACCGGCGTGTCCCTCGCCGAGGCGCTGGGACGCATGGGTGGCCTGGCCGACTCGCGTTCCGACCCGCGCGGCGTCTTCATCTTCCGGTTCGAGGATGCCAGTGCCCTCCCGCCGTCGACGTCACAGCAGAACGTCACTGCGGACGGCCGCGTGCCGGTGATCTACCAGATCGACCTTCGCAATCCGCAGAGCCTGTTCATCGCCCAGAACTTCCAGGTCGAGAACAAGGACATCGTGTACGTGGCGAATGCTCCGCTGGCAGAGCTGCAGAAATTCATGAGCATCGTGGGGGCATTCACGAGTCCCATCGTGAACGTGCAGACGATACAGAACACGACGACCTGGTGATGACCGGGCCCATGACGTTGCGTGGGACTTAAAGAAAAAGGGGGCGCCTTTTGTCTTGCCGATGTCGACGGTCCACGGAGTCGAGCCGGTGAAGCCAGGCGTGAGTAAGAAGATAAAAATGGCAGATCTCAAACGATGAAGAACAACAACCTCAAAGTCCTGATGGAGCTGCGTCCCTGCTTGGAAGGCTTTGCCGGCATTCCGCAGGAAACGAGGCTCGTCTTCTTGTCCCTGAACAAAATCGACAATGTCGACGTGACCGGGTTGATCAATCATCCGAATCGACGGTTGTGGCCCGGCCTGAAGAAGGGTTGGTTCGCCAAAGAGCTCACGACGGCGCGACGGATGCAGCGCCTCTCGCGCTTCGCTATCTCCGTGAAAGTCGATCCGCTCGATTTCTGGTGGGAAAAGGCGGTCCACTTCGCCTGGAAGCGCGTCGATACGTGGCGTCAGTCGGCGGCGGCCAACTTCGGCCGGGACATCCCTCTGTACGACTTCGACGCAAGGGACTTTGGCGACTTCATCTGGCAGAGCGCGTTTTCAAAGACGCTGCCGCCGAGCGAAATGGGAACAATCACCAACGCGAAATACGCGACCGTGAAGCCCTCGTGGGACACGCTCAATCGTGTTGCCATTGCCAAGGCACAGAATCCGCTCACGAGAATGCCGCGACTGAACACCAAGGGCTACGACGTGTTCGTCTCGCAGACGCCCTGTCCGGCCAACGTCGCACCTTCCACCCAGCTGGTCGTTCGCTATCACGATGCCATCCCGGTGTTCCTGCCGCACACCATCAGCAGCGCAAGCCTGCACCAGGCCGCGCACATGGCGGGGCTGGCGGTCAACCACAAGCACGCACTTTTCGCCTGCACCAGCGGCGCGACCAGGGATGACCTCCTGAAGATCCATCCTGAACTGGAGAAGCGTGCGGTCATCATCCCGGACATTGTCTCGCATGAATACCGTGAGGAAACGACGAGTCATTCGTACATTTCCAACATCATTCGCAACCACATTTCCGAGGAAACGGAACCAAAATTCCTGACCTCCAGGGAAAAGGAAAATTTCTACCAGAAGAACCTGATGTCGAAGCCGTCGCGCTTCTTGCTGATGGTCTCGACGCTGGAGCCGCGCAAGAACCATGCGAAGCTGATTGGCGCGTGGGACTACCTGAAGAATCACGGCATGCCGGACCTGAAGCTGGTCCTGGTGGCAAGTCGCGGTTGGGAATACAGCAAGATCCTGGAGTCGATGGCACCCTGGCAGCAGCGTGGCGAATTGTTCCATCTTGAGCGTGTTCCCGCTTCCCAGTTGCGCCTGCTCTATCGCGCCGCCGAGGCCGTGGTGTGCCCATCTGTTGCCGAAGGCTTTGACCTCAGCGGCATCGAGGCAATGCTTTGCGGTGGCGCCGTGGTTGCGTCGGACATCCCGGTGCATCGCGAGATCTACGGCAAGGGTTGCGAGTACTTCAATCCGTACTCAGCCTTTGAACAGGCGATGGCCATCCAGCGCGTTATTGAACCCGCCAATCGTGTGCGACGCGACGAGCTCGTGGCCGAGGGCCTGTTGCATTCTCCCCGCTATCGTCGAGAAAACATCGAGCCTTATTGGCAGGAGTTCTTCGAGCGCGTCAAGAAGGGGGCGTTCAAGAGCGCGAATCTGACGGCCGCCACGGGAGATCTCGGTTGGACGGGTGCCTGATGCACTGAGCCGCCACTTCCAAGTGGTTGGCTTGGCACGGGCCTGCATTCCCGTCTGGACGGAAGCGCAAACGTGAGGCGATGCCTCACCTTTGCGATGGCGACATAAGAACGGCCCAACGAGGGGCGGTCACAAGGTGACTCATTGGTCGCGAGGCAATTGGGGATGAAACGACTCGGCGCGTACACCTGGAAGAAGGTGTTCAGGCTATTACGCTCAAGATTAGTCAAGGAGGCTTACGCGGGGCTTTTGCGCAGGCCTGCGGATACGGCCGGTCTTGATGGGTATGCCCAGGCCCTCGCCCAGTCGGGAGACCTGGCGCAGGTCTTGTCGCACCTGGTTGAATCTGATGAGTTCAAGCGCCTCCAGACTTCGAGCGCGGCGCCAGCAACGGTGCGCGCCATCTTCCGTGGCGTACTTGGACGGGAACCCGACGAGGAAGCCCTGAAGGCGTACGAGGCCGAGATTGCTGCCTCGGGAAGCCTCGAGTCGACGCTTGCCGCTGTGGGTAACTCCGACGAATCATGGGGCCGTAGTCTCGGCCGGCATTCCGACGACCTGCTGCTTGCCATCTTCCATGGCCTTTTCGGTTCGTCGACTGGCCAAGCGCTGTTTTCGGCGCATCGGACATCGCTAGGTGCGTTGCCGGATCTGAGCGCATTGCTGTCCACGCTAAGAGAGTCGGGCGAAGTCTGGCAGTCGGTGCGCGCCGCCGAGGCGGAGAGCATCGTCAACGGGGTCTATCTGGCCTTGCTCGGACGATTGCCGGAACCGGAGGCCCTGAGCGTCTACGGTCGTGAAGTGGCGAAGGACGACGGTCTCGTGCATGTGATCGCTGCGATCGGCGCGTCCCAAGAGCACTGGCAGCAGTCGATCGCGAGCCATGCCGAGCGTGTGGTGGAGTTGGCTTTTCGTGTGCTGCTCGAGCGTGAGCCCGATGCGGCTGCGCTGGCGCACTATTCGGCAAACCTGCGCGATAGCCGCGACCTGGGCCAGTTGTTCGCAACGCTGGCCGGCTCGCAGGAGTATTGGGAACTTGCCCAGAAGCGCCGCGCCGATGCCCTGGTCTGCGGCTTGTACAAGACGATGGCAGGTCGCGAGCCGGACGCGTCGTTGCGGGAGGAGCTTTGCCGGCAGTTCGAATCAAGCGCCAGCATCGAGCAGTTGATCAGGGAAATCGCCAGTCATCCCGACCATTTGCGCAACATGGTCGGGTCACATGTCGACGCTGTCGTCGCGTCGGTATTCGAGGGCATGGCTGGAAGGCCCATCTCGGAAGATGCCCTGAGGCGCCTGCGGCACGAAGTCGGTTCCAGCAGCGACCTCGCGGCAATCACGTCGACGATCTGCGGACATGCGGTGGTTGGTCAACGCATTGATCAATCGTTGCGCACGGGCCTGGTGACTGAACTCTACAAATCATTGCTTGGCAGGTCGCCCACGGCTGACGAACTTCAGCGTGACACGCCAGCTTCAACGGAAGCGGCCGACGTCGGGAAGCTGATCGAAGCCGTGCTGTCCAAAGCCCCGGGGTTTCATTTGCCGGCGCGGCAGGCCAATGTCCCGGGCCAAGGCCCGGCCGTAGCCAGGCTGGAAGATTGCCGCGGCGCGGAAACACTCGTGCTGATGGAAGGTTTCCATGGGCGGGAATCGTTATACGTCTGGAGCGACGCAACCTCGGCCTTGCTCGCGACGGGTTGCGAGCGGATCTTTCTCAGCTGCAACTACCTGTCGCAGGGCGATGTGCGCGAGGTGGTTGTCACCGTAGGGACGCGAACCGAGACCGTCATCCTGGACGACGCTTTCGCCTGCTACGAGATCCAGCTGGATCCGAAGCGAGCGTGCTGCGTGCAGTTCAAGGCCGATGGTTTTGTGATCCCCAGTGACAGTGGCTTTGGTGCCGATCATCGATCGCTGGCATTTCAGCTCTGGTTTAAGTCGCCGCCCGGAAATTATGTTGTCAATCGAGAAGCCGAGGTTGACCGAACATCGATCATCTGCGCCTTCGGTTCAAAGAAGGAGGCCGACAGTCTCCGCCCAATCTTCGAGCGACTTTTGGCGAGGGGCCATACTGCCAAGTTCCTGGATGCTGCAGGGGCCGTCGACTTCGCACGGACTAATCCGTTCGGGCGGAAGAGCTACCTGGTCGCCGCTGCCGAGACCTATGCAAGGCTGTTCAATGAGGGTTGCGCCGGGCCCTACATCTACGCCGAGCACGGCGTATCGCCGTTAAAGAAATATACTTACAACCCGCACTACAAACGCTATGACCTGACTCTTCTTCCGGGTGAATTGTGGAAGGGGCGCATCGAGAAACTCTATCCTTCTACACGTGGGAAGTGCCGCGTCGTGGGTTATCCGAAGCTCACAGCCGAGGCCGGCGTGCCGCCGGAGAGACGAGTCGCGCTTTGCGAGAAGCTTGGGCTCAATCCCGCGAAGAAGCTGGTACTGTTCGCGCCAACCTGGAGCGGCGGCAACAGGAACTGCGGCGTGTTCAATATTCGTCACATTGACGAGTCGGATAACGTTTTCACCATTCCCCATGATGGAGACGTCCGCTTCAGCGGTGAATTGATGGCGGCGGGCTATCGGATCTACGCGCTTCAGCCGGGCGAGACCATTTCAGATTACTACGGACTGGCGGACCTGCTGATTTCGGACGTTTCATCGACGGCCATCGAGTTCGCGTCGCTGGGCAAGCCGACATTGTGTATCGCAATGGAAAGGATTCCGGACTTCGATCGCACGTTCCATGAGGATGCGGCGCGCCTGAGGGTGCCGCATACCGACGTGTACTGGGATTTCTGCGAACTCGTCGGCCCGGAATCCATCAATGCTGCCTTGCAAGAGGCGCTGGCCGTGATGAATGACTCGGTCGGACGTGCCCGTCCGGCACCTTCCGTTGGGCAGATGATCGCCTGCCGTGGCACCGAGGCAGCGGATCGCTGTGTCGATGAAATCGAGCGCTTCCTTACTTCCTCTTCCCCTGTGATGAGCGCTTGATGCCATGTCGATGAGTACACCTGAATTGGTTGCGGTCAAGAAAACCGTCGTGCTGACCTATGGGACATTCGATCTCTTTCATGTGGGCCACCTGAACCTGCTCAGGAATCTGAAAAGGCTTGGCGACAGGTTGATCGTTGGTGTGTCGACCGATGCATTCAACGACCAGAAGGGCAAGAAGACGGTCATTCCCTACGAGCATCGTGTGCAGATCGTCGAGGCGGTCAGATACGTGGACGCCGTGTTTCCGGAGTCATCCTGGGAGCAGAAGGCCGCCGATGTCCGGCGTTTCGGAGCCGACATTTTTGCCATGGGCGATGACTGGATAGGCAAGTTCGACGACCTGTCGGAGCTGTGCGAAGTCGTCTACCTGCCCAGGACCAAGGACATCTCGAGCACGGAAGTGAAGAGCCTTGCCAGGCAAGAGCTCCATTCGGCCATCGACGAAGTGGCCAAGGCGGCTGACCGGCTCAACAGGATGATTGCGAGCCTGGCTGACACGGGTCGTTGATTCGTGCGCTCGTTCTGGCTGCGCGTGTCCGCCTGCGCCGGCCTTCCCAGGTGCGATACTGGACTAGCGCCGCCTACTCGATTGCGCGTGATGCTGACAATGCATCAGATCCCATGCCTGCTGCGCGATTCAAGGCATTGTGACTCCCTGGGCACAGGCCATAAAGGAAAGTAACGGAGTGTTTCGTGAGTAATTCGTATCCAGTCGAAGAGTTCGTGCGTTCCCTCTATAAAACGATCCTCGGCCGTGAGCCTGACCCCAACGGGCTCGCAAATTGGGTTGCGGGCCTGAGTTCCGGGGCCATCGAACCCCATCAGGCGGTGCGAGGATTCGCTCAAAGCGATGAGGCCGTACGGAAGCGGCAAAAGGCGGCGAGTCAGGAGCTCAGGATCGACGAGGTGGCATCCTATCTGTCGCCTCAGCAGCTCAGGATTTCCGAATACTTGCCTCAAAGGATTTTGCTGATTGGCTCGTGCTTGCTGGAAACCTGGGAGCATCAGCTCGCCAAGTATTGCGAAGTTGATTTCCTGACGGTTAACAATGGCATGCGCTTGCCGGCAAATCCGCCGAAAGAAGCAAGTTCATACGACTTCCAGATTTTGCAGATGCCGCTTAGGCACGTGCTTCCGGAGACGGAGTGCTTGCCCTTGGGGTACGGCGATCTGGCTGAGCATGAGGCGCTGTTCGCGCGCTCGGTGGAGCGCATGCGGCGGTCCCTCTCGGCCATGATGCGATGGAATACCGAGCATCGCATGCTCAGTTTCGTCAGCAATTTCTATCTCCCGCAACGCAACCCGATGGGGCGGATGTTCGGGCGTTACGATCTGCGCAATCCGGTCTACTTCATCGAGCAGCTGAATATTCGGCTCTACGAAGAGCTTTCGGCATACAAGAATGCACATCTTCTCGATATAGACCAGATCATCGCGGTGTTCGGGCGGAAGTACTACCAGGACGACGGTCTTGCTCTGACGGTCCATCATGGTGTCTTGAATAATTTCGACTACCCGTATGATCGCCAACGCATCGAGCCGGTAACTCGCGCCACGGAGCAGTATCAGGTCCAGGCGGACCAGATCGTCGGTGCCCTGTGGGCCGAACTTCTCTCGATGTGCCGCACCATCAAGCAGGTGGACTCGGTCAAGCTTGTCATCATGGACCTCGACGACAGCCTGTGGCGTGGCGTTGCGGCGGAAGATGCGCTGGATACCTACGGCCAAAACATCGTTGCGGGCTGGCCCTTGGGCGTGATCGAGGCCTTGCAGTACCTGAAGCGGCGCGGCGTGCTTCTTGCCATTGTCAGCAAGAACGATGAGGCGAGAATTGAGGAGCTCTGGCCGCGCATCGTGGGCAATCGCATCCAGCTGAGCGATTTCGCGGTACGCAAGATCAATTGGCGGCCCAAGGCTGAAAACATCGCCGAGATCCTGCGTGATGTCTGCCTGTTGCCCAAGAGCGTGGTGTTTGTCGACGACAACCCGGTCGAGCGCGCCGCCGTGAAGCAGGCCTTCCCCGAGATCCGTACGTTGGGCGAGAACCCATATGTGACGCGTCGCGCGCTGCTTTGGTCGGCGGAAACGCAGGTGGCGGTGGTCACCGACGAATCGGATCGGCGCACGCAGATGATTCAGGCACAGGTTCAGCGCGAGACCGATCGAAAGGACGCTTCGCATGAAGCCTTCGTGGAAGGCCTTGGCATCAGGTTGAACCTGCAGGTGATCGACAGTGCGGAGTCGAAGGCATTCGTGCGCGCACTCGAGCTGCTCAACAAGACCAATCAGTTCAACACCACGGGCAAGCGCTGGACGCACGAGCAGGCGGTTGCCTTTTTTGCCGAAGGCGGGATCTTCTACGCGTTCAACGTCAGTGATCGCTATGCCGACTATGGACTGGTCGGTGTCGTGGTAGTGGCGGAGCGGCACGTTGCGCAGTGGGCCATGAGTTGCAGGGTGCTTGGACTTGACGTGGAACTGGCCGCGATGCGACAGATCGGCAGTCTGCTCGCTGCCAAGGGCGTGCTGGAGATAACCGGCGAAGTGATCGAAACCGAGGCTAACTTCCTGTCCCGCGACTTGTTCGCACGATGCGGATTCCTTGGCGCGAACGGCGAGTGGAAGCGGTCACTTGACATGGCCGGCTGGGACGCTCCTTCATACATCAGTGTGGAAGTGTGAAAGCTGGCTCGCGTCAGGCGCGCAGCCTGACTTGGCTGCGTGATGCGGCGTGAGTGACGATGTTTGGGGCGTCGCTTAGTGAAGCCCATGTCAAGTTCCGGATGCGAGCGTTTCACGCTGCTCTGCCGATGACACGCAGCGAGCGCAACGACCTTGCGAGTTCCATGTGTGTTCGAGGGCGCGACCTGGTCGTGCACAAAGACGCACTTGGCGATCTGGCGGGTAATGTCGGCGCCAACGCCTAACGAACAGACCAGCCCGGCAAGCAGGCAGAAAGGTTCGGAGGTAGGCACGCGATCGAGCATCCACGGCCATGGAAGCCTGGCGCCATTCAAGACATGCGAGCCTCGCCTGTCTTCTAATCGTGCCAAGTCTCGTTCACCGAGGTTTCTGATGTTGGCTCGCTTTGCTGCCTATGGTGCGACCGTGTTGCATCGAGGCCCTCTTTTTCGAGCGCCCGAAGACATCTGCCGTGGCAGACGCCGGACTCATTCAATCGGTACGTGGATGTCGGTCAGGTCACGATCAAATTGCCGCACCAGGCGCATGATCGCCAAGTCGTCTATTAGTTCATCGAATCCGATCCCGAGCTCACCCGAGGAAGGCTGGAACTCATACAGGGCGTGATCGTCGTTGGAGCGAAGCAGGTTCATCGAGTGGCAACCTGGTTGCAGTGTCGGCTCCCTCAATTGAATGCACAGGAAGGCGCTGTTTTCCGTCATGGACCGAATCTTGTCAGAGATCAGCGGAAACGCCCGGATGGCGTTGTGCACGGGACGCGCAATCATCACAAATAGCTTGGCGTCTGGTAGAGCCATCAGCTTGTTGAATCGATAGACCGTCTTCTGGAGGTATCGATAATCGTCGGGCGTGCTTGGATCGCGGTGCGCAAACATGTCGCCGACGCCATGGCGATGCCTGTAGAACAGATGGTCTGCGCCCGGCTCTTTCGACGCGCGACGACTTGTTACCGGCGAATAGTGTTTCGCATCCAGGAAGGTGGCGAAGCTGTCCTCCAGGCAATGCAGGATCGTTGCTGGCGAAGAAAACAACCAGTCGAATGGCAGCGAGTACTGCTTCAGTCCATGCTTCTTCAACAGGAAGCTTGTAAGGCAATGCGTGCCAATCGATACGATGTGCCCAATCTTCTTCCCATTGATCAGCCGAGAACCCGCGGCGCTGAACTCCGGCCTTGGTGAATCGTGGGTTGCCGTCGCCCGCTGTTTGTATTCGGCGCTTGCAAGCAGGCAGCGTACGGATTCTGCAATGGCCCTATCCCGGTCCGTGCCTGATAGGAGCCGATCATAGGTAACGAGTCCGCCCTCATCCGCTGCGCGCCCGAGGATCTGGCGGTAGAGCGAGTCGATGAGCTGGCGATTTGCATGGTCCATGGGGTGCGTACGATTGGCGTTTTTATGGCCCGCCAGTCTATCGGGTCTACACGGAAAAACGCGCTGCGCCGCGTCGTCGCAAAGGTGCCCGACCAGCAACTGGCTGATGGCTTCGAGGGGGGGCGGACCGTGCCGACAGGCAATGTGTTTGCGCGCGACCGTGGTTGCCGCGGGCGGCGAGTCGTTGTGTCTGTGGCTTTGCCGTCCTGATGACAAGCGCGAGCATCCACCTCTGGTCCGTGTGCCATCGACTCATGCACGGCCCATACGTTCGGCAAGACGCGCCAAGGTTGGGGCGGCCTCAGAGATCCGCTCAGTGCGGGGGTCGTGCGATGCAGTGCTACAGATGCACCGTGGCCGACAGCAGCATCGGTTGGCTGGGGCGTCCACCGGGGCCGTTGAATTCGTAGATCCAGCGGCAGCGGAATTCGACGTTGTTGCCGTGCCAGCGCGTGTTCCAGTTGACCTGGGGGCCAACGCCGATGCCGACGCCGTCGAAATTGCCGGTATTGGTCTTGCCGTACGTCGGCTCGGTCGGATCGATGGTGTATTTCTCGATCGCCGCCGCCACGCCTCCATAGCTCCAGCCGCCGGTGGTCTGCCGCATGACCAGGGTCTCGATGCGGCCGACTGCGCTGTTCTGGTAGACCGCGGTGGTCTTCCTGGAGAACATGCCCACGGCAAGTACGGTGGATGCGTCGCCATCGGCTGTTGCCAGTGCCTTGATGTACGCGACCTTGGGCGTAAAGGTCCAGAAGTTGTAGGCGGAGTAATTGCGGCGCGCGCTCTGGAAATTGCTGGTGGCTCCGGTGACTCCATACGAGACCGCAATGCGCGACGTCGGTGTGATGCGATAGCTCGCTACGAACTGCGCCAGCCCGACGGCAGCATCGCCGCTGGCGCCGGACAGGGGATTGGTCGGAGAGGCGCCCGCCTGCCCGCCTGCGACATTGGGCGACCAAGCATACGCTGTGGTCACCGAGGCAAATGTCCATCGACCGTAGTTGCGGCTCCAGGCGCCGTTGCTCCCCGTGGCGGGAAACGCCCAGGCGGCGGCCATGTCGCGGGTCAGTGTGCTGGCGTCATTGGTGGTGGCGGGAGCCAGCAGGCCCGGCCCGCTGGCTGCAGTCCTCGTCAGCAGGCTGTTGCGATAAGCCTGGAGGGGTTTCGCATATGAGCCATCCGGCATCACCACTCCCGTGCCGCTGTCGGCAGCGAGTGCGATACCTGGACCCATCACCGCCAGCAAAGCCAGGGCGGTGGCGGTAGACAGCAACGTGCACATCTCCGTGCCCTCATTGAAAGAGCATCTGCGACACATCGTCTACAACGGAACGCGTCGTGTGGTCGTAGGTGACACACCGGGCGGTTTTGGTTGCCTGGCATCATCGACATGCCGGCGGCACGCGCGCTCGAAATGCTATTTAGCCATCGTTCGCGTCAATCTCGCGTGCAGCGAGCGTATGCATTGCACATGCCGGGTGACCCGAATGGCGCAGCTCGTTTCGGCCCGGCTGCGGAAGCTGCATGGTCCTGGCGGTAGAATGCCGCCATGCATATCTTCAAAGTCTTTCATCTCGAAGCCGCCCACCGCTTGCCCAACGTGCCGCCGGGGCACAAATGCGCGCGCCTGCACGGGCATTCCTTCCGCGTCGAGATTCACGTCGCGGGCGAGCCCGATCCGGCTCTGGGCTGGGTCATGGACTTCGCGGACGTCAAGGCGGCCTTTGCGCCGATCTACGATCAGCTCGACCATCACTACCTCAATGACATCGAAGGGCTGGAAAACCCCACCAGCGAAGTGCTGGCGCGCTGGATCTTCCGCCACCTGGAGTCGTCGCTGCCCGGGCTCGACAAGGTCGTGGTGCACGAGACCTGCACGTCCGGCGCCAGTTGCAGCCGCGACAGCTTTTGACGCGTCGCAAAAATTCATGGCGCTGTCTTAATTGACGGAAATTATTGAATTTTTCGTGACGCGTCGCTTTGTTCAGGAAAAATATATTGCACCGCACCAAATGACTTGGTAGGATCTTCGCCAACACCCCCACTCCCGCCGAGGGACCAAGTCATGACGCAGCAACTGAATTCCCAGATTTTTGCCTACGCCAAGCAGCTGACCGACAGCGCCTTCAAGGCCCAGTCCGTGGCGCTCAAGGGTCTGGAAAAGGTAGCCGAGTTGCAGATCAAGGCGCTCGAGAAGCAGGCGGAAGTCACCGCCACCTTCTTCACCGATGCCTTCGAGGCTCGTGACATGGATGGCCTGCGCGCCTTGTGGGAAAAGGGCACCGCCGTCAGCCGCGAGAACGCCGAGCGCGCCGTCGCCGTGACCCAGGAAATCATCGCCGTGACGCAGAAGACCGCCGAGTCGCTCAATGCGCTCGTGCAGGAGCAGCAGCAGGCCGCCAACGACGCCGTGGCGGCGCCGGTTGCCGCAGTCAAGAAGGCTGCCGCGGGCAAGTAATCCACGCTTTATCGGCGCAGCGCTTCTTCCCCCCAGTTGCGTCAAAGGGCCGGACCCATGTCCGGCCCTTTTTCTTTGCGTGAAATCCTGCGAAGCGAAATGTGAACGAATCGTTGCATGACGAGTTGCCGCAGCCCGCGCGGCTTGTCGCTGTAAGTGCCCCGCTGATATACTTTTTGGGATTGGACCGTGGCCCGTAGCTGGTTCGGTGCCGCCTAGAGCGAAACCGCGCGGGAACAACACGTGCTCAACAGTCTTGCTTCCGGTCGTCGTCTGGCGCTGCGCATTATCTTGCTGCAGCTTGCCGTGGCGGTGATTGTGGGTCTCGCCTTCCTCACGCAGGGGCGCCGCGATGCACTGGCGGCCGCTGTGGGCGCCGCGATCGTGGCGCTGGGTACCTCGCTTCTGGCGTGGCGTACCTTTGCCGGGTTGGGTGGTGGCGGCATGACGATGTGGCGCGTGATGTCAGGCATGGTCATGAAGTGGATCGTGATCCTAGGGGGTCTGATCGCGATCCTGGGTCAATGGAAACTGCCGCCGCTAGCCGCCATCACGGGGCTGGTGGCTGCTTACGCAATAAATCTGCTGGCGTTCAGATTCAAGGGCTAATACATGGCAAGCGAGCCGCAGGGCGGACTAACCGAATACATCCAGCATCACCTTCACCACAACACGGTGAGCCTGGGTGAGGGTGCGTTCATGCAGATCCACCTGGATTCGATCCTGGTGGCCTTTGTGCTGGGCGCACTGTTCTGCCTGTGGTTCTGGCTGAAGGCCCGCAAGGCGACCTCGGGCGTGCCGTCCAAGGGCCAGGCCTTCGTCGAGATCATCGTCGAGTTCGTCGATACCCAGGTGAAGGACACCTTCCACGGTGACCGTCGCACGGTGACGCCGCTGGCGCTGTCGATCTTCATGTGGGTCGTGTTCCTGAACGCGATGGACCTGCTGCCGCTGGATGCGCCCAGTTGGGGCGTGAAAACGCTTGCTGGTGCAGAAACCGCGCATCACACCTTCTTCCGCTGGGTTCCCACCGCCGACATCAACACCACCATGGGCCTGGCCCTGGCTGTGTTCTTCATCGTGCTGGCGCACGGCATGAAGGCCAAGGGTGTGGGTGGTTTCGGTTGGGAGCTGATCACGGCGCCGTTTCACGCGGACAACATGATCGTCAAGATCATCCTGATGCCGTTCAACCTGGCGCTCAACGTCATCGAATACCTGTCCAAGCCGGTGTCGCTCGCCATGCGACTGTTCGGCAACATGTACGGCGGCGAGTTGGTGTTCATGCTGATCGCGGGCCTGTTCGCCGGTTGGCTGAGCTTCCTGCCGGGCGTGATCTTCAACACGGCATGGGCGATCTTCCACATCCTGATCATCCTGCTGCAGGCGTTCATCTTCATGATGCTGACCATCGTGTACATCGCCACGGCGCGTGAGCATCACTGACGTTTTTCTGCTCCACCCGGTTTCTGTTTCACCTTTTCGTTCTAACCAAAACCTTTATCGATTCACAGGAGAACACCATGGAACTCTTCGCACACGTGCAGGGCCTGACCGCCATTGCCATCGGCATCATCATCGGCCTCGGCGCTCTGGGCGCTTGCTTGGGTATCGCCATCATGGGTTCCAAGTTCCTTGAATCCGCCGCCCGTCAGCCGGAGCTGGTGCCGCTGCTGCAGGGCCGCATGTTCCTGCTCGCCGGCCTGATCGACGCTGCGTTCATTATCGGTCTGGCCGTGGCGCTGCTGTTCGCGTTCTCGAACCCGCTGCTCGCCGCGCTCAAGGGTTAATTGACGCGACATGAGTCGCCGCAGCGTGCCCGTGCCGTTGCGGCGATCGGCGGTTTAACGCGTTACCGGAGTTAATTGGAAAGCTCATGGATATCAATCTGACTTTCCTGGGCCAGATGGTTTCTTTCGCCATCCTGGTCTGGTTCACCACCAAGTTCATCTGGCCGCAGCTCAATCATGCGATTGAAGAGCGCCAGAAGAAGGTTGCCGACGGCCTGGCCGCCGCCGAGAAGGCGCGCGCCGAGCTGAAGGACGCCGACGCGAAGGTCGCCAACGAGATCAAGCTGGCCCGTCAGCAGGCCAACGAGATCATCGAGCGCGCCCAGAGCCAGGCCAACCAGATCGTGGACAAGGCTCGCGCCGAAGCCACGACCGAAGCCAACCGCCTGAAGGTCGCCGCCGCCGACGAAATCGTCAGCATGCAGCAGCGTGCTCGCGAAGAGCTGCGTGGCTGGGTGGCCCGCCTGGCCGTCCAGGGTGCCGAGAAGATCGTGCAGCGTGAAGTCGATGCCACGGCCCACAAGGCCATGCTCGACCAGCTCGTGGCCGAGATCTAAGCCATGGCCCAGGCAATCACGCTCGCCCGCCCCTATGCGCGTGCTGCCTTCGAGCTGGCCCACGAGGCCGGCTCGCTCGGCGCATGGTCGCAGGCGCTGGCCTTCGCTGCCCAGGTAGCGAAGGACCCGCGCGTGGCCGGCTTCGGCAACGATCCGCGCGTACAGCCGTCCCAGCTGGTGGCCTTGCACCTGCCGCAAGGCATGGCTGCTGACGCGCCGTTTGCACAGTTCCTGGGCCAGCTGGCCGAGCACCGCCGCGTGGCGTTGCTGCCGGAGGTCGCCGATCTGTTCGAGCAGTACAAGCGCGAATCGGAGTCGCAGCTGCTGGTCAAGGTGACCAGCGCCTTCGCACTGGATGCCGCGCAGGCCGAACAGCTCAAGGCTTCGCTGAAGCGCCGCTTCAAGCGCGAGATCGAACTGGAGACCAGCGTGGACGCTTCGCTGCTTGGCGGCGTGGTGATCGACACCGGTAGCGAAGTGATCGACGGCTCCGCCCGTGGACGTCTGGCGCGCTTGACCAGCGCGCTGACGCACTGAATTTTTAAATTTCGGGATACGACCATGTCCAGCACCACTCTTAACCCGTCCGAGATCAGCGAGCTGATCAAGAGCCGCATCGAGCAGTTCAAGCTCGGCGCTGAGGCCCGCAACGAGGGCACGATCATCAGCGTGTCCGACGGCATCGTGCGCATCCACGGCCTGGCCGACGTGATGCAGGGCGAAATGATCGAGCTGCCGGGCAGCTCCTACGCGCTGGCGCTGAACCTCGAGCGTGACTCGGTCGGCGCCGTGGTGCTGGGCGAGTACCAGCACCTGCGCGAGGGCGACACCGCCAAGACCACCGGCCGCATCCTTGAAGTGCCGGTCGGCACCGCGCTGCTCGGCCGCGTCGTCGATGCGCTCGGCAACCCGATCGACGGCAAGGGCCCGATCAACACGCCGCACAGTTCGGCCATCGAAAAGGTGGCGCCGGGCGTGATCTGGCGTAAGTCGGTCGACCAGCCGGTGCAGACCGGCTACAAGTCCGTCGACTCGATGATCCCGATCGGCCGTGGCCAGCGCGAGCTGATCATCGGCGACCGCCAGACCGGCAAGACCGCGCTGGCCATCGACGCGATCATCAACCAGAAAGACTCCGGCATTAAGTGCATCTACGTCGCCATCGGCCAGAAGCGTTCGTCGATCGCCAACGTGGTGCGCAAGCTCGAAGAGAACGGCGCGCTGGCCAACACCATCATCGTGGTGGCCTCGGCTTCCGAGTCGGCTGCGCTGCAGTACATCGCGCCGTATTCCGGTTGCGCCATGGGCGAGTACTTCCGCGACCGCGGCGAAGACGCGCTGATCATCTATGACGATCTGTCCAAGCAGGCCGTGGCCTACCGCCAGATCTCGCTGCTGCTCAAGCGCCCGCCGGGCCGCGAAGCCTACCCGGGCGACGTGTTCTATCTCCACTCGCGTCTGCTCGAGCGCGCTTCGCGCGTCTCCGAGGAATACGTCGAGAAGTTCACCAACGGCGAAGTGAAGGGCAAGACCGGTTCGCTGACCGCGCTGCCGATCATCGAGACGCAGGCGGGCGACGTGTCCGCGTTCGTGCCGACCAACGTGATCTCGATCACCGACGGCCAGATCTTCCTGGAAACCGACCTGTTCAACGCCGGCATCCGCCCGGCCGTGAACGCCGGTATCTCGGTGTCCCGCGTCGGTGGTGCCGCCCAGACCAAGATCGTCAAGAAGCTGTCCGGCGGCGTGAAGCTGGCCCTGGCGCAGTTCCGCGAGCTGGCTGCGTTCGCGCAGTTCGCCTCGGACCTGGACCCGGCCACCCGCGCCCAGCTGGACCGCGGCCAGCGCGTGACCGAGCTGATGAAGCAGTCGCAGTACGCGCCGCTGTCGATCGCCGAGCTCGCGCTGTCGGTGTACGCCGCCGAGAAGGGCTACATCGATGACCTGCCGGTCAACAAGGTGCTGGCGTTCGAGAAGGGCCTGCACGCGTTCATGCACCAGAACCACGGCGACCTGATGAAGAAGATCGTCGCCACCGGTGACTGGAACAACGAGATCGAAGGCGTCTTCAAGTCCTCGCTCGACGAGTACAAGAAGACCGGTAGCTGGTAAGCAATACCGGGTGTACGGCCGCTCCATCGGGCGGTCGTACAGCACTCCGGCCCACGGGCCGGGATCGCAATAACCCAACAGGTTGAGGCAAACGTGGCAAGCGGACGCGAAATCAAAACCAAGATCAAGAGCACGCAGAACATGCGCAAGGTGACGCGCGCGCTCGAAATGGTCTCGGCCTCGAAGATCCGCAAGGCGCAGGATCTGATGAAGGCCTCGCGTCCCTATGCGCGCTCGATGCGCAAGGTGATCGCGCACGTGGCCCAGGCCAACACTGACTTCGTCCATCCGTTCCTGCAGGAGCGCGAGACGGTCAAGCGCGTGGGTTACCTGGTCATCACCACCGACCGCGGCCTGTGCGGTGGCCTCAACTCCAACCTGTTCCGTCGCCTGCTGCCGGTCATTCGCGAATGGCAGGACCAGGGCGTCGAGGTCGACGTGGTCGCCATCGGCCAGAAGGCCATCCAGTTTTTCCGCCGAATCAAGGGCGTCAACCTGATCGGCAGCACCAGCCACCTCGGCGAGCGTCCGAAGCTGGACAGCCTGGTCGGCGTCATCAAGGTCATGCTGGACGCGTACCTGGCCAACCGCCTCGATCGCGTGTTCGTCGCCAGCAACGACTTCGTCAACACCATGACGCAGAAGCCGTCGGTGCGGGCGCTGCTGCCGTTGCCGGTGGTGGCCGCCGAGATGCTTGGCGCCAGTGGTGAGTCCACGCATGCGCCGGACTTTGCCGTCGCCGGCCTCAAGCTCGAACAGAAGCATGACTGGGACTACATCTACGAACCCGATGCCGCGACCGTGCTGGAGCACGTGCTGGGCCGCTACATCGAGTCCATCGTCTACCAGGGCGTGCTGGAGAACCTCGCGAGCGAGCACGCGGCGCGCATGGTGGCGATGAAGAGCGCGTCGGACAACGCGAACAAGGTGATCGGCGAACTGACGCTGATCTACAACAAGGCCCGCCAGGCCGCGATCACCCAGGAAATTTCCGAAATCGTGGGCGGTGCCGCAGCTGTATAAGTGCGATCGTCCCTGATCGCGAAGATCAAGAAGCGGCCATCCATGGCCGCACTATTCACCAAGAGCAGGCGACCTTGAACGGGCGCTGTCGTTAGAAACAGACACTAAAAGATCCATCCGGAGCACATCCATGAGTCAGGGCAAAGTTGTACAGATCATCGGCGCGGTCATCGACGTGGAATTCCCGCGCGATCAGGTGCCGCAGGTTTACGACGCGCTGAAGATCGACGGCACCGACATCACGCTGGAAGTCCAGCAGGTGCTGGGTGACGGTATCGTCCGCACGATCGCCCTCGGTTCGACCGACGGCCTCAAGCGCGGCCTCGAAGCCCGCAACACCGGCGAGAGCATCAAGGTGCCGGTCGGCAAGGCGACGCTCGGCCGCATCATGGACGTGCTCGGCAACCCCATCGACGAAGCCGGCCCGATCGGCGAGCAGGACCGCTGGGTCATCCATCGCGAAGCCCCGAGCTACGACGACCAGGCGGCCGCAGCCGACCTGCTGGAGACCGGCATCAAGGTCATCGACCTGATGTGCCCGTTCGCCAAGGGCGGCAAGGTCGGCCTGTTCGGCGGCGCCGGCGTGGGCAAGACCGTGAACATGATGGAGCTGATCAACAACATCGCCAAGGCGCACTCGGGTCTGTCCGTGTTCGCCGGCGTGGGTGAGCGTACCCGTGAGGGCAACGACTTCTACCACGAGATGAAGGACTCCAACGTGCTCGACAAGGTGGCCATGGTGTACGGCCAGATGAACGAGCCGCCGGGCAACCGCCTGCGCGTGGCGCTGACCGGCCTGACCATGGCCGAGTACTTCCGCGACGAGAAGGACGAGACCGGCAAGGGCAAGGACGTGCTGCTGTTCGTCGACAACATCTACCGCTACACGCTGGCCGGTACCGAAGTGTCCGCACTGCTCGGCCGCATGCCGTCGGCGGTGGGTTACCAGCCGACGCTGGCCGAGGAAATGGGCGTCCTGCAGGAGCGCATCACCTCGACCAAGACCGGTTCGATCACCTCGATCCAGGCCGTGTACGTGCCCGCGGACGACCTGACCGACCCGTCGCCGGCCACCACCTTCGCCCACCTGGATGCGACGGTGGTGCTGAGCCGTAACATCGCCTCGCTGGGTATCTACCCGGCCGTGGATCCGCTGGACTCCACCAGCCGCCAGCTCGATCCGAACGTGATCGGCGCCGAGCACTACGACGTGGCCCGTCGCGTGCAGGGCACGCTGCAGCGCTACAAGGAGCTCAAGGACATCATCGCGATCCTGGGCATGGACGAGCTGTCGGAAGACGACAAGCTGGCCGTGTCGCGCGCACGCAAGATCGAGCGCTTCTTCTCGCAGCCGTTCCACGTGGCCGAAGTGTTCACCGGCTCGCCGGGCAAGTACGTGGCGCTGAAGGAAACCATCCGCGGCTTCAAGATGATCGTGGACGGCGACGTGGACCACCTGCCGGAGCAGGCGTTCTACATGGTCGGCGGCATCGACGAGGCCATCAAGAAGGCCGAGGAAATGGGCGCCAAGAAGGCGGCCTGATCGGTGTGAGGCATCACGGTGAAGCGCGACGACCGCGCTTCACCCGCTCCATACAGCATCGTCTGCTTTTCACCGTACGCACCGGAATACCGTCATGAGTCATACCCTCCGTGTCGACATCGTCAGCGCCGAAGCCGAAATCTTTTCGGGCGAAGCGCAGCTGGTTGTCGCGACCGGCGAAATGGGTGAGCTGGGCATTGCGCCCCGCCATGCACCGCTGATCACCCGTCTGAAGGCCGGCCACGTCGACGTGGTGCTGGGCAACGGCGAGCGTCAGCAGTTCTGGATCTCCGGCGGCATCCTGGAAGTCCAGCCGCAGGTCGTCACCGTGCTGGCCGATACCGCCGCGCGCGCGTCCGACCTGGACGAAGTCGCGGCGCAGCGCGCCAAGCAGGAAGCCGAAGACGCCCTGGCCAACCGCACCGACGCGGTGGAGATCGCCGACGCGCAGGCCAAGCTGGCCCAGGCGCTCACGCAGCTCCAGGCGCTGGAGCGCATGCGCAAGACCCTCAAGCACTGACCGTCTGTGCGGGCGCCTTGGGCGCCCGTCGCAGCGATACGGAACGCCGGCCCTCGTGCCGGCGTTTTGTTTATGCTCGCGCCATGTCGCAAGTCAGCACCTCCACCGGGGTGACGCGTGCGCCTCGCTGGCGCTATGGACTGGCGCTGGCCCTTGGCGCCGGGTTGCTGGGCTGCGCCACGCCGCCGCCACACGCCGACCAGGCCGGGCCGGACGGCCGCATCGCGCACTATCCGCTCGCGCTGGGCCAGATCTTTACCGGCGGCGTGCCGCGTGACCGGCCTGCACCTGTCTACCCGCCCGAGCTGGTGGCCGCGCGGCTGCCACCGCAGTCGCTGGAGGCGCTGCTGGTTGTCGACACCCAGGGCAAGGTCCGCGAGGTGCGCATCGTGGACGAGAACGATGCACGCCAACGCCTGTTTGCCCGGGCGGTCCGCGAGGCCGTGCTGCAATGGACGTTCGAGCCCCTTCGCGCCAGTCGCTGGGCAGCCGATGTCAATGGCACGCCGCACGACGTCGACAGCGAGGCACAACCCTTTCGGGCGCGGTACGTGTTCCGTTTCGAGTGGACGCAAGGCGGGCCGGTGGTGAACATTGCCGCCTCGCCGGCAGTGCCTGTCCGTTAGCCCGCCCGGCCGCCGTGAAACGCCCGCGGCGCGCCATTCGGTCGCTGGTATGCTCCGCCGCTAGCCATGACAGGTCCCGCCATGATCAAGAATGCCCCCCTGCACGTCATTGTCCTCGCGGCCGGCGAAGGCAAGCGCATGAAGTCCAGGAAAGCCAAGGTGCTGATGCCGCTGGCCGGCCGCCCCTTGCTGGCGCATGTGCTGGAGGCCGCGCGGGCGCTGCAGCCGCAGGCGATCCACCTGGTCTACGGTCATTGCGGCGAGCAGGTGCGGGCGGCGTTCGAGGGACAGGCGGACTTGCGCTGGGTGCTGCAGTCGCAGCGTCTGGGTACGGGGCACGCGGTGCGCGAAGCGCTGCTCGACGTGCCCGATGATGCCACCGTGCTGGTGCTCTACGGCGACGTCCCGCTGACCCGCGCGCAGACCCTGCAGCGGCTGGTGCTGGCCGACGGCACGGTAAGCCTGCTGGCGACGCGCGTGGCCGAGCCGCAGGGTTATGGCCGCGTGCTGCGCGATGGCAACGGCTTCGTCCGCATGGTCGTCGAGGAGAAGGACGCCGACGACAGCCAGCGCGCCAACAACCTGATCAATACCGGCATCGTTGCCGCCGAAGCGGTGGCGCTGAAGCGCTGGACGGCCCGGCTGGACCGCAACAACGCCCAGGGCGAGTACTACCTCACCGATATCTTCGCCATGGCCGCCGACGAAAACCGCGCTGCCACCTGTGTCGAATGCGACGACGAAGTCGAGGCGGCCGGTGCCAACAACCCATGGCAGCTGGCCGAACTGGAAGCCCAATACCGTCTGCGCGCGGCCAGGGCGCTCGCGCTGGACGGCGTGCGCATGGCCGATCCCGCGCGCCTCGACGTGCGTGGCACGGTGAGCGCGGGCATGGACGTGGAGATCGATGTCGACGTGATTTTCGAGGGCCACGTGACGCTGGGCGATGACGTGCGCATCGGACCGTTCACGCGATTGAAGGACGTCAGCCTCGCCGCCGGCACGGTGGTGCAGCCGCATTGCGATCTCGAGGGCGTGGTCACGCATGGGCCGTGCACGATCGGTCCGTTCGCGCGCCTGCGTCCGGGCACCGAACTGGCCGCCGGCGTGCATATCGGCAACTTCGTCGAAACCAAGAAGGCGCAGCTTGGCGAAGGCAGCAAGGCCAATCACCTGAGCTATCTCGGCGATACCGTCATCGGTCGCGGCGTCAACATCGGCGCGGGCACCATCACCTGCAACTACGACGGCGTCAACAAGCACCTCACCAGCATTGGCGACGGGGCATTCATCGGTTCCAACACGGCGCTGGTGGCGCCGGTGACGATCGGCGCACAGGCCACCATCGGCGCCGGCTCGGTGATCGGCAAGGACGCGCCGGCCGGCGAGCTGACCCTGGCGCGCGCGCGCCAGGCCACCTTGCCGGGCTGGCACCGGCCGACCAAAAAATCTTAAGCTGGGCCCGCCCCCAGGCTTTCGCCGAAAGGGGGCAGGCGCCGGGCACGGCGATCCCTCCGTGGTACCCAAGGCTTGGTCGACCAGCAAAGGAGCGTGCCGTGCGGATACGGATGTCGGCAGCAGCAATCCTCGCCGCGATGGCCCTGCAGGGTTGCGTCGGTGACAAGCCGGTCGTGAATGCCGCCGCACAACGACAATTGCAGTCGCTGCAGCTGTTCAACGCGGACACCAGTCCGCGCTTCACCTTCTACCTGGCCTGCACCAGCGACACCGTCAACTGCGTCAACGTCAGGAACTGGTTCGAGCAGTGGGCGACCGACCGGCACGTTACCCTGCGCGGCGCGGAGCCGACCGATCCTTCCTTCCAGGATGGCCAGCCCTCGCGCGCCAGGGAGCAGGCCTTGCCTTACCGCCTGGCCGTCTACTACCAGCCCTGGATGAAACCCAGCTATACGGTCACCACGTTGACCAAGAACGGCGGTTCCTATCCGCCGCTACTGGGCTATACCGCGACGATCTATGTGTTCGACTCGGCGACCGGCAAGCTGTTGCAGGCAATGCCCGCCCGTGCGGAAAAAAGCGCCGATAAACGCAAGGGCGTGGCCAATCCCTATCTGCATGAGCAGGTCGACAGCTTCCTGGCCAGCCTCGATCCCGCTTACGCCAATCCCTAGGCGCCGCCGCGGGCGCCCTTCGCTTACGCGTAGCGCCAGCCGTCGATTTCCACCAGCAACTCCTGGCGGCAGATGTCGCCGTGCAGCAGCAGCACCGGAACGCCGGGCAGGCGCAGCTGCAGGAAGTCGTGCACGTGCGAGGCATCCACCGGGTGCCGCACGTAAGCCTTGAGCGGCGACTGCGTGTCGAAGCCGGCGTTCATGCCGGCGCTGGCCAGCAGGGCCTCGAGGTTGGTCAGGGTCTCCTCCAGCTGCGCGACCAGGTCGTCCTGGTGGGCCGAGGCGTGACCCACCACGGCGGCCGTGCCGGAGATCGCCAGCGCGTCCTGCGCCGGCAGCGCCATTGCGCGGGCGAAGCTGGGCGGCGTCCGGCCGTATTGGCGCGGATAACGCCAGGCGCTCACCTGGCGGGGATTCTCGACCCGCGTGCCGCGCTGGTCGCTGGCCAGCAGGTAGATCTGCTGTAGCGGTTCGGCCGCATGGTGGCCGATGGCCGTCGCGGCGGGAAAGCCATCGGCGAAGAACGCCCCCATGCCCACGGCGCGGCCGTCGCAAAACTGCTTGTAGCGCTCGTCGTCGCCGTCGCCCTGGTTGATGTCGGCGAGGTAGTTCCAGATGCGCTGCACGTGGCGCTCGCGGCGCGTGGCGAGGAATTCGCACAGCTGCGCGTAGGCTGCCGCGCCGGTGCCGTTCGGGCCGCCATGGTGGCGTTCGTCCAGTTCGATCGCGGCGAACAGCCAGCCGTCGCCGGCCGACCAGCGCAGGTCGCCGACGCGGCCGTGGGTCACCGGCCCTTGCACCTGCCAGATTTCCAGCGGCGCCGGCGCGTCGAAGCATTCCAGCTCCACGCCCAGCCAGCGCGGATCGGCGTTGCGAGTGGCGCCCGCGCCGAAGCCGAACACTGCCAGCGTGCCCGGCTCGGCCAGTACGGCGGCCGGATGGGCATAGCGGTAGGAGACCAGCGGCGCGCGCCGGGGCTCGGGCCCGGCGATGACTTTTTCAAAACCCTGAACCATGGGATCCAACAAGGGGGTATGAGGGCGCTATGTTACACTCGACGGCTGTCGCCTCTGGGGGAGAGGCGTACGTACCGGATATAGAACAGGCATGGCCGAGCAGACCACCGCACAACACGAACTGGCCACTTTGATCGTGGAAAGCCTCAACCTCGAAACGGTGACGGCCGACCAGATCGACCCGGATGCGCCGCTTTTCGGCGGAGATCTTGGCCTCGACTCCATTGATGCGCTGGAGATCGCGCTGGCCGTGTCCAAGCGCTATGGCTTCCAGCTGCGCTCGGACAACCCGGAAAACCGGCAGATCTTCACCAGCCTGCGCTCACTCTCCGACCACGTCGAGCGCCATCGCGCCGCGTAACGTTCATCAGGCATGCTGTAGTCGCACGGCAAGCTTTCGCCGCCGTCGTCCGTACGTCCAGCGAGCAGGCAGACCCAGACATGTCGCCCCATTCCGCCACCCACCCGAGAGCCCCGCTGAAGCGCTGGCTGCCGCTGCTGGTCTGCGCCTATCCGGTGCTGGCGATGGCCGGGGCGCTGACGCATCGCCAGGGCTTCTCGCTGGCGGCCTGTGGGCTGCTGCTGACCGTGCTGATGGCGCCCGCTCTGGTCACGCGTCGCCCGCTGGCTTGGGTCGTGTGGTCGCTGACCCTGGCGGGGATGGGCTGGCTGTGGGTGCATGGCATGGTCGGGCTGCTGCTCGAGTGCGTGCCCATTGCCATCAACGTATTGCTGGCCACCTTGTTCGGTCGCAGCCTGGTGTCGGGTTCCACGCCGCTGATCGCGCGCTTCATCGAGGCCGTGGAAGGCCCGGAGCGCCTGCAGATGCCGGGCCTGGCGCCCTATGCACGTCGGCTCACCTGGTTCTGGACCCTGCTGATGGCGACGCAGGCGCTGGTGCTGGCGGTGCTGCTGCTGTGCGCCGAACCCGGTGGCCTGCTCGGCTCGCTCGGCCTGGCCTCGCCATGGCCCGTGCCGGCCGGCCTGGCCCAGGCCTATGTGCATGTCGGCGGTTATGTGCTGATTACGGCGGCCTTCGTGCTGGAGAACCTGTTCCGGCGTTGGCATCTGCGCCACCTTTCGCACCCGCGCGTGCACGAACTGGCGCTCGGCATCGCGGCGCGCTGGCCGCAGCTGGTACGCGGCGAGGATCCCGCTTCGCCATGAGTGACGCCGCCTTTCATCGCGAGATCCACGTGGGCGCCGATCATCCGAGCCTGCCTGGTCATTTTCCCGGCGCGCCGCTGGTGCCGGGCGTGCTGTTGCTGGAGCAGGTGGCGGTGGCCTTGCGCGCGTGGCGCAACCAGCGCCTGGCACGCGTGCTGGAGGCGAAGTTCCTGGCGCCGCTGCTGCCGGACGAGCGTGCATCGCTGACGCTGACGGACGCCGCCGGGCGCCTGCGCTTCGAAGTGCGACGGGACGGCGAGCTGTTGGCGCGCGGCGTGATCGAGGGTGCCTCGTGAGCGAGCACTGGCAGGCCCGCCCGGAAGGCGGTGGGCATTTCGCGCTGTGGCTGATCCGCAGCATCGCCCTGGTGGGTGGGCGGCCCCTGGGGCGCCTGTGCCTCTACCCGATCACGCTGTATTTCTATTGGCGCCGCGGACCCGAGCGCCGCGCATCGCGCGCCTTCCTCGAGCGCGTGCTCGGGCAGCCGGTGACCCCGTGGCAGGTGATGAAGCACATCCATCGCTTTGCCGCGACCATCCTCGATCGCATCTTCCTGCTGGCGAAGGGCGAAAAGGGATTCGACATCACGGTGGAAGGACTGGACGAACTCGAGGCCTGCCTGGAGCAGGGGCGCGGCCTGTTGCTGCTGGGTTCGCACCAGGGCAGTTTCGAGGCGTTGCGGGCGATCAGCTCGCGTCGTCCGGACACCCGCCTGCGCGTCGTGCTGGACAAGCAGAAGACGCCGGCCCTGACCGAACTGCTGGAAGCGTTGGCACCGGATGTGGGCGCCAACGTGATCGATGCCTCGCTCGGTGGCGCCTCCATCACCCTGGCCATGGCCGAGGCCTGCGCGCAGGGTGAGATCGTGGCCTTGCTGGCCGATCGCGGCCGCGAGCATGAGGTGCTGCGTCGTACGACCTTCCTCGGCACGCCCGCACCGTTTCCGGTCGGGCCGTGGCTGCTGGCCCATTCGCTGCGCGTGCCGGTGATGTTGTGCTTCGGGCTTTACGAAGGCGCCAACCGTTACCGGCTGATCTTCGAGCCGTTCGCCGAACGCGTGGAAATTCCCCGGCACGACCGCGCGCACGGGCTGGATGCGTACATCGCCCGCTACGCCCATCGCGTGGAACACTACGTCCATGTGTCCCCCTACAACTGGTTCAACTTCTATGACTTCTGGCAGCAAGACGCTGGTGCTGTTGTGCAGCCTGATGCTGTCCCTGTGCGCGAGCGCGTCGGCGCCTGAAGACGCCGTCACCGCGCGCGCGCTGGTGACCTCGCTGGGTCGCCCCGCCCCTGCCCGCACGCCGTTTGCCGAAGCCCGCTTCCTCAAGGTGCTCGACCAACCGCTGGTCGTTTCCGGCGAGCTGGCCTGGCTGGGCGACGATCGGCTGGAGCGCCAGGTCGAGCACCCGAACCGCGAACTCTCGACCATCGCCAACGGCGAGGTGACGCAGCAGCGCGAAGGCCGCGACCCGCGCCGCTTCTCGCTCAAGCGCGCGCCGCAGCTGCAGATCCTGCTCGACAGTTTCGTCGCGCTGCTCGGCGGCGATTCCTCGCGACTGGAACAGGCCTTCACCGTGCAGCACACCGGCGATGACGCCAGGGGCTGGACGCTCACGCTGACGCCGCGCGATCCGAAGCTGGCCCATAGCGTCAGCCGCATAGAAATCCAGGGCCGTGGCAATGAGCCACGCTGCATGCGCATGCAGGAAGCCGACGGTGACCTGGCCGTGGACCTGCTGGGCGAGCTCGCCTCGAAAATGCCGGCGGTGCCCACGCGGGAAGCGCTGGCGGCACTCTGCCAGGGCGGCTGACGATGCGTCATGGCCGGCGGTTGGTCCTGCTGCTGCTCTGGCTGGCGGCGCTGGCCGCGCTCGGCGGGCTGGTGGCGCAGCGGCTTCGCGTCAGCACCGACCTGCGCAGCTTCATGCCCGCGCCCAGCACGCCCGACCAGCGCCTGCTGATGGAACAGGTCGGCGAAGGCCCGGGCTCGCGCCTGCTGCTGCTGGCCATCGACGGCGCTGCCGACGAGCAGCTCGCCACACTCAGCCAGCAACTGGCCAGCGCCCTGCGCAAGGACGACCACTACAACCAGGTGATCAACGGCAGCTTCGACCTGGGTGCGCTCGACGAACACCTGTTGCCTTATCGCTACCTGCTGTCGCCTACGCTCGATACGCAGCGCATGGACGCGGCCTTCCTGCGCGACGAACTGGAGCAACGGCTGGAGGACCTGTCCTCGCCCGCCGCCAGCCTGCTCAAGGGCCTGCTGCCGCGCGACCCGACGCTGGAAGTGCTGAAGCTGGCCGAACGCTGGACGCCACCGAAGTCACCCGAACTACGCGACGGCGTCTGGTTCTCGAACCAGCACGAAGCGCTGCTGCTGGTGCAGACCCGTGCGGCGGGGTTCGACCCGGACGCGCAGGCCGTCGCCATCGACGGCATCCGCAAGGCGTTCGACGCCTTGCCCGCTCATGCGCACGCGCGCCTGACGCTGAGTGGTCCAGGCTACTTCAGCGTGGTAGTGAACGCGCAGACGCGCGGGCAGGCCGAATGGATCGGCCGCGTCTCCACGGTCGGGTTCATCCTGCTGCTGTTGCTGGCCTATCGCAGCGTGGGTTCGTTGCTGCTGTCGGCCTTGCCCATCGCCAGCGCCGCGCTCGCCGGCATTGCCGCGCTGGTGCTGCTGTTCCCGCAGGTGCATGGCATCACGCTGGCATTCGGCTTTACCTTGCTGGGCGTGGCGCAGGAGTACCCGATCCGCGTGCTCAGCCATCGCCGGGCCGGCGAGGACGCCGTGCAAAGCGTGCGCGACCTGTGGCCGCTGTTGCTCACCGCCATCGCCTCGGCCTGCATCGCGTACATGGCCTTTTATGCGTCGGGCGTAAACGGACTTCGCCAGCTCGCGGTGTTTACCGTGACCGGCCTGCTGGTCGCCGGGTTCAGCACACGCTACCTGCTGCCATACCTGTTGCCGGCGCGCGTGCACGACGTGGCGCAGATGCGCTGGCTGATCGCCGCGCGTCGCATCGTCGATGCCTTGCCGCGACCCCGCTGGCTGCCGTGGGTGGTGGCGCTGGCTGCGGCCTTGATGCTGGCGTGGGCGCCGGCGCCGTTCTGGCAGAACGACCTGGCGGCGCTGACGCCGCTCCCGCAAGACCTGCTGCTGCGCGATGCACGCCTGCGCGAGGCCCTCGGTGCGCCCGATGTGCGCTACCTGTTGATCCTCGACGCGGCGGACGAACAGGGCGTGCTCGCCTTGTCCGAGCGCCTGCAGCCGGCCGTTGATGCACTGATCGCGCGTCACGCGCTGGATGCGGTGGAACTGCCCTCGCGCTACCTGCCCAGCGAAGCCGTGCAACGCGCGCGCCAGCAGCAGTTGCCCGGCCGCGAGGCGCTGCAGCAAATGCTGGACGAAGCAGAACGGGGCATGCCATTCCAGCCCAGGCTGTTCGCGCCGTTCGTCGACGACGTGCAGACGGCGCGCGAACTGCCGTTGCTGACCCCCGCGACGTTCGCGACGTCGCCCCTGGGTCAACGCCTGTCCGCCATGCTGGTGCATCGCGGTGACCGCTGGCTGGGGCTGGGCACGCTGAGCGGCGTGCACGATGTGGCCGCGCTGCAGGCATTGGCACGTGACAGCCACGGCAGCGTGCGCCTGCTGGACCTGAAGGATGCCGCCGAATCGCTGGTGGTGGACTATCGCACGCGCATCCTGCAGGCGTTGGCGGCAGCCACCGTGCTGCTGGTGCTGGCGATCACCTTCGCCCTGCGCAGCCTGCGGCGTGCCTGGCACGTGCTGGCGCCGATGACGCTGGCGACCTTCCTCGTGCTGGCGGTCGAGCGCGCCTCCGGAGTGGAGATTTCCCTGTTCCACCTGGTGGCGCTGATCCTCGCCGCGGGGCTGGGCCTGCACTACGCGCTGTTCTTCGAGCGCGATACCGGCGATCCGGCCGAGCAGCGGCGTACGCTGCACGCCACGCTGGTGTGCGTGCTGTCTGCGCTGCTGGTGTTCGGCATGCTCGCGTGGAGCTCCATTCCCGTGCTGCGCGCCATCGGGCTCACCGTGAGCCTTGGCGTGGCCTTCCATTTCTGTCTCTCGATCCTGATGGCACCGCATGCTCGCCAAGACTGACTGGGCGCACCTGATTCCCCACCAGGGCGCGATGTGCCTGCTCGATGTCGTGCTCGCGTGGGACGAAACCACGCTGCACGCGACCAGCGCCGGACACGCGCGCGCCGATCACCCGCTGCGCGGCCCGGATGGTTTGCACGCCGTGCACCTGGCCGAGTACGGTGCTCAGGCGATGGCGCTGCATGGCGCCCTGCTGGCACGTCGCCGCGGCATCGAGGCAGCGCGCCCGGGGCGACTGGTGAGCCTGCGTGACCTCGTGCTCGCACAGGAATACATCGATGCCCTGGAAGGCGAGCTGGATGTCCATGCGCAGTGCCTGTACGCCGACCATGCGGGCGCGCAGTATGCGTTTCGTGTCGAGCATCGTGGCCAGGTGATCGCCAGTGGCCGCGCCGCGGTGATCCATCCCGACGTCTGAATCAAACGAGGTGTCCATGTCACAAGCCAGCCTCCCGCGCCGCGCCCTCGTGACCGGCGGTAGCGGCGATCTCGGTGGCGCCATCTGCCAGGCGCTGGCCAGCGGGGGTTACCACGTGATCGTGCACGCCAACACCGCGCTGGCCCGCGCGGACGACGTGGCGGCGGCCATCCGCGACGAAGGTGGCAGCGCGCAGGCCGTCGCATTCGACCTCACCGACGGCGCGGCGACCCGGCACGCCATCGAGGCACTGCTGTCCGACGGCACCATTCACGCGGTCGTCAACAACGCGGGCGTGCACGAGGATGCGCCCTTGGCCGGCATGTCCGAAGAGGCCTGGCGGCGCGTGATCGACGTCTCGCTGCACGGCTTCTTCCATGTGACCCAGCCCTTGCTGCTGCCGATGGCACGCGCGCGTTTCGGTCGCGTCGTTTCGGTCAGTTCGGTGGCGGCGCAACTGGGCAATCGCGGGCAGGCAAACTATGCGGCGGCCAAGGCCGCCCTGCACGGCGCCACGCGTTCGCTCGCGCGGGAGATGGCCTCGCGCGGCATCACCGCCAACGTGGTGGCCCCCGGCGTCATCGAGGGTCGCATGATCGGCGCGGACTTTCCGCCCGAACGCATTCGCGACATGGTGCCGGCGCAGCGTGCGGGCCGTCCCGAAGAAGTGGCCGCGCTGGTCGCCTTCCTGTGTTCGGACGCGGCCAGCTACATCAACGGCCAGGTGATCGGTGTCAACGGCGGCATGGCCTAGCCAGCCGCCGTTGACGGGCCGTCGGGCTCAGGTTACCGCGGTGTCGTACACGATCGGCTGCGAGGCGCGCGAACGTCGATAACTGGCGAAGATGTCGCCATGACGGAGGATCTGGCCGATCGTGTACACGGTGATGCGCGAGACGTCGCGCACCGGGCTGAAATGGCTGATGCGAAACTCGCCGTGATAGCGCGAGGCAATCGGCACCGAGGCGACGCCCAGGCCCTTCTCGCGCGACGCGGCAATCAGGATGGCTGCCTCGAAGACGAAGTTCTCGGCCGGCAAGTCGACCAGGTCGAGCGCGGCGCGCGGATACCAGCGCTGCCCGCTCTGCGTGTCGGCCACCGGCTGCGCACAGGCCCACGAAATGCCCCAGTCGGCCACGTTGTTGGCGCGACGACGGCCCTTGGGCTGCTGGTCGCGATCAAGCAGGCGGGCGCCGATCACGATGTGCCTGGGATAGCGCTGGGCCGCGGCCACGATGCGCGGAATATCGCTGGCCAGATGCTGGCCGTCGCCGTCCATGGTCAGCACGGCGTCGTAGCCCTGGCGCAGGGCCTCGCGGAAACCCGTGCGCAGGCCTTCGCCCTTGCCGCGTCGTTGCTGGTGACGCAGCAGCGTCACCGGCAGGGCGCCGACGATCTCGGGCGTGCGATCGTCCGAGCCGTCATCCACGACGATCACCGGCACACCCAGTTCGAGCACCGACTGGACCACCTTCCCGATCGCAGCCTCTTCGTTGAGGCAGGGAATCAGGACGCACCAGCGGACATCGGATGTATTCAAGCGCGCCTCTCCATGACAACGTGTAACGCCAGGGTTTCCGCCGCGGCGAGCGTGCAGCTGCCCTCGCCCTGGGCAAGATATTGCAACAGCGGCCACGCGGACGCAGCGGTGGGGTTCGCCTCGTGCCAGGCGCCCGCCGGGGGCGCCGGGCGCAGCCATTGGCCGGCATGGGGTGACAGCGTCAGGTCCAGCGTCGCCAGGCAGTGATCACCGGCCTGCGGCGCCAGCACCATGGCGCAGCCAAAGGTGTCGCGCGAGGCGCTCATTTCGCGCAACGGGCCACTGCCGGCAATGTCGCTGCACACCAGCAGCACGGGGCGCTGCTCGGTGAGGCAGAGCGTCGCTGCCTCCAGCAGGCCGGCACCGAAGCTGGCGTGGCCGGCGCTGATGGCGCTGGACGCCGCATGGCAACCGGTGGCGATGGTCCAGTAGCCGGCCGGGGCGTTGTGCACGGAATTGTGGAAGCGCGTGGGCGAGAGCTCTGCCGGGGCCTGCGCGAGCGTCGCGCACATGTAATCGGAAATCTGCTGGTCGCCGTAGGTCGAGCTGAAGACGCAGAGCAGCTCGCTGGCGGCCCGGCCGCTCATCGCCACCGCCTGCCCGGCCACTTCGACGGCCAGCAGCACGGTCTCCGGTGCGCGGCGCCGTTCGTTGGCGGGCAGTGCGGTCGCCGGCGGACGCGCGGGCGGTGGCGCCGGCTCGGCGCCTTGCATGTGCGCCTGCAGCGCGGCGAAATCGCCCAGTGCCGCCGACCACAGGCCGACGCCTTCCACATGGACTTTCAGCGTGGTCATGCCGGCGCCCTGCCGAACGCCAGGCAGGCATTGTTGCCGCCGAAGCCGAATGAATTGCTGAGCGCCACGTCGATCCGGCGCTGCTCGTTGGCGAAGGCGAACTGCGGCCCGCAGGCCTTGTCCGGTGTCGTGCAGCCGAGATTGCCCGGCACCAGCCCGCGCTCGATCGACAGCAGCGCGAACACCGCTTCGACAATGCCGGCGGCACCCAGGGTGTGGCCGGTGAAACCCTTGGTCGAACTGGCCCGCGTGGTGGCCGGGAACGCGCGTGCGATGAGCGCGGCCTCGACCTCGTCGTTCTTCTGGCTGGCGGTGCCGTGCAGGTTGATGTAGTCGACCTGTTCGGCACGCAGCCCGGCGCGGGCCAGGGCGTCGCGCAGGGCGAGCTCCGCGCCCAGGCCAGCCGGGTGCGGCGTGGACATGTGGTGGGCGTCGCTGGACTCGCCATAACCGAGCAGGCGCGGTGCCTGGGGCGCGGCGTCGGCACGTTCGAGCAGCGCGAAACCCGCCGCCTCGCCGATGGAAATACCGCGCCGCGCCACGTCGAAGGGGCGGCAGGGTTCCGGCGACACCAGTTCCAGCGCGTTGAAGCCGAACAGCACGCTGTCGCACAGGGTGTCCACCCCGCCCACGACCGCCGCGTCGGCCAGACCCAGCCGCAGCAGGCGCTCGGCACTGGCAAACACCTTGGCGCTGGACGAGCAGGCGGTGGATACGGTGAGGCAGGGTCCTTCGAGGCCCAGGGCCTCGGCGACGAAGCCGGCCAGCGAATGGGGCGCGTGGATCAGCGGCCGGCGCAGGTCGGCCGGCATGCGGCCGTCGGCGTCGAGCCGGCGATAGGCTTCCTCGGTGGCGCCGATGCTGGCGGTGGAAGTGCCCAGCACCAGCGCCACGCGCGCGGCGCCGTAGCGCTGGCGGGCGTCCAGTGCGTGCTCCAGGAAGCGGTCCTGGTGCAGGCCCAGCCAGGCCAGCCGGTTGTTGCGACATTCCCACGTCGCATGGGCGGCCGGCAGCGGCGTGTCTTCCACGCCATCGACGCGACCGATCCAGCAGTCGAGCGGTGCGCTGCTGAAGTCGTTCGGGCGAAGCCCGCCGTGGCGGGCGGATAGGGCGGCAAACTGGCTTTCGAGACCATGGCCGAGCGCCGAAGTGGCCGTGAAGGCGCTGACGGCGAGGGGTTGGATCGGTACTGACATCGCGCGAGCCTAACCAGCGACCGCCGCATTGCCTAGTCTGGACAAATCGCGGTCGGGCGGGCATTCATGTTCGGCCGACGCGGCCTCGCCCACGATTGCGCTTCCTGCCGCCGCTGCGCACACTCCCCCTTCCGGTTCGCTGACGCCCTGCCCTGTCGTGACGCCGTTTATTGCCCAGCTCAAACGCGGACCCTGGCGCTACCTGAGCGACCGGGACGTGCTGCATGCGGCCGTGGTCACGCTGGCGGCGCTGGTGCTGAGCCTGGGCCTGGTCTGGGTCGGTTATCTCATCCATGTCTGGCGGATCGCCGCCCGCAGTCCACTGACGCTACCGCAGCCGATGACGGTCCTGGTATTCGGCCGGCGCTTGGTGTGTGACAAGCCGGAGGCCGACTACCAGCAGCGGCTGGGACGGGCACTGGCCCTGATGCGCGCCGAGCAGACCGACCACGTGCTGCTGCTGGGCGGGCGTAGTGGCGGGCAGGTCAGCGAGGCAGCCGCCGGCCGTGACTGGCTGCTCGGCCATGAACTGCCGCCCGGGGTGACGTTGCGCCTGGAGCAGGCGTCGGTCGATTCGCTGGAGAACCTCCGCCACGCCCGCAGCCTGCTGCAGGAAGACGGCCCGGTGACGCGCGTGCTGCCGCCGGTGGCACTGGTGACCAGTCGCTACCACCTTGCCCGCTGCCTGTTGCTGGCCAGGAGGCTGGGCTTTGACAGTGTGCCCGTGGCGGCCGAGCCGGCGCTGGTGCTCAGCCGCCGCTATCTGGGTCGGTTGCTGGTGGAGTCGGGTTACCTGATGTGGATCGACCTCGGCGTGCGCTGGGGGCAGTTGATCGGCCACCGCCGCATCGTGGCGCGCATGAGCTAGCGGTCCGCCGGCGCCGCGACGCCCGACCGCATCGGCCGGGTCGACGGCGCTTGCTAAGCTTGCCGGGCTTCCACCACGACCACGGGCACGCGATGAGTCAACAAGCCGATCTTGCCGAAGGCTTCCTGCGCGAGCTGCAGGACCGCATTTGTGCGGCCGTCGAGCAGCTCGACGGCAAGGCCCGTTTCGAGGAGGACGCCTGGACACGCCCCGCGGGCGGCGGCGGGCGCACGCGCGTGCTGCGCGATGGCGCGCTGTTCGAGCAGGCCGGGGTGAATTTCTCGCGTGTTTACGGGCACCAGCTGCCGCCCAGCGCCACCGCGCATCGACCGGATCTTGCCGGCGGCAGTTTCGTGGCCACCGGCGTGTCGCTGGTGCTGCATCCGCGCAACCCGCACGTACCGACCACCCACGCCAACGTGCGCTACTTCGAGGCCAGCAAGGAAGGCGTCGATCCGGTGTGGTGGTTCGGTGGCGGGTTCGACCTCACGCCGTTCTATCCGCACGATGAGGACGTCACGCACTGGCACACGGTGGCGCGCGACCTGTGCGCGCCGTATGGCGAGAACGTGTACGCGCGCTACAAGCAGTGGTGCGACGAGTATTTCTATCTCAAGCACCGCGGCGAGACGCGCGGCGTCGGCGGGCTGTTCTACGACGATCTCAACGAAGGCGGCTTCGAGCGCTGCTTTGCCTTCACGCGCGACGTGGGCCAGGGCTTCCTCGATGCCTACCTGCCGATCGTCCAGCGCCGCCGGGACACGCCGTGGGGCGAGCGCGAACGCGAATTCCAGCTCTATCGCCGTGGCCGCTACGTGGAGTTCAACCTGGTCTACGACCGCGGCACGCTGTTTGGCCTGCAGTCGGGCGGCCGCACCGAATCGATCCTGATGAGCCTGCCGCCGCGCGTGCGTTTTGAGTACGCGTACGAGCCCGAAGCGGGCTCGGCCGAGGCGCGGCTTGCCGATTACCTCAAGCCGCGCGACTGGGTGTGAGGGCAGGAGTGCGTAGAGAGAAGTGAGTGGTGGGGGAGCAGCGATGTCCCGCTTTTCCTTGCTCTACTCACTCCTCACTGCTCGCTCCTTGCTCGTTACTGGGTCGGCGCATCGCCGCTGAACTTCACCGGCGTAGCGCCCTTCACGGCACCGATCTGCGCGGTGTCGCTGACCTGCAGCACCACCTCGCGACGGAACTCCAGCGTGCCCTGCACCACGGCGTGGGGACCGATCACGACATGCGGCGGATGGCTGTTGCTCCAGTTGAACCAGCCGCCCGGCTTGTCGACCAGGATGCCGCCTTCCACGCGCGAGTTGGCGCCCACGTTGATGTCGCCGCTCACCGTCTGGATGCCGCCGGCCACGTGTGCACCGTCCAGCGAGATGGAGCCGTTGACGTTGCCGACCTTGCCGGCCACGTCCGCGCCCCTGGCCAGGCGGATGGCGCCATTGGTGGTGTCGACCGCGCCGCTGATGCGGCCGCTCGAGCCCAGCGTCACCGAGCCGTTGACGGTGTCGACGGCGGTGGCCTGGGCGCGGTCGCCCATCTCCACCGAACCGTTCACCGTGCTGGCCTTCTGCACCACGGCGTTGTCGCCGATATGCACCGCGCCATTGACGGTGCTGACATTGCCGGCGCGCTGGCCGGCGTCGACGTGCACACTGCCGTTGACCTTGTCGATATCGTTGTCCGCCGCCAGCGTGGTCAGCGGGAGGGCCAGGGCGAGGCCCAGCGTAAGCAGGTTGAAGCGCATGACGAACTCCGTGTAAGGGTTGACCCCCGGTAGGATGCTCCGGCGCGCCGCCGGGTTTAGCATGACCAATGACAGGGGCGCCCAGCCCGCGCCATTTGACGGGCCCGGGGCCGGGCCTCACCATTTCAGGTTTCCCGCCGCGAATCCCTGCCATGTACAAGCTCGTACTCATCCGTCACGGCCAGTCCCAGTGGAACCTCGACAACCGCTTCAGCGGCTGGGCCGACGTGGATCTCACCGACCAGGGCGTGGCCGAGGCCGCCGAGGCGGGTCGCCTGCTCAAGGCCGAAGGCTACACCTTCGACGTCGCGCACACCTCGGTGCTAAAGCGCGCGGTCCGCACCCTGTGGGGCGTGCAGGACGCCATGGGGCTGATGTGGATTCCGGTGGTCACCGACTGGCGTCTCAACGAACGCCACTACGGTGCCCTCACCGGTCTCAACAAGGCCGAAACGGCGGCCCGGTACGGCGAGGACCAGGTCAAGGTGTGGCGCCGCAGCTATGACATCCCGCCGCCGCCGCTCGACCGCGCCGCCAATGAATCGGTGACCGATCCGCGCTATGCGCTGCTCGACCCGGCGCTCATTCCCGACACCGAGTGCCTCAAGGACACGGTGGCGCGCGTGATGCCGTACTGGCACGACGTGCTGGCGCCGGCCATCCGCGACGGCCAGCGCGTGGTGGTGGCCGCGCACGGCAACTCGCTGCGCGCGCTGGTGAAGTACCTGGACCATATGTCCGACGAGGAGATCGTCGAGCTGAACATCCCCAACGGCGTGCCGCTGGTGTACGAGTTCGACGCCGACCTCAAGCCGCTGCGCCATTACTACCTGGGCGATGCGGCGGCCATCGCCGCAAAAATGGCCGCCGTGGCCAACCAGGGCAAGGCCAGGTAAGTCTGCTTCCACGCAGCGCGGGTGACAGGCGTCACCCGCGACGGCTGCGCGGCGTCAGTCGCCGGCGTGCGCAGGTCCCGATAAGCTGCAGGCTTCATCCCTGGCGAGTGATGGCCGATGGCTCCGAGCGTGGTTCCCTTCATCATGCTGCCGCTGATGGCGTTTGCCGTCTGGCGTCGCGTGCACGGCACCTTTGGCCGCCAGCCGATCCGGCGCAACAGGATGCTCGGTCGTATCGCCATCTTCAGCGTCATTGGCGGCCTGCTGGCATGGGGCGCGTGGCACAACCCACGCGTGCTGGAGGGCTTGCTCGCTGGCGTCATGGCTGGCGCGGTGCTGGGTCTGGTCGGCCTGCGCCTGACGCGCTTCGAGCGCGATGCCGACGGCGCGGACGCCTATATCCCCAGTCCCTGGATCGGCGGCCTGCTCAGCGTGCTGCTGCTAGCGCGCCTTGGCTGGCGCTTCATGGTGCTGATGCCGCAGACGCAGGACGCGGCGATGGCAGGCGGCGCGCCGGCTTTTGGCAACAGTCCGCTGACCCTGGTCATTATTGGCCTGATGGTCGGCTACTACATCGCCTATTTCAGCGGCCTGCTGATCCATCACCGCCGCTTCGAGCGCGCCCAGGCAGCGCCCTGACCACGGTTCAGAGCGCGTCGTTGTCCAGTTCGCCGGTGCGGATGCGGATGACCTGTTCCAGCGAGCTCACGAAAATCTTGCCGTCGCCGATCTTGCCGGTCCGCGCCGACTGCTGGATGGCTTCGACCACGCGCTCGAGCTGGTCGTCGGCCACGGCCACCTCCAGCTTGATCTTCGGCAGGAAGTCCACCACGTACTCGGCGCCGCGGTAGAGCTCGGTATGACCCTTCTGACGGCCAAACCCCTTCACCTCGGTGACGGTGATGCCCTGCACGCCCACGTCGGCCAGCGCCTCGCGCACATCGTCCAGCTTGAACGGCTTGATGACCGCAACCACCAGCTTCATGGAAATTCCTCGGGATCCAGGGGCGCGGCACCGGCGCGCCGCCATGCGCTCATTTTGCCTGTCGCGCCCCGGGCTGTCGCCTGCTCCCCATCCGTGTAGGACAATGCCTACATTTCGAAGCGGAGCAAGCCGATGGTGGCGCTGATGGACATGAACCTACACTCCTTCACGACGAGTTCGAGGTGCTATCCATGATGGATAGGCAGGATATCGATCAGCTTGCCCAGCGTCTTGTTTCGTTGGTTCCGCCAGGATTGGCTCAGGCGCATCAGGATTTGCGCACCAACTTCAGCGATGTCCTGGCGCAGGGATTGCGCCGCCTTGACCTAGTCACCCGCGAGGAGTTTGAAGTCCAGAGCCAGGTGCTGGCGCGTACCCGCGCCAAAGTCGAGGCGCTGGAGAAGCGAATCGCAGATCTCGAGGCCGGCGCAGCCACCTGACGGGGCTTGGCGCGGGCCCACGTCCCGGGAGCCGCCCCCGATCTGTCACCCTCACCCCGAGAAGCGATCGGGGGCGGCTATTTTCACCGCAGGCCGCTAGTGGGAGTTGCTCCGTGTTCCAAGCTGGCAGCCGCTCCCGTCCCGATCGCCACGCCCCGGCCCCATGAGTCTCGCGGTCACGCTCAGCCGCGCCCAGGAAGGGGTTGCGGCGCCGCAGGTCATGGTGGAGGTCCATCTTTCCGGCGGCCTGCCTGCCACCAATATCGTGGGTTTGCCCGAGGCGGCCGTCCGCGAGGCGCGCGACCGTGTGCGCGTGGCCATCCAGAACACGGCCTTCGAATATCCCAACCGCAAGGTGACGGTAAACCTCGCGCCGGCGGAGCTGCCCAAGGACGGCGGGCGCTTCGACCTGGCCATCGCGCTGGGCATCCTTGCCGCGGGTGGCCAGGTGCCGCGGGAAAAGCTCGATGACTGCGAATTCCTCGGCGAACTGGCGCTGTCGGGCGCACTGCGGGGCGTGTCGGGCGTGTTGCCGGCCCTGTTGCGCGCCCGGGCGCGTGGTCGGCGCGTGGTGGTGCCCCGCGCCAATGCGGCTGAAGCTGCGCTCGTCTCCGACGCCGACGTGCTGGTGGCTGACACCCTGGCCGAGGTTTGCGGCTGGCTGCGCGGGGCACAGGACCTCTCCCTGCCGACCGAAGCCACCGACTTGGGCGACGAGCCGGGTGGTCCGGACCTCGCCGACGTGCGTGGCCAGCGGCAGGCCCGCCGCGCGCTGGAGATAGCCGCCACCGGGGGCCATCACCTCTTGCTGGCCGGACCGCCGGGTACCGGCAAGACCATGCTGGCGGAGCGCCTGCCGGGCATTCTGCCGCCGCTGAGCGAATCGGAGGCGTTGGAAACTTGCGCCGTGCGATCGGTCGCCGGCCACCCGCTGGACCCGGCGCGCTGGCGCAGGCGTCCGTTCCGGGCCCCGCACCACACCACCTCGGCGGTGGCGCTGGTGGGCGGGGGTTCGGTACCGCGGCCGGGTGAAATCTCGCTGGCGCACAACGGCGTGCTGTTCCTCGACGAGCTGCCCGAATTTGGCAGGCATGTGCTGGACGTGCTGCGCGAGCCGATGGAGTCGGGGCATATCGTCATTTCCCGGGCGGCACGCCAGTCGACCTTTCCTGCCCAGTTCCAGCTGGTGGCGGCGATGAATCCCTGCCCCTGCGGCTATGCCGGCGATGCACGGCATGCCTGTCGCTGCACGCCCGACCAGGTCCAGCGGTATCGGGCCCGCATCTCCGGCCCGCTGTTCGACCGCATCGACCTGGGGGTGGAAGTGCCACCGGTGCCACTGGGCGAGCTGGGCGCCGCGCGCGGCGAACATGACGAAGATACCGCCACGGTGCGGGCGCGCGTGATCCGTGCCCGGCAACATGGGCTGATGCGGGCGGGTCGGCCCAATGCGGACATCAGCACGCGCGAACTGGAGCGCGATTGCGCGCTGGGGTCGGCCGAGCGGCGCTGGTTCGATGCGGCGCTGGAGCGGCTGGGCCTGTCTGCGCGCGCCTATCACCGCACCTTGCGGGTCGCCCGCACCATCGCCGATCTGGACGGCGGGGCAGCCTTGCTGGACCGCACGCACCTGGCCGAAGCCCTGACCTACCGGCGTTTCTGAGGGCGTTGACCGTGCCGATGGCCACGGCCCGGGACGCTCGGGGTCAGCCAGTTCCGGTCGGGCGGGCGCTCGGGGTAATTTTTGTACTAAAGAGTATTGACTTGTGCCCGGCCCCGGGTATTATCTGTACCCGCTAGTTCGCAAATGAACTCAGCCCGCCGGCCCGGTATCGGTACCCCCCTCCCCCTCCCCCGTCCGATACCGGGGCCCGGCCTCCCCTTCGGCCCCCCCTGTATGGCTCCGATCAGCGTCCGGTGGACGGCGTCGGCGCGGGCGTGCTCCGATACCCCTGTCGCAACGGCTCGAAGGATCGTGCATGTCGGCGGATCTCGGCTTGCTGCTGGTGGCCATGCTCGGCGTCGGCTTCCTGGCCCAGTGGCTGGCCTGGCGGGTGCGATTGCCGGCGATCCTGTTCCTGCTGGTGGCCGGCATCGTGCTGGGCCCGGTGGTGGGAGAGATCCAGCCGGACAAGCTGCTCGGCCCGCTGCTGTTTCCGATGGTGTCGCTCGCGGTGGCGCTGATCCTGTTCGAAGGCAGCCTGACCTTGCGCTTCAGCGAACTGCCGGGCATCGGCAGCGTAGTGCGCGGGCTGGTGACCTATGGCGCGGTGATCGCCGTGCTGCTGCTGGCCGTGGCGGCGCATTACCTGGCCGGGCTGAGCTGGGAGGTGTCACTGCTGTTCGGTGCGCTGACCTGCGTCACCGGCCCCACGGTGATCGCCCCGATCCTGCGCACGGTGCGGCCGAATGCGCGCATCGCCAATACGCTGCGCTGGGAAGGCATCGTGATCGATCCGCTCGGCGCATTGTTCGCCGTGCTGGTGTACGAGGCGATCGTGTCGCGCCAGCAGGGACACACCATCGGCGTGTTCTTCACCGTGCTGGCCTGCGGCACCCTGATCGGCCTGGTCGCCGCGTGGGCACTCGCCTTCCTGTTGCGCCGGCAGATGATTCCCGAATACCTGCAGAACTACGGCACGCTGGTGGCGGTGCTGCTGGCGCTGTCGCTGGCCAACCTCGTCGCCCAGGAGTCGGGTCTGCTGGCGGTGACGGTGATGGGCATTGCGCTGGGCAACATGCGTGGCGTGCACATCGACGACATCCTCGACTTCAAGGAAAACCTCACCACGCTGCTGGTGTCCGTGCTGTTCATCCTGCTGGCGGCGCGCCTGCACTGGCCGCTGCCCGACGGCGTGTTGTGGTCGGGACTCGCGATTCTCGTCGCCGCCCAGTTGGTGGTGCGGCCGGTGACGGTGGCCATCGCCAGCATCGGCAGCGCGCTGACCTGGCGCGAGCGCGCGCTGATCGCGTGGGTGGCGCCGCGCGGCATCGTGGCGGCGGCGGTTTCGGCGCTGTTCGCCTTGCGCCTGGCCACGCTCGGCCTGCCCGGCGCTGAGAAGCTGGTGCCGCTGGTGTTCATCCTGATCATCGGCACGGTGGTGTTGCAGAGCGCTACCGCGAGGCCGCTGGCGCGCTGGCTGAAGGTGGCCGAGCCCGAGCCAAACGGCGTGCTCATCTACGGGGCCGACGCCGTCGCGCGCGTGGTGGCGTCGGCGCTGCTGGAAGCGGGCTTTCGCGTCCTCGTGGCCGACGAACAGTGGGAGGGCATCCGGCGGGCACGCATGGAGGGACTGCCCACGTTCTACGGTCATCCGGCCACGGCCTACGCGGAGCGCCATCTCGACCTCAGCGGCATCGGGCGCCTGCTTGCGATGTCACCCCACCGCGAACGCAACGCGCTGGCCTGCGTGTACTACCGGGAGGAATTCGGACGGGCACGGGTCTATCGACTGAAAAACGAAGAGCCGCAGGAAGGCAGCGGCCGCATCCAGTTGGGTGGCTACCTGCTGGCGCCGGTGTTGTTTGGCGAGGACCTGACGCATGAACGCTTCGTCGAACGCCTCGCGCTGGGCTGGCGTATCAAGTCGACCCGGCTGACGCCGACCTTCGACTGGCCGCATTTCATCGAGCAGTATGGATCGACAGCGGTGTTGCTGTTTGGCGTGGAGGAAAAGGGTGCGCTGCGCGTGGCATCGGTGAAGCGGGAGCTGGAGCCGCGCGCGGGCTGGACCGTGATCGTGCTGGTGCCGCCAGAAAACGTTTAGCCGTCCATATGGAATCGCATTCCCTGCGTGGCGCACGCGGAGAGTGCCGGACAGGGCCGCACTCTCCGCGCACGCGCCGGCGTCCGTGCCGGCTCACGCAACGAGGATCACATCGTCAGGCAGCGCTGGCCTGGCGCGAGGCGTGGAACTGGGCCTCTTCGGTGGAGCCCTTGAGCGCGGTGGTGGACGACTGGCCCTGCTGGATGGCCTGCGTCACCGCATCGAAGTAACCCGTGCCCACCTCGCGCTGATGCTTCACCGCGGTGAAGCCACGCTCGGCGGCGGCGAATTCCTTCTCCTGCAGCTCCACGAACGCGCTCATCTGGCGACGAGCATACCCGTAAGCGAGGTCGAACATGCCGTAGTTGAGGCTGTGGAAGCCGGCGAGGGTGATGAACTGGAACTTGTAGCCCATTGCGCCGAGTTCCTTCTGGAAGGTCGCGATGGTCGCGTCGTCGAGGTTCTTCTTCCAGTTGAAGCTGGGCGAGCAGTTGTAGGCGAGCAGCTTGCCCGGATATTTCGCGTGGATGGCTTCGGCGAACCTGCGCGCTTCGTCCAGGTTCGGCTTGCTGGTCTCGCACCACACGAGATCGGCGTAGGGCGCGTAGGCGAGTCCGCGGCTGATGGCCTGGTCCAGGCCCGGGCGCACGCGGTAGAAACCTTCCACCGTGCGCTCGCCGGTGACGAACGGCTGGTCGTTGGCGTCGATGTCGGAAGTGAGCAGGTCGGCAGCATCTGCATCGGTGCGCGCCACGATCAGCGTGGGCACGCCCAGCACGTCGGCGGCGAGGCGCGCGGCATTGAGCTTGTCCACCGCTTCGCGCGTGGGGACCAGCACCTTGCCGCCCATGTGGCCGCACTTCTTCACCGAGGCGAGCTGGTCTTCGAAGTGCACGCCGGCGGCGCCGGCCTCGATCATCGCCTTCATCAGTTCAAACGCGTTGAGCACACCGCCGAAACCCGCTTCGGCATCGGCCACGATCGGCACCATCCAGTCGATGTCGTTCTGGCCTTCGGCGTGGTGCAGCTGGTCGGCGCGCAGCAGCGTGTTGTTGATGCGCTTGACCACCTGCGGCACCGAGTTGGCCGGATACAGCGACTGGTCCGGGTACATTTCGCCGGCAAGGTTGGCATCGGCGGCCACCTGCCAGCCGCTGAGATAGATCGCCTGCAGGCCGGCCTTCACCTGCTGCATGGCCTGGTTGCCGGTCAGCGCGCCCAGCGCATTGACGAAGGTTTCCTTGTGCAGCGACGTCCACAGGCGCTCGGCGCCGCGGCGGGCAAGCGTGTGTTCCACCGCCACGGTGCCGCGCAGGCGTGCCACGTCGTCGGCGCTGTAGTTGCGCTGGATGCCGTTCCAGCGGGGGTTGTTCGCCCAGTCGAGGGCAAGCTGGTCGGCGGTGGGCAGCGTGGTCTTCATGGCATGTCTCCTGCGTATCCGTGATGCGTCAATGCAACGTGGTTGAAGGTCAGAGCTGCGCGTAGGCGGCCAGGGTGAGGAAGTCGCCGAGTTCGTCGGCGTGGGTGAGTTGCCGGAGCAGGGCAGCCGCCTGCTCGGCGCGGGCCGCGGTGGGGGCGCCGCTTTCGATCAGGCGGTGCGTGTGCGTGGCCAGGGCGTGGTCGAACAGAGCGAAGTCGATGGGCGCGTGGTCGGTGAATTCCAGCGGCCCCCGGTGCAGCCACTGCCACAACTGGGCGCGCGCGATCTCCGCCGTGGCGGCGTCCTCCATCAGGTGGTGGATCGGCACGCAGCCCTGGCCGTCCAGCCACGAGGCCGTGTAGCGCAGCGCGACTTCCACGTTGTTGTCGAAGCCGGCGCGGCTGATCGAGCCGGAGCAGGGCGCGATCAGCTGGTCGCGCGTGGCGCAGACGTCGGCGCGCATCACGCCCAGCTGGTTGGGCGAGGGCATGTAGCGGTCGAACACTTCCTGTGCCACCGGCACCAGCGCCGGGTGCGCGACCCAGGTGCCGTCGTGGCCGGCCTGCACTTCGCGCAGCTTGTCGGCGCGCACCTTGGCCAGCGCGGCCTCGTTGGCGGCTTCGTCGCCCTTGATCGGGATCTGCGCGGCCATGCCGCCCATCGCAAAGGCGCCGCGGCGATGGCAGGTCTGGATCAGCAGCTCCGAATAGACCTTCAGGAACGGCACCGTCATCAGCACCTGGCCGCGGTCGGGCAGCAGCCGGTCGCGATGCGCGCGGAAAGTCTTGAGGTAGGAAAAGATGTAATCCCAGCGGCCGCAGTTGAGGCCGACCACGCGACCGCGCAAGGCGTGCAGGATCTCGTGCATCTGGAACACCGCCGGCAGCGTCTCGATCAGCACGGTGGCCTTCATGCAGTCGGGCGGCAGGTCGAGCTCGGCTTCGGCGCTGGCCATCACCTCGTTCCACAGCGCAGCCTCTTCCATCGCCTGCAGCTTGGGTAGGTAGAAGTACGGGCCACGGTCGCGCCCCTGCAGCTGGCGCGCGTTGTGGAAGGCGAACAGGCCAAAGTCGACCAGGGCGCCGGCCATCGGTTCGCCGTCGACGGTGATATGGCGCTCCGGCAGGTGCCAGCCGCGCGGGCGCACCACCAGCACGGCGGGATTGGCATTGACGCGGTAGGGCTTGCCCTCGGGCGAGGTGTACTCGATCGAGCCGTTCACCGCGTCGCGCAGGTTGAGCTGGCCGTCGATCTGGTTGGCGAAGGTGGGCGCCGAGGAGTCCTCGAAGTCGGCCATGAACACCTTGGCGCCGGAATTGAGCGCGTTGATGATCATCTTGCGCTCCACCGGGCCGGTGATCTCCACGCGGCGGTCGCGCAGGGCGGCCGGGATGGGAGCGACGGTCCACTGGCTCTCGCGGATGGCGAGCGTGTCTGCGCGGAAGTCGGGCAGTTCGCCGGCGTCGTAGCGGGCCTGGCGCGCCTCGCGGGCCGCCAGCAGTTCGCGGCGGCGGACGTCGAACTGGCGATGCAGGCTGGCCAGGAAAGCCAGTGCGTCCGGGGTGAGGATCGTGCCGTATTCAGTCCCGACGTCGCCCTGGAGCTGGGCCGGCGACGGGAGGATGCGTTCCTTGGGGACGGCCATGGGAATCTCCGTGATGACGATGGCATGACACTAGGTCACGGAGAATTGCTTTGACAAAGCAAATGTTTCAATTTTTGGTATTGTCTTTCTCAATGTCATGCGCAACCTATTGAGCGATAAGCCATGAAATCGACTACGCCAGCGCTCAAGAAGGCCAAAAAAACTCGCCGGGAGCCTGCCCGGCGACGAAAAGGCGACGAGACGGCCGCCAGCGAGGCGGGTCGGTTCTATTACAAGGGCAACCGCCAGAAGCAGATCCGGGCCTTCGTCTACACCGTGAAACTGGGCACGCTGACCCGCGCCGCCGAGGCCTTGTTCCTGTCTCAGCCGACGGTGAGCCTGCAGCTGCAGGCGCTGGAACGGGAGCTGGGCGTGAACCTGCTGGAGCGCCGGCGGCGCCGCATCAACCTCACCGATGCGGGCGAGGCCCTGTACGAGCTGGCGCGACCGCTGGTCGAGGGCTGGGAGAACCTGGACCGGGACTTCCAGACCCGGGTAAAGGGCTTGCAGGGCGGCCGCCTCACCATCGCGGCCGGCAGCTCCACCATCCAGTACCTGCTGCCCGACATCGTGCGCCGCTACCGCGAGCGCTTCCCGCAGGTGCAGCTGCAGCTGGCCAACGTGACCGGCAAGGACGGCCTGGCGCTGTTGCGCGCCGACGAGGCGGATTTTGCGGTGGGCTCGATGCTCGACGTGCCGAACGACATCGCCTGGGCGCCGGTGTACCACTACGACCCGATGCTGATCACGCCGCCGGACCATCCGCTGGCATCCCGGGCCACGGTGACGCTGCAGGATCTGTCGCCGTATGGACTGATCCTGCCGCCGCAGCGCCTGTCCACCTACCGGCTGGTGGACCTGGTGTTCCAGCAGCGCCAGGTGCCTTACCACGTGGCGATCGAGGTGGGCGGCTGGGATGTGATCAAGGAATACGTGGCGATGGGCCTGGGCATCTCCATCGTCACCGGCATCTGCATCACCGATGCCGATCGCTCGCGCCTGGCCGTGCGCAACATGAAACAGTACTTCCCACAGCGCAGCTACGGCGTGGTGATGCGCAAGGGCAAGTTCCTCAGCGCGGAGGCGCGCGCCTTCGTGGACCTGGTGCGGCCGGGTCTGCTGACCCATCGCGACTACGACGATTCAGGGCATTCCGAGCGCTAGGCGGCGTGCCCGGAACCGGCGAAGTCATTGTGGGCGTTGCAGCGCCAGCTTGATGCCGAAGCCCAAAAGTACGAACCCGCACAGGCGATCCATCCACTGGCCAACGCGAGGACGCGTCTTCAGCACGTGGTGGATGTGTCCGCCCAGCAGGGCCAGCACCATCGACCAGCACGTGCCGGTGCCGATGAAGCTCAGCCCGAGCACCAGCAAGCCGAGCTGCGGATGCATTGCCTGCATCGACACGAATTGCGGCAGGAAGGCGAGGAAGAACAGCGCGACCTTCGGATTGAGCACGTTGGTGAGCATGCCCTGGCGAAACGCCGCTGCGAGCCCCTTGCCGCGCGTCACCGTCGCCTCGCGGGCGCTGCCGCGGGTGAGCAGCATGCGCAGGCCGATCCACGCGAGGTAGGCGGCGCCGAGATACTTCAAGGCGCTGAAGGCGATCGCCGAGGTCATCAGGATCGCCGAAATGCCCAGCACTGCCGCCAGCGTGTGCACGATGCAGCCGGCGTTGATGCCCAGCGCCGCCGCCACGCCCACCGCGCGACCTTCGCGACCGCTGCGGGTGAGGATGTAGAACGTATCCAGCCCCGGAGCCATGTTCAGCGCGATGCAGGCGAGCAGGAAGGCGTCGAAGTGCTGGATGCCGAGCGCTGCCATCACGGCTTATCCGTTGGCGTTGCGATGCTTGCCGCGGTACGGCGTGAACATTTCGCGGATCTTCGCCATGTCCCCGTCATGGTCGTCGGTGGCATGCACCACCGGGCCGAAGGTGAAGGTCTTGCTGGGATAGTCGATGAAGATGGTCAGGATCGGCACGTTGGCCTTCTCGGCAATGCGCAGGAAGCCGGATTTCCAGTGCACGACTTTCTTGCGCGTGCCTTCGGGCGTGATGCCCAGCCACATGCGGTCCTTTTCGGCGAAGCGCTGCACCATCTGGTCGACGACGTTCAGCGCGGCGCTGCGGTTGATCGGGATCAGGCCGATCGGGCGCAGGATGATGCCCAGCGGGCCGTCCATCACCTCACGCTTGACCATGATGTTGATGTCCACGCCCAGGCCGATTTTCATCAGCAGGCCGTAGTAGCCGTCCCAGTAGGACGAGTGCGGCGCGCCGATCAGGATCAGCTTCGGCAGGTTCGGCAGCTCGCCCAGCAGGCGCCAGCCGCTGAGGCGCAGCAGTGTCCGGGCCAGCCAGGGCCAGAAACGGCTGTTGAGCCTCGGTGCTTCAGGCGGGGTGGGGGGGAGCATCGGGGTGCTCATTCACGACTCCAGTCACGCGAACGCGTTTGTTTGATCTTGCCCCGCTGCTGCTTGCCGGCGAGGCGGCGCTCTTTCGAGCCGCGGGTGGGTTTGGTGGCGACCCGCGCCTTGGGCGCGACCAGGGCGCCGCGGATGACCTCGACCAGGCGCTCGCGCGCATCCTCCCGGTTGCGGGACTGGTCGCGGAAGCGGCGCGCCTGGATCACCAGCACGCCGTCGTCCGTGAGGCGGCGGTCGCGACGCGCCAGCAGGCGTTCGCGCACGGGGTCGGGCAGGGATGGCGAATGCGCCACGTCGAAGCGCAGTTCCACGGCGCTTTCGGTGCGGTTGACGTGCTGGCCGCCGGGACCGTCGGCACGCAGGAAGCGCTCGGTCAGTTCGGTCTCGGGCAGGACGATGGAGCGGCTGACGGTGAGCATGGCGCGAAGTTTAGCGGGCGCGCGTGGCCAGCCGTCATGCGGCAGTGCGTCACCCTGCAGGCAGGGCCCAGTCGAAACGCTCGAGCAGGGCCTGGTAGGCGGCGTCGAGCGGTGCCTCGATGCACATCGGCGCGCCCGTCACCGGGTGCGAGAAACGCAGCCGCCAGGCGTGCAGCAGCATGCGGTGGCAACCGAAGTACTGCTTGTACAGGCGATTGTGGTCGCCGCGGCCATGCTGGCAGTCGCCAATGACCGGGTGATGGATGTGCGCCATGTGCTTGCGGATCTGGCGGAAGCGGCCGGTTTCCGGTTCGGCCATGACCAGCGCATAGCGCTGCTGCGGATAGCGCCCAAGCGCGATCGGCACCTCCACCGTGGCGAGGCGACGATAGGACGTGCGCGCATCGCGGCGCGGGCCCGTCTCGCGCGAGCCGGGCAGGGCGTAGTCGATCAGTGCCTCGGTCGGCTCCGGCCAGCCGCGCACGACGGCCAGGTATTGCTTGTGCACGTCGCGGCCCATGAACTGCTCGCCCAGCGCGGCAGCGATCCCGGCGGAACGCGCGATCAGCAGCACGCCGCTGGTGGCGCGATCGAGCCGGTGCGCCAGATAGGTGATGCCGCCGACCTGCGCGCGCAGCACGTCGATGAGGAATTCTTCCGCGTTGCCGACCATCTTCGAGCGATGCACGGCCAGACCCGCCGGCTTGTTCACCGCGATCAGCGCGTCGTCTTGGTAGAGGATGTCGAGCATGCGGGGCACTCGCGGAGGCGCACGGGCTGCGCCCTTCGGCAGTAGCGTCATCCCCGCGCAGGCGGGGACGACGGCGTGGGGGTCAGGGGCGGCGGGGCCAGCCGGCGGCGAAGGCGACCAGTCCGGCCACGCCGGTGAGCGCCGGCGGCCATGCGCCCAGCGTCCCTTGTGACCACAGGACGGCACAGCTTACCAGCAAGCTGGCGCCAAGCAGGGCCGCTGCCAGCGAGCGGCGCGTGCGCTGCGCTTCCTCGCGCTGTGCCGCCAACTCGGCCGGGTCGCCCACGCTGCGCTGCTCGCCGCGCGCCACCTGGCGCAACGCATCGCGCACCAGCTCGGGAAACTGCGGCGCGGCGTGGAACCATTCCGGCAGGCGCTTGCGCACCTCGCGCAAGGTGCGCAGCGGGCTGTAGCGTTCGCGCAGGATGCGCTTGAGCACCGGGTGCGCCACGGCCCAGATATCGATCTCGGGGTCGAGCACGCGACCCACGCCTTCGATGTTGAGCAGGGTCTTCTGCAGCAGGATCAGCTGCGGCTGCAGCGTCAGCTCGTAACGGCGCGCGGTCTGGAACAGCTTGACCACCAGTTCGGCCAGCGAGATCTGCGACAGCGGGCGGGTGAAGTAGGGCTCGCACACCGTGCGCACGGCGGCGGTCAGCTCGTCGATGCGCACGGTGGAAGGCATCCAGCCGGCGTCCACGTGCAGCTGCGCGATACGGGCGTAATCGCGTTCGAACAACGCGATGAAATTCTGCGCCAGCCAGTACTGGTCCTGCTCCGGCAGCGATCCCATGATGCCGAAGTCCAGCGCGATGAAGCGCGGTTCGCCCGGACGCGCGGTGTCGACCCAGATGTTGCCCGGATGCGCATCGGCGTGGAAGAAGTTGTCGCGGAACACCTGTTCGTAGAACAGGCGCACGCCCTTCACCGCCAGTGCCTTGCGGTCGATGCCCGCGGCGTCGATGGCGGCGATGTCATCGCAGCTCACGCCATGCACGCGTTCGAGCGTGAGCACGCCACCGGTGGTCAGCTCCCAGTGCACGGCCGGCACGTACAGGTCCACGCCGCTTTCGAAGTTGCGCCGAAGCAGGCTGGCGCTGGCGCCTTCGCGCTGCAGGTCCAGCTCGTTCTCCAGCATCTTCTCGACTTCGGCGACCACGTCGAGCGGGCGGATCTTGTCGGCATTGGGATGCCAGCGCTGGGCCAGTTCGCCCAGCGAGCGCAACAGCTTCACGTCGCGGTCGATCTGCTTGTCGATGCCGGGCCGCAGCACCTTCACCACCACCTCGCTGCCGTCATGCAGGGTGGCCGCGTGCACCTGCGCGATGGAGGCGGAGGCCAGCGGCACCTCGTCGAAGCGCGCATAAAGCGCGCCGACGGGGGCCTTGAGCTCGCGCTCGACGATGGCGCGCGCTTCGGCGCCCGGGAAGGGCGGCACGCGGTCCTGCAGCTGCGCCAGTTCTTCGGCGATGTCGGCGGGAACCAGGTCGCGGCGCGTGGACAGCACCTGCCCGGCCTTGACGAAGATCGGGCCAAGGTCGGTCAGCGCCAGGCGCAAGCGTGCGCCGCGCGAGAGGCCGCGCACGTCCACGCTGGGACGCGCCACGAACGGGCGGATCAGCTTGAGCGGGCGAAACAGGTGCGCCGCATCGACCAGTTCATCGAGCCGGTAGGCCAGCAGGACGGAGGCGACGCGCAGCACGCGCGGCACGACTTTGAGCGGCGTCACGTGGCGGGTCCTTTGCGGAGGCGCTGTTCCAGGCGCGCCAGCCGGGCTTCGAGCCGGTCGCTGCGTTCGCGCAGCTGGTCCACGTCATCGAGAAAGGCCTCCACCTCGCCCGGTGCGGCGGCGATGCGCGCCTCGTCGCGCAACCAGTCAGCGGTATCCACGGTGAGGTGGCTGGCCGTCTCGCGCGCATGCGCAAGCGCCTTGCGCACGGCCCCGGCCAGCGGCACGCCGAGCACGTCGCCGAAGGTACGGGCAAAGGCTTCCTCGAAATCCGGGGCGAACTTGCTGGCCAGTTTCTCCAGGCGTCGCGCGAGTTCGGCGTCGCCGGCTATCTCCACCTTGCCCGGCGCTACGCCGTCGTCGTCACGCTTGAGAAGCATGGCGAGCAGGCTTCCCGGGGTGGCGGCGACGCGCAGATGGTTGTCGTCCTGCGCGGGACCTACCTTGAGGCGCCCGCCGTCGACGGTCACCGCGAGCGACAGCTCCGGGCCGCGCAAATGCAGTTGCACGCTGCGGCCATCCAGGGCAGCAAGGCGCGTGACCGTTTCCGGATCGAGCGAAAGCGTGTGGTTCAGCGCCGTTTCCAGCGCGCGACCGGCGAGGACGCGCAGCGGGCGCGGCAACAGGGAGCGGGGAGAGGGGTCAGTCATGGGCGAGATTGTAGCGGCTGGCGGCGTCCAGCCTCCGCTCCCCCGGCGAGGAGAGCCGGCAGGCTCAGGTCGCGCCGATGAAGCCGAGCTGCCGCCAGGCTTCGTACACCGCCACGGCTACCGTGTTGGAAAGATTGAGGCTGCGGCTGTTGGCGCGCATCGGCAGGCGCAGGCGCCGGTCCTCGGGAATCGCCTCGAGCACGTCGGCGGGGAGGCCGGCCGTTTCGCACCCGAACAGCAGGGCATCGCCCTCGCTGAAGCGTGCGTTCACGTGGGCGACGCGGCCGCGCGTAGAAAACGCGAACACGCGCGGCTGGCCGATGGCCTGCAGGCAGCTGGCGAGATCGTCATGCACGGCCAGCTGCGCATACTCGTGGTAGTCCAGGCCAGCGCGGCGCAGGCGCGCATCGTCCAGTTCGAATCCCAGCGGCCGGATCAGGTGCAGCGTGGCGCCCGTGTTGGCGCAGAGCCTGATCGCGTTGCCGGTGTTCGGCGGTATCTCGGGTCTGAAAAGAATGACATGCAACATCCGGCCATTATCGGGTCAGAACAGCCACCCGTGCATCGCCGGCACGGCGAGCGTCCTTGCTCAGCCGTTGGTACGGGGGCACACCACGCCGTCGGCCGGCAGGGCGCATGAGGTGGGGGCAGCGATCAGCAGCTGGCCGGCGCTGCCGGCGGAAGCGAGACGGATGGCGTCGGGCGACGCATTGACCATGGCACCCAGCACCAAACCGCAAACCAACAGGCAGGCAACGAACAGGCTGCGCAGCATAAAGGCTTCGAATTTCATGATCATGTCTCCGATGAAGTTGGGTAGGTCCTGCACGGTAGATATGGCAAGGGCCGTGCCAACCCCTCGAGACGCACTAAGTGCATGAAATAACTAGTGTTTGGTGGAAGGCGTGGGTCGGGCCAGGCTGTCCGCGGACAGCGGCCGAGCGAAGCCGGACAACCACCCGGACAGTCCGGACCGGGTCGGACACCCTGCCATTGGTCATTTGCCAAGGTCCGGAGGCGTGGCTAGCCTCCGATCGTTCACTCGGCAAAAAAACAGGAGTGTTGTCATGGCACGAAAGCCCCTCGCCCTGCTGGTCGCAGGACTGCTCAGTGTTTCCGCCGGCCTGCCCGTGATCGCGGCGCCGAAGGCGGCTGCCGAGCCGGCCACCCAGGCGGTACCGGATATCGCCTTTACCCGCTTTACGCTGCCCAATGGGCTCACCGTGGTCGTGCACGAGGACCACAAGGCGCCCGTGGTTGCCGTCAGCATCTGGTACCACGTGGGGTCGGCCGATGAGCCGAAGGGCAAGACCGGCTTTGCCCACCTGTTCGAGCATCTGATGTTCTCCGGCTCGGAGAACCACAAGGGCACCTACTTCCAGCCGTTCGAGCTGGCCGGTGCCACCGACATGAACGGCACCACCTGGTTCGACCGCACCAACTATTTCGAAACCGTGCCCACGACCGCGCTGGACATGGCGCTGTGGATGGAGTCGGACCGCATGGGCCACCTGCTGGGCGCGATCGGCCAGAAGGAACTCGATACGCAGCGCGGCGTGGTGCAGAACGAAAAGCGCCAGGGCGAGAACCGTCCGTATGGCCGCGTGGACCAGAACATCCTCTCCAACACCTATCCGGGCAACCACCCGTACCAGCACGACACCATCGGTTCGATGGCCGATCTCAATGCCGCGTCGCTGGGCGACGTGAAGCAGTGGTTCCATGATTACTACGGCGCTGCCAACACCACCCTGGTGCTGGCCGGCGACATCACCGTGGCGGAGGCCAAGGCCAAGGCCGAGAAATTCTTTGGCGACATTCCCGCCGGTCCGCCGGTGCCGCGCCAGCAGGCGTGGATCACGCCGCTGGGCAAGTCCACGCGCGGCGTGCAGCACGACCATGTGGCGCAGCCGCGTGTCTATCGCACCTGGGTGGTGCCGCAACTGGGCACGGACGATGCGATCCAGCTCGACCTCGCCTCCACGGCGCTGGGTGGCGGCAAGACCTCGCGCCTGTACCAGCGCCTGGTCTACCAGGACAAGCTGGTCGACGACGTTTCCGCCAGCATCTCGCCGTTCGCGCTGGCCAGCCAGTTCCAGATCCAGGCCGATGTGAAGGACGGCGTGGACCCGGCCCGGGTCGAGGCTGTCATCGATGAAGAACTGAAGAAATTCCTCGCCGAAGGCCCGACGGCCGACGAGCTGGAACGCGCCAAGATCGGCAACCGCGCCAGCTTCGTGCGCGGGCTGGAAAAGGTCGGTGGCTTCGGCGGCAAGGCGGTGATCCTGGCGGAGGGCCAGGTCTATCGTGGCGATCCGGGCGCCTACAAGAAGGATCTCGCGCGTGCCGATGCGGCCACCCAGGCCAGCGTCAAGGCGGCGGCGGACAAGTGGCTCAGCAAGGGCGACTACCTGCTGACCGTGTTGCCGGCCGGCAACGACTTCAATCCGGACACGGAAGACGCCAAGGTCGTGGCACTGGGCCCGACCGACGGCCGTCCGACGGCCAAGGTGCCCGCCGGGCACGAATACACGGTGGCCAAGAGCCAGCTCGATCGCAGCAAGGGCGTGCCGCAGGTCAGCCAGTTCCCCGACCTGAGCTTCCCCACGCTGGAGCGCGGCAAGCTCAAGAACGGCATCGAGGTCGTGCTGGCCCAGCGTCACACCATCCCGGTGACGCACGTGCAGCTGATGTTCGACGCCGGCTATGCCGCCGACCAGGGTCGCAAGCTCGGCACGGCCAGCTTCACCACCACGCTGATGAACGAGAGCACCAAGGATCTCGACTCGGTGGAAGTGGCCAAGCGCAAGCAGCGCCTGGGTGCGATCACGCGTGTCGGTTGCGGACTGGATGCATGCTCGGCCTCGCTCAATGCGCTGAATGACCAGTTGCAGCCGTCGCTGGCGCTGTTCGCCGACATCGTGCGCAACCCTGCGTTCAAGGCGGAGGACATCGAGCGCATCCGCGGCCAGTGGCTGGCCGGCATCGCGCAGGAGAAGACCCAGCCCACCGCGCTGGCGCTGCGCACGCTGCCGCCGCTGCTCTATGGCGCCAACCATGCGTACGGCATCCCGTTCACCGGTACCGGCACGGAAGCGGCGATCAAGTCGATGCAGGCGGCGGACCTGACGGCGTTCCAGCGCGACTGGCTGCGCCCGGACAACGTCAAGATCATGGTCGCCGGCGACACCACGCTGCAGCAGATCATCCCGCAGCTCGATGCCGCCTTCGGCGACTGGAAGGCACCGGCCGGCGCCGTGCCGAAGAAGAACATCGCCGCGGTCGAGGTCCAGGCCAAGCCGCGCGTGTTCCTGATCGACAAGCCCGATGCACCGCAGTCGCTGATCCTGGCCGGCCTGCTGGCGCCGTCGAGCAAGGCGCCGAACGAGCTGGCCATCGACGTGGCCAATGGTGCGTTCGGCGGCAGCTTCACCTCGCGCCTCAACATGAACCTGCGCGAGGACAAGCGTTGGGCCTATGGTGCCTTCAGCTTCATGCGCGATGCGATCGGGCAGCGCCCGTTCCTCATGTATGCGCCGGTGCAGACCGACAAGACGGCTGAGTCCGCCCGCGAAGTGCTCAAGGAAGCCACCGAGGTGGTCGGCGCGCACCCGCTGACCGGCGAGGAGGTCAACAAGATCAAGGACTCCAACATCCGCGGCCTGCCCGGCAGCTTCGAGACCGCCACCGAAGTGCTCGGTGCCATGAGCGAGATCACCCAGTACGGCCGTCCGGACGACTATGTGCAGACGCTCAAGGCGCGTACCGAGGCGGTCGGCCAGCCCGATGCGCAGGCGGCCCTGAAGGAGATCATCAAGCCCGCCGCACTCACCTGGGTGATCGTGGGCGATCTCAAGAAGATCGAGAAACCCGTGCGCGATCTCAAGCTGGGTGAGGTGCAGGTGATCGACGGCAACGGCAAGGCTGCGCCGTCCAAGTAAGTTCCTGTGGGGACTGTTCACGTCCCCGGGTTAGGATGGAGGCCGGGCCCGACCGCCCGGCCTCTCTATTTCCACGTCGCGGAGTTACCCATGCGCAAGACCCTGCTGTTGCTCGTTCCCACTGTGCTGCTCGGCGCCTGCACCTACGGCATCACGCTCGACGATGCCGGGAAGAACGTGCGCACGGCGTGGAGCGGCGATGTTTCCTCCTGCCATGAACTCGGCAAGGTCACGGTATCCGTGATGGACCACGTCGGTCCGGTCAATCGCAACAACATCACCGTGCGTGACGAGCTGGAAGTGATGGCGCGCAACGAAGCGGCCAAGATGCACGCCGACACCATCAAGCCCCTGGGCGAACCGGCCGACGGCGCGCAGCCGTGGGGCGTCTACCAGTGCGGCAGCGCGCAGCTGGCGCCGGCAAAGCGCCCGGCAGGTAGCCCGACCAATCCGGCCAACCAGTCCACCACGCCTGGCGGATTCGAGACCTATCCGGCAAAGGGCAATTGACCCCTGGTCCAGGTAAAGCCGCGATGGGTCGCCCTGCCTGGAGAAGCCAGGCTTCGCCGCCACCGATGAGCGATACGGCAAAACCTGTTTAGCAAGCGAAAAGGGCGCCCTCGTGGCGCCTTTTTCACGTCAGGGGGATGACGCTCTTGCACGTATTCCGCATCAGCCATAAAATTTACATATATATAGTACATATATGTACTAATTGGGCCGCGCCATGAGCAGCTTTCTTCCGACCGAGCAGCGCCTCGCCGTGACGCGCCAGCGCTATCCGGCGTTTCCGCGCGAGCCGGCGGTGCTGGTGCGGCTCATCAAGCACATCTTCAAGCGCGTGCATGACGACGCCAACGCGATGCTGCGCCCGTACGGCATCAATCATCCGCAATACAACCTGTTGATGATGCTCTACGGCACCGAGGGCTACGTGCTGCACCCGACCGAGCTGGGCGATGCGGCGGGGGAGAAGTCCGCCAACATCACGCGGCTCACCAACGAGCTGTGCGACAAGGGTCTGATCGCGCGCAACGCCAGCGCAGAAGACCGCCGCAAGGTCACGCTCACGCTGACCCCGGTGGGCGTGGCGCTGATTGAAAGCTTCCTGCCGGATGTGTGCGCCCTGCTCGAGCGGCAGGTGGGCGACATGCAGCCGCGGGACATGCTCGTGCTCGAACGCCTGCTGAAGAAATTCCTCGCGCAGCTGGAGCGTGAATAGCGCCATGTCCGCCGTTTCGCCCGACCTTCCGTCGCAGCGTCCGTGGCCCTGGCTGGGCGAGTTGCTGACGGGCGAGGGGCAGGCCTGGATCTTCGTGTTCAAGAGCCTGCTGGCGTTCTACGTCGCGGCATGGCTGTCGATGGTGTTCCAGCTGGAACAGCCGTCGACCACGATGATCACCGTGTCCATCGTGATGCATCCGCAAAGCGGCATGGTGCTGGCCAAGAGCTTCTACCGCACGATCGGTACCTTCGCCGGTAGTGCCTTCGCCCTGCTGCTGATGGGGGTCTTTCCCCAGGAACGCGAGCCGTTCCTGTTCTGCCTGTCGCTATGGGTGGCGCTGTGCGCCGGCGGCGCCGTGCTCTATCGCAACTTCATGTCCTACGGCTTCGTGCTGGCGGGCTACACCGCTGTCATCGTGGTGCTTCCTGCCATCGACCATCCCACCGCGGTGTTCGACTCGGCGGTGCTTCGCGTCAGCGAAGTGATGCTTGGCATCATCGTGGCAGGATTGATCAGCGACACCGTGTTGCCGGAAAAACTTCGCGATGTTCTGCGACGCGCCTCGCGGGAAAGCTATGCGCATTTCGTCGAATTCGCCCGGCGCAGCTTCGGGGGCGTACTTCCGCGCTCGGACATGGAGGCAGCACACCTGCGCTTCGTGCGCGCCGCCGTGCAGCTGGAGGATCTTCGTTCGTCGGTGATCTTCGAAGACCCGGAAACCCGCGCGCGCAGCAGTCGGATGCAGTTGCTCAACCTTCGCTACATGGCGGCCGCAACCAGCTTCCAGTCGCTGCACCACCTCATCAATCGGCTGCAGCGCAACAGCCATCCGCACACGGCGAGCGCCCTCATCAAACTGTACGCTCCGGTAGGCGAGGCGCTGTCGACGCCCGTCGCCGAACACGACAGACCGCGCCATCTGGCCACGCGCCTGGAGGCATGCGCGCCCACGCTGGGGCCCCTGGCCTCTACGTTGCGCGAGGGGTTGCGACAGGACCCGGAGCTGCTGCTGGAGTTCGACAGCGGCGCCATGCTGTTGCGCCGCTTCGTCGACGAGTTGCGCGACTTCGTGGTGCTGGAGGCCAGTCTGCGCGAAACGCATGGGCCTCTGGGTGGCTCGGTGGAGCGCGTCGACTTCAAGCGTGCCAACGACATCCTGCCGCCCGTGGTCACGGTGATCCGCACGTTCCTCACCATGATCACATTGAGCGTGTTCTGGCTGGCCACGGCCTGGCCGTTCGGTCCCAGCGCGCTGCTGCTGGCCACTGTTTTCAGCGGCCTGCTGGCCACCTCGCCGGCGCCCGTGAAGGGTGTGGTCTATACGTGGATCAGTTACGCCACGGGACTGATCGCCGGTTACATCGTCGTATTCCATCTGATGCCGGGCAGCGACGGCTTCCTGATGATGTTCCTGGTCACTGCCCCGTTCCTGTTAATCGGCCCGTATCTCACGACGCGCAGCGCAACGTTGCCGGGCATGGGCCCCGGATACACGCTCGGTTACGTGTACATCCTTGCGCTCAAGAACCCGATGACCTACGCCCCCGAGCGCTTCATCAACGACGCCATCGCATCGCTGCTGGGACTGATGGTGACCGGCGCCGCGTTCATGATCATTCCCACCGTCATCGGCACGGCGTGGCTGCGTCAGCGCCAGTTGCGCCAGCTGCGCCGGCAGGTGTCGTTCGCCGCCACGGCGCCCATGGCAGGCCTTCTCTACGAGTTTGAAAGCGCCAATCGCGACCTGTTCCACCAGATGGTGCAGTTCACCAAGCCCGGCAGTCAGGAATCCCGCGACTCGCTCGCGTGGGGCCTGGCCGTTCACGACAGCGGTCGCGCCGTGATCGAGCTGCGCCAGGACATGACGCATGCCGACCTGCCGTCGCCGTTGCAGGAAGCCATGCGACGCGCCGTGCTTGCCGTGGGCGCGCTCTACGACGAACCCGATCGCGCCCGGTGGGTGGAGGCCGACCAGGCGGTGGATCAGGCGCTTTCGCTGACCATGCAGGCGCTCCCCCACGCCCGCGCAAGCTGCCAGCCCGCCATCGGCCACCTGCTGCTGTTGCGATCGGCGCTGCGCGATGATCAGTCGGCGCTCGCTCCCTATATGGCCAGGGTACCGGAGACGGCTCATGCCTCGTGAAGTCGCGCTGGCCGATGCGCTGGTACCCGGCCTTCTGTTGGTTTTCCTCGCTTGTCTGCTGGCGTTGTGGGGCATCGACATCCTCGCCGGCCGGTATGGTCTGTACCGCCATGTCTGGCATCCCTCCCTGTTTCGCGTCGCCGTGTTCTTCGTGCTGTTCGGCGCGGCCGGTCTTTTGCTGTATCCGTGAGTCCTGGACATGACCTTCCAACCGCAGCCTCTGATTCGTTTTGCCATCACCGCCGTGGTGGTGGTGCTGGCGCTGATACTTGGCCACTTGCTGTGGCGGCACTACATGTATTCGCCGTGGACGCGTGATGGCCGCGTGCGCGCGGAAGTCATCCGCATCGCGCCTGACGTGGCGGGCCTGGTCACCCGCGTGGCGGTGGTAGACAACCAGGAGGTGAAAAAAGGCGACGTGCTCTTCGTGATCGACCTGGATCGCTATCACATCGCGCTGGCGCAGGCGGAAGCCAACCTCAACGCAGCCAAGGCCAGCGCGCGCGCGGCCGGCGCCAACATCGATGCCGTGCTGGCCAGTGCCGCCGCGCGTAAGGCCGAGTACGACATGCGCCAGGGACAGGCCCAGCGTCGCCAGGAACTGGCCGACGTGGTGCCCAAGGAGGAGCGCGTCGATGCCAGGTCCGCCGCCGATACGGCGCTGGCCATCTGGCAGCAGGCGCAGGCCAGCGGCCACCAGGCCAGTGCCTCGCGCGAGCAGGCCGAGGCAGCGGTGGTGCAGGCGCAGGTGGCGGTCGATCGCGCCAGGCTGGACCTGCAGCGCACCGAAGTGCGCGCGCCGGTGGACGGCTACGTGACCAACCTCGACGTGCGCGTGGGCGACTATGCCGCCACGGGCAGCCCGCGCCTGGCGCTGATCGATCGCCACAGCTATTACATCTACGGCTACTTCGAAGAAACCAAGCTGCCGCACCTGCGCGTGGGCGACCCGGTGGATATCCGCCTGATGAGCGGCGGCACGCACCTGAAGGGGCACATCACCGGCGTGGCGCGCGGCATCACCGATCGCGACAACCCCACCGGCAAGGACTTGCTGGCCGACGTGAATCCGACCTTCAACTGGGTGCGCCTGGCGCAGCGCGTGCCGGTGCGCATCGCCATCGACGAGGCCAGCGTGCCCAAGGACGTGGTGCTTGCCGCCGGCATGACGGCCAGCATCGACGTGCAGGAGCGGCGGGCGCGGGACCGCCAGGCCAACTAGCGCCGCAGCTGCGTCGCCGACCGCTTCGTGGAAGGGGCGGCGCGACGGTCAGCCGGCAAGTCGCTCCAGCCGCATGGCAAGCCAGCGCGAGACGTCCGGCCACTCGCTGGCGATGATGCTGAAGCACACCGTGTCGCGCAGGCTGCCGTCCGGGCGGCGCTTGTGGGCGCGCAGCACGCCGTCGCGGCGCGCGCCGAGGCGCTCGATCGCGCGTTGCGAATCGAGATTGCGGTGATCGGTGTGGAATTCCACCGCCACGCAACCGAGCGACTCGAACGCATGGCGGAGCAGCAGCCGCTTGCAGGCGCTGTTGAGGTGGCTCTTCTGCCAGCGCTTCGCATACCAGGTGTAGCCGATGGCGACGCGGGGCAAGTCCGGCACGAACTCGTACAGGCGCGTGGTGCCGACGATCTCGCCGGTGGATTTCTCGCGCACCGCGAACGGCAGCATGGCGCCGTCGGCAAGCCCCTGCAGCGCCTTGGCGATATACGCCTCGGCCTGCCCGGGCGCCGGCGCGCTGGTGAACCAGAGCTTCCACAGTTCGCCGTCGGCCGCAGCGGCCTCCAGGGCGGCTGCGTGTGCGTGGGCCAGGGGTTCAAGCACGACGTAGTCGTCTTCCAGGCGCAGCGGGGCAAGCGTGGGCATCGGGGCTCCGGCGGATGGGGTTCAGGCGTCCAGGTCGGGGATCAGCCTGCTTTCCAGGCGCGCGATATGGTCTTTCAGCAGCAGCTTGCGCTTCTTCAGGCGGGTCAGCTGCAGCTCGTCGCGGCCGAGTGAGCTGGCCAGGTGCTCGATGGCAACGTCGAGGTCGCGATGTTCGACGCGCAGTTCGGCCAGCAGGTGGGCGATCTCGGCTTGGTCCTGGACCTGCATGACGGCGGGCGGTGGCAAGAAAGAGGACTGCAAGTGTAACGCCGCCGGACCTCGGGCGGTCGGGCCGTTACAATGGGCAGCCGACCTGCCCGATCTCGACCATGTCCGCCCAGCCCGACGCCACCCGCAAGCAGCACCACGAGGCCGCCAAGCTGGCCAAGCGCCTGCGCCACCAGGTAGGCCAGGCGATCGCCGACTTCAACATGATCGACGACGGCGACAAGGTGATGGTGTGCCTGTCCGGCGGCAAGGATTCCTACACCCTGCTGGACATGCTGCTGTCGCTGCAGGCGAAGGCGCCGGTGCGCTTCGAGCTGGTCGCGGTGAACCTGGACCAGAAGCAGCCGGGCTTTCCGGAGCACGTGCTGCCCGAATACCTCGCCGGGCGCGGCGTGCCTTTCCACGTCATCGAGCAGGACACCTACAGCACGGTCACCCGGGTGATCCCCGAGGGCAAGACCATGTGCAGCCTGTGCTCGCGCCTGCGGCGCGGCGCGCTGTACCAGTGGGCGGCGGCCAACGGCATCACCCGCATCGCGCTGGGCCATCACCGCGACGACATCCTGGGCACGTTTTTCCTGAACATGTTCTACCAGGCCCAGCTCAAGGCGATGCCGCCCAAGCTGCGCTCGGACGACGGCCGCCACGTGGTGATCCGCCCGCTGGCCTATTGCCGGGAAAGCGATATCGCCCAATACGCGCAGCAGCGGGAGTTCCCGATCATCCCCTGCAATCTGTGCGGCTCGCAGGAAAACCTGCAACGCAAGGCGGTTAAGCGCATGATGGAGGACTGGGAGCAGCAACAGCCCGGGCGCTGCGAGAACATTTTCCGCGCGCTGGGCAGCGTGCAGCCCTCCCAGCTCACCGATCGCAACCTGTTTGACTTCGCCGCGCTGGGCGCGCGCGAGGGTGTCGCCCGCGCCGATGCGCACCAGTGGCTTGCCGGTACGCCGGACGAGTCGTGACCCAACGCCAATCGAGTAACGCCGTGTCTCTCTTTGCATCCGTTGAAATGACCCCGGGCGATCCGATCCTGGGACTCACCGAGGCCTATCTGGCCGATGCCCGCCCGGGCAAGGTCAACCTGGGCGTGGGCATCTACTACGACGAGCAGGGCCGCATTCCGCTCATGCGCGCGGTGCGCGAAGTCGAGCAGGCGCTGGCGCTGGAGGCCAAGCCGCGCGGCTACCTGCCGATCGATGGCCTGGCCACCTACAACGTCGCCACCCAGAAGCTGGTGTTCGGCGAGGATTCGCCGCTGCTGGCCGCCGGCCGCGTGGCCACCTCGCAGACCATCGGCGGCAGCGGCGCGCTGCGCATCGGTGCCGATCTGCTGAAGAAGGTGCTGCCCAAGGCCCGGGTCGCCCTCAGCAACCCGAGCTGGGAAAACCACCGCGTGGTGTTCAGCGCCGCCGGCTTCGAAGTGGTGGACTACACCTACTACGACGCCGCCACCCACGGCCTGGACTTCGCCGGCATGCTGGCCGACCTCGGCAAGCTGGAGCCGGGCACCGTGGTGCTGCTGCATGCGTGCTGCCACAACCCCACCGGCGTCGATCTCACCGCCGGGCAGTGGCAGCAGGTGGTGGACCTGGTGAAGGAGCGCGGCCTGATGCCCTTCATCGACATGGCCTACCAGGGCTTCGACGAAGGTATCGATGCCGACGCCATCGCCGTGCGCCTGTTCGCGGCCTCGGGCATCGACTCCTTCGTGGTGGCCAACTCCTATTCCAAGTCGTTCTCGCTGTATGGCGAGCGCGTGGGCGCGCTGTCCATCGTCGGCAAGGACCGGGAAGAGGCCTTGCGCGTGCAGTCGCTGGTCAAGCGCACCATCCGCTCCAACTACTCCAGCCCGGCCACGCACGGCGGCGCCCTGGTGGCCGGCGTGCTGGTCAGCACCGAGCTGCGTGCGATGTGGGAGCAGGAGCTGGGCGAGATGCGCGGACGCATCCACGCCATGCGCGCCGGCATGGTCGAGAAGCTGGCCGCGGCGGGTGCGCCGGGCTATGCCTTCATCCAGCAGCAGGCCGGCATGTTTTCGTACTCGGGCCTGAGCAAGGCCCAGGTCGACCGCCTGCGCGAGGAATACGCCATCTATGCGATCGGCACCGGCCGCATCTGCGTGGCGGCGTTGAATCGCGCCAACCTCGATACCGTGGTGAACGCCGTCGCCGCCGTCAGCCGCTGAGTCCTCCCGCCCAATCCCGTCGTCATCTCCGCGGCCCCCGGAAGGGGGCGACAGCGGGGGTCCAGTGCCTTCGCGCGCTCACATCAGTCGCTGGATCCCCGCATGCGCGGGGATGACGGCCTAGAATCGATTCCGGATACCGAATGTTCTTTCGCAATCTCACGCTGTTCCGCTTTTCCCCCGCCGTTGCCGAAGACCTGAACCGCCTGGACGAGGCGTTGGGCGAGCACCGCCTGCGCCCGTGCGGGCCGATGGAAATGGGCACCAAGGGCTTCCTGCCCCCGGTGGGCCGTGGCGATGAAGCGCCGCTCACCCACGCGGTCAATGCCTGCACCATGGTCACCGTGGGCAGCGAAGACAAGCTGCTCCCCGGTTCGGTGGTGAATGACGAACTTCACCGCCGTGTGCAGAAGATCGCCGAAGAAGAAGGCCGCAAGGTCGGTGGCCGCGAGCGCAAGCGCCTCAAGGAAGACGTGCTCACCGAGCTGGTGCCGCGGGCCTTCGTACGCAGCTCGCGGATGCGTGCCTATGTGGACAAGAAGCTGGGCTGGCTGGTGCTGGACACCTCCAGCCGCAAGTCGGCCGAAAACGCCCTGACCCAGGTCCGCGAGGCCCTGGGCAGCTTCCCGGCCGTGCCGCTGGCGCCCGAGGAAGGCCCGCGCGTGCTGATGACCGACTGGCTGGCCACCGGCAACCTGCCCGCCGGCCTGGCCCTGGGCGACGAGGTGGAGCTGCGCGACCCCGCCAGCGCCACCGGTGCCATCGCCAAGTGCCGTCGCCAGGAACTGGACAGCGAAGAGGTCAAGGAACACCTGCGCAACGGCAAGCAGGTCTTCCAGCTGGGTCTCACCTTCGATGAGCGCATGAGCTTCGTGCTGGGCGAGGACCTGATCGTGCGCAAGCTGAAGTTCCTCGACGTGGTGACCGAAGAGCTGGGCGACAGCCACCCGGACGCCGCCGCCGAGGCGGACGCGACCTTTGCCCTGCTTACGCTCGAGCTGGAGCGCCTGCTGGGCAAGCTGGAGGAATGGTTCGGCCTGCCGCGGCCGGCCGAGGGCTGATCCGGGCCGGCCCTGGCCGTATGGCCAGGGCCGCCGGTCACCGGCTCGTCTTGCGAAGCCTGCATGCTTCCCCCACATAGGCTGAGGGACACTGGCGGTCGGGTGGTACGCCCTGGCAGTTGAGCAGGCGGGACATGACGCAGCATCTTGAAGGCGATTGGCTGGAACTGGCGACGGCAAGCGGCAGCACGATCCGCGTGCTGAAGGCCGCGCATCCGCGTGCGCGTCGCCTGCGCCTCACGGTCACGCCCAAGGGTGCGCGTGTTTCCTATCCGCATGGCACGCATCCCGCGCAGGTGAGTGCGTTCCTGCGCCATCACGCCGACTGGCTGGAGCGCAAGCTCGACGAGTTGCACCTGATCGTCAAGCCGTTGCCGCCGTTGCGCGTCGGCACGCCCACCGAATTTCCCTTGCGCGGTGAAACCGTGCAGCTGGACTGGGCCGAAGGCCCGTATCCGCGCGTCGAGGCGAGCGAAGGCGCGCTCACGCTGGTGATCCCGCGTCCGCATACGCGTGCGGTGCCGGTGGCGCGCGGGCTGCTCGCCTCGTTCTTCGAGGCGCAGATTCGTCGCGACGTGTCGCGCTGGCTGGCTGGTTACGTGCCGCTGCTGGGCCTGGCGCCGACCGCATTGCGCGTGCGCCCGATGAAGAGCCTGTGGGGCAGCCTCGATACGCGTGACCGCATCAATCTCGACCTCGCCCTCGCGCTGGCGCCACCCGCGGCCTTGCGCTACGTGCTGGCGCACGAGCTGTGCCATCTCAGGGTGCGCAGTCATTCGCCGCGATTCTGGGCGCAGGTCGAAGGCATCTTCCCCGACTGGCGCGAGCAGCGCGACTGGTTGCGCCTCAACGGCGCGTGGCTGAAGACCGAGCTCGACCGCCTGATCGCCGACGTCGCCGACTGAGCCCGTCCGCGCTCAGTAGATCAGCCGCGCATTCAACTGCAGCTGCGTGTCGTTGAATCGCGTCGGCAGGCCGAAGGCCTGCAGCACCGAGCGCGTGCCTTCGATGTGCAGTACTTCCCCGGTGAGGCGCAGCCACGGCCGCGGTCGCCAGTTGAGCGCCGCGGTGATGGCGTTGCCGCTCTCGCCCTGGTGCTCACTGGCGCCGTTGCGGTATTCCCCCGTGCTGAAATGGTCGAAGCGCAGCGCCGGTCGCCACGCGCCGCGATTCCAGCCAGCCAGCAGGAACGCCGAGCGGAAGCGCGTCTCCAGCCTGAGCCCGGTGAAGGGGTCGATCTCGGTGGTGCCGTCCATCGCCTGTGCAATCCATGTCACCGGCCCGGTATCGGTGCGCGCACCCGCGCTCCAGAAATACGTGCGCCACGCGAACACGTCGGCGGAGCCGTCGTAGGTGGTATGCGCCGCCGGGTCGCCACGGTTGTCGTAGCGCATCAGGGTCAGCTGGCCATGCTCCGGCGAGCGCCATGCCAGGTTGGCGTACCAGCCCCAGCGCCCGTCGATTTCCTGGAACGGGTCGTAGCGCGGGCGGTCGGGATCGCCGAAGGCCTGCAGGTAGGAGTCGGGTTCGCGCAGCTTGCTGCCCAGGCCGGAGGTGAGGTCGCTCAGCGACCAGCCGCGCACGTCGAGCAAGGTGCCGGTGGGATCGTTGCCCTTGAACAGCGAACCGCCGAACGCCAGCGTCTGGCGTTCACCACGCCATTCGAGCTCGCCCTGCAGGCCCTTGGCGCGCAGTTCCTCGCCCGCCCAGCTGTTGATCGCCGAAGGCGTGATGGTCCAGGGGCTGGTCCAGCCGATGGCATCGTTCTCCAGCGACACTGGCGGCAGGAACACGCCAAGCTTGAGCGAACCGCGCCACGCGCCGGTCGAGACCGGTCGGTAGCGCAGATAGGCCTCGACCACACTGAGCGTGGAGCGGTCGGTGGTCTGGTATTGAATGTCCGCGTACAGCAGCAGCGACGGCGTCGCCTGGATGGTTCCCACCACGGCGCCGCCGCCAAACTGCAGGCCGTTGTCGCCGCGGCCGTAGCGTGCCTTGCCGACGCCACCCTGGGTCCAGCTGGGCTGGTCGGGCGCGGACACCAGCCGTGCATCGATGTACGCGTGCAGCGACGCGTCCTGCGCCAGCACCGGGCCCGCCAGCGCCAAGGCGACCAGGCCTGCCCATGGAAGCCTGCGCTTCAGCATGCGGAAGGTGCCGTGCCGAAGTGGGCGACGAAGGACGCAAAGTGATCGGCCGGCATCGCCGCGGCGATGTGATGCCCCTGGGCATGGTCGCAGCCGACCTCGCCGAGATAGGCCAGCGCTGCTGCATCCTCGACGCCTTCGGCGACCACCCGGTGGTTCAGGCGATGGGCGAGCTCGACGATGGAATGGACGATCATGCGGTCGCTCGCGTCGGTGGCGAGGCGCTGGATGAACATCTTGTCGATCTTCAGCGCGTGCACCGGCAGCTTGCGCAGATAGGCCAGCGACGATTCGCCCACGCCGAAATCATCCACGGCCACATGCAGGCCGAGCCCGGCCAGTTCGCGCAACACCTGGATCGCCGCTGCCGGTTCGCCGATCACCGCGCTTTCGGTGATCTCCAGCTCTAGCCAGCGGGCTTCCACCTGATGCAGGGTCAGCAGGTCGGCAATGCGGCGCGGCAGTTCCGGGTCGTGCAGGTCGCGCGCGGACAGGTTCACCGCGACGCGCACGTTGAGGCCCTGCGCCAGCCAGCGCTGCAGCTGCGCGATGGCGCTGGCGAGCGCCCAGCGGGTGACGCGGTGGATGTTGCCGGTTTCTTCCGCCAGCGTGATGAAGGCGTCCGGCGGCACGGGGCCCAGCTTCGGATGCTGCCAGCGGATCAGCGCTTCGGCGCTGTCGATGACGCCGCTGCGCAGGTTGAGCTTGGGTTGGTAGTGCAAGGCGACGTCGTCGTGGGCGATGGCCTCGCGCAGGTCGCCCATCAGCGAGAGTCGTCCGGGGCGATGCGGGTCGCTGGCCGCGTCGTAGAAGGCGACCGCTTCCGGCACGCGCAGGGCGGCGAACTGCGCCACTTCCGCCCGCTGCAGCAGTTCGCTGGTATCGGCTGCGTGCCTGGGATACAGCGCAATGCCCACTGCCGGCACCACGTCGATCGACACGTCGCGTTCCTGATAGGGCGGGTTGAGCACGTCGATCAGATGAAGCGCCAGCGCGATGACGGCAGTCCGGTCGGCCTCCGGCAGCCAGACCAGGAACGAGGTATCGGACGCGCGCGCGACCACGCCGCGGGTTGTCGCCTCGCGGATGCGTTCGGCGGCGTCGCGCATGAGGCGGTCACCGAGTGCGTGGCCTACGGTCTTGATGATCTCGGGCATGCGCGTGAGGCCGACCATCAACAACGCGCCACTGTCGTGTTCGTGCAGGCTGCACTGGATGGCGGCCTCGGCGGCGCTGCGGTTGGGCAGGGCGGTGACGGCGTCGTGCAGCGCCTGGAAGCGGATGTGCTCCTCGCGCTGGCGGATGGCCAGGGTCATGGTCGAGAACGCAGCGGCCAGCTGGCCCAGTTCGTCCTCGCGATCGATCAGGGCCGGCGCGCTGTAGTCGCCGCGCTCGATGCGTCGCACCGACGCGGCCAGCGCTTCCACCGGGCGTGACACGCCGCGGGCGATCAGCCACGCGCCCGCCAGCCCCACCAGCAGGCCGAGGGCGAGCAGGCCCAGCCAGGTCGACAGCACCGACTTGTAGGGTCGCAAGGCGTCGTCCAGCGAATAGCCGATGATCGCCTGCACCGGTGCACCCGCGCGCGGATCGCCGAGCGCACGCGCCAGCACGAGGTATTCGCGCCCGTCGACCGTCTCGAGCACGGGCTGCTCGGCCAGCGGATGCCCGGCCGCCGACAGGCCGCCGAGCAGGTCGATGTGCGAGTCGCTGCGCGCCACCACCTCCCACGCTGCCGTCCGCGTCTGCGCGATCAGCTGGATGTCCTTGGGCAAGGCTGACAGGCGCTGCATGCGCGCGAGGAAGGCATCGTCCACCGGGATGCCGGCCGCCACCAGCGCCACCGGCTGCGGCGCATAGATGGGTACCACCACCATCCAGTACGCCTTCCCGTCCAGCGCGACCACGGCGGCCGTGCGCCGGGTGAAGGCGCTGTCCATCAGCTCGGGGAACGGGAAGCGCTGGAGCCCGGAGCCACTGGCCGCGGTGTCGGCCTGGATGGAACCGTCCAATCCGATCATCAGCATGCGCGTCGCGCCGACGCGGCGGCCATGGTTGCGCAGCACCGAGAGCACCGTGTCGCGGTCCCGCTGCGCGATGGCCGCGCGCAAGGCATAGTCCAGCGCAAGCACCTGCACGCTCTCGGCCACGCGCGCCGAGATATCGTCGAGCTGGTTGACGAACGTGTTTGCCGACATGGTCAGTTGTCGGCCGCCTTCGGCGATCAGCTGGTGCCGCGTGATCTGCGTGACCAGCACGGCCGTCAGCGCCTGCACGGCGACGATGGTCGTCACCACGAACAGGGTCAGGCGCAGGCGGAATCCGAGGGCGGCCATGGCTGGGGATCAGTACCCGATGTGCTCGCGATCCATCTGCATGCGCGGATCGGGCAGGAGCGACAGGGTGATGGCCACCGGCGGCGCGGCATGTTCGTTGACCTGCACGACCTGGGTGATTTCGGGCCGGCCGGGATGGAGCTGCGGATGCCATACGTGCAGCGTGTAGCGTCCGGGCGCCAGGTCGGTGAGCGTGGCGTGGCCGTCCACGCCCGACACCGCGATGCTGTCGGCGTCGGAGACGTACAGGTAGGTGATCATGTGGTCGTGGATGTTGCAGCCGACCGCCGCGATGCCGACGCGCTCAAGCGTCAGCGGCGGAGAACTCTCGCCCGGGCGCAGCACGAACTCGAAGGACTTCACCGGCGAGAACGAGTACACGTGGTGGCGCGTGGTATCGCTGTTGCGGAATACCGCCATGTCGCCAGGCCGCAGCACCTGCACGTAGGGCAGGAACGTTTCGTTCTTCTGGTCGATGGTCTTCACCGCCGGCGCGGCATGGCGCGCGGCCGGCGCCAGCTCGGAGGTCAGGGTGATGACGGCATCACTGACGGGCCGATGGGCCTCGTCCGCCACGTGCACCAACAGATCGCCCGCCACGGCCTGACGGCCATACAACAGCGCGAAGGCGATGACCACGACAAGTAGCCAACGCATAACCTTCCCCTGGATTCCCCAGCCCAAGCCTACACCACCCGCATGGCTTGGCAAGCGCCGCCCCGGCGCGGAAAAACGCCGTGGCGGGCGGCCCCGGCGGCCCCGGCGGGAGTCAGTGCGACAGCGCGAAAGCGGTCAGGATGCGGGCGGTTTCTTCGGGCTTTTCCAGGATCGGCATGTGATTGCAGCCGCTGAGCGTGCTGGTGCTGATCGCGCTGGCGTTCTTCAGGCCGTTGCGCAGGCTGTCCAGGGCGGAAATGTCGATGATCTTGTCGTCGTGGCACCACATGCCCAGCACCGGCATGGGCAACCGGTCGAGCCGGTTCTGCACCGCCAGGTACTGGGAGGGCTCGCGCAGTTCATCGAAGGTACGCTTGAAGAACGCGCGATCGGCCTGGTTGCGCTCGACCAGCACGTCCACGAAGCGGCCGGGAATCGACGGCGGCCTGGCGAAAGCCAGCGCCATCGCCTGCCCGAACTGCTGGCGGTCGTCGAACAGGAAGGGATTCTTGCCGGCCTTGGCCTCGCGCGAAAAATCGTTTTCGTTCGCCTGCAGGCCAAAGGGATCGATCAGCGCCAGCTCGGCCACCTGCTGGGGATGTTCGGCCGCGTACACGCCGGCGATGGCGCCACCCATGGAGTGGCCGATCAGCACGAACGGCGGCAGGTGCAGGGCATCGACCAGGCCCTGCAGGCGTGCGGCCTGGGCGTCGATGTTGTAGCTGGCGCCTTCCGTGCGCGTCGATTCGCCCCAGCCGGGCAGGTCCGGCGCGATCACATGGAAGTGCGGGGTGAGCAGTTCGGCCTGCTTGAGCCACACCTCCTTGCTGGCGCCGAAACCGTGCAGCATCAGCAGGGTCGGGCCCTGGCCACCCTCGTAATACACCCAGTTCGTGTCGCCGGCCTGCACGGAGTGCTTCTCGACATGCGCAGCCATGGCCTGGCGCTTCACGTCGGCGCTCATCAGCCATTGCGGCGCCAGCAGGTACGTGCCCCCCAGCACCACGGCCAGGAAGACCGCCACGAAGGCGAGGAACTTCAGCCGGCGCAGCGCCAGCCGCTGCCACAGCGGGCGCGCGGGGAGGGAGGCCTTGGACGACGGAGCAGGTGACGGCATGGAGTGGCTCGATGGCAAGAGGTGGCGCGGGAATCGATGGCGTCAGCCTCCTCCTTTTGCAAGGAGGAGGGTCGATGGCACTTACTTGCTGCCCTTCTTTGCCTTGGCGAACACCGCTTCCACCGCGTCCTGCGTCATCGGGTGGTAGCCGCCCCGGGCCTTGGCATACACCTGCTCGGCGAAGGCGAGGCCCTCGGGCGTCTTGGCGAAGGCCTTGTACAGCGGCATGGTGAGGTAGAGGCGGCCGATGCGGGTCATGTGCTCGGCGGCGGCGTTCCACACGTCCTTGTCGCCGGCGGCGATGGCATGGGTGTACCAGCGCATGCCGATTTCGGCGTTGGGCGTGCCGGTGAGATGCCAGCTGGCATCGAGCTGCCTGACCTTGTCGAGCGCGGGCGCGTCGGGCATGCCGTCGAGGAAATACATCCACTCCTGCGTGTTCCAGCCCTTGGCGTCGAGCTTGTCGGCGGCGAGCGTGCCGCCGAGGAACGCGGCGCGCTGCTTGTCGATCGCATCGAAGCGCGGCGAATCCGGCAGCGGGGCGTCCTTCGGGATGCCCGGCTCGTACACCCACTGCTTCACTTCATCCCAGCTCATCTTGCCGGGATTCTTGTCGAACAGGTTCGCCTTCAGGTAATCGAGCATCTGCTCGGTGGTGATGCTCTGGAAAGCGAAGTGCGCGAAGTAGCCCTTCAGATACGCATCGAACGTGTCGCGGCCAAAGCGCTGCTCCAGCGTGCGCAGGAACCAGCTGCCCTTGTCGTATGGCACTTCGGAAATCGAATCGTCGGCGCCGATGCCGGGCTTGGGCGCGAGACGCTGCGCATTCTCCGCAATGGCCTTGTCCTTGATGGACTTCTCAAGGCCGCGCGCGGAGATCAGCGCTTCCTCGTCGGCCAGCGACTTGCCATAGACGGCCTCGGTGATGCGGCCCTGCACGTAGGTGGTGAAACCCTCGTTGAGCCAGATGTCGCGCCAGGCGGCACTCGTCACCAGGTTGCCCGACCAGGAATGGGCCAGCTCATGCGAGATCACCGACACCAGGCTCTTGTCGCCCACCAGCAGCGTCGGCGTGGCGAACGTCATGTTGGGGTTTTCCATGCCGCCGAACGGGAAGGACGGCGGCAGCACCAGCAGGTCGTAGCGGTCCCACGCATACGGCCCGTAGAGCTTTTCGGTGGCCGCGATCAGCTTTTCGGTGTCTTCGAATTCGCGCGCGGCCTTGCCCACGACGCTGGGTTCCGCGTAGACGGCCGAGCGCGGGCCGGTTTCCCTGGCGGCGATGTCGCCCGCGCCGATGGCCAGCAGGTAGGACGGAATCGGATGCGGCTGGTTGAAGCGGTAGTCGCCGTCGAGCGGATGCTTCGCATCGTTGATCGCGCTCATTACCACGCGCACGTCCTTCGGCGCGCTGACATGCGCGCTATAGGTGAAGCGGATGGCCGGCGAATCCTGCAGCGGCACCCACGAGCGCGCATGGATGGACTCGGACTGCGAAAACATGAAGGGCAGCTTCTTGTCGGCGGTCTGTTCCGGCGTCAGCCACTGCAGGCCGGAGGCGGTGGGCACGGTCGAGTAGACGATGCGCACCTGCACCGGGTGCCGCGGGGTGTCGATGGTGAGCTTGCTGCCCAGCTCCTTGTCGCGCGGAGCCAGCGCATATTTCAGCGCGGTGGCCTTGCCGGCGTCATCCACGCCTTCGACGCTGGCGATCTTCAGGTCGCGCGTATCGAGCACCAGCGACGGCGCCTTGGCGTCCTTCCAGTCCAGCTTGAGCGTGGCCTGGCCGTCGAGCTGCTTGCGCGGGAAGTCGATCTTCAGGTCCAGGTCCAGGTGGGTCACGCGCACCTGGTCGGGCTGGGCATAGGAATGCGGGTCGGCGGCGAAGGCGCTCAGCGGCAGCACGAGGGCGCCGACGGCAAGGGCATGGAACGGGCGCATCGGTGGAACTCCATCAGCAGGAGCGCCGAGTATGCCATCGACGGCGCGGCGGCGGCCGCTACCGAAGGTCACCCCCGGCCGCGCCAAGCGCCGCGCGGAAAGCTCAATGGCTGGTGCTGGCCGGCGCCGGGGCCGCTGCCGGGGCCGGTGCGTGCTTCTGCTTCTGCTGCTGCATGGCGCGGACGTATTCCTTCACGTCCTCTTTGGAAACGGCGCCGCGCTTGGCCTTGTCGATCTGGTCGAAATGCGCGCGGATGAACGGCACCGGGCCCTTCTGCGCTTCTTCCTTGGTCAGCAGGCCGTCGTGGTTCTTGTCGGCAATGTCGAAGTTCTTCGAGGCATTGTCGGCCTGGTTGGCGATGTTTCCCAGGCCGATCTGGGCGTAGGCGCCGCCGGCCACGCAGGCCATGGCGAGGGCGGCGGCAAGGAGACGGGTGCGAGGCATGGAGTTGCTCCGTTGGCGGTTGCGCGGAGTATCACATCGACTCTGTGAGCGCTTCGTTGCGCCCGGGCGCGCGCCGCGCGAGCCGTCCGGGCATGGTTCAGGCTGCGCCGAAGTGCAGGGCGTTGGTCAGGTCGCCCGGTGCTGGTCCGCCGGCGGCCAGCATCGCCTGTTCGCGCAGGGTCAGTCCGGGCAGCTTTTCCAGGCCGAAGCGGCGGGTGAGGAAGCGCGCGATCGAGCCCGAGTCGTAGATGGTGTGATCCACGTGCCCTTTCCTTGCGAACGGCGACACAATGATGGCGGGCACGCGCGAGCCCGGACCCCAGCGATCGCCCTTCGGCGGCGCGACGTGGTCCCACCAGCCGCCGTTCTCGTCGACGGTGACGATGACCAGCAGCTGCTGCCACGCCGGCGATTTCTGCAGCGCGTCGATCACGCGCATGATGTGCCGGTCGCCCGCATCCACGTCCGAGTAGCCGGCGTGCATGTTCAGGTCGCCTTGCGGCTTGTAGAAGCTCACCGCAGGCAGCCGGTCGGCCGCGATATCGGCCAGGAAATGATTGTCGCGCGCCGTGTCGCCGGTGCCGGCGTCGCGCAGGTGGCGCACGCGTGCCTCGGTGCCGGGCGCGAAGGCCTTGAAGTAGTTGAGCGGCTGGTGGTGCACCTGGAAGTTCGGGCGCTGCGGAAATTCGCTTTGCTCGCCGTCGCCCTTGCCGTCCAGGGCGAGCTGCCAGCCTCCCGCATACCAGGCCCAGTCCACGTTCGCGGCGGAGAGCACATCGCCGATGGTCTTGTGCGTCTGCGGCGGCAGCGTGTTGGCGCTGTCGGGATCGGCCAGCGCCGCGTTCGACGGCGACTCGGTGGCGCTGGGCGCATACGGTGGCGACATCGTGTTCACCGCCCAGAAATCGGGCGTGAGCGCGCTGCGCGACGCGAACTTCGGCTTGCCGTCCATCGCGCTGGCCGGCGAGTCGTCCGCCAGCCTGAGGCGATGATCCAGCGGATCGCCGCTGGCGGTCACCGCGATGTTGAAGCGCGCCGGGCCCTGGTCCGCCTGCGGGTAGTACGGCGGTTGCGCCGCGACGAGGTACTGGTGGTTGAGGAACGAGCCGCCGAACGCCCCCATGAAGAAGTTGTCGCACAGCGTGTACTGGCGCGCGAGCTGCCACAGCCGCAGATGGGAGGCGCTGTCCTCGTAGTGACCCATCACCATCGCGCCGGTGTCGCCCCAGGCGACGAAGCCGTCGTTGCGGCCGCCGTTGATCTGCTGCTGGTTCTCGTAGAAGCGATGCACCAGGTCGCGCGTCACCACGCCATGCGGCAACGGCTCGCCGTGGCCGGTACGCAGCGCCCACGGCGCATTCGGCAGGCCGACCAGGTCATCCTGCTTCACCTCGTAGCGGCGGTGATTGACCACCTGCGCCTGCGGCGCCAGGCCATGCCAGATCGGCGGCAGTGTCTGCAGCAACGAACCGTCGCGGTCGCGCTGCTGGTAGTCCGCGGGCTTCAGTGCGTTGAGCGGCTTCTCGACGCCGGGAAAGTTGGCGAACAGATTGTTGAAGCTGCGGTTCTCGGCATAGATCACCACGACCTGCCTGATGTGTTCGCGCAGGGCCGCATCGAGCGCGGTGGGCGCGTGACTGCCCGCCGGCGGGGTGCCGCGGGCGGCGGCGCCGTAGCCACCCACGGCAAGCGCGGCACCGGTGGCCGCCATGCCGCCGAGCAGGCGGCGGCGTGACGGATCCAGCGGCGCGTCGGGTATCGACGCGCCGTCGTCAGGCGAAGACGGCCTCGTCACGGAGCGGCGTCGTCGTAGAAGCGCGCCAGGTCGGCCTTGCTCTGCTGCAACGACGGCTGGTCGATGTAGATCATGTGGCCGGACGGATAGAAGCCATAGGAAATGTTCTTGCGCTGCGCGGGTTCCAGCCCCAGGTGCGTGAGGTCGAACTCGGTGGCGTAGAACGGCGTGGCCAGGTCGTAGTAGCCGTTGGCCGAGAACACCTTCAGGTGCGGGTTGCGACGCATCGCGGCGCCCAGGTCGTTGCCCACATAAGTGGCCTGCGTCCAGCCGCCGCTGTCCTTGCGCTTCCAGTCCCAGCCCTTGCCGATCACGCCGTAGTTGTTGGGCAGGTACGGGCGATCCTCGGTGAACTTCAGTTCGCTGGCCGCGTACTGGTTGAACGATGCCACGTAGGCGCCGGTGATGGCGTCGCTGGCGGTGTCGCCGTCGGGCGTCTCGCCGGCGGCATCCGGGTCGATGCCTTCGAAACGGCCGTCCAGACGTCCGACCGTGCGGCGGTCATTGCGCATCAGCTCCTTGCGGAAGCGGCTCGGACCGATGCGCAGGTTCGCATCCTTGATGTACTGCGGCGACAGGCCAAGGTAGCGGCTCAGCTGGGCAGCGACGCGATCGGCTTCGGCCGGCTCGAGGGCGTCGCCCTTGGCCAGCGCCAGGGTGTAGTCGCCCGAGGCGAAGCGGCGCACGTCGGCCAGGAAGCTGCCGATGTCGGCCGGCTTGTTCGGCACCCTGTTGTGGTACCAGGCAATCGCGGCCTCGGTCGGCAGGTTCACCACGTAACCATGGTCGATGCCCTGTGCCGCCACGGCGAAATCGAGGATCGACGACATCAGTACGACGCCGTTGAACTCCATGCCCTTTTCCTGCAGCGACTTGACCAGCACGGCCGAGCGCGTGGTGCCATAGCTCTCGCCGAACAGGAACTTGGGCGAGTTCCAGCGGTTGTTCTGGCTGACATAGCGCGTGATCAGCCGGGTGAAGGCATCGGCGTCCTGGTCCACGCCGTAGAAATCCTTGCCCTCGGCCTTGCCCACCAGCTGCGAATAACCGGTGCCGGGCGCGTCGATGAACACCAGGTCGCTCTTGTCGAGCAGGCTGAATTCATTCGGCACGGTGCGGTACGGCGCCGGCGGCACCGGCTTGTCGCCATCGTTGGCCACGCGCACCGGGCCATACGAGCCCATGTGCAGCCACATCGAGGATGAACCCGGTCCGCCGTTGTAGAAGAACGTCAGCGGCCGCTTGCCCGACTTGCCGCCCTCGGCGGTGTAGGCGACGTAGAAGAAGCTCACCGTCGGTTTGCCCTTGTCGTCGCGCACCAGCATGGTGCCGGCAGTGGCGGTGTAGTTCACCGTGCGTCCGCCGATGCGCACGCTGTGTTTGGTCACGACGGTGCGCTCGGCCGGAACCGGCTGCTCGTCGGTGGCGCTCTTGTCGCCCTTGTCCTTGTCGCCGGTGTCGGCCTGGGCCTTGGAGGTGTCCTTGGTGTCCTTGTCGGCGGCATGCAGCGGCTGGGTGCCCAGGGCCAGCATGGTGGCCAGGGCGAGCGAGGCAAACGAAAGATTACGCATCGAAAAACGTCTCCGGTACGGCGGAAATCAGGAATGGTTGGTGCTGTCGTAGTAGCGGGCCAGGTCGGCCTTGAGCTGCTTCAGCGACTCGGTGTTCAGATAGACCATGTGCCCCGAGGGGTAGTACACGAAGTGCAGGTTGCCGCGCAGCGAGGCATCCAGGTTCATGTGCGCCAGGTCGTACTCGGTGATGAAGAACGGCGTGGCGAAGTCGTAGTAGCCGTTGACCGAGAGCACCTGCAGGTTCGGGTTGGTGCGCATCGCGTGCGCAAGATCGCCCGCGACGTAGGCCGTCTGCAGCGGGCGCTTGATGCCGGCCGCCTGGTGCTTCCAGTCCCAGTCCTTGCCGATGTCGCCGAAGGTCGGGCGATAGTCGAGATCGCTGTGGTAGTTCAGCTCGGTGGTGACGTAGTTGTGGAAGGCGGTGACGAAGGCGCCGCTGATGCCCGCGTCGGAAGCGTCGAAGTCGGGCGCTTCGCCGGCCGCGTCGTCGTCGACGCCTTCGAAGCGGGCGTCGAAGCGGCCGATGGTGCGGCGCTGGTCGCGCAGCAGTTCCTTGCGGAAGCGGGCCGGCTCCACGCGCAGGTTGGCGGCCTTGATGTAGCTCGCCGACAGGCCGGTGTAGCCGGCAAGCTGGCGCGCCACGGCGTCGGCCTCGGCGGCCGGCAGGTCCTGCCCCTGGGCCAGCGCGGCGGCATACGGCCCGCGTGCGAACGCGCGCACCTGGTCGAGGTAGGCCTTCAGGTCGGCAGGCTTGTTGGCGAGCTTGTTGTGGTACCAGGCGGCTGCTGCATAGCTGGGCACGTAGCCGATGAACATCTCGTCATAGCCCGGCATGCGCACGCCGTAGTTGAGGATGGTCGACATCAGGATCACGCCGTTGAACGACATGCCCTTGTCCTGCAGCGCATCGACCAGCGCACCGGAGCGCGTGGTGCCGTAGCTTTCGCCGTAGAGGAACTTCGGCGAATTCCAGCGGTTGTTGATCGTCACGTAGCGCTGGATGGCGCGCGAGAACGCCGACACGTCCTGGTCCACGCCCCAGAAGTCCTTGCCGGTGGCCTTGCCCAGCGGGCGCGAGTAGCCGGTGCCGACCGCGTCGATGAAGACCAGGTCGGTCTTGTCGAGCAGGCTTTCGTCATTGGGCACCAGCTGGTACGGCGCGGGCGCGGTGGCTTCCGGTGCGGCCGTCTGGATGCGCACCGGCGAGAACGAGCCCATGTGCAGCCACATGCTGGAGGAGCCCGGTCCACCGTTGTAGAGGAAGGTCACCGGCCGCTGCGCGGCCTTGCCGCCATCGACGGTGTACGCCACGTAGAACACGCTGGCCTGTGGCTGGCCCTTCTCGTCGCGGATGATCACCGTACCGGCCGTGGCCGTATAGGCGACGGAGTGACCGTGGATGCTGACGCTGTGCCGGGTGCGAACGGCGGTTTCGCTGGAGGGGGCCTGGACGTCCTCGTCCTTGTTGGTGGCGGCCTTGTCGGCGGGCGCTTCCCTGGCCAGCAGGGCAGTGCAGGGTGACAGCACGAGACTGCCGCACAACAACAGATGGAACAGACGACGCATGCAACTCCCCCGGAGGATTCTGGATCGATGTAATCCACCGGAGTATGCGTATCGCGGCCGCAGCGCGACCGTGACAAAAGTACTGGATGCGGATGCGACCTTGGTCGGGCTCAGTCGTCCAGCATCGCCCGCGCGCTGTTCCACATGGCGCGTGTCATCGGCCGGTTTTCGTGCGCCGTCTGCAGCACGATGAGCGTGGTGGTGTTGACGCTCGGGTGGATCTTCAGCAGGCGGTCGAGCACGGTTTCCAGATGGCCGACCGACATCGCCACCACGTGCAGCAGGGCCGAATCCTCGCCGGCGAGGCGGCGACACTCGAGCACTTCGGGAATGTCCGCCACCAGCATCCCCACGCGCGAGCAGGTGCCGCCGTCGCAGCGCAGCCGGATCATGGCGTCGATCTCATAGCCCAGCTTGCGTGGGTTGACCACGGCCCGGTAGCCGGTGATCACGCCGGCTTCCTCCATGCGTTTGACGCGCTCGGCCACCGCGGGCGCCGACAGGCGCACCTTGCGACCCAGTTCGGCATAGCCCAGGCGCGCGTCCTGCTGCAGGGCTTCCAGCAGCTGCCAGTCCGTACTGTCCCAGGACGGTTTCGATTCAAAGGTGATGGCGTTCATTGGACATTTCGATCGTTGGCGAAACATGCCCATCCTACGCTGATTCAATATTCCGGGCGCAGGCCATCCACGACTACGATGCGCACATTCCCCACTCGGAATTTTCCCATGCAGACCCCGGAACGCCTGGACGGGCGGGCCCTCGCCTATATCGCCATCGCCCTGCTTACCTGGTCCTCGGCCTATGCCGCGATCGCCTACGCGCTGGCCTCGTTTACACCCGGCGAAGTGGCGCTGGCGCGACTTGCCATCGGCTCGATCTGCTTTGCCGTGCTGCTGGTGGTCAAGCGCGTACCGATGCCGGCACGCCGCGACTGGCCGCAACTGGCGGCGCTTGGCGTGATCGGCCTGACCGCCTACCACCTGTGCCTGAACACGGCCGAGACCCGCGTGGCCAGTGGCACGGCCGCGATCCTGATCTCGCTGGTTCCGGCCGCCACCGCCGCGCTGTCGGCGATCTGGCTGCGCGAGCGACTGTCGCCGCGCACGCTCACCGGCCTGGGCGTGGCGCTGGTCGGTGTCGTCGTGGTGGTGCTGACCAGCGGCAAGGAAGTCAAGGTGGAACCCATGGCCGCGCTGGTGCTGGTGAGCGTGCTGTCGTCGGCGATCTTCTTCGTCGGGCAAAAGCCGTTCTTCACGCGCAACAGCATGCTGGGCGTCACCGGCTTCACCTTCTTCGCGGGCATGCTCGGCACGCTTCCGTTCGGCCTGGGCCTGCCGCACGCGCTGGCGGTGGCACCGGCCGCGCACATCTACGCGCTGCTGTGGCTGGGCATCGCGCCTACCTTCATCGGTTACATCGCCTGGAATGCCGCGCTGCATCGCGCGTCGGCTTCCCAGGTCAGCAGCTTCATCTACTTCTCGCCGCCGATCGCCGTACTGATCGGCTGGGTGTGGCTGGGTGAGCGTCCGACCCTGTTGACTCTGGTCGGCGGCGTGATCACCGTAGGCGGCGTGGTGCTAGCCAATGCGCGACGCCGCAGCGCCAGGCCAACCGCCACCGTCGCCGCCACCACGCCTGCCAAGCAGCACTGAGGAAAGTCGCCCATGCCCGTGCTCTACATTGCCAACAAGAACTACTCGTCGTGGTCCCTGCGTCCGTGGTTGCTGTTGAGCGAGTTGGGCATCGCCTTCGAGGAAAAGGCCGTCGCCTTCGGGCCGGGCTCGAACTGGGAAGCCTTTCGCGAGTTCTCGCCGTCGGGTCGCGTGCCCTGCCTGCGCGATGGCGACACCGTGGTGTGGGATTCGCTGGCCATCGTCGAGTATCTCGCCGAGCGCCACCCGGGCGTGTGGCCTGCCGACAACGCGGCGCGCACCTGGGCCCGCTGCGCCTCGGCCGAGATGCATTCGGGTTTCGCCGCGCTGCGCAATCAATGCGGCATGAGCTGCGGCATGCGCGTACGCCTGCGTGGCATCGACGCGGCCCTGCGTTCGGATATCGCGCGCATCAACGAACTGTGGCTGCAGGGCCTGCAACGCTTCGGCGGCCCGTTCCTGGCCGGCCCGGCCTTCACCGCCGTCGACGCGTTCTTTGCGCCGGTCGTGTTCCGCGTGCAGACCTACGGCATCGAGCTCGATCGTCCCGCCGCCGACTACGCCCGGCGCATGCTGGCGCTGCCCTCGATGCGTCGCTGGTACGAGGCGGCGCTCGCCGAAAGCTGGCGCGACGAAGCCCACGAGGAAGAAATCCGCGGCCACGGCGACGTGCTGGAAGACCTGCGGGTGGCGTGAATCGCCTCAGGCCGGATCGATCGCCGCGCGTCCGCTGCGCCGTGCCTGCCAGCGCCCCAGTGCCACCAGCACCAGGCCCACCGCGATGAAGGCCAGCAGCACGGCGATCGCGTCCCCCAGCACTTCCAGGTAGCCCAGCGCGGCGACATCAAGGAACGGGTACGGATACCAGCCATTGATCGCGCCGCGTACCAGCACGTAGAAGAAATAAGCGGCCGGATAGCACTGCCACACCAGCACCTGCCACCAGCGCAGGCTGTCCTTGGGCACGGCCAGCCACCAGTACAGCAGGTACAGCGGCGGCATCACGTCGTGCACGATCACGTCCGCCACCAGCTGCCATCCTTGCGGGTGCCACAGCTGGCGCAGCATGACGTTGTAGATCAGCCCCACGATGACGATGCTCATCGCCAGCGCCGTCTGCACGCCGGGTCGCAGGAAAAAACGGATCACCGGGCTGCGTGGGCCGATCGCCGCGGACGACAACGCCTTGGCCACCAGCAGGTTGGTGAGGATGGTGTAGAAGCCGAGGTAGATCCACACACCCGCCAGCGCGCCCTTGCCCTGCGCCTCGGTCAGCTCGATCGACAACCACAGCTGCAGGACCAGCGCGAACCACCCGAGCAGGGCGCCGACGGCAGCGAGTGGGCGATAGGGTTGCGTCATGGGCGGTTCCGGGTCGTTGCGATGCAGCTTGCCGTTCGCGGTCCCGCAGCTGCGGGGCAGGTCTAGAACTTGTATCCGCGATGGATCGCCACGATGCCGTTGCTGAGGTTGCGCACGTCCACGCGACCGAAGCCGGCACGTTCCATCATGCCCTTGAGGGTTTCCTGGTCCGGATGCTTGCGGATCGACTCGGCCAGGTACTGGTAGCTGTCGGCGTCGCCGGCGAACAGCTGGCCCAGCCGCGGCAGGACCTTGAAGGAGTGGAAGTCGTAGAGCTTGCTGAAGAGGTCGCTCTGCACCCGCGAGAATTCCAGCACGAGCGCGCGTCCGCCGGGCTTGAGCACGCGGCAGATATCGGCCAGCGCCTTGTCCTTGTCGGTGACGTTGCGCAGGCCAAAGGCCATGGTCACCGCGTCGAAGCTGTTGTCCGGGAATGGCAGGCTTTCGGCGTTGAGCTGCGCCCAGCGCAGGCCCGAGACCAGGCCGCGGTCCGTGAGCCGGTCGCGGCCCACGCCGAGCATGGCGGCGTTGATGTCGCCCACCACGATCTCGCCTTCGGCGCCCACCACCGGCTTGAGCAGCGCGGCGATGTCGCCGGTGCCGCCGGCCAGGTCGAGCACGCGGTCGCCGCGACGCACGCCGCTGATCGCCACGAAATGGCGCTTCCACAGGCGATGGATGCCCAGCGACATCAGGTCGTTCATCAGGTCGTAGTTGCGCGCGACGGAGGTGAACACCTGGCCGACGAGTTTCTGCTTGTCGGAAACAGGGACGTCGCGGAAACCGAAATGGGTGGTTTTGGGCTGTTCGTTCATCTGTCCATGGTAGCGGATTGGGGTGTCGGGCTCACTTGGCGGGGGCGGTTTTCGCCTGCACGGGGCGATGGCGTGAGGTTGGTCTCGCCAGATGGTCGTCCGTCCTCCTGCTGTAGGGGTGTACCCGGTGCCCGACCTTCCTTCGATAGACACGTTGCCGCCAGGTTGCCACCTACGCGGCGGGCGTTTCGATCGTCTGCCGACGCTCGAGTCACTTTTCTTTTGCGGGTCCAAAAGAAAAGTAACCCAAAGAAAACGACCTGAAGAGCTGGCAGCGGTCTGTTGGGAAAAGCCTTGGAGGTCCCGGAGCCCGGATTGCGACCACCTTCGCCGCTGTGTGGTGGCTACACCGCAACGCGCCGAGGCGGTGAGGACTTATTGCGGTTCTGGCGAGTTTTTGGGGGTTGGGCGTTCATCACATCTCTCCCTCTCCCCGCCGGGGAGAGGGCCGGGGTGAGGGGGCAATCTTCAGAGAACACCCAACGGTGCCCAAGCCCCGCTTTAAGTCCTCACCACCACGGCGCGTTGCGGTGCAGCGACACCCTTCGAGGTAGCACGTCCCTGATTCGGCTCGCACCAGTCGCCCGACGCTTCTATCCCGCATAACGCTATGAGCCCTGGCTCTGAAGGCCATTTTCTTTGGGTTACTTTTCTTTGACTCCGGGCATCCTGCCCTCCGCCCTTCGGGCCGGCTTCGCCGTGCGCACGCGCTTCTGCGCGTGCGTGGGCCAGCAAAAGAAAAGTGACTCGGCCTCCGGCAGGAGGTCGAAACGCCCGCCGCGTAGGCGGCACGCTAGTCGAATCCACCTTGGCCAGCGCGAAAGGCGCCGGGTCCCTGCCTCCGCAGGGACGACGGCTTCAATCAAGTCCTGCCGGCCGTCCGCCCCACCGCCACCAACCTCTCCCCTTGGGGGAGAGGGAGCCAGGCGGCGTTACATCATCGGCTTGCCGTCCTGCTTGTAGACCACGCCGTCCTTCATGACGAAATTCACGCGCTGCATCGCGGTGATGTCATCCAGCGGATTGCCCGGCACGGCGATCACGTCGGCGCGTCGGCCCACGGCGATCTGGCCCAGGTCGTTCTGCTTGTGCAGCAGTTCGGCGGCATGCGTGGTGGCTGCCTGCAGCACGTACATCGCCGGCATGCCGGCCTGGACCATGTACTCGAACTCCTTGGCGTTCTGGCCGTGCGGATAGACGGCGGAGTCGGTGCCGAAGGCGATCTTCACGCCGGCCTTGTAGGCCTTGCCGGCGGTGGCCTGGATGATCGGGCCCACCTGCAAGGCCTTGGCAGCCACCTGCGGGGGGTAGTAGCCCGGCTTGGCGGCCATTTCCTGCACGTACTTGCCCGCGATGATGGTGGGCACGTACCAGGTGCCGTGTTCCTTCATCAGCTTCATGTCCTCGTCGTTCATGAAGGTGCCGTGCTCGATCGAGTCGACGCCGGCCAGCACCGCGCGACGGATCGCTTCGGCGCCATGCGCGTGGGCGGCCACGGTGAAACCGTAGTCGTGCGCGGCGGTGACCACGGCCCTGATCTCCTCGGTGGTCATCTGCGCGTTGTCGGCGCTGCTGCTTTCGTCCAGCACGCCACCGGACGGCATGATCTTGATGACGTCGACGCCGTCCTTGTAGTGCTGGCGCACGGCCTTGTAGGCGTCCTCGGGGCTGTTGATGACGCCGTCCTTCGCTTCCGGGTTGCCGGCCAGGTCCGAACGGTAGCCGTCGGTCGGATCGGCATGGCCGCCGGTGGTGCCGATCGGCTTGCCGGCGGTGAACATGCGCGGGCCCGGCACGATGCCGGCGTTGATCGCATTGCGCAGGGCAATGGACTCGTTGTTGCCGTCACCCACGTTGCGCACGGCGGTGAAGCCGGCCATCAGCGTGCGGCGCGCGTAGACCGTCGAGCGCACGGCATAGTCGGCCACGTTCCAGCGGAACTGGTCGGAATAGGTGGTGGGGCTGGTTTCGAACGACAAGTGCGTGTGCGAGTCGATCAGGCCGGGCAGGCAGGTGGCGTCGGCCAGGCTCAGCACCGCGAAGTGCGCGTTCGCTGCGCCGGCGGCGTCGCGATAAGGCTTGTCGTCGGCGTTGCCGCTCCTGATCTCCTTGACCCGGTTGCCCTCGATCACCAGCGTGGTTTCGCCCAGCAGCTTGCCCGCGGCAGGGTCGACCATGCGCGCGCAATGCAGCACGGTGACGTCGTGGTTGGCGGCAGGCGCCTCGGCGGCGATGGCGGCCGGCAGCGCGAGCGCGGCGGCGATGGCAATGGCAACGCGTGTGGTCATGGTGAGCTCCCCGGATGAAGCGACCATCTTAGGGGGAGCCACGCACGCCGCGAGGGGTGACTTTCGTCACCCCTCGGGTCGGCTGGAGTCAGTCTTCCGGCGGCGCGTCGTTGCCGGCTTCTTCCGCCACCGGGGTGACTTCCGCCGGCGCGTGCGCCTGGTGTTCGGCCGCCACGTGCCGCTCGTGCAGCGCTTCGCTGGAGGCATCCGCCGGCACGGGCTGCGCGAGTTCGGCCGGCGTCGCGGTGTCCCGCTCGCCATCGCCGCCCGGCGTGATCTTGAGGATGGAATGGCGGACTTCACGCGCGAGGATCACGCGCGCATCGCGCACCATGTCTTCCAGTCCGCGGTCGTAGTCGAGCTTGCCGCCTTCGTCGGTCCACACGATGCGGCTCTCGCGCAGCTTCTGGATGAAGCCGCGGAACAGGGCCTTGTCGAAGAATTCCGGCGCCGACAGTTCGTTGAGCAGGGACAGGCGCTGGGCGGTGAGCGCGCAGGCGTTCTCGAGTTCGGCCGAGGTGAGCGTGTGCGGGCCGTTCTTCACCAGCGCGGCGACCGTGATGTAGTAGCGCTCGAACGCCTGGATCAGGCTGCGCGCAATGGTCTTGAGCTGGTACGCCGCATCGTCCTGGCCGGGACCGCGTTCGAGCACGCGGCCGTCGCCGGTGGCCTCGAGCAGGCCGCGGCGCACGAAGAAGTCGATGGTCGCCGTGAGCTGCGCGCAAAAGCCGTCCGAGTCCCACGGCAGGAACAGCTCGCCCTGGATGAACGGGTAGATGATGCGGCCCAGGCGCAGCACCGAGGCGCGCGACATGCGGCGGTTGTTGAGGAAGCAGCATGCCACCCACGCGGCGGTCGCCGTGAGGTGCAGCACGTTGTTGCGGAAGTAGCTGAGCAGGACGGCCTGTTCGTCTTCGGTCACCAGCACGTCGCCCAGCGAATGGCGCACGCGGCGGATCCAGCCCATCTGCTCGCCGTAGGCGATGATGCCGGCCGGGTCCATGGCGGTCATCGTCATGCGGTCGGAGTAGGGCAGCTCTTCCAGCAGCGCCTTCATCAGCTCCAGCTGCACCAGCAGGTCGTTCTCCGCCATCGCGTGCTTGGGCGTGGCCAGCAGGGCCAGCGCGAGCAGGTTGATGGGATTGACGTCCGCCGCGCGGTTGATGTTGATCTGGATGCGCTCGGCGAGGTCATCGACCACGCGCCCCAGCCATTCCGGTTTGGCATCCGGGTCGGCCGTGGCGGCGCGCCAGTCGGCGCTGGCGGCATCGAGCAGCGGATTGAGTTCGATCGGCTCGCCGAAGCTCAGCGCCACGTGGCCGTAGCGCTGGCGCAGCACCTTGAGGCCGCGCAGCAGGCCGAGCAGCGATTCCTTCTCCTTCGGCTTGCCGGACAGCTCGCCGATATAGCTCTTGCCCTCCATCAGCTTTTCGTAGCCGATGTACACGGGCTGGAATAGCACCGGGCGACGCGGTGCGCGCAGGAACGCGCGCACGGTCATCGCCAGCATGCCGGCGCGCGGCGCCAGCAGTCGGCCGGTACGCGAGCGGCCGCCCTCGGTGAAGTATTCGATCGGCACGCCGCGGTCGATCAGCTGCGCGAGGTATTCGTTGAACACCACCGAGTACAGCGCATTGCCCTTGAAGCTGCGGCGCAGGAAGAACGCACCGCCGCGACGCAGGATCGGGCCGATCACCGGCAGGTTGAGGTTCACGCCCGCCGCGATGTGCGGCACAACCACGCCGGACATGTGCAGCTGGTAGGACAGCAGCAGGTAGTCGGCATGGCTGCGATGGCAGGGCACGTACACCACTTCGTGGCCCGGCGCGGCGGCGCGGGCCTTCTCGAAGTGGTGCATGGCGATGCCGTCGTACAGCTTGTTCCAGAAGTTCGACAGCAGGAACGACACCGAGCGCACCACCGGGTGCGAGTAGTCGGCGGCGATTTCCATCACCATGTCGTGCGCCTTGCGCCATGCCTTGGCGTGGCTGATGTTTTCCTTCGCCGCGACGCTGGCGATGGCGGCGCGGACCGGCTCCGCATTGAGCACGGCATCGGCCACGGTGCGCCGGTGCGACAGGTCGGGGCCGATCACCGCCGCGCGGATGCGGCGGAAATGCGTACGCAGCACGCGGGCGATCTTGCGCGTGAGGCGTTCTGGAAGAATGTCGCCCGCCTCGTTCATCACGCTGCGCAGGGACACCGGGGTGGAGAAGTGCACCACGGTGTCGCGGCCGTTGAGCAGCAGCGCCAGCAGGCGGCGGAAGCGGCCCACCATCACCCAGTTTTCCGAGAACAGCACGCTGAACCAGCCCGACTCACGGGTGGGCGCGCGGCCGACATAGATGGAAACGGGGACGACCTGGATATCGCGATCGGGCTCGACTTCGAGCGAACGCACCAGCTGGCCCAGCGGTTCGTTCGGCGAGCGCTTGCGGTTGCGGCCGAACAGCCAGCCATCGCGGCGCGCCAGGGCAAACACCGAGCGCTTGCGGCGCGTGCCGGACAGCGGCTGCATCGGGCTGGGCAGGCCGGCCTCGCGACAGGCGCGATCGAGGATCAGCCCATCGGAAAAGCCGTCGCGCTCGATCACATAGCACACCGGCGCGCCGGCCTTGAGCAGGGTGGCCGGTTCGGCGGGATCGCGGCGAATGCGCACCCAGGGTTCGAGCAGTTGCCCGGCCAGGTTGAACCACCAGGGCGCGCGGCTACGGGCGGGAGTGTCCGTGGTCGACATATTTAGCATCCTGCGATTGTAACCGGTGACGGTGCCCGGGCCGGTGGGCTTGTTCAGTGTCCGGTGCCGGCCTGCGGGTCGGCACCGCTGGCGCGACCCGGCGACGTGGTCCGGTCCTTCGCGCTATCCGCTGCCTTGCCCGTGGTCGTGCGTCCGGCCTTGGCGCCCTCATTGGGCTGGCCGGCCGGCGATGGCATGGCCGGCTTGCCGGAGGCCGTGCGGGTGGGTTGGCCCGGTGCGCTGGTGGCAGGCGCGGGAGCCGTGCTCTCACCCGGTGCCGGCGGCGCGACCAGACGGTCATGCGCGTCGCGCACATTCTTGAGCATGTCCTCGCTGTACCAGCGGCCGTCCTGTTCGACCAGGCTCGACTCGGTGGAAAGCGGTTTGCCGAGCAGGATGTAGTCGATGCGTACGCGGGCGTGGCCATTGCGGCTTTCGATCGGGGAGATGCGGACGGAGTCGAGGATCTGGTCGATCGACAGGCCGTACAGGCCCAGCACCTGCTTGATGCCGAGGAAGCCGGCGCTGTACTTCTGCATCGCCGTGTCGAAGTCCATGCCGTGCAGCTGCTCGGGTGTCTGGATGTCGAGCTTGCGCGCGGTCGCCACGACAATGGCGATGGCCTGCTTGGCCTTGGCCTGGTCGAACCATGCGACCCGTTGCGCCCACGGTGCCAGCACGTTGATGGCTTCCGTGGCCTGCTGCTTCTGCAGGTTGGTCAGCTCCTTGCTCTGCGCGATGCCGGTGGCGGCGATGGCCTGGCCGATGCCGATCATCACCGGCAACTGGTCGTGGTACTGCTGCTGCAGCTGGGCCAGCTTGGGCCGGGCCGCGGCATAGAGCCTGGTCTCCGCGTCGGGGGCGGTCAGCTGCTGCATGTTGCGGATGAAGTCGGCGCGATCCTCGGGGCTGATCGGATGTTCGTCCGGACGCGGTCGCGCCCAGTCGGCGCGCAGCGTTTCGTAGTCCGCCGGCGGCAGGGCATGCTTCCAGAAGTTGGCGAAGTCGCCTGCCTTGATCAGGGCCAGCGACTGCTGCACCGACGCCTCCGGCGTTTCGCCGCCGACCGTGACCACCACGGGGGCGTTCTTGTGCGACGTGGTCATCACCAGGGCGAGCACCGAGGCCAGCACCAGCAGGGCGACAAACGCGCCAACGGCGAAGTAGACGGATGAGCGACGCATGGAGTCTCGAATGGTGGCGCCCGGTGGAACTGGCTGCGGGGCGGTCAGCCGAGCGTAAGCGGGTCGGCTCCGGCTGAACAAGGGGCCATGGCCCGGGGCGTTAAGGAGCGCCCAAAAAGAAAACCCCGCGGGCGTTGAGCCTCACGGGGTAATCCGGCAGAGCCGGAAGGGAAATGGCCTTGCCTGCGGCAGTTTCAAGGTCAGCAGGTGTTGGCGGGGAGGATCTTAGCTCCCCGCTGAAGTTAAAGCAATACTTTAAGTTATGCTACGTAAGCTACTGATTATTAGCTGTTATTTCTTAGTCGAAACGTAGCGACTGGATCTTCTGGCGGCGGCGCTCGTCGCGCGGGGCCGTGTAGTCATTATTAAACAATGCCGGCTCCCATGCGCCATAGGTCGGATTGGGCAACACGAACCAGCGCGTGCCGATCCAGTCCATATACGGCGTCATCGCCTTCTCGCGGCCTGCCGCATTATTGGCCAGGACCGTCACAAAATCGCCGATCTGGTCGCCAAACTGCATCAAAACGCGGTATTTGTGGCTGATCAGCTGGCGGCGGCAGCCCTTCTCGGTGCCGATCTGCTCACAGTCTTCCACGAAGGTGCCCAGGCCGAGAAACGCTTCGGGGCCGGACACGGGCAGGCCTTCCTTGCGCAGGTTGGCCAGGGTGGCCTGGTCCAGGTCCTTGGCGCGGTTGGAGATATAGATCACGGCAATACCGTGGCTGGCCGCGAACTGGGTGAACGCCACCACGCCGGGCAGGGCGCGGGCGCGCTGTTCGTTGCACCAGGCCGCCCATTCGGCCTCGTTGTATTCGCCACCGCTCCTGACCAGGCGTGCCTGGTAGGGCGAGTTGTCCAGCACCGTTTCATCGATGTCCAGCACGACGGCGGGCTTGAGGCCCCTGGCCGGCGCGACGCGATCGTCCTTGGGCAGCGCATCCCACTGCTTGTCTGCCAGGGCCGCGAGCAGGCGGGACTGCGCATCGCGGTAGGTCTGCCGATAGATCAGGTCGTGCTCGATCGCGGTCTGGCTCCAGGCGACGGCATTGAGGTTGTCATCGGCATGGGTGGCGACGGGCGCTTCGGCCACGGGCGTGGTGGATGCGCCAGGCGCGGATGGCGCCTTCGACGGGGCAGCGGAGCAGGCGGCAAGCAGGACCACGGCGGCAAGGGCCGCCGGCAGACGAACGGACATGAAGGATTCCCGGTGAGGCTGAAACGGTCAGGATCGGGCAAGTTTACGACAGCACCGTGTCGGCACTGCGGGGCTGGCGGCTGGGGCGGGCGCCTGACAGACTCCCCCACGCCCCCGTCATTGGCAGCTGTTGCATGGAACCCGCTTCGTCCCCCAGGCGCCCCGTTTCGCCGGCCATCCGCTGGACCAGCTACGCGCTGGCTGGCGTGGCCCTGATCCTGATGCTGGGCCTGCGCCTGCTGCCTGCGCTGTTCGCCGGCCTGCTGGTGTACGAACTGGTGCAGTCCACCGCGCCCCTGCTGGGCGAGCGCGTGCCCGGGGACCGCGCGCGCGTGCTGGTGGTGGCCCTGCTGGGCACCATCGTGGTGGGCCTGCTGGTGCTGCTGATCCTTGGCGCGGTGAGCTTCCTGCGCAACGAGATCGGCAACCCCGAACTGCTGTGGCAGCAACAGCTGATGCCGCTGGTGGAAAAGGCGCGCGAGCAGTTGCCGGCCTCCGTGGTGGGCTGGCTGCCCGACAGCGTCGACGACCTGCGCGTGATGGCGCTGGACCTGACGCGCCGGCACTCGGTGAGCCTGCAGACGGTGGGCAAGGAAGCCGCGCGCGTGTTCGTGCACATCCTGATCGGCATGGTGCTGGGCGCCATCGTCGCGCTGAGCCGGGCGCGGCCGGCGCACCAGGTGGGCCCGCTCGCGGCGATGCTCGGCCTGCGCTGCCAGCGCCTCGCCGAGGCGTTCCACAACGTGGTGTTCGCGCAGATCAAGATCTCGCTGCTCAACACGACGTTTACCGCGATCTTCCTGCTCGGCGTGCTGCCCTTGCTGGGTATCCACGTGCCGCTGGCCAAGACGCTGGTGGTGGTGACCTTCGTGGTCGGACTGCTGCCGGTGATCGGCAACCTCATTTCCAACACGGCCATCACCATCGCGGGCCTGTCGGTATCGCTGGGCGTGGGCGTGGCGGCGCTGGGCTTCCTCATCCTCATCCACAAGCTCGAATACTTCCTCAATGCCCGCATCGTCGGCACGCAGATCCGGGCCCGCGCCTGGGAGCTGCTGATCGCCATGCTGTTCCTCGAGGCCGCCTTCGGCCTGCCCGGCCTGGTCGCCGCGCCGATCTATTACGCCTACCTCAAGAGCGAGCTGGAAGCCGAGCGACTGATCTGACTCGGTTCTTTCGCGGGCAGGCGGCTGGTCTTCACAAAATCATCACGTAAGTCATTGAATCGCATGTTCTTGCGGTGAATATGTGGTGATTGTGTGAACTTTTTGTTCTGTGGTACACATTCCCGCGGCAGAATTCAGTTTGCCGTCAGCTTCCGGGCGCGGTGGGAGAGACCGCGTCCAGGGGCCTTCGTTGCCGCCACCGCTTGTCCATGGATTGGCGTGCTGTCTGCATAAAACGACAGAACATTTTTCGGGGAGACAATATGTTGAAGTCCAAGCTCACGGCTGCCGTGCTGGCAGCCTTGGCGTTAGGTTATTCGTCCGCATTTGCTGCCACCGCTTCGCCCGACGCGCCCTCGCCGCAGAATTCGTCCGCCGCGCAGGGCCCCTCCGAGGCCGCCGACGTCCAGAAGGCGAAGAAGCTCGAAGCCGTTACCGTTACCGGCTCGCTGATCCCGCAGTCCCAGGTTGAAACGGCCACGCCGGTCATCACCATCACGGCAGAAGACATGAAGGCCCGCGGCTTCAGCTCCGTGGCTGAAGCCCTGCAGCAGGCCTCGTTCTCCACTGGCAGCGTGCAGGGCGCATCGTCGTCCGCATCGTTCACGCAGGGCGCGCAGACGCTGAGCCTGTTCGGCCTGCCGGTCGGCTTCACCAAGTACCTGATCGACGGTCGCCCGATGGGCAACTTCCCCGGCCTGTACAACGGCAGCGACACGTTCAACAACCTCAGCGGCATCCCGATGGACATGGTCGATCACATCGACATCCTGCCGGGCGGCCAGTCATCGCTGTACGGCTCGGACGCCATCGCCGGCGTGGTCAACATCGTGCTGAAGAAGAAGGTCGACGCACCGACCATCGACGCGCGCTTTGGCTGGACCAGCGACGGCGGCGGTTCCGATCGCCGCATCAGCTTCGCCGACAGCTTCAACATGGGCAAGCTGAACGTGCTCGTCGGCGCCCAGTACGAAAACGTGAGCCCGATCTGGGGCGCCGACCGCGACCTGACCAAGCAGTTCTACACGCAGGGCACGAGTGCCCCGGTCGCGTCGCGTGACTTCCTGGTCTACAGCCCGTTCTCCGGCCATTACTACTACGAAGACCCGAACAACTGCAGCAACGTGACCGGCCTGTTCGGCGGCACCGAGGGCAAGCAGACGCGCAGCGGCAACCGCACCTACTGCGGCACCTTCTACTCGCCGGGCTACCGCACGATCAAGAACGACGAAGTGACGGCGAACCTCTATACCCACGCCACCTTCGACGTCAGCGACAACCTGCAGCTGTACGGCGACCTGCTCTACAACTACGACGAGCAGAAGTACAACGTCGGCTCCAACTTCCTGTGGTGGGGTACCGGCGTCGACTACGGTGCGTACTACGACCCGAACCTCGACGACTTCGTCAACCTCCAGCGCGCGTTTGCGCCGGAGGAAGTGGGTGGCTTCAACAACATCATGAACAAGCAGTACGAGAGTTCGTACATGCTGACGCTCGGTGGCAAGGGCACGTTCGGCCAGTCCAACTGGGACTACGACCTGGGCTTCACCCACTCGGACGACCACCTGGTGTCGCGCGCACTGCAGCGCCTGGACGGCCCGATCGACGCCTACTTCCGCACCCATGTGCTGGGTCCGCAGCAGGGTCTCGATCCGTACTACGGCGCCTACCCGGTGTTCTCGCCGAACTACGCGGCGTTCTACCAGCCGATCTCCAAGGCTGACTTCAACAGCTTCACCGCGTACACCGACACGCGCGCCAAGACCTGGGACAACATGCTGCGCGGCCAGGTGACCAACGCCTCGCTGTTCGCACTGCCGGGTGGCGATGCGGGTATCGCCATGGTGCTCGAAGGCGGCAACCAGGGCTGGTCCTACGTGCCCGATCCGCGCCTGTTGAACGGCCAGATCTGGGGCACCACCGACGTGCAGGGCGCCGGCCATCGTTCGCGCTACGCCGGCACGACCGAAATGCGCCTGCCGCTGCTCTCGCAGCTGACCGCCGACGTGTCGGCCCGCTACGACAACTACAACGTCGATGGCGGCAACGTGAACCACGGCACCTACAACCTGGGCCTCGAGTACCGTCCGTTCGACTCGCTGCTGTTCCGTGGCCGCTACGGCACGGCGTTCAAGGTGCCGACCCTGTCCGACGAGTTCCAGGGCCTGAGCGGCTACTACGACAACGTTCCGGACTACCTGAACTGCAATCGCCTTGGCCATGGTCCCAGCGACATCGCCAACTGCCAGACCCCGTACGACAGCACCCAGTACTTCGGCCAGCAGTCGGGCAACACCAAGCTGAAGCCGATCACCGCCAAGGTGTGGACGTATGGCGTAGTGTGGTCGCCGATCGAGCGCATGAGCTTCACGGTCGACTACCTGCACTGGGACATCAACAACGAGGTCAACACGGAAAGCGCCGACGGCCTGTCCAAGGCCGAGTACCTGTGCGACATCGGCACGCTGGCCATGAGCTCGCCCACCTGCCAGAACGCCTTCGACAAGATCGTGCGTGGCGTGTCCACCAATCCGGCCCTGCTGGGCCAGATCCAGCAGATCTTCACGCCCAAGGTCAACGTGTCGAAGGAGGAGGTCAATGCGATCACCGCCCGCTTCAGCTACCTGGTGAAGATCGGCAGCCTGGGCAGCCTCACGTTTGACACGTCCTACAGCGACACGCTCAAGCATGACTACCAGGCTTACCCCGGCGATCCGACGCTCGACCTGCTGCGCCACCCGTACTTCAGCACCGACTTCAAGTCGAAGGTCAACGGCTCGATGACCTGGCTGCCGAACGACCAGTGGAGCGCCACGATCTACTTCAACCGCTATGGCTCGACGCCGAACTACCTGGCCACGGTGAACGACAACTACACCGCCAAGGGTACGGGCAAGCTGGCGCCGTGGATCCTGTACAACGCGAGCGTCACCTACAACCCGATGAAGAACCTGTCGCTGTCGTTCCTCGTCAACAACCTGTTCAACAACATGCCGCCGGAAGACCACAGCTATCCGGGCACCTCCGGCGAGCCGTACAACAACGTGAACTACAACGTATATGGCCGCACCATGTACATCGAAGCGAAGTACCTGTTCGGTGGCGCGAAGTAAGTCCTGACACCCGCCTCTTTGACGGCCCCGGTTCCCGGGGCCGTTTTTTTTGCGTGCGCGATGCCGCCAGGGGCGGCGTGGCGCGCGCAGGGCTGCTCAGGATTCCAGCGGGATGCCGGCCTCGCGCAGCACCTGCTGCAGGCCATCGAGATGGGCACCGTAGCGCTTCCAGCGGGCGAGCGAAGTGCGGTACATCGGCTCGCGCACCTGCACCGCGCTGGCGGTCGCCACCGGCGCCTGGTTGGCGTGGAAGTCCAGGCAGGCGTCGTCCCAGGCCAGGCCGCAATGCGCGATGATCCGCCGCGACTCCGCTTCCTGGTCGTCGACCAGGTCCTCGTAGCGCACTTCGAGGATGCGACCCGGCAGGACCCGCTGCCAGTGCGCCATCAGGCGGTCGAACAGCGCGTAATAGCGGGCGGTGTCGAGCAGGTCGAAGGAATAGTCGTAATAGGGGCCGGTCAGTGCGAACAGCTGGCGGAAATTGCTCAGGCAGGTGTCCATCGGGTCGCGGCGCAGGCAGATGATCCTGGCCTGCGGCAGCGCGCGCGCGATGAATCCGGCGTAGAGGAAGTTGTGCGGCAGCTTGTCGATGAAATGCTTGCGTGAACCCGCCACGGAGCGCGTGCTGTCGATATAGGCGCGACCGAGGCCCTGCCAGTCGAGATTGCGCGCGCGTGCGATGGTCAGCGGGTCGAGCAGGAAAGGCGTGTTGCTGCCCGAGGCGCGCTTGAGCACCATGCCAAAATTCTGCAGCTCGCCGGCCGACTGGACGTCTGGATGGCTGCTGATGATGCGTTCGACCAGGGTTGTGCCGGAGCGCGGCATGCCGATGATGAAGACCGGTGCGTCCGACGCGAACCCGGCGGTATCCGCCTCGGGCGCGGGAAAGGCGCGGATCAGGGCTTCGAACAGCGCCTCGTCGCGGCTGATCGCATACTGGCGCGTCTGCCCGCCTGCCGCCTTGCCTGCGGCGAGGTGTCGGAACGACTGGTCGTAGTCACCGAGGTCTTCGAATTCCTTGGCGAGCGCCAGGTGCATGTACATCGAGGCATGCGCATCGCCGTCGGCCCGTGGCAGCAGCTCGAGCAGGCGCGGCAGATGGTGCCGGTCGGGACGGGCCTTGCGCAGGTGCGCCAGCGTCAGGTGCGCACGCCACCAGCGGGGCTCCATGGCGATGCATGTTTCCAGCGCCTGTTCGGCTTCATCCAGGTCGCCGGTGGCGATCAGCGCGGTCGCCAGGTTGTAGCGATGGTGGACCTCGCCGGGGGCGAGCGTGGTGGCCTGGCGAAACGCCGCCGCGGCACGCGCATGCGCATGGCCCTGGGTGTAGACGACGCCCAGCGTGTCCAGCGTCACCGGCTCGCGGGGCGACAACGCCATGGCGCGATCGGCGGCGGCCAGCGACTCGTTGGTGAGGCGGGCGATGGAGAGCAGGCGCGCGTACTGCGCCGCATACATGCTGTTGTCCGGCTCCAGCTGGCAGGCCTGCCCGAGATGCCTTGCAGCAGCCGGCAGCAGTTGCAGCTCAAGCGTGGCGATGCCGGTGATGTAGTGCAGCCCGGCGTGCTGCGGGGCTTGCGGCAACACGCGCGAGCACAGGTCGAGCGCCTGGCGCCAGTCGCGCCGGTTGAAGGCGGCGAGCGCCTGTTCGTATAGCTGGACGGAATCGTTCATGACTACCCAGGTACGGAAAACCTGGCTGGCGCGCCCCACCGGCGCCAACCCCCTGCCGGATACTAACCCGATGCCCGTGGGGTTGGCGCTCGCGCGGGCCTCAGCTTCCGGCGAGCATCGCGGCAATCTTGGCCATGTGCGATTCGGCCGTCTCGCGCACCACTTCCTTGTCCGCTTCCGGGTCCTTGCCCTGCCAGTGCAGATCGTCCTGCGGCAGTTCGTGCAGGAAGCGGCTGGGCTGGTTGCTGTTCACCTCGCCATAGCGCCTGGTCTTGGCCGACCACGACAGCGTGAGCATCTCCTTGGCGCGGGTGATGCCCACGTACATCAGCCGGCGCTCCTCGTCGATGCGTCCCTCGTCGATGGCGCCCTCGTGCGGCAGCGTGCCTTCCTCGCAGCCGACGATGAAGACGAAGCGGAATTCCAGTCCCTTCGCCGCATGCAGGGTCATCATGCGCACGGCATTGCCGGGCTCGTCGCGGTCGGCGTGGCTGAGCAGGGCCAGCTGCGCGGCGAGGTCGCCCGCGCTGTTGTTGCCCTTCTGCATGGCGCGAAACCAGTCGGCCAGTTCGCGCAGGTTGCCCAGGCGGCGTTCGCGCAGCGCGGCATCGGGGGTGCTGGCGGCGATCTGCTCGGCGTAACCGGTGCGCTTGAGCACGGTCTCGACCAGGTCGGCGGCGCCCTGGTGCACCGAGGCACTGCGCAGCTCGTCCATCAGGTTGGTAAACGAGGCGAGTGCGGCGGCCGGCCGCGGTGTCAGCTGGCGCAGCACGGCGTCGCTGCGCGCGGCGTCGAGCAGCGAGGCGTGGCGTGTCTGCGCGATCTGGCCGAGCTTCTCCAGCGTGGTGGAGCCGATCTCGCGCTTGGGCACGTTCACCACGCGCAGGAAGGCGGCGTCATCGCTGGGGTTGGTGAGCAGGCGCAGATAGCACAGCAGGTCCTTCACTTCCTGGCGATCGAGGAAGCTCAACGCGCCAGTGAGGTGATAGGGCACGCGCGCCAGGCGCAGTGCCTTTTCCAGCGGACGCGCCTGGAAGTTGCCGCGATAGAGAATGGCAATGTCGTGCCAGCGCGCCTTGTGCTTTTCCGCCAGGGTAGTGAGCACGGCGGCCACGCGCTCGGCTTCGTGTTCGTTTTCCTTGCATTCCAGCACGCGGATCTGCGGACCTTCGGGGTGCTCGCTCCACAGCTTCTTTTCGTGCAGGTGCGGGTTGTTGGCGATCAGCCTGTTGGCGGCGCGCAGGATGCGCTTGCCGCAGCGGTAGTTCTGTTCCAGCTTGATCACGCGCAGGCTGGGCCAGTCCTTGCCGAGCTGGTCGATGTTCTCGGGATTGGCGCCGCGCCAGGCGTAGATCGACTGGTCGTCGTCGCCCACGCAGGTAAAGCGGCCGCGCTCGCCGGCCAGTGCCTTCAGCAGGCGGTACTGGGCGTCGTTGGTGTCCTGGTATTCGTCCACCAGCAGGTAGCGCAGGCGCTCGCGCCAGGCGGTGCGGCATTCCTCGTCGCCCTCCAGGATGCGCAGCGGCAGGCGGATCAGGTCGTCGAAGTCCACCGCGTTGAACGCCGCCAGGCGCTGCTGGTACATCAGGTAGATCGTCGCGGCGTCGATCTCGCGCGGGCTGCGCGCGGCGGCCATGGCTTCCTCGGGCGACAGTCCCGCATTCTTGGCGCGGCTGACCAGGTTGCGGATGCCGAACAGCACGTCCGGCTTCACGCCCTTGGGCGACAGCTCCTTGATGATGCCTTCGCTGTCGTCCGCGTCGAGCACCGAGAAGCCCTTGCGCAGGCCGGCACGCGCGTGCTCCAGCTGCAGGAACTTCAGGCCCAGCGCGTGGAACGTGCACACGGTAAGCGCCGCGGCGTCCTCGCTGCTGATCAGCTTGGCCACGCGCTCGCGCATTTCCTTCGCCGCCTTGTTGGTGAAGGTGATGGCGGCGATCTTCGAGGGCGAAAGCTTCTTGCGGGCAATGAGATACGCGATCTTCTGCGTGATCACGCTGGTCTTGCCCGAGCCGGCGCCGGCCAATACCAGCAGCGGGCCGTCGCAATGCTCGACGGCGGCCAATTGTTGGGGGTTGAGCATGGGACGTGCAGGCTGTGTCGACGCGGTGCGCGGCGACAGATCGTAACAGGCCGGCGCCCGGCTGGGCATCGCGGCGGCCCGAAGTCTGGTCATAATGAGGCCTGGACCCGGGGCCGGAGGCAGCATGGCAGATGGTGAACACATCGCCGCGCAACAGTGCGACGTGGCCGTGATCGGTGGTGGCCCGGCGGGCAGCACGGCGGCAGCCCTGCTGGCGCGTCGCGGCTACCGGGTGATCGCGCTGGAAAAGGACCGCCACCCGCGCTTCCACATCGGCGAGTCCCTGTTGCCGATGAACCTGCCGGTGTTCGAGCGTCTGGGCGTGATGGAGAAAGTACGCGCGATCGGCGTGTACAAGCCCGGCGCCGATTTCGAGGCCGACAACGAGCGCGGCTACAACACCTACGCGTTCGACCGCGCGCTCGGCCAGAGTCCGCCACATGCCTACCAGGTCCTGCGGCAGGATTTCGACGCCATGCTGTTCGCCCACGCCCGCGAGTGCGGTGCCGACGCGCGCGAGGGCCACGAGGTTCGCCACGTCGAGCATGCCGGTCCGCGCGACAGCACGCTGCACGTGGTGGGCGACGACGGCGATGCCTACCGCGTCCAGGCCCGCTACGTGGTGGACGCCAGCGGGCGCGACGCCTTCCTGTCCAGCCGCCGCAAGCTGCGGCGCAAGAATGCCGAGCACCAGAGCGCGGCCATCTTCGGCCACTTCCGGGGCGCCGAGCCGCGGCCCGGTGCGGATGCCGGCAATATCAGCATCTACCGCTTCGATCACGGCTGGATGTGGATGATTCCGCTGCCCGACGGCGTCATGAGCGTGGGCGCGGTGTGCCGGCCCGAGTATCTCAAGCAGCGGCGCGGGCGCACGGTGGAGTTCCTGCTCGATACCTTGCGCCAGAACGCCGGCCTGTGGCGGCGCCTGGAGCAGGCCGAGCTGATCGACGGCGAGGTGCGCGTCACCGGCAACTACTCGTATGACTCCAGCTGCATGGGTGGCCCGGGCTGGCTGCTGATCGGTGACGCGTTTGCCTTCCTCGACCCGGTGTTCTCCTCCGGCGTATACCTGGCCATGAGCGGCGCCGAGCAGGCGGTCGACGTGGTGGACCGCGCGATGCGCGAGCCGCGCACGGAACGGCGGCTGCAACGCGCCCTGGAACGGCGCCAGCGGCGAGGCATGCGGCGCTTTGCGTTCTTCATCTACCGCTTCAATGGCCCGGTGATGAGCCAGCTGTTCCGCTCGCCGCGCAATACGTTCCAGATCGAGCAGGGCGTGATTTCCATGCTCGCCGGCGACGTGTTCGACTCGTTCCGGGTGTGGAGCCGGATCCTCGCGTTCCGCGTGGTCTACGGCGTGCTGGCGCTGCGCGACTGGCGGCGCTGGAACCGCGAGCGACGCTACCGGCTGGCCCAGGCGCGCAGCCAGTTCACCGGCGGCAACACACCCCTGGATCGCGAATGAGCCGCCGTCCGGGGGCAACCGGGTAACATCAGCGCCCCGCCGCAGGAACTGTCATGGCCAAGCTTTACTTCTATTACTCGGCAATGAATGCCGGCAAGACCACCACGCTGCTGCAGAGCGCGTACAACTACCACGAGCGCGGCATGCGCACGCTGATCCTCACGCCCGCGCTGGACAACCGTTTCGGCGAAGGCGTGGTGGCCTCGCGCATCGGCCTGAAGGCGAACGCGCACCGTTTCGGCGCCAACGACGACCTGCTCGAGCTGGTGCAGGCCGATATCGCCGCACGCGGCGCGCTGCACTGCGTGTTCGTGGACGAGGCGCAGTTCCTCGGCAAGGCGCAGGTCTGGCAGCTCGGCGATGTGGTCGACCGCCTGAACGTGCCCGTGCTGGCCTATGGCCTGCGCACCGATTTCCGCGGCGAACTGTTCGAGGGCAGCCGCTACCTGCTGGCCTGGGCCGACAACCTCGAAGAGATCAAGACCATCTGCCACACGGGCCGCAAGGCCACCATGGTGGTGCGCGTGGACGAGCACGGCCGCGCCGTCACCGAAGGCCCGCAGGTTGAGATCGGCGGCAACGACCGCTATGTCTCGGTCAGTCGCGCCGAGTTCAAGAACATTACCGAGGGACGTGGCAGGATCGAACTGCAGCAGACGGTGCTGCCGCTGGGCAAGGGGCGCTGAGCCCCGCGCACTTACACAAGGAAAGCTATGTCCAAGGTCACCATTCCCGCCTGGCAGCGTCCGCACTGGCAGCCCAGTAGCGAAGAGGCATTGCTGCAGTTCTACGTGTTCGGCAAGTTCGAGCCGGTGCGCGCGCCGTCCGCCGACTATGGCAGCGATGGCCTGCCCAAGGGCATGGAGCTGACCAGCCACCACCACAACGCGCTGCGCCAGTGGGAGGGCTATCCGCTCAAGGGCGGCATGGGCCGCATGTTCAAGAACGATGCGCCGGAAGTGTACCGGCTCGCGCTGGACGCGCCGGAAGTGCTGGTGGTGCGTGGCCGCCTGCCCGACAGCGCCGACACCGGCTACCTGCGCGACACGCTCGGCGTGCTCGCGGCCCTGCTCGACGTGGGCGGCACGGCCATCCTCGACCCGCAGGTGCTCAGCCTGTACGACGCCGACGGCTGGCGCCGGCAGTACCTGGTGCGCGACGGCGCGCCAATCCGCAACCATCTGCTGATCCTGCGCGATGCGGAGGAGCAGCAAGGCCGCTACTGGATCCACACGCGTGGCATGCGCAAGTTCGGCCGCCCCGACATCAGCATCCGCAACGTGTCGGAAAAGGACACCGATCGCGCCGGCCTGCTGTGCGAGCGCCTGGTGGAACTGGAGGCGCTGGGCGCGCACTTCAGCGATGGCCAGCAACTGGATGCCGAAGGCCTGCATGGCGGCCTTACCGCGCACCTGGGTGGCGGCTACGAAGACCCGGAGTTCAACAACACCTTCGTGGAATTCCGCTGGCCGGACTGACCGCCGTCCCGGGCCCCGGGCCACGCGTGTGCAGCGGCTAACGCTGGCACTTCGGGCACCAGAACGTCGAACGTTGTCCCAGCACCACCTGGCGGATCGGCGTGCCGCAGGCGAGGCACGGCTCGCCCTCGCGTCCATAGGCCTGCAGTTCGCGGAAGAAGTAACCCGGCGCGCCATCGGGCTTGATGAAGTCGCGCAGCGTGGTGCCGCCGCGCTCGATCGCCCACGCCAGGATGCGCTTCACCTCGGCCGCCAGCCGCGCGTAACGCGCACGCGAGACGTCGCCCGCCGGTTTGCGCGGATCGATGCCCGCCGCGAACAGTGCTTCGCTGGCGTAGATGTTTCCCACGCCGACCACGATCGCGTTGTCCATCAGGAACAACTTCACTGCCGCCCGGCGCCCGCGCGACAACCGCCACAGCAGGTCGCCGTCGAAATCGTCGGTGAGTGGTTCGGGGCCGAGCGCCGCCAGCAACTCGTGGGTTGCCCCGGGCGGCTGCCACAGCAGGCAGCCGAAGCGCCGTGCGTCGGTAAAGCGCAGCACGCGTGGCGCTTCCGTGGCGGTGGCCTCCAGCGCGATGTCCACGTGATCGTGCTTGCCGACCAGTGCGTCAGGTGGCAGCACGCGCAGCACCCCGGTCATGCCAAGGTGCAGCAGCGCGCTGCCGGCGGCGGTGTGCAGCAGCAGGTATTTCGCGCGACGCTCGACCGCGTCGATGCGCTGGCCCGGCAGCAACTCGGTGATCTGCGGCGGAATCGGCCAGCGCAGGTCCGTCCGGCGCAAGGTCACGCCGGTGACGCGCCGGCCGATCAGGTGGGGTGCAATGCCGCGCCGGGTGGTCTCGACTTCGGGTAATTCGGGCATGCGCTACGACCAGTCCGCGTGGAAGCTGCCGGGCTTGTCCACGCGTTCGAACGTGTGTGCGCCGAAGTAGTCGCGCTGCGCCTGCACCAGGTTGGCCGGCAGGCGCTCGGCGCGATAGCCGTCGTAGTACGCGATGGCCGAGGCGAAACAGGGCACCGGCACGCCGGCGTTCACCGCGGCCGATACCACCTCGCGCAGCGCGCCCTGGTATTGCGCGGCGATGTCGCGGAAATACGGGTCGAGCAGCAGGTTCTTCAGTTGCGCGTCGCGTGCGTAGGCATCGGTGATCTTCTGCAGGAAGCGTGCGCGGATGATGCAGCCGGCGCGAAAAATGCGCGCGATCGTGCCGTACGGCAGGTCCCACTGGTATTCGTCGGAAGCGGCGCGCAACTGCGCGAAGCCCTGCGCATAGGAAACGATCTTGCTGAAGTACAGCGCGCGCCGCACGGCTTCGATGAAGGCCGCGCGGTCACCGCTGAACGTGGCGGGTGCCGGGCCGGGCAGTACGCGGCTGGCGGCGACGCGCTCGTCCTTCAGCGCGGAGAGCAGGCGGGCGAAGACCGACTCGGTGATCAGCGGCAACGGCAGGCCAAGGTCCAGCGCGCTCTGGCTGGTCCATTTGCCGGTGCCCTTCTGCGCCGCGCGATCGAGGATCACGTCGACCATCGCCTTGCCCGTCTCGGGATCCTTCCTGGCGAAGATGTCGGCGGTGATGCTGATGAGATAACTGTCGAGCTCGCCTTTGTTCCAGTCCGCGTAGACCGCGGCAAGCTCGTCGTTGGACAGGCCAAGCACCTGGCGCAGTACGCCGTAGCTTTCGGCGATCAGCTGCATGTCGCCGTATTCGATGCCGTTATGCACCATCTTCACGTAGTGGCCCGCGCCGTTCGGGCCCATGTAGGCCACGCACGGCTCGCCATCGGGCGCACGCGCCGCGATCTCGGTGAGGATGGGTGCCACCAGGTCGTACGCGTCACGCGGCCCGCCGGGCATGATCGAAGGCCCGTGCAGGGCGCCCTCCTCGCCGCCGGACACGCCGGTGCCGATGAAATGCAGGCCCGCCGCGCTCATTTCGCTCTCGCGGCGGATGGTGTCCTTGAAGAAGGTGTTGCCGCCGTCGATGACGATATCGCCCTTGTCGAGCAGGGGCCTGAGCTGGGCCAGGGTGGCATCGGTCGGTTCGCCGGCCTTCACCATCAGCAGGATGCGCCGGGGCTTTTGCAGCGAATCGACGAACTCCTGCAGCGAATAGGCCGGCACCAGGCGTTTGCCGGGATTCTCGGCCATCACTTCGTCGGTGCGCTCGCGGCTGCGGTTGTAGATGGAGACCGCATGGCCGCGACTCTCGATGTTGAGGGCCAGGTTGCTGCCCATCACCGCCATGCCGACCACGCCGATCGCTTGCTGACTCATGTCACGCTCCTGCCGAGGGATCACCTACATATGGGGAGGCGCGGTCGGGGTGCAAGTGGTGCAGCCGGTCCCTTTGCCGGGACGACGGCCGCAGGTGCGGTTACTGGGCGTGCACGGCCTGGCCGCTGACGGGCCTCGGGGTGTAGCGCACGGAAACCAGGGCCACGCGATCGCCCACGCGCACATAGCGTTGCGGACCGGTCACCGAGGTCTCGCCAAATTCCAGTCGCTGGCCATCCAGGCTCAGCACCGCCGCCGGTGGCGCGAGGCCGATCCGGGCCGGCTCGAAATCGCTGATCGGGCGCCAGCTCAGGACGGCCGCGGCCGCGGTGTCGGTCAGTTCGCCGAGGCGACCATCGTCGGCCCGCACGTTGCCGTCGTCGGTTCGCCACCAGTGCCCGTCATGCCGGGTGTAATGCTCGGCAGGGCGGCTGCCGATGCTCAGCTCCACCTTGCTGATGCTGGCCGGCGGCGCGGCCAGCAGGGTGCCGGGCGCCGCCGCGCGATCGTGCTGCCATTGCCACGCGGCCACGGCCACCAGCGCCACGGCAGCGGCGATGATCCAGGCGCGCTGGCGGCCCGCACGCGTCATGCGCGGCGACGACGCCAGGCGATCCAGCCGCCCGTGGCCAGCAGCAGCAGCGGCAGGAACACCAGGAAACCCAGGCTTACCGTGCTGAGCTGCGCCTGGGAAATCTGCAGCACGCGGTCGGGCGCGCCGCGCGGCGGCAGGTTGACCAGCGCGTCGTCGCCGAGCAGCCAGTCGAACATGCGCTCGCCCAGCGCGCGATTGCCGCCGTTGCCGAGGAAGGTGTTGGACAGGAAGTCGCCGTCGCCGACCACCACCACGCGCTGCTCCGCCTTGTCCGGGCTGGGCGACAGGCGGCTCAGGGCGAAGCCGAAATCCAGCGGGCCCTTCAGCTCGCCGGCAGCGGCGTCGTACTGGACGGTGGAACTCTGCGCGTTGTCGATCGCCTTGAACTCGGTCCAGCTCTGCGGGCCGGAGCGCAGGAACGGCACGACCTGCCAGTCGGTGCGCGCCGAAAGCGCCAGCGCGGATGTCTGGGGGAACAGCGTGGTGAGCGTGAAACCACGCGTGATCGCATGTTGCGGATAGTCACCCAGCGCGATCATGCGCGGATCCTGCAGGCCGAGCGCGGCGCCCTGGCCGTCCACCAGCACGCCCGGCAACACGCGTACGCCCAGCGCATCGGCCAGCGGCGCGAGGTGCAGGTCGTCGTTGGAAGGCTCGCTCAGCCACAGCAGGTTGCCGCCGTTGGCGACATAGTCGGTCAAGGCCTTGACCGCGCCATCGGGCAGCGCCAGTTCGGGGCTGGCGAGCACCACCAGGTCGGTGTGCTGCGGTACCGCGGTGACCTGCGCGAAGTTCAGTGGCACGGCGCGCATGCCGCGGCCTTCCAGCTGCGCCATGAAGGTGCCCAGGTCCGCGTTGCCCTTGTCGTCGGGGCGACGCTCGCCATCGCCGGAAACGAACGCCACGATGCGCTCGCCACCACGCGCGAGGCGTTCCAGTGCATTGGTGAGACTGCGTTCGGACAGTTCGTCCAGGCGCTGCTCGCGGCCCTGGTAGTGGATGATCAGCGCGCCGTCGACGGTGATGCCCAGCTCGCGCATGGCCGCCGGATCCTGCTGCGGATCGACAAAGCGCAGCGCAAGATCGGGCTTGACGCGCTGGTAGCGCTGCACGAATCCGGCCACCGTGTGGCGCAGGTCGCTTTGCGGATTGGCGTAGCTGACGATCTCCACCGGGCCATGCAGCGCATCGAGCACGGCGCGGCTCTCGGACGAGAGGCTGGCGCGGCCGCCATGGGTCCAGTCCGCCACGTGGTCATGGCGCGAGGTGAGGTAGCCGACGGCGCCCGCCGCCAGCAGCAGGGCGAGCGCAAACAGCCATCCATTGAGGTGCCGGAACAGGCGTGCCATCAGCCGCGCTCCCGTTCGGCCGCGAGCCGTTGCGTGGCAAGGGCCAGCGCCACCACCACCACCAGTGCGAACCAGACGACGTCCGCCACCGAGACCAGGCCGCGCAGCATGGTTTCCAGGTGTCCGCTCAGCGCCAGCCAGTTGAAGGCGCCACCGGTGGCACCGGCCTTTTGCGCGGCGATGTTCACGCCCGCCAGCGCCAGGCCGATGGTGAGCGCGATGGTGGCGGCAATGGACGAGTGGGACGCATAGGCCGAGCACGCGATGCCGATGGCGGCAAGCGCGGCCAGCGTCAGCAGCATGCCCAGCGAGGCGGCCGCGAGCTTGCCCCAGTCGAGCGTGATCCCATGCGCAAGGCTCAGCGGCATCGCCAGCGCCAGGGCGAGCCACAGCACCAGCCACAGCATCAGCGCGAGGTATTTGCCCAGCACGATGCGCGAGGCGGGCAGGCCGGCGGCAAACCACAGCGGCAAGGTGCCGTTGCTGCGTTCGCCCGCCAGCGCCGACATGGTCAGCAAGGGCACGATCACCAGCGCCAGCTCGGCCACGCCGAACGGCAGGATGCCGCCGGTGAGAATGCTGCTCAGCATCGGCACGCCGACCAGGTCGGTATAACCCGGGCCGCCAGGCAGCGCGGCCAGCTTGATCTGGCCGGCGAGAAATCCGCCCAGCAGCAGCATGAAGCGCCAGGCCAGCTGGGCCAGGGTCAGGGCGGCCAGTACCCAGGCCAACGGACGGACGAACAGGCGGCGCAATTCCAGCCGCGTCACGGCGAGCACACTCATGCAGCCTGCATCCGGTCGCCGTTCCCTTCGCCACGCATGGCGACATCGAAGAAAGTCTGTTCCAGCATCTTGTGGTCGTCGCCGTTGATGGCTGCGTCGTAACGCAGGCGGCCCTCGTGCAGGATCGCCACGCGGTCGCAGGCGGCCGTGACTTCGGCCAGCAGGTGCGTGGAAAGAATGATCGCGGTACCGGCGGCCGCCTGTTCGCGGATCACCGCGCGCAGCGCCGCCACCTGCACCGGGTCGAGCGCGTTGGCGGGCTCGTCCAGCACCAGCAGCGATGGCCCGTGCAGCAGCGCGCAGGCCAGGCCCAGCCGCTGGCGCTGGCCCTGCGACAGCACGCCGGCGAGACGGCGCGACAGGCTGCCCAGTTCCAGCCGCTCGGTGATCGCCTTGCGGGCCCTGGCCAGTTCGGCGCCGCGCAGGCCGCGCAGGCGCCCATGCGCGTCCAGGTGCTCGCTGACGGTCAGTTCCGGCCACAGCGGGGCACGTTCCGGCAACCAGCCGATGGCGCGGCGGGCAAGTTCGGGCTGCTCAAGGAAGTCCCGGCCGTTCAGGCGGATGCGGCCGCTGTCGGGCACCAGGGCGCCGGCGATCATCGCCAGCGTGGTGGACTTGCCGGCTCCGTTGACCCCCAGCAGGCCCAGCACCTGGCCAGCGTCCAGCCGCAGGCTGAGATCGGCGACCGCAGGCCGTCCGGCCCGGTGGCGGGTAAGTTGATCCAGCTGCAATACGACGGTAGGCGCGCTCATTGCATGATTGTCAGGGTGACCCCATTTGCATACAACTGGGTGAGGGCGCCAATGCGCGGCACAGCACATTAACTTTGTTGCACGGTATAGGTGCGACAATATTCGGCATTGTCCATGCTGGCGGGTACGGCAACCCCTCGCTTAGACTGAAATTTCATACACCTGGGTACTTCCCTGATGCTCGACGCAGTCCTCAACTTCCTGTCCAACGGCATCACGCATGCCGGCTGGCTCAGCATGACCATCTACATGCTGATCATGACCCAGCTCACCATCTTCACGGTGACGCTCTACCTGCATCGCTGCCAGACCCATCGGGGCGTCGACCTGCACTGGTCGATCTCGCACTTCTTCCGCTTCTGGGGCTGGCTCACCACGGGCATGGTCACCAAGGAGTGGGTGGCGGTGCATCGCAAGCACCACGCCAAGGTCGAGACCGAGGAAGACCCGCATAGCCCGCAGATCTACGGCATCAAGAAGGTGTTCTGGGACGGCGTCTCGCTGTACCGCGACGCCAGCGAGGTGAAGGAAGATCTCGAGAAGTACGGCCGCGGTACGCCGGACGACTGGATCGAGCGCAACCTCTACGGTGCACATCCGTACTGGGGTCCGACCCTGATGCTGTTCATCAGCGTCGCGCTGTTCGGCGTGATCGGCGCCGCCCTGTGGGCGCTGCAGATGGTGTGGATCCCGTTCTGGGCCGCCGGCTTCGTCAACGGCATCGGCCACTGGTGGGGTTACCGCAACTTCGAGAGCGCCGACACCGCGACCAACCTGATCCCCTGGGGTTTCTGGATCGGCGGCGAAGAGCTGCACAACAACCACCATGCGTTCCCGAGCTCGGCCAAGTTCGCCCTGCGCAAGTGGGAGTTCGACATCGGCTGGGCCGCCATCTGCGCCCTGCGTGCGGTGGGCCTGGCCAAGGTACTGCGCGTGGCGCCGACGCTGGACATCCGCCCGAACGTGCACCTGCCGGATGCCGAGACGCTCAAGGGCGTGCTGACCCATCGCTTCGCCGCGATGACCGACTACTACCGCAACGTGATCATGCCGACCCTGCGCGACGAAGCGCAGCACGCCGGCGACAGCATCAAGGCCGTGCCGCGCCGCGTGCGCCGTGCGCTGGCCGACGGTGGCCGCTGGCTGGACAGCGAAGGCCGCGACCGCATGCAGGCCGTGCTGGCCAAGCGCCCGACGCTGAGCACCGTGTGCGACTTCCGCAACCGCCTGGCTGCCCTGATGGAACAGCGCGGCGCCGACCAGGCCTTGAAGGGCCTGCAGCAGTGGATCGCCGAAGCCGAGCAGAGCGGTATCCGCGCCCTGCAGGAATTCGCCGCCCGCCTGAAGAGCTATTCGGTGGCCAACGCCTGATCGCTTCGATCCAGTGACATGAAAAGCCCGCCGCAAGGCGGGCTTTTTTTTATGTGCGGGGGTTGGGTGGCCTTCCTGTCTCGCTCCGCCCGAACCCTCATCCGCCTGCCGGCACCTTCTCCCGAAGGGAGAAGGGTTGCATCGATCGACGTTGATTTAGCCCCTCTCCCCTCGGGAGAGGGGTTGGGGTGAGGGTGCGGGGCTTGCGCAGCCTTTCATTCTCGCGCTCCGCCCGAACCCTCATCCGCCTGCCGGCACCTTCTCCCGAAGGGAGAAGGGTTTCTTCGATGAAGCCTGGCTTAGCCCCTCTCCCCTCGGGAGAGGGGCTGGGGTGAGGGTGCGGGGCTTGCGCAGCGTTTCTGTCTCGCGCGCTCCGCCCGAACCCTCATCCGCCTGCCGGCACCTTCTCCCGTGGGGAGAAGGGTTCCTTCGATGGAGCCTGCTTTAGCCCCTCTCCCACCGGCGACCCGAAGGTAGTCCCTGTGGGAGAGAGGGGTTGGGGTGAGGGTGCTGGGCTTGCGCAGCCTTTCATTCTCGCGCTCCGCCCGAACCCTCATCCGCCTGCCGGCACCTTCTCCCGTGGGGAGAAGGGTTTCTTCGATTGACGTCGCGTCAGCCCCTCTCCCCTCGGGAGAGGGGTTGGGGTGAGGGTGCGGGGCTTGCACAGCCTTTCATTCTCGCGCTCCGCCCGAACCCTCATCCGCCTGCGACCAAAGGGAGTCCCTGTGGGGCCGGCACCTTCTCCCGAAGGGAGAAGGATTCCTAGGATGGAGCCGGCCTTAGCCCCTCTCCCACCGGCGACCCGAAGGTAGTCCCTGTGGGAGAGAGGGGTTGGGGTGAGGGTACGGGGCTTGCACAGCCTGCCCAGTTCGCGCCCCGCCCGCACCCCATCCCAGCCAACAAAAAACCCGCCTTGCGGCGGGTTTTTCGTGGAAGCAGCAAACCCGAGAGGGCTTACTTGATCTTGCCTTCCTTGTAGATCACATGCTTGCGAACAACCGGATCGTACTTCTTGAACTCGAACTTTTCCGGCGTGTTCTTCTTGTTCTTCTGCGTGGTGTAGAAGTGGCCGGTGCCGGCCGAAGAGATCAGGCGGATCTTGTCTTGCTTGCTGTTAGCCATGGCTCAATCCTCAGATCTTTTCGCCGCGGGCGCGCAGGTCGGCAATCACGGCTTCGATGCCGTTCTTGTCGATCGTGCGCAGGGCGTGGTTGGAAACGCGCAGCTTGACCCAGCGGTTCTCGCTCGGGACCCAGAAGCGGCGCTCATGCAGGTTCGGCAACCAGCGGCGACGGGTTTTGTTGTTGGCATGCGAGACGTTGTTGCCGGTCTGCACACCCTTTCCGGTGACTTGGCAAATGCGGGCCATGATGACCTCCTATAGAGCGCCCTGGGGCGCGTTTGCCACCCGTTAGCCAGGGCGGCATCGGCCCAGCGGCGCCTGGCGCCACGCGATGCTGGTGGGTGGAGCTTTCGAGGTCTGCCGTGAGGCCCGCATCGCGTAGCGGACATGCCCGATCGGTCGGGTCGGCATGGTCGAGCCGGCTATTCTCCCAGAAAAACAGGGCTGTGCGCAATCTTTGCCCGCCGGGCTCCCACCGCATGGCGGCCTGCGGGGATGTATGGAACAATCCATCTCTTTGCGTATTACGCACCGCACACGTTAAGAGGGATACCCCAATGGCAGATTTCACCGCCAATGGCCAGGCCAGTGGCCCGGCCGGCCAGCCGCAGCTGGTCCTGCAGAAGATCTATGTGAAGGACGTGTCCTACGAGGCACCCAATGCGCCGCAGATCTTCCAGGACGTGGGCGAAACCGACCTGCAGCCGCAGGTGCAGCTGAACCTGGGCCAGAAGGCCGTGGACCTGGGCAACGACCAGTTCGAAGTCGTGCTCAGCCTGACCCTGACCTGCACGCTGGGCGAGCGCACCGCCTACCTGGCCGAAGTGCAGCAGGCCGGCGTGTTCGGCATCGCCGGTTTCAGCGAGGAAGACCAGGCCGGCATCATCAACAGCTACTGCCCGAACCTGCTGTTCCCGTACGCGCGCCAGATCCTTTCCTCGCTCGTGCTGGAAGGCGGTTTCCCGCCGTTCCTGCTGCAGCCGATCAATTTTGACGCCCTGTACGCCGAGCAGCAGCGCCGGGTGCTTACCGGCAGCGCCGTTCCCACGCTGAACAGCTGATCCCGCACCATGGTTGAACGTCCGACGCTGGCCGTATTGGGTGCTGGCTCGTGGGGAACCGCGCTCGCGGCCCTTGCCGCCCGCAACCACGTGCCGACCCGCCTGTGGGGCCGCGATGCGGCCGCACTGCGCGCCATGGCGGAACACCGGCGCAACCAGCGCTACCTGCCGGACGTCGAGTTGCCGTCCGAGCTGGCGTACGAGCCTGACCTGGCCGCTGCCCTGCGCGGCGCCCAGGTGGTGCTGATCGTGGTGCCCAGCCATGCCTTCGCCTCCATGCTGGAGGAGATCGTGCCGTGGCTGGAGCCCGGCGCGCGCATTGCCTGGGCCACCAAGGGCTTCGAGCCCGGCACCGGTCGTTTCCTGCATGAGCTGGTGGCGGAGCGCTTCCCGGGCCGTGCGGCCGCCGTGGTCACCGGTCCGTCGTTCGCCAGGGAAGTGGCGGCCGGCATGCCCAGTGCCGTCACGGTCCATTCCGATGACGACGCCTTCGCCAACGAGCTCGCCCTGCTGCTGCATGCGCCGAACTTCCGCGCGTATTCGGGCAGCGACGTGCTCGGCGCGGAACTGGGCGGCGCCATGAAGAACGTGCTGGCGGTCGCCACTGGCGTGGCCGATGGGATGGAGCTGGGCCTCAACGCCCGCGCCGGTCTCATCACCCGCGGGATGAACGAGATGCTGCGCCTGGGCGTGGCCCTGGGCGCGCGCCCGGAAACGCTGATGGGCCTGGCGGGCCTGGGCGACCTGGTGCTGACCTGTACCGGCGATCTCTCGCGTAATCGCCGGCTGGGCCTGGCGCTGGGTCGCGGCAGGGCCATCGACGAAGCCGTGCGTGAGATCGGGCAGGTGGTGGAAAGCGTGCTGACCGCCGACGAAGTGGTCCGCCTGGCCACCAAGCACGGGCTGGACCTGCCCATCAGCAGCGGCGTGCGCGCCGTGCTGCATGGCGAGGTCACCCCGGTCGAGGGCCTGAAGGCGCTGATGGGGCGCCAGCAGAAGCCGGAGTACCCGAGGGGCCTGTTTGGTCCGTGTTGAGCACTGACGCCAACTCTTGGCGTCCGGTGCGAAAAACCGGACGATGAGACGCGCACTCGTGCAGGACCCTTGCTAAGCTGAATCTTTTGGTCGCCCTGGCGAACCGAATGCGCATGCAGTCACCGGACGATAAACAGCACGACGGTCTGACCACGCAACGCAGCGACAGCGGTGGCGAGTCGCTGCCGGTTGTCTGGCGCAAGCTGCTGGCTTCCGCCGCGACCGGCCCCACGCATGAGCGCGGCGTGCTGGGCTTCTTCCTCGAGGTCATGCTCGAGGAGGGCGTGGCCTTTGCCCACCTCGACGTGGCGCCGGTGGTGCTGGCCGTGGCCGAGCAGGGCCGCTTCGTGCGGCCGACGCCGCTGGACAGCAAGCATCTCGCGCAGCAGGCGCTGGCGCCCCACGAGCAGCGACTGGCCGCCACCGTGCTCGGCCTGCCGCAGACCCTGCGCAAGAGCCGCAGCTATGCGCGGCTGTCCGGCCACGTCGGCGACGCCCTGCTGGCCGAAATCCTCGATACCTCGCCGTGTTTCCTTGGCGGCCTGGCCGGCCTGCGTCTGTCCCGCGGCAAATCGCACCAGCTCAACTGGCAATGGCACCTGGAAAAGGACGGCGGCCAGCGCCTGCAGCCGGCGATGCCGACCAACCATCGCCTGCTGCGCATCGATGCCCTGTGGTACCTCGACGCCGAGCGCGCCGAACTGGGCCACCTCGAGGCGCCACTGGAAGAGACCCAGTGGCTTGACCTGCCGCCGCTGAAGCACGAATACAGCCAGATCCTGCGCGACGCCCTGCCGCACAGCCGCCTGTCGCACCGCCTGCCGCTGCCGCAGGTGCTGGGCGAGATGCGCCGGGCCGAACTGGCGCCCAAGCCGGTACTCACGCTGCACGCACTCACCCGCCATGCGCGGCTGGCCGCCGGCACGCCGCCGCTGGCGTATGCGCGCCTTGCCTTCGACTACGCGGGCGAGCGCCTGCCTGGCCGCGGCGGTGAGCCGCTGGTACGGCGCGTGCGCAACGGCCATCTGCTGGAAATCACCCGCCGCCGCGCGGAAGAACTCTCCGCCATGGAGCAGCTCGAACGCGCCGGCCTGACCCCCGGCGTGGACACCGAGGGCCTGCCCTGGGATCTGGCGGACACGCTGCCCGAGGATGCCTGGCTGTTCCCCGGCAAGGGCTACGCCGGTGCGCTGGAGGTCAACACGCCCGCGCGCTGGCTGGCGCTGCGTCCCAAGCTCGAAGTGGAAGGTTTCCTGCTCGACTACGCGCCCAGCTTCCCGTTCGAAGTGCTGGAAGGGCCGGTGCGCTGGTATGGCAATGCGGTGGAGGACACCGACGACCACGCCTTCGACCTGGAAATCGGCATCGAGGTGGAAGGCAAGCGCCACAACCTGCTGCCCGCCGTGGCGCAGGCGCTGGCCGAGCACCAGTTGAACCTGAGTCCCGCGCCGAACGAGCCGGAAGATGCCGTGTGGTACGCGCCGGTGGACGAGCGTCGCCGCGTGCCGGTGCGCCTGAAGGAACTGCGCGGCCTTCTGGCGCCGCTGGCCGAATATCTCGAACGGCCGCGCAAGAAGCTGCACCTGCCGCGCGTGCAGGCCGGCCGCCTGGAAGAACTGGTCGATGCGCTGCCCAGTGGCGGCGAGCTGGTGGCGCCCGACGCGCTGCGCGGTTTCACGGCGCGCCTGCGCGATGCCGCGGAGCGCGCCAGCGATGTGGTGCCCGACGGCCTCACCGTCGAGCTGCGCCCGTATCAACGCGAAGGCCTGCGCTGGCTCAATGCGCTGGCCGAGGCGGGCGTGGGCGGCGTGCTGGCCGACGATATGGGCCTGGGCAAGACCCTGCAGCTGATCACGCACCTGCTGGCGCTGAAGGAGCGCGGTGCGCTCACGCAGCCGGCCCTGGTGGTGGTACCCACCAGCCTGATCCCGAACTGGCAGGCGGAAGTCGCGCGCTTTGCGCCGGCCCTGCGCGTGCTGGCCCTGCATGGCCCGCAGCGCGGCGGCGATTTCTCGCAGCTCGGCGCGCAGGACATCGTGCTGACCAGCTATGCCCTGCTGCCGCGCGACGTGGTGACGCTGCGCAAGCAGCCGTTCGCGCTGATCGTGCTGGACGAAGCCCAGCAGGTGAAGAACCCGCGCACGCAGGCACGGCGCGCCGTGCTGAGCCTGCGCGCACCGCGCTGCATCTGCCTCACCGGCACGCCGCTGGAAAACCACCTGGGCGAACTGTGGTCGCAGGTGGATCTGTCCGTGCCCGGCCTGCTCGGCGACGAGGGCGCATTCCGCCGTCACTACCGCGTGCCGATCGAGCGGCATCGCGACACCGATTGCCAGGATCGCCTCAACCGGCGCCTCGCGCCCTTCATCCTGCGTCGGACCAAGTCGCAGGTGGCCTCGGAGCTGCCACCCAAGACCGAGATCACGCGCCGGGTCGTGCTCGAAGGCCGCCAGCGCGAGCTGTACGAAAGCCTGCGCCTGTCGCTGGCGGAGGAACTGCGCGAGGTGATCGCGCAGCGCGGCATCTCGCACAGCGGCATCGTCGTGCTCGACGCCCTGCTCAAGTTGCGCCAGGTCTGTTGCGATCCGCGCCTGGTGAAACTGGAAGCGGCGCGCGGCGTGCGCGATTCGGCGAAGTTCGAATTGCTGATGGACATGTTGCCGGCGCTGCTGGCCGAGGGCCGCAAGGTGCTGCTGTTCTCGCAGTTCACCGAGATGCTCAAGCTGATCGCGCACGAACTCGACCGCCACCGCATTCGCTACGTCACGCTCACCGGCGAAACGCGCGACCGCGCCGAACCGGTGCGGCAGTTCCAGGAGGGCGAAGTGCCGCTGTTCCTGCTGTCGCTGAAAGCCGGTGGCGTGGGCCTCAACCTCACCGCCGCCGACACCGTGATCCACTACGACCCGTGGTGGAACCCGGCGGCCGAAGCGCAGGCTTCCGATCGTGCGCATCGCATCGGCCAGGACAAGCCCGTGTTCGTGTTCCGCCTGATCACCGGCGGCACGGTGGAGGAGCGCATCGAGGAACTGAAGGCACGCAAGGCGGAACTGGCCGAAGCGGTGCTGGAAGGTGGCGGCACGCGCGAGAAGCTGAGCTTCGACCAGTCGGACCTGGATGCGCTGCTGGCGCCTGGGTGATGCCTCGCTTGCTTCCTCTCCCCTCCGGGGAGAGGACTGAGGTGAGGGGCGGGTGCTCGCGGTAGCGTGGATCAGGCGTGATCTCGTGGCTTTTTTCTCGCTTCGCTCCCGAGCGCTTTCGCCAGCTTGCCGCTTACGCAGCGGGCGTTTCGACCTCCTGCCGGAGGCCGAGTCACTTTTCTCTTGCTGGCCCAAGAGAAAAGTAACCCAAAGAGAATGGCCTCAAGAGCTCGCGGCAACGGGTTGGATACAGGCCGGAACGGTCTTGGGGTCTCGAGGCGGGACACCTCCGCCTCTGCCTAGCCGCTTCACTGCAACGCGCCATGGCCTTGAGGGCTTAAAGCCAGGAGTCGCGCGCTGTTGCTCCCTCTCCCATCCGAGGAGAGGGAGCAAAGAGCGATCAGAGTGCCGGCCTGGTCCGCAACAAGGCATCCACCGCCTGTTGCCACTGCGGCGATCCGATCGGCGATTGCGGCGCTTCCTGGCCCAGCTTGTGCTGCACCGCGTGGTTCCATTCGTCCGAACCGCGATCGGGTCCGTGGCCGTCATCGGTGATGTGCAGGCGTTCGTCGACCCAGGCGTACCACGCGGCCGAGCCGAGTTCGGCGCGTGCGGGCGCGGCCTGCTCTGCCTGGGGCTTGGGTGGCTTCTGCGCGGGTGGTGGCGAGGAAGGCGAGCACGCGGCAAGCAGCGCGGACATGAGCATGGCGAGATAACGGCGCATGACGGCCTCCAGTGGACGGATCCATTGCCGAGACTACCCGCAGGCGGCGGCGCGGCGATGAATCGCGCCTGACGTCAGCGTCGCGCGGCCACTTCGTCGATGTGCCGGAGCAGGTCGGCGGGGTCTTCGTAGACGCGGAACGCGCCGGCGTCCTCGAGTTCTTCCTGGCCGTAGCCGCCGGACAGCAGGCCCACGCCCAGTGCACGCGCGCGCTGCGCCGCCAGCATGTCCCAGATGCTGTCGCCGATCACCAGGCTGTGGTGGATGTCGACGCCCAGGCGATGGGCCGCGGTGATGAACAGGTCGGGATCCGGCTTGGCATAGCGCACCTGGTCGCGCGTCACCACCGGCACGCTGGACGGATCGACGCCGAGCGCCTCCAGGTTGTGCGCGGCCGTCTGCATGCGCCCGCTGGTGGCGATGGCCCAGGGGATTTCTTCGTCGGTGAGGAAGGCCAGCAGTTCGCGTGCGCCGGGCAGCGGGCGCACCGCGCCCTGCGAGGCCTGCCGCGTATAGGCCTCGGCGTGCCAGAGGCGCAGACGCTCGAGGCGTTCCTCGGTGATTTCCAGCCCGGTTTCGCGCAGCAGCATGTTGGCGAACAGGCCGCCGCTCATGCCGATCTTGCGATGGATGCGCCACACGGAGAGTTCGACGCCTTCGCGGTCGAGTGCTTCCTTCCACGCCAGCACATGCTGGTAGACGCTGTCGACGAGGGTGCCGTCGAGATCGAACAGGAGCGCGGAATTGCTGCGTGCCACGGGGTCTCTCCATCCACTGCCAGACGGCTAGTGTCGCCGATCGGCGATGGGCGACCAAACCCTGGCGCGTCGCGGCCGGCGGGAAAAAACCGCCGGCGCCGGGCTTATTCGCTGCAGACCAGCGGCTTGCCGGCTTCGATCACGGCCAGCGCGGCGGCGCCGAGCAGGCCCGGTTCCGGGTGGATCATGGCCACGGTGGGCACGTGTTCCATCGTCTCGCGGAAGCGGCCCTTGGCCTCGAAGCGCTCGCGGAAACCGCCGCGCTTGAGCCACGGCAGCAGGATCGGCAGCACGCCGCCGGTCAGGTACACGCCGTCCCAGCCGCCCAGGCTGAGCACGAGGTCGCCGGCCACGCTGCCGAAAATGCCGGCCAGCGTTTCCACCGTGCGCACGCACAGCGGATCGGTGCCGGCTTCGGCGCGGGCGGTGATGTCCTCGGGCGTGTATTCCTCGGCCGGCTGGCCGGCGATGTCGGCGAGGGCAAGGTAAAGGTTGACCAGGCCGTTGCCGCAGATCATGCGTTCGTTGGACACGCGGCCGAAGCGGTCGTTGAGGCGATGCAGGATCTCCACGTCTTCCGCCGTGTGCGCGGCGAAGCCGGCGTGGCCGCCTTCGGTCTCGAGCACGATCCAGTGGCCTTCGCGACGCAACAGGCCGGCCACGCCAAGGCCGGTGCCGGGGCCCATCACCACGAACGTCTGCGGCTCGCGCAGGCCCAGCGTCGGCATCGGCTGCGGGCCCACCGGGGACAGCTGGTCGTGGGTCAGCAGCGGCACCGCCATCGCCTGCGCGGCGAAGTCGTTGACCAGGTGCACCGAATCCATGCGCAGTTCGGCCTGCAGTGCATGCGCGGCCACGGCCCATGGGTTGTTGGTGACCTTGACCGTCTCGCCTTCGCTGATGCGTCCGGCCGCGGCGATGATCGCGCGCTGCGCGCGCAGGCCGGTGTCGTCGAAATACTGGCGGATGGCGTCGGCCAGCGAGGCGTAGTCCTTGACCCGGTAACGCCGCACGCTGTCGTCCAGCAACGGCGCCGCACGACCCGGATCGGCCAGGGCGAAACGCACATTGGTGCCGCCAAGGTCAGCAAGCAAGGTCGGGACGGCACGGGCTGGCGTTCTCATGGACGGTCCTGGCTTCGGGGAACGGTAAGCGTGACGCCCCCGGGCCGGTTCGTCCAGTACTGCGCCACCGCGCCGGGCGCGCTATGGCGCGGTCCGGCCGGGAAAGTCCATGCGCAGGCGCGCACCACGGCTGGCCGACCCGTCGCCACCGTGCAGCGCAGACGGGTCGGCCCTGCGAGGTTCCTGCGATGTATGCCGACGTGCGGCGCGGCAGCGCTCAGGCGGTGGCGAGATAGGCCGACGGCGTGGCGCCGAAGCCGCCCTTCACCCGCCGCGCGGTGTCATCGGCCAGTACCTCGAGTTCGCCCGCGGCGAGGGCCTGCATGGTGCGGCCGGCGATGTCGGCGGGACTGCTCTTGGGGGCATCCAGGTGGCTCACCATGTCGGTGTCGATGTAGCCCGCGTGCACGGCCAGCACTTGCGTGCCCTGCGCGCGCAGTTCGTTGCGCAGGCTGTTGGTGAGCGCCCAGGCGGCAGCCTTGGAGACCGAATACGCGCCGGTGGTGCCCAGGCTCAGCCAGCTCAGGGCCGACAGCATGTTGACCAGCGCGCCGCCGCCGTTGGCCTTCAGCACCGGCGCAAAGGCCTGGCTCATGGCATGGATGCCATGGAGGTTCGTCTCCAGCAGGCGGCGCAGCGCGGCGGCGCCGTCCTGCTTATCGAGCAGCGGCGTGGGCGAGGTGATGCCGGCGTTGTTGATCACGATGTCGACATCGGCGCAGGTGATCGCGGCGGCAGCCACATCCTGCGCATTGGTGACGTCCAGCTTGATCGGAATGACACCGGGCAGGGTGACCGTGGACGGGTCGCGTGCGCCGGCGTAGACCTTGCTGGCGCCGGCGTCGAGCAGTGCCTTGGCAAAGGCGAGGCCGAGGCCGCGGTTGGCGCCGGTGACGAGGGCAATGGAACCTTGGATCTTCATGGGGTGGGGTTTCCTTGGGCTGGGAGTGGGCTGGACGACGGCTGCGCCGCTATATATATGACAACCGTAATACGATATGATCGGTATCATGGATTTCAATGGCCGGCGTGCTGCCGGCAGGAAGCGATCCCATGCGTTACGACAAAGGTCACAAGGAAGCCACGCGGCAGCGGATCCTCGAGACCGCGGCGGCTCGGTTCCGCGGAGAAGGCATCGCCAGCGTCGGCGTGGCCAATCTGATGGGCGACATCGGTCTCACCCAGGGCGGCTTCTACAACCACTTCGAGTCGAAGGACGACCTGGCCCGCGAAGCCGTCGGGCTGGGCTGGCAGGGCACCTATGAGCGACTGTCGAAGGCGCTGCACGATCCGGTGCGCGGCGGTATCGAGGGCGTGATCAACAGCTACCTGAGCGCGAGCCATCGCGACAACGTGGCCCAGGGCTGCGTGGCCGCCGCGCTGGCCCCGGAAATCGCGCGCGGGCCGGCGGTGGTGCGCAAGGAATTCAGCGAGCGCGCCGAGCGCGTCATCGGGCTGCTGGCCGACGCCTTGCCCCGGACACTCAAGCCCAAACAGCGGCGCGCGACAGCGATGGCGGTGTTCTCCACCCTGGTCGGCACGCTGTCGCTCGCACGCGCCGTGGATGATCCGGAAGTGTCCGAGCAGATGCTCGCTTCCGGTCGCAAGGCGGCGCTCTCCCTGGTCGAGTCGGCGGGCTGACACGTCGGGCCGTCCGGCCTGGCGCTACGGCCTGGGCGATGGCTCGGTGGCGCGCGGGTCGTAGCCGGTCATCAGCGGCTGCCCCGCCGGCGGCAGCTTGCGCAGCGGTGCCACCTGTTCGGCCGTCACTGCACCGCCGCGATTGCCCCAGCTCGAACGCACGAAGCTCAGCACATCGGCCACCTGCTGGTCGCTGAGCCGCTCGCGGAACGCAGGCATGCTGAACTGCGTGGGCGCACCGTTGCCCGCGGGCATGGTGCCGCCGTGCAACACCAGGCGAATCGCCGCGCCCGCATGCCTGCCATTGAGCACCGGGTTGCCGGCCAGCGCGGGGTAGACCTGCGGGTAACCGTGACCGTCGGTGCGGTGGCAGGTGGCGCAGTTGTCGATATAGAGCTGGGCGCCCGTCGCACCGACGTTGCCGCTGCCGAGCGCAGCGTGGGTGGCCTGGTCGTAGCTCAGCGCCGTCTCCTGCCGCGCCGGTGGCAGCGACTTCAGGAAGTGCGCGATGGCAGCGAGATCCTCGTCGGTGAGGTATTGCGTGCTGTGCTGGACCACATCGCTCATGCCGCCGAACACGGCGCTGCGCTCACTGCGTCCGGTCTTCAGCAGCATGGCGACATCCTGCTCGCTGACGCTGCCCAGGCCGCTCGCCGGCTCGCCGCGCAGGCTCGGCGCGACCCAGTGGTCGCTCTCGCCGCCGCTGAGGTAGCTGGTGCCGTCGCCAGCGGCCAGCGATCGCTCCTGCAGCGCGTGCCCGCGCGGCGTATGGCAGGCGCCGCAGTGGCCGAGGCCTTCGACCAGATACTGGCCGCGCGCAAGCGCCGCGTCCTGCCCGGGCGCCACCTCCACCGGCGCCACCTTCGGCGCGAACAACCAGCGCCAGTAGGTGAGCGGCCAGCGCATCGACAACGGCCAGGCGATGCCTTCGGGATGATTGGCCTGTTCGACCGGCGTCACCCCGCGCATGAAATACGCGTACAGCGCCTGCACATCCGAGTCGCTGACCTTCGCGTACGAGGGATAGGGCATGGCTGGATACAAGGTATGCCCCGCGGCGTTGATGCCGCGCCGCACGGCGCGTTCGAACTGGCCGTAGCTGTAACCGCCGATGCCGGTCCTGGGATCGGGGGTGATGTTGGTGCTGTAGATGTTGCCGATCGGCGAGGCGATGGCGAGGCCGCCGGCAAACGGCTTGCCGCCCGGCGCAGTGTGGCAGGCCGCGCAGTCGCCGGCGCGCGCCAGGTATTCGCCCTGCTTGATCTGCTCGTCGGTGGGTGCGGGTGCCGTCGCCGACGCATCGCCGCCACCACCGCGGAACAGGTGCGTGGCAAGCCATGCCGCCGCCACCAGCACGATCAGCACCACGATGGCGCGCAGCAGTCCGCCTCCAGCCTGATGTCGACGCGGGATCGAGGCGTTCATGCCTGCACCAGGGGACCGGGCTGCTTGAGGTAGGTCTCACGGATGGCCCGGGCCGAGTAATAGGTCAGGCCGCCGATCAGACCCGTCGGGTTGTAGCCGAGATTCTGCGGAAACGCCGAGGCGCCGGTGACGAACACGTTGTGCACGTCCCAGCTCTGCTGGTAGCGGTTGAGCGCGCTGGTCTCGGGCGAGGCGCCCTGGATCACGCCGCCGGTGGTGTGCGTGGTCTGGTACTGGCGCGTGTCGTAGTGGTCGCCCGGCTTGCGGATGGTCTGCGAGGTCTGGCGCGGCTTCATCTGGTCGGCGATCTCCTGCGCCCGGTCGGTCAGGAAGCGCGTCATCTTGTATTCGTTGTCGTGCCAGTCGAAGGTCATGCGCAACAGCGGCAGGCCGAAACTGTCCTTGTAGGTCGGGTCGAGGTCGAGGTAGCGATCGCGATAGGCCATCACCGAGCCATGCGTCTGCACGCCGGTGGTATGCAGGTAGCTGTCCCTGGCGGCGCGCTTCCACTTGGCGCCCCACGCCGGCGTGCCGGGCGGCAGCTGCAGCTGCTGGATCGGCCGCCCGCCGGTCTGGCCGCCGAGGATGTAGCCGCCGCCGACGAAGCCGTGCGGGCCGTGGTCGAAGTGATCGGAATTGAAGTCGTCGACGATCTGGTTGCCGCCGGAACCCGCGCCGATGAACGGGTTGATCGCGACGTCCTTGTCAAAGAACACCGTGACGCCGCTCATCATCTGGTAGGCGTAGTTCTTGCCGATCACGCCCTTGCCGGTGTTCGGGTCGTACGGCGCGCCGATGCCGGACATCAGCATCAGGCGCACGTTGTGCATCTGGAACGCGGCGACGATCACCAGGTCCGCCGGCTGCTCCACCTGCTGGCCCTGCGCGTCGATGTAGGTGACGCCGGTGGCGCGCTTGCCGGTGTTGTCGAGGTTCACGCGGGTGACGTGGCTTTGCGTGCGCAGCGCGAAGTTGGGCTTGCGCATCAGCACCGGAAGGATGGTGGTCTGCGGCGAGGCCTTGGAATACATGAAGCAGCCGAAGCGCTCGCAGTAGCCGCACAGGTTGCACGGCCCGAGCCGCACGCCGTGCGGATTGGTATAGGGCTGCGAGGCATTGGACGAGGGCTGCGGAAACGGCTTGTAACCACGCGCCCGCGCCGCATCGGCGAACAGCCTGGCGCCGTAGTTGTCGGTCACCGGCGGGTTCGGGTATTCGCGCTTGCGCGGTCCTTCGAACGGATTGCCGCCGTCGCGGATCTCGCCGTTGAGGTTGCCGGCGCGCCCCGAGGTGCCGCACAGGTATTCGAACTGGTCCAGGAACGGTTCCAGCTCGTCGTAGGTCACGCCGTAGTCCTGGATCTGCATGTCCTCCGGCATGAACTTCGCGCCGTAGCGCTGCCGGTTATGGCTGGCGAACTCCAGGTCTTCCGGTGAGGGGCGATAGTGTTGGCCGTTCCAGTGGATGCCCGCGCCGCCCACGTGCGTGCCGAACAGGAACGAACCGTATTGCCGGTACGGCACGGCCGTCTCGCCGAGGGCATGGCGGATGGTGATGGTTTCCTTCGCCAGCGGCTGGAACAGCTTGCCGCGGATGCCATAGGCCAGCTCGTCGGCATTGTGCGGATAGGTGAAGTCGGGCGAGGTGTCGCGATAGCTGCCGCGCTCCAGCGCCAGCACGCTCAGGCCTGCCTCGGTCAGTTCCATGCCCATGATCGCGCCGGTCCAGCCGAAGCCGACGATCACCACGTCGACCGGTTTCATGCGGATCATGACTTGTCTCCCTCGATCGACACGGGAGCCAGCGGATAAACCTTGCCCGGCTGCTCGATCCAGTCGGCGAAATCGGCGCGGGCGCCGGGAAAGCCGATCATCTTCCACGCGCCCATGTGCTTGTTGCCGCCGTACATGGGATCGGCGAAGTAGCCTTCCTTGGTGTTGGCCAGCAACTGGCTGAAGAACGCCGTGGCCGGGAGCTGCTCGAGCTTGATGTCGCCCTTCTCTAGCTGGTGCAGCACCTGGTCGCGATCGTCCGGCGACAGCGCGGCGAATTTCTTGCCGTGCTGCTTCTGGCACCAGTCGTCGATGGCGGCGATGGCGGTGCGATACAGGTCACGCGGGATGAAGCGCAGCTGGTAGCCAAGCGTCGGCGGTGTGTCGGGCACGAACGGGCCCTGCATGTACCAGAAGCCGCCGTGTCCATAGGCGCCTTCCATCTCGCGGTCGATGAACTCCGGCACGCCGGCCTCCAGTGCACCGGGGCCGTCTTCGTTGGCGGGGATCAGGCGATCCACCGCGGCCTGCAGGAATTCCCATTCCGGCGCGGTGAAATAGCGCGGTGCATACGCGGCAGCCGGTGTCGTGGCGGCGCCCTGCGATTGCGCGAGGGCCGAGCTGCCAAGCAGGCTTACCGCAGGAACAGCGACCAGCGACTGTCGCAGGAAGATGCGTCGCGACGGCGAACGGGGTTGGTTCGGCATGGTCATCCCCAGCGCTCACGCATGTGCGTCCGGAAATGCTGGCAAGCCTTGCGCGAGCAGGGCGTGAAGGCAGGGCTGTCACAAGGACGCCCTGCCCAGGCCCCGGATCGACGCGGGCTTCGCCATCCACGCGCGAAGCCCTGCGCGTGTCGCTTCCGCCCGCGTCGTCTGCCGCTCAGGCGGCCTTGGGGAAGTCCAGCACCGTGTCGTTGACGCGATTGACCATGTTGGTGAACAGGATCGCGCTGACCGCCATGATCGACTCGATGATCTGGCGATCGCTGTAACCGGCCTGCTTCACGCTGGCCACCGCGTCGGCGGGCAGCGTGCCACGCGTCGTCACCAGCCGCACGGCGAACTTCACCAGCGCGTCGATCCTGGCATCGCCGTCGTAGGCGCCGTTTCGAAGCTGGCGGACCTGTTCGGCGGAGTAACCCACCATCTTGCCCGTCATGCTGTGCGCGGCAAGACAGTAGTCACACGCGGTGGCTTCGCTCACGGCAAGATTGATCGCTTCGAGCTCGCGGGCGTTGAGCGCGCTGTCCTTGAGCAGGGCGCCGGTCTTCAGCACATGGCCGAGCACGGCCGGCGAGTTGCTGCCGATGGTGGCGTAGGCATTGGGCAGCATGCCGACGGCGGACTTGATGGCGGTGAACATCTCGGCGAGTTCGCCGGTGGCGTCCTGGGCGTTGAGGGTGTGCAGACGATTCATTGAGGTACTCCGTATCGAGGGGATGTCGGTTCGCTTGCCGAACCGTGGGGAAAGCTTAGGCGCTGGCTTTGACGCGATCCGCACATCCAGGTCTCGATAATTAGCTCCATCGTCTCGGCAGCCGTCATGGACAGCCTCAGTCACCTGGTACACATGCTTTCCCCCACGGGCACGGTCGACCTGCTGTGCCGCTACGTCGGTGCATGGGCGCTCGACAACGGCCCCGCGCCGCCCGGGCACGTGCCTTACCACGTGGTGCTGCGGGGGCGCGCCCGCCTGCGCAGCGGCCAGCAGACGCTGGAGCTGGCGGCCGGCGACGTGCTGATGTTCCCGCATGGCGCGCGCCACACGCTGGTCAGCGCGGTGGATGCGGACGACCTCGCGCCGCCGCCGACGCCATCCGAGACGCAGCACTTCAATGGGGTGGTCACCGAGGTCGAGCAGCAAGGCGAGGGCGAGCCGTACGACATGCTTTGCGGCAACTTCGTGCTCGGCGATGCCGGCAGCGCGCTGATGCGTTCCTTGCCCGAAGTGGTGCGCGTGGTGGCGGGACCACGCACGGGGCTGATCGCGCTGATCGAGATGATGCGCGCGGAAACCATGGAGCCGCGCCCCGGTGGCGCCGCGGTGGTCAGCGAACTGTCGACGGCCCTGTTCGCGCTGGTGCTGCGCAGCCTGGTGAGCGAGCAGGCGCTGGGCACGGGCGTGCTGGCGCTGATGGCCGACCCACGCCTGTCGCGTGCGGTCGAGGCCGTGCTGCGCGATCCGGCCCAACACTGGACGCTGGCCGGCATGGCGGCGCAGGCGCTGATGTCGCGCGCCACCTTTGCGCGCCAGTTTGCGCAAACGGGCGGCATCACGCCGATGGAATGGGTGGCGGACGTGCGCATGGAGCTGGCGGCGCGCCTGCTGACGCGCGAGAACCTCACCGCGGGCCAGGTGGCCGAACGCTGCGGTTATGCCTCCGAGGCCGCCTTCGGGCGCGCCTTCCGCGAGCACGTGGGCGAGACGCCGGGCGCGTTTCGACGCCAGCAGCGCCAACGGCGCGAGGCCGCGATGGCGGCGGGCAGCGCATGACCGCGCCGTGGCAGACCAGCGTCGCCGGTATGCTTGTCGATCCGCGGCAAGATGATCGGCATCGTGCGATCGGGCAAACTGCCGCCATCGCGACGGGCGAGTGACATGGATACTTCACGCGAACAACGCCAGCTGCGGCTCTCCATCGTCGGCACCTTCCTGGTCGGTGCGGCCTGCGTGGCCGTGGGCCTGGCCATGCGTTCGCAATCCATCGCGTTCGACGGCTTCTATTCGCTGGTCGACGTGGTGCTCACCGCCGGATCGCTGGCGGTTTCCCACCTGGTCTCCAGCGAAGGCAGCCGTCGGTTCCAGTTCGGCTACTGGCACCTGGAGCCGCTGATGGTCGTGTTCAACGCGGCCGTGCTCACCTCCATCTGCAGCTACGCCGGCTTCTCCGCCCTGCACGACCTGCTCAGCGGCGGCCACGAACTGGCGTTTGGCTTCGGCGCCGCGTGGGCCGCGTTCATGGGCGTGGTGAGCATGGGCATGGCCACTTACATGCGGCGCCAGTCAGTCGCGCTGAACTCCGTGCTGTTGCAGCTGGATGCGCGTGGCTGGCTGATCGGCGGCTGCATCAGCATCGCCGTGCTGGTGGGCTTCGCGGTCGCCGCGGCCATCTCGGGCGGCCCGCTGGATCACTGGACGCGCTACATCGACTCGTCGATCCTGCTGGGGCTGATCATCCTGTTGCTGCCGCTGCCGCTGGGCAGCCTGTGGCAGGCGCTGCGCGAAGTGCTGCAACTGGCGCCGGACGAACTGGACAATCGCGTGCGCGCCGTGATGGACGCCATGCAGCGCGAGCACGGCTATCTCGAGTTCGCCAGCTACGTGGCCAAGATCGGCCGCATGCGCTTCATCGACATCCACATCCTGATCGAGCCGTCGACGAAGCTCGGCACGATGGGCGAGGTGGATGCCGTGCGCAACGAGATCGCCACGCGCATCGGCAGCGATATCCGCGTGGAATGGCTGACCATCACCTTTACCGGCAAGCGCGAGTGGCTGTGACCGGCGGGGCGCTCAGGCGCGCTTCTGCAGCCAGTCGCCCAACTGCTTCAACACCTGGCTGCGCGCCGGCTCCGCCTCGTTGAACAGCTCGTGGTAGAGCGAGTCGAAATAACGCGTGGTGAGCTTCTGGCCCGCCCAGGCACCGGCGGCGAAGTCGCGGCTGCCGGTGGGATCGACCAGCTTGTCCGCGCCGGCCACCAGCAGCAGGGTGGGCACATCCAGCCGCGCCGCGTCGCGAATGGTGGCCTCGCCGGAGCGGAAGATGAAATCCGCCAGCCGCGGCGTCACCCAGCCATGGCGCAAGGGGTCGCCGCGATAGGACGGTTCCACCTGCGGGTCGTGCGACAGTTTCTCAAACGGCAGCCCGTTGGGTAGCGGCAGGCTCGGCGCGACATGTGTCAGCAGCGCGGCCAGCCGGCGCAGCCATGCCGGTTCCCAGCTGCGGAAGGCCGGCGAGGAAAGCGCCAGCGCGGGTGGACGAACGCGCTTGTCCAGCACCGCGCGTGCCGCCACCAGGCCGCCCATGCTGTGGCCCAGAAGCAGCGGCGGGCGGGGCAGGGTCGAGGCGTAGTCGTTGTAGACGGTGGCGAGGTCTTCGAGCAGGTCGTCCGCGTGCCGCAGTCCACCTCGCACGCCCGCGGTCTGGCCGTGGCCGCGCTGGTCGTAACTGCGCACGGCGTAGCCGCGCGCATGGAACCACATGGCCAGCCGCTGGTAGCGCCCGCTGTGCTCGCCCAGGCCATGCACCACCAGCACGGCGTCCTGCGCACGGGCGTGCGGCCAGTCGCGCACGAACAGGCGCTGGCCATCGGCCATGGTCAGCTGATGGAGACTGTCTCGGCCAAGGTCGCCCGGGTGGTTCACTGCAAGTCCTCGAGGGGAAGGATCGAATTCTGCATCATGCGGCGGCCTTGTGGTCGCCGCACTGCGCCAAAAAAGAAGGGAGTGGCCAGGCCACTCCCTTCCATGGAACGGCTGGCCCGCCGGAATCGATGATCCCGGCGGGCCTGGACCTTACAGGTCGGTGCGGAATTCCACGCCGATGATGCGCGGGTCATTGACGAACGCGGTGCGGTTGTTGAAGTCGATGGCACCGGTGATGTACTGCTTGTTGGTCAGGTTGCGCGCATACAGCGCCACTTCGTGCTTGCCGTAGGCCCAGTTGTAGCCCAGGCGCAGGCCGCCCTCGAGCACCGGCTTGCTGCGGAACTCTTCCGACTGGTACAGGAAGAAGTTCACCTGGCTGCGGTAGTTCCAGTCCGTGTAGACGAAGAACTCGCCGCTCTCGCCGTACGGAATGCCGTAACGCGCGGTGAGCGTGCCGATCCACTTCGGCGCGTTCGGCAGCGGGTTGCCGTCGATCAGGGCGTTGCCCTGGGCATTGAGCGGGTCGAGCACCGTGCAGCCCGAGCCGCACACGGCCACGGCCAGGTTCGGATCCTTCAGCTCGGTGTGGTTGTAGCTGCCGCCGGCGGTGAGCACGAAGTTCGGCGTGATGTACGCCTCCATGTCGAACTCGGCGCCGTAGCCTTCGGTCTTCTTGGCGTTGATCAGGCGCGTGACGTTGATGTCGCCGCCCACCGCGGTGAGCTGCTCGTTGTGCATGATGTAGTTGTAGACATCCGCGTTGAAGCGCAGGCGGTTGTCCATGCCGGTGGTCTTGATGCCCAGCTCGTACGAGGTGATCGTCTCGGGCTTGGCCACCGAGATGAAGTCGGCGAACAGCACGCGGCCCTGCACGCTGGGTGCGCGGAAGCCGTTGGCGATGCGGCCGTACACGTTGACGTTCGGGTTGAGCGTCCAGGTGCCGGTGAGGTCGCCGCTCCAGCGCGCGTCATGCGGGTTGGCGCTCAGTGACAGCGGGCCGCCGCCGATCGGCGACAGCAGGCGGTTGACGTGGAAGTCGCGCGAATCGTGCGAGTAGCGCGTGCCTGCGCGCACGTCGAACTCGTCGGTGATGCGGTAGTCGACCGAGCCGAAGCCTGCCCACGCACGCGTGGTCTGGCTCTGCTCCGCATAGCCGTCCAGGGCGTGGTTGTTGAGCGTGGCGTAGTCGAAGTTGGAGATCGCGATGTCTTCGTAGAAGTAGTACGCGCCCACCTGCCAGTTCAGTCGATCCTGCGGATTGCTGGCCAGGCGCACTTCCTGCGTGATCTGCTGGTCGTGCGGCAGTGCATCGGCCGTCTCCACCGGGAACGCGGTGACGTACTTGTTCTGGCTCGGGTTGAGCGGAATGGCGATGCCGCCGTCCACGTCGCCGAGGCTGTACGTGTCGGCCTTTTCAAAGCCGGTGATCGAGGTGAGCGTGTAGTCACCCAGGTTCCAGGTCAGGTGCAGGTTGCTGCCCCAGGTGAACAGGTGCTGCTTGTTGCGGCCGTCCTGGTACACCACGTCGCGCTGGAAGCCCGGCACGAAGCTGTCGCTGCCCAGCGGAATGGCATTGCCGCGGTTCACTTCGGCCGTGCCGTCGAGCCAGCGCGCGTGCACGTTGATGAGCGCGTTGAAATCCTTCACGTCGTACATGGCCTGCAGGCGCACGGCGCGGTCGTTGTAGCCGCCCAGCGAGTCCTTCTTGCCGGTGTAGTCATTGTCGATCCAGCCGTCGCGGTGCTGCGCCAGCGCCGACACGCGGCCCGACCAGTTGCCGCCGAGCGAACCGCCCAGCGCGGCCTCGGCGTTCGCCGTGCCCTTGCTGCCGTACGAGACGCGGGCGTAGCCGCTGGTGTCCTGGCTCGGCTTGACCGAGTCGAACTTGATCACGCCGGCCGGCGAGTTACGGCCGAACATGGTGCCCTGCGGGCCACGCAGCACTTCCACCTGGGCGAGGTCGAACAGCGGGAAGCCCTTGAGGATCGGGTTCTCCTGCACGATGTCGTCGTACACCATCGACACCGGCTGCGACGCATTGAGATCGAAGTCGCTGTTGCCGAGGCCGCGGATGTAGAAGCGCGGGAATTCGCGGCCGTACGAGGTTTCGGCGTACACGCTGGGCGCGCGCGAGGCGAGCTGCAGCACGGTGTCGCCGGACTGGCCGAAGGCCTCGAGCTTGTCCGGCGTCAGCACGGTCATCGAGATCGGCACCTTCTGCAGGTTCTCGACACGCTTTTCTGCGGTCACGTTGACGGTCGCAAGTTCCGTCGGCTTGCCGGTCTGCGGCTTGGTGGGCGTGGCGGCGGTGGCGTCCTGTGCGTGGACGGTGGCGCTGGTGCCCAGGGCAAGGGCACTGGCAATGGAAAGGGCAAGCACGGCAAAGCGCGTCGGGCTGGCGGCGGTCATTGGAAATTCCCCGAGAATGGAAGGCAACGGCGTAACGAAAGAACGTACTTAGAAGTACGGCGACGTCACGCTATTGTCATCGAAAGAGCGTGCCGGCAGAAGCGAATTTTCCTTCGGGCGGTTGCCAAAGCGCTGCCAAGGCCCCATCTTCGGAGCGATGCAAGGTCCCCCGGCCCGGTCCTAAGTCCATGCCACTGCACGATTTTCATCCCGCCGTCGCCGCATGGTTTCAGGGTGCTTTCAACGCGCCCACGGCGCCGCAAAAAGCCGCATGGCCATCGATCCGGGCGGGCCGCCACACCCTGGTCGCCGCCCCCACCGGCTCGGGCAAGACCCTCACGGCCTTCCTCTCGGCCATTGACACATTGGTGCGCGAGGGCGTGGCGAACCACGGCGAGCTGCCGGACGCGACCACCGTCGTCTATGTGTCGCCGCTCAAGGCGCTGTCCAACGACATCCGCATCAACCTGGAAGCGCCGCTGGAAGGCATCCGCGCCGAACTGGTGCGCCAGGGTCTGCCGGACGTGGACATTCGCACCGCCGTGCGCACCGGCGACACCCCGCAGGCCGAGCGCACCTGGATGCGCAAGCGCCCGCCGCACATCCTGGTCACCACGCCCGAATCGCTCTACATCCTGCTGGGCTCCGAGTCCGGCCGCGCCATGCTGGCCAGTACGCGCACGGTGATCGTCGACGAAATCCACGCCATCGCCTCCAGCAAGCGCGGCGCGCACCTGGCCTTGTCGCTGGAGCGACTGGAATCGCTATGCCAACGCCGCCTGCTGCGCATCGGTTTGTCGGCAACGCAAAAGCCGATTGAAGAAATTGCACAGTTCCTGGTGGGCTCGCACGCTCTGCTCCCTCTCCCCTCCGGGCGACCCGAAGGTAGTCCCGTGGGAGAGAGGGCTGGGGTGAGGGGCCAACCTCGCGACACCGCCCATTCGAAGCAGAAAGCTGCTCTGCCGGCCGCAACCGCAAGCCCCGTACCCTCATCCGGCCCTTCGGGCCACCTTCTCCCCAACGGGGAGAAGGATCACGTCAACATCATCGACGTCGGCCACACGCGCGAACGCGATCTGGCCATCGCTGTTCCGCCGGTGCCGCTCGAATCGGTGATGTCCAACGACTGCTGGGAGCTGGTCTACAACCAGCTCGCGCAACTGGTCGAAACCCATCGCACCACGCTGGTGTTCGTCAACACACGGCGCATGGCCGAGCGCGTGGCGCGACATCTTTCCGAGCGGCTCGGCAAGCCGGCGGTGGCGGCGCACCACGGCAGCCTCGCCAAGGAACAGCGCCTCGATGCCGAGCAACGCCTCAAGCGCGGCGAGCTCTCCGTGCTGGTGGCCACGGCGTCGCTGGAGCTGGGCATCGACATCGGCGACGTCGACCTGGTGTGCCAGATGGGATCGCCGCGCTCGATCGCCGCCTTCCTGCAGCGCGCGGGACGCTCCGGCCATGCGGTGGTAGGCACGCCCAAGGCGCGCCTGTTTCCCGCCACGCGCGACGACCTGGTCGAATGCACGGCGCTGCTCGACTGCGTGCGCCGCGGCGAACTCGATGCCTTGATCCAGCCGCGCCAGCCGCTGGACGTGCTCGCCCAGCAGATCGTGGCCGAAGTGGCCTGCCGCGAGTGGAGCGAGGACGCCCTGTTCGACCTCGTGCGCAGCGCACGGCCGTATCGCGATCTCACGCGAGGGGAATTCGATGCGACCGTGCGCATGTTGGCCGAAGGCTTCTCCACGCGTCGCGGCCCACGCGCGGCCTACATCCACCGCGATGCCGTGCACGGCCAGTTGCGCGCACGCCGCGGCGCGCGGCTGACCGCGGTGACGTCCGGTGGCGCCATCCCCGACACGGCCGACTACCTGGTCGTGCTCGAGCCGCAGGCCACCATCATCGGCACGGTGAACGAAGACTTCGCGGTCGAAAGCCTCGCCGGCGACGTGTTCCAGCTGGGCAACGCCAGCTACCGCATCCAGCGCGTGGAGCGCGATCGCCTGCGCGTGGAAGACGCGCAGGGCGTGCCGCCGAATATTCCGTTCTGGCTGGGCGAAGCGCCCGGCCGCACCGCCGAGTTGTCGCATGGCGTGTCGCGCCTGCGCGAAGAAGTCGCCACCCGCCTCGACGAAGGCGGCGTGCCGGCCGTGATGCACTGGCTGATGCATACGCTGGGGCTGGGCGAGTCGGCGGCACAACAGCTGGCCGACTACCTCGCCGCGGCCCGGCTGGCGCTCGGCGTGCTGCCCACGCAGGGAACGCTGGTGTTCGAACGCTTCTTCGACGAATCGGGCGGCACCCAGCTGGTCATCCACACGCCATGGGGCAGCCGCATCAACCGCGCGTGGGGCCTGGCGCTGCGCAAGCGCTTCTGCCGCCAGTTCAATTTCGAACTGCAGGCCGCGGCGACCGAAGACGCCATCGTGCTGTCGCTTTCCACCAGCCACAGCTTTCCGCTGGAAGAGGTGTCTCGCTACCTGCATTCCGCCACGGCGGAACACGTGCTGGTGCAGGCACTGCTGGATGCGCCGCTGTTCCCCGCGCGCTGGCGCTGGAACGCCACCACCGCGCTGGCCTTGCCGCGCTTCCAGGGTGGCCGCAAGGTGCCGCCGCCCCTGCAGCGCATGAAAAGCGAGGATCTGCTCGCCACCGTGTTCCCCGACCAGGTGGCCTGCCTCGAAAACATCGTGGGCGAACGCGAGATTCCCGATCACCCGCTGGTCAACCAGACCCTGCACGACTGCCTGCGCGAGGCGATGGACATCGACGGCCTGCTGCACGTGCTGCACGGTCTGGAGGATGGCTCGATCACCGTGGTGGCACGCGATCTCGCCGCGCCCAGCCCGCTGGCCGGCGAAGTGCTCAACGCGGCGCCCTACGCCTTCCTCGATGACGCGCCACTCGAAGAGCGCCGCACCCAGGCCGTGCAGTCACGCCGCTGGAGCGACCCCGAAAGCGCCGACGACCTCGGCCGCCTCGACGAAGACGCCATCGCCGCCGTCCGCGAAGAAGCCTGGCCGCAAGTCCGCAGCGCCGACGAAATGCACGAGGCCCTCAACATCCTCGGCGGCATCACCCAGCACGAAGCCGACGCCAACGAAGGCTGGAACGACTGGCTAAAAGACCTCGCAAAAAATCATCGTGCGACGCTCTTAGCTCCCTCTCCCCGCCGGGGCACGCGGGGAGAGGCCATGGATGGCCTCGGCTCTGAGGAGCGAGGAGAGGGCCGGGGTGAGGGGCCACTCTTGCCCCAGTCCCAAATCTGGACCACAGCCGAAAAACTCCCCCCTTGGCAATCCATCCACCCTGACGCGCCCCTGCACCCCACCATCACCGCCCCGGCCGAGTACGCAGCCCAAAACTGGCCCCGCGAAAACGCCCTGCTCGAACTAGTCCGCGCACGCCTCACCGGCCTGGGCCCCGTCACCGTCCCCCAGCTCGCCGCGTCCCTGCAGGTCCCAGCATCGGACATCGACCTCACCCTGCTGCGCCTGCAATCCGAAGGCTATGTGATGCAGGGCCACTTCACCCCCGGCACCATCGAGATCGAGTGGTGCGAACGCCACCTGCTGGCGCGCATCCACCGCTACACCATCGGCCGCCTGCGCCGCGAGATCGAGCCCGTCAGTCGCCGCGACCTGATGCGCTTCCTGTTCGAATGGCAGCACGTGGCGCCGGGCTCACGCCTGAGCGGGCCGGATGCGCTGCCGGCCGTGCTCGCCCAGCTCGAAGGCTTCGAGGCGGCAGCCGGTGCATGGGAGGGCGAGCTGCTGCCCGCGCGCATCGACGACTACGCCATCAGCTGGCTGGACGAGCAGTGTCGCGCCGGGCGCATCAGCTGGAGCCGGCTGCGCGGCGGCAGCGGCGGTGGCGGCGGCCCGGTGCGCGCCACGCCCATCGTGCTGCTGCCCCGGCGCACTTTGCCGGTATGGACAGGCGTGGCCGCCAACCATGGCGACGTGCAGGACACCCTGGTTTCCTCACGCGCCCAGGCCGTACTCGACACCCTGCGCGACCAGGGCGCACTGTTCTTCGACGAACTGCTTGCCGCCACCCACCTGCTGCGCACCGAACTGGAGGATGCCCTCGGCGAGCTGGTGGCCGCCGGCCGCGTCACCGCCGACAGCTTCGCCGGCCTGCGCGCCCTGCTGGTCCCCGCCGCCCGCCGCGACGCCCACCGTCACCGCCGCCTCCGCCGCCACATGCTCACCGGCATCGAAGACGCCGGCCGCTGGTCATTAGTGCGCACACCCACTTCCTTCTCCCCCGGGAGAAGGTGGCCCGAAGGGCCGGATGAGGGTTCGGCCCTTGCGAAACCCCCATCCAGTGCAAGCAAAACCGACCCCGACCCCCTCGACCACATCGCCCGCACCCTCCTGCGCCGCTACGGCGTGGTCTTCTGGAAGCTGCTCGAACGCGAAGCCCCCTGGCTCCCCAGCTGGCGCGAACTGCTGCGCGTCTACCACCGCCTGGAAGCCCGCGGCGAAATCCGCGGCGGCCGCTTCGTGGAAGGCCTCGTCGGCGAGCAATTCGCGCTGCCGGAGGCGATCGCACGCCTGCGCGCCATTCGCCAGCAGGAGCCGCAAGGCGAGTTGGTCTGCCTCAGCGGCTCCGATCCGCTCAACCTGGTGGGCACCGTGCTGAGCGGCGGCAGGCTGCCCGCCGTGGTCGGCACGCGGGTGCTGTACGAGGATGGCGTGGCCGTTGCCGCGATGGTCGCCAGCAAGCCGCAATGGCTGCTGGAGGCAGCGCCGGCACAGCAACAACGCTGGCGCAACGCGCTGCTGCGTCGTGCCGGGCACGGCGAGCCTGGCGCGGACGCGCTGGCCGCCGGTTACTCGCTGTAATCGGCGATATAGACGAGCAGGCCGTCGCGCTGGCGGAATTCGCTGCGCCCGCTCAGGGTGATCGACTGCCCCGCGCGCACGCCGTTGGGCAGGTCCATGGCGAACGTGCCATCAAACAGGATATGCGCCGTGGCGGTGCCGTCGCGCTCTTCATAGGCCAGCAGCAGCTGGCGACGCGCCGAGAACAGGTAGCGGGAGCTTTGCGCCAGGTGGCGCAGTTCGTCGACACCCAGCGTACGCACGCTCAGCACGCCCGCCGTGTAATTCTCGAACACCACCTCGCGATGCATTGTGGCCAGCATGCCGTCCACATCCATGCGGTTGTACGCGTCAAGGTAACGTTCGATCAATTCGCGCATGCGCCTTCCCGTCGGTTCGCCCGTCAGCGGGCGTGCTGGGCGCGAGTCTACGTCACCCGGGCAAGGAAGCCGACCCGTGGCCGCCTTGTCGACGCCCCCCACCCAACGCGGCTAACATGACCGGCCTCCCGTCTCGGCGCTCCACGCCGACACCGCCAGGGCCTATAGCTCAACGGTTAGAGCAGGGGACTCATAATCCCTTGGTTCCAGGTTCGAATCCTGGTGGGCCCACCACTTGCTCCGAGGCCTTCGCGCGGAGTGCGCACGGACCTCGCGAGTTCTTCTGTTTCGATCCTTGTCTCAGCTATCCACTACCGATCTCCACGGTTTGGCCGAAAGCCGGCGCCCGCCCTAAAGTGACGCCTTTCGCCGGCCGCGCCCTCATGTAGGTATATGCTTACGCGCTATACCAGCTCTTGGCGCGAGAGGGTGGCAATGCGGTACTGGTGGGTGAACCACAAGCAGACGGCGCGGCAGGAGATTGAGGGCGGGTATCTGTGGTCGCCATATCGGGCGGCGCATGGGGCGCGGAATCTGTTCTACGACAATATGCGAGGCGCGGCGCCTGGCGATGTCGTGTTGTCTTTCGCGGGCGGCCTGATTCGGTATGTCGGGTATGTCGAGGACTACGCGAGTCCGGCCCCGAAGCCCGATAGCTTTGGTTCTACGGGGCATTACTGGGACGATGAGGGGTGGCTGCTGCCTGTGTTGTGGGAGCCGTTAGCTACGCCCGTTCGACCGAAGGACCATATCAAAGAGCTTGGTCCTCTTTTGCCAGATAAGTATTCGCCCATCCAACCCAGCACGGGCAACGGCAATCAAGGGGCTTACCTCGCCGAGGTGGGTCGCGAGGTCTATGAGTTCCTCATCGGGCCCTTGGGTATTCGCGACGTCGGTGATGAGGTGGAGTCGTCCCAGGTCGATGCGCCACTCACGCGCATCGACGATGCTATGCAGGCCATCATTCGCGATGACCCGAGCTTGGATGCAACGACTAAAGAGCAAGTGGTCCTCTCTCGGTACGGGCAAGGGCTCTTTCGTCGGCGCATCTTCAACTTCGAGACATCGTGCAGGCTCACTAAGGTGAGCAATCCACGGTTGCTGATTGCGAGCCATATCAAGCCGTGGCGACTCTGCGAGGATTCGATTGAGCGATTAGATGGGGCCAACGGCCTCTTGCTCACGCCGCATGTCGACAGGCTGTTCGATCGAGGATTTATTAGCTTTGAAGACGATGGTGATGTTCTGCTGTCGCGCAAGCTCGATCATCTCGACTTGGATCGACTTGGATTGAGCGAAGCTTGTGCGAACGGATGTGGGGTCTTCCATCCGAAGCAGGCGACCTATCTCGCTTATCACCGGAGCAATGTCTTCCTGCGGTGATTCGTTGGGCGATGCATTGGAAGGAATCGCCCCGGCGAATACGCCAAATCCAGATCGGATGCATCAACGCCAAGCTGGCGTTGCTTCTGTGGGCCATGGAAGGAGACGGGTCGGTTCAGCAGGGGTGTGACTACCGGAGTCGCCCCTGCTGGCGCAATGCGTTTCCAATCTCCTGGATGCGGGTCTCGCCATGAAGCAGGGTTTGCGCACTGGTGTGGACGGAGTAGTAGCCGAGCACCAGGTCGTGGGGATGTTTTGCCGCCGAACCCATGACGAATTCCGAGTCCTGTACAGCCAGGAATTCGATGGACTTTCCGCCTTCCTCGAAAGCCACCAGCTCCCCGGCTTCAATGCGTTCCGGCGTCAGCAGCAAGCCGATACTCACTGCCGCCCACGCGACCTCATGTCCCGTCGGTGGCTGATATCGCCAGGTTTCGCCGGCCCTGAGCTTGACGGAGAAATAGTTGATAGGTGCAGGAGCCTCGATCGAGGCTTTCGCCTGTCCATATTGACCCAGCAGTACCGTCACCGGGCCTTCCATGGCGCCAGGGCCAGCCTGGAGGTATTGACTACGGGGCGGGTCGAGCTCGGACGCTGCAGGCAGCGCCAGCCAGAGCTGGAAGCCCCGGAGTCGATCGGACTTTCCGAAGCCGCCACCATGCCAGGCGCCGCTGCCTGCATGCATCCACTCCATCCATCCCTGTTCGATCTCGCCTTTCCGGCCCAGGTCATCCTCATAGCTCACGGAACCTTCGAGCAGCCACGTCAAGGTTGCAATGCCTGAGTGGGGATGCAGCCCCAGGCGCTGCTCACGCATGTGGCCCAGGTCTTTGGCGTCAATAAGGTCCAGGAACACAAACGGCTTGAGCTTCTCGCCCAGATCGGAGGGACTCATCAGGCGGGTGATCGGCCCATGCGTGTGTCCTCTTGTCCTGTGGGCGATGGCGCGACTGCTGCCGACGGTGGCTTCACCGGGGGGCAAGGAATTGAGCATGTTGGCAATCTCCGAAATAGGTAGCCCGCCCAGGGTGTGCGCCCATGCGTTCCGCATGGACATGTCGCCAGTGCAAGGCCTGCCTTGCACCCGGCATAGCTGTCGGGTCTATGCAATGTGTGGCCTGTGTTCCGCCCGCACTAGCCGGCGCGGATGGATGGCACTCATCCATGGATGGGTGGAATGGAGGGCGGGGTTGCCGCCTTAGCGGTCTTTGTCCGGCGTGGACGCGGCGGTCGCTTGCACCAATCCGGCGGTGACCATCCGGGTCATGATGAACTCGATGAATGCGGTCAGGGCGCGGGGCGTCTGGCGGCGGCTTGGGTAGACGAGAAACAGGTCAAGCCCATCAATGCCGTAACCAGGCAGTACGCGGACAAGCTGGCCATCGTTGACGTAGCGAGCGGTCATCACGTCTGGCAGCAGGGCGATGCCCATGTCGGCGATGCATGCCTTCAGCAGCGCGAGTGCCGAATTGGCATGGAAGCGCCCCTGGACATCAATCGCGGTCGTTCCGTCAGGGCCATCGAGGTGCCAGGTTGCCTTGCCGAAAGCGGGCGGCGTCGCGATGCAATCGTGGGTCGACAGATCCTCCAGCGATTGCGGAACGCCACGTGCAGCCAGGTATGCCGGGCTGGCGACAAGATACGCCTTGTTGCTTCCAACGCGGCGTGCAACCAGCGATCGTTCGGCGACTTCACCCGCGCGGATGGCAACGTCAATGCCCGCGGCAACCAGGTCGGCGCGGGCGTCACTGAGTGCAAACTCCAGCCGTACCTTGGGATAGGTGGCGAGAAATTCCCTTATCCACCCAAGTTCGAACCAGTTGAAGAAGTCAGCGGGTGCGGCGACGCGTACCTTTCCGCTGGGAACCTGGCTTCCCTGGGCAAGGTCCAGGGCGGCCTCGGCGAGGGCATCGACCTGATCAGCGCTGCGCTTGTACAGCGCGTCTCCGGCGTCGGTCAGCGTCAGGCGACGGGTGGACCGGTGAAGCAGGCGGATCCCCAGGCTCTCTTCCAGCTGCCTCAGACGTCGACTGGCTGTATTCGACGGAATGCCTGCGCGCCGTGCTGCCTCGGCAAAGCTTCCTGCCTTGACCACCTGAACGAACAGGGCGATATCGTTGAGGTCCACCATGGAGCTCCTCCTGCCGGGATCCCCCTCGGGTTCGGAGGACGGATCATTGTCGCCGAGGCTGCGATGTTCCGCGCGAATCATCCGCCCGGCTCGGCCAGTCTCAACGCGACCGGACGCTCGCAATGCCAGTGCTCGGCAGTACTGCATGCCTGGGCTAATGCAGCACAGCGCACATCCCCGGGCTTGCAAGTCGCCAGATCGCGCTCGTTTCATACACACGTCACAACCGCTGCTTAGGCTCCCCTTCCGTCAGAGAGCCGTCGCCTCCTTCGGCAAATACGGTTGAAGGAGGAAGAGTGCGCGAAAAGCATGCGGCGTGGTCGGCGTTGTTCGCAGAAAAAGGGGCGACGCTGAGCAAATACTTCATGAGGCGCGTGGCGCACCGCTGGGATGCGCAAGACCTCGTACAAGAGGTCTATCTGCGCATGCTGCGTATCGAGGCGGCCGACGCGGCCGGCATCCGCAGTCCAGAGGCGTATCTGTTTACGGTGGCCGCGAACCTGGTGCGGGATCATGCCGCGCTGCGACACCAGCAGCCGCTGGGGAGCGACGAGCTCGAGCAGGTCGTGGACCAGCTGGTTGCACCCGTGAATCTCGAAGCGGACATGGACCGTGACGCGCGGCAGGAGCGCCTGGGCGCATTGATTGATCGCCTGTCCCCGAAATGCCGGGCCGTGCTTCTCATGCACTACCGCGATGAGATGTCCTACCGCGAGATCGCCGAGCGCATGTCCATCTCGACGAACATGGTGAAGAAATACATCGTCAAAGGCTTGGCAGCATGCCGGCAAAGGATGGCCGACTATGAATAACTCAACGCCGTTCGATGCCACGCGCCAGGCGCGGCGCATCACCGAAGAGGCGGTGTCCTGGTATATCGAGCAACAGGAACCGCTGACGGCGGCTCGGCGAGTGGCCTTCTTTGAATGGCTGCGTGCCTCGCCGCGCCACGTCGCCGAATACTTTGCGGTCGCGCAGATGCATGGCGACTTCAAATCCGTCGCCAGTCGCAAGACAGACACCGTCGAGGAACTGCTGGAGCGCGCTCGTGGCGAGGATGCCATCGTGGCGTTTCCGGGGCGCCGTGCCACGAATCGCCGGACACCGGAACCACGGCGCGGCCGGACGTGGCGGAAAGCCGCAGGCGTCGCCGCCGTCGCGGCGTCGGTCGCGATGGCCTGGTTGGGTGTTGACTACTGGCGTGGCATGCATGGCTATGTCGCGCAGAGCATTGCCGCCGACGCGTCTGCGGTTCGCTCGGTCTCATTGGCCGATGGCACGCTGGTTCAGCTCGACCGCAACAGCCGCATCGACGTGCACTTCGATGGACGCTACCGCCGCATCGAGGTGGTACGCGGCAATGCGCTGTTCGACGTTGGCAAGGACCGGGCGCGCCCCATGCTGGTGAGCGTGGGCGGCCATGTGCTGCAAGACATCGGCACCGTGTTTGGCGTCAAGCGTGACGCGGGAGGCGACACGCTCACCGTCATCAGCGGGCGGGTACGCGTGCTGGAAGCAAAGGACGCATCACGCAGGGATGCGGACCTGGCTGAGCTGACCGGCGATGCCGTGGCCGACCTGACGGCAGGGCAGCAGATTTCCTTCAATGACGCTGGTCACGGTGTGGCGCAGCCCGTGCAGGTCGCCAGGGCGACAGCGTGGCTTCCTTCGGAAATCCGGGTTCGGCACGAAACCATTGGCAACGTGGCCCGTCGTTTCAATGCTTACACGAGCAAGCCGCTGATCATTGACGACGCACGTATCGCCGACAGGCGGATCAGCGGCATCTTTCTCGCGAACAATCCCGAGGCATTTGCTGCTTATCTCGCGACGTTGCCGGATGTACGCGTGGTGGAAGAGCGCGATCGCGTCCGTGTCGTCGCAAATCATGTGATTGAAACGAAAGCCGCGCATCTGTAAGAAAAGATTCATGCAATGAGCGGTACCCGATTTCCCGCGGGACGCGTCCTGAGAGATATAGGCCAGTGAAAAGTGCGATGCGCACGGATGCCGGCCACTCGACTCTCTCACCCAAGGTCCCTCCCCACATGCGTAATCGTTTGGCATTGCATATCGCCCTTGTGCTTGGCGTGAGCCTACCGTTCGGTGTCCTGGCGGAGACGCCCGCCACGCCGCACACCACGGCCATTGCGCCGATGGCCCTGTCGAAGGCGCTGGAAAACTTCTCGCACGAAGCGGGCATGCAGGTCGTGTATGGCTCGGAGATTCCTGACGGTGTCCAAAGCCCGGGTGCCGATGCCGGCCTCGCGCCGGAACAGCAACTGCGGCAGCTGCTGGCGGGTACGGGCCTGACGTACCGCTTCGTGACGCCGAACATGGTGACGGTGGTCTCGGGAAACGTGGTGGCCAATGCGGGGAAGCCGGCCTCCGCTGCGGCGACGGTGGCCGGTAGCAGCGGCTCCGACTCGAGCCGTGGCCAGGCACCGGCGTCCACCGACGGCAAGACCACCAAGGACCTGGACCAGGTCGTGGTGACGGCGCGTTCCGGCGTGGACGAGCGCACCAAGGCGCAGACGAGTTACTCGATCACCACCATCGATGAGGATCGCTTGCGCATGCAGGCGCCCACCAGCGTGACCGAGGCGATGAAGTCGGTGCCCGGCTTCTGGGTCGAGGCATCCGGCGGCGAGGCGAGCGGCAATATTCGTGCGCGCGGCATTCCGGTGGACGGCTATGGATCGGTGAACCTGCTGGAAGACGGCATTCCCGTCCAGCACGATCCGGCACTCGGTTACCTCAACGCCGACCAGTCCTTCCGCCTGGACGAAACCATCGATCATATCGAGGTGGTGCGCGGTGGTCCGTCGTCCATCTTCTATTCGAACGCCCCGGCCGGTGCCATCAACTTCATTCCCCGTCAGGTCGGTGACACCGCCGAGGGCCTGGTGAAGTACACCGTGGGCAACTACAGCCTCAATCGTCTGGACTTCTGGTACGGCACGCCCATTGGCGACGGCTGGAAGCTGAGCACGGGCGGTTTCTATCGGCAGGACAACGGCATTCGCCCGCCGGGTTTCAAGAACGACCAGGGCGGCCAGTTGCGCGCCACGCTGTCCAAGCAGTTCGAGAACGGCAACATCAGCTTCGACATCAAGCGCCTGGACGACAAGGTGGCGCTGGATCTGGGCATACCGATGTACCGCAACGGCAGCGGCGATCTGGTCGCCGTGCCGGGCTTCAACGGCAACTACGGCACGCTGGCCGGCCCCGAGACCGAGCACGTGCAGATGATCCAGGGCAACGGCAGCCTGTACAACTTCGACAATAGCCTCGGTACGCAGGTCAAGCGCACGCAGTTCACGGTGAAGTTCGACTACAACCTTGGCTACGACTGGAAGATCGCCGAAGACCTGCGCTACAGCGACACCGACACGCAGCGAAACGGCGTGTATCCGAATGCGGTTGAAACGACCAGCGACCTGTTCGCGTCGGCCAAGAAGCGCCTCGCGCAGTACTACCCGAACGCCGCCGGCATGCAACTGCAGTACGGCGACAATGGCCAGGCGTATATCCCCAACCAGGGCAACAATGGCCTCGTGATCCTTGGCGGCCTGCGCGGCATCACCATGCCGGTGAACGAGTGGACCAGCAATACGCGCCTGCTGCGCAAGTTCGAATTCGGCGACCAGACCCACGACGTGACGCTGGGTTACTACTACGCCCATTTCAACCAGGATTTCGACCGCTATTCGTCGACCGCCCTGCTTACCGCCACCAACAACGCGCGCCTGTTGAACCTGGTCGCCGTGGACGCCGCCGGCAATCCCATCGGCAAGCTCACCGACGGCGGCATCTACAACTATGGCTACGAGTGGGCCCACGCCAGCGGTACGTCCAACACCAACGCGTTCTACCTTTCCGATGAGTGGCAGATCAACGACAAGCTGCGCATCGACGGTGGTGCTCGCTGGGAGCGTGTGAACACCAGCGGCTGGACGGAACTGTCGCAGACGGTAAACCTCGGGACGCCGCCGACTTCCAGCATCCTCACTGGCAAGGGCCAGGTCGTCAGCTATGACCACAGCTTCGACAAGCTGGGCTGGACCATCGGTGCGAACTACCAGTTCAGCGATCACCAGGGCGTATTCGCGCGCTACACCTCGACCTTTCGCCTGCCCAACCTGAGCTCGTACATCACCACGCCGACGGCGACGCCGATCACGCAGACGATGATCCTGCCGGAGATGGGCTACAAGTACAGCAACCGCTACATGGACGCTTACGCCACGTTGTTCTACACCAAGTACAACAACGTCAGCTTCAGCAACTACGTGTTTGATCCCAACACGGGCGTATCCACGCCCCAGACCGGCTATGCCGACACCAAGACCTACGGCCTCGAGCTGGAGGGCACGTTCTATCCGTCGCGCTACTTCGACGTGCAGTACACGGCGACGCTTCAGGATCCGCAATACAAGGGCCTGCGCTACACCACCATCACGGCGGGTGCGCCGTCGCTGGTCGACTACGACGACAACCAGCTCATCCGTGTGCCCAAGACCAGCTTCCGCGTGGTGCCTGGCGTGAATCTTCTCGACGACAAGCTGCGCCTGCAGATGACGTACGAATATGAAGGCCGCCGCTACGTGGATACCGCCAACTCGGTGGTGCTGCCGCAGTACCACACGATCGGCTTCAGCGCGCGCTACCAGCTGACGCCGGAGCTGTCGTTCTTCCTGTACGCCGACAACCTCAACAATTCGCTGGGCCTCACCGAGGGCAACCCGCGCGCGGGTGAGTTGGCAAGCAGTGATGCGAGCAAGAGCGTGTTCATAGCGCGTCCGCTGCTTGGCCGCTCGTTCCGCGCATCGGTCATGTACCGGTTCTGACTGTCTCCGGCGTCCTGCGCGCCGCGCCGCCTGGCGGCGCGTGGGATGCCCCTTCCGCTTTCGGATGCACGTCATGAGTGAGTACTCCCCTCGTACCTTCCGCCTCCTCGGGCTGCTTGGGCTATGGCTGGCCGTGCTTGCCGTTGCATGCGCATCCGACGTTGCACCGGACGTGGTATTGCACGGTCAGCTGCAAGGTAGCGACAACCACACGTATCGCGAAGTACCGTTCCAGGTCCCCCGGGGCGTCAATCGCATCACGGTGGACTTCGAATACAGCGGCCGCCCCGAACACACTACGATCGATTTAGGCCTGGAAGATCCGACCGGTTTCCACGGTCAGCAGGGTCTGCGTGGCTGGACAGGCGGAAGCAAGCAGCTGTTCACCGTAGGCGCCATCGATGCCACGCCGTCGTTCACGCCGGGCCCCATTCAACCGGGTCGTTGGGCACTGCTGCTCGGTGTGCCGAATATCCGGGCATCATCGACATCGGATTTCACCGCGAGGATCTGGTTCGGGCATAGCGGGGATCCGGCATGGCTGCCGGCCGTGCTCAATCCACCGCTGAAGAAGGGGCCGGGCTGGTATCGCGGTGACCTGCACATGCACGGGGCACATAGCGACGGCAGTTGCGTGCCGCAGAGCGGCGAGGGTCGCGCGCCGTGTCCGCTCGTGTTCACCGTGGAAGACGCCGCCAGGCGCGGACTCGATTTCATTGCATTGAGCGACCACAACACCGTTTCCCAGGCCAACGACATCCGTGAGCTGCAGCCAGGCTTCGACCGCTTGCTGCTGATTCCGGCGCGCGAGGTCACCACGTTCCAGGGGCACGCCAACCTGTTCGGTACGCTTGAGCCGCTCGATTTCCGTCTCGGCAGCAAGTTCGTGCCGACCATGGACGCCTTGCTGAAACAGGCTGCCGGCCTGCATGGTGTGCTGTCGATCAACCACCCCAATCGCCCCAACGATGAAACCTGCATGGGCTGTGGTTGGACGCCGACCGAGCCGGTCGACATGCATCGCGTGCAGGCCATCGAGGCGGTCAACGGCATGGACGCGTTGAGCCCCCACTTCACCGGCATCCCGTTCTGGGAGCAACAGTTGAACAGGGGGTTTCGCTTGACGGCGATCGGCGGCAGCGACAACCACAACGCGAAGGCTTCCGTATCGGTGCCCGGGGGCAACACCGCCATCGGCCTGCCGACCACGGTCGTCCACGCCAAGGCGTTGTCGATGCAGGCCGTCCTTGAGGCCATTCGGGCGGGGCATGTTTTTGTCGATGTGCAGGGCAGCCGCGATCGATTCATGGACTTTGTGGCCGACTCGGCGGGCCAGACTGCAGACATGGGCGATGCACTGACCGCGCCGTCCGGTAGCATCGTTCACGTGCTCATGCATACGGCGGCACTCGATGGTGCGCATGCGGAGATCATCGTGGACGGCAACACGTTTGAGCCGAAGGCGGACCTCGCCATTCGCAGCGACCATCGCGTGCTTTCCTTCGAATGGCCAGGCGACGGCAAGCCGCATTGGATTCGTGCCAACGTGCGCGGGGCCGATGGATCATTGTTGATTGTTGGCAACCCCGTCTATGTCAATCGCTAGACCGACGTGCGCGAAGCCGCATGTCGCAACCGGTACGCCCCACCTTCAGTAGCAAACATCCGGCGGCACCCAGGCCATAGCGCGCCGCGAGGGGGCGGGCTGGTTGCGGATGAAGGCTTATGATCCAGTCGTCAACGCCGCCCATGTGTCCGCTTCGGGCCGGAAGCAGGCGCTTCAGCGCGGCCATCAAACGTTGAGGTACTTCGGTAGCGCCTCGGCCAAAAAGTCGACCATCGCCCTTACCGCCGGTGACGTGCCGCGTTTTGACGGGAGGACAAGGCTTACCGTGCCCTGCGGCACATGCCAGCGGGGCAATACATGGACGAGTCGCCCAGCCTCAAGGTCCGCGCAGCAGAGCGGTGTAGGCAGTGCGGCGACGCCAACCCCCGCGAGTACGGCGGCATGAATCAGCGCCGCATCATCACAACGAACGCGACGATGAAATGAAACGCAGGCCGAGAGGCCGTCCTCCCGGCTTAGCTGCCATGCGTCCACGGTGTCACGCCGTTGCAGCTGCAGGCCGCTCATTCCCTCGAGATCCTTCGGGTCCTCGGGCAACCCCTGGGGGAAGAGTCTGGGGCTTGCGACCAGGATCATCCTCGTATCGGCCACTGCACGCGCGATGAGTGATGAACTTTGCAACGGCGCGGTGTGGCTTCGAATAGCGATGTCGAAGCCTTCCTCGATGATGTCCACATAGCGGCTGGTCGTCACCAGCTCCACGTCGATCTTTGGATGACTTGCGAGAAAGATGGGCATGATGTCCGCCATCACCATGCGGACGACGCCAGCGGCGCAAGTCATGCGAATCCTCCCGGCCGGCTCCTGCACGCGCCATTGCGCCGTTTGCTTCGCTGCGCGCACTTCCTGCATCACACGTTCACAGTGTGAATAGAACTCCTGGCCGGCTTCCGTCAGCGAGAACTTGCGCGTCGTCCGATTGGCCAGCCGCAAACCAAGTTCCTGTTCGAGCAGGCGGATACGTCGGCTCAAGGTGGCCTTCGGCACGCCGGTTGCTTCGGCAGCCGCGGAGAAGCTGCGCTTTTCCACCAGGACGGTGAAGTAGTAGAGATCGTTCAGATCGAGCATGGCCATTGTGTCAGCAGTGGCACAGTCAATCTATTTTAGGCCGATTTTTCGGCGCATTCAGAGCCGCTAGATTTCACCTGCACCCTGGCTGGACCGCAGTAGCCCGGGTGTGTCGTTTATCTGCCCCTGAGGCGCGCTCCACGCCCAGCGATACACCGGAGGACACACCCGCTTGAACGTGGATAACCAACGCACCAGCCACCTGTCCTGCATGATTCCGGATAGTGCCGATGCGCTCTTCAGTCGGATGGCAGATCAGTTTGACCGTCACCCCCTCAGCTTCTGGTCACTGCTGGGTCAACGCCTGGTCGAATTGACGGGACTCAAGCCAGGACAGCACGTACTCGACATCGGCTCCGGCACCGGTGCCGTGGCGATCCCGGCGGCGCAAGCGGTCTATCCGGGCGGTTCAGTCCTTGGCATCGACATCGCCAAGCGGATGGTGGACGTCGCCGGGCGCAGGGCCCGCGATGCTGGCGCGCATCGCTTGAGCTTCCATCACGCCGATGCGATCACCTTTGCAACCCGCCGCCGCCTGGACGCCATTCTGGGCGGCTTTTCGCTGTTCTTCATCGAGGATATGCCTGCGGCCCTCGAACGATTTCGAGACTGGATGAAACCCACCAGTAGCTGGTCGTTCTCGTTCTGGTCACGCCAGCCATTTGCGCCTCTGGGCGACATGTTGCTGGAGGATCTGGGCGCCTTGCTTCCCGGCCTGGCCGCCGACATGGCGGCCATTCGTCACAGAGTGGCCGATCAAACCACGCTGACGAACCTGTTCGCGGATTTTGGAGGCCAGGTCTCGCTTGTATCTGAGCTCCATCACTTTCCCGTCGGAACCATCGACCTCTGGTGGGACCTGGTCATGCATAGCGACATGCGCGGCCTCATCGAACGCATCGATCCCATGCAGCGCGAACGGCTCAAGCGCCGTCACTTCCATCGCGTCGAGGAAAGGTTTGGCAAGAACACCTTCTTGACCGTGGAGCTTCCCGTGCGGTTCGTCATCGTCAAGTTCTCGCGGCGCGTGGAGCCGTTCTATCTACTTTAGAGGCGCACAGGCCATCGAGGCGCCAGCCAGACCTGGCGGCTGAAGTGGCGTCTTTTTTCGCCAACTGGAGCCGTTCCGACACTGTCTCTCCAGGCCAGGTCACTGGCCGCGCCATGCACGCTCGTCATTGCAACATCGCCTTGCTCTATCAGCGCCGACACGCCCCCGCGTTGGAGGGGCGAACCCCATGGAGTATCAGCCAATGAATGCACCACACCATCCGCTGGGTCCAGACAACCCGATCACTTCGTCGTCAAACGACGAGACCCGCTCCCTTTTTGATCGCTTCGCGAACCAGTTCGACCGGCCGCCGCTGGACTTCTGGTCGATGCTTGGCAAACGCCTGGTAACCCTCGCGGATATTGCGCCCGGGGAGCATGTGCTCGATGTCGGCTCGGGGACGGGCGCTGTCGCGATGGCTGCGGCGGCAGCGACGTATCCCGAAGGATCCGTGCTGGGCATCGACATTGCGCCGGCGATGGTGACGACCGCACAACAGCGTGCCCGCGAAGCCAATGTTCCTGGGTTGCGTTATCTGGAAGCCGATGCGGCGACCTTCGTACCCGGCCGCCGCTTCGATGCCATCCTGGGCGGCTTCTCGCTGTTCTTCCTGCCGAACATGGAAGACGCCCTGTGGCGATTCCGCCAGTGGACCATGCCGCACGGAAGGTGGGCGTTCTCGTTCTGGGCCGAACGTGGTTTTCCGCCGCTTGGAGAAATCCTCCTGCAAGACCTCGCCACCGAGATCCCCACCTTGCCCGACGAGATCGAAGCTTTCCGTCACCGTTTCGCCAACCCTATCGTGCTGATGGACCTCCTCGGTAGCTTCGGCGGACGCACGTCGCTTATCAGTGAGGCACCGTCATATCGCGTGGCCAGTCTCGAACAGTGGTGGTTGCTGGCGAACCATTCGGGCCTGAGGGCGTTTATCGACCGCATCCAGCCGGATCGCCGCGAAGCCGTCAAGCAGCGTCACTTCGCGCACATCGAAGACTCACTCGGCAGGAACAACTGCTTCACCATCAAATTGCCTACGCACTTCGCCACAGTCCGCTTCGACTGATGCACCGTCACATCATCGAGACACACCTGCCGCTTCGCCACCTCTGGATCGATGGCGATGCGCCCGCCAGGGAGAGGTTGCCGCACTCGGACTTTCACGAGGCCATTCTTGCGCTCCCGTCCATCCTCCGCGGAACGCCAGGCGCAAGCCTGGCATTCGACTTCAGCCGCTGCCTGGTCATTCCGAAGGCGCCGACGAGGTAGGCGCACTCGCCCCCAGGCGCGAGTAGACTGGTCGGCGTGCCGTTCGGTTTGCCCTGCTTCGTCGGAGTATGGCTATGAGTACGGAAGGCCTCGATGCTGGCGTATCCGCGCCGATTCCCGTGGCGATGCCGGAGCCGCGCAGGCTCGTCTACCGGCATCCGTTGCCGATCCGGATCATGCACTGGATCAATGTTCTTGCGCTGACGCTGATGTTCTTCAGCGGTCTGCAGATATTCAACGCGCATCCGAGCCTGTACTGGGGCAATCGATCCGATGAAGGGGCCGAGATTCTCCAGTTGGGCGCCCGCCAGGATGCGACGGGAGCCCTGAAGGGCGTCACGCGCATCGGGCAGCACGAGTTCACCACGACCGGCGTGCTTGGCGTGTCGCGGGGGAGGGACGGCAGCCCACAGGTGCGCGGGTTTCCGTCCTGGCTCACCGTGCCCGGCCCGCAGTGGCTGGCGATGGGGCGACGCTGGCATTTCTTCTTCGCCTGGGTCTTTGTGCTGAACGGGCTCTGCTACGTCAGCTACGCCATCGCCACGCGACACTTGCAACGCGACTTGTGGCCAACCGGGGCAGACTGGCGTGGCATAGGGCGATCCATCGTCGATCACCTGCGCTTCAAGCATCCGCATGGCGAAGCGGCGCTGCGCTACAACATCCTGCAGCGACTTGCCTATCTGACCGTGATCTTCGTCTTCGGCGCGGGCATCGTGTTGATGGGCCTGGCCATGTCGCCACGCATGGATGCCGTGCTTGCGCCCATGGTCGAAGCCGTCGGGGGCCGGCAATCGGCGCGGACCATCCACTTCATCATCGCCTGGGGCTTCGTGGTCTTTGTGCTGATCCACCTTTTCGAGGTCCTGATCAGCGGCGTATTCAACCAGCTGCGGGGCATCATCACCGGCTACTACGCCATCGACTCTAGCCCGGCCGATACGAGCGCCCCGCGGCAGGACACTTCCAGTGAATCCGTCCCAGCGCAGGAGCGCCCCCATGACTGACCGCCGATCGTTCCTGCGCATGACCCTCGTGGGCGCGGCTGGCATCCTTGCGGCCGGCTGCGACCGTATTTCACAGACGGTGTGGGGACCCAATGTGCTCGGCAAGGCGGAAGGCCTGAACCGCCGCGTGCAGGCCTTGTTGGCACCGTCGAGCAGCATGGCCAGGGAATATACCGAAGCCGACATATCGGCGGTGTTCCATCCCAATGGCACCACCATGCCGACCACGCCCGCCTATCAGGCCCTGATGGCCAACAATTTTCGCGATTACAAGCTTCGGGTGGACGGGTTGGTGCGCCGGCCGGCCATGCTGTCGATCGAGGACCTCAAGGGCCTCGATATGCGCACGCAAATCACCCGGCACGACTGCGTCGAAGGCTGGAGCGCGATTGGCAAGTGGCAGGGGACGCTGCTTTCGGCCGTGCTCGATCATGTCGGCGTCGATCCCCGGGCGCGCTACGTGATGTTCCACTGCTTTGACGAGATGGAAGAAGACACGCCTTACTACGAGAGTATCGACATCGCCGAGGCCCGGCATCCGCAGACGCTGTTGGCGTTCGCCTTGAACGACAAGCCGCTACCCATCCCGAACGGTGCCCCCCTGCGCCTGCGGATCGGGCGCCAGCTCGGCTACAAGCAGGCCAAGTACCTGGCCCGCATCGAGCTGGTCAGTTCGTTCGAGGACATCGGCGACGGCGAGGGAGGCTACTGGGAGGACCAGGGTTACGAATGGTATGCCGGGATCTGATGGCCGACGCACCCTTCCTGGTTCTTTGGGCGGGATACTTCCGTCTCGCCGTGAAACGGCCCCGGACCCGCTTACTGATCTTTGAAAGGGCGTTGCCCGCTTAGGCAATCTATTGCAGGCATCGTCGCGTGGGGTTCACGCGACGATGCAGGTCAGACCACGCACACGCTGGCGGCAACCCGGTTCTCAGAACCCCTGCAGATCATCCACGGGCATGGCCAGCTTGCCGCCGGTGATGCGTTCGAGGGTGCGGGTGACGACGTCGATGTTGTTGTCGAAGCTGCCGTGGGCCGCCTTGATGGTGGTGCCGGAGCGGCTGGTGGGGACCTTGTCGGCGTCGAGGATGTCGGTGCGCTTGTCCAGGCCGCTCTGTTTGGCGGCCTGGCGCCAGTTGCCCAGTGCTTCGCCGGTGCTGGAGGAGCCGTCCCAGCCGTTGTAGGCAACGTCCATGACGTTGGCCAGGCCGAGGATGGGTGTGCGCACGTCCTGCTCGAGTGCGTCGGACACCAGGTAGAGCAGGGATTTCTGGTAGGCCCCCACACTGTCGTCCCGTTCCTTCTGGTCGGACAGGATGTCCAGGTACATCGCCTTCATCAGGTTCTCGTGCGGCGTGTAGTGGCGATTGGCGAACTGCACCGTGCAGGCCGGGGCGTACAGGTGGATCGACGTCGCGCGTGCGTCCAGGCCCCTTGCGGCCAGCAGGTCGACCAGCCAGCCCAGGAAGATGGAGCCGGCCGAGTGGCCGATCAGGTGGATCTCCAGTTTGTCGCCCCAGGCCTGCGCGAGATTCTGCAGTGCCGTCACCAGCAGGTCCGACCCGCGCGTGGGCTGGCTGGCTCCCTCCGCGTTCTCCTTCATCTCGCTCCAGATCGGGCGCGCAAACGGACGGCCGATGGCCTGCTCGATGATCGCATCCGTCGCATGGGTGATCACGTCGAGGACACCGCCGACACGCGCAGGCCCGGGCCGGAATTTGTCCTGGATGATGTCGCCGATCGATTCGAACAGGCCGGTCTTCCACACCATGAACAAGGGATAGCAACCGTTGCCGGTCAGGTAGGGACCCATGATGCGTGCACGCGTGACGGCATCGGCCTCGCTGTTGAGGCCGCCATGCGCGTAGATGACCAGGCGCTTGGTGGCGGAGCGCTGTTGGCGGAACCACTGGTCCGGCAGCGTGCATGCCTGGTAGAGCAAACTGCGGCTCAACGCGTCCTGCGTGAGGTAGCGGCTGACGCGCCCGTCGTTGCCGAGCACGATGCTGTGCGCATAGGCGTCGGCCTCGTTCCATGCGCCCGAACGGTCGGCGCCGGCGCGCCCGGTCGCGCCCGGGACGGCCGCTGCGCGCTGGCCAAACACCAGGCCACTCACGCCCATCGCGGCGACCCATGCATCCATGCCGTTGGCGAGCCAGTCGGCATAGGTCAGCACGGCAAAGCCGCCGCAGCCCCAGCTCTTGCCCCAGGAGTTCTGCACGACGAAGCCGCGCGTATTGAAACCGACCAGCGCGAACGCATGGCCGTCGGTCTGCGAGGGACGGCCGTCGAAATCGATCACCGGCAGAGTCTCGTGCCCGGTGATCTTCTTGCGCACGGTCGGCACGTTCTGCCAGCCGTCGTGCGTGTTGGCCGAGACGTAGATGGCGCCCACCTGCAGGATGGCGGCCTGCAGGTCGGTGATGGTCTTGAGGTCGATGCGGTAATAAATGCCCAGCGTATTGGCGGTGGCGCGATCCGCGTAGCCGAACCGGGGCGGTTGCGTGTCCTGGGTCTTGTACGGCCAGTCTTCTTCCAGGCATACGCCGCTGTAGAACCAGCCTTTCAGCGCGCCGCGGCAGCTCGATCCATCGTAATTCTCGCCGGCATATTCGTCGTAGCGTCGCGCGAAGTTGTACAGCATGCGCGGGCTGACCGATGCCAGCTTTGACGGCATGCCGGCCTTGCGCCAACGCAGATAATTGATCACGCAGGCGAGGCCAAAGCCGGTGCATGCACCTTCCTGTCCCTGGTCGAGGATCAGGCCGGCGCTGCTGTAGGCGGGAAGCAGCTGGTGCACCTGCTCGTCGCTGGGCGAGCAGTCCGGCAGGTTGACCGGTGGCGGCATATAGGCACGATCGCGCAGGTCCACCGGATCCTTGCTGGCCGTGAATTGCCGGGCCGGCGTCGCAACGATCGTCATCTTGCGCCCGGAAACCTTGCGACCCACCGGTGCTGCCACCGGCCACACCGTGTCAGCGAGCTGGAACACGCTGCGGAACTTGTCCAGCCCGTAGGTGCCGCCGTTGACCAGCTTGCGCGCGGTCGCGTAGTTGTTCGACGCCAGCGCCGCGCGCATCTTGTCGGCGGCGTGATTGAGGAACACGGCCAGCAACACGGCCGCCGGTTCGGGCGCGTTGGCCAGGTCCGGAAAGTTCTCGATATCCAGCCCGATCTGCGCCGCGTAGGTGTGGTAGTTCGCGCGCCCGGTCAGCTGCACGAAGCCGCGGCCGCGAAAGCGTGCGCCATCGCCGGGTTGCGTGTTGCCGAGCGAGGTGCGGCCATCGTAGGCGCTGAAGGCCGCCATGCCCGGCGTGGTGTTGAAGTGCGAGGGAAACTCGGAGATCGGCACGAAGCCTTCGGTCTCCGCCCGAATGGTGCCGAGCGCGGCGCAGATCATCGGGCGGTCGCGCAGCCCGACCACGTTCAGTGCCGCCGCCACATAGGGCAGGTTGCGCGCGATATTGGACGCCTTGGTGGCAGGAAACAGCTGCTTCACCGCATCCAGGGTGATGGCCACGTCGGTCGGCTGCAGCGTGATCATGCCAAGCACGCTCTGGCAATACGGGCCGACAATGCCGTCCGCGACCAGGCCGATGCCGGACTGCCAGCGTCGCACCGCGGCATCGGTTTGCGCGTCGAAACTGTCGCCCGCGGCCAGGCCGGGAAACGCGTCGGCGTCCGCCTGCAGTGCCGACGCCAGCTTCTTGCGCAACTGCGCGACATCCGGCCCGGTTTTGTCCTTCAACAGAAGCATGGCCACGGTTCGTCCTCCTTGTGTGTGCGATCACCCGTAGTTGCCACGGTTCGATCCGGACGCCCCCGGAGTGTACGTTCGGGGTGAACCGCGACTAGTGGGCGAAAGATCTAGTCCGTGGCGCTGGTCATGAGTCTGGAGGTACCCGTGGTACGAGGTAGTCAGGGCGGGACCAGTCGTGTCGTACGCCGACGGCGAGCGATCGGCGATCCGTGCCCGGACTAGGCCGATAGGTTTATGCCCGGGCCGGTGAGCCGGAGCGACGTTTGCGGGGCGACGATTCCTCGTAGGTCGACGCGAGCCGCAGCAGGGTGTCGTGCCCCTTTGGCCGCGCCATGGAACATCTTCGATACGCTCGAACGAGTTCATCGCGTGTAGCGCACGTCACGGCCGTGAATTCGGCCCAGACTATTTGCCGAATTCCTCTCGTACTTCCATGCGGAGACACATATGACCCAGCGTACTTTCCTTGTCACGGGCGCCACCAAAGGCATCGGACGCGCCATCGCCCATCGCCTTGCAGCAGCCGGTCACCACGTCGTCGGACTGGCGCGCGGCGCGGGGGACCAGACCTTTCCGGGCACCCTGGTATCGGTTGACCTCAGCGATCGCCGCGCCACCGAGCGGGTGCTTGGTGAACTGGTGGAGCGCAACGCCTTCGACGGTGTGGTGAACAATTTCGGTTACGTGAAGCTCGCCGGCCTGGGCGAGCTGGCACTGGATGAGCTTGAACATTCGATGCGTCTCAATCTGATTCCGGCCGTCCAGACCGTGCAGGCCCTGCTGCCGCAGATGCGCGCCCGAGGCTGGGGTCGTGTCGTCAACGTCACCAGTCTGGTCACGCTGGGCATGACGCAACGTACTGCGTATGCCGCCGCCAAGAGCGCCATGAACAGCTTTACGCGCACCTGGGCACTGGAGCTGGCGGAAACCGGCATCACCGTGAATTCGGTAGCGCCGGGGCCGACGGAGACGGAGTTGTTCCGCCAGAACACGCCGGAAGGGAGCGCGGCCGAGGAGCGCTTTCTCGCCCTCGTGCCGATGAAGCGCCTGGGCAAGCCCGAGGAACTGGCCGCCGCCATCGCCTTCCTGCTGTCGGACGATGCGGGCTATATCACCGGGCAGACACTTTTCGTGGATGGTGGTGCCTCGATAGGCCGGGCCCCGGTTTGAAGGGTGTGCTTCCCGTATGACCTGATCGCAACGTCGATCTCCCTCTGCATAGGTCACGCGAAGCCATGCGCTGCACGCGAAGCGCCCTTCGCGGCCTCATGGCCGTGCAGTGATTCCGCCAGGGATCGCTGCATGCAGGGCGTGGATGTCAGCATGATCAGCGCGCAGCTTGCGCTGGACCCATGGGTTGCCCTGGTGAAAATGCACGGGAATGTCGAGTCTGCCGCCTGCGCCATGCGCCCTTGTACGGGTGGGCAGTGATGTGGTGATCGGTTCACCACGTGGTGGTTCCCATCCAGCGCTTGCGTACCGGCAAAACCTGGTCGGAAGCAGGTCGCTAGCGGCAGCCCGGCCCTTCCAGATCCATGCAGGAGGCGGGGAGTTCGGCGGGCACCCTTTCACGGGTGGGAGGCTGGCGTCGCCTCGTGCCGGCGCCTCATGGACGGCCCGGTCGCCCGGGCGTTAGATGGCAGGCTGTCCTGCCGGCCTGGAATCACAAGAACGTGACCGACCCTGTTTCACAATCCTGCTGGCTTTTTGAGCCGGCCATGGGGTGATTCCCGTGGCCTTCACGGAGATTTTCGAGCCACGTCCACGCCCTTCCGGGGGCGGATGTCCAGCCAGACTTTCCGGGAGTACCAGCGATGCCAATGACTCGCCGCGAGTTCATCAAATTCACCGGCCTGGGCCTGGCTGCGTCGAGTCTCGGCCTGCTCGGCTTCGGGGCCTCATGGGAGGCGCAGGCCGCCGCCGTGCGGCCGTTCAAGCTCACCCACGCGACTGAAACGCGCAACACCTGCACGTACTGCTCGGTCGCCTGCGGCATTCTCATCTACAGCATGGGCGACCGTGCCAAGAATGCGCGCTCCAACATCATCCACATCGAAGGTGACCCGGACCATCCGGTGAACCGCGGCACGCTGTGCCCCAAGGGCTCGGCCCTGCTCGACGTGGTGCATGCGCCCACGCGCCTGAAGGTGCCGCGTTATCGCCCGCCGGGCGGCACCGAGTTCAAGGAAGTCAGCTGGGACTACGCGCTGGATCGCATCGCCCGCCTGATGAAGGACGATCGCGACAAGAACTTCATCGCGAAGAATGCGGCCGGCGACACCGTCAATCGCTGGACCAGCGTCGGCATGCTGGCGGCCTCGGCTTCGTCCAGTGAAACGTCCTACCTGACATGGAAGGCCGTCCGATCGCTGGGCATGGTGGTGTTCGACAACCAGGCGCGTGTCTGACACGGACCGACGGTGGCCAGTCTGGCCCCATCATTCGGTCGCGGTGCAATGACCAACACCTGGCAGGACATCAAGAACGCCAACGTCGTCATTGTCATGGGTGGTAACGCCGCCGAAGCGCATCCGTGCGGCTTCAAGTGGGTGATCGAGGCGAAGATCGAGAACGGCGCCAAGCTGGTCGTGGTCGATCCGCGCTTCACGCGCACGGCCTCCGTGGCCGACTACTACGCGCCGATCCGCCCGGGCACCGACATCGCGTTCCTCAACGGCGTGATCCATTACCTGCTGGAGAAGGACGCCATCCAGCACCAGTACGTGCGCGCTTATACCAACGCCAGCCTGATCGTGAAGGACAGTTTCAGTTTCCAGGACGGCCTGTTCAGCGGCTACAACGAGGAAACGCACAGCTACGACAGGTCGAGCTGGGACTATGAACTGGACCAGGACGGTTTTGCCAGGTCCGACGACACCTGGCAAGACCCGCATTGCGTCATCAACCTGCTCAAGCAGCATGTGTCGCGCTACACACCGGAGATGGTGTCGCGCATCTGCGGCACGCCGCAGGACAAGTTCCTGCACGTGTGCGAGCTGATCGCCAGCACGGCCGCGCCGGACAAGGCGATGACCAGCCTGTTCGCGCTGGGCTGGACGCAACACTCGGTGGGCGCGCAGAACATCCGCAACATGGCGATGGTCCAGTTGCTGCTGGGCAACATCGGCGTGGCGGGCGGCGGCATGAATGCCCTGCGCGGGCATTCGAACATCCAGGGCCTGACCGACGTCGGCTTGCTTTCCAACCAGATGCCGGGCTACCTGAACCTGCCCACGGAAAAGGAACCCAGCTTCGACATCTACATGTCGACGCGGCAGTTCAAACCCTTGCGTCCCGGCCAGATCAGCTACTACCAGAACACCCGCAAGTTCGTGGTGAGCCTGATGAAGGCGCTGTACGGCGACGCCGCCACGGCGGAGAACAACTGGGCCTACGACTGGCTGCCCAAGCTCGACATCCCGCTGTACGACATCATCAAGGCGTTCGAGATGATGAACAACGACCAGATCACGGGCTACTTCTGCCAGGGCTTCAACCCGCTGCAGGCGTTCCCGGATCGCGGCAAGATCCGTCGCGGCCTGAGCAAGCTGAAGTTCCTCGTCACCATGGACCCGCTGGACACCGAGACCTCGCGCTTCTGGCAGGACTTCGGTCCGCAGAACCCGGCCAAGTCGGCCGAGATCCAGACCGAAGTATTCCAGTTGCCCACCACCTGCTTCGCCGAGGAAAACGGCTCGCTGGTCAATTCCGCGCGCTGGCTGCAATGGCACTGGAAGGCTGCCGATGGCCCCGGCCAGGCCATGTCCGACATCTGGATCATGAGCGGCATCTTCCATCGCCTGCGCGAGCTGTATCGCAAGGAAGGCGGCGCGTTCCCCGATCCGATCCTCAACCTCACCTGGAAGTACACCGACCCCACCAGCCCCGACCCGGAAGACCTGGCCAAGGAAATGAACGGCCGCGCGCTGGCCGATCTCACCGATCCGGTCACCGGCGTGGTGACCAAGGCCGGCACGCTGCTGGATGGCTTCGCGCAATTACGTGACGACGGCACCACGTCGTCCGGCTGCTGGATCTTCTCGGGCTCGTTCACCGAGAAGGGCAACCAGATGGCGCGCCGCGATGCCACCGATCCGCGCGAGCAGGGCATCGCGCCGAACTGGGCGTGGGCGTGGCCTGCGAACCGGCGCATCCTGTACAACCGGGCCAGCGCCGATCCGGACGGCAAGCCGTGGAACCCGGCCAAACCGGTCATTTCCTGGAATGGCACGCGCTGGGTGGGCATCGACGTGCCCGACTACACGCCGACCCTGAACCCGGCCGCGGGCGCCAGTCCGTTCATCATGAACGACGAGGGCCTGGGCCGATTGTTCGCCCGCAAGCTGATGGCGGAAGGTCCATTCCCCGAGCACTACGAGCCGCTGGAATCGCCGGTGGAAAACGTGCTGCATCCCAAGGTGAAGAACAATCCGGCGGCGCGTGTGTTCGCCAATGACCGGGCGGCGTTTGGCAGTCCAAAAGATTTCCCGTACGTGGCGACCACCTACCGCCTCACCGAGCACTTCCACTTCTGGACCAAGCACGCGCTGATCAACGCGATCCTGCAGCCGGAAGAGTTCGTCGAGGTCGGCGAGGTGCTGGCCAAGGAGAAGGGCATCGAGCAGGGCGGCTGGGTGAAGGTGTCGTCCAAGCGCGGCGAAGTGATTTGCAAGGCGTATGTCACCAAGCGCATCAAGCCGCTGACCGTCGACGGCAAGCCGACCCATGTGATCGGCGTGCCACTGCACTGGGGCTTCACCGGCCAGGCCAGGAAAGGCTATGGCGCCAACACGCTCACGCCCTCGGTGGGCGATGCCAACACGCAGACGCCGGAGTTCAAGGCGTTCCTGGTCAACATCGAGAAGGCCAGCCCACCGGTCGCCGCCTGAGGAAATCGCCATGTCCGATCTGCAATCGCAAGATTACATCCGGCGCTCCGCCTCGACGATGACGCCGCCCTCGGCACGCAGTGCGCAGGAACAGGTCGCCAAGCTGATCGACGTCAGCCGCTGCATCGGCTGCAAGGCCTGCCAGTCGGCGTGCATGGAATGGAACGACCTGCGGCAGGACATCGGTCATTTCGAAGGGTCGTACCAGAATCCGAATGACCTCAGTCCGAACGTGTGGACGCTGATGAAGTTCGCCGAGTACGAAAACGAGCAGGGCAACCTCGAATGGCTGATCCGCAAGGACGGCTGCATGCACTGCGAGGATCCGGGCTGCCTCAAGGCCTGTCCGGCGCCTGGCGCGATCGTGCAGTACGCCAACGGCATCGTGGACTTCATCAGCGACAAGTGCATCGGCTGCGGCTATTGCGTGAAGGGCTGCCCGTTCGACATCCCGCGCATCAGCAAGAAGGACCACAAGGCCTACAAGTGCACGCTGTGTTCCGACCGCGTGGGGGTCGGCCTGGAGCCGGCCTGCGTCAAGGCCTGTCCTACCGGCGCGATCATGTTTGGTTCCAAGACCGACATGACCGACTGGGCGCACGAGCGCATCGTCGATCTGAAATCGCGCGGCTTCGAGCAAGCTGGCCTCTACGACCCGCCGGCCGTTGGCGGCACGCACGTGATGTACGTGCTGCACCATGCCGACAAGCCGTCGCTGTACTCGGGCCTGCCCGACCATCCGCACATCAGCGCCGCCGTGGAAGCGTGGAAAGGCATTGCCAAGCCGCTGGCCATGATGGGCATCGCGCTGGCCGCCGTGGTGGGCTTCTTCCACTACATCGTGAAGGGCCCCAATGAAGTCACCGAAGAGGACGAGGCACAGGGCGAGCGGGTGCTCGAGGAAGAAACGGGGAAGACGCCATGAACCGTTCCGGGACCGTCATCATTCGCTACAACACCGCCCAGCGGCTCAACCACTGGATCAATGCCATCTGCTTCGTGTTGATGGTGCTGTCAGGCCTGTCGATGTTCCATCCGGTCATGTTCTGGTTGTCCAACCTGTTTGGCGGCGGCCAGTGGACGAGGGCAATGCATCCGTGGATCGGCTGCATGTTGATGGCGAGCTACATAGGAATGATCGTGCAGTTCTGGCGCGTGAACCTCTGGCACCAGGAAGACACGGCGTGGGTGAAGTCGGGCAAGGCCGTGGTGGAGGACGACGAGGAACACATTCCGGCGGTGGGCCACAACAACGCTGGCCAGAAGTTCGTGTTCTGGTCGATGGCCTTGCTGATTCCCACCTTGTTCCTCACCGGCCTGGTGATCTGGGAAGTGTATTTCGGCGAGGCCACGTCGATCCCCGTGCAGCGCGCGGCCGTGCTGATCCACAGCACCGCGGCGTTCCTCGCGATCATCGTGTGGATCGTCCATGTCTACGCAGGCATCTGGGTTCGCCATTCCATCCGCGCCATGACGCAGGGCTACGTGACGCCAGGCTGGGTGTGGCGCCACCATCGCAAGTGGCTGGAGGAACTGGCCAGTGACCCGCAGCAAAAGAGTGCCGTGAGGAAGCGTCCATGAGGCAGGCCGAAGCGCCACCCAGCGGTCAGTGGACGGGGCCGTCCCACCCCGGCGTCAAGGCGCCCGAGCCGATCGTGCTGGCCGATCCGGGCAAACGCTTCGCGGCCACCGCGCAACGGCTGGAACACCTTGCCGCCGGGCATCCGATGGAGGCCTGGCTGCGCTTCATGGCACGCCTGGCCGAGGCCCAGCATCTCGTCGCCACCACGCTGGCGCCCGCCGTCGCGCTAGGTCCCGACATGGTCGCGCAGGCCATCGAAGCCCGCCTGCCGCCGCTGGCGGCGGACGGTCATCATCGCGATGCCAGCTGGCGCGACGGACTCTTCCTGCTGCTCGATGGTATCGACCGCAAGGGGCTGCCGTCGGCCGCGCTGCACGCCATGGACCAACTGCAGCGCAGCGATGGCAGCGCGCTCGACCGGCGGGCCGACCATTTCCTGCGGGGCGCGCTGACCGCCGCCGATGCGGCTGCGGCGGTCTACGTCGCGGCCGCACTGCAGGTCTATTTCACCGGCTCGGCCGCGTGCCTCACGGCCGCGGACTTGCGTCTGCTCGAAGAGCGCGCGCTGTGCCCCTGCTGCGGTTCGCCTTCGGTAACCGGCCTGATCACCGCCACCGGCATCACCCCCGGCACGCGCTTCCTGTATTGCTCGATGTGCTCGACCGCATGGAACCACGTGCGTGCGGTGTGCATCACCTGTGGCAGCACGCGCCGGCTGTCCGTGCAGGCCATCGATGGCGACTCCGGCCTGGTCAAGGCCGAGACCTGCGGCGACTGCCACACCTACGCCAAGCTGCTCTACCAGGTGCAGGACATGCAGGTCGATCCGTACGCCGACGACCTCGCCTCGCTCGGCCTGGACATGCTGGTCACCGAGGCAGGCTACGCGCGCCACGCACCGAACCCGCTGCTGCTGGTGGGCGATGGCGAGGCGGTGGTCGAGTAACAAACGCGCAACGTCTCCGATTGAGCCCCTCTCCCCGCGGGAGAGGGGTTGGGGTGAGGGTGCGGGGCTTGCGTGGCCTTTCCATCTCGCGCTCCGACCGAACCCTCATCCGCCTGCCGGCACCTTCTCCCGAAGGGAGAAGGGTTCCTTCAATGGAACCCGTCTTAGCCCCTCCCCCATCGGGAGAGGGGTTGGGTTGAGGGGCTTGTCTTAGGAGGGCTTGTCTTATTGCCTGCCCGGCAATGACGCGATGCCGCCACCCGCTTGCCTTGACCCTGTCCGGTTCGCGCCGCAGCATAGGGGCTACCCCGGGTCTTCGTCGCCGTGCTCTCGAACCAGCACCTTGGGTGTCCGGCGATGCCACAGGACGAGCGCCATGACCGAACCAGAGGTCGCCTCCCTGCGCCAGCTTCCTGCGGTCGCCACCGTGCTGGCGACGGCCGAAGCCGCCGTGCTGGTGGAGCGCCACGGGCGCGTCGCCACCACCGACGCCATCCGCCAGGCCATCGACGGCGCGCGCGAGGCCTTGCGCGCTGCCCCCTCCCAGGCACCCGGCGCCATCGAGATAGCGCAGCAGGCGCAGCAATTGCTGGAAGCGCGCGCGCCGGGCCTGCGCCCGCTGTTCAACCTCACCGGCACGGTGCTGCACACCAACCTTGGTCGCGCCGTGCTGGCGGAAGCGGCGATCGATGCGGCGGTGGATGCCATGCGCCACGCCGTGGCGCTGGAATACGACCTGGCTGACGGCGCGCGCGGCGAACGTGACGATCACCTGCGCCGCCTGCTATGCGAACTGACCGGGGCGGAAGACGCCACCGTGGTCAACAACAACGCGGCGGCCGTGCTGCTGTGCCTCAACACGTTCGCGCTCGGACGCGAGGCGGTGGTGTCGCGCGGCGAGCTGATCGAGATCGGCGGCGCCTTTCGCATGCCCGACATCATGGCGCGGGCCGGTGCACGCATGATCGAGGTGGGCACCACCAACCGCACCCACCCGGCCGATTATGCCGGTGCACTCAACGAGCGCAGCGGCATGGTGCTCAAGGTGCACACCTCCAACTACCGCATCGAGGGTTTCACCGCAGACGTCGGCGCGCGCGAACTGGCTGCGCTTGCCGCGACCGCCGGCGTGCCGCTGCTGCATGACCTGGGCTCAGGCAGCCTGGTCGACCTGTCCCGCTACGGGCTCGCCAAGGAACCCACGGTGGGCGAAGCCGTGGCCGACGGCGCGCCGCTGGTCACCTTTTCCGGCGACAAGCTGCTCGGTGGCCCGCAGGCAGGCTTTATCGTCGGCAGGCGCGCGCTGATCCAACAGCTCAACCGCAATCCGCTCAAGCGCGCGCTGCGCGTGGACAAGCTGCGCCTGGCCGCGATCGAGGCCACACTGAAGCTGTATCGCGATCCCGATCGGCTCGCCCAACGGCTGCCCACGCTGCGCTGGCTGGCGCGCAGCAAGGCCGACATCGAGGCCCAGGCACGCCGCCTGCAAGCGGTGGTGGCCGCGCGGCTCGGCGATGCCTTCGTGGTCGAGGTCGGCGACTGCCGCAGTCAGGTCGGCTCCGGTGCGCTGCCGGCCGATACCCTCGCCAGCGCCGCGCTGGTGATCCGCTCGCGCGGCAGCCAGGTCGCCCTCGAACGCCTGGCCGCCGCCTTGCGCCTGTTGCCGCGCCCGGTCATCGGGCGCCTGGCCGAGGGTGCGCTGCGTCTGGACTTGCGTTGCCTGGACGAAGCAGAGGAAGCGCTGTTGCCGGATGCGCTGGCCGGGCTCGACCCCGACGACCTCGCCGCGCCACGCCCATGATCGTCGGCACGGCGGGCCATATCGACCACGGCAAGACGGCGCTGGTCAGGGCCCTGACCGGCGTCGACTGCGATCGCCTGAAGGAAGAAAAAGCCCGCGGCATCACCATCGACCTCGGCTTCGCTTACTGGCCGCTGGAAGACGGCAACGTGGTCGGCTTCATCGACGTGCCCGGGCATGAGCGTTTCGTGCACACCATGCTCGCCGGTGCCAGCGGCATCGACCTGGCCCTGCTGGTGGTGGCGGCCGACGACGGCGTGATGCCGCAGACGCGCGAGCATCTGGCGATCCTGGACCTCTTGCGCGTCGAACGCGGCCTGGTTGCGCTGACCAAGGCCGACCTGGCGACACCTGCACGGCTGGCCGAAGTGAGCGCGCAGATCCGCGCCATCACCGCGGGCACCGCGTTGGAAGGGGCCGCCATCGTGCCGGTCTCTTCGACCACCGGTCTTGGCATCGATGCGTTGCGCGAGCTGCTCGCCATCGAGGCACGCACGCAAGTGGCACGCGCGGCCGACGGCCGCTTTCGCCTTGCCGTCGATCGCGTGTTCACCCTGGCCGGCATCGGCGTGGTGGTGACCGGCACCGTGTTGTCCGGCGTGGTGCGCGTCAAGGACCAGCTCATGCTCAGTCCGTCCGGCCGGGCCGCGCGCGTGCGTTCGCTGCATGCGCAGAACCGTCCGGTGGAGAGCGGGCGGGCCGGGGATCGTTGCGCGCTCAACCTCGCCGGCGAGGGCATCAGCAAGAGCGCGATACGGCGCGGCGACATGCTGGTCGATCCCCTGCTGCATGCGCCGAGCGGACGCATCGACGCGCGCCTGCACCTGCTGGCGGGCGAGCCCAGGCCCATCGATCAATGGTTTCCGGCCCGCCTGCATCACGGTGCCACCGAGGTCGGCGCCCGCGTCGTGCTGCTGGAAGGCGAGCAACTGTTGCCCGGCCACACGGCCGACGTGCAGCTGGTGCTGGACCGCCCGCTTGCAGCCGCTGCACTCGATCGCTTCGTGCTGCGCGATGTCTCTGCCCGGCGCACGATCGGTGGCGGCCAGCTGCTCGACCTGCGTGCGCCGTCGCGCCAGCGACGCAGCGTCGCGCGCCAGGCCCAGCGTGCCGCGCTGGCCATGACCGATCCACGGGAGGCGTTCGCCGCCCTGCTCGCCGTGCCTCCGTTCGCCTGGGACCTGGCGGCATTCGCGCGTGATCGTGCACTGTCCGCCGCCAGCCTCGATGCCATCGAGGCCGCGCTTGCACCTGTCAGCTTCGACGCCGGCGAGCAACGCATCGCGCTCAGCCAGGCGCACTGGCAAACCTTCGTGGCTGGCCTGGTCGAGCAGCTCCTGGCCTTCCATGCGGCCAACCCGGACGTGCAGGGCATGGGCCGGGAGAAACTGCGCCAGGCCCTGCAACCGGTCCTGCCCGCGGCCGCGTTCGCGCTGGCCCTGTGCCATGCGGACCTGGCCGGCCGGGTCGTGCGCGACGGCGCCTTCGTGCGCCTGGCCAGCCATTCGCTGCAACTCAGTGCGGAACGCCGCGCCGCCTGGCAAACGATCGCCCCGCTGCTGGGCGGCGAGGTACGCTTTCGTCCGCCGCGGGTACGCGACCTTGCCGGTGTGCTGGCGCGCCGGGAGCAGGAGGTGAGGGAACTGATGAAGGTGGCGGCGCGGGTGGGGCTGGCCGACGAAGTGGCGCACGATCACTACTTCCTGCGTGCGACCGTGCACGAGATGGCAGGGATCGCCGCCGACCTCGCGGCCCATGCGGCCGATGGCCACTTCACCGCAGCGCAATTTCGCGATCGCCTCGACAATGGTCGTAAGGTGGCGATCCAGATACTAGAATTCTTCGACCGGCAAGGCGTGACGATCAACCACGGCACGTTGCGCAGGATCCAGGCGGGCAACCTCGACTTGTTCGACTCCGCCCCGCAGTGAGCATCTTTACTGGAAGAGAATCGTCTCCGGTGGGGCGTCCGGACTTCAAATCCGGGTGAGGCAGACAAGACTGTCTCGGGTGGGTTCGACTCCCATTCTCTTCCGCCATTTCGCTGGCGGCCTGCTCAGGCGACCTCGATGCCCGGGGCGCCTGCCGACATCGTGCCGATGATGCTTGCACGCGGATAACCCGCCGCTTCGATCATCGCCCGGATCGCCTCGGCCCGCTCCGCCTTGCACGCCACCAGCAGGCCGCCCGAGGTCTGCGGATCGGTCAACAGGGCGCGGCGCCAGCCCGGCAAGTCCGCCGGCAGGGTGGCGCCCTCGCCATAGCTGTCCCAGTTGCGCCTGGAAGCGCCGGTGACATGGCCAGCCTCGGCCAGGGCCTCGGCCTGCGTCAGCCAGGGGATGCGCGCCTGTTCGATGCGGATGCGCAGACGGCTGCCACGGGCCAGCTCCAGTGCGTGCCCCAGCAGGCCGAAGCCGGTGACATCGGTGATCGCGTGCACGTCCGCATCCTGCGCCAGCTCATGGCCGATGCGGTTGAGCAGGGTGGTGGTGGCGAGCAGCTCCGCATATGCATCCGGCGGCAGCACCTGTTTCTTGAACGCTGCCGAATAGATGCCGACGCCGATGCCCTTGGTGAGGATCAGCGCGTCGCCGGCCTGCGCCGTGGTGTTGCGGCGCACGTTGGCGGGCGCGCACAGACCGATCGCGGCGAGACCATAAATGGGCTCGGCCGAATCGATGGAATGGCCACCCGCGATGGGGATGCCCGCTTCCGCGCAGATCGACTCGCCCCCCGCCAGGATCGCGCGCACCGTCGCCACGTCCAGCTTGTCCAGCGGCATGCCCAGGATCGCCAGCGCCATCACCGGCCTGCCGCCCATCGCGTAGACGTCGGACAGCGCATTGGCCGCGGCGATGCGGCCGAAATCATAAGGATCGTCGACCACCGGCATGAAGAAGTCGGTGGTGGCGATCACGCAGGTACGTTCGTCCACCTGCCAGACGGCCGCATCGTCGCTGGACTCGGTGCCGACCAGCAGCGAGGCGAATGGCATCGCTGCCGGCTTGCCGGCGAGCAGTTGCTGGAGCACCGCGGGCGCGAGCTTGCAGCCACAGCCGCCACCATGGGCGAGGTCGGTCAAACGGACGGAGGTCATGGGCGATCCTGCGACAGTTCGGTGGCGCGGCGGCCAGTTGCGCGCAGCATAGCCAAAAGCGCCGCGGCACCAGTCATGTCCGTGAAACCAGTGGCCCGGCGGGGTTGCCGGCACGCCGCCCATGGCCGGCGACCCTTCACGTCTTCCTCATAGGCTGCCTAGGTACATTCCATGCAACGGACCCGACGCAAGGCGTGGCGTGTTCCGTGGGGAGAGGACGACCTGGGGCGGCAGTCGCCATCGCGACGGTGCGGTGCCACCTGAGGCATTGGCTACGCATATCGTCTGGTCGAATCGACTATGGGGCGTTTCCGGATTGTCCGCGCTCTGCTGCAGGCAAGCCTCGCGGGGTTGCTGCTCCACGTGGCGAGCGTGTCCGCGCAGGAGCTGGAGCCGCGCAGCTATTCGCCATCGCCGGTCGGCACGAATTTCATCGACGTCGGTTATACCCGCCTGACCGGTGATGTCCTGACCGACCCCTCGCTGCCGGTCACCAACGTCCAGGCCCGGATCAACACGTACACGCTGGCCTATGTGCGTACCTTCGGCGTGGCCGGCCACTCGGCGTCGATCGCCTTCGGCCTCCCTTACGTCAGCGGCGACCTCAGCGGCAGCGTGATCGACGCGCCCACCGCAATCCATCGCGAGGGCATGGCCGATGCGCGCCTGCGCCTTGCCTACAACCTCATCGGCAGTCCGGCCATGTCGGTCGAGGAATTTGCGCGCCGCGCGCCGGCCGCCGCCCTGGGCGTGAGCCTGACCATCTCCGCGCCAACGGGGAAGTACGAGCCCTCGCGACTGGTCAACGTCGGCACCAACCGCTGGTCGTTCCGGCCCGAGATCGGCATCTCGCGGCCGGTGGGGAACTGGTTCCTCGAAGCATCGGCCGGCGTGATCTTCTTCACCGACAACGACAACTTCTTCCACGGCAACCGGCGCAGCCAGGACCCGGTGGCCCTGGTCCAGTTCCACAGCGGATACACGTTCCGGCCGGGACTCTGGATCGCCGGTGACGTGGGCTACGCCAACGGCGGCCGCACCAGCGTCAATGGCGTGGCCAACCACGACCGGCAATCCAACATGCGTTACGGCCTCACCTTTTCGGCGCCGATCGCCGTCGGCTGGTCCGCCAAGCTGGCGTTCTCGAACGGGCTGGTCACGCGCGTGGGCGGCGACTACCGGGCCATTACCTTCGCCCTGCAACATCGCTGGTTCGATCGATGAGCGCGCGGTCGGGTCCTGCGGCGCGACGGTCCGGCGCGCCGGCGATGGCTTGCAAGCGGCCCGTGCAGGCGTTACTCATGTGCCCATCCCGTGGAACCGACAGCGCAGGCAGGGAGATCCCATGAATCCTTCGGAACGCATCGACGAGCTGATCGCAGGCATCACCGACTGGCGTGGCAAGACGTTTGCCGGCATCCGCCAGGTCATCCTCGAGGCCGACCCCGGCATCATCGAGGAATGGAAATGGATGGGCAGCCCGGTGTGGTCGCGTGACGGCATGATTGCAGTCGCCAACGCCCACAAGGGCAAGGTCAAGCTGACCTTCGCCCACGGCGCGGGCCTGGCCGATCCCGACCGCTTGTTCAACGCGGGCCTCACCGGCAATGCGAGGCGGGCGATCGATTTCTTCGAAGGCGACAAGATCAACAAGCGCGCCCTGAAGCAGCTGGTCCGCGCGGCCATCGCCTACAACCATGCCAGGCTGAAGAAGAACGCACCCGCCGCGCGCGCCAGGACAGGCCGAAGCAGCAAGGCGTGACTATCGCGTGGTGGCCGTTGCCGGGGCCACGCGATGCCACAGCAGGTTGAGCATGCTGACGGCGAACACGCCGGCCAGCACGAACTGGCTCAGGCGGGTCAGCCACAACAGGCTCGATCCTGGTCCCGAGGCGAGCGCCGAGCCCAGGATGATCAGCATGGTGTTGCAGGCGATCAGCGCTACCACCGCCGTGGGTCCGCCGGCGGCGATGCGCTGGCCAAATCCGAAAAGCACCAGGAACAACAACAGGGCGAAGAACGGCAGCGTCGGGATAAACGCCACCAGCGTGTACACGAACAGCCCGAGCATGCCGCCGGCGATATTGCCCACGACCATGCCCAGCGCATGCATGCGGCTGCGTTGCGGGTCGAAATTGGCCACCAGCATGACCGTGGCGACCAGCACCGGCAGCGCATCGGCCAGGCCCAGCAGCAGGTAGACCAGCATCAGCGGCAGCACGATCGCCGTGGACACCAGCGCCAGCGCGAGCGGGCCCGCAGGGTCGGCGGCCACCTGCGGGGCGGAAGCAGGCACCGCGGTGCGCGGCCACGGCACATGGACGATCCAGATCATCAACAGCGCAAGCGCGATGCCGCGGACCAGGGCCGTCGGCAGGATGTCGACCTGGGCCGGCGCGATCATCGCCACCACCGGAATGGTCGCCAGGCAGATCAACAGCAGCAGGGCTGGCAGGCGTGCCCGTCGCTGGGCCATCGCATGAAAGGCGAGCAGCATGCACAAGCCGATCAACCCGAGCAGGAGGGTAGGCGTGTCGTGCAGCAACTGGGAAATGACGAAGGCAAACAGCGATACCGCCGTCATGGTGAGCACAAGCACCAGGGTGATTTTCAGCGACGGTCGTGCCGGCAGGTTCGCCAGCAATGCGGCGGCGAGCACGGGCGCGAGGAAGGTCGGTGTCCATTGCAGCACCTCGCACGCGACGAACGCGCCGGTGACACCCACCGCAAAACGCAGCGCGGCGTGCAGCGCCGGGCCGCCCTGCCTGTGGCTGCGCGTGCTCATCGCAGGTAGCTCAGCATGGCGACCAGCCATATCCACAGGCGCGAGACGGGGTTGAACACCGAGTGTTCCCGCGTGAGCACGACCACGTTGGCCTGCGCGCCGCTGCGACCCGGCGGGAGCCGGTCCGCGGCATCAGTTGGCGGGTCCAGCACGAGGCGCACCGGAAAGCGTTGCGGCTCGCGCAGCCAGCCGCTCGGCGCCTCGATCTTGGGCAGTTGCCCCTTCGGTTCCTCGCCGCCCTGCGCGACGCCCCAGCCCACGCTGTCGACGCGCGCGTCGAACACTTTCCCCGGCTGGTCGTCGAACACGACATAGGCGTGATCGCCCGGGACGATGTTGCCCAGCTGGTTCTCGCGCATCGCCGCGGTGACCCAGCGCGGCCCGTCGGCGATGAAGCTCAGCACCGGCTGGCCTCGGTTGGCGAACTGCCCGGGCGACAGGCGCAGGTTGGTCACGACGCCGTCGGCCGGCGCCGTGACGGTGCTCTGGCGCAGGTCGAGCTGGGCCTGCTCCACGGCAGCCAGCGCCTGGCGCACCTGTGCGTTGGCATTGCCCGCTTCACCCAGTCGCACCCGCGCGCGTTCGGACTCCGCAACGCCGCGGCTGATTTCCGCCTGGCTCTTGGCGATATCGGCGCGGGCGCGGATCGCGGCGGTCTCCGACAAGGCCCGCTTGGACGACAGGTCCAGCACGATCTTGCCCAGCTGCTGCGATGCGGTGAGATCCACCCGCTGCCGGTTCAGTTGCGCATCGGCGACGCGCACGTCGGCCTCGGAGGCCTCGGCATTCTGCGTGGCCACCGAAAGGTTGGCCCGGGCGGAGCGCAGCGCAATCTGGAACGGCAGCGGATCGATGCGGAACAGGGCCTGGCCCTTCCTGACCTCGTGATTGTCGGCCACCTCCACGGAGATCACCTGGCCGCTGACCTCGGGGGCGATCTGCACCAGGAAAGTGTCGACCGTCGCCTGCGACGTATACGGCGTGATGCGGTCGGAAATGACGTGGTAAACGAACAGGACGAACAACACGATGAGCGTGACGCGCACGATGTTGTGGGTCTGCCGTGCGTCCGACGCCGCGTCACCGGTGGGTGGCGGGGTGGCCGCGGCAGCCGTGGATTCGCCGCCGGGCGCGCCGGCGACGGATTCGGGTTTGGCTTGCGGCTCGGTCGGCATGGGCGTGGTCGTCGCGTGGATCAGGGGTGGGACAGGCGGGTCTGGGACATTCGCGCGGCGTCTGCGTCGCGCGGCCGTGCGGCGGGTTGTTGCGCGACGGGCAGCGGCGCGACCTGGCCGATCCAGTCGCCGCCCAGTGCGCGGTACAAGTCCACCAGCGAGCGGAAGCCGTCGCCGCGCGCCGAACTCAGCGAGAGCTGCGCCGAGAACAGGCTGCGTTCGGTATCGAGCACTTCGAGGTAATCGGTATAGCCGTTGTCGTAGCGTTCGCGGGTGAGCTGCACGGCACGCGTCAGCGCGGCGACCTGCCGCTCGAGCGAGGCGACCAGCGCACGCTTCGCCTGGATCGCGGCCAGCGCATCGTCGACGTCCCGGAACGCGTTCTGGATGGTTTCCTGATAGACCTCCAGCGCCTGGTCACGACGCGCCAGCGCCTGCCGGTTCGCCGCATCGATGGCACCGCCGGCGAACAGCGGGCCCAGCAGCTGGCCCGCGAACGACCACGTATGCGCGGGCCCGGTAAACAGATTGTCGAGTTCCCTGCTGGCGCTTCCTCCGGTGGCGGTGAGCGCCAGGGTGGGGAAGTACAGCGCGCGGGCCGCGCCGATCAACGCATTGGACGCCACCAGTTGCTGCTCGGCCTGGAGGATGTCGGGCCGGCGACTGATCAGTTCGGACGGCAACCCCGCGGGCACCGGTGGCGCCACCAGGGTGAGCAGGTTGCCGCCGCGCCGGATCGGCCCGGGATTGCGGCCGACCAGCACCGACAAGGCATGCTCCTGCTGGGCGATCGCCTGTTGCAACACCGGGATCGAGGCCACGGCCGTCTCGTACTCTGCCGTCACCTGCATCATTTCGAATTCCGAGATCGCGCCGCCGTCCAGGCGTTTCTGGAACACGTCGACGGTGAGCTTGCGGCCGTCCAGCGTGGCCTGTGCGATCACCAGCTGGCCGTCCAGGTCGAGCAGGGTGACGTAGCCGGAGACGATGGTTGACACCAGCGTCAGCGCCACGCCGAGGCGCGCCTGCTCGGTTGCCAGCAGGTTCGCGCGCGCGGCCTCGTCCTGGCGGCGGATGCGTCCCCACAGGTCCAGCTCCCAGCTCGCCGACAACAGCGCCGAGTAGCTCTGGCCCACCGGGTTCACGCCTGCCGGCAGCGATGCCGTCTCCCGGCTCACCCGCTGGCGCTGCGCGGTGGCGCCATAACCTGCCTGAGGCAAGGCCTGCGCGTGCGTGGCCGTCACCGCCGCGGCAAACTCGTCCACGCGCGCCGTGGCGAGGCGCAGATCGTGGTTGGCGGCCAGCCCCTCGTCGACCAGTGCGTCCAGTTCGTCGTCGCCGAAGGCACGCCACCAGGCCGGCACCTCCGCCAGGGTGGCGGCAGCCGTCGATACCGGTGCAGGCGCGTCGGCAAAACGATAGGCCGATGGCACGTCCACCGCGGGACGCACGTAGTCCGGTCCGAGCGTGCAGCCGGCACCCGCACACATCGTCGCGATCAAGGCCAGCGCGCCTGGAAGCGAAGGGCTGGCGGCGCGCGGGCTACGGCTCACAGGCACCTCTTGCTGGATGGTTGCTGGCAGCGGCGATGCGACGACTCGCGCGCGCTGGGTGGCTTATGTGCACCGCGACAGAAGAAGCAGCAGGGCGGCTTGCCCGGGCGATGTCCCGATGGCGCGGCACGCAGTCATGACGACGGGACGAAACCGCTTCGTTGCTCGCTCATCTGCCGGGCCCCTCGCTGAATCCCCTGCGGGAAGCTGCTCCGCACGCACGGTCGGCAGGGCGCACGCTACGCACCGCGTCCTGCAATCCGCGCCCAAGGATCTGCCCCGCCACGTTGCAGACACGTGAACCCGGCCAACTTCCTGGGGTTCACACCGCTTTCACCGCGCGAGTCCAACATAGCTGCCTCGGGGGCGGGAATAAGGGGCAATCGATGCTGCTCACGCCAACTACCACGAGGGCCTTGTCTCGCGGGCTGCTCGATGTGCTCATTCGCGCCGGCCTGGTGGCCGTCCTTGTCATTTCCTGTTTCGAGGTCTTCAGTCCGTTCCTCAACCTGATGACGTGGTCGGTGGTGCTGGCGATCACGCTCTATCCGTTGTTGAGGCGGATCAAGAGCGCGCTTGGAACCAGCGACGGTCGCGCGGCGACGCTGATCGTGCTGATCGCGATCATCATCCTCATGGTGCCGATCTACCTGCTCGGCAACTCGATCACCGACTCGGTGGAGCATGCGCTGGCCGTGGTCAAGGGCGGCGAGGTGCGCGTGCCTCCGCCCGCCGAATCCGTGGCCAGCTGGCCGATAGTGGGGAAATCGCTGTACGGCTACTGGATGCAGGCCTCCACTGACCTGACCGGCCTGGCGCAGAAGTTCGCGCCGCAGATCAAGGAGTTCAGTCTCGCCGCCTTCGGCAAGCTCGCCGGTGCCGGCATGGGGCTGTTGATGTTCATTGCCGCGCTGATCGTCGGCGGCATCGTCATGGCCTTCGGCGAGAGTGGCCAGCAAAGCGCCGTGAGGATCGCCGCCCGCGTGTTCGGTCCGGGGCGGGGCGAGAACATCACGCTTCTGTGCACCGCCACCATCCGCGCCGTGGCCCAGGGCGTGATCGGCATCGCCTTCATCCAGATGCTGCTGATCGGCGTGGGCTTCGTGCTGATGGGCATTCCCGGTGCAGGCCTGCTCTCGCTGGCCGTGCTGCTGCTCGGCATCATGCAGTTGCCGGCGACGCTGATCACGGTGCCGGTCATCGCCTTCGTCTTCATCACGCAGGGCGCCAGCGTGGCGACCGTGCTGTTGTCCATCTATGTGTTCGTCGCCGGCCTCGCCGACAACGTGCTCAAGCCGCTGCTGCTGGGTCGCGGCGTCGATGTGCCGATGCCTGTCGTGCTGATCGGCGCGCTCGGCGGCATGGTCACCGGCGGCATCATCGGCCTGTTCATCGGCCCGGTCCTGCTGGCGGTGGGCTACCAGTTGTTCTGGCAATGGGTCGATGACCAGCCGACGTTCGACGACGTGCCGACGCAGAAGCCTTCCTGATGCGGCGGCGCCGTCCACGGCGGCAGTGCAGCCGCTGAGGCAATCACCGTGCTGATCAATCTGCTGACCGGCTTTCCCGTGATGTTGCTCTGCCTGCTGCTGCAGGCGATCTTCCTCAGCGCATGCCTGAACCAGTACGCGCGCGTGAAGATCATGCGGGAGACCCGGGAAGTACCCTGGATGAACTTCCTGCTGCTCGCAGCCGTCATGGTGCTGATGCTGCTGGCCAACTTCGCGCAGATGGTGATCTGGGCGGCGCTGTTCAAACTGCTCGGCGAGTTCGACCAGTTCTCCACGGCGCTGTATCACTCGGCGGTCAACTTCGTGACCCTTGGCTATGGCGACATCGTCATGTCCGAGCGCTGGCGCATGCTGGGGCCGATCGAGTCGGCCAACGGCATCCTGATGTTCGGCGTGTCCACCGCCGTGACCACCGCCGCCGTCATGGACATCATCAAGTACAACATCGACAGGATGAAGCGGAACGGTTCACGCTAGGCCAGCGCGTTGAGCGGCCTGCCAGGCATCGACTCATCCAGCGATGAGGCCCCAGGCCATCATGAGTTCGTGGATGCCGTTGATGGCGAACTGCACGCCAATGCACACCAGCAGGAAGCCCATCACCCTGGCCAGCGCGTCGACGCCTGTTTCGCCCAGCAGGCGCATGATGGTGGTCGCACTGCGCAGGCAGATCCAGAACTCCAGCGCAAACAGCAGGGCGACGGTGACCACCGCCAGGTGCACGGAGTAGGTAGGGTTGCGGCCGGGCAGGGTCGAGGCGGCGCTGATGATGAAGGCGATCGTGCCCGGTCCCGTGGTGCAGGGCATGGTCAACGGCACGAAGGCGACATCGCGCAACTGGGTCGGCGATGCATCGGCAGCCATTTCCGCCTGCAGCTCGTCCTCGGTACCACGGGCGGGTGGAAACAGCATGCCGAAGCCGATATAGGAAACGATCAGGCCACCGGCGAGCCGCAGCCCGGGCAGGGAGATGCCAAACACCTTCATGACCGCGCTGCCGGCATAGAAGCAGACCAGCAGCACGATGGTCACGTAGATGGTCGCATTGAGGATCTGCCGGTTGCGCTCGGCTTCGGGGTAACGTCCGGTAAGCGCCAGCAGCACGGTGGCGCTGGTGACCGGATTGGCAATGGTCGTCAGGCCGAGCAGGCCTACGATGACGTCGTTCAGGAATCCGTGCATGACTGTCGATTTCAGGCGGGTGAAAGTTCGACGCGTGACGTTATCTGCCCGGCTTGATGATGAAACCGTGATTGCTTGATCGAGGCTGTCGAAACTTCAGGTGACGCCCGGGCGTGCAGGTTCCGTCGAGAGAGCGGACGCCCGGCATGGCAGGAGGCAGCGATGCAAGACAACGAGCAGCGGGGTGAGGTGCAACCGCGTTCGATCACGCTCCGCGATGGCCGCAGCGTGCTGGTGCGCATGATCCGGCCCGACGACCTGGACGGGATCAAGGCGGCCTTCGAGCAGCTCTGCCCGGAGGCACGCTACTCGCGCTTCTTCACCACGGTGCGGGCCGTACCCGAAGACATCGTGGATTGGACCATCCACCCGGCGCCGGAGCGATGTGTCGCCCTGATCGCGCTCAGCGGGAAAGCGCCAGCGCAGACCGTGGTCGGTGGCGCCCGCTACATCACGACGCCGGGAACGGATGGCTGCGAGTTTGCCGTCACCGTCGCCGATGACTGGCATGGCCTCAGCCTGGCCCGGCAGCTGATGGAAACTCTGATTGCCACGGCGCGTGCGCGGGGTCTGCGACACATGGAGGGCCATGTGCTGTCGGCCAACATGGGCATGCGCGGACTTGCCGATCGACTCGGCTTCACGGATGCGCCCTGTCCCGGCGATTACACGCTGCGTGAGCTGAGCCTGCGGCTGGACTGATCCGGCAGGTCGCGCGCACCGTGGCTCAGTGCAGGCGATAGCGCTTGAGCTTGTACCACAGCGCACGCTCGCTGATCTCCAGCAAGCGCGCGGCGGCCGCCTTGTTGTTGTCGCTGCGCTGCAACGCGCCAGCGATCAGCCGGCGCTCCAGTGTTTCCACGTGGTCCTTCATGGACAGCGATTCATCGGACGCGCCTGGTGCGGGCGTCGCGTGCGACGCGGCCGGTTCGGCATGCGCCAGCTCCGCCGGCAGGTGTTCCGGGGTGACTTCGTCTCCGCGGCAAAGCACGGCCGCGCGCTCCATCAGGTTTTCCAGCTCGCGCACATTGCCGGGCCACGCGTAGGCCTCCAGCCGCTGCAGCGCGCCGCTGCCCAGGCGTGGCGTGGCGCGGCCAAGTTCCAGCGAATACTTGTGCAGGAAGTGACTGGCGAGCAGCGGGATGTCGCCGTGTCGATCGCGCAGCAAGGGCACATCGACGCGAACGACGTTGAGGCGGAAGTACAGGTCGCGCCGCAGCACGCCGGCCTCCATCATCTGGCCAGGGTCCCGGTTGGTCGCCGCGACCACGCGCAGATCCACCGGCGTCAGCACGTTGGCACCCAGTCGTTCGATGGTGCCCTCCTGCAGCACCCGCAGCAGCTTGGCCTGCAGATGCACGGGCATCTCGGTGATCTCGTCGAGGAAGATGGTGCCGCCACTGGAGAGCTCGCACTTGCCGAGGCGGTCGCGCAGCGCGCCGGTGAACGCGCCCTTGATATGGCCGAAGAGTTCGCTTTCCAGCAGGTCGGTGGGAATGGCCGCGCAATTGATCGGCACGAACAGGCCGGCACGACCCGAGGCGGCATGGATGGCACGTGCCACCAGTTCCTTGCCGGTGCCTGTTTCGCCGACAATGAGCATGTTGCTGCGTGTCGGCGCGGCCCGCTTGAGCAACTGGTACAGCGCCTGCATCGGCTCGCTCACGCCGATGAAGTCGCCCCAGCCCCTGGACAGCTCCTCCTTGAGGAAACGGTTCTCGCGTTCCACGGCCTGCATGGCCAGCACGCGCGTGACGGCCATCTCGATGGTTTCCATCTCGAACGGCCGGATGATGTAGTCGGCGGCGCCGAGCTTCATCGCCGCCACCGCCGTTTCGATCGTGCCGTAGGCGGTCATCACGATCACCGGCACGTCGTCGCCACGTTCCCGCAGGGCGCCGAGCAGGGCGATGCCGTCCATGCGCGGCATCCTCAGGTCGGTAAGCACCAGGTCGAACGGCGAACGATCGATGGCGGCGAGCGCTTCCTCGCCATCGGCGGCCTGCGCGACGTCATGGCCCATGGGCCGCAGCGACAGCTCCAGCAGGCGGCGCATTTTCGCCTCGTTGTCGACCACGAGTATCCGCTTCGCACTCATTGTTCTCGTCCACGCGTGTCAAATCGAAGATTGAAGGAGGCGCCGCCCCAGGCGCTTTCGCCCACCGTGATGTCGCCGCCGTGCACCTGCACGATCTGCTGCACGATGGTCAGGCCCAGGCCAATGCCGCCTTCGCGCCGGCTGAAGAAGGGATCGAAAATCGACCGCCTCATCTCCTCCGGCACGCCCGGGCCGTCGTCGGCCACGCTGATGCGCAGCGCATCCAGGTCCCGCCGGGCACTGATCTCCACCCGGCCTCCGCGCCCCACGAAGGACAACGCGTTGAGCACCAGGTTGAGAAACACCTGCATGAACTGCTCGCGGTCGCAGTTGAACACGAGTTCGCCCTTGCCGACCCTGCTGGAGAGTGCGACCTCGGCCATCTCCGCGCGGGACGCCAGCAGGCTGATGACGGCGTCGACGATGGCATGCAGGTCGTGTGGCCTGAAGTCCGGCGGCGTGGGGCGGGCGCACTCCAGCAGCAGCGTGACCAGTCGGTTGAGCCGTTCGGTTTCGCTGAAGATGAAGCCGATGAGTTCGCGCTCCCGCTCGCCAAGGTCGGGCTGGCGCTGCAGCAATTGCGCGGAACTGCGCAGGATGCCCATGGGGGTGCGCACTTCGTGCGCCATGATGGCCGCCATCTCGCCGACCACCGCCAGCTTGCCGGCGCGCACGATTTGTTCGCGTGACTGTTCCAGCGCACGGATCATGTCCACATAGGCGCGGTGCAGTTCTTCGACTTCGCTGATGGTGGTCGCCGGCATCGTGGGCGGCGCCGGTTCGCCCTGGCGGAAGCGCCGGGTGAAATCCGTCAGCGCGACAATCGGCAGCGCGATGCGATTGGCCAGGCGCGACGAAATCGACAGCCCCGCCGCCAGCGTCACCAGCACCACCGCGAGCATGGCCCACAGCAGGTGCCAGATCGGCCCGAACGATACCGAGGTCGGCTCCAGCATGATGATGCGCCATCCCAGCCCGGCGAATTGCTGGTAGCCCGCGGATGCGGCGGCACCCACGAGCAGGGTTCGGTAGCCCAGGTCGTGGCCGTCGTGCACATACGAGGTCGCTCCCCGGGTAGGCAGGGGCCACTGCTGCAGGTGCAGCCGGGCGGTGCCTGGTCGTTCGCGCAGGGCGGCGGAAGCGCCGATCACGCGACCGTCGCGATCGATCAGCAGCAGGCCGCGAGGTCCGTGGTCGACCGCCTCGTCCAGCAGCCCCTGCAGCGCGCGCCAGTCCAGCAGCACGTAGAGGTAGCCGATGGTGCCGGTGCCGAAGGCATTGGGCACCGCCGTGCGCAGCGCGGCCACGCGCCCCCTGGCGGTATCGGCCGGCGCAAACGCCACGCGGTCCAGCCGCTGGCCGGGGATGGTCTGCCAGGCCGTGGGCTGCGGCGCCCGCTGGCCGATCAGCGACGGATCGCTGGCGGCAACCACGCGCCCCGTGTTGTCCGTGCACAGCAGCGCCTGGTAGACCGCGTCCTGCCCCGCACGGAGGTCGGACAGGAAATGCGACAGCCGCTTGTCGACGTCGTTGACGCGGATGTCCTGCATCACCTCGAGGCCGCGCCACACGCGCATGTTTTCCACATGCGAGAACAGGAAGGTATCGATGCGTTGCATCACCGTGCTGGCACCGAACCGCAGGTTGCCCGCGATTTCCGACTGAAGCGCGCTGCGGAACTGGTAGAACGACAGCGCGCCCACCACGGAGGCCGTGCCGAGCAGTGTCCAGAACAGGAGGCGAAACAGGGCCGATCGAGTCGTCAAGTTGAGTCCGCCACCGATGGAAACTGGGCCTTCCCCGCCACGCAGCGGAAAGGCAGGGCGCCATCGGGCGTTCGCCCGAGGGCTTTGCGGCCGGACCGTGTACCGTAGGCCGGCGTTTGCCGTGCGCTGCTTTGCGGATGGTGCCGATAGTGTCGCAGAATCCGCGGTGGCGCCGGGGGGATCGCCAGGACCAGCCTGTTGGTCAATCCACGCTCGTCTGGGGTCCGGCGGCCTCGCCCGCTGAAGCACCGCACACTTTCCCGTTCGCTATCTGGTTCAAGGCATGTCGATGAGCAGGCACCTGCGTCGCCTCGTACGCCATGGCGTGACCGTCATGTTGTCCACGGTCCTGTGGCTGGCATCGTCCGGCGCTGCGCTGGCGGCCGCCGGGGACGGCGGCAGCTGGCAGGCTGCGCCTTATTCGCTGGGGCAGGGACTGTACTTCCCGTCGCAGGGCTTGCGCATCGGCGGCTACGCCGACCTGCACTTCTACAGCCTCAAGGGCTCGCCCGACACTTACAGCTTCCGCGACCTCAGCCTGTTCGTCACCAAGGACATCGGCAGCAGCTGGCAGTTTTTCACCGAACTGGAGGCCGGCAGCTTCCTCGATGTTTCAGGCAGTCATACGGACGCACAGGAAGCGGAGATCGATGTCGAGCGCCTGTACCTCGACTACCACGCCGGCCAGTCGGTCAGCTTCCGCTTCGGCAAGTTCCTGACGCCCGTGGGCGAATGGAACCTTGTCCATGCCGACCCGTTGACCTGGACCGTCTCCCGCCCGCTGTCCACCTCGGCGGCGTTCGCGCGCCACGCGGCGGGGGCGATGATGTTCGGCACGCTGCCGATGAAGGGCAACGACCTCGACTACTGGGTGTTCGCCGATGACAGCAAGGCGCTCAGCTTCGGCCAGGAGCAGGACGACGCCTATCCCTCCTTTGGCGTGGACCAGACGCTGCGCAACAATTTCCGTCAGGCCATCGGCGCCCGCGTGCTCTACCACATGCTGGGCGACACGCTGAATGTCGGGTTGTCGACGCTCAACTACGAGCTGCAGTCGCCGCACCAGAAGTACCTGCTGTCCGGCATCGATTTCAGCTGGACGAGCCGCTACGTCAACCTCACCGGCGAGGGCATCTATCGCAGCAGCACGGACAACCGGCCGGACGAGCGGGGAGGGTTCATCGAGGCCGAGCTGCCGCTGATGCAGCGCCTGTACCTGATCGGGCGCTACGAACGCTACCGCTCATCGACGCCGGCGCAGACCACCACCATCCGCACCGAGGCACTCAACTACCGCCCGATCGAGGGCATCGTGCTGAAGCTGGAGTACCGGGACGGTACGCATAACGAACTGCTGGCGCCGACGGGCTGGCTGGCTTCGGTCGCCGTGTTGTTCTGACGCATGCGTCGCTGCCCACACCATCGTCGGTTCATGGTCACCGGCCTGTGCCTGCTGGTCGCGTTGGTGCGGCCGGCGTTCGCCGTGCAGCCGCAGATCGCGGTGATCACGGCGCCCCGCGGGCCGCATGTCGCTCTCGACCGCGACACGCTGCGCAACATCTACCTCAAGCGCATCTTCGTCGACCAGGATGGCCAGCGGCTCACCCCGGTCAACCTCCCCATGGACTCGCCACTGCGTGATGCTTTTGCGCGCTCCGTCATCCACATGCCCGACACAAACCTGCAGGATTATTGGGAGCGGGAGTACTTCCAGGGTGTGAGCCCTCCTTATGTCCTGGGTTCGCAGGAGGCGGTCGTTCGCTTCGTTGCGCTCACGCCGGGTGCGATCGGTTATGTTGCGGCCTGCCATGTGGACGCGACCGTGCATGTGGTTTTGTTGATCACCCTGCCGCCCAGGGCGGTCGACGACATCTCAGCCTGCCCGGAGCGCCTCGGCCCCTGAGCCGACGATTTGTGCAGACATTTTTTGCAGGCTGCAGGAATTGCAGGCTGGTCCATCTCCGGGGAATTCGTTATTTGCGATCAAAATCAGCACCTTGGCCTGATGGCACGGATCTCGCTTCAAGATGCGTGTGTGCAGCCTGCGAGTTCCTCCGATGCCAGCTTCTCCCGATGCGACCCACCGCGAGGCCGGCCTGACCGCCCCGGACCGGTAGGGTCGCCATCAACCCGTTCACCACTCGCTGCCACATCCCATCCACTCTCGACGACCATCGGTGTCGCTTGAACAAAACCATCGTGACGACCCGGCAGGAGCCGATCCCCCGAAAAGGAATTTTTCGCATCCTCGTATGCCGGCCGAATCACCGGCTGGGCAATACGATCCTGCTGACCCCGCTGATCACCGAACTGGAGCAGCGCTACAAGGGCGCCGAGATCGACATCATTTCGGAAGGGGACATCGCGGAGGAAGTGTTCGCGAGCTTCTTCAGCGTGAAGAACGTTTTCTGCCTGCCCAGGCGCGGCTTCAAGCATCCGGTCGCCTTCCTTGGACTGCTGCACCAGGTCCGTCGGACCTCGTACGACCTCATCGTGGACCCCTGCCTCGGATCGAATTTCAGCCGCACGCTGACGCGCTTCCTCAAGGGTCGCTACAAGCTCGGCTTCAGCGACGAGGCTTCCGGCTCGGGCCTGACGCACGCCGTGCCCACGTCCGTGGCGAGGAAGCACATGGCCAAGCGCCCGGTGAACCTCCTGCGCTGGTCGGCCACGGAGCACTGGACCGAACAGCGCGACTATCCGACGCTCGACATCCGGCTGACGGAGCCGGAGCACGCGCAGGGGCGTCATGTGATTGGCGAGCTGCTGTCCGAATCGCAGCAGACCGTCACGCCACCGGTGGTCGGCATCTTCGCCAATGCGACCGGCGCCAAGCGCTACCCGATGGAGTGGTGGAGCGAATTCATCGCCACCTTCAAGCAGCTGAGCCCGCAGGCGAGCATCATCGAGCTGATCCCGGCCCATGGCCATTCCATGCTGGGCGCGGAATGGCCTGGCTACTACTCGTCCGACATCCGCCGCATGGGTGCGGTGATGGCCGGCATGGACCTGTTGATCAGCGCCGATTGCGGCGTGATGCATCTGGCGGTGGCGTCCAAGGTGCCCACCGTCGGCATGTTCAGTGTCACCGACGCCTCGGTCTATGCGCCCTACGGGCTGGGCAGTTGTCCGCTGCTGACGCGCGGGATGTCGGCACAGGAAGCGGCCCGGCAAGTCGTTGCCGCGTTTCCGGGGCTGCTTGGCCAACCGGCGGCATTGGCTGCGGTGCGCTCGGGCACGCAAGGCGTTGCAACGGACGACCTGATCGGCGATCCCTTCGGCCTTGACCGGCGGGTGCTATCGCCATGACGCAAGGTGGCGAGACGCCCGACCTTCTCCCACCGACCACGGTTGACGCTTTCCCCGCCCAGGCGCCCGCTGCCGAACCGGCAGCCGATGGCCAGCGGAACGTATCGTCGTCTGCGCAGCTGGCGCCAACGCTGCGGCGCGAGCGGCTCGAACGCTGGCTGCTGCTGCTTGGCGCCTTGCTGTTGCTGGGGCTGGGCATCGGCCTGCGCGGACCTACGCCGTCGGATGAGCCGCGCTTTGCGCTCGTCGCGCACCAGATGGTCGCCTCCGGCAACTGGCTGATTCCGCATCGCGGGGCCGACTGGTACTCCGACAAGCCGCCCACCTTCATGGCCATGCAGGCGCTGTCCTATGTGCTCAGCGGTCATTGGTGGGTGGCGTTCCTGCTGCCCTCTCTGCTCTGTTCGCTGGGCACGCTCTGGCTGGTCTACGACCTGGCGCGGCGGCTGTGGGGACATCGCGTGGGCCTGTGGGCAGGGCTCGCCCTGTTGTGCACGGTGCAGTTCGTGTTCCAGGCCAGGCGTGGGCAGATCGACCCGACCGTCACCTTCTTCGTGACGCTGGCCAACTACGGCCTGCTGCGCCACTTCCTGCTGGGTCCGGACTGGCGTGCGTTCTGGCTGGGCTGCTTCGCGGCGGGCCTGGGCGTCATCACCAAAGGTATCGGCGTGCTGGCCTTCCTGCTGCTGCTGCCGTGGCTGCTGGCGCGCCGGCAGCAGTGGCGCCACCTGTCGGCGATCGAGTGGCGGGCGCTGCCCTGGCTGGGTGGCGTGGCGGCGTTCGTGGCCGCCATCGCGCTGTGGCTGGTGCCGTTGCTGTTCTACGTGCAGGCGCACGACAGCGTCACCGCGCGCAACTACCTCAACGACATCTTCTTCAACCAGACGGTGCACCGCTACGTGCATCCCTGGAACAGCTTCCAGCCGCCCTGGTTCTACCTCGAGGTGATCTTCACTTCGTGGCTCCCGCTCAGTCTCGCCTTGCCGGGCCTGCTGCCGGCCTGGCGCCGGTCGCTGCGCGAGCGCGATGCGCGCTTCCTGCTGCCACTGGCCTGGGCCGTGCTGGTGATCGTGTTCTTCAGCCTGACGCGGGCGAAGCGTGATGTGTACATCATGCCGGCACTGCCGCTGCTGGTGCTTGCCGCGGCGCCCTTCCTCGAAGGCATCATGCAGCGACGCTGGGCGCAGTGGACCGCGATCGGCTTCGTGCTGGTGCTCGGACTGGCGTCGCTCGGCATCGGTGCCAATGCGTTGCTGCTGCATTCGGCCTCCGCGGCACGCTTTGCCGCCGCCCGCCAGCTCGGCGACCAGGCGCCCCGGCTGTGGTGGATGTTCGTGGCGATGGGGGCCTGGCTGGTGCTGAGCGTGCTGGTGTTCCGCCGTCGCCGGGCCGCTGCCGCCCTGCTCGCCGGGCTGAGCGGCGTGTGGCTGGTGTGGGGCCTTGCGGCCGCACCGCTGCTGGCCAGGGCCAGCTCGCCCGCGCCGCTGGTTGCACGGGTCGAGCAGGCCATCGGTCCGGACGCGCAGCTGGCGCTGGTGGCGTGGAAGGAAGAGCTGCCGCTCGCGTTCGAGCGCAAGGTAACCGACTTCGGTTTCATGACCCCGTGGCACAGCCAGTTGTCCGAATCGATCCGATGGCAACAGCAGGGTCCGGCCGATCGCTGGGTGCTGATTCTTGCCGACGTCATGGCGCCGTGCATCGACCGCGCGGCGACCCTGGACATGGGCGTGACGAGCGGGCGGGACTGGCGGTTGTACCGACTCGATGCCGTCGCACCCGCGTGCCGTGACGGCAACGTGCCGGTCGGCGCGGTCGAAGACTGGGGCGGCATCGACAGCCGCCGCTGATCCTGCAAGGGCAAGCCGCATCGACGGCAAGCTTCATCTCCACCGATCCGGATGACTGCGTGACTTTCTTCGATACATCCCATCCTTCGGCCGCGTTGGCGCCGCGCAGCTTGTTCGCCTTCGGGGCGCGCTGGTCGTGGCTGCTGTTCTGGGTGGCTGCCGCGCTGGTGGCCATTTTCCAGCACGGGCCGATGCCCATGTATTCCACCCGCACCTTGTCGGTGGCGTGGGAAATGTGGCTGCGGCACAGCTTCCTGGTGCCTTATCTCAACGGGCAGCCCTACAGCGACAAGCCGCCGCTGTTGCTGTGGCTGATTCACCTGGGCTGGGCCGTCGGCGGCGTGGGTGACGTCTGGCCGCGCCTGCTCGAAGTAAGCCTGGGCGCCATCCAGCTGCTGCTGGCTTCGCGCCTGGCACGCCGGCTGTTCCCCGAACGCCCGCTGGTCGGCGACATCGCGCCATGGATCCTGCTGGCCTTTACCTACGGCTTCATGTTCGGCCTGCAGGTGATGTACGAGGTGCTGCTGGCCGATTGCGTGCTGGCCGCGCTGTTGTGCCTGGTGCCGATGCCGCACCGCGATGCGCCGCGGTTTGCGTGGTTTGCCCTCGCCGTCAGCCTCGGGCTGCTCGCCAAGGGCCCGGTGATGTTGCTGCACGTGGTGTTCCCTTGGCTGCTCGGTCCGCTGTGGCAGCCATGGGCCCGGCGTGAACCCCGTCGCTGGTATGCGCAGGGAAGCGTGGCCATCCTCGTTGCCTGCGCCGTATTGCTGGGCTGGGCCTTGCTGGCCGCGTGGTCGGGCGGCGAGGTGTATCGACAGAAACTGCTGGTCCACCAGACCGCCGGACGCGTGGTCGATGCCTTCGCCCATGCCCAGCCGTTCTGGTGGTACCTGCCGCTGTTGCCGGTACTGGTGTTTCCCTTTGCGCTGTGGCCGCGGCTGTGGCTTGCGCTGTTGTCGTTGCGGCGCCCGTTCGAGATGGGATGGCGATTCCTGTTCACCTGGATCGGACCGGTGCTGCTGGGGTTCTCGCTGGTCAGCGGCAAGCAGGCGTATTACCTGCTGCCTGAGTACGCCGGCCTCGCCCTGCTGATGGCGGCGGCACTGGCGCGCCTGCAGCAGAGATCACCCACGAGTGGGCGATGGCTCGGGCCCTGGCCGATGGCGCTGGTGATCGCTGCCGGCGGCGTGGGCTTGATCGGCCTTGGCAGGCTGGTCGATCGCGGCGTCGTGAGTGATCCGCAGTTCGCCACGCTGGTGCCTTACAGCGTGCCGTTCGGCGTGCTGTTCGTGCTGCTTGCGGGCGTGCTGCTGCTGTTCCGGCGCGGCGAACTGCACCGCATCGCCGTGGTGGCCCTGATCGCCACGGTGGCCGCCAACGGCTTGTTCACCATGACGCTCTGGCCCGCGTACGACTTCGCCCCCGTCGCGGCCCTGCTGGCCAAGGCCGAGGCCAGGGGCCAGCCGGTCGTCAACCTCGAATCCAACGACGGGCAATACACCTTCCTCGGCCGCCTGACCAAACCCGTCATCCAGTTGCATGGATACGACGCGCTGAAGGCGTGGGCCATCGCCCACCCGGACGGCCTGATCATCACCTACCCTCGGCAACTGACCGCCGCCGATCGCCAGCAGGCGGTGTACACGCAACCGTTCCGCGGCATCTGGCTGGCGATCTGGCCAGCACCGGCGTATGCGCAAGCCCAGCAAAAGGAGCTGCAGTAAGCGGGAGCGTGGCGCGTATGCCACGCTGCGCCGACTACTTCGTGAACTTTTCGACGGTGTATTGCACGGCCTGCTCGAAGGACAGGGCGATGCGATCGATGTGCGAGTCCAGCGGCGGGAGTTCCTGGGTCTCCAGCAGGTTCGGCAGATACACCGCGACGACCATCGCATGGGCATAGCGCTCGCGCTTGCTTACTTCCGCGGCGAGCGCATCGCTGGACGCCACGCCGTCGGCGCCGGAGGCGTTGACGACATGGATCATCGCAATGGCGTCGGGCGTCGCTTCCGGATGGCTTTCGCCTTCGAAGGCCTCGATGTCCTTGAGGGAGACGTGCCGGGCATCCACGCGAAGGTCGCGCAGGATGCGCACGAGGATCTCCGTGGCGATGTCGTCAAGGTAGCCGCCGCTGGCCATGCACAGCACGACCGATCCGGACGCCACGGCAAGCGGCCCCTGCCAGCGTCCGGCGATATCCTCGCGCTGTTGCCGCAGGTAATGCGCGACGTCATCGTCGAGGACCGAAGAGCGGCGGCGCCACCGCGACTGCGCGGGCGCGGTCTTGCCGAGCGACTCGATCACCCTGACCACGGCCGTCCTGGCCTTGAGCAGTTGCTCCGGGCCAATCGCCTTCTGCACAAGGTCCAGCTGCGCGAGCTGCAGCCCCGGCAACAGGACGACATCGCAGTACCTGGCCAGTGATCCTTGCCGCAGGAAGGCGCGCGCGGCCGTGATGATTTCGTCGGCATCGCCGGAAAGCGCGCGCTGATAGAAGCGCTGAGGCAAGGTCAGTGCCGGCGTGTCGCCCAGCAGGATCCCCAGCAGGGTGAAGGCGCGGACATGCCTGCCCATCACCACCAGGCACAGCGTCAGGGGAGTGGACAGGACCAGTCCCATGGGCCCCCACAGCCAGCTCCAGAAGATCGCCGCGACCACCACGGCGAGCGGCGACAAGCCGGTCGCATGGCCATACAGCTGGGGCTCGAGCAGCTGGCTCACCAGCATTTCAACGACGACGAACAGGCCCAGCGTCATGAACAGCAGTGACCACCCCGGCGTCACGGCGGCAGCGAGCGAGGCGGCAAGCAACGCCGCCAGCCACACGCCGACGTAAGGCACGAAGCGCAACACGGCGGTCAGCGCGCCCCACAGCAGGGCATTGGGAAGCCCGATCGCGGCCAGTCCCAGCCAGATGGCCAGGCCCACGCCGAAGTTCACCGCAAACTGCGAGACGAAGAAGCGCGACAGGCGCTCGGCGGCGTCGTTGATCGCCGAGGTGGTGGCGCGCAGATCGGTGCCGCCGATGGCGCGGATGAAGCGGTCGCGCAGGGATTCGTACTCGAGCAGGACAAACACCAGCACCACCAGCACGATGCCCGTCGTCGCCAACGGGTTCCACAGCGAGGACAGGGCACCCTTGATCGCGTTCCACGGGCTGGCCAGGACGGAAACATCGATGCCGTTGCCGTAGGGCGGTGCGGCCGGCGCCACCGGCGCATTCCCCGCATGGCTCTTGCCACCCAGTCCGTTGATGACATCGCCGGCCTCGCCCTGCATCGCCTCGAGGCGGGCGATGGTCAGGTCATGCAGCAGCTGGAGTTTGGCGTGGACGGTCTTTTCGTACTGGGGAAGGCTTTGTGCAAAGTGCACGATCTGCGAACCGATGACTGTCATCAGTCCGGCGACGACCATCGCCAGCAGCAACACGGCGATGAATACGGCGTATGAGTGACCCAGCCTCAGCTTCTGCAGCAGGCGCACGAACGGCGCCATCAGCAAGGCCAGGATCAGGGCCAGGATGACGGGCACCAGCACGTCCTTGCCGAAATACAGCAAGGCAAGCACCACGCCCGTGGCGATGATGATCATGGATCGCTGGCTGGCGGTGGCGACGGGTTGCGGGTCGGGCGCGAAGGGCATGATGGATGGTCGGCAGGAGTGGCTGTCCCGCAGGGCCTGGTCGCGCCTGCGGCGTGTTCACTTGCCAATCATAGGCCCCCGGAGCGGTGGAACCGGATGGCTTGCGGCCTGCCGTCGCCGATTTGCCTGACCCTGCCTGCTTCGACCAGGCCTGGTGCATCGGCAACGATCAGGCGAGCAGGCAGTTAGTCGGTCACTGCCGCAGTCGGCGGGGGTCAGCGTCTCCCGCTGCCTTGTCACCGTGGGCGATTAGCGCCCGTAGCGGAACATGGTCGGCAGCGCGGACCGGCCGACCGCCTAGCCTCGCCCGGGCCGACGCACGGCCCTGACCTTGCCGCTGGTTCCACCGCCACAGAAGAACTGATCGCCACCGTCGGACTCCAGTCCGGACACGCCGATGCCGGCAGGCATCTCCAGTTTCTCCAGCACGGCGCCGCTCTGCGGATCGATATGCCGCAACTCGCTGGCGTCATTCTCCCAGGTGGCGTGCCACAGCTCGCCGTCGACCCAGGTGACCCCGGTGACGAAGCGGTTCGAATCGATCGAGCGGAGAATCGCTCCCGTCTGCGGATCGATCTGGTGAATCTTGCGCTCGCGATACTCACCGACCCATAGCGCGCCCTCGGCCCATGCGAGCCCCGAATCGCCACCGCCACCGGGCGCCGGGATGGTGGCGAGCACCTCACCGGTGCCAGGGTCGATTTTCTGGATGCGGTCTTCGGCGATCTGAAACAAGTGCTGTCCGTCGAAGGCCGTGCCCGCGTGCGCGGGAACCTCGATCGAGCGCAGCGTCTCGCCCGTTGCCGGGTCAAACGAGTTCAGCGTGTCGCCGGTGGCGTACCAGACCTGCCTGCCGTCGTAAGTGACGCCATTGACACGGTCGACGCCCGGGAAGGGTCCATATTCGCGCACGATGTTGGCAGTTGATTTCTTCATGCGTCCATCCTAGTCACCCGGTAGCGGAGAGGGGAGTAACAAGGCCGTCGTGAATCCCGGCACGGGCGGTGTCAGCCAGCGTCGTGCCCGCCCGTGACCGAACGACTGTACCTTGCCGGCCGCCGCCAGCGCGTCGAGTGCGCGTTGCACGCTGCGCTGGCTGCTGCCGAGCGCCAGCGCCAGGGCCGAGCTCGACCACGACTCGCCATCGGCGAGCAAGGCGAGCACCGCCGCATGTCGCTCGTCGACGGGCCAGGCCAGCACAACCACCTCGCGCGCGCGGTGCGGCACCAGGGTGAATCCACGCGCGGTGGCGCGCACGTCGGCCAGCTCGGCAAGCAGAGCGCGTAGCCGCCCGATCTCGACGCGCAGGCGCGCCCGGTGCGATTCGTCGGCATGTTTTGCCCGGAAGGCCCGCGCGACGAGGGTGTCCCTCGACACGTCGGCGGGCCATGCCTCGCCCAGCATGCTGGCCAGCGCGAACAAGACTGGCCGCCGCGCGAGCGGAATCACCGTGCTCTTCTCGCGCACGGCGTTGCGGCACGCGTCCACGACCAGCGCCTTCGACGCCAATACCGCTTCAACCTCCCCCAGCAGGAGCAGCCGCTGCTTGCCGCCGGCTTTCAGGCAGGCCGAGGGCGTGTCCAGCACGAGGGATGCGCTTTGCACTTCCGACAGCAAGGCAGCAATGCCCGCCTCGCGTGCGGCGCGCTCGGCCCGGGCGAGCGCCGCGCGTGCCGCACGCGTCTGCAGGCGGCGCAGCGCGATGCCGGCGACCAGCAGTTCGCGCGCCGCGCGTGCCGCCGGCGGGAGTTGCGCGCTATCGCGCTGGGGCAGTTTGCGCTCGGCTTCGTCGAGGTGCCCGATCAGCAGCAGGCGCCGGACCTCGAGATGGCGCGCGTGCGCGGCGTTCACCCGGTCGCCGTGCGCCTCGAGCGTCGCCCGTGCCGCCTCGAGCGTCTTTGGCGGCCAGCCCAGGTCGCGCGCGGCGAGCGCGATTTCGGCCTCGGCCACCACACAACGCGCGCGGGCCACGGCCTCCTTCGAGCCGAAGGCACGCGCTGCCTTGCGCATGAGTGCCCGGGCCCGGGCGAGGTCGCCGAGCTGGGCCATCGCGATGCCGCGCAGCGCGAGCGCAGGCGCGTCGTCGCGCAGGGCCACCCGGTTGAGTGCGCCGAAAGGATCGCCGGCAGCGAGTGCGCGCGCCGCGGCCGTGATCAGCGAGTCCATGGGAATCCCGCCAAACTTGTCACTCCCACCGTATGGACGTCCGGATCCAGTCTATCCCACGACCACCCACCCCCGCGTCGCAGCGGCAAGGCTGCGACCGACGACAGGAGACAAGGCAATGACGACTCACATCACCGGGACTCGTGAAGAATGGCTGGCCGCGCGCATCGATCTGCTGCGCGCCGAGAAGGAGCATACCCGCCGCGGCGACGAGATGGCGCGACAGCGGCAGCAGTTGCCGTGGGTCCGCATCGACAAGGACTATCGCTTCGACACCGACGAAGGCAGCGCCTCGCTGGCGGACCTGTTCAGGGGACGCTCGCAGCTGCTGGTCTATCACTTCATGTTCGGGCCCGACTACCAGGCCGGTTGTCCGTCCTGCTCCGCGGTCGCCGACGGCTTCGATGGCTCCGTGGTGCACCTGGCCAACCACGACGTCACGCTGGCGGCAGTGTCGCGCGCGCCGCTGGCGAAGCTGCAGGCGTACAAGCAGCGCATGGGCTGGACGTTTCCGTGGGCGTCGTCGCTCGGCAGCGACTTCAACTACGACTTCAATATTTCGTTCACCGAACAGCAGCAGCGCGAGGACGCGGTCGACTACAACTACCAGCACGGCGGCCACGCCATGGACCTGGTGCCGGCGCCGGAGCCCGTCGTGCAGTTTGCCGCCAGCTGCGGAACCGATGCGCCCACTTACGCACGCGACCGGCCGGGCATCAGCGCCTTCGTGCTGGAGGATGGCGTGGTCCATCACACCTATTCCAGCTATGCGCGCGGCGTGGACGGCATCTGGAGCATGTACCAGTGGCTCGACCGCGCACCCAGGGGCCGCAACGAGACGGGCATCTGGTGGCGTCGCCACGACGAGTACGGCCGCGGCTGAGCGTTGTCGCTGCTGCCCCGCCACCACCGCAGGTCCAGAGAGGTTTCCGCCCATGGCTGCCGAGCGAATGGCCCGCCACGCGTTCTTCGGTGCATCTGCGCTGCTTTTTGCCGCCAGCAGCGCGGCGACGATCGCCTGGTGCACGTCCATGTCGGCCATGGGGGGCATGCCGATGCCCGGCGGCTGGACCCTGTCGATGGCATGGATGCGGATGTGCGGGCAGACCTGGGCCGGCGCCGCAACCGACTTCGTCGGCATGTGGGCGGTGATGACGGCGGCGATGATGCTGCCGTCGCTGCTGCCCATGCTGTGGCGTTATCGCCAGGCGATCGGCCGCACGGGTGAGGCGCGCCGGGGCCTGCTGACCTCGCTGGCGGGCGCGGGATATTTCCTCGTATGGCTCGCCTGCGGCGCAGCCGCCTTTCCGGTGGGCGCCGCACTGGCAGCGATCGAGCTGCGGCACGTGGCGCTGGCGCGCGCCGTTCCCGTGGCGACGGGGCTGGCGGTGCTGATCGCCGGCGCGGTCCAGTGCACGTCCTGGAAGGCCCGTCACCTGGCCTGCTGCCGCGAGGTGCCGGGGCGCGACCATGTGTTGCCGGCAGATGCGCGCACCGCGTGGCGTCATGGCCTGCGCCTCGGTCTCCACTGCAGCTACTGCTGCGCCGGCCTGACTGCGATCCTGCTGGTCATGGGCGTGATGGACCTGCGCGTCATGGCGGTGGTGGCCGCAGCGATCACCGCCGAACGCTTCGCCCCGGCGGGCGCACGCGTGGCGCGATGCATCGGGGGCGTCGCGATCGGGGCAGGGCTGCTGCTGATCGCCCATGCCGCCGGGCCCGGATAAGGCTTGCAACGGGCATGCCGGAGCCACGCCAGGGAAGGCGGCGCGGCACCAGGGCCGTTGCGCCGGTCGTCGTGGCTATTACATGCTGTCGCCATGACAAACCGGGGGGTTGTGATGAGGATGTTGCGTACTTGCTGCGTGGGACTGGGCCTGCTGCTCGCCGGCCATGCGCGGGCTGACGGCTGCCATCTGAGCGACTACGGCACCTTGCCCGTGGAGATGGTCGGCGCCCGTGCCACGACGATGGTGAAGATCAACGGCAACGACACGCGCTTCATTCTCGACACGGGCGCTTTCTTCAACTTCATGTCGACGGCCAACGCGGCGGCGCTGGGCCTCAAGCTGGAACAGGCACCGATGGGCTATCACATGGGCGGCATCGGGGGCGAGCAGAGCATCCAGCAGGCGCACGTCAAGGAGTTCGGCATACTCGATACGACGCTCAAGAACGTCGACTTCGTCGTCGGCGGTACCGATGCGGGCGAGGGCCTGCTTGGCGCCAACCTGCTCGATTTCGCCGACCTGGAGATCGACCTTGCGCACGGCAAGCTGACCCTGTTCAAGGCGGAACACTGCGACAAGTCGTCACTGGCGTATTGGGTGAAGGATGGCAACTACAACGTCGCCGATATCGAGCCGCCCGAAGAGAGCTTCGACCGACGCACTTTCTTCGACGTCATGATCAACGGCAAAAAGGTGCGGGCGGTACTCGATTCGGGCGCGTCCGCCACCGTGCTGAGTCGTCGTGCCGCCGAGCGGGCCGGCATCGACGTCAACGGGCCGCGCGCGCATGCCAGCAACAACACCATCGGCATCGGCGCCAAGCCAGTGAAGACCTGGACGGTGGAAGTCGATACGTTTTCGGTCGGCTCGGAGACAATCCAGCACAGCCAGATGCTGGTGCTTGACGGCAACATGGGCGACCGGACCGACATGCTGCTCGGCGTGGACTTCCTGCTTGCCCACCACATGTTCATCGCCAACAGCAAGAAGAAGGCCTATTTCACCTATAACGGCGGGCGTGTGTTCTCGTTCGCCACCGCGCCAGGCGACGGCGAGCATGCCGCTGGCGGCGCTACGGCGGGTGAGAACGGCGAGGCCCACAAGACCGCAGGCGAGTACGCGCTGGCCGGCCAGGCGCATTTGTCGCGCGGCGAATCCAGGGCTGCCGTGGCCGACCTCGACCAGGCCATCCGCCTGGAGCCCAACCAGGCCGCGTACTACGCTGCCCGCGCGAGGGCGCATGAGGAGGACGGCCAGGCCGATGCCGCGCTCGCCGACCTGGACAAGTCGCTGGAGCTCGATCCGAAGAACGTCGACGCCTTGCTGATGCGCGCCGAACTGCGCCTGGCGCACAAGGACAGGGCAGGTGCCGCATCCGACGCGGGCGCGGCAGGCGCGGTGGCGCCGGCGGGGTCGACGCGGGCGCATTCGATCGCCAGGCTATACATCCGGCTCGACCAGCCCGCGGCAGCCTTGCCCATGCTCGACGACTGGATTCGCCTGCACAAGGACGACGCCCTGCTGGGTTCTGCGCTCAACGAGCGCTGCTGGGCACGCAGCCTGAGCAACCAGTTGCTGGACGACGCCCTGAAGGATTGCCGCAAGGCGATCAGGCGCGACGGCAACAGCGCGGACTACCTCGACAGTCTGGGCCTGGTCGAACTGCGACTGGGCCATTATCCCGAGTCGATCAAGGCCTACGAGCAGGCCCTCGCGCAAAACCCGCAGTCGGCGTGGTCGCGCTATGGGCTTGGCCTGGCGAAGATCCGCGGTGGCCAGGTGGATGCGGGCAAGGCCGATCTGGTTGCCGCGCGCACGCTCGATCCGCAAATCGAAACACGCGCCACCAAGTATGGCCTCACCGCCGCGGGGCCCTAGGGCGGACGCCACTCGCCGCCGACCCAGCGGCGGCTGAAGCGGATGGGATGCAGGGCGTAGACTCCGCCTGGATAAACAGGGTTCACACCAGGGCACCCCATGAACGATCAGTCCACCCATGCACCCCATGCCGTCTCCATTCGCGGCGTCAGCAAGACCTACAAGGGCGGCTTCCAGGCGCTGAAGGCGGTCGACCTCGACATCCGGCGTGGCGAGATCTTTGCCTTGCTGGGTCCGAACGGCGCCGGCAAGACTACCCTGATCAGCATCGTCTGCGGCATCGTCCGGCCGAGCAGTGGCGTGGTCATGGCCGATGGCCACGACGTGTTGCGCGACTATCGCGCGACGCGCTCGAAGATCGGGCTGGTGCCGCAGGAACTGTCGACCGACGCCTTCGAGACTGTCTGGGCCGCGGTGCGATTCAGTCGGGGACTGTTTGGGCGGCCACGCAACGACGCGCACATCGAAAAAGTGCTGCGCGATCTTTCGCTGTGGGAAAAGAAAGACGCCAAGATCATGACCCTGTCCGGTGGCATGAAGCGCCGCGTGCTCATCGCCAAGGCGCTTGCGCATGAGCCGAGCATCCTGTTCCTGGACGAGCCCACGGCCGGCGTCGACGTCGAACTGCGCCATGACATGTGGCGCATGGTGCGCGGACTGCGCGAGAGCGGCGTCACCGTGATCCTTACGACCCATTACATCGACGAGGCCGAGGAAATGGCCGACCGCGTCGGCGTCATCACGCGTGGCGAGCTGATCCTCGTCGAGGAGAAGGACGTGCTGATGCGCAAACTGGGCAAGAAGCAGCTTTCCATCAGCTTGCAGGCACCCATGCACGCGCTGCCGCAAGGGCTGGATGGCTACGCGCTCGACCTCGCCGACGACGGCGCCACGCTGATCTATACCTTTGACGCCCAGAGCGAGGACACCGGCATCGCCGCGCTGTTGCGCTCGCTGGGCGAGCGTGGCGTCGACTTCAAGGATCTGCACACGCTGGAAAGCTCGCTCGAAGACATCTTCGTCAGCCTGGTGCGGGAGGCAGCATGAATATTCCGGCCATACGCGCCATCTACCGTTTCGAGATGGCCCGCACGTTCCGTACGCTGACGCAGAGCATCGTCTCGCCCGTGCTGTCGACGTCGCTGTACTTCATCGTGTTCGGCACTGCCATCGGCTCCCGCATGGGCGACATCGGCGGCACCAGCTACGGCGCCTTCATCATTCCCGGCCTGATCATGCTGTCGCTGCTCGGCGAGAGCATTTCCAACGCCTCCTTCGGCATCTATCTGCCCAAGTGGTCGGGAACGATTTACGAGCTGCTCTCCGCCCCGGTGTCCCCCTTCGAGGCCGTGCTCGGCTACGTGGGCGCGGCGGCGACCAAGTCGGTGATGCTTGGCTTGCTGATCCTGCTCACGGCGCGCTTCTTCGTGCCCTACAGCATCATCCATCCGGTCTGGATGATCGTCTTCCTGCTGCTGACGGCGGTCACCTTCAGCCTGTTCGGATTCATCATTGGCCTGTGGGCGGACGATTTCCAGAAGCTGCAGGTGATCCCGCTGATGGTGGTCACGCCGCTGACCTTCCTGGGCGGTGCCTTCTACTCGATAGGCATGCTGCCGCCGTTCTGGCAGAAGGTCGCCTTGTTCAACCCGGTGGTCTACCTCATCAGCGGTTTCCGCTGGAGCTTCTACGGCCATGCCGACGTCAACGTGGTGCTGAGCGCCGCCATGACCACCGCCTTCCTGGCTCTGTGCGCCGTCGCTGTCGCTTGGATTTTCCGTACCGGCTACAAGCTGCGCGCGTAGTGGCCGGTGACGCCGGGCGCGGCTAAGCCTCCTCCGGCGGCGGCTGCAGGGTCACCGCCAGTTCCTCCAGCGCGGCGATCTCCTCGTTCAGGGCGTCGTGCAGTTCGCTCTGGCGCGACATCAGCGCCTCGATCGGGCCAGTGTGCCTGAGCTTGCTCAGCTCGCCGTCGAACAGCAGCCATTGTGCGGTCAGCGTTTCGACGTTGTTCTTCGCGTAGTGGCGGATTTCCTTGAGCTGCGCAAGGACGTCGTTGACGTGTTCGAACGGAGTCTTCGTACCCGCGGACATGGCGGCACCTCGGTTCTCGACTGTTTTCAGGATAGCCGTCCAAAGCTGGCTGCTGCCGAAACGGACCGCATGCATGGATGCGTGCTGTATTGGCGACGTCGAGACGCTTGTGTGTGCGGCGTGAAGAAGTGCGCGACCTGCCGCCGGAGGTCGCGCCGCGACGCCGCTGCTATGCTGTTCGGCGCTGCTGCATCGGTGGAGTGGCGCATGCCCCGATGCAGTCGTGCAGCCCGGGAGGAGCCCATGTCACCAGCGGAGCATCGCTCACCACTCATGGCCGGACTTGGCCTGCGCGCGCACAAGGGCGGCGCCGTGGTGGTCGGCGTGGCCGTGGCGGAAGGCGAGCCTCGCGTCGTGCTCTCCACCGAGCTTGCGACCTGCAGCGACGGCGACCGGCTTTCGTTTGAGCCCTACCGCGTCGCGGCCGACATGCCCCGCGGCCCGGACGGCAAGGCCACGGTCGAAGCGGCGGCATCGGTTGCGGAAGGGCGCAGGCGCCAGGATCAGCTGGCGACGGACGGCATGCAGGGCATCGTCGCTCAACTGGAGGCGGCGGCGTGCAAGCCTTCCGTTGCGGCCTTGCTGCTCAATCGCGCCGGCTGGATCACCGATCTGCTCGACTACAGTCTCGCCTGGCGGGAACACGTGCCCGTTGCAGAAGGCCTGGCCGTGCGCGACGCGCTTCGCTTTGCATCACGCCAATGTGCGATCGAACTCGCCGAGCTGGACGAGAAGTCGCTGGTCGAACTTGCGAGCGCGACGCTGGCCATGCCGTCGACGGCGATTGCCGCGAAACTGAAACGGCTGGGCGCGCCGATGGGGAGGCCCTGGCGCAAGGAACAGAAGCTGGCCTGCCTGGCCGCCTGGGTGGCACTGGCGAGGCCGTGCTGAGGTCACGTGCGGCCCGAACCCATCGTCAGCGCCGGCCTGAAAGGCGCCGCGCACAACCCGGATGAGACGACTCCGCAAGCCTGGTGGTACCGAACCACCAGGCTTGCCGTGCCGTGTCGCTTAGAACGAGTACACCATGTTCGCGCCGACGCCCCAGTCCGGGCTGCCATCGGTGAAGCCCTTGGTGACATAGGCCTGGGCCTTCCACGCGCTGGCGAACTTGTAGGAGTAGTAACCCGTGAGTTCGTTGCGGGCGAAGCTGGTGCTCGAGGCCTTCTCGCGATAGTCGTAGTACGCGCCGAAGCTGCTGTGGGTGTCGAGCTTGTAGCTTGCACCGACGTTGGCACCGAACACGTCGTTCAGGCGGATGTACTGCGAGCTGCCGAGCCAGGTGTAGTTCACGCCGCCGAACACGGTCCAGGCGCCGTAGCCCTTGTACATGTCCACGGCGAAGCTGTAGTCGTTCTTGCCCGTACCCAGGCCCTTGTCCGCATCAGCAGTGCCGAACTTCACCTTGCCCGTCAGGTCGATGCCGAAATTGGCGGACTTGTTGCTGTATGCCTCGTAGGTGGCGGCGGCGGTGATGTCGCCCAGGCCCGAAGCCGAACCGGAGGTGGCGGCGGTGGTGGTCGGCGGCGGCGCGGCCGAGTTGCCCTTGCCTTTGCCGCGGCCCTTCGGGTTGTTGTTCTTCACCGGGCCGATGCCCGGGATCACATTGTCCGCACCGGATACGTGGATGTACGGCACGTCCAGCTTGAACGACCAGTCGCCGACGTCGTAACCCAGGGTGACGGGCACCTGGGTGATGTCGGTCGTCGTCGAGGTACCGTATTTACCGCTGGTGTAGTCGATGCCCGCACCCAGCTTGATGGTGGAGTTGTCATCGGCGTGGGCGGTTTGGGCCATCACGCCGAGCACGCCCAGGGCGCAAACGGTGCAGGTGTTCTTCAGATTCATGGAATTTTTCCTGGGGCAATAGCAAAGCGGGAGGCCTCTGTGGGCCTCCTCGCGTCTGGTGGTTCAAGGAGAATCAGCGGCCGACGTGTTCGGGCTTGTCGGGGCGCTCAGGCTTCTCGGGTTTCTCGGGCTTGTCGAGATGGTCCGGCTTGTCCGGGCGATCGACCTTGTCCGGATGGTCGACCTTGGCCACCTTGTCGGCCTTCTCTGCCTTCTCGGCCTTCTCGCCCTTCTCAGCCTTCTCGCCGTGAGCGATATCGGCGCTGTCAGGCAGGGGGCCGTGCGCCTTGGCAGCGCTCTCGATGGCACCCAGCTTGAAGCCGAGCGTCTTGGAAATATTGCCCCAACCCTGGCCTTGGGCACGCAAGGCAAGCACGCCGGGCAGCTGCACCGGACCCTTCGCGCCCACGACCGCGCCGCCATTCAAGGCCGCCTCGATCTGCGCCGCCGTCGGCTGGGTGATGCCGGCCTGGGTCAGCTCGGCCTGCGCGAGCGACAGCGCGATATTGACGTTGCCGTAGCCGAGTTTGCCGGTGCTGGGCGTAAAGGTGGTCTGCACGGCAGGACTGGTCGCCGTAGCCGGCGTGACCAGCACGACGGCGCTGCCGTTGCGAAGTCCATCGACCAGGGCCTGCGCATTCCCGGTGGAACCGGCGAACGTGGTGTACGAGCCTGCCAGCTTGACGCTTTCATGGCCGCCTGCCGATGGCGCATCGTCTGCCAGCGCGATCGAGCAGCCCAGGCACAGACTGATGGCAACGCTCAGCGCGGAAAGCACGTGTCGATGTTTTTTCATGGTGGGCCCTTGGGTGGTGGATGAATCAGGTTCCTGCGAGGTGCCCAAGGGGTCCCAGATGAACTCCGCATCTGCCGTGTAGTGATGCGCCGCAATGCAACGCCTGGCACGGCCTCGGCGTGGATACTGGTCGACATGCAGTCGCAAGAAAAGAGCAGCAGGCCGCAGGTTCAGCAAGCTGAAGTGCCGTCTTCAGCGGTCAGTTAGCTAGCCGCGCATTTTGTGCTTGAAGTCGCACAATGCCGGCCATTTTCCTTCGCCAGGCTGACCTTTCGCGCCGCTGGCTGAATGCGCGTGAGGGATTCCGTTCATCCATTTCACGCGGATTCGGGTAGCACGCACGGATTCATGCGATGGTTACCGGGCGACAGCCCCGGCGACCTGGCTTGCGCCCAGCGCGGCCATGTCGCGTGAACCGTTGTCGACCTCGTCCATCGTCAACCAGGGAGAACCCATGAAACGCCTGCTCACATTCGCGATCTCGGCCGTATTGTTTGCCGGAAGCGGCCTGGACCTGGCCTATGCACAGGAAGGGCATGGGCACGGCCATGGCGACGGCAACGACAAGCATTGGGATGACGGCGACCACGACCACGACCATGGCCACAACCCCAAGGACGAAGGGCGCCACGACAACGGCAAGCACAAGGGCTGGTACAAGAAAGGCGAGCGCCTGCCGGACAGCTATTACTCGCGCGAGTACTACATCACCGATTACGAGCGGTACCACTTGCGCCGCCCGGAGCCCGGCTATCGCTGGGTGCGCGGCGATGGCGGCCAGTTCTACCTCACGCTCGTCTCCAGCGGCGTCATCATCGATATTGCCGCCGGGTTTTGATGCCCGCGGCTGAAAAGCGGCAGGCGCCACCATCGGCATGGGTGGTGGCGTCATCGGCCAGGCCAGCAGCGGCGGAAGTAATCATGGCCCGCCAGGCCTGTCGCGCCATGCAGGCGTTGCCTGCGCGATGGCGTACAACGGTGCGGACACAGTCGCCATGAGTTCGAGCACGGTCACTCCGATCCTGGTATCCACCTTGACCTGTCCGGACTGCGGGCACCGGGCGACGGAATCGATGCCCGTCAACGCTTGCGTGTTCTTCTACGACTGCACGGAATGCGGCGCCCTTTTGCGTCCGCGGCCCGGCGACTGTTGCGTGTTCTGTTCGTATGGAACGGTGCCATGTCCACCTGTTCAACAGCAGGCGTCGTGCTGCCAAGGACATTGAGGAGTCGCTAGTTCCGTTCGTGCAACGCAGCAAGCACTCGCAGCCGTACTCGGGGTAGAGTCCGCCCCTCGCGCGTGACGGGTCGTGCCTGACAGGGCTGGTGTGACAGTCCGCGCGCTCACGGGGTTGGAGAAGAGGCTGTTCCGCCGAGGGCGGCTTTTTTTTCCTGCAGCATTGGATCGATCCAAGCAACGGAAGGGCAGGCAATGAGCGAGACAACGGGCAAGCGTGGTGGTCTGACCGCAGCGTGGGGCGCCAGCCATCGCCGCGACGTGCGCGCTCGCCGGCTGCTGGCCCTGGTGCTTGCTTCCGGCGCCTGTGTGCTGGCGATCGCCGGCCACGATGTCGAGCGCGACCTGCAGGCGGTGGGCAGCTCGTTCGAAACCGGCGATGTGCTGCCGGCCACCCATGGTTCGAACGCGTGGCAAGTGAACCTGGTGCCCGGCCCCGGCAAGGAGGAAACCTTCACCGCCAGGCCGGGTGTCGGCTTTTCCGGCACCCACGCGCTGCGCTATGACGCGGCAGCGGTGCGCACCGAGGGTGCGCGCCGGCTGCTGCTGCTCAGGCTCAAGCGCGGCCTGACCGCGCAGACCCACCTGCGTTACATGCTGCATCCCGTCCGGCCGGGCGAGGATGCCAGCGGCCCGGCGCAGTACGTCGCGCTCGACCTGGTGTTTGCCGACGGCACGCGCCTGTCGTCGCTGCCGGCGACGGATCAGCATCGCGTGACCGCCAATGCCCGCGAGCAGGGCCGCGGGCACGTGCTGTACGACAACCAGTGGAACCTGGTCGACATCGACGTGGGCGCGGTCGCGCCGGGTCGCACCGTGCAGGCCATCGAACTGGTCGAGGACGCGCCCGCCGGCAGCCCGGCCTTCCACGGTTATATCGATGACGTGGCCCTTGCCGAGCAGCCGCCGGCCGATGCCGGGTTGCCACCGCACCGCTACGTCGACACGCGGCGTGGCAGCAACGCCAACGGACACTTCTCACGCGGCAATACGTTTCCTGCAGTGGCGCTGCCGCACGGTTTCAACTTCTGGACGCCGACCACCAACGCCGGCTCCGACTGGATCTACCAGTACCAGGAGCGCAATGACGCGAACAACCACCCGCGCCTCGAAGCGCTTTCGCTCAGCCACGAACCCAGCCCGTGGATGGGCGATCGCCAGACCTTCCAGGTGATGCCCGCGGCGGCAACCTCGGGCGCACCGCCGCTGGATCGTGCCGCGCGCGCCTTGAGCTTCACGCATGCCAACGAGATCGCGCGCGCGGATCTTTACCAGGTGCGCTTGGACAATGGCATCGTTGCTGCCGTCACGCCGACCAGTCATGCGGCGATGTTCCGCTTCACCTTCCCCGGCGACCGCTCGCAGCTGGTGCTGGACAATCGTGACGATCGCGGCGGCATCACGCTGGACGCGGACAGCATCAGCGGTTACTCCGATGTGGCGAGCCGCCTGTCCACCGGGGCCACGCGGCTGTTCTTCTACGCGACCTTCGACCGGCCGATCGCCGAGAGCGGGCGGCTGACGGGGCAGGGCCGCGACCACGTGGCCGCCTGGGTCGGCTTCGACACGCACGCCACGCACACGGTGACGATGCGCATCGGTACGTCGCTGATCAGCACGGAGCAGGCCAGGCGCAACCTTGAACAGGAGATCGCACCGGCCGACACCTTTGACGCCGTGCAGGCCCGCGCCGCGGCAGGCTGGAATGCCTTGCTCGGGCGCGTCGAACTGCCCGGTGCGCCCGCGACGGACAAGGTGCTGCTCTACTCCAATCTCTATCGCCTGTTCCTGTATCCGAACGAAGCCTACGAAAACGTCGGCACGACCGCGCAACCGGACTATCGCTACGCCAGTCCCTTCTCGCCGGCGACCGGCGCCAGCACGCCGACGCGCACCGGTGCCCGCGTGCTCGCCGGCAAGCCGTACGTGAACAACGGCCTGTGGGATACCTACCGCACCGCGTGGCCCGCCTATGCGCTGCTCACGCCCACGCTGGCGGGCGAGATGATCGATGGCTTCGTGCAGCAGTACCGCGACGGCGGCTGGATCGCACGCTGGTCGTCGCCGGGCTACGCCGACCTGATGGTGGGGACCAGCGCCGATGTGGCCTTCGCCGATGCGTGGGCCAAGGGCGTGCACAACTTCGACGTGCGTTCGTTCTATCAGGCGGCGCTGCGCGACGCGAGCGTGGTCAGCCCGATCCCCGGCGCGGGGCGCAAGGGGCTGGAGCGTTCCAGCTTCCTTGGCTATGTCGACAACAGCGTCGAGGAAGGCCTGTCGTGGTCGATGGCCGGCTATCTCAACGACTTCGGCCTCGCCGAGCTGGCGCAGCGCCTGGCCGCCACGCCTGCAGCCGATGATCCCCATGCGGCGCGCTATGCCGACGACGCGCGCTATTTCCACAGCCGCGCGCTGAACTACACGAAGCTGTTCGACCCGGCCGAGGGCTTCTTCGTCGGCCGCAAGCCGGATGGCTCATGGGCTGCCGACCCTGCGCACTTCAATCCCACCACCTGGGGCGGCGACTACACCGAGACCAATGCCTGGAACATGGCCTTCGAAGGCGTGCAGGACGTGCCGGGGCTGCGCAAGCTCTATGGCGGCGGTGACGGGTTGGCGCGCAAGCTGGATGCCTTCTTCGCTGCCGGCACGTCATTCGGCGTGGGCAGCTATGGCGAGGTCATCCACGAAATGCTCGAGGCGCGCGACGTGCGCATGGGGCAGTACGGCCACAGCAACCAGCCGTCGCACCACATCCTGTACATGTACGACGTGGCCGGCGAACCGTGGAAGACGCAGGACAAGCTGCGCGACGTGCTGAACCGGTTGTACGTCGGCAGTGAGATCGGGCAGGGCTACCCCGGCGACGAGGACAACGGCGAGATGTCCGGCTGGTGGTGGTTCAGCGCCGCCGGTTTCTATCCGCTGCAGATGGGCACGCCCACCTACGCGATCGGCGCACCATATTTCCCGCGCATGCTGATCCATCTGGAGAACGGCAAGACCATCGACATACGGGCGCCGGGCGTCAGTGACCGGCATCGCTACATCCAGGGCCTGACCCTCAACGGCAAGGCCTATGACCGCAGCTGGCTGAACCATGCGGACCTCGCCGACGGCGCCACGCTCGAATTCCGCATGGGCGACCAGCCGTCGCGCTGGGGCAGCGAGGCGACCGATGCGCAACCGCCGTCGACGGCGAGCGTCGATGCGAAGGGCGGGCCGATGGTCGATCTCGGCGAACTTGCGGGGGCCAGCGTCACGGTGCCGGGCGATGCTGCCGCGGCGCATGCGCTCAGCGACAACACATCGATGACGGAGGCCGTGCTGCATGGCACCTCGCCAACGGTGCAACTGCATGTCGATGGGGTGAGGAGGCTGCTGATGTACACGCTGACGTCGTCGGCTGAAAGCGGCAGCGATCCGCGTGACTGGACGCTGGAGGGTTCGAACGATGGCATGCACTGGGTCACGCTGGACCGGCGCCGCGGCGAGACCTTCCCCTGGCGACGCCAGACGCGGGCCTTCAGCGTGGCGACACCAGGCGATTACAGCTACTACCGCTGGCGCGTCGACCAGCAGGTAACGGCGCGCGGTGTCGCCGTGTCCGAGATGGAGTGGCTCGGCTACCCACCCACGCCTTGAGCGGGGCCATGCACGAAGGAACCCGGGCGCGCTGCAGGGGATCCTGCGTGCCGGCCTGTGGCAGCGCGCGACAGTTCGGGTGCATCATCCCGTGACAGGGCGCGGTCGTCCGAGGATCGTGCCCATGCGTACCACTCTGCCGGGATGTTGCTGATCCGTATGCCAACGCCTGATCGTCTACCGGAGCCTCGCGGCGTCTTGTCGCGAGCACCCGCGCATCGCCCCGGGCGGGCCTGAGCGCATGGGGACGGAGCCGGTTATCGAGACGTTTGCCGAGGATGCCTTGCTGCTTCGCTTCGGCAGCACGATCGAGCCCCGGGTCAATGCCCAGGTGCACGCCGCTGCGGCCGCGTTACGCGAGCGGTTGCCCGGTGTCGAATGCGTGCCCGCGTACGCCAGCCTGCTGCTGCGTTTTGAGCCCGCGGACTGGCGCGATGCCGACGGCGCGCAGCCCGGTGCGCGCCTGCGCGAGGCGGTGATCCAGGCATTGCGCGCAGGCGCCGATGCCGTCGCGAGCCCGCGCGAGGTGACCGTCCCCGTATGGTATGGCGGCGCGGCCGGGCCGGATCTCGCGGCCGTCGCGGCGCATGCCAGGTTTGCCGCGGACGAGGTCATTGCGCGCCACTGCGGGGCCACTTATCGCGTTGCGATGCTGGGTTTCGCGCCCGGCTTTCCGTATCTGCTGGGTCTTGATCCGGCGCTGGCGATGCCGCGACGCACCGATCCGCGCCTCAGCGTGCCGACCGGCAGCGTGGCGATCGGTGGCAACCAGACCGGCATCTATCCGCAGACGCTGCCGGGTGGCTGGCAGCTGATCGGTCGCACGCCGCTGGCGCTGTTCGACCTCGGCGCACCATCGCCATCGTTGCTGCAGCCGGGCGACTGCGTACGCTTTCAGGCAATCGACGAAGACGCCTTCCGACGACTCGCCGCCGCGGCGGAGGCCGGGCGATGAGCGTGCACGTACTCAAGCCCGGCCTGCTGAGCAGCCTGCAGGACGGCGGCCGCGCAGGTCATGCAGCACTCGGTGTCGGGCGCGCCGGTGCCATGGACTGGCCCGCCTGGCGACTGGCCAATGCCCTGGTCGGCAATGCGCCCGATGCGGCGGCGCTGGAGTTCACGCTGGTCGGGCCGAGCCTGCGCTTCGAGCGCGCGGCGGTGATCGCACTGACCGGTGCCGTGGTCGATGCGCGCGTGGACGACCAGCGCCTGCCGGGCTGGACCTGCTGCGTCCTGCCCGCGGGCAGCGTGCTGCAGCTGGGTGGGATGAAGCAGGGTTGCCGCGGCTATCTGGCCATGCGCGGCGGGTTTGCCGTGCCGCTGGTACTCGGCAGCCGCAGCACCGACCTGCATGCACGCATCGGCCCCTTCGGCGGACGCGCGTTGCAGGCCGGCGACGTGCTGCAGGCAGGGCACAGCGAGCCATGGCCGCAGCTTGCGCCGGGCGAGCGCCTGCAGGTGCTGCCTTGGGGCCTCGATCCGCGACCCTGGTTCGACGACGTGCACGTGCCGCTGGCGCTACTGCGCGGCCACCATCACGATCGGCTCGACGAGGCCTCGCAGCAGGCGCTGTTTCGTGCCGCGTTCACCATCAGCAAGGACAGCAACCGCACCGCCAGTCGGCTCGATGGCCAGCGCCTCGACTTGCGCGAGCCGCTGGAGCTGATCTCCGAGGCGACCTTGCCCGGGACGCTGCAGTTGCCGCCTTCTGGCCAGCCGATCCTGTTGCAGGCCGAGGCGCCGGTGACCGGTGGTTATCCCCGCATCGGCCAGCTCGCCGCGGTGGACCTGGCCCGCCTCGCGCAGCGCCGCCCGGGCGATGCCGTATGCTTTCGCGAGACCACGCTGGCCGAGGCCGCGCAGCGGCTGGCCCACCGCGAGCAGCGACTGCGGCGGCTGATCGAGCGCATCGAACGACGACTGGAATCCGCATGACACTCCCGACGGCCAAGACCATCGACATCAACAGCGACCTGGGCGAATCCTTCGGCGCCTGGTCGATGGGCGACGACGCGGCGCTGCTCGATATCGTCAGTTCGGCCAACATCGCCTGCGGCTTCCATGCCGGCGACCCCGACATCATGCGACGCACGGTGGCGCTGGCAGCGGAGCGCCAGGTAGCGATCGGCGCGCATGTCTCGCTGCCCGACCTGCAGGGCTTCGGCCGTCGCGAGATGGCGGTGACGCCGGCCGAGGCCTACGCGTTGACGCTGTACCAGATCGGTGCCCTGCATGGCTTCGTGCGGGCTGCGGGCGCGCGACTGCGGCACGTGAAACCCCATGGCGCGCTGTACAACATGGCCGCGCGCGATGCCAGGCTGGCGGAAGCCATCGCCGCCGCCGTGCGCGACTTCGATCCGTCGCTGCGCCTGTTCGGACTGGCCGGTTCGGCGCTTATAGACGCGGGGCTCGCGGCCGGCTTGCCGGTGGCGTCGGAGGCCTTTGCCGATCGCGGCTATCGCGCCGACGGCTCGCTGCTGCCACGAAGCGAGCCGGGCGCGGTGATCAGCGAAAGCGACCAGGCCATTGCGCAGGCGATGGCGATGGCGCGCGAAGGCAAGCTGCGGGCGGTCGACGGTGCCATCGTCGAACTGCAGGCCGACACCTTGTGCGTGCACGGTGACGGGGCCCATGCGGTGACGTTTGCCCGCAACCTGCGCGCGGCGCTGGAGGCCGTCGGCATCATCATCGCCGCACCCCATGCCGCGGGCAGCGCCGCATGAACTACTGGCCGTTGCTGGGCGTTGCCGTGATCGTGGTTGGCTTCGCCTTGCGCTTCAATGCCGTGCCGGTGGTGGTGTGCGCGGCGGTGGCCAGTGGCCTGCTCGCCGGGTTGCCGGTGACCGACCTGCTGGCGCTGCTCGGCAAGAGTTTCGTGTCCAGCCGGATCCTGTTGATGCTGGTGTTGACCCTGCCGGCGATCGGCCTGCTCGAGCATGCCGGCCTGCGCGAGCACGCGAAGCGATGGATGGAACACATGCACGGGCTGACCCTGGCGCGGCTGCTGGTCGGTTATCTGCTGATCCGCCAGCTGCTCTCCATGCTCGGTCTGCTCGGCGTCGCCGGGCACGCGCAGACGGTGCGGCCCTTGCTCGCGCCGATGGCCGAGGCGGCGGCCGAGAAGATCAAGCCCGACCTGAGCGACGAGGAACGCGACGAGCTGCGCGCAACGGCGGCCGCCACCGACAACATCGGCATGTTCTTTGGCGAGGACGTATTCGTTGCGCTGGGCGCGGTGCTGCTGATCCAGGGTTTCTATGCGCACCACGGCATTGAACTGACGCCGCTGTCGATCGCGCTGTGGGCGTTGCCGACGGCGATTGTCGCGTTCGTCGTGCAGTCGGTGCGGATCTGGCTGCACCAGCGCCGCCTGCAGCAGCGCGCCAGCCGCCTGCATGACCAGCGCGTGGCGGACTGAGCATGCTGCGCATCGAGTACGCCTACTGGCTGATTGCCGGCTTCCTGATCTACGCGGGCCTGTGCAACCTTCGCGAACGGCGCGGGCGGCGCGCGGCTTTCTGGTTGTTGCTTGGCCTGCTGTTCGCCGGTGGTGACTACGTGCTGGCGCAACAGGCTGCCGGCAACAAGCTGCCGGCGCAGCTGGCCGGCGTGGCGGTGCTGGCGTTGGCCGTGCTCGCGCCGGGGCTGCGCCGGCATGCCCAGGAAGAGGGCGGCGGCGCGGCGCAGCGACTGCAGTCTGCGATCCGCCTTGGCCATCGACTGTTCGTGCCGGCCCTGCTGATTCCCTTGGTGACCTTGCTGGTGGCGCTGTTCGGCGCCCGGCTGTCGATCGCCGGCCACGCCGTGTTCGCCGCGCCGCAGATGACCCTGACCGGCATGGCGCTCGCCTGCGTGACGGCCCTGCTGGCGGCGGCGTGGGTGGCGCGCGAGCCGCTGCGCCGCGGCGTGGCCGAGGGTCGCCGGCTGCTCGATGCGATAGGCTGGGCCATCCTGCTGCCGCTGCTGCTGGCCGCGCTGGGCGAAGTGTTCACGCAGAGCGGCGTGGGTGCCGCCATTGCCGCACTGGCCGGCATGGTGCTGCCGGCCAACAGCGCGCTGGCCTGCCTGCTGGTCTTCGCGCTGGGCATGGTGCTGTTCACCGTCATCATGGGCAACGCGTTCGCCGCGTTCCCGGTGATGATGGCGGGCATCGGCCTGCCGCTGCTCGTGCGCCAATACGGCGCTAATCCTGCCATCCTCGGATCGATGGGCATGCTGTGCGGCTACTGCGGCACCTTGCTGAGTCCGATGGCCGCCAACTACAACCTCGTGCCCGCCGCGCTGCTGGGCCTGCGCAGTCCCTACGGCGTGATCCGGGCGCAGCTGTGGAGTGCGGTGGCGATTTTCATCGCCACCTTCGTGATGATGTGGCTGCTGGTCTTTCGCTGACCGGCACCGCTGAGGACCAACGCCATGAGCAAGACGCCACGCATTCTGCTGACCGGTTTCACGCCGTTCGGTGACGAGGACATCAACCCCTCGTGGGAAGCCGTGCGCGTGCTGCACGGCGAGCATGTCGCCGGCCACGAGGTCGTGGCGCAGCTGCTGCCGACGGCCTTCGACGCATCACGCAGCGAGCTGGAGCAGGCGTTGGCGAGCGTCGAGCCCGCCCTCATGATCGGCGTCGGCCAGGCCGGTGGGCGCAGCCGCCTGTCCATCGAACGGGTGGCGATCAACGTGCAGGACGCCCGGCTTCCCGACAACGCGGGTGCGCAGCCGATCGACGAACCGGTGATCGCGGATGGCCCGGCGGCCTACTTCAGCACGCTGCCGATCAAGGCCATGCTGGCCGCGCTGCAGGCCGACGGACTGCCGGCGGAAATATCCAATACCGCCGGTACCTACGTGTGCAACCACGTGGCCTATCTGATGTTGCATCTCGCGGCCCGCCGCAAGGGCGTGCGCGCCGGCTTCATCCACATTCCCTACCTGCTTGCGCAGGCCGCGCGTTTTCCGCAGGCACCGAGCATGGCCCAGGCCGATGTGACGCGTGGCCTCATGCTGGCCATGCGCGTGGCCGCCAGCCAGGTGATCGACCGCAAGCTGGGCGCGGGCACGCTGGACTGACCGTCAGGCCGACGCCTAGAAGCGGTCGCTGGCCAGCAGATAGCGCCATTGCCCGGGCTGCAGGCGCGACATGGGTATGCGGCCAACGCGGATGCGCCTGATCGAAACCACCCGCAGGCCCACGGCCTGGCACATGGGCCCGAGCATGTCCGGCGCGATGCGCTTGAGCGCGAAGCGAAGATGGTTTTCGTTCTGCCAGCTCACCTTGATCGGCGGCAATGCATAGTTGTTGAAGCGCAGGCCGTGGCACAGCAGGGCGAGCCCATCGGGCGCGAGGGTGCCGGCGACTTCGACAATGACTTCCTGCTCGATGCGATCGATGTCGTCTTCCAGCCGGCGCCGGACGCGCCAGTCCTGGGTGAACACCATCAGGCCGCTAGCACTGTCGGGCATCGGCAGTGGCGACTCCAGCCGGGCGAAGTGGCGCCTCAGCATGCGCACGCCCGAGGCGTCGTCTTCGGAATGGCTCTCAGCGCTGATCAGCGCGCGGGCCTGCTCCACGCCGAGCCCGGCGGGCTTGTTCAGCACGAGCGTGGCGGGCTCGGCGGGTTCCAGCTTGGCCTGGGTATCGATTTCGACGAGCTGGTCGGCCACCTTGAACTGCGGCTCTTCCACCGTCACGCCGTCCACGCGTACCCAGCCACCTTCGATATACATCTCGGCTTCCCGCCGCGAGCACTGGGTCATGGCGGCGACGCGTTTGGCGAGGCGGATCGGTTCAGGCATCGGAGGTCGCCAGGCTGCAGGGGCGTCCATTGTATGCCCCTGGCGTCCGATCGATGTCGCATGCTTCCCAAGGGCCACCGTACGCGCGGACATACGGCCACGACCATCCGCGCGCCGTTCCGGCCAGGGAGTGGTTCATGGGTCCCGACCAGAGCTACCCGCACATCCGCGTGGTACTGAGCATCGTCCTCGGGCTTGGCATCGCCACGCTGCTGAAGGGCATCGCATCCATCATCCAGCATCCCCGGCGCTACGGCTGGTCATGGATCCACATGAGTTGGGTGGTGTGGGCGCTGACCTCGATCGTCACCTTCTGGTGGTGGGAGTTTCGCCTCACCGAAGTGCCGACGTGGACGTTCGAGTCGTATCTGTTCGTCATCACCTACTGCGCGCTGTACCTCATGCTGCCCGCGCTGCTGTTTCCCGACGACATCCGTGAATTCGGCAGCTACGAGAACTACCTGATCCAGCGTCGCGCTAGGTTCTTCGGGCTCATCGCGTTGGTGACAGTGATGGACGTGATCGACACCTCGATCAAGGGCAGGGCCCGCTGGCATACCCTGGGCATCGCCTATCCCATCCACATCGTGGTGCTGCTGGTGGCCTGCGTGCTCGGCGCGACGCTGCAGCGCAAACGGCCGCATCTCGTGCTCGCGCTGTTCGCCCTGGTCCATCAGGTGGCCTATTTCGTGATCGAGTACTTCACCCTGTCCGTGGATTGATACAGGGACAGTTCGCGCGCCGGCAACATCCGCCTGCATGCGTGCTCAGGCGGCGGAAAGCGCACTGATCATCACGTAATAGCCGTCGGGATCACGCAGCGCGCATTCCATGGTGCCCGTGTTCGGGTTCACGTGCGGCTCTTCTTCGAGCCGGGGGCTGAGCGTGCGGGCCCGCGCGAGGGCCAGGTCGAAATCGTCCATGCGGAAAAACAGCAGCAGGCCGTTGCCTGGCGTTCCCTGATCGGGGCTGGTCAGGGTGGGGTGCCCGTGGACACCCCACGCATGCAGGCACAGCAGTACCGTGCCATCCGCGTCGAGGATCTGCCCGAAGTAGTCGTGGCCGGGTTGCGTCTCGGGCAGGCCAAGCAGCGACTGGTACCAGCGGAAGCTGGCGGCAACATCAGCTACCCCGATCATCGTCCACGTGCGCTTCATCGGCTTGTCCTCCTGCGGCCCCGACCATCACGGCCACCATGGGGCAACTAGCTGGAAAGGGCGGTGGCCGCTTCGTCTATCAGGGCAGCCACCTCGACGGGTCGCGATGCCAGCGAGGCATGGCTCGCGTCCAGCGTGATCACCTTTTTCGCATTGAGGCGCGAGGACATCTTCTGCTCGTTTTCCGGTGCAATCATGCGGTCCTGGCTTGAAATCTGGTACCAGGACGGCTTCTTCTTCCAGGCCGGCGCCGTAATGGTGTTGCCGAACGTGCTCGCAAGAGGTGCCTTCTGCGTCACGGCCATGACCAGCCCTTCGTCGGGCGTCAGGTCCTGGCAAAAACTCTCGTGGAATTTGTCGGCCTTGAGCCACAGGTAGCCATCGCTGTCGGGTTGAAGATTCGGCGCCGCCTCGGGAAGGTGCTGCTGGGTGATGCCGCCCGGGCTCTCCCCGGCATCCGGCGCGAACGCGGCGATATAGACCAGGCCCACGACATTGGGCAGGTCGCCCGCCTCGGTGATGACGGCGCCGCCGTAGGAATGTCCCACCAGCAGGACCGGCCCCTTCTGCTGGGCGACCATCTTGCGCGTGCGTTCCGCGTCATCGGCCAGCGAGGTCAGCGGCATCTCGACGGCGTGGATCGCCGTGTAACCCTTGCGCGACAGTTCCAGGATGACCTTGGCCCAGTGGGCGGCGCCACCCCAAAAACCGTGCACCAGCACAATCGTAGGTTTGTTGCTCATCGCCTGACGTCCTTTCCGTTGTGGAGCATGTGGCCGGCCTTGTCTTGCTATCCGCTCACGGCCTGCCGGCGTTACGGGCCGTGAAGGAACAGCATAGGGATGCACGCGCCATTCCCGTCGACGCGAGTGTCGGCCGAGGTCGTGCGGCATTCGCGACACGACGTGAAGGTGGTCGACCGCAACCACCCTTGTTGGCGGGGACGCTTCCCCGTCGAGTTTGCACCCGGGTCCGGAAAATCGCGTGTACAGGGCGCGAACACGGCTTCCTTGCTGGCCCGTGCGTTGCGGGCCATGATGCGGACAGGGACCGGCGGCCATCGGCCTGCCACGCAGTTGCACGCGATACAACGCGAACATCATTCAAGGGGGAATAGATGAAATCATCTGCGCACAAGATGTGGGCAGGCGTGCTCGGCGCCATCGGTGCCTTCGCACTTTTCCTGGGGGACCAAGGCTTGTATTTCGCCCCGGTCAGCGGAGCCGACTTCCAGGCCCACCTGCGTGACATCGTGGTCGCCGCACCGACCGGGCGCGTCTTGCTGGGCGCGGGCATTGGACCGATGTGCACGCTGCTCCTGCTGTTCGGCTTCTGGCACGTCTACCTCAACATCCGCGATCGCCAGTCGCGCCTCGCTGCTGCCGTCGCCGTGGTGATGGCGCTGGTCTATCTCTATGGCGGCAGCTATCACGTGTTCTGGGCCGCCAAGGCACTCACCATGAAGGCCGTGGACAGCGGCGTCGCCGCGACGCCCGCGCTGACGCAGTTGTATGAGCAGGTGCGGGACTTCGGCAGGCAGATCTATCTCGTTGCGGAAATCAGCGCCTACCTGAGCCTGATGGCGCTGCTGGTGCTGATTGCCCTGGGGCGCACGGCGTATCCACGCTGGGTGGCCCTGCTCACACCCGCCGTGCCCATCCTGCTGATCCAGACCTTCGCCACCAGCATTCCCGCGCCGCTGGGCTCGATCGTAGTGGGTGGCTCCATCAACCTGGCGTTCTTCCTGTTCTTCGTCGTTTCCATCATCACCACACGACAGGTGGCAACGGCATCCCAGGGATCACCGGCCATGGCGACCAAGCCAGCCGCTTGAGCGCGGCCATGACTGGGTAGTGCGTCCATCGAGAGGGCCCGCGCAAGCGGGCCCGCCACTCCGCCCCGGCAGTGAACGGGCTGCCGTGATTACTTGCGGAGCTCCCGGATGATGAAGAAGATCCACAGCACCGGATGTGCAACGAAGAGCGCGCTGAGCACCCACTTCCCGGCCAAGCGGGGCATCGGTTCCGGTGTCATCGAATAAGGGAAGTAGTCGTATGCCGGGGCCCAGACGGTGCTCAGGGTGAAAACGCACAAGCCGATCGCCAGCAGCAGCATCGCGACCAGTACCAACAGCCTCGTGGCGCTTGTCCCATGGCCGAACGATCCCGCCTTGCCTGTGTGTTCTCGCGCTACGTCACCGCGCTCATCGTCCAGGTGGTCTTCGTCCAGCGCGTACGCCCCGTCACCGGCGGCGGCCATCACCTCGAGCGCCAACTGCTGCTGCCCGTCGCGTACGAACAGGCGCACCCCGCCCAAGGCGTTGAGCATGAGTGGATTGGCCTGCGCGTGATTCAGGCCCGCCAGATGCGCGTCAATGCCTTCGGCCTGCAGGCGCCCCAGCAATACTTGCGCCTCGAGCGGTGAAAGGTCACGCACAAGCTGGCTATAGCCGACACCCTGATCATCCGCTTTTGATATCACTGACCAGTCTCCCCCAGCCGAAGTGCCGAATACGAAGGACGGCCCATGCGATGCCGTCTCTTCCATGGCTTACGCGACGCGCTTCGATTCTTGAGATAGCCGCTGTAGGTCGCAAGCGGACAGCTTAGCCCGTGCCGCACCGAACCCATTCTCGACAACTTTCAGCCTCCCGTGGGGCTGAAAGTGATGACCACCGTAGGGCGAAATACGTCTTCATAGCCCTTATAGGGCAGCACGAAGGTGCGCAATACCGCATTGCGGACCGACATCCTGTTCTTCTCGTCATACGGACAATCGGGTTCCACCTCCGCGCCGGTCACCTTGCCGCCGGCCGACTGGGAAATGCGAACCTTGCACGCGATCTCGGGAAATCCGTCTGGCCTGAGCCAGTTGCTGAGGACGGCCTGTTGAATGGCCGTCGTGTACTGATCCATGCGCGCCGATGGCGAGGCGTCGGCCTGTGAAGCGACAGGTGGCATCGGAGGCGAAGCAGCACAGACCGACGCACTCGCGAAGCTCAGCACCCAGATCGCAAGAAGGCAAAGGATTTGCCACGACAATTTCATAGGCCCCCAAGGCTCGCCTGGCGCAGCGCCATCGCATGAAAACGAATGTCCATCCGTGTTTACCTCTGATCGGTCCGCTTCGGACTGAGGCGGACCGTTGTTCACTTCAGTCTCTTCGCGAAATCGGATGTCCTGACTTCGCGACAATGACTGAAATGATCGTAAACACCAGCCATAGGCCAGCAGAGGCCAGAAAAGCGCGCCCAGGGGTAGCAAACCAACTGCCGACGCTACTGCCGGGCGCGAGTTGTCCCGAAGCCCACCCTGCGGTAAGCGACAATGCGAAACTGATTCCCCATACGATCCCCACCGGCGTGAGCTGCCGTGTCACTAAGGGCCGGGACGCCCTATCCGGCGCGCCATTTCCAACTGTCGAACGTGGCATTTGCTCCCCCTGATTGACCTTCGCCAGTGAGTAAGCGTGCGGACGTTAAATGTCCCCTTTGGGTCGGAAGCAGACATCGCACTCTAGTTCCCATCGTAGGTGTTTCGGATCCGCAATGTCGCCCTAGTCCATAAGCGACCATACCGTTCTAGCCTGCATACAAAGAGATAGAAGTGATCCCTTCTTGACCGATAGCTACGACTGCCGCTTCGGGTTCCATGCTTTGTGCACGAACTCAATACGGTTTCCATCAAAGTCGGCCACGTTGGCTGCATAGTAGCCTCGAGCAAAGTAGGTACGATCGGCTGGTTTACCTTCGTCGGTGCCACCGGCTTTGATTGCAGCCGCGTAGGCGGCGTCGACCAATTCGTTGGTATCGCAGACGATCCCGATGTAGAGTCCCGTCTCGCCAGGCTTGCGTTGCCGAAGCCAGACGCTTGATCCGACCGCCTTCCCGCTGAGATACGCTTCATCAGCAATGCCGTAAAGATCCGGGACGCTCTCGGGACCTGAAGCTGCGTCGTAGTTGCCGAACAGACTCCAGCCGAGCGGCATGAGGGCTTCAGAGTAGAACGCCAGCGACTTGTCGATGTCCGTGACAGAGATGTAGACGTGGTCGATCATTTTTTCCCTCTTCTTGTTGCTTCAAAGCCAATGCGGAAAAGGTCCGCTTCGGGTCGAAAGCGGACAGTTTCTGGCTGGTCACCGAAAGAGCATCTCGATCGCCACGTCGTTCCAGCTATGCCCATCTTTTGACCAATCCTTGGACGGACTGATTGGGGGGAACGCGCTACGGCAATAGCCCTGTCGGCTTTCGAAATCGAATACTGCATGCGGATAGTTGTCGATCAGAAGCACGACCTTCTGGCTGTCTCCCGACCACCCGATCTTCACGGTTGAAGCTATCTCTCTATCTGCGATTTGAGAGACGCTGTAGACGTGCAATGCATCCTGAATGGGATTGCCAACCGCGGACATATCAAGCGCGTAGAAGTAGCCTGTTTGGCCGTCATCCTCGAAGACCGCTACGAACTGTCCTTTGGGAGAGCCTCCTTCAATGACCACCGGGATTCCCACCATCAGGTCATTTGTCGCAACCACTTCTATTGTCATATGCCCTCTTTGTCCTTGGCTAACATGTCCGCTCTGGGTCGAAAGCGGACCTTTCAGCCGCACGCTCTAGCGTGCACATTGTCGACGTAGAACGCTATCTCTTGCATGGGTAAGCCTTCCGCAGCTCGTCGATTAACGCAGGTGCGGCGATCTCGGTGCCGCGGCCGGCAAGCGGCCCCCGCCCAATGTCGAGCACCTCTTCTGGGGTTATGGCGGGAGGGAAACACGCCACCTGCGGCGCTGGGAGACCGGCCTGCATCGCCAGGTACGAGTCAAGGACGCCGTAGACATAGGACCGGCAGTCGAAGTACGGAATCATCCCGCGCGCCGTCTGCCCAACTGCCGCGCATGCTTCATATAGAAAGTCCACCGTCACTTTGCTGCGCTCGGGTTCGGACGCACAGGCGCTAGCACCCCAGATAGAGAAAGCCGCCAGAAGCACGGCGCACATGGGGCGATACCGCATCGGGACCTCCATGAGTGAGGGGGGCGATGTCCGCTTTGGGTCGGAAGCGGACATAAGAAGTGAATGAATCGATCTACCGAAGTTCATCGGTAACCCTTATCGCTCCGCTCTCCGTAATGACCACAAATTTCCGGCCCGCTGTTCCCGATGTGAACCCCTTCGAGAGGACGATGTATACGGTACGACCCCCCTGTTCTTTGTATCCGGCCTCGTAGGACAGTTGGAAGCCGTTGATGGGAAGGCCCTGGACCTTGGCTAGCTGTGCCACATCGAGTTCGAACCTCTTCCCAAAAGCCGTAATGCTGAGCGCCAAGATCCCTTTGTCGCCTTGCTTTCCCGTGATCGTCACAGGGCCGGACTCGCCTATTCCGTCGGAGGTTAGCTCGAATGAGCTCATTCGAAGGATGCCTTCCTTCGAGGCGTACGCCGAAGTAGACCCAAAAATAAGAGCAAAGATTGAGATCAGGAGGCACAGAATTCTCATGTTTGTCCTCTCACTTGGTTATCCCGGAGTGTCCGCTTTGGGTCGATAGCGGACACTTCGAAGTCCGCTAGTACAGGCTCACGAAGGCTGTGATGACAGGAGCGACTGCTAAGGCCGCTGCTATCAGGGAGCGTTTTGGGGCCCCGTCATACCAGCGTCCCGACGACCATAGCGAACCGGCCAGGCACATGACGCCCATCAGCAAAATGATGATGGATACGTGCCTGTGCGCCTCAATGACGGAAGGCGGCGTTGTCGGCGATGGGTCGCCCAATTGAGACATGACTCCGTAGAAGCAGAGAAACCAGCCTGCTGCCACCAACACTAAGGCCAGATTGGCAAATCGATTTGATCTCATCTTCTCTCGGATCCCAGCGTTGGTTGCCAAGCTGAAACTGTCCACTTTGGGTCGAAAGCGGACATCCCGGTCTAGCCTTGCGCTCGTTCGGCGTCTCGTTCGACCAACGACTTCCGGGCTTGCCGATAGGTAAGGGCGGCGAATATCAGGAATCCGCAACCGAAGACGAAAGTGAAGTCCATGAACCCGTTGTGCACGGAAAGAGCCCAGGCGATGAACACCAGTCCCAGAAAGGCATAGAAGATGGGCGCCAGGACGATGTTCCTTGGGGCTGCCGCCAGGATGCGTTCGTTTCGCTTGAACATGGTGTGACAAGCGAGCACGGTGACTTCGTGCTCGCCCTTGCACGAGAGCCCATGCCCCATGTCCACTACGCAACCTTGGCACAGTCCCTTTCCACATGCCTTGCATGTGCCCACGGCGGTTGTCGCCGGATGATTGAAGCAATTCACCAATCCCCCCTTTGTCGATGTGTCCGTTACGGGTCGCCAGCAGGGGCGGGCACGATACGCCTCACGGATCCCTCGCCTGGACGACAGGTAGGTCGAGCCGATCCATCCCCAAGGCACGCCGGCGGTGTCCCTCCTGACACCGCCGGCGCACGTCCATCTTCCGTGGCGTTGCTTACAGCTTGTAGTTCAGTCCAAACATCACCGTGCGGCCCCAGGTGTCGTATTCGAGCGGGCGGGATACGGCGACTCCGTTGGGCAGGCCGGCGATCTGGACGGTCTTGGCTGGCGAGTTGGTGAGGTTGTTGACCTGCAGCAGCACCGACAGGCCGTTCCAGTTGCCCTGCGAGAACGCATAGCCGAGCTGGAAGTCGGTCTGCTTGTCGGCGAGCACTTCGGTGTAGCCGAGCTGGTCGAACAGGGCCACGGCTTCGCCGGTGAAGGACGAGCGATAGCGTTCGGCCACGCGCACCGACCAGCCGTACTTTTCGTAGTACAGCGCGAGGTTGGCCACCTTGCGCGACAGGCCCGGCAAGGTGGACGGACTGCCGGGAATCGACGAGATCGAGCTCACCGGAATGGTGCTGTTGGTCAGCGAGAAGTTGGCCTGCAGTCCGAAACCATCGAGCGCGCGCGCCACCAGGCCGCCTTCCAGCGCACCGGACAACTCCAGGCCCTGCATCTTGCCGCCGGTGCCGTTCTCCGGGCGGGTGAACGAACCGATGTTGCTGGTCGGCGTGAGCGTGGGGTTGTCGTTGATGTAGTGCGAGAAGTCGTAGTCGAGCGTGGTCTGGTTGTAGATGTAGTTCAACAGGTTCTTGTTGAACACGGCCACGGCGATATAGCTGGACTTGCCGAAGTACTTTTCCCACGAGATATCGGTGCCGACCGCCACATACGGCTTGAGCTGCGGGTTGCCGCCGCTGCCGGACCACAGCACCTGTCCCGTTGCCGGACCGTCGGTCACCTGCGCGACGCTGGCGGAGGTCGCGACCTTTTCATCGTCGATGCGTCCGCGCGCCATGGTCTTGGCGAGGCCAAAGCGCAGCAGCTGGCGTTCGCCGATCTCGGCCACCAGGTTCAGGCTCGGCAACACGTTGTTGTAGGTGGTGCCGCCGGTGATCTTGCCCACCAGGGCGTCGCCGTTGGTCTGCAGCGCATCGGACGACTGGTCGGTGTGCACGAACTGCACGCCGGTGTTGCCGCGCAACGGAATGCCCCACAGCGTCGTCTCGATGTTGAACTTGGCATACGCCACCGGGACCTTTTCCTCCACGGTGTAGTTGCGGCTCCAGTCGGACTGGCCGTTGCGCTGGGTCAGGTAGAACTGGCTGGCCAGCGCAGACAGCACGTCGTAGTTGAGCGCATGGTCGATGCCACCGTAGCCCAGCGAGGTGGGGCCATGGAGGAAGGCGGAGTTGACCGGCATGCTGAAGCCCGGCAGGTAGGTGGCGGCATCCGAGCCATTGCCGTTGAGCCAGGCAAAGAACACGTTGGCGCGCTTGTTCTTCTCGCGGTCGGAGTAATCGACGCCGAGATTCATGCTGCTGAAGATCCAGCCGACCGGGTGCGACACTTCCAGGCGCAGCGCCTTGATGGTGTCCTTCTGGTTGTCGAACTCTTCGCGCCCGTTGTAGCCGTAGTCGTCCGGGTCGGTGAATACGATCGTGTTGGGGTCGGCCATGCTCAGGCCGGGCGTGAAGTTCGGATAGCCGAAGTTGAGCGGCGTGCTGAACTGCACGCTGGTCGTGGCGCCGCCCGCCAGGCCGGTGAACAGGTAGGCGTCGTGCAGGTCCTTCTTCGCGCTGGAATACGACAGGTCCGCGGTGGCCGCCCAGCCGTTGCCGAAGTCGTACTGGTTGTTCCAGCCCGCCGAGAACAGCTTGTCGTGTTCCTTGGTGTACTCGTTCTGCAGGATCGGCTTGATGCCGTCCACCGTGCCGGTGGTGACGATGGGGTAGGGCTGGCTGGGCACCACGCCGACGTTGCTGTACGAGACATTGTCGTAGGGGCTGCTGGACCACTGCACGCCGTTGGTGAACTTCTTCTCGTTGAACGTGGAGTAGTACAGGTCGAGGGTCGAGTGGTAGTGGTCGCCCGGCGCCCATTCGAGCACGGTCATCAGGCCGTTGCGCAGCTGGTTTTCCGATTGCGCGCGCAGCTGCATGCCTTCCTGCGAGATCACGTTGTCGGGCATGCCGGGCGTATGCGGGCCGCCCCAGTTCTGGTCGATGCCGGCCGTGCCGTTGTCGACGCTCCACCACCAGGCCTGGTACTGCTTTTCCTGGATCGGCGAATCGAGCTGCGCAAAGCCCACCGCGAGGCCCAGCGTGTGGTCGAGGAACTGGTCGATGTAGGAGAAGCTGGCGCGGTGCCCCAGGTCGCCCACGCCGGAGCCGGGATTGAGCTTGCCGTTGGAGGTGTATTCGCCGCGCAGGTTGGCGGCGAGGGTGCGGCCGGGCAGGTCCAGCGGCTTGATGGTGTGCAGGTCGACCGTACCGGACAGGCCTTGCCCGATCAGGCTCGCGTCGGGCGTCTTGTACACGGCCGCGCCGCTGATCAGCTCGGACGGATACTGGTCGTATTCCACGCCACGGTTTTCGCCGATGGTGGCCTGCTCGCGCCCGTTGAGGGTGGTGCCGGCGAAGTCGGGCGACAGGCCGCGAATGGAGATCACGTCGGCGCGGCCGTCCACGCGCTGCGTGGCCAGGCCCGGCAGGCGCGCCAGGCTCTCGGCGATGCTCGAGTCGGGCAGCTTGCCGATGTCTTCGGCCGAGATGGCCTCGATGATGTTGTCCGATTCCAGCTTGGCTTTCAGCGCGTTCGCGATGCTGCCGCGAATGCCGGTCACTACCACCGCATCAAGGTTGCTGACGCGGTCCTCGGATTTCGGCTCGGTCTTGCTGCCGGTCGTGTTGTCGGCTTGCTGGGAGGGCGTGGCCTTGGTGTCGGCGGGCTTGGCCGGGGCCTGGCCCTGCGCGTCCTGCGCGGAGGCCACGCCGGCGGTCATGCTGGCAAGCAGCGCGAGCGCACAGGCGGCGGCCAGCGGTCGCCGGTGCCATCGAACGGAGTGCCCGATGCGCACCAGCGGCATGTGGCGATGATTCATTCATGTTCCCCAATGTGGAAAAGGCGCGCCCAATGGACCCGGGCGGGGCCGCGCCAGCCCCGCGGGTCAAGCAATCAACTGAAGGCCGCGACGTGGCGGCATGTTCCCCTGCAAAAAGCATGACGGAGATTTGGCGGCTGTCATCATGCGTCGCAGCATGACGGGTCCCGTATCAGGGTCATCTGGTCCAGGGCGGAACACCGGGTGGGCAGGCGACGCCCCTTCACGCGGGCGAAACAGCGGGCTGCGGATGCTCGGGCCTGCCCCCGGCCCGGAGCGCGGAGCGCGCGCATCGCGCGTGGTGCATCGGCGCGCGCTGAGCGTCCGGGACCTGCAGAACCAGCCTGTCGAGGAAGTGATCATGCGTGCGAACCATCCACTGCTGGCCTTGGCATGCCTGCTGCCACTCGCCGGGTGCACCTCGCACGATCGCGAGCCGCCCGCGCCGCCGGCCGCCGCCGCGCCCATGACCAAGGCGCCCGAGCCCCCGACGTCTGCGCCCGGCTCCGCGCAACCACAGGTCGAGAAGGCCACCCATGTCTACGCCTATCAATGTGGCGACCTGGCCGTCACGGGCAAATTCAGTGTCGAGCGGGTCGAGTTGTCCTTTGCCGGCAGGACGCTGGTGCTGCCGCACGCGCTGTCGGGCTCTGGCGCACGCTATGCCGACGACAAGGGCAACGAGTTCTGGGGCAAGGGACTGACCGACGCGATGTTCACCCAGTCGGGCGAGAAGATGCGGCTGTGCAAGGGCGACGGCAAGGAACTGGGCGACTAGCCCCGGCGGTGACCCAAGAGAAAGACCCCTTGCCGCGGGGCAAGGGGTCCTGGTGGAGCCGGCAGGCTTGCGCTTTGCCGGCGCATTGCGGTGATTGCGCTTACAGGTCCACGCCGAAGCCTGCGCCGACCGAGGTCTGCGAGCCGCTCGCCGTGGCGCCCACGCTGACGTGCATCTTGCTGCCCAGCGGTGCCGCGTAACCGACCGAGATCGCCGAGCGGCCCGACTGCGAGCCGACGCCGGCCGCGATGCGACCGATGCCGGTGGCGCCTGCCGCGTTGATCGCCATCTGCGTCGATGCCGCGCTCATCGCCCCTGACTCGTCGATACGCTTGTTGACGTTCTGGAACTGGTCGTTCATCTGGTTGCGCAAGTCGGAGATCGACTGCTGGTTGCCCAGCGCCGCGTCGGTATAGGCCTTGGCCGTGTTCAGCGTCTGCGTTGCCGTGGCGTCGGTATAGGTCTTGGC
>NZ_JBTFFU010000004.1:0-355174 GCF_054482295.1 Dyella soli
TGCGCACACTGTCAAAGATCTCAATCACTTGCGAACCGTTGCCGTTTTCGCGCCGGAACATTTCGTTCCGAGTGAGCCGCTCATCTTACATCGTTTTCCGTATCCGTCAACACCTTCAGCGAAATATTTTTTGCTGCCGGGTTGTCGTGGAACCCCTCGCCGGAGAGCGTCTCGACGGGGGAGGAAAATAATAGCGCCCATCCGCAGGCCTGGGAAGGGGTACACACGAATTTTTTTCATCGCGATGACAAACCTGCACGCCGCTACACTCCGGCGCACACCCTCAAACCGAGCCTGCACATCCATGAAACCACTGCTCGCGCCGCTGCTTTTTGCCGTTGCCGCCACTGCCCTGGCCGCGCCCCAGCACGACGCTCCCGCCGTGCGCCTGCACGGCCAGCGCTTCAGTACGGAGTTCGCCACTACCGATGCGAGCCGCGAGCACGGCCTGATGATGCGTACGCAGCTGGCCGCCGATCACAGCATGCTGTTCGTGTTTGCGCAGGACGACCAGCGCTGGTTCTGGATGAAGAACACGCTTATCCCGCTGGACATCCTGTATTTCGACGGCAACCGGAAGCTGGTGTCGGTGCAGGCGAACGTGCCCCCGTGCAAGGCTGATCCCTGCCCCAGCTATCCCAGTGACCTGCCCGCCCGCTATGTGTTGGAACTGCCCGCGGGAACCGCCGGGCGCATTGGCGCCATGGTGGGCGACGAACTGACCATCGAGGGGAACGTCGGCGCGGTCGAGTGAGCGCCGCCTGCCAGGTCGTGCCGGCAGGGAACGCCGACGTGATACGGAACGAGCATTTCGGGGCGCAGATTGTCCAGTGCGTCCCACTCGTCTTCAAAGGGGATGAATTGCTGCATGGTGCCACTCCTGCGGGGACTCGCGCCGTGCTGGTGGCGCGTAGGAGCATCTAAGCAAACGGCCCGGTCCGCACGATGACGGAATCGGGCCGTTTGCGGGCGACGCGGTGAGCGAAATCAGTCGATTTCGATCATCTCGAAGTCGTCCTTGGTCGCCCCGCAATCAGGGCAGGTCCAGGTATCGGGCACGTCAGCCCAGCGCGTACCCGGCTCGATGCCTTCCTCGGGCACACCCAGGGCTTCGTCATAGATGAAGCCGCAAACGACACACATCCATTTGCGCAGGGTGCCGGTTTCGTTGGTGCTCTGATTCATCGCTGGACTGCTTGTTATGGAGAATAAGAGGCGCATTCTCGCAACTCCCCCGACGATGCGAAAGCGTATGGGGCCCATTTTCAGGACAGATTCATGCACCATAGACTCAAGGGCCGCGGCCTGTACGTGATCACCGATGGTCCGCGCGCCAATCTGCTGGAAGCAGTGGCACTGGCCCTGGCCGGTGGTGCAAAGCTGCTGCAGTACCGGGACAAGACCACCGACCAGGCCCGCCGGCTGACCGAGGCCCGCGCGCTGCGGGCTTTATGCGCGGCGCGCGGGGTGCCCCTGATCATCAATGACGATGTCGCGCTGGCCCAGGCGGCGGGCGCGGCCGGCGTCCATCTGGGCGAGGACGACGGCGACATCGCCTCCGCGCGACTGGCGCTGGGGCCGGACGCCATCATCGGCGTGTCCTGCTACGACTCGCTGGAACGCGCCCGCCAGGTTGCCGCCGACGGCGCCGATTACCTGGCTTTCGGGGCATTTTTCCCCTCGCCGACCAAGCCCCACGCACGCCGCGCCTCGTTCGACCTGCTGCGACAGACCGCCGCGCTCGGCTTGCCGCGGGTGGCGATCGGCGGCATCACGCCGGAAAATGGCGGGTCCCTCGTCGATGCCGGCGCGGACTACCTGGCCGTGATCTCGGCCGTTTTCGGCGATCCGGACGTACGCGCCGCCGCCGGGCGCTTCACCCAACTCTTCACTACGCATTGAGACTTCCACCATGACCACCAACCACGACCTCTTCCAACGCGCGCAGCAGCTGATGCCCGGTGGCGTGAACTCGCCCGTGCGCGCCTTCAAGTCGGTGGGCGGCGAACCGTTCTTCACGGCGCGTGCGGATGGCGCCTGTCTGTGGGACGTGGAAGGCAAGCGCTACATCGACTACGTCGGCTCGTGGGGCCCGATGATCGTGGGCCACAACCATCCGCATGTGCGCGAGGCGGTGGAGCGTGCGGTAAGGAATGGCCTTTCCTACGGCACGCCCTGCCCGGCGGAAGTCACCATGGCGGAGGCGATCACCTCGCTGATCCCGTCGATGGACATGGTGCGCATGGTCAATTCCGGCACCGAGGCGACCATGTCGGCCATCCGGCTCGCCCGCGGCGCCACCGGACGCAATTACATCGTGAAGTTCGAGGGCTGCTATCACGGCCATGGTGACAGCTTCCTGGTGAAGGCGGGTTCGGGCGCGCTGACGTTTGGCGTGCCGACCTCGCCGGGCGTGCCCAAGGCCAATGCGGACCTGACGCTGACGCTGCCGTACAACGATCTTGCCGCCGCCACGCGGCTGTTTGACGAACACGGCAGCGACATCGCGGGCCTGATCATCGAGCCGGTGGCGGGCAACATGAACTGCATTCCGCCGAAACAAGGCTATCTGCAGGGATTGCGCGAGCTGTGCACGATGCACGGTGCGCTGTTGATCTTCGATGAAGTCATGACCGGCTTCCGCGTTGCGCTGGGCGGCGCACAGGCCTATTACGGGGTCACGCCCGACCTCACCACGTTCGGCAAGATCATCGGCGGCGGCATGCCGGTGGGTGCCTATGGCGGTCGTCGCGACCTCATGCAGCAGATCGCGCCGTCCGGCCCGATCTACCAGGCCGGCACGCTGTCGGGCAATCCGGTAGCGATGGCGGCGGGCCTGGCGATGCTGGAACTGATCCAGGCACCGGGCTTCTACGAGCAGCTGTCGGCACGCACGCGCCTGCTCACCGACGGCCTGCAGGCCATCGCCGATGGTGAAGGCCTTCCTTTCAGCACGAACCGCGTGGGCGGCATGTTCGGCCTGTTCTTCACCAGCGAGAAGGTGGAGTCGTTCGCGCAGGCCACGGCCGCGGATACCGCCATGTTCAACCGCTTCTTCCACGGCATGCTGGAGCGTGGCGTATATCTTGCGCCTTCCGCGTTCGAGGCAGGCTTTGTCTCCAGCGCCCACGGCGAGCAGGACCTGGCCGATACGCTCGACGCAGCCCGTGGTGCGATGAAGGCTGCACGCGCGGGATAAGCCCATGCTCCGCGGCATGCTGCTCCACCTGGACGATGTAATGGCCGACTGCGATCGAACGATCCGCGTCGGCCAACGGGCCCAGCCTATCGGCAGCATGCCGCGCGCGATGCAGGACACGCCTGCGGGGTTCGGCTTGCCCTGATCGCGCCCCGCCCTTGACGCCGCCGGAGGCCACCCCGGCGTTATGCTGATGCCATCGTACGTAGAGCCCACACCGATGAGCGTGCAGAAGCGGTTTCCGTCCGACAGCGCTATCGAACCGGCGACCCCGGATGGTTGGCGGGCGCGCTGGTTCCACGTGATTTTCCGCCACGACACCGCACCCGGGCGCCTGTTCGACCTGGTGCTGATGGTGGCCATCCTGCTGAGCATCCTGGTCGCGGTGCTGGATACGGTCGAGGACCTGCACGCCCCCCTGGGGAGCGTGTTCTACGCACTGGAGTGGCTGTTCACCATCGCCTTCACGCTGGAATACGTGGTGCGGCTGCTGGTGATTTCGCACCCGCGTCGTTATGCGCTCAGCTTCTACGGCATCGTGGACCTGATGGCCGTGCTGCCGACCTACCTGACCTTGCTGGCCGCCGGCGGCCCGCACCTGATGGTGATCCGTGCGCTGCGCATCCTGCGCGTATTCCGCGTGCTCAAGATGACCCGTTACGTGGGCGAGGCGGACATGCTGTGGACCACCTTCCTGCGCGCGCGGCCCAAGATCCTGGTGTTCTTCAGCACCATCCTCACCCTGGTGCTGATCTTCGGCTCGCTGATGTACCTGATCGAGGGGCCGGAGAATGGCTACGCCAACATCCCGCTCTCGATGTACTGGGCGGTGGTGACAATGACCACGGTGGGCTTCGGTGACATCACGCCACACACGACGCTGGGGCGGATCGTCACTTCGCTGATCATGCTGCTGGGCTACAGCATCATCGCCGTTCCGACGGGGATCTTCGCGGCGGAGCTGGCCACCGGCATCCGCAAGGCGCAGCAGCAGACCTGCCCCCACTGCCAGCTGCCCGACCACCAGCCCGATGCACGCTATTGCCGGGGCTGCGGGGCGCCCTTGCAGCAAGGCGGCAGCGACGAGGAGACTCCCGCCCCTTGAGCAAACGCCAGGCGACTCGTCCTTGCGGCGAGGACGATCATCGGACGCGCGTCAGGCGGCAACGTAGGCGCGCAGCGCCGCCTCAAGGCGCTTGAGGCCTTCGGCGAGATCTTCGTCGGCGAGGTTGAGCGGCGGCACGAAACGCAGCACGTCCGGGCCCGCCTGCAGCACCAGCAAGCCGTGCGCCGCGGCGAAGTCGAGGATGGTCCCGGCCTTGCCCTTGTGCGCGTCCTTGAGCACCGCGCCCAGCATCAGGCCGCGGCCGCGCACTTCGTCGAACAGCGCCAGCGACGCGTTGATGCGCGCCAGGCCATCACGCAAGGCCTGCGACTGGCGCGCCACGTTGGCCAGCAGTTCCGGCGACGACAGCTTGCGCAGCGCCACGCGAGCCACCGCCGCAGCGAGCGGATTGCCGCCAAAGGTGGTGCCGTGCGCGCCGAACTGCATGGTCTCGGCCACTTTCGGACCGACCAGCATCGCACCGATCGGAAAGCCGCAGCCCAGCGCCTTGGCCAGTGTCACGATGTCCGGCGTCACCTCGTCCTGGACATGTGCGAACAAGCTGCCGGTGCGCCCCATGCCGCACTGGATCTCGTCCAGCACCAGCAAGGCTTGGTGCTGGTCACACAGTTCACGCACACGCTTGATGAAGCCGGGCGCAGCCGGCAGCACGCCACCCTCGCCCTGCACCGGCTCCAGCATCACCGCCGCCACGTCGCCGTGGGCAAAGGCGGCCTCCAGCTGCGCGACATCGTTGAAATCGAGATAGCGGAAACCGCCGGGCAAGGGCTCGTAGCCTTCCTGATACTTGGGCTGGGCGGTCGCGGTGACGGCGGCGAGCGTGCGGCCATGGAACGAGCCGCGGAACGTCACGATCACGCGCCTGGCCGCTTCGCGCCCCTGCGACGATGCCCACTTGCGCACGAGCTTGATCGCCGCCTCGTTGGCCTCGGTGCCGGAGTTGCACAGGAACACGCGCTCGGCAAAGCCGGACGCCTCGACCAGTTCCTCGGCCAGATGCAGCGGCGGCTCGCTGTAGAACACATTGCTGGTGTGCCACAGCTTGTGGGCCTGCGTGGTGAGCGCATCGAGCAGGTCCGGATCCTGGTGGCCCAAAGCGTTCACCGCGATGCCGGCGCCAAAATCCACGTAATCGCGCCCTTCCGTATCCCACACGCGCGCGCCCTTGCCGTGATCGAGTACCACGTCGCGCGGTCGATACACCGGCAGCCAGTAGCGCTTGCCGAGATCGATGAGGGACTGGGCGGACGGGTCTTGCGCGTGCATGTCGTACTCCGGGCGCAACCGGAGCGGCGGCGCCTTGTCAGGGGATGGGGAAACGGGGACGCCGCAGGCCTGGTGCGACGCAGCACGCATCGTAAGCCCTGTGCCATGCGTTTGCACGGCGACGCCGGCACCGCCGGCCAGCGTGCGCAATGTGTCAACTCGGGCTGTGCGATGTGTCGGGCGCGTTACAAACGGGCGGAAATGGCTCAACCGCGCGGTCTGGCGACCATTGCACAGGCGCCAGGCCAGCGCCGCTGTAACGCGCACAACACGCCGCGCGGGCAGCAAGAGCCATGCCGATGCGCGCAAGGGCGCGCTGCAGAGCCATCCGTCGACGTTGGCACGCCGATTGCTCTGTTTGAGCTGTACAGGCGGGAAGGGGGAAGGGCCAGCTGCGACAACGCACCGAACACCGCGGCAGGGACATCCGCGGCGGCGGATTGGCGAAACCTCTGGGGGGCCCAGGGCAAGGTCGATGCGAACATCGCAGCTGGCGACGGCTATCCGAACCTGCTTCCGCTGACAACTTCCGCGTGCGAGTGGCGGTCGTTCGAGCATGAATTCCGCCGCAAGGCGGCAACGAGGGCGGTAACCCGGCAACCCCTGTGGCCGGGGCACCAATGGAACCCCCCGGCCCGACCCCTGCGGGCCGGGGGTCTTCCTTTCAAAGACCCTGACGGCAGTGAAGGCGCATCGCGACCCTCGGCGTCGGGCTGAGCGGCGGGTGCTTGCAGCTACGTGGCCGGGTAGGCGCCCAACCAGCCACGCCTTGGCGAGCATCCGCCGCTCAGCCCGGACACGGCCGCGGCAGGGCGACACGCAGCAGCCCAAGCGCCGATGCGCGCAGGCACGCGACCCATGGACGTGAGTTCAGCGCAGCTCGTCGAGGGCGAGCTGGTGCTTCTTGCACAGGCGGTAGATGGTCACCCGCGACACCTTGAGACGGCGGGCGCACTCGCTGACGTTGAAGCGGCTCTCGCGCAGGCAGGCGATCACCGCATCGCGCTCCGCCGCCACCCGCGTATTGCCGAGGCTGGAGCGTGCCGTCTGCTTGGTCAGCACGTCCGCCAGGTCCAGGTCGTCCATGCTGATCAAGGCATCCTCCGCGACGACCGCGGCGCGCTGCACGCGGTTGAGCAACTCACGCACATTGCCCGGCCACGCAAAATCGAGCATGGCGCGGCGCGCGCTGGCGCTGAAGGCCCGGGCGTGGCTGCTGTGCTGCTCGCGGAACGCGTCCAGGAAGCGCTGCGCCAGCGTCACCACGTCGTCCTCGCGCTCGCGCAAGGCCGGCATGCGCAGGCGCAGCACATTGAGGCGGTAGTAGAGGTCCTCACGGAAGCGCCCCTGCTCGACGGCCTTTTCCAGGTCCACGTGGGTGGCGGCCAGCACGCGCACGTCGAGCTTGATCAGCTGGCTGCTGCCCACGCGTTCCAGCGTGCCTTCCTGCAGGAATCGCAACAGGCTGGTCTGCGCATCGAGCGGCAGGTCACCCACCTCGTCAAGGAAGACCGTGCCGCCGGCGGCGGTCTCGAAATGGCCGATGCGGCGAGCATTGGCGCCGGTGAACGCGCCGCGCTCATGGCCAAACAGTTCGGACTGCACCAGGTTGGGCGGCAGCGCGCCGCAATTGATGGCCGCGAACGGGCGCTCCGCACGGGCCGAGAGGCCATGCAGCGCGCGCGCGGCGACTTCCTTGCCGGTGCCGGTTTCGCCGGTGATCAGCACCGGCAATTCCACCGGCGCATATTTGCGGATGCTGGCCACGACGGCGCGAATGGCCTCGCTGCGGCCGGTCACGCCGATGTCGCCGGGTTCCGGAGCCGGTGGCTGGCCGCCACCGATGCGCGCCAGGGTCTCGACCAGGCGGTCGACGTCCACCGGCGTCGTGAAGTACTCGATGCTCGCTTCGAGGATGCGGTCGATCAGCGGCTCATGCGCCGGCATTTCCGGCGACAGCAGCGCGACCCAGGGGAGCCAGGGATGGTCCGCCATCAGCAGGGCCATGGCGTCGGCCGACGTGGGGTCGCCTTGGCGCAGGTCCGCAAGGGCCACCACCGTGTCGTTGTTGCGCATGCCCACACCGCTTTGCGTGTTGGCATCAGCCACGCGGACCAACCACCCCGCCTTGGCCAGCCCCGCCCGCTCCTCGCTGGCAGGTTCCCCAAACCAGACTACACAACGTCTGGCTTCCTCCCTCAAAACAGCCATGGCTCCCTCCCCTTCCCCTGATAAGGGTCACAGGTTTCGGCCGGGCGCAGCCCACTGCTGGCTACCCCCCGGTTACCACGCCCGTCGCGCAAACCTACGCCGCGACCGCTGCAGAAATGTGATATGCGTCACACAATATACAACTCTTAGCGCGACAGTCACCCGACAAATGGCGCAAAACCGTCGAACGGAAGCCCAGTGTCGGGCGATGGGCTAGGACCTATGGCCTACGGGCCCCACGCGCTTCCGGCGACCAGCAAGCCCGATGACAGCAAGCCGTCCGCCGGCCGCATGGCATGGACCGCCACCCGCTGCATCACCAGACGCCGGTATTGGGCATCGACGACCACGGCTCCTGCGCCGGCAGCTGGCCGTCTTGCAGCAGTTCGACCGAAATAAGGTCAGGCGAGCGTACAAAAGCCATGTGACCATCGCGTGGCGGGCGGTTGATGGTGTAGCCCATCGATTGCAGGCGCGCGCAGGTGGCATAGATGTCATCGACGCGAAACGCCAGGTGGCCGAAGTTACGGGCGCTGCCATAGTCCTCGGTCGAGCCCCAATTGTAGGTGAGCTCGACCTCGGCCTCCGGCGACTCCGGCGCCGAGAGGAGGATCAGGGTGAACTTGCCGGCCGCATGCTCCATGCGCCGGTTTTCGACCAGGCCCAGGCCCTCGCAGAAAAAACGCAGGCTGGCGTCGATGTCGCGGATGCGGATCATGCTGTGCAGGTATTTCATGGCTGGCTCCGTGGCGCCGGGCTGGCGCCGTCAGGCGGCAGGGAAAGACGAAGGCGAGCGGCCAGATCGTCCAGCACCTCGCGCGATGCGGGCGCCGGAAGTGCGTGCGGATAGACGCGCAACAAGCCGTCGCCCACGCGACGCGGCTGCACGTGCAGATGAAAGTGCGCGACCTCCTGCCCGCCGGCAGCACCGTTGGACTGCCAGAGGTTGAGGCCTGGCGGGTCGAAGGCGACGCGCAGGGCCTGCGCGACGCGGACGCCCAGCTGCATCACCTCGCCTGCCAGCACGGGGTCGATGGCGTCGATGTGCTCGACATGCAGGCGTGGCACCACCAGCACATGCCCCGGCACGGCCTGGCGCTGATCGAGAAAGGCCACCGCGGCGTCCGTCTGCGCCACCACGCTGGCTTCCAGCTCGCCCGCCACGATGGCGCAGAACGGGCACGTCACCGCGATCAATCCAGGAACAGGTCGGGCAGCAGCTTCTGGCCCGGCTGCATCGCATACGGCGCAAGATCCGTGATGCCGGCGTCGCGCAACACGTCCTCGTCGATCAGGAACTGGCCGGCGAAACCCACCGACGGGCGCGTGAGCACGGCATGCGCGGCATCGGCCACGATGGCCGGCTTGCGGCAACGCTCAAGCGGCACGCCGGGGATCATGTTGAGCGCGTCGGTGGCGATGATGGTGCGTGGCCACAAGGCATTCACCGCCACGCCCCGCGGGCCGAATTCTCCCGCGAGCCCCAGCGTGACGAAGCTCATGCCCATTTTCGCCAGCGTGTAGCCGGTATGCGGCGCCCACCACTTCGGATCGAGCGACGGTGGCGGCGCCAGCGTGAGGATGTGCGGGTTCGAGGACTTCAGCAGATGCGGGAGACAGGCCTGTGCACACACAAAGCTGCCCCGCGCATTGACCTGCTGCATCAGGTCGAAGCGCTTCATCGGTGTATCGAGCGCGCCGGCCAGCCAGATGGCGCTGGCGTTGTTCACCAGGATGTCGATGCCACCGAAGGCTTCGACCGTCGCCGCGACGGCAGCGTGCACGTCGTCTTCCTCGCGGATATCGCAGCGGATGGCCAGGGCCTTGCCGCCGACCGCTTCAATCTCCGCTGCGGCGGTATGGATGGTGCCCGGCAGCTTGGGATTGGGCACGCTGCTCTTGGCCGCGATGGCGATGTTGGCGCCATCGCGCGCGGCGCGCAGTGCAATGGCCAGGCCGATGCCGCGCGAGGCGCCGGTGATGAACAAGGTCTTGCCCGACAGACTGCCCATGGGTGTTCCACCTCCATCAAAGGATCATCAGTGTAGGAGCGCACCGCGCGCGCGAAAAGCGCGTGTAGCCGCGCCGCCGCTCAGGCGCGCTGGAAGCGCGGCAGGATATCGCGCAGCTCGGACAGGCGTTGCAACGGGTCGGTGAGCTCCAGCATGCGTTGCCGCTCGTCGATCTGCAGCGGCAGCAATTCGGCCAGGCGGAAACCCACCCAGCCGGCATCGTCATAGAGCTGTCGGGGCGCATGGCGCCACTGCGGCGCCATGTTCTCGATCAGTCGCTCCAGGATCGAGGCGAGCAGGCTCAGTTCCACCGGCACCGTCTGCGCCTGCTCCTCCGGCCAGAGTTCGACATCGCCGCGCACGAGCCCGTCCGAGCGCACGCGCGTACGCGCGACGCGGAAGCGCTGGCCGCCCTCGATGAGAATGCCCAGCAGGCCATCTTCGCGATTGTGGAAATCCGTGATGTGCGCCAACGTGCCCACCGCCGCCGGCAACGCCGGCGCGCCCACTTCGCCGCCTTCGAGGATCAGGCACACGCCGAACGGGGCGCCCTTGCGCGCGCATTCGCGCACCATGTCCAGATAGCGCGGCTCGAAAATGCGCAGTGGCAACTGGCCACCGGGATACAGCACGGTGCCGAGCGGGAACAGGGGCAAGTCGGTGGAAGGTAACTGGGCCGCCATGGACGACAAGTCTAGCCGTTTCCCCGGCCCGGTCCCGCCGGGCAACGGCGTGCGGCCGGCCAGGGAATACGCGCCGTCATGCCTGCAACGCGGCCACGAACCGACGTGGCGCGCCCTCGAAGCCACCATTGGACATGAACACCACGTGGTCGCCGGCACGGGCCTGGCTGCGCAGCGCGGCAATCAGGGCGTCGACCGTCGATGCGGTGCTGCCGCGGCCATCCAGTGCGCCCGTCACGCGGCCCGCGTCCCACGGCAATTCCGGACGCTGCAGGAACACCACGGCGTCGGCGTCCGCCAGCGACGGCGCCAGCGCCTCCGCGTGCGCGCCCAAGCGCATGGAATTGGAGCGGGGCTCGAGCGCCACGAGGATGCGCGAGCCGCCCACCTTCGCGCGCAGGCCGGCCAGCGTGGTGGCGATGGCGGTCGGATGATGGGCGAAATCGTCGTAGACACGCACACCGCCCACGTCGCCCACGATTTCCATGCGGCGCTTGACGCTCTCGAAGCTTGCAAAGGCTGGCAACAGGGCGCGCGGATCGGCACCCGCCGCCGTCGCCGCCGCCAGCGCCGCCAGCGCATTCATCACGCTGTGATTGCCCAGCAGCGACCAATGCACCTCGCCCACCAGCTCGCCGCCATGGCGCACGGCAAAGGCCGAGCCATCGGCGGCAAGCAGTTGCGCCTGCCAATCGCCCATGCCGATGCCGAAGGTTTCCACCGGCGTCCAGCAGCCCATGGCCAGCACCTCGGCCAGGTGCGCGTCGTGCGCGTTGACGATCAGGCGGCCATTGCCCGGCACCGTGCGCACGAGATGATGGAACTGGCGCTGGATCGCCGCCACGTCGGGAAAGATATCGGCGTGGTCGTATTCGAGGTTGTTGAGGATGGCGATGCGTGGACGGTAGTGCACGAACTTGGAGCGCTTGTCGAAGAACGCGCTGTCGTACTCGTCCGCCTCGATCACGAACGGCTTGCCGCTGCCGACGCGGGCGGAGGCATCGAAGTTGCCCGGCACGCCACCGATCAGGAAACCCGGCGCGAGGCCCGCGCTTTCCAGCAGGTGCGCCAGCAGGCTGGTGGTGGTGGTCTTGCCATGCGTGCCGGCTACTGCCAGCACTTCGCGACCCGGCAGCAGCGTATCGCCCAGCCATTGCGGGCCGGAGATGTAACGCAGCTGCGCATCGAGCATGTATTCCACGGCCGGATTGCCGCGCGTCATGGCATTGCCCACCACGACCAGGTCAGGCGCCGGCTTGAGGTAGTCGGCCCGGTAGCCGTCCATCAGGCGGATGCCGAGCGACTCCAGCTGGGTGCTCATGGGTGGGTAGACGTTGGCGTCGGAGCCTTCGACGGTGAGTCCAAGCTCGCGCGCCAGGGCGGCGACGCCGCCCATGAAGGTGCCGCAGATGCCGAGGATATGCAGACGCATGGGTAACCCGTTTGCTGGAAGCTGGGTGCGGCGCCATCGGTGCCGCCCCGCAAAAACATCGGGCCGCCCTGCGGCGGCCCGGAGCATCAGCCGTTGGCGGCGGCCGATTCGTTGGTCAGCACGCGCTTGACCCGCGCAGTGACTTCGTCGAGCTCGCCCACGCCATTGACGACCTGCAGCTTGCCGCGACGGGCAAAGAAGTCGGCCACCGGTGCGGTCTGCTCGGCATAGACCTTGAGGCGGTCGCGCACGACTTCCGGGTCGTCGTCATGGCGATGCTCGGCCGCGAAGCGGATCTCGCAACGCGCAATGATCACCTCGTTCGGGACATCGAGCTTCACCACTGCATCCAGCGGCTGGCCGATCTTGGCCAGCAGGTGGTCGAGCGCGTCGGCCTGCGCCAGGTTGCGCGGGTAGCCGTCGAGGATGAAGCCGTTCCTGACGTCGTCCTGGGCCAGGCGTTCTTCCAGCATGCCCAGCAGGATGTCGTCGGACACCAGCTTGCCGGCATTCATCACTTCCTTGGCCTTGAGACCCTGCGGCGTACCGGCCGCCACGGCAGCACGAAGCATGTCGCCGGTCGAGATGTGCGGTACGCCGAGCTCCGCCTTCAGACGGGCGGCCTGGGTGCCTTTGCCCGAGCCGGGCGGACCAAGTAGGACGAGTCGCATAATGCTCCATGGTATCGGCGAGCCACCGCACGCTGCGGCGGCCCGTCGAAAGCAAGAAAATTGGCGTTCAAAGTAGCTTCTGCGGGGGGTGCCGTCAAACCAGCGCGGCCGCCTTCCGGCGCCAAGTCATTGTTCCAAAAGACTTCCCGGGTTGACGCTGGATGGTCACACGGGACACCCAACCGCCCGGAGAGTGCCCATGAAGCCCCAAACCCGCCTCGCAGGCCGTCTGCTCTACGCCCAGTCCGGCGGCGTGACCGCCGTGATCAATGCCACCGCCGCGGGCGTAATCGAAGCGGCGCGCGCCCGGGGCGTGCAGGTATACGCCGCGCGCAACGGCATCCTGGGCGTGCTGCGCGAGGAGCTGATCGACACCTCGAAGGAGTCCAAGGCCGCCGTGACAGCGCTGCGCCATACGCCGGGGGGCGCGTTCGGTTCCTGTCGCTACAAGCTCAAGTCGCTGGAGGCCAACCGGGCCGAGTACGAGCGCCTGATCGAGGTGTTCCGCGCGCACGACATCCGCTGGTTCCTCTACAACGGCGGCAACGATTCGGCCGACACGGCACTGAAGATCTCGCAGCTCGGCAAGGCCATGGGCTACGACATCCGCTGCATTGGCGTGCCCAAGACGGTGGACAACGACCTGGCCGTCACCGATTGCTGCCCGGGCTTCGGTTCGGTGGCGAAATACACCGCGCTTTCGACGCTGGAAGCGAGCCTCGATGTTGCCTCGATGGCTGATACCTCGACCAAGGTGTTCATTCTCGAAGTGATGGGCCGGCATGCCGGCTGGATCGCCGCTGCCGCCGGCCTGGCCGGCGAAGGTGCGGATGCGGCGCCACATATCATCCTGTTTCCCGAGCGGGTGTTCGACGAGGCGGCCTTCCTGGCCAAGGTCAAGGCCACGGTGGAGCGCGTGGGCTGGTGCACGGTGGTCGCCTCCGAAGGCATCCGCAACGAGCAGGGCCAGTTCCTCGCCGAAGCCGGCACGCGCGACGCGTTCGGCCACAGCCAGCTCGGCGGAGTGGCGCCGGTGCTCGCCTCGCTGGTGAAGGAGAAGCTCGGCTACAAGTACCACTGGGCCTTGCCCGACTACCTGCAGCGTTCCGCACGGCACGCCGCCTCGAAGACCGATGCCGACCAGGCTTACGCGGTCGGCAAGGCGGCCGTCGATTACGCGCTGGCCGGCATGAATGCGGTCATGCCGGTGATCGTGCGCAGCAGCGACACTCCCTATCGCTGGAAGATCGAGGCCGCACCGCTATCGAAGATCGCCAACCGCGAGAAGAAGATGCCCGCGGGTTTTCTTACGCGCGATGGTTTTGGCATCACCGCCGCAGCGCGCCGGTACCTCGGCCCGCTCATCCAGGGCGAAGCACCGCCGCCGTACGGCCGGAATGGCTTGCCGCAATACGTGACGCTGAAGAACACCGCGGTTGCGCAAAGGCTCGAGCCGTTCGGGGACTGAGCCTCAGCGCAGGAAGCGTTCCAGGCTCACACGGTAGTCCGAGTGGTCCTGGAGCGTGTTGTGCCCGGCGTCGGCCACCACCTGCACCATGGGCGCGCGTCGGAACGCGCCCAGCAAGGCCAGCGTGCGTGCGGCGGGAATGACTTCGTCCTGTTCCGCCCGGATCACCAGCACGGGGCAACGAATCGCGTTGACATAGCGCCACGATTCAAAGCGATCGCGCATCAGCGCATTCACCGGCAGCCACGAGTAGTAGCCCGCCGCCACGCGCACCAGGCTGTCGAAAGGCGTGACCAGCACGAGGCGCTCTACCGGTCGGTTCGCCGCCAGTTGCACGGCCACGCCGCTGCCCAGGCTTCGCCCGATCACGGCAATCGCGCTGTGCTTGCGCGCGACCTGGTCGAACAGCGCCTCGGCATCGTCGACCAGGGCGCGTTCGCTGGGTTCCCCTTCGCTGGCGGCATAGCCGCGATACGGCAGCAGGTAGATCGTGCGATCGGGGAACCAGCGCCCCAGGTCGGTACGGGCATCCTCGATGCGTTCGCCATTGCCACCAAAATAGACCAGCGCCTTCTCTTGCCCCGGGTTGACTACCCATCCACGAAGCCGGATGCCGTGGCTGGCCAGCTCGAAATCCGGCGGCTGCTCGACGCGCCAGCTGGCCTCGGGGTGATAGATCTGCTGCCGCTGCCCCAGGTACATGGCCGCGCAGATCCCGCCATACAGCACCACCGCAAGCGCGACCAGCACCAGCATTACTCGCAAGAACATGCACGTGCCCCCTGGCGGTCTTGATGTACGCGGTTCAGATGGATAAGCCAATGCTGAAAGCTTGCACGATGCCTTCAAAAAAGCACGCTCGGCGTTCAGATCCGGATTCCTACGATGGACTTGCCTGATCAACCTGGCGCCCGTGGCGCCGGCAGGCCACCGAGGAGGATGCGATGAAAACCCTTTCCAGCGTGTTCGTGGCACTGGCACTGCTTGCCGGCAGCGGCGCGGTTTCGGCCGGCCCGTGGCACGACCACGACGACCAGGGACGTGGCCATGACGATCGCGACCACGACCGGGGGCGCGGCCATGATGATCGCGACCACGGCCGCGGATACGACCGCGACGGCTGGCGTCGCGACGGCTGGCGTGACCACGACGATCGCGAGCACTGGGAGCGTCGTTATTACAGCGACCGCGGCTACTACGGCCACCCGCACCGCTGGGAGCGTGGCTATCGCTACGACGGCCCCATGTACATCGTGAACGATTACCGGGGTTACCAGCTGGCACCGCCGCCGTACGGTTACCGCTGGGTGCGCGACGACAGCAGCTACCTGCTGGTGTCGATCGGCGACAACATGATCATGGACATGGTCATTCGCTGACCAGCTGGAATCCGGGCCTGGCCCAGGGCGGCGCCGCGAGGCGCCGCCCTTTTTTGTGACCTGAAGCCGCAGCGCGTTGCGTCGCACAACACGACTGTCGTCAACCTCTGCCTATACTCGCCAGGACCGCCCGCAAAGGGCGGCCGCCGTGTCGGGGTGCCGGTGGCGGTCCCGACCTACGTGTTTCCACTCATGGGGAGGCTCCGATGCTGCAGCAGTTTGGCTTGTGGATCGTGCTGGCTTGTGCGGTCTTGGCAGTTCTGTATGGCGCGCTGTCGGTGCGCTGGATCTTGGCGAAATCACCGGGCAACGAGCGCATGCAGGAGATCGCAGCGGCGATCCAGCAGGGTGCGCAGGCGTATCTGAACCGCCAGTACACCACCATCGGCGGCGTCGGAGTCGTGCTCTTCCTCATCATCGGGTTCGCGCTGGACTGGGCCACGGCCATCGGTTTTGCGGTGGGTGCGATCCTGTCGGGCGCGACCGGCTATATCGGCATGAACGTGTCGGTGCGCGCCAATGTGCGCACCGCCGAGGCCGCACGCCATGGCCTGGCCGCCGCGCTCAATGTGGCCTTCCGCGGTGGTGCCATCACCGGCATGCTGGTGGTGGGGCTGGCCCTGCTGGGCGTCACCGGTTACTACATGGTGCTCAGCCACATGGGCTACGAGACCATGCATGCCCTGCATGCGCTGGTGGGCCTGGCCTTCGGCTCATCGCTGATCTCGATCTTCGCGCGCCTGGGCGGCGGCATCTTCACCAAGGGCGCCGATGTGGGCGCGGACCTGGTGGGCAAGGTCGAAGCGGGTATCCCGGAAGACGACCCGCGCAACCCCGCCGTGATCGCCGACAACGTGGGCGACAACGTGGGCGATTGCGCCGGCATGGCGGCCGACCTGTTCGAAACCTATGCCGTGACGCTGATTGCCACCATGCTGCTGGGCGGCGTCATGGCTGAGCAGACCGGTAGCAATGGCGTGCTGTTCCCGCTGGTGCTGGGCGGCGCATCCATCGTGGCCTCGGTCATCGGCACCTTCTTCGTGAAGGCGCGCGGTCCGAAGATCATGAATGCCCTTTACGCGGGCGTCGCGGTGTCGGCGGTGCTGGCCGCGATTGCCTTCTGGCCCATCACCAACCACCTGATGTCCGACTCGTCCTACGGTGTCGGCCACATCTACGGCTGCGCGCTGATCGGCCTGGTGCTCACTGGCGCCATGGTGGTGATCACCGAGTACTACACGGCCACCGAGTATGCCCCCGTGCAGCACGTGGCCCGCGCGTCGACCACCGGTCACGCCACCAACATCATCGCCGGCATCGGCGTGTCGATGAAATCGACCGCGCTGCCGGTGCTCGCCGTGTGCGCCGCGATCTGGAGTGCCTATCAGCTGGCCGGCCTTTACGGCATCGCGATCGCCGCCACTGCCATGCTCAGCATGACCGGCATGATCGTGGCGCTGGATGCCTATGGCCCGATCACCGACAACGCCGGCGGCATCGCCGAGATGGCGGAGTTGCCGCCGGAAGTGCGCGGTGTCACCGATCCGCTCGACGCGGTGGGCAACACCACCAAGGCCGTGACCAAGGGCTACGCCATCGGTTCGGCCGGCCTGGCCGCACTGGTGCTGTTTGCCGACTACACCCACAACCTCACCCAGCACCTGAACATCACCGACTTCCGCTTCGACCTGTCCAACCCGTACGTGATCATCGGCCTGCTGATCGGCGGCCTGATCCCGTACCTGTTCGGCGCCATGGCGATGGAGGCCGTGGGTCGCGCCGCCGGCGCGGTGGTGGAAGAAGTGCGCCGCCAGTTCCGCGAGATCCCCGGCATCATGCAGGGCACGGCCAAGCCGGACTACTCGCGTGCGGTGGACATGCTGACCAAGTCGGCGATCAAGGAAATGCTGGTGCCGTCGCTGCTGCCGGTGCTGGTGCCGGTGGTGGTGGTGTTCGGCTTCAAATGGCTGGGTGGCGCCGAAGCCGGCGCCCAGGCGCTGGGCGGCGTGCTGATCGGCACCATCGTCACCGGCCTGTTCGTGGCCATCTCGATGACCACGGGCGGTGGCGCCTGGGACAACGCCAAGAAATACATCGAGGACGATCACTTCGGTGGCAAGGGTTCCGACGCCCACAAGGCCGCGGTGACCGGCGATACGGTGGGCGATCCGTACAAGGACACGGCGGGCCCGGCGGTGAATCCGCTGATCAAGATAATCAACATCGTGGCGCTGTTGCTGATTCCTCTGCTCTGACCGCGGCGCGCCCGGTCACCGGCATGGTGATCGGGCGCGATCGTTTGGCCCTTGTTCTTGCTTCGCTCCCAAGCACTGTCGCCAGCTTGCCGCTTACGCAGCGGGCGTTTCGACCTCCTGCCGGAGGCCGAGTCACTTTTCTCTTGCTGGCCCACGCACGCGCAGGAGCGCGTGCGAACGGCGAAGCCGGCCCGAAGGGCGGAGGGCAGGATGCCCGGAGTCAGAGAAAAGTAACCCAAAGAGAATGGCCTGAAAGGCTCATAGCATTGCGTGAGATAGAAGCCAGAGAAGGTTGTGGAGCCCGGATTGCGACCGTCTTCGCCGACACGTAGCCGCTTCACTGCAACGCGGCACAGCGTAGAGGGCTTAAGGCGCATCGCGAAGTAATGTCGCGCTGGCCGCTTAGCGAGGAGGCGCCTGCCGCTGGCTATGGTTATTTTTACGACTGCGGCAAGACTGGCCCCTCACCCCAACCCTCTCCCACGGACGAGGGGCTATGGCGACGTCAATCGAAGCCACCCTTCTCCCTGTGGGAGAAGGTGCCGGCAGGCGGATGAGGGTTCGGCCGGAGCGAGACAGGCAAGTTGCGCAAGCCCGGCCCCCACCCCGGCCCTCTCCCCGCCGGGGAGAGGGAGCAGTGCTGAGGCACACATCACCAGGAGGGAACTTCCATGACATCCAAGCCCTCACTCTGGCTGGCACTGGCACTGGGCCTCACACTAGGCGGCATGACGCACGCCACCGACCACATCGCACCCACCGCCACCGGCCCGAATCTCTGGCTCGAGAACATCGATGGCCCGAAGCAGCTCGACTGGGTGAGGCAGCAGAACGCCGAAACCGTCAGGAAGTACGCCGACAGCGCCGAGTTCCGCCAGCTCGACCAGCGTCTCCTCGAAGTGCTCGATTCGAACGAGCGCATCCCGATGGTCAGCAAGATCGGGGAGCATTTCTATAATTTCTGGCGCGACAAGGACCACCCCCGGGGCCTCTGGCGACGCACCACGCTGGACGAATACCGCAAGGACAAGCCCGTCTGGGAAACGGTGATCGACCTCGACGCGCTGGCTACGGCGGAGCACGAGAACTGGGTATGGCATGGCGCGCAATGCCTCAAGCCGGACTACCAGCGCTGCCTGGTATCGCTGTCGCGTGGCGGCGCGGACGCCAGCGTCGTGCGCGAATTCGACCTGCCCGGCAAGCGGTTCGTCGAGGGCGGTTTCGAACTGCCCGAGGCCAAGAGCAACGTCGCCTGGAAGGACCGGGATCATCTCTACGTTGCGACCGACTTCGGCCCGGGCTCGATGACCACGTCCAGCTACCCGCGCATCGTGAAGGTATGGCGGCGCGGCACGCCGCTGTCCAGCGCCAGCGTGGTCCATGAGGTAAACCACGACGACATGACCGTGTCGGCCATGCGCGACCAGACGCCCGGTTACGAACGCGATTTCGTGACTCGGCAGATCGCGTTCTACGACACCGAATCCTTCCTGCGCGGCAAGGACGGCAAGCTGGCCAGGATCGACGTGCCGAGCGATGCCAACATCGACGTGCACCGGGAGTGGCTGCTGGTCGAACCGCGCAGCGACTGGACGGTGGGCGGCAAGACCTACCGCTCCGGCTCGCTGCTGGCGGCGAAGTTCGACGACTACATGGCGGGCCGGCGCGAGCTCACCGTGCTGTTCGAGCCCACCGAGAGCACCGCCCTGGACGGCTATTCGTGGACGCGCCACCAGCTGATCCTCAATGTGATGGACAACGTGGTCAACAAGCTGGAGGTGCTGACGCCGCAAGCGGGGCCATGGAAGCGCGAGAGCCTTGGCGGTGCGCCGGCGCTGTCCAGCATTGCCGCTGGCGGCGTCGACGACGACACCAGCGACGACTATTTCCTCACCGTCACCGGGTTCCTGCAGCCGACCACGCTCTACTACGGCACCCTGGGCAAGGGCGAGGCGCAGGCCATCAAGCACAGCCCGGACTTCTTCGATGCGTCGAAGTACACCGTGAGCCAGCATTTCGCCACCTCCAGGGACGGCACCCGCGTGCCCTACTTCGAGATCGCGCCCAGGAACCTGGTGGCCGACGGCAACCATCCCACGCTGCAATACGGCTATGGCGGCTTCGAAATCTCGCTGCAGCCGAGCTACAGCGGCAGCGTGGGTCGCGCCTGGCTGGAAAAGGGCGGTGTGTACGTCATCGCCAACATCCGCGGTGGCGGCGAGTACGGCCCGCGCTGGCACAAGGCGGCACTGAAGGCCAACCGCCTGCGTGCCTATGAAGACTTTGCCGCCGTGTCGCAGGACCTGTTCGCGCGCAAGATCACCTCGCCCCGGCATCTGGGCGCGATGGGCGGCAGCAACGGCGGCCTGCTGACCGGCAACATGCTCACGCTGTATCCGCAGCTCTACGGCGCCATCGTGAGCCAGGTCGCCCTGCTCGACATGCAGCGCTATACGCACCTGTCCGCGGGGGCCTCGTGGATGGCGGAGTACGGCGACCCGGACAAGCCGGCCGAGTGGTCGTGGATCCGGACGTTCTCGCCGTACAACAACGCCAGGGCCGGCCAGCCATATCCGCCGGTGCTGTTCACCACCTCCACCCGCGATGACCGCGTGGGTCCGGTGCATGCGCGCAAGATGTACGCGAAGCTGCAGGCGCTGGGTTACGACGCCAGCTTCTACGAAAACATCGAGGGCGGCCACGGTGCGGCGGCGGACAACAAGCAGTCCGCCTTCATGAATGCACTGGGCTACACCTATCTGTGGGACCACGTGAAGTAGCGCCCGCCTCTCGCGTAGCATGTAGGGCGCCGGCCGGTGCCGGCGTCCTGCTGATTTCGCATGAACGACCCCAAGATTCGTCCCGAACTGCGCGAGTGGATTCTCGCCACGACCCGAGCCGGGCATGGTCCGAACGAGGTGATGCGCCTCATGAAGAACGCCGGCTATGCGCTCCCGCTGAGCCGGCGCATCGTGGCGCAAGTGCTGAACATGCCGCTGGCCGCGCTCAACGCCGACATCGACAAGCCCGTGACAGGCATGCGCACGCGCCATCCCGCGGCGCCGCTGCTGAGCGTGGGCGGCCACAGCCTGCGCGTGGCGCTCAGCGTGGACGCACCGGCCATTCGCGTGCTGGAAGGCCTGCTGACCACGCAGGAATGCGACGAGCTGATGGGACAGGCCCGGCCGCGCCTGCAGCGGTCTCTGACCGTGGCCGAGGATGGCCAGCATCAGACCGATCAGCGGCGCACCAGCCTGGGCATGTTCTTCCGCATCGGCGAGACGCCGCTGGTGGAGCGCATCGAGCAGCGCATCGCCGAGCTGCTGCAGATCCCGGTCAGCCACGGCGAAGGGCTGCAGATCCTTCAATACCTGCCCGGCCAGGAGTACGAGCCGCACTATGACTGGTTCGACCCCACCCAGCCGGGCTTTGCCGCAGTCACCGCGCGGGGCGGCCAGCGCATCGCCAGCGTGGTGATGTATCTCAACACCCCTGAAGAAGGCGGCGGCACCCGCTTCCCGGCGCTGGGCCTGACGGTGACCGCCCTGCGCGGCTCGGCCGTCTATTTCGCCTATGAAGGCGGCGACCTGGATTCGCTGCATGCCGGCCTGCCGGTCGTGCGCGGCGAGAAGTGGATCGCGACCAAATGGCTGCGGGAGCGGCCGTTCCAGGTCTAGTCGAGGCCCGTGCTGCCCGTCATCGCGGCCGGCGCCAGGGCCGCGACGGCGGGCCAGACGCTGAACTGCAGCCACCCGACCGGGCCGCGACTGCTGCGATGCACCACCTTTTGCCGTATGCTTGCGGGTCTTTGCTTTTGATCAACGCCTCAAGGACACGCCCATGGGTCTGCACCTCGTCTCCGCCGGCCGCAAGGTTCCGGACGAAATCAACGTCATCATCGAAATCCCCAAGGATGCCGAGCCCGTCAAGTACGAGGTGGAGAAGGAAAGCGGCGCGATCTTCGTCGATCGCATCCTGTCCACCCCGATGCGCTACCCGTGCAACTACGGCTACGTGCCGGGCACGCTGGGCGGCGACGGCGATCCGCTGGATGCGCTGGTGATCCTGCCGCTGCCGCTGGTGCCTGGCGCGGTGATCCGCTGCCATCCGGTGGGCATGCTCAAGATGACCGACGAGGCCGGCAGCGACGAGAAGCTGGTGGTGGTTCCGGTCGAGAAGATCTTCGCCGGCTACGCGCACATCAAGGACATCAAGTCGGTTTCCGGCCACTGGCTGGAGCGCATCGGCCACTTCTTCGAGCACTACAAGGATCTCGAGAAGGGCAAGTGGGTCAAGATCGAAGGCTGGGTGGGCGCGGACGAGGCCAAGGCCGAAATCCTCTCCGGCATCGAGCGCTACCAGGCCGACAAGAAGGCCTGATCGCTGATCTTCAGGGCGCGCCGTCCCCGCGGGGCGGCGCGCTTTTTTATGCCCGCTCGGGCCAGCGACGATCGCTCGGCCGGCCCGCACAGATGGCCTTCCGGCGTGGATGCGTGATGGACGGAGGGCCGCGATGCAGCCGCCATCTGCTGCACGCTGTCGAATGCCGTGACCCACCACATCAGTACGCACACCAGCAGCACGATGATGGACAGTGCAATCAGTACGGTGCGCAGGATCACATGGTCCTTGCGGGCCGCATGGTTCGACATCGGCATGATGCCTCTCCTCTGGACGACTTGTCTGCCTGATAACGCCGCAAGCGGCGTCCCGCTGACTCAGCCCCTGGCGGGCTTTTTCTTTTCCGCGCGCGGCTTGGCCGGCTCGCCCTTCTTGCCGAGTTCATCGAGCAGCGTCGCAAGATCCTCCGCGTGCTCCTCTTCCATGGCCAGGATGTGTTCCATCATGCGGCGGGTGGTCGGATCGGCGGCGCCAAGGTACTGGATGATCTCGCGGTAGCTGTCGATGGCGATGCGCTCGGCGACCAGGTCTTCCTTGATCATGTCGACCAGGTCGTCGCCTTCCACGTAATCGGCATGACTGCGACTGAGCAGTCCTTCGGGCGAGAAATTAGGCGCGCCGTCGAGCTGGGTGATGCGCTGCGCGATCAGGTCCGCATGCCCCTGCTCTTCATTGGCGTGTTCGAGGAATTCGGCCGCCACGCTCTTGGCGTGGATGCCCTTGGCCATGAAGTAGTGATACTTGTAGCGCAGCACGCACACGATCTCGGTGGCGAGCGCATCGTTGAGCAGCTTGATGACGGTCTTGCGATCGGCGGTGTAGCCGGCGGTGATCGCGCCCTGGTCGATATGTTCGCGGGCGCGCTTGCGGATGGTCTCGATGTCGCTGACGAAGGACTTGGGTGCCATGGCGTGCCTCCGGCTGGGCTGGCTGGGCAATGCCCGGAACCGTAGGGCGAGGCATGCGAAACGCAGGTGAACGCGTCGCGAACCTGTGCACGCCGCAGGCGTCATTCCGGCACGAGCCGGAATGACGCGCGGAGCTCAGGCCTTGTGGTAAACCTCGGCGCCCTGCTCGCGGAATTCGGCGGCCTTCTCGGCCATGCCCTCTTCCAACGCTTCGATTTCACCGGTGCCGTGCTCGGCGGCGTAATCACGCACGTCCTGGGTGATCTTCATCGAGCAGAACTTCGGGCCGCACATCGAACAGAAGTGCGCGCTCTTGTGCGCGTCCTTGGGCAGCGTCTCGTCGTGGAATTCCTTGGCCTTTTCCGGATCCAGGCCGAGGTTGAACTGGTCGTCCCAGCGGAATTCGAAACGGGCCTTGGACAGCGCGTTGTCGCGCACCTGCGCACCCGGATGGCCCTTGGCCAGGTCCGCCGCATGGGCCGCGATCTTGTACGCGATGATGCCGTCACGCACGTCCTGCTTGTTGGGCAGGCCCAGGTGCTCTTTCGGCGTCACGTAGCAGAGCATCGCCGTGCCGAACCAGCCGATCATCGCCGCGCCGATGGCGGAGGTGATGTGGTCGTAGCCCGGCGCGATGTCGGTGGTCAGCGGCCCCAGCGTGTAGAACGGCGCTTCGTGGCACTTCTCCAGCTGGCGCTCCATGTTCTCCTTGATGAGATGCATGGGCACGTGGCCGGGGCCTTCGATCATCACCTGCACGTCGTGCTTCCAGGCGATCTGGGTCAGCTCGCCCAGCGTGTCGAGCTCGCCGAACTGCGCGGCGTCGTTGGCATCCGCGATGCAGCCCGGGCGCAGGCCATCGCCGAGGCTGAAGGACACGTCGTACGCCTTCATGATCTCGCAGATGTCTTCGAAGTGCGTGTAGAGAAAGTTTTCCTTGTGGTGCGCCAGGCACCACTTGGCCATGATCGAACCGCCACGCGAGACGATGCCGGTGACGCGCTTGGCGGTGAGCGGCACGAAACGCAGCAGCACGCCGGCGTGGATGGTGAAGTAGTCCACGCCCTGCTCGGCCTGCTCGATCAGGGTGTCGCGGAAGATCTCCCAGGTGAGGTCCTCTGCCACGCCATTGACCTTTTCCAGCGCCTGGTAGATCGGCACCGTGCCGATCGGCACCGGCGAGTTGCGGATGATCCACTCGCGCGTCTCGTGGATGTGCTTGCCGGTGGAAAGGTCCATCACGGTGTCGCCGCCCCAGCGGATCGACCACACCAGCTTCTCCACTTCCTCGGCGATGCCCGAGCTCACCGCACTGTTGCCGATGTTCGCGTTGATCTTGGTGAGGAAGTTGCGGCCGATGATCATCGGCTCCGCTTCCGGATGGTTGATGTTGGCCGGGATGATGGCGCGGCCGCGGGCGACTTCGTCGCGCACGAATTCGGGCGTGATCAGCCTGGGCAGGGCCGCGCCGAACGACTGGCCCGGGTGCTGGTTGAGCAGCGCGCTGTCACGCAGCGCCTCGATGCGCTGGTTCTCGCGGATGGCGATGTATTCCATCTCGGGCGTGATGATGCCCTGGCGCGCGTAATGCATCTGGCTGACATTGGCGCCCGCCTTGGCCCGACGCGGCGCGTGGGTGGCGGTAAAGCGGAAGGCATCGAGCCTGGCGTCGGTGGCGCGCTGGCGGCCGAAGGCGGAGCTCAGGTCCGCGAGCTGCTCGGTGTCGCCGCGCTCGGCGATCCAGGCCGCGCGCAGCGGCGGCAGGCCGGCGGCCAGATCCACCTGGTAATCCGGGTCGGTATACGGGCCGGAGGTGTCATACACGGTGATCGGCGGGTTTTCCTCGCCACCGAACAGGGTCGGCGTCTGCGCCTGGCAGATCTCGCGCAGCGGCACCTTCAGGTCCGGGCGACTGCCCTGCACATGGATCTTGCGCGAACCCGGAATCGGGCGCGTCACGGCTTCGGAGAGTTCCTGCGCAGCGCGCGCGAGGTCGGTGGGGAGGGCATTCATCGGCATTCGTCCTTCGAGAGGCGGGGGAACGAAGCGACGGTGCTTGACGCATACCCTGACGACTATGCGGCGAAGCTCCCTACAGCGGTACTAGCCGCATCAGGTTCGAAGGGACTCTCTCAGCCGACCACCGCCGGCACCCCCGCTTCCAAGCGGCTATTTGACCACGAAGCGGCGGGTGCCGCGAGTGCGGCACCCGGCAACGACCGGCGAACGGTCGTGAAAGGCAGGTGATCAGCGCGGCGAATAGGCGCGCAGGAACATGTCCACGCCGTCGCGGGCCGTCTGCTCCAGCTCGGCGGCATACGACTGGGCGCATTCCTCGCAGCCGAACATGCGGCGCAACAGCATCTCGCCCTTGATCAGCGAGATGAACTGCCCGGCGGCGCGGGCGGTATTGGGGATATCCAGCTGGCCGGCGTCAACCGCCTGCTGCAGGAGCCGTTTCATCAGACCATGCGTACGGTCCGGGCCCTCCTCCCACAGCAGCTTGCCGTAGCGCGGGTTGCCCTGGCGGCAGTCGCTGAGGATGGCGCGGAAGGTGCCCACGTTCTGCACGTCGCAGTCCAGCTTCACGTGGTGCAGGGCGATGCGCTCGAGCGTGGCGCGGATTTCCACGTCCGGATCGTACTGATAGGTGTCCTCCGGCATCAGATCCTGGATCTGCGCGCGGATCACTTCCCTGAACAGGTTGTCCTTGTCGCCAAAGTGACTGTAGACGGTGAGCTTGGACACGCCGGCTTCGGCAGCGACGGCATCCATGCTGGTGCCGGCAAAGGCGTTGCGGACGAACAACGCCTTGGCAGCCTCAAGGATCGCCGCACGCTTCTCCATGTCCTTGGGACGGCCGGGTCCCTGAGGCTTGGTCAGCGGGATCGTACTCATGGCAACACCTTCACAAATGGCTTCACAAATGGATAACGCAGGTTTAGTATACGCGACGGTTTAGTTATTTTCCATGGCCACGATACACGGCTTATCCCATGTCCACCACTATCGCAGAACTTTCCCTCAGCAAGGCGTATCGGCAGGCGCAGCGCGCCATGGCGGCATGGCTGGAGCGCGGCCCTGCCGGCGCACGCCAGGGCGCGTTTGGCCTGCGTACAGCCTTGGCCGGCCTCGACCCCACCGAACGCGGCCGCCTGGCCCGCTGGCTGGCCTGGCTGTCGGTGGCCGCCCGCAGTCGCGGGGAGACGCTTCCGGAAGGGCGCATCCAGCGCCTTGACGCAACCTTGCATCAGGCCATGGAAGATGCCTTGGCACGCCTGCCCGCGGGCGTGCTCGCGGCGCCAGCGAGAATCCATCGCCGAAGTGCATAGTGTCCGCGGACACCGCGCCACGCATGACTTCCGTCAGCCAAGTGCGGTGACTTCCGGCACTTCGTGCCATCCGGGCCAGGCCGCAGGCTTTGCACATTGTCGGAAGATGGCTAAGCGCTTATGCTTTTTAGCCTTTTTTCCGATCCGAACAGGATGTAAGCAAGATGGCCATGAACTTCGATCAGGCGCGACAGAACATGGTGGAAAACCAGGTGCGCCCCTGGGAGGTGCTCGATGGACGCGTGCTGGATGTGCTTGGCAGCGTGCGCCGCGAGGATTTCGTCGCCGTGGAGCATCGCCAGCTGGCCTTCGCTGACCTGAGCCTGCCGCTGGGCCATGGCGAGGTCATGATGAAGCCGGTCGTCGAAGGCCGCGTGCTGCAGGCGCTGGAGCTGACGCCCACCGATACCGTGCTGGAGATCGGCACCGGCTCGGGCTTCCTCACCGCCTGCATGGCCCGGCTCTGCGCCGGCGTCACCAGCCTGGACATCCATGCCGACTTCATCACGGCGGCCGGCGAGCGCCTGGCCCGTGCGGGCATCGCCAACGTCAAGCTGGAAGTGGGCGAGGCGATCGCCGGATGGCAGCCGGCCGGCGTGTTCGACGCGCTGGTGGTCACCGGCGCCGTCTACCAGATTCCGCAACGTTTCCTGGGCTGGCTCAAGCCCGGCGGCCGCCTGCTGGTGGTGCGCGGCGAGTCGCCCGTGCAGCAGGCGCTGCTGCTCACCCACGAAGGCAACGGTCGCTACCGCGAGGAAGTGCTGTTCGAGACCGACCTGCCCTACCTGAAGCACGCCGAGCCGCCGCGCCGCTTCGTTCTCTGACCCCATTCCCCAAACATGAGGCAACCCATGCGCTTGAAGCTTCTGACCCTCGCCCTGGCCTTGTCGGCGTTTCCGCTGGCCGGCTACAGCGAGGACTTGCTGGATGCATACCGAGAAGCACGCGCCAATGACCCGGTGCTGTCGCAGGCTGATGCCACGCGCCTGGCCGTCGGTGAAGGCGTAACCCAGGCGCGTGCGGTCATGCTGCCCCAGCTCAATGGCAGTTTTGGCGTGAGCCAGCAGTCGACCGGCTCACAGCTGTCGAGCGGACTTGCCGCCGGCGCCGGCCATACCCGCTCGCGCGAGATCTCCGCCACGCTCAATCAGTCGATCATCGACCTGAGCCAGTGGGCCAACCTGCACGCCGCGCACTCGCAGGCCTCGGCCCAGGACGCAACCTACGAAGCGGCGCTGCAGGAACTGTACGTGCGCGTCACCACGGCCTACTTCGGCGTGCTGACGAGCCAGGACGCGCTGATCTTCGCCAAGGCCAACGAGGACGCCTTCAAGGAGGCCTTCGAGCAGGCGGACCAGCGGTTCAAGGTCGGCCTCTCGGCGGTCACTGACGTCTACCAGGCGAAGTCGAACTACGAGCTGGCCAAGGCGCAGACGATTGCCGCCCAGAACACGCTCAACGACGCCCGCGAAGCGCTCACGCAGATCACCGGCAAGCCGGTCGGCGAACTGAAGAAGCTCCGCGAAGACCTGCCGTTCAACCCGCCGTCACCGTCCGATCCGGACGTCTGGGTGCAGCAGGCGCTGAAGTCGAACTCCACCATCCAGGCCCAGCAGTTCGGCGTCCAGGCGGCCGAGCACAGCATCAACGCCGCCCGCGCCGGTCACCTGCCGACGCTCAATGCGTCCGTATCGCGTGGCAAGACCACGTCCTGGCTGGAGAACGGCAGCTTCGGCAACATCGCCGGCAACGGCAATTACGGCACCACCGTGGGCCTGACCGTGACCGTGCCGATCTTCTCGGGCGGCGCCACCCAGTCGCGCGTGCGGCAGTCGATCTACCAGCGCGACGAGGCCCAGGATGCGCTGGAATCGCAGCGTCGCGCCGTGGTTCGCGACACGCTCAACTTCTATCGCTCGGTGATCGCCGGCATCAGCCAGGTCGAAGCCAACAAGGCGTCGGTGGAATCGGGACAGAAGGCACTGGAAGCCACGCGCGCCGGCTTCGACGTCGGCACGCAGACCATGCTCAATGTGCTCAACGCGATCCAGACCCTGACCCAGGCCGAGAACAGCTACTCGCAGTCGCGCCACGCGCTGGTGCTCGACCAACTGTCGCTCAAGCAGTCCGCCGGCTCGATCGACATCAAGGACATGGAGTTGGTCAACGCGATGCTGCAGTAAGGCATCAGGTCATCACCACTGCTGGAAACGACGAGGCCGGGCATGTCCCGGCCTCGTCGTTTCAGGAAAGCGGCGGCTGGACGTCTATTCCTGCAGCAGGTTGTCGATCATGCCCATCACGCGCTCGACCGCGCCGCGCTCGCTGTCGAAGACGATGCGCGCCACCTTGCCCATGCGCTCGCGTCGCGGCAGGTCGCGCAGCAGTTGCTGCACTTCGGCGCCGAGCTCCTCGGCACCATTGACCCGCGCGGCGCCACCTTCCTGGATCAGGGTGAGGGTGATTTCCTCGAAGTTGAAGGTGTGCGGACCGACCAGCACCGGCGTCGACAGGGCCGCCGGCTCGAGCACGTTGTGGCCACCGATCGGCACCAGGCTGCCGCCGACAAAGGCAAGGTCGGCCGCGGCGTAGAACGGCATCAGCTCGCCCATGGCGTCGATCACGAAGACCTGATGCGCCGCCGAAGGCACGCGGTCGGTGCTGCGCGACCCGACGCTGAAGCCGAGGCTGCGCGCGGAATGTTCCACCAGCCGGAAACGCTCGGGGTGGCGCGGGGCGATCAGCAGCAGCGCATCGGGCCAGCGCGACAGCACCTCGAGGTGCGCTTCCAGCACCGGCAACTCCTCGCCCTCGTGCGTGCTGCCGGCGATCCACACCGGCCGCAAGCGGCCCCACTGCTGGCGCAGCTCGCGCCCCTTGGCCTCGGCGTCCCACGGCACCGGCATGTCGAACTTGAGGTTGCCCGCCACCACGATCTTTTCCGCGCTGGCGCCCAGCAGGCGATAGCGCGCCGCATCGGTGCGCGACTGCGCCGCGATGCGGCGCACGCAACCCAGCGCCCGGCGCACCAGGCTGCCCAGCGGCCGGTAGCCACGCAGCGAGCGCTCCGACAGGCGCGCGTTGGCGATCATCAGGGGAATGCCGTGGCGGCGGCAGGCGAAGTAGAGGTTGGGCCAGATCTCGGTTTCCACGATGACCGCCAGGCGCGGCCGCACGCGCCGCAGGAATCGCTTCACGGCGAACGGCAGGTCATACGGCAGGTAGACGTGGAACACGCTGTCACCGAACAGCTGGCGCACGCGCTCGGAGCCCGTCGGCGTGACCGTGGTGACCACCAGCGGAGCGTTCGGGTAGTACTCGCGCAGCGCCTTCACCAGCGGCTCGGCGGCATTCACCTCGCCCACCGAGACCGCGTGCACCCACAGGCTGCCATTGACGCCGGGGCCGTCGAAGAAACCGAAGCGTTCGCGCCAGCGCTTGTGGTAATTGCGATAACGCACGCCACGCGCCAGCAGACGCAGCACGATGAGCGGCGTCACCAGGTACATGGCAAAGGTGTAGAGGAAGCGCAACGGCTGGCCCTGGAATGCGGTGCGCCAGTATATCGGGCGGCCACGAGGTCCGCCGCCGACGCGGCCGGCGCATGGCATGGCGCCGCTTGCTCGCCTCACCCTGGCTTGTTCCCTACAATGCGCGCAATGCCAGGCATGCCGCGCCCCTCTTTCACACGCTCCCTGCTCTCACCGCTGCACTGGCCGGCCTGGCTCGGCGCAGGGGTGATCTGGCTGATTGCGCGCCTGCCCCGCCCGCTCCTGATGGGCCTGGGGCGCCTGCTGGGGGCACTGATTCAACGCGTGCCTTCGCCACGCCGGCACATCGCCGAGGTCAACATCGCCCTGTGCTTTCCCTCGCTCGGCAAGGCCCAACAGGCCGCGCTGGTGGATGCACACCTGCGCGACATCGGGCTGATGCTGGTCGAGTTCGCGCTCGGCTGGATGGGCAGCGAGCGTGCGATTGCACGCGTGCCGGTCACCGTCGAAGGCCTCGAGCACCTCGAGGCGGCGCGTGCGCAAGGCAAGGGCGTGCTGCTGGTCGGCGGCCATTTTTCGCACCTGGAACTGTGCGCGCGGCTGGTGTCGCAGCGCATCCGCATCTCGGGCATGTACCGCCGGATGGATTCGGCCGTGTTCGAGTGGACCGTGCTGCGTGCGCGACTGGACTACGCCGATGCCATGTTCGAGAAGGACGATATCCGCGGCACGGTGAAATACCTGCGCAACGGCGGCACGCTCTGGTATGCGCCCGACCAGGACATGCGCAGCAAGGACAGCGTGTTCGTGCCGTTCTTCGGCATACCGGCGGCCACGATCACCGCGACCCATCATCTTGCACGCCTGTCCGGCGCGCTGGTGATTCCCTTCTACCATCGCCGCCTGCCGGGCAACGCCGGCTATGCGCTACGGCTGGGCGCGGCGCTGGAACATTTCCCCGGCGCCGATCCGCTGGACGACACGGCCCGCGTCAACGCGAGCATCGAGGACATGGCACGCGCCGCGCCCGAGCAATACCTGTGGGTGCACAAGCGCTTCAAGACGCGCCCGGAAGGCAGCCCGCCCGTCTATTGACGTGCGACAGGCCAGCGACAGATAGCTCATGTAAAAACGCGTCGGCGTTTTCCCCGACACGTATCAACCATGTCCCTCAGGCTGTTCCTGCGCTCCCTGCGCAAACGCCGTGACTGGCGAGGCTCGCCTCCCAAGCGACTCGCCGCCGGCCTCAAGTATGTTGCACGAAGCATCGGCATGGCGCGGCGCCAGTCGGCGTGGCTGCAAGACCTGTACGGATCGCCCCGGCTGCAGCAGGTGCTCGTCCGCGATCCGCGACTGCACGAGCGCTGGCACCACCACTACATCAACCGCCGGCTAGGTCGTGCGCAACGGATGACGGTCATCCGCAGCCACTATCGCTTCGTGTTCGGCCAGTTGCCCGCCTCGATGGTCGACGCGGTCTATCTCGATGGCCGCTTTCCGCTTGGCGTGCTGGCCCTCAAGGACGGCAGCGAGCTGATGCTCGAGCTGCGCCGCCCGACCGGCCGCAGCCGCGAAGGCGAACTGGCGTTGTGCCTCGCCAATGCGGTGGGGCAGTTGCTGTCATCGGCCACCTTCAGCGTCACCGACGAGGGTCGCACGCTGCTCATCGGCTGCATCCAGGGCGCGGCCGCCGAACTGGGACGCGATGCCGTCCGCGACCTCACCAAGCAATGCTACGGCCTGCGGCCCAAGAACCTTCTGTTCTCGCTGCTGCTGGCGTTCGGTTCCTTCGCAGGAACCCGCCAGATCCGCGGCGTCAGCAACCTGGCGCATCCGTTCGCCGGTGAAGCCGACAAGATCAAGGCGGACTACGACAGCTTCTGGGAGGAGTGCCAGGGCGTGCTGCAGTCCGACGGGTTCTATGCGCTGCCGAGCGTCGAGCCGGAGCGCGACGAGGCCCAGGTGGAAAGCAAGCACCGCTCCGCCTTCCGTCGCCGTGAGTCGCTGCGCCGCGAGGCCTGCGAGCACCTGCTTGCGGCACTGCAGGCGCCGCCACCCGCGTGGCCGCAGGCAGCCTGAGCCGCCGGCGCCTCAGCGGCCCGCGCGTCGTTGCTGCTCGCGGGCCTCGTGCAGCTTGGCGTACTTGAGGAAGGCGTAGAACGCACCGGTCACGCTGGCGATGAAGCCGGCCCAGCCGTTGAGGAAATAGCGCTTGCCGATGTACTGGCGCAGGAAGAACAACGGCGGGTAGAACACCATGCGCAAACCTGTGAAGCGCTGCCGCTTGCGCAGCTTGTAGGCCACCATGCCGGTGGTGTAGCGGTTGATCTTCTCCACGCGGGTGGCGATGTCGCCGTCGCCGTTGTTGACGAAATCCGCGCGCCACAAAGTCCTGACGGGGCCACGCACTTCGACCGCGGCATGCACGTCGACATCGTTCATGCCGCCGCGCCGCCGGTCGAACAGTCGCAGGTGACCGTTGCGCCAGCTCAGGCGGTGCTGCACGGTCCAGAACATCCGCTCGCGCCGGGGCAGGCGGAAGCCGGCATGGCGGGGCTGCACCAGCACGCGCTCGATGATGCCGCGCGTTCCCGGCGAGAGGATCTCGTCAGCGTCGAGGTTGAGGATCCAGTCGTGGCTGGCCATGTCGCAGGCGCGCTGTTTCTGCGGGCCGTAGTCGTCGAACGGGTGTACCGCCACGCGTGCGCCATGCCGCCTGGCGATGGCCACGGTGTCGTCGGTGGAACCCGAATCGAGCACGACGATTTCCTCCGCCCAGTCGACTTCGCTCAGGCACGCGTCGAGCGTGTCGGCATTGTTGTAGGTGATCAGCACCACCGACAGCGGCTCGCGCGTCATGGCGTCTCCCCGTCTTGCGCGGTCGGCAGCACGAACAACGCCGCGCACCACAGCCCGAGCAACCAGGCGAACAACAGGCCCCACCAGGCCGAATAGAAGGCCAGGTGCGTGTTGAGCGGGAACAGCATGACGCCCAGCGCCAGCGTCACCGGGAACGCGCGTGCGCGCACCGCTGCGTCGGCACGCCGCCACGCGGCGATGGCCAGGCCGATGGCCGCGAGCCAGAGCAGCAGCCCGAGCGTGCCGGTTTCGGTGAGCACTTCGAGCACCCATTGGTGGGCATGGCATGCGCCCTGGCCCACGCCGCAGGGCTCGTCGGTCATGAAGTGGTCGTTGGCGGGCGCGAACGCCGGGTAAGCATGCCGATACGCCCGCACACCGACGCCATTGACCGGGTGTGCCTTGAACATGGCGATGCTGGTGCGCCAGATGTCCAGTCGCCCGGTGAGCGCGGTGTCGAGCGACTGGCCGGAGCCCGGCAAGGCCTGCAGCGTGCGTTCCATGCGCAGGTGAAAGCGCTCGGACGTCTTCCAGGCCACGCCACCGGCCAGCGCCAGCAGCACTAGGCCAAAGCCGCTGGCGGCCACGAAGCGCCCGGTGGACGGCGAGACCCGCCACGCGACACCCAGCGCGGCGAGCGCGTAGCACAGCCACGATGCGCGCGAGCCCGACAGCAGCACCGGTCCCAGCAGCAGCACGAACGCCAGCAGCAGGCCCTTGCCGCCCCAGCGACGGTGCGCCGTCCACAGCACGAACGGCGACAGCACGGACAGCGTCGGGCCGAGCTTGAGATTGCCCGCACCGAAAATCCCCGAGATGCGCTCAGGTTCGGCGTGCCCGCCCAGGCTCCAGCCGGTCAGCGCCTGCACCCAGGCGTCGAGCGCCCAGGCGACCAGCACCACGGCGACGGCGAGATACAGCGCATCGAGCCTTTGTTCGCGCCGGATCGCAAAGCAGGCGTAGAGACCCAGCGGGACATAGCGCAGCAGCCCGGCCACGGTGGACCAGCTGGTGCCCGGCGCCAGCGAGTCGATCGCCGACAGCAGCGCCGCGCCCACGTAGGCGGCCAGCAGCCACAACAGCAGGCGCGCACCGGGATGTTCGCGCAACGCCGCCGGGTGGCGTGCAAACAGCAGCACCACGCCGAGCAGGCACAGGAAGGTTCCCAGTTCCGAGCTGCGCCCGAATGGCAGCAAGGCGATCACCAGCCAGAACGGCAGCACGGGCGAACGCAGGGCGGACTTCAGGGCATCGGCGATTGAACGCATGCAGACAGGCTTTGGCGGGCGGCCCACGCATTGTAGGTGAGCCACCTGCCGTTCCGGGCGCGCAGGCTCAGGCCGTCAGCTCGTCGTAGAGGGCCAGGGTAGCCTGCTGCATGTCGGTCAGCCGATAGCTCTGCAGCATCGGAATGGGCGGCGCCACGCGCAGCAGCTCCGCGGCACGCTCGACCAGGCGCTCGCGATCGGCGGGCGGCACGCGCCCGGCCGGATACAGCTCGGCCAGCAGTTCGCCGACGCCGCCATGCGCATAGCCCAGGACCGGGCGGCACAGCGACAAGGCCTCGATCACCGTGCGACCGAACGATTCGGGCTTGTTCGACAGCTGCAGGACCAGGGACGAGATCGCGTAAATGTCGCGCACATCGCCACGGGGTGGCGTCAGCACGACCTGCGACTCGACCCCCCGCTCGCGGATCAGTGCGCGCAGCTCTGACACGTACGCCTCGCGGCCCGGCTCGATCACGCCGAGCAGGATCAGGCGCACGTCGATGCCGCGCCGCTTGAGTTCGGCCACCAGCTCGATGGCGTCATGGTGACCCTTCAGCCGCGTGCCGCGGCCGGGCAAGGTCAGCAAGGGCGCGCCGGCCAGGCTGGGGAACTCGGCGAAAAAAGCCTTGCTCCAGCCATCGTCGGGGCGATGCCCGTAGGGAAACGCATCAGGATCGATGCCGCGAGGGATCACGCGCACGCGGGCCGGCTCCAGCCACGGGTAGTGGCTGAGCATGAAATCTCGCAGTGTCTGCGACACGGCGATGACCCGCTCGCCGCGCAGCAGGATCGCGCTGTAGCGGCCAGGCGAATTGAGCCCGTGCACGGTGGTCACGAAGTGCGGCGCCGGCTTGAGGCCCTTGATGGCCCACCAGCCCAGCCACGCCGGCAGGCGCGAGCGGGCGTGGACGATGTCCGGCTTGAGTTCGCGCAACAGCCGCCGCAACTCGCCCACGCGCATGAGCGTACGCAGCGACTTGCGGCCGATATCCAGGGTGATGTGGCGACTGCCTTCCGCTTCCAGCTGCGGCACCATGCGGCCACCGGCGGAGATCACGATGGACTGGTGACCCGCCTTGACCAGCGCGCGCGCGATCTCCAGCGCGGAACGCTCCGCGCCGCCCGAGTGCAGGCCGGGGATCAGCTGAACTACGGTCAGTGATCTGGCTGGGGTCGCGACTGCTGACATGATTTGTTCGAAAGGTGCCTTCATCCCTAGAGGCAAGCAGCAATCGTGCCTAAACCCGCCGTGGCGGGCATTCCACATGCATCCGGGGGGCCTGGGCTCAGTCGCGAAGGACGTAATGCGCGCCACAATAAGGACATGTGGACTCGCCACCGTCGTCCACGATGGGCAGATAGACCTTCGGATGGGAGTTCCACAGCGCCATGCCGGGCATCGGGCAGGACAGCGGAAGGTCCGCGCGCGTCACTTCATAACGATTTTCGGCATTCGCCGGGATCAACGGGGTGGCCGCAGGGGAATGCGACATGGGGGAAAACTCCATCAGGACACCGGACCAGCCATGTTAGCAGGACGGCCCGGCCCGGGAACGGCCGGCGCCGCCCTTGCCGTACGTCATAGCCCGTGAGACCGATGGGCGGACGTCCAACGCTAGGTTGAGAATCCGCACGCAGCCAGCCCGGGGCGGGGAGCCCGACACCCTCGCCGCCTTGCGCCTGTGTGCATCGATGGCCACGACCAGCACCCCGTCCGCGCCACGGACCGCGCCAGCAACCGCGGATGGAACGGCTGCCGATCCCCGGACTGCGTCCGCCCGACACGCGCTACACAAGGATCGACATGGACTTCGGAAAAATCCTCGCCCGCATCAAGGCCATCCTGCTCACGCCGAAAACCGAGTGGCCGGTGATCGCCGCGGAACCGGACACCGTCAGCGGCCTCTTCCGCGGATACATCGCCATCGTGGCGGCGCTGCCGGTCATTGCCCATTTCATCAAGGGCAGCCTGATCGGTTACAGCGGCTGGGGCATGCACTTGCACTCGCCGGTCGGCATGGGCCTGGTCGGCATGGTGGTGCACTACCTGCTGGCGCTGCTGGTGGCCTATGTGGTGGCGCTGATCGTCAACGCACTGGCGCCGACCTTCGGCGGGCAGAAGGACCCCGTGCAGGCGCTCAAGACGGTGGCCTACGCCTGGACCGCCGGCTGGATCGCCGGCATTGCCGTGATCCTTCCCTGGCTCGGCTGGCTGGTGACGCTTGCCGGCGTCATCTACGGCATCTACCTGTTTTACCTCGGCCTGCCGCACACCATGCGCTGCCCGCCCGACAAGGCCGGCGGCTATACGGCCGTGGCCATCATCATCACCATCGTGCTCAGCTGGATCGCCGCCCTGATCGTGGGTGGCATCGTCGGCACGGCCGCCCTCACCGGCACCTCGATGGGCACCATGCACATCACCGGCAGCGATGGCACGCAGGTCACGCTGGACGCCAACAGCTCGCTGGGCAAGCTGGCCGCGATGGGCGAGCAGGCGCAGCAGGCCAGCAAGGAACTGGCCGCGGCACAGAAGTCCGGCGATACCGCTGCGCAACAGGCCGCGATGGGCAAGATGGCGGGCGCGGACGGCCGCGTGCAGTCGCTGCCGCCCGACACCATCAAGGCCATGCTGCCCGACAGCCTCGGCAGCATGAAGCGGGGCGAATGGTCCGCCTCGCGCAACACCGCGATGGGCGTGCAGCTCACCACGGCCCATGCGACCTACAGCGATGACCAGGGCCACAACGTGCAGCTGGAGGTGTCCGATACGGGCAGCATGCGCGGCATGATGGCCATGGCCAGCGCGATGGCGCCGGAGTCCGAGCAGCAGACCGACCACGGCTACGAAAAGACCTATACGAACAACGGCCGCCTGGCCCACGAGGAGTGGGACACCAGCGCCAGGCGCGGCGAATACGGCGTGATCGTGGCCCAGCGTTTCTCGGTCAAGGCGTCCGGCAACGCGGACAGCATCGACCAGCTGAAGCAGGCGGTCGGCAGCGTCGACCTGGACAAGCTCGAGTCCCTCAAGAACGAAGGCGTCACCAGCCACTGAATTCCCCAGCGGACAAGAAAAAGCCCGCATCGCGATGATGCGGGCTTCTTTTTGCAGCCAGCCGACTTACTTGGTGGCTTCGACCTTCGGCACCGAAGCCTCGGTGGTGATGCGCACCTTGATCTCGTCGCTGACGTTCGGCACGTAGGCGCCGACGCCGAAATCCGAACGCTTCAGGGTGGTGGTGGCGTCAAAGCCCACCGTCGCCACCTTCATCATCGGATGCTCGCCGCTCTTGTTGAGCGTGGCATCGAGCACCACCGGCTTGGTCACGCCGTGCACGGTCAGGTCGCCGGTCACCTTGAACTTGTTGCCGCCCACGGGCTGCACCTTGGTGCTCTTGAAGGTGACGGCCGGGTACTTGTCGGCGTCGAGGAAGTCCGGCTTCTTCAGGTGTTCGTCGAGCTTGCTCACGTGGGTGTCGAGGTCGGCCAGCGGCAGGGTCACGTCGACCGACGACTTGGTCGGGTCCTTGTCGTCGAACACCAGGGTGCCATCGCCCAGGCCGAGGTTGGCGCTGGGGTTGGAGAAGCCAAAGTGGTTCCAGCTGAACAGCACCTGGGTATGGCCCGGGTCCATCTTGTAGGTAACCGGGGCCGCCTGGGCGGTGGCGGCCGCGCCGATCAGGCCGGCGAGAACGAGAAAGCGGATAGCACGCATGCGTTTTATCTCCAGAAGGGGTGGGGACTGCATTAGTCGACGGCGAATGCCGTCATTTCAGGCGATCCGGCAGGCCTCGTCGAACGAGAGGCGGGGACTGCGCGGGAACAGGTCACGGCTGGCGTCGCCATAGCCGAGGTTGATGAGGAAATTGGCCTTGAAGGTGGTGCCGGCAAAGAAGGCGGCGTCCACGCCGGCGGCATCGAAGCCGGACATCGGGCCACAGTCGAGCCCGATCGCGCGCGCCGCCATGATCACGTAGGCGCCCTGCAACGAACCATTGCGGAATGCGGTGGCATCGATCAACGGCTGGTTGCCGGCGAACCAGCTGCGCGCATCGGCATGCGGGAACAAGGTCGGCAGCTTTTCGTAGAACTCGAAATCGGTGGCCACGATGGCAGTGACCGGCGCGGCCATGGTCTTGGCGCGGTTGTTGTCGGAAAGGAACGGCGACAACTTCTCCTTGGCCGCCTTCGACTTCAGGAACACCAGGCGCATCGGCGAGGAGTTCGCGCTGGTCGGACCGAACTTGGCCAGTTCGTAGAGCTCGTGCAACTGGGCGTCGGTGACCTCTTTCGGCAACCACGCGTTGAACGTACGGGCGCTGCGGAACAACTGGTCGAGGGCGGCCTCGGAAAGCATCTCGCTCATGGGTATCCTTTGGGTGGAGCAACAGTCCTACAGTGTAAGCGTGGGCGCGGGCAAACAGGACCCAGGCAAATGGAACGAACTGTGCTGTTTCGAGAAACAATGCCGCCGACGCCCCCATGACCAGGCTGCATGGCGACTGCTGGGTCATCACCGATGGCGCGGCCGGCAACCAACGGCAGGCGCTGGCCCTGGCCGAAAAGATGGGCCTGCCCATCCGTCACCTGCAGCCCGAACCGCGCGTCCCCTGGTCATGGCTGGCCCCGCGCCTGACCCTGGGCGCACGCCTGGCGCTTGCCGGCGCGCAGAGGCGGCAGTTCGAGCCGCCGTGGCCCGCGGTGGCGATCGGCTGCGGCCGGCGGTCGGCGCTTTACACACGGCTGCTGCGGCCCCTCAGTCATGGGCGCTGCTATACCGTGCAGATTCTTGATCCGCGCATCGATCCCCGCCATTGGGATGCGGTCATCGCCCCGCTGCATGACCTGCTCAAGGGCCCCAACGTGCTGCAACTGCTGGGGTCGCTCAATCCGGTGGACGACGCCTGGCTGCAGGATGGCCGCGACGCCGATCCCGCGCTGGCCACCTTGCCGCGCCCGCGCGTCGGCGTGTTGCTGGGTGGCCCGCGCAAAGGCGTGGCCTTCGATGCCAGCTACATCGATGCGCTGACGGACCGGCTGCTGGCGCAGCAACAGGCCGACGGAGGCAGCATGCTGGCGCTGGCTTCCCGGCGTACGCCCGGGCCGCTGGTCGAGCGCATGCGCCGCCGGCTTGCAGGCATTCCCGGCCTGGTCTGGTCCGGCGACAACGACGGTGGCAATCCCTATCCGGCCGTGCTGGGCTGGGCCGATCGACTGGTGGTGACGCCGGACTCGGTGAACATGCTCTCCGAAGCCTGCGCGGTCGGCTGCCCGGTGCAGACACTCGTCACCGCGCCGTTGCCCGACAAGCTCGAACGTTTCCATCGTGCGCTGCGTGAGGCAGGTCGACTGCATGCACTCGATGCGGTGCCCGCCGCGCCCGCCGCGCCCTTGCGTGAAACGACGGCCATCGCCGCGGCATTGCGCGAACGCATCGCCGCCCGGCAGGCTGGCTAGCCGGCCGGGCTGCAGGCTTGGCCTAGCTCAGAACACGAAGCCGAGTCGCTGCGTGACGCTCTGCACGCTGGCGCACAGCCGGTCCAGCTCGGCATCGCGCGGCGCGATGCGCGAGCGCAGGTCCAGCGTGCAGGCCAACGCACGATGCAGCAGTTCGGCATGGGCTTCGGCAAAGGCGCCCGCCTGGCCGCCATCGAGCAGGCCGGCGTTGCGGCAGGCTTCGATCAGGCCGGCGTTGGCGGTGATCCCGAGCAAGGCCGGATGTTCGGCGGCGTGCGCAAGCACCAGTCCCTGCAACGCAAATTCGATGTCGAGCAGCCCGCCCGCCCCCTGCTTGAGGTCGAACTGGCCGGCATCGGAGCGATCCCGTTCGGCGCGCCAGCGCTGGCGCATGCTGCCCACTTCCTGCAGCACCGCCGCGCGGTCACGCGCCACCGCCAGCACGTCGCGGCGCACGGTCGCCAGTTCGGCGTGCAGCGCCGCATCGCCGGCCACGGGTCGCGCGCGCAACAGCGCCTGGTGCTCCCAGGTCCAGGCGCGGCTCTTCTGATAGGCGTCGAACGACTCCAGGCTGCTTACCAGCAGGCCCTTCGAACCGTCCGGACGCAGCCGCGTATCCACCTCGTAGAGGCGGCCTGCGCGCGTCAGCACGGTGAGCCAGTTCATCACGCGCTGGGCCAGCCGCTGGTACCAGCGCGAACCTTCCAGCGGCCGCGCCCCGTCACTCATCGCGTGCGCGCGCCTGCCGTCATAGACGAACACCAGGTCGAGGTCGGAGGCAAAACCCAGCTCTTCGCCACCCAGGCTGCCATAGCCCAGCACCGCAAAGCCGGTGCCTTCGCCCGGCAGGCGGCCGTGTTGCGCGACCAGCTCACGCTCCGCCAGCGCAGTCACCGCAACCACGATGGACTCGGCCAGCACCGCCAGTCGCCGCGCGGTGGCGACGGCATCGGCGCGACCATCGTTGAAGGCCAGGCCCAGGCGGAACGCCACGCTGGCCTTGAACTCGTTGATGCGCTCCAGCTCCGCCTCGGCCTCGCGCTCATCCAGCGTCGCCAGCACGCGGGCGATCTCGGCACTGATGTCGGCGCGCTTGAGCGGCAGCTGATCGATGCGCGGGTCGAGCACGTCGTCCAGCAGCAGCGGCTGCGCGATCACGCGCTCGGCGAGGAAGGCGCTCTCCGCGAACAGTCGCGCCAGCCGCAGGCGCGCGGCGGGCTGTTCCTCCAGCAAAGCCAGATACGACGAACGCCGGGCCACCGCCTGCACCAGCCGGCACAGGCGCAGCAGGCAGGCCACCGGCGCGGCGCTGTTGCGCGCGACCGCCAGCAACTGCGGCATCAGGCGATCCAGCTGCTCGCGCGAACGCTGTGGCATGGCGCGCACCGCGGCCGCCTGGGTCAGCTTCTGCAGCGCTTCGGCGGCTTCCAGGCCAGGCGCGAAACCCGAGGCGGTCATCAGGCCGGCGTCGAGCGTTTCGACGCAGGCGTGCCGCCACAGCGCCACGTCCGCCAGCGGCGCCGATGCCGTGCGACCGCCCTGGGGCATCAGGACTTCCGCGAATTCCTCGCTGACGTTCGCGCGATGCTTGGCCAGCTCGGCCGCCAGTTCGTCCCACGACGCATGGCCGAGCCCAAGCGCGATGCGCTCGCGGCTGAGCGCGTCGCCGGGAATGTCGTGCGTCTGCGCATCGCGCAGCATCTGCACCCGGTTCTCCACGCGGCGCAGGAACACGTAGGCCTCGCGCAACGCCTTGGCCCGAGCCGCGCTGATATGCCCGCGCGCCTCGCAGGCGGTAAGCGCCGGCAACAGGCCGCGCACGCGCAGGCTCGGTTCGCGTCCGCCGCGGATCAGCTGCATGAGTTGCACGACGAACTCGATCTCGCGGATGCCACCCGGGCCCAGCTTGAGGTTGTCGGCAAGATCCTTGCGCGCCACTTCGGCATCGATCAGCGCTTTCATCTCGCGCAGGCCGGCGAATGCGGTGTAGTCGAGATACTTGCGGTACACGAACGGCCGCAGCAGTTCCTGCAGCTGCTTGCCGGCATGGCGGTCGCCCGCCACCGCGCGCGCCTTGATCCAGGCGTAGCGCTCCCAGTCGCGGCCTTCGCTCTGGTAGTACTGCTCCATCGCCGAAAACGGCAAGGCCAGCCGGCCGGCATTGCCGAACGGACGCAGGCGCAGGTCGACGCGCGCGCAGATGCCGTCGACCGTGGGTTCGTTGAGCAGGCGCACCAGCTGGCGCGCCAGTCGCACGAAATATTCGCTGTTGTCGAGCGAGCGCGCACCGTCGCTCTGGCCGCCATGCGGGTAAGCCAGCACCAGGTCGATGTCGGAGGAGAAGTTCAGCTCGCTGCCGCCCAGCTTGCCAAACCCGACCACCAGCATGCGCTGCAGCACGCCGTCGTGGCTGCGGCTGTGGCCGTAACGCCTGGCCATGGCGCGCTCGGACCAGGCCAGCGCGGCGCCAAGCAGCGCTTCGTACAGCACGCTGGTGGCCGACAGCGTCTCGGGCAATTCATCGAGGCCATTGACGTCGCGGAACACCAGCCGCAACGCCTCTGCATGACGAAACCGGCGCAGCTCGGTCAGGCACGACTCCTCGTCGTCGGCCAAGCGCAGCGCATCGATGCGCGCACTGGCATCGCTGCCCGAGCGCAGGCGCTCGAGCCCCTGGGGCGCCAGCCAGCCGGGCTGGCGGAACCAGGTGTCAAAGGCGAAATCACTGGCGAGCAAGGTGCTGCGGATGCGCTCGGCCACGCCCGCATCGTCGTGCAGGGGCACGCCGGCGATGCGGCAGCGGGCAACCAGTTCGCCGTAGCGGTCGTCGATCAGCGCACGCAGCGCCGGGGATTCCATGGCAGGCATCGTCCCATTGTGCCGCACCACGACCACGAATGCCGAGCCGGCCCCGCGCTCCACGCCTCGCCGCCACCCCGGGGCGCGCGGTCCGGCGCGCCACGGCGACCTGCCGGAGAGACCAGCACTACAGGGACGCTGCGGGCAGCCACGCCGACCCATGGACCGGATGGACGTCCAAACAAATCGAGAAAGGCTGCCGCACGCCACGGAAAGCAAGTGGGCTGGAACACGTTTTCTGCTGGCCGCGCAGCGAAAATTCAGCGTGCTGTCTGCCGGCTAAAGCAGGCCGGATTGGTTCAGCTTCGGTATGGCCGAGCACGTCTAGCGTTGATCCCAGCCACGAAGCAACGCCTTCGCGGCATACCCCCACTGGAGATTGGCCACATGCGTAAGACCCTGCTTGCCGCCCTCATCGTCACCGCCGCTTCCGTCCTGACTGTGCCTGCCTTTGCGCAGGACGCTGCCGCAGCGGCCAAGGTCTCGGCCAGTGCGAACACCGCGGCGGCTCAGGACGCCGCCGGCAAGACCGTCGACCAGACGGCTGCCATGAGCAGCAAGGCGGCCGATTCGGCCGTCGGCACCACCGAGAAGACCGCCGCCAAGGCGACCACCGGCACCACGCACGCGGCTCACAAGGCCACCACGCACAAGGCCAAGGTCAAGGCCGATACCAAGGTCGAAGCTGGCGCACAGACCGGCGGCTAAGCGGTACTCGACTTGCGCAACAAGGCCCCGGGGAAACCCGGGGCTTTTTTGTTGGTGCTTCGGAAATCGCGGTTGCCGGAAAGCAGGTCGCTGCGGCGCGTGCGGACAGGCACGAAGGTTTCGTTGAAGACGCCGGCCATCAGCCGGTGTGCAGGCCGGTTCTTCACGTCAGGCGCCAGCGCGCCGGCCTAGTAATTTTACGGTTCCGCTTTGCGGCCTACAGGCGTCAAATTGAGTTCCGGCCATCCGGCCACCACGCCATCGGCAACGCCTTGCCCCGATCGGAGGCCACCATGTCCACGGCATCAGAGCAGCAGACTTCCGCCGCCAAGGCGCCTCGCGCAGGCCGTGGCGGCCCGCGCCACCGCGGTAATGGCGGCAAGCACGCCGCGGTCGAGGGCACGAACGATCTGCTGTCGCAGGAGTCGCTGCACCTGATCGTCGAAGACCGGCAGGCGATGGCCAAGGTGATCCGGGAAAAGTGCTCGCGCAAGGACCAGGCGAACTGGAAGTCCGGCAAGGGACGCACCGACCCGATCGACATCCTGGTCGAAACATCCAAAGGTCGCATCGAGTCGCTGGTGCCGATTCGCTATGGCCGCATGATGCAGTCGCCGTTCGCCTTCTACCGCGGGGCGGCGGCCATCATGGCCGGCGACCTGCACACCACGCCACGCACAGGCATCGACGTGCAGATCTGCGGCGATGCCCACCTGGTGAATTACGGCGGTTTCGCCACGCCCGAGCGCAAGCTGGTGTTCGACATCAACGACTTCGACGAAACCACGATCGGGCCATGGGAGTGGGACGTGAAGCGACTGTGCGCCAGCCTCGTGGTGGCCGCGCAGGCAAACGGCTTCTCCGACGATGATGCACGCGACGCCGCATGGAGCGCCGCTTCGGCCTACCGGGACCACATGGAGGAGTACGCCTCGATGCCGCTGCTCGAGGCCTGGTACGACCACATCAACCTGCAGGACGTCATCGACCGCATGGAAGACAAGCAGATGAAAAAGCTTGCCACCAAGAGCGTCAGGAAGGCGATGGAATACACGGCGCACACCAAAGAGTTCGTCAAGTTGACGGTGGCCGGCGGTTCGCCGCCGCGCATCCAGGACGAGCCGCCGCTGATCTATCACGACCTCAAGGTTGGGTCCGAGGTTTCCCCGGAAGAACGGCTCAAGGCCTTCGCGGACTATCGCGAATCGCTGGCGCCAGAGCGAAGGGTGCTGCTCGATCGCTTCGTTCCCATGGACTCGGCCGTCAAGGTCGTCGGCGTCGGCAGCGTCGGCACCTACTGCGGCATCATTCTGCTCGTATCGGGCAGCGGCGATCCGCTGTTCCTGCAGTTCAAGGAAGCACGGGCTTCCGTCATTGCCCCCTTCGTCGGCAAGACCAGGTTTTCGCACCAGGGTGAGCGCGTGGTGGTCGGGCAGCGCCTGATGCAGGCCGCCAGCGACATGTTCCTGGGCTGGACGCAGGGACCGAAGCGCCACTTCTATGTGCGGCAACTGCGCGATGCCAAGGTGTCGCCCCAGGTCGAGCTGATGACTCCGTCGAACCTCCGGCGCTACGGGAGCCTGTGCGCCCACACGCTGGCGCGCGCCCATGCGCGATCCGGCGACGCCGTGCTGCTCGCGGCCTACCTGGGCAAGAGCGACGCCTTCGCCGATGCCATCGCCACTTTCTCGGTGGCCTATGCCAGGCAGAACGAACGCGATCACGCGGCGCTGGTGGCGGCGGCAAGGGCGGGACGCATCGACGCGGCGTCGATTCAATGAGCGCGCAGCTGCGTTGCCGGGCCTGACCGACGCGGCAGCGCGCTGGCCGTGCCCACGCCGGCACCATGCGCGGACGGGCAAAAGAAAACCCCGCGCGAGGCGGGGTTTTCTTCGTAGCGAGGCTGGGAGAGCCGGACTTAGAAGTCCATGCCGCCCATGCCACCCATGCCGCCCGGCGCACCGTGCGAATGGCCTTCGTCCTTCTTCGGCACTTCGGTCACGGCCGCTTCGGTCGTGATGATCGAGCCAGCCACCGAGGCAGCGAACTGCAGGGCCGAACGGGTCACCTTGGTCGGGTCCAGGATGCCGAAGGCGATCATGTCGCCGAACTCGCCGGTGGCCGCGTTGTAACCGAAGTTGCCGTTGCCTTCCTTCACCTTGTTGAGGATGACGGACGGCTCGTCGCCGGCGTTGGCCACGATGGCGCGCAGCGGGGCTTCCAGCGCACGACGAGTGATGGCGATGCCCAGGTCCTGGTCGGTGTTCTGACCCTTCAGGCCTTCCAGCGCCTTCAGCGAACGGATCAGCGCCACGCCACCGCCCGGTACCACGCCTTCTTCAACGGCCGCACGGGTGGCGTGCAGGGCGTCTTCGACGCGGGCCTTCTTTTCCTTCATCTCGACTTCGGTAGCGGCACCGACCTTGATGACGGCCACGCCGCCAGCCAGCTTGGCCACGCGCTCCTGCAGCTTCTCGCGGTCATAGTCCGAAGAGGTCTCTTCGATCTGCGCCTTGATCTGGCCGATGCGCGACTGGATGCGCTCGGCTTCACCGGCACCGTCGATGATGGTGGTGTTTTCCTTGGTGATCACCACGCGCTTGGCGCGGCCCAGGTCGGTGATGGTGGCCTTCTCAAGGGCCAGGCCCACTTCCTCGGAGATCACCACGCCATTGGTGAGGATGGCGATGTCTTCCAGGATGGCCTTGCGGCGGTCGCCGAAGCCCGGCGCCTTCACGGCGGCAACCTTGACGATGCCACGGATGGTGTTGACCACGAGGGTGGCCAGCGCTTCGCCTTCCACTTCCTCGGCGACGATCAGCAGCGGCTTGCCGGCCTTGGCGACGGCTTCCAGCACCGGCAGCAGCTCGCGGACGTTGGAGACCTTCTTGTCGTGGATGAGGATGAACGGGTCGTCCAGTTCAACCTGCTGCGACTGCTGGTTGTTGATGAAGTACGGCGACAGGTAGCCGCGGTCGAACTGCATGCCTTCGACGACGTCGAGTTCGTTCTCGAGACCCGAACCTTCCTCGACCGTGATCACGCCTTCCTTGCCGACCTTCTTCATCGCGGTGGCGATGATGTCGCCGATGTTGGCGTCGGAGTTGGCCGAGATCGTGCCGACCTGGGCAATCGCCTTGTCGTCAGCGGTCGGGTTGGAGAGCTTCTTCAGCTCGCCCACGGCGGTGGACACGGCCAGGTCGATGCCGCGCTTGAGGTCCATCGGGTTCATGCCGGCGGCCACGGCTTTGAGGCCTTCCTGGATGAACGCCTGGGCCAGCACGGTCGCCGTGGTGGTGCCGTCGCCGGCGACGTCGGAAGTCTTGGACGCGGCTTCCTTGACGATCTGGGCGCCGATGTTCTCGTACTTGTCGGCCAGTTCGATTTCCTTGGCGACGGACACGCCGTCCTTGGTCACCGTCGGGGCGCCGAAGCTCTTCTCGATCACTACGTTGCGGCCCTTCGGACCCAGGGTGACCTTGACCGCATTGGCCAGGGTGTTGACACCCTTGAGCATGCGTGCGCGTACGTCTTCGCCGAAGCGGACTTCTTTAGCTGCCATAATTTTTTTGCCTCAAAAAAATTGAATAGGAATGGGGACGCTGGCGACAGGGCTTCTACAAAGCGCGGATCTCGCGCTAGACCCCGTCAAGCCAATCAGCCTTCGATAACCGCAACGATGTCGTCTTCCTTCAGGAAGACCAGCTCTTCGCCGTCGATCTTGATTTCCTGGCCGGCGTACTTGCCAAACAGCACCACGTCGCCTTCCTTCAGCGACATCGGGCGCACATTGCCGTCTTCCAGGATGCGGCCGGTGCCGGCAGCGATGACCTTGCCGCGGGTCGGCTTTTCGGTGGCGCTGTCGGGAATGACGATGCCGCCAGCGGAGACGCGCTCTTCTTCGAGACGCTTGACGATGACGCGATCGTGCAGCGGACGCAGTTTGCTCATGGGTGGGCTCCAGCTTGGTTGAATGGGTTGAACGAAAGTGGGACCCCGGAGCGACGCCTGTGCTGGCGCTTGTTAGCACTCCCCGGAGGTGAGTGCCAATTCTAACGACGCAAAGCCCCCCTGCAAGAGGCGCCGGTCCGATGGCTGAGTCCTGCAATGGGGGAAGCGCCGGGGGCTTTCAAGGGTCGGGCCCGTGAAATCGGCGGTCCGGGGACCCGACGACCACCCGGGAAACCCGCATGGGCGGCCACCCCGGCGAAGGCCGGCGGGCCGGGCCTCCGCCAGAGGCTGGACATGGCGCGACCTGCCGGCCCGGGTTTTGCCAGCCCGGCAGTCGGGCTAGTCTGCCGCCCATGCCCGACACCGTCCTGCTCTGCTATTGCACCTGCCCCGATGCCGCCAGCGCGCAGGCCCTGGCCCAAGCCCTGGTCGGCGAAGGGCTGGCCGCCTGCGTCAACCACCTGCCGGGGATCCGCTCCACCTATCGCTGGCAGGGCGAGGTGACCTGCGACAGCGAGGACTTGCTGCTGATCAAGACCACTGCGGGCCGTTTCGACGCGCTGCGGGAGCGGGTGCTGGCCCTGCATCCGTACGACCTGCCGGAACTGATCGCGGTGCCCGTGGCGCAGGGCCACGAGGCCTACCTGGACTGGGTGCGCGGCGAAGGCTGAGCCGGTACCGGCGTCCTCAACAGGCGTCCAAGCGCCTGCGTGGCCTCGTCCATGCGCGCGGCCGGCAGCGTGCCCAGGCCGAACACCAGCCCGTTGGGGGCGGTCGCGCCGATCGCATAGCCGGACAGCGCCTCGATGCGCATGTCCTGCGCCAGCGCGCGTTGCACCAGGGCGCCGGCATCCAGTTCGGGTGGCAGCAGCGCAGCCACGTGCAAGCCGGCATCGGAACCCTGCAGCGCCAGCCATTCGCCCGCATGTCGAACCAGGCCATCGATGAGGGCCTCGCGGCGCTCGGCATAGATACGCCGCATCTTGCGCACATGGCGGGCAAGGTGGCCTTCGGCGATGAACGAGGCCAGCGTGTCCTGCGCCAGCACGTCGGCGTGCCAGTCGCAGACCTGCCGCGCCTGCACCAGCGCCGCCAACGCCCACGGCGGCGCCACCGCGTAGCCCAGCCGGAGCGCAGGAAACAGGCTCTTGGAGAAGGTACCCACGTAGAACACGAGGCCATCGCGATCCAGCGTCTGCAGCGCATCCAGCGGGCGGTCGCCGTAGCGGAACTCGCCGTCGTAGTCGTCCTCGATGATCACCGCTCCGTGGCGACGCGCGAAGTCGAGCAGGGCCATGCGCCGCGCCGGCGACATCACCATGCCCAGCGGAAACTGGTGCGAGGGCGTCACGTAGATCACGCGGGCAGTGGCGGGAAGACGCTCGACCACCAGGCCTTCCCCGTCCACCGGCACCGGCACCACGCGGGCCCCGGCCGCCGCGAAGGCGGCGCGCAGCGGCGGATAGCCGGGGTCCTCCACCGCGACGACCGTGCGCCCCGGCGTGACCAGGATCCGCGCCAGCAGATCGAAGGCCTGCTGCGCGCCGTTGCAAACCACCACATCGTCGGCGCCGCAGGTCACCGCGCGCGCAAAGGACACATGCCCGGCGATGGCCTCGCGCAGCGCGCGCCGACCGGCCGGCGCGGGATAGCCGGCCGCCTTGCGCGACAGGTTGCGCAGGGCGCGCGCCGCCAGCCGGCGCCAGACGTCGAAGGGAAAACGCGAGGCATCCGGGAAACCCACCCGCAGGTCGTGGCGGAAAGAGGCCGGCGCGCTGGTGCGCACCGGCATCACCGCATGCCGCCACGGCGGGGCCAGCCGCCGGTCGCCGTCGGCACCGCGGACCACCCTCGCCTCCTGGCGGGCGAGCCCTGAGCTCACCAGGTAACCCGCGCCTTGCCGCGCGGACACGTAGCCCTCGCTGAGCAGCCGGTCGTAGGCAGCCACCACGGTGTTGCGCGAGAGACCCAGCGAAGCGGCCAGCCCGCGGGTCGACGGCAGGCCCTGGCCGCCGGCCAGCCGCCCATCCAGGATGGCGGCGCGCAGTTGGCCGTGCAGCGCCTCGAGGCGGCCGCGTGAAGGAAGCTCGATGGCGAAGGCCAGCGGCTGGTCCATGAGCAGGTGCCCCGCTTGACTGGACCTAAAGAATTCACCTGATCTGGTTCTTTTTCAAGACCAGTTGAACCGCGACACTGGGCCCATCGCCACTGCCGGAGCACGTTCCATGATCGAGCTGTACTTCGCCGCCACGCCGAACGGCCTGAAGGTCAAGCTGTTCCTCGAGGAAATCGGCCTGCCCTACTTCATCACCCCGGTCAGCCTGGGCAAGGGCGAGCAGTTCCAGCCGGCCTTCCTGGCCATTTCACCGAACAACAAGATCCCGGCGATCGTGGACCACGCGCCCGCCGGCGGCGGGGCCCCCGTTACCCTGTTCGAATCGGGCGCGATCATGCTTTACCTGGCGGAGAAGGCCGGGCGCCTGATCCCGACGGACCCCCACGGCCGCACCCAGGTGCTGCAGTGGCTGTTCTGGCAGATGGCAGGCCTGGGGCCGATGGCCGGCCAGATCGGCCACTTCAATGTCTATGCGCCGGAGCCGGTGCCCTATGCGATCGACCGCTATACGCGGGAGACCGCCCGCCTCTACGGCGTGCTGGACCGCCGCCTGGCCGATCGCGAGTTCATCGCCGGGGCGTTTTCCATCGCCGATATCGCCTGCTATCCGTGGATCGTGCCGCACGAGGCGCACGGCCAGACGCTGGCGGATTTTCCGAACCTGGAGCGCTGGTTCCTGGCCATGTCGGCCCGCCCGGCCACGCAGCGCACCTATGAGGGCGTGGAAAACGCCTATGCGCCGAAGCAGGCGCTGTCGGAGGACGAGCGCCGCGTGCTGTTCGGGCAGGACAAGCGCTGAACACTGCTGACAGGTTCTGGCACTACCCTGGATTACTTTGGCCGCATAAACCCCTAGGCCTCGCCATGAAGAAGTCCGATTACCTCGCCTTGCTGTCGCTCGGAGCCATCTGGGGCGCCTCCTTCCTGTTCATGCGCATGGGTGCGGACGAGTTCGGCGGCATGGCGCTGGCCGGCATGCGCGCCATCGGCGCGGCGATCTGTTCGGCGCCGCTGCTGCTGTCACGCCAGCGACTGCGGGAAATGGCCACCCACTGGCGCCCCATCGTCATCGTGGGCCTGGCCAACTCGGCGGTGCCGTTCGTGCTGTTCTCCTATGCCGCGCAAAGCCTGCCGGCCGGCGTGTCCGCCATTTCCGATGCCATCGCCCCGCTGCTGGTGGCGCTGTCGGGCTGGATGTTGTTCAGCGAGAGGCTCAATGCCACCCAGGCCAGCGGCCTGGTGATCGGTTTTACCGGCGTGGTGTGGCTGGTGGCCGGCACGGTCGGCTTCAGCCATGGCGCCGGCGCGTCGGGCTGGGCGATGGCGGCCTGCGTGGGCGCCAACATCTGCTACACCGTGGGCGCCCATGTCAGCCACCGGACCCTGCGCGGCGTGACGCCATTGAGCGTGGCCACCGGCAGCCAGCTGGTGGCGGCCGCCGTGTTGCTGCCGCTCACCGTGTGGATGTGGCCGGCACGCATGCCCGGCGTGACCGCGTGGGTGGCGATGTTCGGCCTGGCCGCGGTCTGCACCTCGCTCGCCTATGTGCTGTTCTACCGGTTGATGGCTCGGGTCGGCGCGGCCCGCAGCATGGTGGTGCTGTTCCTGATCCCGGTGTTCGGCGTGATCTGGGGCCTGCTGTTCCTGCATGAGCCGGTCACCGTCGCCATGGCCGGCGGCTGCGTGGTGATCCTGCTGGGGGTGGCCTTGACCACCGGCTTGCTGCGTCCTGGTAACCGCGAGACCCGCTCGAGCGAAGGGATCACGGAACACGCCTGAATCGCCGTGGTCCATCCTGAAGCCGGCTCCGTCTGCGAAGGTGAGCCATAATCCCGGGTCTTCCGCGCGACGGCGCGGGTCTCTCCCTAGCAGGAGTCGAAATGCGCCTGATCCATCCCGGCCGCCTGGCCGCCCGCCTTGCCGCCTTGCTGTGCCTGTGGTCGCCGGTGCTGCCGGCGCTCGCGCAGGACGACCTCGACGGCCTGCTGCCGGTGACCGAGGCGTACAAGCTCAGCGCTGACACCTCCGCGCCCGGCGTGGTGAAGCTGCACTGGACCATCGCGCCGGACTACTACCTCTATCGCGGCCGCATGAAATTCAAGGCCGGCGACGGTGTCAGCCTGGGCGATGCGCAGCTGCCCGACGGCGAGAAGCATCACGACGAATACCTCGGTGACGTGGAGACCTACCACCACGCCATCGACGCCAGCGTGCCCTACACGCTGGCCGCGGGCGCCACCCGGCTCAGGCTGAGCGTGCAGTACCAGGGCTGCCACGAAGTCGCGCCCAAGATCTGCTATCCGCCGCATACCGAGCAGCTGGATCTGCCCCTGCCGGGTGGAGCGGCTGCGGCGGGCGCGTCCCTGGGCACCGCGCTGGACCAGCTGGGCGCCGGCAGCAAGGGCGCCGCCGGCACGGGCAACTCGCCCTTGCCGGCCGAACAGGCGTTCCGCTTCGAGGCGCTCGCCAAAGACCGCCAGCACCTGCTGCTGCGCTGGACCATGCCCAAGGGCTACTACCTCTACCGCGACCAGACCGCCCTGCATCTGAAGGATGCCGGCGGCCTCCGCCTGGGCCAGCCCGCGTGGCCCGCAGGGATCACCCACAAGGACCCGAATTTCGGCGAAACCACGGTGTTCTTCGATCAGGTCGAACTGCCGGTGACCGTCGAGGGCGATACGACCGGGCATGCGCAGCTGGCGCTGGAGGCGAGCTTCCAGGGCTGCCAGGACGGCGGGCTGTGCTACCCGCTGATGACGCGCGCGCTCAGCATCGACCTGGGCAGCAGCACGCCGACCAGCGGCAGCGCCAGCGCACCCGCGCCTGAAATGCCGCCTGCCGGCGCCACCGGCGGCGCACTGGACGTGAGCCTGTGGTCCGCGCTGCTGCTGGCGTTGGGCGGTGGCCTGGTGCTCAACCTGATGCCGTGCGTGCTGCCGGTGCTGTCGATCAAGGCCGTGTCACTGATCGAAAGCGGCGAAAACGCAGCGCGCCGGCGTAGCCATGCCCTGATGTACACGGCCGGCGTGCTGGTCAGCTTCGTCCTGCTGGGTCTGTCCATCCTCGCGCTGAAGGCAGCCTGGGGCGTGCAATTGCAGAACCCGCTGCTGGTGGCGGCGCTGTCGCTGGTGATGCTGGCGGTGGGCCTGTCGATGTCCGGCGTGGTGCAGTTCGGGACCTCGCTGGGCAATGTCGGCAGCTCGCTGGCGGCCAGGCAGGGCCTGCGCGGCGATTTCTTCACCGGCGTACTGGCGGTGGTGGTGGCCAGCCCCTGCACCGGTCCGTTCATGGGCAGCGCGCTGGCTTTTGCACTGGCCGCGCCGCCCGCGCAGGCACTGCTGGTCTTCGTCGCCCTCGGCATCGGCCTGTCGTTGCCGTTCCTCGCCGTCGGTTTCGTGCCGGCGCTGGCGCGACTGCTGCCGCGGCCGGGTGCCTGGATGGAGACGCTGAAGCAGGTGCTGGCCTTCCCCATGTACCTGGCGGCCGTCTGGCTGGCCTGGGTGCTTGCGCACCAGCGCGGCGCGGACGCGGTGGGTCTGCTGCTGGTCGCGGCGGTGTTGCTGTCGATGACGCTGTGGTGGTTCGAGCGCAGCCGCTGGCGCAGCGTGCGTAGCCGCGCGCTGGTCGCCGTGCTGGCCGTGCTCACGGCCGTTCCGCTCTACGCGCTGGTGCGCCTGCCTGCCACCAGCCCCGTGGCAGGCGTGGCTGCGGAGGGCCAGGTCGCGTTCACGCCGGCCAGGCTGGCCGAGCTGCGCAAGGCGGGTACGCCGGTGTTCGTCGACATGACGGCCGACTGGTGCATCACCTGCAAGGCCAATGAGCACGCCGTGCTCGAAACCGACGCGTTTCGCGAGTTGCTCAAGCGCACCGGCGCGGTCTACATGAAGGGCGACTGGACCAATGAGGATCCCGCCATCACCGCGTTCCTGCAGCAGTACCACTCGCCAGGCGTACCGCTTTACGTAGTGTTCCCCAAAGACGGTGGCGAGGGCAGGATGCTGCCGACGGTACTCACCTCGTCGCTGGTGGAAGAGGCGCTGGCCAAGGCCGCGGGTACCCCGGTGGTCAGCACCCGATGATGCTCAGCCGCAGCAACTGGACCATCTTGGGCCTGGCCGTGCTCGTCGCCATCGGCGGCGGCTGGCTGCAGCACGCCAGCCAGCGTGCCCGCGTCCCGGCTGGCGTGCAGGTGGCCGCAACAGGCGAGACGGCACCCGATCTCGCCCTGGCCGGGCTCGACGGCAAGGAACATCGCCTGTCCGATTACCGCGGCCGCCGCGTGCTGCTCAACTTCTGGGCCACCTGGTGCGGACCCTGCCTGCAGGAAATGCCGGCCCTGGTGAAGGCGCAAGCGAACGTCGGCGAAAAGGGAGCCATTGTCGTCGGCATTGCCATGGACGATGCCGACCATGTGCGCGCCTTCCTGGCCAGCCATCCGTTGAACTATCCGGTGCTGCTGGGCCGCCTCGACAGCCCCAGCACCTCGCTGCGGCTGGGAAACGTCGGCGAACTGCTGCCCTACAGCGTGCTTCTTGACGAAAACGGCCGCGTGCTGGCGACCCGGCGTGGCGCGCTGGACGCCCGCGACCTGCAGCAATGGCTGGCGCCGACGGCGCCCTGACGCGATTTCGGCCGCCATACGTCGGCGCACGGTTTAACGTTAACTTCTCCTTCAAACATCGCCGAACTACGCCGAACTGGACAACATCCGCCGGGGCGCGCACACTCCGCGCCGGAAGCCGGCCCTGCCGGTTCAACCGAAGGTCAAGGCGTGGCGAAGATCCTGGTCCTGCATGGACCCAATCTCAATCTGCTGGGTGTGCGCGAACCGGAAATCTACGGTCGCGAGACGCTGGCCGATATCGACGCGCTGCTGCTATCGCAGGCCCAGGCTGCGGGCCACGGGCTGGAGGCGTTCCAGTCCAACGCCGAGCACGCGCTGGTCGACCGCGTCCACCAGGCCCGCCTCGACGGCACCGCGATCATCCTGATCAATCCGGGCGCCTTCACCCATACCAGCATCGCCCTGCGCGATGCGCTGGCCGGGGTGGCGATCCCGTTCATCGAGCTGCACCTGTCCAACGTGCATGCGCGCGAGCCGTTCCGCCGCCACTCCTACCTCTCGGACCTCGCCGTGGGCGTGATCTGCGGCTTGGGCGCGGACAGCTACCGGCTGGCACTGGATGCCGCCCTGCACCGCCTCGGCCGCTCCGGCGCCACTTCCTGATTCCCGGCCCTGGGCCGACCCCATTCCACTTCCGGCCGCCACCGCGGCACCAACGAAAAGGTTTGAACGATGGACCTGCGCAAGATCAAGAAGCTCATTGACCTGCTTGAGGAATCCAACCTCGCAGAACTCGAGATCAAGGAAGGCGAAGAAGTCGTCCGCCTGTCGCGGGTACCCAAGGGCACCGTCACCGTGGCGCCGATGGCGGCGCCGGCTCCGGTGGCCGCCCCGGTAGCCGCCGCCCCGGTGGCCGAAGCCGCACCGGCCGCACCGGCCCTGCCGGCCGGCCATGTGGTGAAGGCGCCGATGGTCGGCACTTTCTACGCCTCCTCCAGCCCGGGCGCCGCGGCGTTCGTGAAGGTCGGCCAGCAGGTCAAGGCCGGCGAGACGCTGGGCATCATCGAAGCGATGAAGATGTTCAACCAGATCGAGGCAGACGTGGCCGGCACCGTGCAGGCCATCCTGGTCGAGAACGGACAGCCGGTGGAATTCGACCAGCCGATGTTCGTCATCGCCTGAGCGGCCTGACACCTATGCCCATGCTAGAGAAAGTCGTCATCGCCAATCGCGGCGAAATCGCCCTGCGCGTGTTGCGCGCCTGCCACAGTCTTGGCATCAAGACCGTGGCGGTGCACTCCACCGCAGACCGCAACCTCAAGCACGTCGGCCTGGCCGACGAGTCGATCTGCATCGGCCCGGCGCCGTCGGTCGACAGCTACCTCAACATCCCGCGCATCATCGCCGCGGCCGAGATCACCGACGCCCAGGCCATCCACCCGGGTTACGGCTTCCTGTCCGAGCGCGCCGACTTCGCCGAGCAGGTGGAGCAGTCGGGCTTCATCTTCATCGGCCCGACCGCGGACGTGATCCGCCTGATGGGCGACAAGGTGGAAGCGATCCGCGCCATGAAGGCCGCCGGCGTGCCGTGCGTGCCCGGCTCGGGCGGCCCGCTCGGCGACAACGTCGAGGAAAACGTACGCATCGCCCGCGAGATCGGTTATCCCGTGATCATCAAGGCGGCCGGTGGCGGCGGTGGCCGCGGCATGCGCGTGGTGCGCACCGAAGCGCACCTGGGCAACGCCATCACCATGACCAAGCAGGAAGCCAAGGCGGCCTTCGGCAACGATCAGGTGTACATGGAGAAGTTCCTGGAGAATCCGCGCCACGTGGAAATCCAGGTGCTGGCCGACGGCCAGGGCAACGCCATCCACCTGGGTGAACGCGACTGCTCCATGCAGCGCCGCCACCAGAAGGTGGTGGAAGAAGCGCCCGCGCCGGGCATCACGCCGGAACTGCGCGAGCAGATCGGCAAGGTCTGCGTGGATGCCTGCATCCGCATCGGCTATCGCGGTGCCGGCACGTTTGAGTTCCTGTTCGAGGACGGCCGCTTCTACTTCATCGAGATGAACACCCGCATCCAGGTCGAACACCCGGTGACCGAGCTGATCACCGGCATCGACCTGGTGCGCGAGCAGTTGCTGATCGCCGGCGGCGAGAAGCTGTCGATCCGCCAGGAAGACATCAAGATCCACGGCCATGCGATCGAGTGCCGCATCAACGCGGAAGACCCCGATTCGTTCCTGCCCTCGCCGGGTACGGTGAAGCGCTTCGAAGCACCGGGCGGCCCGGGCGTGCGCGTGGATACGCACTTGTACGACGGCTACCGCATTCCGCCGAACTACGACTCGATGATCGGCAAGCTGATCGTGCACGGCCCGGATCGCGAGACCGCCATCGCGCGCATGCGCCTGGCGCTGGCCGAGACGGTGATCGAAGGCGTGAAGTGCAACATCCCGTTGCAGCAACGCATCATGGCCGACGCCGGTTTCCAGCACGGTGGACAGAACATCCACTACCTGGAAAAGCGCATGGCCGAACAGAAGGAAAAGGCCGGCCACCCCGGCTGAGCCAGCACCGGCGAGCCGCCACCGCGGCTCGCCGGTTCGCTTTCGACATGTCCGAACTGCTGACCCTCGCGCAGGCCATCAAGGCCATCACCGACGCCTTCGACGAGGGCGACGGCTGGGACCGCTACGCGTGGGTCTATATCCGCGGCGACATCACCGATCCAGCGTGCCGACTTTATCTCTCGCACGTGGCGAACGAGGACGATGCGCTGATCGACGACCACGGCGAGGCGCTGCCGCCCGTGGCGGCCAGGCACCACCTGCGCCACTTCATCGAGGCGGCCGATTTCGCCGAGGTGCTGTTCGTGCAGCGGCGTCGCGACGCCGGTTCCAACGTGAGCGATTTCGCCCGCGCACTCGACTACTACCATCGCCACGACGCCTTCCTTGGCGTGCCGTCCACAGACTGAAGCCGCCCTCTTCGGCGACAATAGGCGCTTTCCGCAGGACTCCCCCGCCATGCCCTGGCTTGAACTCTCGCTCACCGTCCGTGCCGAACAGCAGCCCCGCGTGGAGGAAGCGCTGGACGATCTGGGCGCGCTCTCGATCACGCTGCAGGACGCCGATGCGGAAACGCCGGACGAGCAGGCCATCTTCGAGCCCGGCGTGGGCGAATTGCCGCTGTGGCCCACCATCACCCTCAATGCCCTGTTCGACGCGGACTCCGACCGGCGCGGCCTGAGCGAGGCACTGGGCGAACTGTTGCCCTGGCTGGAGCCGGACCACATGCAATTTCGCGATGTGGCCGACCAGGACTGGGAGCGCGCCTGGATGGACCAGTTCAAGCCGATGCAGTTCGGTCGCCGGCTGTGGATCTATCCGTGGAACATCGAGCCGCCGGGCGACGACGACAGCGTGGTGGTGCGTCTGGATCCCGGCCTGGCCTTCGGCAGCGGCACGCATCCCACCACCGCACTGTGCCTGGCCTGGCTCGACAGCCTCGACCTGCGTGGCAAGACCGTCATCGACTACGGCTGCGGCTCGGGCATCCTCGCCATTGCCGCGCTCAAGCTCGGCGCTGCCAGCGCGATCGGCGTGGACAACGACCCGCAGGCACTGATCGCCTCGGCCGACAATGCCGAACGCAACGAAGTGGCCGAGCGCCTGGCGCTGTTCCTGCCCGAAGACCTCATGATCGAGGCTGCTGCCTCCGCGGCAGCGGCGCAACCGAGCGCGCCGCCAGCCGACGTCTTCATCGCCAACATCCTCGCCGGTCCGCTCGGCGAGCTGGCCCCGACCTTCGCCGCTGCCGCGGGCCCGGGCGCGCCGTTCGCCATCTCCGGCATCCTCAAGGGCCAGGAGGAAGAACTCCTGCAGCGCTACGCCGAATGGTTCGACGAACTGCGCGTCGATACGCAGGAAGACTGGGTGCGCATCAGTGGCCGGCGCCGTCGTTGAGAGCCGGTTCGCGATCCTGATGCCGCCCGGATGATTTGTGTCGGCCTCTCCACTAGGCTTGCCCCAACCCGATAACCGCGGACAGCATGTACGCCCAATGCCCCGACTGCCTGACCGTGTTCTCCCTGAGCACGGAAACGCTTGCGCAAGCGCGCGGGCAGGTCGTGTGCGGTCATTGCCATGCCGAATTCGACGCCCTGGCAAGCCTCAGTGACCAGTTGCCGCCGGAACCGTTCCAGCAACTGCCACCACGCACCATCGAGGCGCCGCCGCGCCTGGACCTGGCGATTTACCGCCCGGCGCCCGACGCCCCGGCCATTGCCGAACCCGCGCATCGCGACGCGCTCGACGAATTCAGCCATCTGGTCGTGACGCCGCGCTTTGCGCGCAGCAAGCAGCGCGAGGGACGCCGCTGGCCATGGATCACGGCGTGCCTGGTGTTGCTGCTGGCCCTCGGTGGGCAGCTGGCATGGGCCAAGCGTGACGCACTGGTCAGCGACGCCACGGTCGGCCCCATGCTGCGCCAGGCTTGCGACAGCCTCGGTTGCCGCTTGCCGCTGGTGCAGGACACCCGGCAACTGAGCCTGCTGGCGCGCGACGTCCAGGCACATCCGTCGGTCCCGGGCGCCTTGTTGATCACGGCAAGCCTGCGCAACGACGCATCGTTCGCCCAACCCTATCCGGTGGTGGTGATCACCCTGTCCGACGCCAACGGCAAGCGCCTGGCGATGCGCCGCCTGCGGGCGGGTGAATACCTGGGCGACATCGGCACGCTGCAGCGTGGCTTGCCGCCGGGTGGCAGCGCCGCGCTCATGCTGGAAGTGGAAGACCCCGCCGGCAAGGCGGTTGCGTTCGAGTTCGGTTTCGAATAGCCGTCCATTCCGCCGCCCGCCCCGGCCGGCCGGGACCACGCATGGCGCGTGCCACTCCCGTATGGTTTTGTCCATAGGACAATTCCCCACGGGGTGTAGGCAGGCAATCAACCGTGCGTAGGGACTTAAAAAAATCGGCACGCGAGGGTACACTCGCGCCTTCGTCTTGTGCTGCACCCGGCGTTCCATGCGAGCCGCCGCCCGCGGTATTGCCATAAACAAATGACAGCGTCCTACGTAGTCGCTGTCTCTGAACGTGAGGGGAAATGTCCGTGAACGCCGTCAGACTGCCTGCCAACGAGTCTCCCAAGGAGACCTCGTCGCAGAGCGCATTGAGCGAATGCGTCAGTCGCACCGTCCGTCGCTATCTTGCCGACATCGGCGATACCGAATGTGGCGAAGGCCTCCACGCGCTCGTCATTCGCGAAGTCGAAGGGCCGCTCCTGCGCGAAGTGCTGGCCTGGCATGACGGCAACCAGAGCCGCGCCGCCGCCGCACTGGGCATCAACCGCGCCACCCTGCGCAAGAAACTCGCCGCGCACGGCCTGCTGTAACGCAGGCCCCGCGCCGTGGCCCGTTCAGGCCCGCGGCCACCCCTGATCTCCCGCGTTTAGCCATCCATCGCCGCTGCGCCCGCGCTTACCGACGGGTCGGCTGCAGCCCGCTATAATGTGCGGCTTTCCCGCTCTGGAAACCGCCATGTCAGCCCCTACCGTTACCCCCATCCGCCGCGCGCTGCTCAGCGTGTCTGACAAGACCGGGCTGATTGCGCTGGGCCAGCGGTTGAGCAAGGCCGGCGTGGCGCTGCTGTCCACCGGCGGCAGTGCCAAGGCCTTGCGCGAGGCAGGCATTGCGGTGACGGACGTAAGCGAGCTCACCGGCTTTCCCGAAATCATGGATGGTCGCGTCAAGACGCTGCACCCGAAGGTGCATGGCGGCCTGCTTGGCCGCCGCGGCACCGACGATGCCGTGATGGGCGACCTGGCCATCGCCCCGATCGACCTGCTGGTGCTCAACCTGTATCCGTTCGAGCAGACCGTGGCGCGTGCTGATTGCACGCTGGAAGAAGCCATCGAGAACATCGACATCGGCGGTCCGGCGATGCTGCGATCCGCCGCCAAGAACTGGAACGACGTGGGCGTGCTGACCTCGCCGGACCAGTACGACGAGGCACTCGCCGAAATCGAAACGCAGGGAGGCCTCACGCGCGCCACGCGCTTCAAGCTCGCCGTGGCCGCGTTCAATCGCGTGTCGAACTACGACGGCGCGATCAGCGACTACCTCTCCGCGCTGCAACTCAACGACAGCCACGACGCCATTGCCGGCCATGACGCGTTCCCCGCGCAGGCCAACGGCCGCTTCGTGAAGATGATGGACCTGCGCTACGGCGAGAACCCGCACCAGCAGGCGGCGTTCTATCGCGACCTGTATCCGCACCCGGGCACGCTCGCGACGTTCCGCCAGTTGCAGGGCAAGGAACTGTCATTCAACAACATCGCCGACTCCGATGCCGCGTGGGAATGCGTACGCAGCTTCACCAAGCCGGCCTGCGTGATCGTCAAGCACGCCAACCCGTGCGGCGTCGCGGTGAGCCTGGACGGCATCGGCCGCGCCTACGACCTGGCCTACCAGACTGATCCCACCTCGGCCTTCGGCGGCATCATCGCCTTCAACCGCGTGGTCGATGCGGCCACGGCCAAGGCCATCGTGGAGCGCCAGTTCGTGGAAGTGGTGCTGGCACCGGGCTATGCCGACGACGCGCTGAAGGCGTTTGCCAAGAAGAGCAACGTGCGCGTGCTGGAAATTCCGCCGCCGGCCGATGGCGACCTGACCAAGGCGCAGCCGGGCAACGACGTGCGCCGCGTGGGCTCGGGCCTGCTGATCCAGACCGCCGACCGCGCGATGGTCAAGGCCGAGGATCTGAAGATCGTCACCAAGCGTGCGCCGACGCCGACCGAAATCGACGACCTGATCTTCGCGTGGAAGGTGGCCAAGTACGTCAAGAGCAATGCGATCGTCTACGCCAGGAACCGCCAGACCATCGGTGTGGGCGCGGGTCAGATGAGCCGCGTGTACAGCGCGAAGATCGCCGGCATCAAGGCGGCGGACGAGAAGCTGGAAGTGCGCGGCTCGGTGATGGCCTCCGACGCCTTCTTCCCGTTCCGCGACGGCATCGACGCCGCCGCAGCGGCAGGCATCCAGGCCGTGATCCAGCCGGGCGGCTCGATGCGCGACGCCGAGGTGATCGCCGCAGCCGACGAGCACGGCATGGCGATGGTGTTCACGGGTATCCGCCACTTCCGGCATTGAGGCGGGCGGAGGGCGCGACAGGAAGGCCGCGCAAGCCCCGCACCCTCACCCCAACCCCTCTCCCGAAGGGAGAGGGGCTAAAGCAGGCTCCATCGAAGGAACCCTTCTCCCATTGGGAGAAGGTGCCGGCAGGCGGATGAGGGTTCGGGCGGAGCGCAAGATGGAAAGGCTACGCAAGCCCCGCACCCTCACCCCAACCCCTCTCCCGAGGGGAGAGGGGCTCAGTGCGGCGGCGCCACGCGTTGCCTTAAGTCCTCGGTACTTCGCCGCGTCGCGAAGTAGCCGCGGTCCCTGAGATAGCACGTAGCGCCAGGTGGCAAGCTGGCGACGACGCCGATCCATGGAGCGCCACCAAGAAACAGCCAGGAAGTCCCGGCCGACCCCGGCTACGACACCACCACCGGCTCAACCTTCAGCGCCGCCTCCGCTTGCCGCGCCGCATAACGCCGCGCCAGCACCGCACAGGTCATCAGCTGGATCTGGTGGAACAGCATGATCGGCAGCACGATCGCGCCGAGCGGATGTCCCGCGAACAGCACCTTGGCCATGGGCACGCCGCTGGCGAGGCTCTTCTTCGAACCGCAGAACACGATGGTGATCTCGTCGGCGCGGTTGAAGCCCAGTGCACGCGCACCATAGCGCGTCACCAGCAGTGCAATGGCCAGCAGCACGGCATTGACCACCAGCAGGCCGCCCAGCACCGACAGCGGTATCTGCTTCCACAAGCCCTGCAGTACGGCCGCACTGAAGGCGGTGTACACCACGAGCAGGATCGAACCCTGGTCCACGAAGGCCAGCAGGGGCCGATGGCGATTCACCCAGGAGCCGATCCAGCGCTGCGCCACCTGGCCGGCCACGAACGGCACCAGCAACTGCATGACGATGCCGCCGACCGCACTCCACGACATGCCCCCCTGCCCGTGCGACTCCAGCATCACGCCCACCAGCAGCGGCGTGACGAAGATGCCCAGCAGGCTCGACGCGGACGCCGCGCAGATGGCCGCCGGGATATTGCCGCGTGCCATCGAGGTGAAGGCAATGGACGACTGCACCGTCGACGGCAAGGTGCACAGGAACAGCACGCCCATGTACAGCGCCGGGGTCACCAGGGGCGACAGCAACGGACGCAGCAGCAGGCCCAGCACGGGGAACAGCACGAAGGTACTGGCGAGCACGGTCAGGTGCAGTCGCCAGTGGGTCATGCCGGCCACCACCGCCTCGCGCGACAGCTTGGCGCCATGCAGGAAGAACAGCAGCGCAATCGCCAGGTCGGTCAGCACCTCGAACACGCCCGCCGTGGTGCCGCGGCAAGGCAGCAGGCTGGCCAGCACCACGGTGACCACCAGGGCGCAGGTGAAGCGGTCGGGGAGGAAGCGGCTCAGGGACATGACCGGCGGACACAGAGGCATCGGAAGTGCTTATTGGACTGCCGGTCCATTGATTAATCAAATCGTATTATCGGATTCATTGATATGATTTGGTCATGAATGTCAGCCTGCGCCAGCTCCGCGCCTTTCTTGCCGTGGCCCGCCAGCAGCATTTCCGGCGCGCGTCCGAGAGCCTGCATCTGAGCCAGCCCGCGGTGAGCCGGCATATTGCCGAGCTGGAGGCGGAGCTGGGCCTGAAGCTGTTCGACCGCAACACGCGCGAGGTCGTGCCCACCGAGGCGGGCCGTTACCTCGAAAGCGCCATTGGCCGCGTGCTGGACGAACTGGAAGGCGTGCTGGCCCACGTCCATTCGGAGAGCGAGCGGCGGCGCGGCAAGGTGCACGTGGCCTCGGTGCCCACGCTCTCCGCCGGACTGATGCCGCAGTGCATCGCCGATTGCGCGAAACGCTACGCGGAGCTGACCATCCAGCTGCACGATCAGTCGCAGACGCTCGTGCTGGACAGCGTGCGTGGTGGCGAAGTGGATTTCGGCCTGGCCATCGATCCGATGACGGCGGGCGAATTCGACAGCGAAGTGATCCTGCGCGACCCCTTCGTGGTGGTGTGCCGTCCCGACCACCCGCTGGCCCGGCTCGGGCGGGTGCCATGGCGCAAGCTGCACGGCCAGCGCCTCGTGCTGCTGGACTATTCCTCGGGCAGCCGCCGCCTGATCGATGAAGCCCTCGCCAGACGCGGCATCGAGGTCGACATCGTGCAGCAGACCGGTCACACGCTGACGGCGTTCCGCATGGTCGAGGCGGGCCTGGGCATCAGTGTCAGCCCCGCGCTGTCGCCGCCTCCGTCCACGCTGGTGGCGCGCCCGCTCACTCCGGTGGAGCATCGCAACATCGTGTTGCTGAAGCGGCGCCAGCGCTCGCTGTCGCCGCTGGCTGCGCTGGTGTGGGAACGCCTGCGCGCACTCGCCGCGGAGTGGCCCGCGGGCGGTACCGGCTGAGGATTCAGAACACTGCGATCACGATGGCGCCGGCCACGATCAGGCCGCCGCCGATCACCAGCGGCCAGCTCAGCGATTCGCCCAGCAGCAGCACGCCAAGCAGGATGGCGATGGCCACGCTGAGCTTGTCGATCGGCGCCACCCGGCTGACCGGGCCCAGCTGCAAGGCGCGGTAGTAGCACAGCCACGACAGGCCGGTGGCCACGCCCGAGAGCACCAGGAAGACCCAGCTGCTGGTCGGCAGGCCGGAGGGCCGCGCCCATTCCTGGCGCAGGCTGAGGATGCCGGCGGTGACCAGCAGGATCACGATGGTGCGGATGAAGGTGGCGAGGTTGGAGTTGATGCCCGCCACGCCCAGCTTGCCGAACAACGCGGTGAGCGCGGCGAAGAACGCCGAACCCAGCGCGAACAGCAACCAGCTTTCGCGCGGGTTCACGACCGCTCCGTCGACGGGCGCATGACGGTCATCCTCATGGGAGGGTCGGGCGGCCTACTTGCCGCCGTTGTCCTGCTCTTCGGCGGACTTGCTGTTGCCCCACTCCATGACCTTGTACATCACCGGCTTCACCGGCTCGCCGGCCTGGTTGGTCCAGGCGCCCTTCTGGTCGACCATGTAGGTCTGCGCAATGCCGCCCTTGGGCGTCACCACCACCATGTAGAGCTGGCCGCTGCGACGGAATTCCTGGATGGTGTCGTCGCCCTGCTTGCGCACGGTCACCTGCGGCGGTGCATCGCCCCTGGCATCGCGTGGCTGCGACGACGACGTGGCGGCCTGGCTCATCGGGGCAGCAGTGTCGGCAGTCGGCGCCGCCGAAGCCTTGGCCGGCGGTGCCGGCGTGGGCGCGGGCTGCGGACGGGCCTTCGCGCCCGGATCATTCATGCCCGGCGGCGGCGGCGCCGGCGGAAAGCCACCGGACTGGGCCAACGCATTCGATGCGGCCGCAACACCAAGAACAACAAGCAACGCGACGGGTTTCATGATGACGGCCTCCTGATGAAACCAAAGCATAGCAGCGCCAAACCGCACCGCTTGTGAAGCAGCGCCAGGCCCTGCTGCCCACGACAACGCACGGCCCGGGCGCCCCGTGCACCGCATGGCCGCAGGCCGGGCGCCCTCGCTCCCGCGCACACGCGTGCGAGAATGCGGCATGGCCAAGCTCATACTCATCGACGGTTCGTCCTACCTGTATCGTGCCTTCCACGCCTTGCCGCCACTGAGCAATGCGCAAGGCGAGCCCACGGGTGCGCTGTTCGGCGTGGTCAACATGTTGCGCGCCACGCTGAAGGCCCGGCCCGACTACGTGGCCTTCGTGAGCGATGCGCCGGGGCCGACCTTCCGCAACGCCCTGTACGACCAATACAAGGCCAACCGCCCGCCGATGCCCGACGACCTGCGCGCGCAGGTGGAACCCATGCTGGAAATCGTCGGCGCGCTGGGCTTCCCGATCCTGCGCATCGGTGGCGTGGAGGCGGACGACGTGATCGGCACGCTGGCCGAGCAGGCCCACGCGCAGGGCATCGAGGTGGAGATCTCCACCGGCGACAAGGACCTGGCCCAGCTCGTGCGGCCTGGCATCCACCTGGTCAACACCATGACCAACACCACCACCGACACCGCCGGCGTGGTCGAAAAATTCGGCGTGCAGCCATCGCAGATCGTGGATTTCCTCGCGCTCACCGGCGACACCGTCGACAACGTGCCCGGCGTACCCAAATGCGGACCGAAGACTGCGGCCAAATGGCTGGCCGAATATGGCTCGCTGGATGGCGTGATGGCCGCGGCCGAAAAAATCACCGGCAAGATCGGCGAGAGCCTGCGCGCGGCCTTGCCGCAGCTGCCGTTGTCGCGCGAACTGGTGACGATCAAGACCGACGTGCCGCTGGAGCTGGCCGTCAGCGCGCTCGCGCTGCGCGAACGCCAGCTGGAACCGTTGCGCGCGCTGTTCACCCGCTACGAGTTCAAGGCGGCGCTGAAGGAGCTCGACCAGGGAGCCACCGCGGCGGGCACGCCGGAAGACGCGGCGGACCGCGTCGCATCTGCGCCGGCGCAGGGCGCACAGGGCGCGCTGCTGCCGCCGGAAGATGCCTCGCTGGGGATGGCGGGCGTGTACGAGCTGGTCACCACGCCGGCGCAGTTCGATCGTTGGCTCGACCGCATCGCCACCGCGCCACTGGTGGCGTTCGACACCGAAACCACCTCGATCGATTCAATGCAGGCCGACATCGTCGGCCTCAGCCTGTCGGTGGAACCCGGCTACGCCTGCTACGTGCCGCTGAGCCACGACTATCCGGGCGCACCTGCGCAGCTGCCGCGGGACAAGGTGCTGGCAGCTCTCAAGCCGCTCTTCGAGGACGCCAGCCGGCCCAAGCTGGGCCAGCACGCCAAGTACGACATCAACATCCTGTCGCACTACGGCATCGAGGTGCAGGGCCTCAGGCACGACTCGATGCTCGAGTCCTATGTGTGGAATGCCACCGCCACGCGCCACGACATGGATTCGCTGGCGAGGAAATACCTCGGCTACGACACCGTCAAATACGAGGACGTGGCCGGCAAGGGCGCCAGGCAGATTCCCTTCTCCCAGGTGGACCTGGACACCGCCTGCCGTTACGCCGCCGAGGACGCGGACGTCACCCTGCGCCTGCATCACGCGCTGTGGCCCAGGCTGGAAAGCCTGCCCACGCTGCGCGCGGTCTACGAAAACATCGAGATTCCGCTGGTGCCCGTGCTGGCCGCGATGGAACAGCGTGGCGTGCTGATCGACGTCAACGAACTGCGCAAGCAGAGCCAGCAGCTGGGCAAGCGCATGCTCGAGCTGCAGCAGACCGCGTGGCAGAGCGCGGGCCGCGAGTTCAACCTCGATTCGCCCAAGCAGCTGCAGGCCATCCTGTTCGACGAACTGGGCCTGCCTGCCAAGCTCAAGACGCCGACCGGCCAGCCGTCGACCAACGAAGAGGCCCTGGAGGCGATTGCCGACGATCACGCGCTGCCGCGCCTGATCCTGGATTACCGCGGCCTGGCCAAGCTGCGCTCGACCTATACCGACAAGCTTGCCGAGATGGTCAACCCGCGCACCGGGCGCGTGCACACCAGCTACCACCAGGGCGCCGTGGCGACCGGGCGCGTGTCCTCGTCCGACCCCAACCTGCAGAACATCCCCGTGCGCACCGAGGAAGGCCGGCGCATCCGCCAGGCTTTCGTGGCGCCGGAAGGCTGGGTGGTGCTGGCGGCGGACTACTCGCAGATCGAGCTGCGCATCATGGCCCACCTGTCCGGCGACGAGGGCCTGCTCAAGGCCTTCCACGAGGGCGGCGACGTCCATCGCGCCACCGCCGCGGAAGTGTTCGGCCTCGCGCCCGAACAGGTCAGCGCCAACCAGCGCCGCGCGGCCAAGGCGATCAACTTTGGCCTGATGTACGGCATGAGCGCGTTCGGCCTGGCCCGCCAGCTCGGCGTGGATCGCGGCGAAGCCAGCGACTACATGGCGCGCTACTTTGCGCGCTATCCGGGCGTGCATGCCTTCATGGAAGCCACCCGGGCGCAGGCGCACCGCGATGGCTACGTGGAAACCCTGTTCGGTCGCCGGCTGTACCTGGAGAACCTCAGCTCGCGCAACCAGGCCCTGCGCGCCGGCGCCGAGCGTGCCGCCGTCAACGCACCCATGCAGGGCACCGCCGCCGACATCATCAAGCGCGCCATGATCGAAGTGCACGACTGGCTCAAGCCGCGTGACGATGCCCACATGCTCATGCAGGTGCACGACGAACTGGTGTTCGAAGTGCGCAAGGACGCGGTCGAAGCGGTGCGCGCCGGCGTGATCGAACGCATGTCCGGCGCGGCCACGCTGTCGGTGCCGCTGCTGGTGGAAGCCGGCGTCGGCGCCAACTGGGACGAAGCGCACTGAGCGCCGCAGTCATCGTCCCAGCGCGCGCTGGGACGATGCACGGCGCGAAGTGTTTGATTTTCGTCAAATGAATCGTCGCTGACTAAAACTGACCCGAGCAGTGCAACTTTTGCTGCGTGGCGCGTTCTTAGTATCCGGATGCACGCAACGGCATCCACCGGCTCAACCACCTCCCTGGGTGAGCCACGGCGAGCGAACCTCTCCCCTGGGTTTCGCTTCCACCCCGGCCCCGAGGATTCCCCCCTAATCCTCGGGGCTTTTTTCTGCCCGCTCGCCGGGCGGGGGACGCACGCACGCAAAGCAGCTAGGATTCGGCCACGAATCCGACTGGCCACAAGGAACGCGGCCGGCATGACCTGAGAGCGGCCGCGTGCAGATCAAGGGAAAAGTCACCTCGTTCGATATTGCCCACCTGGCCGGGGTCTCCCAGTCGACGGTGTCGCGCGCGCTGCGCGGCAGCCCGCTGGTCAACGAAGAAACCCGCCGGCGCATCCAGGCGGCGGTCGACGAGCTGAACTACAAGGTCGACAAGAACGCCTCCAGCCTGCGCGCGCGCCACACCGGCACGCTGGCCCTGCTGCTGTTCGAGGACCCGACCGCCGACGATTCGCACATCAACCCGTTCTTCCTGTCGATGCTCGGCTCGATCACGCGCGCCAGCGCGCAGCGAGGCTACGACCTGCTGATCTCGTTCCAGCAGTTCTCGCGCGACTGGCATGCCGACTACGCCGACAGCAAGAAAGCCGACGGCATCATCCTGCTGGGTTACGGCGACTACCTCGCCACGCGCGACAAGCTGCAGAAGCTGGTGGACCAGGGCACCTGCTGCGTGCGCTGGGGCGCCGTGCTGCCGGACCAGCCGGATGTATCGGTCGGTTGCGACAACCTCAGCGGCGGCCACGCCGTGACCACGCACCTGATCGAACAGGGATGCCGCCGCATCGCCTTCCTCGGCGACGCTTCCAGCCACTACCCGGAATTCTTCGACCGCTATCGTGGCCATGCGCAGGCCTTGCTCGAGGCCGGGCTCGATCCCGAGCCCTTGCTGCAGGTCAACGCCGAGAGCACCGAGCACTCCGGCTATGACGCGCTGGAAACGTTGCTATCGCGCGGCGTGAGTTTCGATGCCGTGTTCGCCGCCAGCGACCTGATCGCCATCGGCGCCATGCGCGCGCTGGCCGACCACGGCCTGAAAGTGCCCGACGACATCGCCCTGGCCGGCTTCGATGACATTCCGGTGGCCAGTTTCGTCAATCCTCCGCTGACCACGGTCCTGCAGGACACGAAGCTGGCGGGCGAGATCCTGGTCGACAACCTGCTGCAGCTGATCCGTGGCGAAGCGGCCGAGAGCGCGACGCTGCCGGCACGGCTGATCGTGCGCAAATCGAGCCTGCGACCACGCTGAGGCGCGGCCGCCGCGCGGCATCAACCGCCCGGATGGCCTTTTTCGTTCATCAGACGCACGAGCTGCGCCACCAGGTCGGGGCGCGTCGCGGTGGCGTCCAGCAGGTACACCTGCACGTCATGCGCAGCCACCGTGGCGTGCAGCGCGCCACCCTCGGCCACGGTGACCTTGCCGCCGCCGAACGCCGCCCGCCAGGTTCCTGACTGCAGGTAATCGGTGACTTCGAAAGCGGCCGGCGCATCGCCCTTGTTGAGCAGCACCAGCGCGATCTGGTGCACGTCGCCCTTCTGGTAGACGCGATAGAACGACGCCTGGTCGCCGCCGAAATGCACTGGCAGCATCAGCCCCTTCTGCAGCGCCGGCGTAGCCGCGCGTAGCGTCGCGATGCGCGCGAGTTCCCGGTAGATGCGACTCTTCGGCGCCGCGTCGATGCGTTCCTGGCCGAAGTAGTTGCGGTTGCCCTGGTGCTCGGCGCGACCGCGCATGAAGCCGACCTCCGAGCCGTAATACACCGCCGGAATGCCGCGCGCGGTGAACAGCCAGTTGTGCGCATCGATGAAGCCATCGTCAGTGGCGTTGAGGCGCGCCATGTCGTGGTTGTCGTAGAACGTCACCAGCTCGTACGGATTGGCATAGGGCCCGTTGCGCAGGTACAGGCGCTGGGCAACGCGCGCATAGTCGCTGTGCGGGTGCTCGAAAGCCTCGGCGATGCGCTGGCGCAGCGGGAAGTCCAGCACGCTGATGCCGCCGTTGCGCGCCCAGGTGTACTGGCCGATGTCGTCGGGGTTGTAGTCGAACGCTTCGCCGAACATGAAGAAGCCCGGATGCTTCGCGCGAATGCGCGCCGCGAACTGCCGCCAGAAATTCGTCGACATGTGGCTGATGGTATCGATGCGGAAGGCATCGGCACCCTGGTCGGCCCACTGCTCATAGGCACCGGCGAAGTAGTCGAGCACCGCCGGGCTCTCGTCATCGTTGTTGGACAGCTGCGCGAGGTCGTCGTAGGCGTGGTAGAAGCGGTGCAGCGGGTTGCGCACCGGGTCCAGCTCGGACGGATCCAGGTTCTGGTGGTCGGCGATGAGCCTGCCATCGCGGTCGTAGATCTGGCCGAACATCGGTTGCGCCACCGGCATGCTGAAGGCCGGCGAGCCGTGGTTGGCGACGATGTCGAGCACGGTCTTCAGGCCTTATGCGCGCATCTTTTGCGTGAACTGCGCGAAGTCGAGGCCCTTGCTCGGCAGGTGCTCGTCGAGCCGGTAGAAATTGACGCCCCAGTAGCCGTGATAGCCCGACTTGCCGCGATCGGCCATGAACGCGCCCCAGCTCACCGGGTCGCCGCCGGTGAACGCTTCGTCCGGGTTGTCGACGATGGGCGTGATCCACACCGCGCCAAAGCCCATGCCGCGGATGTAGCGCGCATTGTCCAGCACGCCCTTGAAGTCGCCACCGAGGTAACCGATGTTGTCGGTCTCGCCATTGGGCCCCGGCACGGGGATGTCGAAGGTGCGGTGCGCGCCGCCCTGGTCGCGATGGTCGTTGGACGGATCGCCGTTGACGAAGCGGTCGGTCATCACGAAGTAGATCGCGTTGGCGGCCATGGGCTGGTCGGTGCCGTAGAACGCCTGGCCGGGTTCGGCGGCAATGGCGCCTTGGCCGGCAGGCGCGGTCAGCGACAGACCGAGGATGGCAGCAGCAAGCGATGTACGAAGGCGCATGGGGTCAGTGGCGTCCGGCGCCGGCGGGCGCGGTGGAAAGTTCGATGGCAGGTTCGCTCACGCGCAGCGTGCACAGGCCGGCAATGACCAGACTGGCGCCACCCATGGCCAGCGCCCAGATCGGCTGCCCATGGAAGAACAGCCGCAGCAGCAGGCCCAGCACACTGGCCGCCAGCAACTGCGGGATCACGATGAAGAAATTGAAGATGCCCATGTACACGCCCATCTTCGCTGCCGGCAGGTTGTCCGACAGCAGCGCATACGGCAGCGACAGGATCGATGCCCAGGCGAAGCCGACGCCCACCATCGACAGCAGCAGCCAGTGCGGGTCGCGGATCAGCAGGAACGACAGCAGCCCCGCACCGCCCAGCCAGAGGTTGACCAGGTGGCTCATGCGCAGCCCCCAACGCCGCACCATCCCGGGAATGGCGATGGCCGCCACTGCGGCAAACGCGTTGTAGGCGGCGAACAGCACACCCACCCAGTTCGCACCTTCGTTGTAGGCCGCCGTATGCGTATCGGTGGTCCCGTAGTGCACCGAGGTCACCGCCGCCGTCGTGTAGATCCACAGCGCGAACAGGGCGAACCAGGAAAAGAACTGCACCCAGGCCAGGCGCCGCATCGGCCCGGGCATGCCGTACAGGTCGCCCATCACCTGCCGCAGCATGCCTTGGCCGCGCGCCACCGACAGCCACGTGAACAGCGCGCCAAACACCAGCAGGCCGCCCGCCAGCAGGTAGAGCTCCTTCTCCAGTGCGAAATGACCGATCGCCGCCAGCAGCAGCGCGCCTGCGCCAAGCAGCACCACGCCAACACGCCACGCACCCGATGCATCCGTCACGGTGGCTTCCACCACGTTGTCTGCAAAGGACTCCAGTTGCTCCGGCGGATACTCCCTGCTCGACAGCACCGTCCACAGCACCGAGACCAGCAACACGGCGCCGCCGAGATAGAAGGCGTATTTCACCGTGTCCGGCATGCTGCCCGCGCCCGCGACATTGCTGACGCCAAGCCTGGCGAGCAGCCACGGCAGCAGCGAAGCCACCACCGAGCCCACGCCGATGAAGAAGCTCTGCATGGCATAACCGAGCGGTCGCTGGCGCGGCGGCAACTGGTCGCCGACGAAGGCCCGGAACGGCTCCATCGAAATATTGATGGACGCATCCATGATCCACAGCAGGCCCGCCGCCACCCACAGCACGGGCGAGTTGGGCATGCACAACAGGGCCAACGTGGTGAGCACGGCGCCGATCAGGAAGTACGGCCGGCGTCGGCCCAGCCGCGTCCACGTGCGATCCGACAGATAACCGATCACCGGCTGCACCAGCAGCCCCGAGAACGGCGCGGCGATCCACAACGCGGGGATGTCCCCGACGTCCGCGCCGAGCGTCTGGAAGATGCGGCTGACGTTCGCGTTCTGCAGCGCAAAACCGAACTGGATGCCCAGGAAGCCGAAGCACATGTTCCAGATCTGCCAGAACGACAGTTCGGGTTTGCGCGTCATGGCTTTGCGGTTCCCTGCGGCGACGGCGACACCAGCATCGCCTCGACCCTGGCATCGTTCACCGGGCCGCTCGCGCCGCCCTGTTCGCCGGTGTAGTGCGCGTTGTGGCGCAGGTCACTCATGTTGAACCCCTGGTCCAGACGGAAGCGGCAATGCGCGCCCGCCCGTGCCGTGAACGTGGCCGTGGTGGAACGCTGGGTGCCCACACTATGCGGCATCACCACCGGAATGCGCTGTGGCGCTGCAGCATCGCACGACACGTCCAACAGCTTCACCGCGGCCGTTATGCCGGTGTTGATCGGGCCGTGGTCGTTCACGTAGTCGAATGACACGCTGATGTCGCCGCCGCTGGTCGCCTTCCACTCCCACGGGCCGGCACCGGCGAGACGCGCTTCGTCGCCCTTGCAGGTGGCCGCGCCGGGCAGCGACTCGAGCCCGCCCTCGCCCACGCGCGTGAGCTGGAAGCACTGGCGCGACTCGCCCTTCGGCTCGGATAGGCTGCCGTCGATCGGCCCCACGCGACGGCCGTCCAGATACAGCACGCCCTTGCCCTGGGAACCGACCTGCCAGCCCTGCGCCGACGCGGTGACGACGGGAGGGTCCGGCATCGCGGGCCCGAACAATGGTGCGTCGGTGCGCAAGGGTTTCGCGCCGGAATGCATGGGCTTCAGCTGCACGATGGTCTCGTTGCCCGTGCGCCGTTGCGACTGCGCCACCAGCAAGTCGCCATCGAGCCTGGCCGGGCGAACCAGGGTTACCCGCTGGCCCGCCAGGTCGAGCGTGATGCCCGGCTGGTCGCCAAACAGTGGCGCCACCCACGAGGCTGGCAGCCTGGGATCGATGCGGCCCTCGTCGCCCACGCCGAACACGCCGTTGATGACCATGTCGAGGTAACCCGCCACCGACCACAGCTGGCGCGGCGAATTCACCACCGGACCGCTGAGCTTGCCTTCGTCCACGTGCACGGCCTGCGTGACCAGCTCGTAGTTTTCCATGTTGGACGAGGCCAGTGCGGCGCCGCGCAGGATCGAATCCATCTCGTGCGCGATGCGCGGCGCATCGTTCACCACGCGCGCCGCGCGCAGCGCATAGGCGCTCACGAAGGGCCAGATCGCTCGGTTGTGATAGACGGGCTGGTCATTGCGCTCGGGCCAGATGACGGGGCTGCCGGCCGGCCAGGCGGGATAGTTCGCGAGCGCCTGCCTTGCCTTCTCGGGGTCTGCCACGCCACTGGTCACGGCGAGCGCGATCCCGAGCAGATCGTAGCTGTCGACCGGCATCGCCCCGGGACCGAAGTAGCTCATGTACATGCCGCGATCGGCGCGCCAGAAGTGCGCATTGATCGCCTGCTTCAACGCCTCGGCCTGCGCGCGATAGTCCTTCGCGGCGGCGTCATGCCGCTGCTCGGCCTGCTGCACCGCCAGCTGCAGCGCCTGGTAGTGCAGCACGTTGGTGGACAGTGCGAAGGACTCGCCGATAAAGCGCACGTCCTTCTCCGTCCACGCGGGATAAGTCTGTTCGCGCCAGTCGAGGAACGAAGTCTCACCGCGATACAGGCCGAGCCGGCCGTCGAACACGTAGAGCCGGTCCTGCGCCAGCGTGTCTTTCAATGCGCGCCAGGTGTCGTCGGCGAAGGCCTTGTCGTCCAGCAGGTGCTTCGCACCGAGGAACCACACCACGCGGTCGGTGCTGATCGGCCAGCTGCCACCGGAGCCGGTGTCCTGCATCACGTACAGGCCTTGCGTGGCCGACGGCTCGCGCACGTCGGACAGCTTGAAGCGCAGCGACTCGCGCGCACGATCCGCATCGATGCGCCACAGGGCGAGGTCGATGGAGTACGACAGGTCGCGCGTCCATACGTAAGGCCACTTTTCGCCGGTGGCGAAACAGTGGCACGGGATCTCCTTGCCGTGGTCGTAGGCGCCATCCTTGATGGCCGACACTGCATCGTGGCCGAGATCGTCCTGCGCCATCGCGAACAGGCCGTCGAACAGCGGACTGGCCGTGTGAACGGCCAGCTTCTGCGCCGCAATGCTGCGATCGCCGGTCGGGGCGTGCAGGACGAAGCTGCCATCGGCTTGTGCGCTCATGCTGGCGGTCTTGCCCTGCCAGCTCACGTCGCCTGCGGGCGTGATCGCCTGGGCCTGCACGGCGCCTGCGATCACCCAGGCTGCACACGACAGCGCCATGCGGTTGCGACGCCTGTTCGCTCCGCTCACGGCTGCACCGCCTGCGTGGTGAGCTGGAGGTGCTTCGCCGTGCCTGCCTCGATCTTCACGTACGTCACCTCGCCAAACCGGTCATGACCCTGCGCCCAACCCTCGCCTTGCGCGGCGCGCAGCGCCTCGATGTCGGCCACCCTGGCCAGCGGCTTGCCGTCGACGGCGACCGCCTTGGGCGAAGGCACGTGGACGGCTACCACATAGTCCTTCAACGCCGGGTGGAAGGTCCCGGTCGGTGCCGCCGCACGGAAGTTCACCACCTTGCCTTCGCGACGCACGGACAACGTCTGCATGAAGTACGCGCCCTGCTCGTAGCCATAGGTTTCGCCATCGTCGTCGTAGACGTCGAAGCGCGTTTCGGCATCGGACGGGAACACCTGGACATCAAGCGACGTCACCGGCCGCTGGCCCACGTAGTCCATCACGGGCTGCTGCGGAATGATCGCGCCTTCGCGGACGAACAACGGAATATCGCTCCAGTTCGTGGCATCGACGTCGAGCGTGATCTCGCGGTCGCCTTCGTACGCCTTGCCGTCGAACCAGTTGATCCAGCGGCCGTGCGGCAGCTGCAGCCGTTTCACCGCCTGCCCCTGCTCCACCACGGGCGCGACCAGCAGGTAGTCGCCGAACATCCAGGCATCGATGCGATCGCGCTGCGCGGCATCCTGCGGATAGACGAACTGCAGCGGGCGCACCAGGCCCACGCCATCGGCGTGCGCGTGGTACTCGTAGCTGTAGATGTACGGCAGCAGCGAGTAGCGCAGGCGGATCGCCTCGGTGGCCGCCTCCTCCGCGATCGGGCCATACACCCACGGCTGCCGCTTCTGGCCGAAGTCGGCATGCACGCGAAACACCGGCGTGAACGCGCCAAACTGGATCCAGCGCGCGTAGTTTTCATCGGTCGGGCGCGGCGCCTTGAAGCCGCCGCCATCCATGCCCCAGTGCATGGCCCCGACGTTGAACGCCGCCAGCATGCGCTGGCGCTGCGCCGCCATGCTGGCGAAGCCGCTCTGGATATCGCCCGACCACACGCCATAGGCATAGCGTTGCGCGCCCAGGTAGAAATTGCGGTTGACCGACCACACACGCTGCTTGCCATGCGCGCGCTGCCCGTCATAGAGCGCGCGCTGCATGTTGAGGAATTGCGTGTCGACGCCGCTGTCGTCGGCCTCGTCGTTCCACCAGCCCACGATGCCGGTGTCGAAGGCATGCTTCAGCGCATCGTTGAAGAACCACTCACGCACCGCGGCCTGGTCGAAATCCACGTCGCGCACCGGCTTGTGCGAGAAATAGTCGGGCGCTTCCTTCGACTGCGCCAGCCAGTAGCCGCGCGCCGTGGCCTCGCGCCCTTCCACCGTGTCGACGTGCAGGCGCGGCTTCATGATGCCGCTCATGTGCATGCCGCGCGCATCCATCCACTGCTTGAGCCTGCCGTCGGGGCCGTCGGGAAACTTGTCGGTGTTCCAGCGGAATTCGCCCATGTCCTCGCCCCACGCCTTCCAGTCGAAGTCGAAGGTGAAGTTGTCGATGGGGATGTGCCTGGCCCGGTAGGTTTCCACCAGCGTCTGCACTTCCTGCTGGTCGATGCCCCACTGGCTGTTGGTGAAGCCCATCGCCCATTTCGGGAACAGCGGCGCCGCGCCGCTCAGCTGGCGCAACTCGGCGAACAGCTCGGCCGGCGATCCCGCCAGCAGGTAGATCGTGCGGACGCGTTGCTGCTCGGCGCGGATGGCGATGCCGCTGCCCGACAGGTCGAAGCGCGCCGGCTCCGCATCGGCCAGCACGCCATAGCCGGCGGTGCTCCATACGAACGGCGCGCCGGCATGGCCCTGTCGGCCGGCGGTCGCCAGCTGCCTGCCCTCGCGCTGCAGGTGGCCGCTGGCCGCGTCGAAGGCGTTCAGGCCGCCGATGCCGTACTGGGGGTCGCCCTTGGCGTGCTGCAGCGACCAGCGCCCTTCGGCGGCGCGCGTGAGGTCAGCGCTGAGCAGCAACTGGCCGCTGCGGTCCTCCATGCGCAACACGGCGTTGCGCGGATCCCAGCGCAACGTGAGTTGTTCAGAGCGCCATACCTGCTGGTCGCCCTGCTGTTCGAGGCGGGTCGCCACCGGCGTGAAGCTGGCCTCCGGGTCGATCACCGGTGTGGCCGGCTCGCTGGTACCGGCCACCCGCAGTTGCACGATGCCCGGCGCGAGCACGCGCAACTCGAGCGTGCCATGGGGCACTGCCAGAGACATCGGGCCCACCGGCTGGGCCGCGCTTTCGGCGGCAGCCACCGGACCACCTACGATCGCAGCGGCAAGTGCCGCGGCCAACAGGCGCAGGCGCATCACTGCAGCACCGCCGTGCTGTAGGCCGGCAGGCTGAGGCGATCGCCGTCCAGCGTCACGCCGGGCTTGCTCTTCAGCAGCACGGAAGCATGGGGCGGCAACACCTGGCCATCCGCCTTCCAGCTGAGCGGCTGGCCGGACAGGTTATGCACGACCAGCACGCGCTGCGCACCGGCACGGCGCCAGTACGCCAGCAGGCTCGGGTTGCCGGTGGCCAGCAGCTGCAGGTCGCCGTCGCGCAGCGCGGCGACCTGGGCGCGCCAGCCGATCAGCGTGCGATAGGTGTTGAGCAGGGACGACGGATCGTCCTGTTCCGCCTGCACCGACACGGCCTCGCCCTGGTGGACGCTCGACGGTTTCCAGCGCGATTGGCCGTACCCCGCCGGCGCATCCTGCGCCCGGCTGTTCGCCGATGTCGCCGGCTGGCGCTGCCAGCGCATCGGCTCGCGCAGGTTCGGATCGGGCTTGCGACCTTCCATGCCCAGTTCCTCGCCGTAGTAGATATACGGGCGGCCGGGCAGGGTCAGCAGCATCGCCGCGGCCATGCGCATGTGCTCGAGGTTGCCGCCGAGGCGGCTCATCACGCGTTCCTGGTCGTGGTTGGACAGGAAGGTGGAATCGATGAAGGGGGCAGCGGCCGCTCCCTGTGCCTCGACCGCGCTGCGATACGCGTCGTAGGTGTCCTTGAGCAGGGCGTCGAGTTTGCCGACGCGCTCGTCCTTCGCGCTGACAATCAGCTGCTCGGCGAGCGGGAAGTCGAAGATCGAGCCCAGCGGCCGCAGGTAAGGCGCCAGCTGCGCGGGCGACTCGGCCATCACTTCGCCCACCAGGGTCACGTGCGGGTTCACCGCGGCGATGGCGTCGTGGAACTCGGTCCACCACGCGACGTTCTTCGCCACGATCTCGGGATCGTGCTGGCGTGCCTTGAAGTCGTCGTAGATGTGCTTGGCGGCATCCAGGCGAAAGCCGTCCACGCCCTTGGCGATCCAGTAGCGCCCAACCTTGATCATCTCCGCGCGCACGGCGGGGTTGTCGTAGTTGAGGTCCGGCATGCCGCCGCCGAAGTCGCCCAGGTAGTGGGCCTTGCCCAGTGGATGCCAGATCCGGCTGTCCGAGGCCGTGCTCAGCGCACCGAGGTCCGCCTGCGGGCCCGCCCAGGTGTACCAGTCATGGTGCGGGTCGGCCGCATCGCGTGCCGCGATGAACCACGGATGCACCTGGCTGGTGTGGTTGATCACCATGTCCATGGTCACTGCGATGCCGCGCTTGTGCGCTTCGTCCAGCAGCCGCTGCAGGTCGGCTTCGTTGCCGTACTGCGGGTTGATGCCGTAGTAGTCGGTGACGTCGTAGCCGTGGTAGCTGGGCGCCGTGTTGATCGGCATCAGCCAGATGCCGCTGATGCCCAGTGACTTGAGGTAGTCGAGCTTGGCGGTGACGCCGTTGAGGTCGCCGATGCCATCGCCATTGGTGTCGTACCAGGCGCGCACGAAGATTTCGTAGTAGACGCCGGACGGTGCGGCGGTCGCCGGGGCCGCTGCTGCTGCGTCGGCGTTGACTTGAGGGGAGATGCCCGGCCCGAGTGCCAGGGCAAGCAGGAAAGCCAAGGGGCTGAACAAGCGGTTCCGCGACATGCCGTGCTCCATTCCAAGAACGCGCGCCTTCGTCGGAACAGTACACCGGATACTTCACGCTACGGACCGGTGACCGCTACGCCGGGCCTCGCGGTGTGTGGTTGCTGCGCCACTCACGTGAACGCAGCTCCAGATGGCATCGCGCCGGCGCTCCTTGCGGGGCGCCGGCGCGAGCGTGACTTACAGCTTGAAGTTGACGCCGAGGTAGCTGGTACGACCGAAGTACTGGATCGTGCCGGTCTGCGACGGGTCGCTGCCGAAGTAGGTGCGCGTCGGCTGGTTGGTGAGGTTCAGCAGCTGGAACACCACGCCCCACTGCTGGGTGATGTCGTACGAGGCCTGGAAGTCGTACACGGTTTCCGCAGCGAAGGTGACCATCTGGTTCGTCACCGACATCTGCGTGTCGGAGGCGAACTTCGAACGGTAGTTGCCGGACACGCGGGCCGAGAACGGACCGTAGTCGTAGAACACCGCGGCGCTGGCGACGCGCTTGGACAGGCCCGGCAGGCCGATGTACGAGGTCGGGCCACCCAGCGTGGTCGGGTTGCGGACGTTGCTGTCGGTCAGCGCAAAGTTGGCCTGCACACCCAGCCCCTTCCAGATGCCCGGCAGGAAGCCGGTCTTGGAAGCGGCCAGCTCCAGGCCCTTCACCTGGCCACCCTTGGCGTTGTACGCCGTCTGGTAGTCGCCATTGAGGAACGGCTTGCCTGTGGCCGGATCGATCGGCACGGTGATGCCGGCGCCGGCGAAGTCGAAGTTGTTGTAGGTAACGGCCTGGATGAACGACTTGATGTCCTTGTAGTACACGCCGGCACTGAGCAGGCCGGTGGAGTCATCAAAGTAGTGTTCGAAGGTCAGGTCGTACTGGGTGGCGCGCAGCGGGTCGAGCAGCGGGCTCGTGCCGCCCCACACGTTGTAGTAGTTCTGGCCACCGGCGGTGGACACCCACGAACCCGAGCCGGCCATCATCTGGTTGATCGGCGGACGCGACAGTACCTTGGCAGCCGAGAAGCGCGCCTGGTCGTCATCGGAAACGTGATAGACCAGGTTCAGCGACGGCAGCCAGTCGGAGTACTTCTTGCCCACGGTGAGCGGCGCGTAGTCGAGGCTGGTATAGCCGTTGCCGTCGGTGATCGGGATGCCGGCATTGTTGCCCACCTGCTGCAGGCCATTGCTGGTCTGGTTCTGGTGCGAGTAACGCATGCCGAAGTTGCCGGTCAGCTGATGGCCGAACACCTGCGCGTCGAGGTCGCCCTGGAAGTACAGGTCGCGGGTCTGCTCCGCCACCGAGCCGCTCTGGATTTCAGACCAGCTGTTGTTGTGGATGTCCTTGACCGGGTTGGCGACGATGCCGTGCGCAGCGAGGATGGCCGGGCCATTGAGCTGCAGGAAGCAGGGGAAGTTCGCGAACTTGCCGCTCCAGCAGGTGACCTTGGCGGCGCTGGCCGGAATGGTCAGCGGCGTGGTGCCGGGACCGCCCCACTCGTTGCCATACACGTAGACCTCGCGGTCCGCGTTGTAGTCGTGGTTGTTCAGGTACACGCCGGCTTCGAGTGCCGCCAGCCACGAGCTGTTGGGCATGTCGTACTTAACGTCGGTACGGAACGCCTTCATCTTGTCGTGGTAGATGTACGGATACACGCCGTAACGCGACAGGCCCATGTCGTTGAGGTTGGTGTAGATGCCCGGATTGGCGAACGACACCGTGCCGATCTTGCGACCCGCCAGCTGATACGTGGTGGACTGGCCCATCAGCGTCGGCGTCGCCGTGCCAAGACCGTTGTACGGATCAGCCGTGGTGTCCACGTTGATCTCGTTGCTGGAGGCGCGCGACAGCGACAGGTCCGTGTTGACGTGCCAGTTGCCGTGGTCCCACCTGGCGTTCAGGCCACCGGAGAACACGCTGGTGTCCGTGGTGTAGTTGTCGGCCGTGGTTTCGTTGGAGAAATTGCCGCCGCCGGTGCTGGTCACGGTGCCACCGGTCATGGTGCCGAAGGGACCGAGCACCGCGTTCGAGATCAGGCCCTGGTTGCCGCCGTAGATGTTCTGCGTGCGGAAGCCATAGCCGAACGAAGTGTTCTTGAACTTCGAGTAGAACGCGTCACCCGACACCTGCAGCTCGTCGGTCGGCTTCCACACGACGGTGGCGACTTCGCCGGTGCGACGCTCGGTGCCGCCGTTCTGCTGCAGCTGCAGACCCTGGGTCAGGTAAGCCTTCTGCCCGCTCGGCAGCGTGTAGAGCTGGCCATCGGAAGCTTCGCCCACGAACTGCTCGGCCACGTGCGGCTGGTACATCTGCGCCACGCCCAGGCCAACGCCCAGGGTGTTGTCGAGGAACTTGCCCTGGTAGGCCGCGCTCAGGCGATAGCCGGTGGAATTGGCGCCGGCCACGTCGCCCGCCTGGCTGTTGTAGCTGCCACGCGCGTCGACGTTGAGGTTCTGCTCCTTCGGCGCTTCCAGCGGGTTGGCCGTCTGCAGCGCGATGGTGCCGCCCACGCCGCCGGTGATCAGCGAAGCCTGCGAGGACTTGTACACCGTGGCCATGTTGATCAGTTCGGACGGGTACTGGTCGAACTGGATGTAGTTGCTGCCGCTGGTGGACGGCTGCTCGCGACCGTTGAGCGTGGTCTGGATGAAGTTGCCCGAGAGGCCGCGGATGTTCACCTGCGAGGCCTGGCCGGCGATGCGCTCGGCAGACACGCCCGGCAGGCGCGTCAGCGCGTCGGCGATGGACTGGTCCGGGAGGCCGCCGATATCGGCGGAAGTGATGACGTTGGTGATCGTATCGGAGTAGCGCTGATAGTCGATCGACTTCTCCATGTCCTGGTTGTAACCAGTCACGGTGATGGCGGACAGGCTCTTGGCCAGCTGCTGGTCCTGCGTCTGCTTGGACTTGTCGTCCTTGCCGGTGCCCGGGCCAGCCTGCTGCGCGGAGGTTGCCGCGGCCTGATCGCCGGTCGCACCGCTGCCGGCCATGCTGCCGTCGGCCTTCGTGGCCGCATCGGCCGGCGCCGCCTGGATGCCGGCGGTCAAACACAGGCCGGACGCCAGCGCCAGGGCCAGCACATTACGTTTCAGTATCACCGTCTTCCCCTCCCACGGGTTTGCACATCTATTGGTTTTGTAGTTGCCGCGGCAGTCCCCACAGACTGCCGCGGGCTACGCGCCAGTGCATGCCGATCATCCGGAGGGCCCCGTCGCGTGGCGGCCATGGTAGGGCTGCGCCAAAAGGCGAACAGGTCTATGCATACGTATTCATGACCGCGTTTTTTTGTGCACCTTTGACAAAATTCTAATGGCGGCACGTCTCGCCGCAGCCGGCGACGCAGGCGCGCGGCAAGCGCCGCGGCAGCGGCGACATGCCCTGCCCATGCGGGTTTGCGCGCGCAGGCACACGTCTCGATGCACGGTTTTTTTGTACGCCGGCGGACGCCTGCTGCATCGCAATATCGGGGTTTTTTGAATACGTATGCAGTCGAGGCATGGCTTTCGCACTCTGCGTTTAAGCTGCCCCCGCGCTTCGCCCGGGCCTGGCCCCTGCAGCGGCGTGCGCATTGGGCGGGAACCTCGGGACATGCGACATGATTGATGCACCCTGGTGGCGCGGAGCAGTCACCTACCAGATCTATCCACGTAGCTTCATGGACACCAACGGCGATGGCGTGGGTGACCTGCCGGGCATCATCGACAAGCTCGAATACGTTGCCGGCCTTGGCGTGGACGCGATCTGGATCGCCCCGTTCTTCCGCTCGCCGATGGCGGACTTCGGCTATGACATTGCCGACTACCGCGACGTCGACCCGCTGTTCGGCACGCTGGCCGACTTCGACCGGCTGCTGGCCAAGGCGCATAGCCTGGGCCTGAAAGTGATGATCGACCAGGTGCTCAGCCACACTTCGGTCGAGCACGCCTGGTTCCGCGAGAGTCGCCAGAGCCGCGACAATCCCCGGGCGGACTGGTATGTGTGGGCCGACGCGAAGGACGACGGCACGCCGCCGAACAACTGGCTGTCGCTGTTCGGCGGTTGCGCCTGGCAGTGGGAGCCGCGACGCGGCCAGTACTACCTGCACAACTTCCTGACCGCGCAGCCGGACCTGAACTTCCACAACCCGGCCGTGCAGCGCGCGGTGCTGGACGAAGTGAAGTTCTGGCTGGACAAGGGCGTCGACGGCCTGCGCCTGGACGCCATCAATTTCTGCTTCCACGACCGCGAGCTGCGCGACAACCCGCCCAAGCCGGCCGACAAGCGCGTGGGTCGCGGCTTCAGCCCGGACAACCCGTACGCATTCCAGTACCACTACTACAACAACACGCGGCCGGAGAACCTCGCGTTCCTGGAAGAGCTGCGCGCCTTGATGGACCAGTACGACGACGTGGCCGCGCTGGGCGAGATCTCTTCAGAGGATTCGCTGGCCACCACGGCCGAGTACACCAGCGGCCGACGCCTGCACATGGGCTACAGCTTCGAACTGCTGACCAACGATTTCAGCGCGTCCTACATCCGCAGCACCGTGCGCAACCTCGAAGCGCAGATGCTGGAAGGCTGGCCGTGCTGGGCCATTTCCAATCACGACGTGGAGCGCGTGCTCAGTCGCTGGGGCCATGGCGATGCGTCCGTGCGACTGGCCAACCTGCTCACCGCCATGCTCTGCTCGCTGCGGGGCTCGGTGTGCGTCTACCAGGGCGAAGAGCTGGGCCTGACTGAAGCCGAGGTGCCGTTCGAGGCGCTGCAGGATCCTTACGGCATCGCGTTCTGGCCCACCTTCAAGGGCCGCGACGGCTGCCGCACGCCGATGCCGTGGAACGCCGGCCTCAACGCCGGCTTCAGCGTGGGCGATCCGTGGCTGCCGGTGCCCGCCGAACACCGCGCGCGCGCCGTCACCGCGCAGGAAGCCGAACCCGCGTCCGCCCTGCACGGTTTCCGCGCCTTCATGGCCTGGCGCAAGTCGCAACCGGCCTTGCGCTGGGGCGACATCTTCTTCTTTGACACGCCCGAACCCGTGCTGGCGTTTACACGGCGCCATGGTGACGAGACCATGCTTGCCGCCTTCAACCTGTCCGGTGAAGCGGTGTCGATGGCCTGGCCCGCGCATGGCAGCGTCACGCCGGTGAACGGTCATGGCCTGGCGCAGGGCACCCTGGTCGACGGCCGGCTCGAACTGCCCGGCCACGGCGCGCTGTTCGCCCGCCTGGGCTGAAGCCACCGCTTTCCCCGACGGCGGCGGCATGCCCCGTGCCGCCGTCGACTTTTAGCCCGCGCCACTCCCGCCTATGATCGGCTCATCAGTCATCGGGAGTCGTCCATGCGCGCAGTGTTGATCATCATCGGCATCATCCTGGTCGCCGCCGGCATCTGGATCATCCTCGGCAACGGCAGCTATCAGCAGACCGACACGCTGCTGCAGGTCGGCACCGCCAAGATTACCGCCACCCACGACAAGGCGATTCCCGCATGGGTGGGCATCGCCGGCATCGTCGTCGGCGGCGTGCTGGCCATCGGCGGATTCCTCAGGAAGAGCTGACCGCTGCCGCTGGTCGCGCCCGCATCGCCCCGCGTCCCGGCGCTGCGATGTAGCCAGTTTCCTGCCTGCCCGCCAAGGAAGTCAGTCCATGCAACGACGTCAATTCCTGCGCCAGGCCGGCGCCACCCTGGCGGTCGCCTCGACGGCCGGGCTGGCCGCCTGCGCCGGCGCCCCGAGTGCATCACCGCAAGCGCTCGACGCCGGAACGCTGCCACCGGCGACACGCATGCGACCGGACTCCGTGGAGCTCGCCCCGATCAAGGCCAACGTGGACCGCATCACCGGCGTCTACGTCTGCACGCGCCCGTTTCGCGCGGCCGGCCCACGCATCGAGGCGGAACGACTGGGCCACAAGACCATCGTGCACAACTACGGCCACGGCGGCAGCGGCTGGTCGCTGTCGTGGGGCTCGAGCACGCTGGCCTTGCGCATGGTGCAGGCCACCGGCGTGCGCGAGGTGGGCGTGATCGGCTGCGGCGCGCTGGGCCTCACCTCCGCCCTGCTGGCGCAGCGCGCGGGACTGGCCGTGCGCATTTATGCCAAGGCCTTGCCACCGGATGTCTACTCGATGCGTGCCTCGGGCCTGTGGACGCCCGATTCGCGCATCTGCGATGCGCAGCACGCGCCCGCGTTTGCCGCGCGCTGGGAGGAAATGACGCGCACCTCCCATGCGATGTACCAGGGCATGCTGGGCCTGCCCGGCAAGCCGATCGAATGGATCGAGGGCTATTACCTGTCCGACACGCCGTTCGGGTCATCCCGCGACGAAGTGTCCGACGAGCCCGAATACGGCGACTTCCGCGACCAGGTGCGCGACCTCACGCCGCGCTCGGTGGAATTGCCGGTCGGCAGTCATCCCTTCCCCCAGGACCATGTGCGACGCTACACGACGATGATGTTCAACATCAGCACGTATGCACGCATGCTGATGTCCGACTTCCTGGCGGCGGGCGGCAAGATCGAAGTGCGCGAGTTCAACCATCCGGGTGAATTGCTGGCACTGCCCGAACACACCCTGGTCAACGCCACGGGCTATGGCTCGCGGGCACTGTTCAAGGACGAGTCGGTGATACCGGTACGCGGGCAGACGGCCCGACTCATTCCGCAACCGGAAGTGACTTACGGGCTGAGCACGCACAACCTCAGCGTGGTGCCACGCAGCGATGGCCTGCTGGTGCAGGTGCTCGGCGACAGCGGCAACTTCAACAACACCGACACCACGCCCGACCGCGCCGCGTCGGAAGCGGCCGTGCGGCAGCTCGCCGACATCATGACGCACATGCACCGAAGTTGACGCCGCGCACGGAGCTGAAAACGCGCTGACGCATTGACGCCGCGCAGACGCGAAGGGCCGTTCCTTCACGTCATACTTGTGCTCCACCTCGCCGTGCGGGGCGTCATGGGAGTCACACGATGAACGCAGTCGCGCCAGCGTCCAGGCGAACCTTGCGTCCATGGCAGCGGATGCTGGTCGCCGTCGCGGCTGCCTTTGCGGTCGCCGCCACGGCGCAAATCCAGATCATCCCGCTGCCGGAACAGAAACCCGCCACCGTGAGGCAGCTCGGCGCGCACGAACTGGCCGCGGGCGACGTGCAGGACTGGGCGGACGGCGCGATGGCACAGGCCATGTCCCGGAACCCGGTGGCCGCCGCCGTGATCGTGGTGGTGAAGGACAACAACGTGCTTTTTTCGAGGGGCTACGGCTACGCCGACCAGGCGTCGAAAAAGCCCGTTGACCCGGCCACCACGCTGTTTCGCGTCGGCTCGACCTCGACGCTGTTCACCTGGACCGCGGTGATGCAGCTGGTCGAGCAGGGCAAGCTCGACCTGGACGCCGACATCAACCGCTATCTGGACTTCACCATTCCGCCGCACGACGGCAAGCCGGTGACGCTGCGCGAGCTGATGACGCATAGCGCAGGCTTCGAAGACGCGGTGAAGGACCTGTACCTGCCCCACGCCGCCCCGCCGATGAGCAACGAGGCCTGGCTGAAGCGTTGGGTGCCCGCGCGCATCTTTCCGGCCGGCGAGGTGGTCGCCTATTCCAACTACGGCGCGGCGCTGGCCGGCTACATCGTGCAGCGCGCAGCCGGCCAGCCGTTCGACGACTACGTCGAGCAACACATCTTCCGGCGACTGGGCATGCAACACGCCACGTTCAGGCAGCCGTTGCCCGCGGCGCTGCAGGCCGACATGGCGCCCGGTTACGCACCGGCCTCCGCGGCGCCGCACGCGTTCGAGCGGATCGCCGCTGCGCCGGCAGGCGCGCTGTCGATCAGTGGCGATGACATGGGGCGCTTCATGATCGCGCAGCTGCAAGGCGGCGGTGTCGGCGACACGCAGCTGATGACCGCGCCGACCATGCAGCTCATGCATGCGTTCCGGCGCGCCAGCGTGCCTGGCCTGCGGCCCGGCGGGCTCGGTTTCATGCACCTGGACCGCAACGGCCAGGACATCATCGGCCAGCGCGGCGCGACGCGGTTTTTCCGCAGCGAACTGGCCCTGCTGCCGCAGCAACACACGGGCCTGTTCGTGGCGCTGGATGGCGCGGCCGACGGCGCCTTGCTGCGCGAGCTGCTCGATGGCTTCACGGACCGCTATTTCCCTGCACCGCCGCAGATCGTGCCGCCGACGCTGGCCACGGCGCGCGAACACGGCGCGTTGCTGGTGGGGCGCTATCTGCCCAGTCGCCGGTCGGCCAGCAATTTCCGCGGGCTGCGCGACCTGTTCGTGCAGACCAGCGTGAGCATGGCGCCCGATGGCACGTTGCAAACGCCCGGCCTCGATCCGCTGCAGCGACCGGCGCGCTGGCGCGAGGTGAAACCGTTCCTGTGGCTGGACGACGCCAGCGGCGACCACCTGGGCGCGGCGATGCAGGACGGTCGCGTGCAATGGTTGTCGACCGATGCCCTGGCCGCCTCGCAGCTGTGGCTGCCCGTGCCCCGCTGGCAATCCACCGCATGGAACCTGCGCGTGCTGGGCGCGACCTTCGGCGTATTCCTGCTGGCGGCGCTGTCCTGGCCGCTCGCCGCGCTGGTGCGGCGCTTGCGCGGCAGGCCGCTGGCGCTGGGCGATGCCGCCTTGCGCTGGTATCGACTGAGCCGCGTCACGGCGGTGCTGCAGCTGCTGTTCGCCGCGGGCTGGTGGCTGATGCTGCCGCGGCTGGATGGCGGCACCTCGCAGCTCGACCTGCGCCTGCGCCTGCTGCAACTGGTGGGCCTGCTCGCGGTGGCCGGCACCATCGCCATCGCCGTGAACGCGTGGTTTGCATGGCGCCAGCCCACAGGCTGGTGGCGCCGGTTGAACAGCGTCGTGCTGTTGCTGGCCGGCTTCGTCACGCTCTGGTACGTCGGGTCGCAGCACCTGTTGAGCCTGCGCCTCGACTATTGAGCGCGAGCGCCGGGGGCCGGACGGCAGCGGGCCCGCTACAATGTGCGGGATGGATGTCTCGCACCTGATCGACAAGCTCAACGACGCGCAGCGCGAAGCCGTGTGCGCCCCGCCCGGCAACTACCTCGTGCTCGCAGGCGCGGGCTCCGGCAAGACGCGCGTGCTCACCCACCGCATCGGCTGGCTCACCCAGGTGGAACACGTGCCGGCGTGGGCCATCCTCGCCGTGACCTTCACCAACAAGGCCGCCGGCGAGATGCGCGCGCGCCTGGAGCAACTGATCCCCGGCGGCACCCAGGGCCTCACCGTGGGTACCTTCCACGGCATCGCCCATCGCCTGCTGCGCCGCCACTGGCGCGAGGCCGGCCTGCCCGAAGGTTTCCAGATCCTCGATGCGGATGACCAGCAGCGCATCGTCAAACGCGTGGTCACCGGGCTCGGACTGGACGAGGCGCGCTTCCCCCCGCGGCAGGCCACCTGGCAGATCAACAGCTGGAAGGACGAGGGCCGTCGCCCCGACAGCATCGAGCACCGCGACCACCCGGTGACGCGCACGATGGTGCAGATCTACCAGGCCTACGAGGATGCCTGCCGCCGCGCCGGCCTGGTCGATTTCGCCGAACTGCTGCTGCGCGCGCACGAACTGTGGCTGCACAACCCACAGGTGCTCGAGCATTATCGCGATCGCTGGCGTTACCTGCTGATCGACGAGTTCCAGGACACCAACACGCTGCAATACGCGTGGATCCGCGTGCTGGCCGGCCAGGCCGGCCAGGTGTTCGTGGTGGGCGACGACGACCAGGCCATCTATGGCTGGCGCGGCGCGAAGGTGGAGAACGTGCAGCAGTTCCTGCGCGATTTCCCCGGCGCCAGGACCATCAAGCTGGAGCAGAACTACCGCTCCACCTCGACCATCCTCAAGGCGGCCAACAGCGTGATCGCGCGCAACGGTGGGCGCCTCGGCAAGCAGTTGTGGACCGACGGCGGCGATGGCGAGCGCATTGCGCTGTATGCCGCCTACAACGAGCAGGACGAGGCGCGCTTCGTGATCGAGCGCATCCGCGAATACATCGCCGAGAACGGCAATGCGCGCGACTGCGCGATCCTGTACCGCTCCAACGCCCAGTCGCGCAATTTCGAAGAACAGCTGATGCAGCGCGACGTCCGCTTCCGCGTGTATGGCGGCCAGCGTTTCTTCGACCGCGCGGAAATCAAGGACGCGCTGGCCTATCTGCGGCTGTCTTCCAACCGCCATGACGATGCCGCCTTCGAGCGCGCGGTGAACACGCCGCCCCGCGGCATCGGCGACCGCACGCTGGACGTGCTGCGTCGGCGCGCGCGGGCTGAAAACTGTTCGATGTGGGAGGCCACGCTCAACGAACTCGGCGGCGGCGGGGAACTGGCCGGCCGCGCGAAGAATGCGGTGAAGGCGTTCCTGCTGCTGATCGACGACATGGCGCGCGCGTTCGCGGGCGCCGGCGTCGGCGATGCGCTGGCACTGGCCGAGCAGATCGACCACGCCATCACCCACACCGGACTGCGCGACTTCTACGAGAAGGACAGCCGCGGCAATGCCGAATCGCGGGTGGAGAACCTGGACGAACTGGTCAACGTGGCCAGCCGCTTCGAGCTGACCCAGGACGATGTCGATGCCGGCCTCAGCGAACTGTCCGCCTTCCTCTCGCATGCGGCGCTGGAAGCCGGCGAGGGCCAGGGCGAGGCCTGGGACGACTGCGTGCAGCTGATGACGCTGCACTCGGCCAAGGGCCTGGAATTCCCGGTGGTGTTCCTGGTCGGCATGGAAGAAGGCTTGTTCCCCAGCCAGCGTTCGGTCGAGGACGAAGGCCGCCTGGAAGAAGAACGCCGCCTCGCCTATGTCGGCATCACCCGCGCGCGCGAACGGCTGTTCATCACTTTCGCCGAATCGCGGCGCATGCACGGCGTGGAAATGCTGGCGCGGCCCTCGCGCTTCCTGTCCGAGATACCGCCCGAACTGGTCGACGAAGTACGCCCGCGCGTGCAGGTGAGCCGGCCCATGTATGCGGGTCGCTACGCCGAGTCGGCACCGGTGCTGGAAGAAAACCGCCCGGTGAAGCTGGGCCAGCGCGTCAGCCACCCGAGCTTTGGCGAAGGCGTGGTGGTCAGTGCCGAGGGCAGCGGCGCGCATACCCGCCTGCAGGTGAACTTCGAGAACGCCGGCAGCAAGTGGCTGGTGGCGGCCTACGCCAACCTCACGCCGCTCTAGCCGCCAGCCTGCCGTATGATCGGCCCCGTCCGCTCACACGGGGCCAGTCATGAACGAGGAACCGTCAGACCGCCGCAGCCGGCTGGACGACGACATCTGCGTGCACATCTTCACCGCCTCGGCCGCCATGGTCGGCGTGTGCCTGACCGTCATCGGCATCCTGCGCGTGGTGATCTCGCTGCGCCGCGAGGATCTCATCGGAGATGACCTGCTCGCCATCAACGCGTTGCTGTACCTGGCCTCCTGCCTGCTGTCGTACTGGGCGCTGCGCACGCGCAGCATCCGGCGCAACCACCGGCTGGAGCGCGCCGCCGACGTGATCTTCCTGGTGGCCCTGGTGTTTACCGCGATCAACGCGGGTTTCATTACCTGGGCCATATCGGCCGCCTAGCCAGGTGACAGCGCGCCGGACGCACGCCATGATCTGCCGCACCTGGCGCCTGCCTCACCCGGCAGCGGCGCCCGGACAGTCCGGACACACGACCTGGCACGGCACCATTCACCGGCTTCTTCTCACGGGTACGCATGCAAACACCATGGTTTCTGCAGTATCTGGAGCTGACACCGGAAGCGGATGCCGCGAGCATCAAGCGCGCGTATGCGCAGCGCCTGGGGCAGATTGACCGGGCCACCGATGCCAGGGGTTTCATGCGCCTGTACGAAGCCTACCGGTCCGCACTGGACTGGCGGGCAAGGCAGGCGGCTCCCGTCGCTGACACCGCCGCGGTCGCGGTGGCGACCCGCGCCGACCGGCCCGCCGGGCCATCCCGTGCGGCCGCGGCGGGCGCCGATGTGGCGGTCGCCGAGACGTCCGCCCCGACCGCCTCGCGCTCGCTGGCCTTGCTGGCCGAGCGCCTGCAAGGCGGGCAACCGGCCAAGGTGGCGTTGCGCGAGCAGCTGCTGAACCTGCGCAACGGACACCGGCAGTCCACCGCCATGTTCGAGCTGATGGTGGTCGATGCGCTGGCGTCGTCCCGGCTGCACCAGCGCCTCGCGCTGTTCCGCGCGGCACACGAACAATTCCCATGGTCGGATATCGAGCATCTGACCGGACTGGGCTCGCGTGGACAGTGGATCCGCGATGCCGATGCCGAGGAGACCGCGTGGCGGGAAGCATCGCGCGCGCAGGGTGGCATCGATCTGCTCGAGCGCATCCTCGACGCACCCCTGCTTCATCGCGGGGACCTCAAGGCAACGGACGTCTCGTCCGGCGTCGCCGTGCGCTGGCCTGACATGCAGCGCATGCTGGAGCGCTACCCGCGCTACCTGTCGCTGCGCTGCGAAGCCGCCGCATTGAACGCCTGGAAGCTGGCCTTCGAGGCCTTGCCCGAGCGCGACAAGGCGATCGCCGAAGCATTCGCCAGCGCGCCCTCGCCAGCGGCCTACCGAAAACTCGCCCGCGCCCGTAGCCTGTCCTGATCCACGGCGGTGGTGCGAACCGGGGAAGCTCCCCGGCTTATTCGGGCAAGCGCGGCACACCGTGTTCGCTGCGTTCTTCCACCGCAATGGGTCGCGTATCCAGGCGCGCCGAGCGCGCGCCCTGCGGCAGCGCCTCGGTTGCCTCGCCACGGGCCAGGGCCAGCGCGTTGCGGTAACAGCGTTGTGCCAGCACGGCGTCGTGCTGGCCCGCGTAGACATCGCCCAGGGCCTCCCAGGCGGCGCTCATCGGCGTCAGTGCGAGCGAACGCTCCAGGTACTGCGTCGCCTTGCCCCACAGCTGCAGGCGCGCGCACATGCGGCCCAGCGTGAGCAACAGGGCAGCATCGTTGGGATGGGCATCGAGCCAGGACTCGGCGCGACGCAGGCGCGCCTCGATGTCCTCGCCGCCGAGTGCGCCGTAGGTCTCGATCAGCAGTGGCGACCATTCGCGGCGCAAGGCCGATTCGACCTCATCCATCGCCGGCAGCACCATGCCGAAGGCAGCGGCGCGACGCGCATAGGCGTCGATCGCGGCGGGCACGCGGCGCTGCGCCTTGGGCAGCTGTGACCACTGGGAGTTGAGCGCGGCGGCGTCCGGCGCGGCGCTCAGCGAAGCGGTCAGTACCTGCGCCTCGAGCGCGGCAAACCCGCGCGCACCCAGCGCACCACTCTTTTGCAGCGGCTCAAGCGCCTGTCGGGCCCGGCGCATATCGCCGTTGGCCAGCGCCGCCAGCGCGAGTTCACGCCAGCCACCCGGCGTAAGACTTCCCGTCTCGGCCTCGGGCGCCAACAGGTTCAGCGCCTCGACGGACTTGCCTTCGCGACGCAGCACGCGGGCGCGCAACACGCGCGCCGCACGCGGCGACACCTGGCCTGCCTCATCCAGTGCGGCCAGCGCACGGCCGTTCTCGCCACGCCGCGAAGCGGCTTCCGCGGCCGCCAGCAGCGCGGGACCGCGCAGCGTATCGAGGCGGGACGCGCGGTGCAGGTCGCGCTCGGCGTCGCCATGGCGACCTTCCATCAGCGCGATCAAGCCCTCGCGCAGGCGCTGGCGACTGACGCGGCGATGCCGGCGCGAGAAGGCGCCGAACGGCCAGCGCAGCAGGAACCAGCCCGCGCCCAGCAGCGCCCATGCCAGCAGCAGGATCACCACCGCGGCAACGACGGTGGTCTCCGCCTGCCAGCCACGCATCTGCACCAACAGGTAACCCGGGTCCTCGGCCACCCAATGCCAGCCGAACGCGGCCAGTGCCGCCAGCATCACCAGCAGCAGGATCCATCGCCACAGCTTCATGGCCTGGCCCCGGCCGGTACGCTGGCGTTGCCGGCGGGCTTGAGCGCATGCACCGCGCGCAGGTTGCGCAGCTCGCTCAAGGCCGCGCCCAGTTGCACCGGCGTCGCCGGCTGCTGCGCCATCAGCGCGGCAAGCTGGGCACGGGCCTGCTTCACCGCGTCGGCATTCGCATCGAACTGCGCCGCCACGGCCGCGTCGGCGCGACGCAGCGCAGCCACGCAGGCCTCGTGATCGGCAGCCAGCAGCGCTGCCTGCGCCTGGGCGAGATCGATCGCGGTGAGCTCGCGCGCGAAACGCGCATCGGCCACCGACAGCGGGGCACCATTGGCCCGCTGCACTTTCACCACGTTGCCCAGGGCGCCGACCACGCGCGACCAGTTGCCGGCCGTGGCATCCGACGCCGATGCGCCGGGCGAGTTGAGCGGCAGCGTCATCACCGTTGCGCGCAGCGCGCTCAAGCTTGCCAGCGCGGCGTCCAGCCCGGCCGGCTGGCTTTTGGCGAGCGCCTCGCGCTCGGCGCCGATGCTCTGGCGCAAGCCGGCGAAGGCACCGTCGTTGACCGCGGCGAGCGTCTGGTCGGCCAACCCATATGCAGCGGCTGCGCCTTGCGCGTCATGGAACAGGTCGTAGCGTGCCTTGCCCATGCGCAGCAGCGACTCGGTGTCGTCGAGCAACATCGCGTCGTGGCCGGACAGGGTCTTTTCGGACAGCTTGGCCACCGCGTCCTCGAGGTTGCGCGTGCGTTCGGCCTGGCCCAGCAGTTCTTCGCGCAACGAACGGTTGACCTGGTCGGCATCGGCGAGGCGCTGGCGCAGCAGGCTGCGATCGCTGCTGCTGGCGGTGAAGGCGCTCTCGAGGCTGTCGACGCGCTGCTTCAGCGCGGTCAGCACCACATTGCCCTGCTCCTGCTGCCACTGGCGCCAGCCGACGTAGCCGGCGCCGCCGATCGCCACCAGCGAGAGCAGCAGGGCAACCGCCAGCGTGCCGCTGCCGTGGCGTGGCGGGGTCGGCGCGTGCGTTCGCGCGGAACGGATGGTTGAGGAGTCGGCGCCCTGGCCCGAGGCCGCGCTGCTGGGGAAGGAGGAGTCGTCTTGGCTCATGCGCGCCATGCTAACAGCCTGTGGCAGGTGGCCCGCATCAAGTGTTCGTGAAGAGCAGGCGTGCTGCGTTGCCTGGGCGCGTGAAGCAGCAGCGCTTTCGTCAGCGTGCAGCGGCAGCCAGCAGATCGGCCGCCAGCGCCGAGGCGGCCACCTCGACATGCGCAAAGCCCGCGCTGCGCGCGGCCTCGGCCAGCCGATCGCTGCTGGCGACGGCCACCGCATGGCGCAAGCGGGTGAACGCCTCGGCCGGGAGTCCGTCCTGGAGGCAGGCCAGCGCCTCGGCGCTCGACAGCAGCACGCGCGCGTCAGGCGGCAGCTGCAAGGCGGCGTCCAGTTGCCGGCGATGCCAGCGTGGCGCCAGCCGTCGATACACATGCACTTCCCGCAGCTGCGCGCCGCGCGCGCTCAGCTCGCTGCGGAGCAGGCCACGACCGCCCGGCGCCCCGACCAGCGCCACACGCTTGCCAGCCAACCCATCCAGCGCGGGATGCCCGAGCAGCCCTTCGCTGTCCTGCCGCAGCTGCGGTGCCTGCACCGCGTTGACGCCGTGGCGGTGCAGCGCGCGCGCCGTGCCCTGTCCCACCGCCAGCACCATGGCACGCGTGCGCAGCGGCGTGAGTCGCGCCGCATAGCGGACGGCAGCGGGGCTGGTGAACACCATCACGTCGTCCGCCAGTGACGCGGCGAGCGCCGCCGTTGCCCCGGCCACGTCGTCGGCAGCGCGCAAGGACAGGCCGGGCAGCAGCAGGGCGATGCCGCCACGCTGGCGCACCTGGCGCGCCATGGCCGATCCGGTACCCGCGGGACGGGTGATCACCACCGTGCGCCCGCGCAGCGCCAGTTCCGCCGATGTCGTCGAATGTCCCACGCTGTGGCGGCCTCCCTGGAAATCACGGCCAGTGTAGCGGCCACGGACAACCGGGTTGTAGCGGGCCCGGGTGCGTACACTACGCATTCCCCTGGCATCTCCCGACCCCGATGAGCACAACTGAACGGCAAACCCTGGCGCGCAAACTGGTCACCTTCATGCGCGACGAGATCCCGCTGGCGCAGAGCATGGACCTGCGCCTGCAGGCGTCCGACGAACAGGTCCTGTCCATCGCCGCGCCGCTGGGACCCAACGTCAACGACAAGGGCTGCGCGTTCGGCGGCAGCCTAGTGAGCGCGATGACGCTGACCGGCTGGGGCCTGGTGGAGCTCGAGCTGCGCATGCGCGGGCTGGATTGCGACGTGTTCGTGGGCGAATCGACCGTGCGCTACCTCGAACCGGTGTGGAGCGACTTCCACAGCGAGGCGCGGCTGGCCGACGGCGCCGACTGGACCACCTTCTTCGACACCCTGGCCACGCGCGGCCGCGCCCGCGTCGAAGTCACCTGCCAGGTTCCGGGCAGCGGCGAGAAGCCGGCCGCCACGCTCGAGGCCCGCTTCGTGGCCAAGCGCCGGCCGGCGGGCGCCGTATGAAAACGCGCGCGCCGATGCGGCACAATGGCGGCACTGCCCAGGGGGAACACCTTATGCGTCGCATGCTGGCCCTGCTCGCCATGTTCACCGTGCCGCTGCTTGGCGGCTGCGCCACCGACCAGCGCAAGGACACGCTCACCACCACGCTCAATGCCTACGCCAGCGCGATGCGCTGGGGCGATTTCCCCACCGCACTGCAGTTCGTCGATCCGAAGGTGCGCGAGGAGCATCCGGTGTCGTCGCTGGAGATGGCGCGCTACCAGCAATACAAGGTCAGCGGCTACGACGACGACAAAGGCCCCAGGCCCCAGGGCAAGGAAGAAGTCACCCAGGTCGTGCAGATCAACCTGGTCAACGTGAACACGCAATCCGAGCGTACCGTCACCGACCACCAGACCTGGCGCTACGACGCCGAAGGCAAGCACTGGTGGCTGGTCACCGGCCTGCCGGACATCAGCCGCCAGTAAGCCCCCGGCACGCGCCGGCGACGGATCGGTCGTGGCAGGCCGTATAATCAGCGGCCCTGTTCACCCCGCGCGGTCCTCCGCGCCTGCGGAAACCTTCGAATGAACGATGTTCTTCACAAGCTGCCCGGGTTCATCGGCAACCACCTCGCGCTGGTGGCGCTGTTCGTGGTCCTGCTGCTGGCCATCATCGTGATGGAAATCCTCACGCTGTTCCGCCAGTACAAGGAACTGACGCCGGGCGGCCTGACCCTGCTGATCAACCGCGAAAGCCCGCTGCTGGTGGACCTGTCCGCCTATGCCGATTACGAAAAAGCGCACGTGCCAGGCTCCCGCCACGTGGCGATGAGCCAGTTCGACCCGGAGCACAAGGACCTGGCCAAGGCGCGCGAACTTCCCGTCGTGCTGATCGACAAGGACGGCCGCGGCGCCAGCGCCAAGGCTGCGCAACGCCTGGTCAAGGCGGGCTTCACCAAGGTCAACACCCTCGGCGGTGGCGTGCTCGCCTGGCAGCAGGCCCAGCTGCCGGTGGCCAAGGGCAAGAACCCCTGAGGCGCGCGGACGCGCCTTACCAGCCCACGATGCCGGCGCGACCGCCCAGGATCTGCGCCAGCACGTCGGGCGCGTAGTCGAACGAGTCGTAGTAGAGCCGCCCTTCGGGCAGCCCGGCATCCACGAACAGCTTGCGGCCGGCGTCGATCATCGCCGGCGGTCCGCTCATGTAGACGTCGACGTCGGATAGGTCGGGCTGGTCCTCCAGCACCGCTTCGTGCACCAGGCCCATGCGCAGGCCGCTCGCCGCCGCCTGCTCCGGATCGGACAGCACGGCCTGGAAGCGCAGGTCATGCGCCTGGCGCGTCCAGCCCTCGGCCAGATTCCTCAGGTAGAGATCAGTGTCGCTGCGCGCGCCCCAGTACACGCGCATGGCGCGGCGCGTGCCGAGGGCGAGGAAGTGCTCGACGATGGCCTTGACCGGCGCAAAGCCGGTGCCGCCGGCCATGAAGATCATCGGCCGCTCCGAATCCTCGCGCGGCACGAAGGTGCCGAGCGGTCCTTCGATGCGAAGCGCATCGCCCACTTTCAGCGCGTCGCTGACCCACGAGGTGAAGCCGCCGCCCGCCACATGGCGCACGTGCAACTCGATCGAGCCATCGGCCTGCGGGTGGTTGGCGATGGAGAACGGCCGCCGCCGTCCGCCGTCGAGCAGCACGTCCAGGTACTGGCCCGGCAGCCAGTTGAGGCGTGACTGGCTGTCGACGGGCCGCAGGTGCAGGCCCACCACGTCGGGAGCCAGCATCCATTTGCGCGACACCTCGACCTCGAGCTGGCGGCGCGCGATGTCCTCCACCGAGGTGACCTCGCGCGCCTCGATCACCAGGTCTCCCGTGGGCACGGCCTGGCACAGCAGGATCGCGTGCTGCGCGGGATTGGTGCCGCTCAGCGCCACGGGCGGATTGCGCGGATAGCTGCAGTGGCCGGCCAGCAGGGTGGCCTTGCAGCTGCCGCAGACGCCCGCGCGGCACGAATACGGCAACGCGATGCCGGCCCGCTGCGCGGCTTCCAGCACGGTTTCGCCGGGTGCCACCGGGAAGTGGCGGCCGGTGGATTGGATGGTGACGGTGTACACGAGGCGCATTGTCGCGGCGACAGCAGTCAGCCGACAATGAGGGTCCCCACGCCCATTCACAAGTTTTTTGCCCGGAGAATCACCCCATGGCCATCTGGAAGCAGGAACCCTCGCTCGAGCGCATCAACGGCTGGAGCCCCAACACCATGATGGAGACGCTGGGCATCCGCATCACCGAGATCGGTGACGACTGGCTGCGCGGCACCATGCCGGTGGACCACCGCACGCACCAGCCGTACGGGCTGCTGCACGGCGGCGCCTCGGTGGTGCTGGCCGAGACGCTGGGCAGCACGGCGGCGATGCTCACCCTCGATCCCGCGCAGGAGCTGGCAGTGGGGCTGGACATCAATGCCAACCACGTGCGCGGCGTGCGCAGCGGCATCGTCACCGGCACCGCGCGCATGCTGCACATCGGGCGCACCACGCAGGTGTGGGAAATCCGCATCGAGAACGAGGCCGGCGAGCTGGTGTGCATCTCGCGCATCACCATGGCCGTGATCGCCGCGCGCGTAGTACAGCCGCGTTGAACCACGAAGCACCCTACGCCACGCTCGACCCGGACCGCGTGCTCGATGCGGTCACCGCCTGCGGCCTGTGGCCCGATGGACGCCTGCTGGCCCTCAACAGCTACGAAAACCGCGTGTGGCAGGTGGGCCTGGACGACGCCTCGCCGGTCATCGCCAAGTTCTATCGCCCGTATCGCTGGAGCGATGCGGCCATTCTCGAAGAACACGCCTTCGCGCTGGAACTGGCGGCGGACGAACTGCCGGTGGTGGCGCCGCTGGTGTTCGGCGGCCGCACCCTGCAGCATCACGATGGCTTTCGCTACGCGCTGACGCCGCGGCGCGGCGGCCGCGCGCCGTCGCTGGAATCCACCGAGCAGCTGGAATGGCTGGGCCGCCTGATCGCGCGCATCCACGCAGTGGGCGCGCGGCAGCCGTTCGTGCATCGCGGCCGTCTCGACCGCATGACGCTGATCGGGCTGCCGATGCGCGCCGTACTTGAATCCTCGCTGTTGCCACCGTCCCTGCATGACGCCTATGGCGCCGCCGCGCAACGCGTGGACGAGGCAGTCGCCGCGCGCCTGGAAGCCGTCGGGCCGGTGCGCCAGCTGCGCCTGCATGGCGACTGCCATCCCGGCAATGTGCTCTGGACCGACGCCGGCCCGCACTTCGTCGATCTCGACGATGCGTGCATGGGCCCCGCCGTGCAGGACCTGTGGATGCTCGCCAACGACGCGCCGGCGATGCAGGCGCTGCTTGACGGCTACCAGCAGATGCGCGACTTCGACTTCACCGAACTGGCCCTGGTGCCTGCCCTGCGCGCCATGCGCCAGCTGCACTACGCCGGCTGGATCGCCGCGCGCTGGCACGACCCCGCCTTCCCCGCCGCGTTCCCGTTCGCGGCCGAGGCACGCTGGTGGGAACAGCACATCGCCGACCTGCACGAGCTGGCCGACGACTTGTAGCGGTCGCCGGCGAGCCCGTGCGGAGGCACGATGAAATGCCAACCGCGCATGGCTAAACGCGCCCGCCGATCCGCTAAGCTCGCGACTTTCGACTCGAGGCATGCACGTGCGCAATTTCCTCTTCCGACTGATCGGCATTCTTGAAGTGGCCGGTGGCTTCTATGGCATGGTGACCATGCTGCGCCGGCTGCTGCCGCTGGGCCCTGCGCACGAGTCGCTGGTCGCCGTGATCGGACTGGTGCTGTACGCGTTCGTGATGATTGCCGGCGTGCTGCTGCTGGAAGGCAGCGAACGCGGGGTGTCGCTGTCGGGCTGGGCGCAGCTGCTGCAGCTGCCGCTGATCGCCACGCCGATCCTCAGCTATGCGCTGCATTGTGGCGCCTTCGTCAATGTCTACGCCACCTTGCACCTGCCTATGCGGCTGGGGCTGGACTGGCACTTCGGCAGCGAGGGCTTCGTGCTGGCCGTGGCCGGGCCGGGCCTGTCGCGGCTGGGCATCAACCTGCTGGCGCTGCTCTCCTGGCTGACGTTGCGCCTGCGTTGACGGGCTGGCCCGGGATGCCGCTGTCCCGGGCTTCACGCCGACACCAGTTATCATGGGTGGATGAATAGCCCCGATCCCCCCCTCCCCGTCATCCGCCTCAAGACCGACCGCGCGCCCGGCCATCCCTGGGTATGGTCCGCGCAGGTGCACAAGCCTGAAACCCGCCTGCCGCCCGGCAGCGTGGTCGACGTGGAGGACGCCAAGGGCCGTTTCGCCGGGCGCGGCTTCTGGAATGGCCACGCGCGCATCGCACTGCGCCTGCTCACCACCGACCCGACCGAAGCCATCGACGCGAGCTGGATCGCCGCCCGCATCGACCGCGCCGTGTCGCTTCGCCAGGAACTGCTGCAACTGGACCGCGTCAGTGACGCCTGGCGCGTGGTGCACAGCGAAGGCGACGGGCTCTCGGGCCTGGTGGTGGATCGCTACGCCGACATCCTGGTGATCGAATACTTCGCCGCCGGCATGTGGCGCTTCCGCGAAGCCATCCATGCCGCGCTGCTGCGCCACTTCCCCGGCGCGCGCCTGTACTGGTTCGCCGAGAGCCATGTGCAGAAGCAGGAATCGTTCGACTGCCGCGCTGCCGAGGCACCGGAGCCGGTGGAGGTGCACGAGCACGGCCTGCGTTTCCACGCCGCGCCGGGCTACGGCCACAAGACCGGCTTCTTCGCCGACCAGCGCGAGAATCGCCATCACTTCGCGCGGCTGGCCAAAGGCCGGCGCGTGCTCGACCTGTGCTGCAATGCCGGTGGTTTCGCCGTCCACGCGCTGGCCGCCGGTGCGCAGTCGGCCACCGGCGTGGACATGGATCCGGGCATCCTGGAGATCGCCCGCGCCAATGCCGCCGCCAACGACGCGCCGGTGGTGTTCGAGCAGGGCGACATCTTCGACTGGCTGCGCCAGGCCGTCGCCCGTGGCGAGCAGTACGATGCGGTGATCCTGGATCCCGCCAAGCTCACCCGCGACCGCAGCAAGGTGATGGACGCGCTGAAGAAATACTTCGCGATGAACCGCCTGGCGCTGGACGTGATTCCGCCCGGCGGGCTGTTGCTGAGCTGCTCGTGCACGGGCCTGGTCAGCGAAGGGGATTTCCTGGAAATGCTGCGCCGCGTGGCACTCAATGCCGGGCGCGAGATCCAGGTGCTGCACGTGGCCGGTGCCGGTGCCGACCACCCGTTCCGCAGCGACGTACCGGAAGGGCGTTACCTGAAGGCGGTGTTCTGCCGCGTGATGTAAACCTCTCGAGGGAGGGCGGGCCATGATCGATGTCGTCGAGGCCATCCGCACTTACAACGCCAAGCGCGACCCGGAGCGATTGCAGCGCAAGCACGTGGCCATGCGCCACGACCCGTTCACCTTCCTGCGCGGCACCTGCCACCTGTTCTATGCGCAACTGCCGGCGGACAAGCTGCTGGAGCGGGCGCCGCCCGCCTGGGTGTGCGGCGACCTGCACCTGGAGAACATGGGCAGCTACAAGGGCGACAACCGCCTGGTCTATTTCGACCTCAACGACTTCGATGAAGGCGCGCTCGCTCCCTGTACCTGGGAACTGGTGCGCCTGCTCTCCAGCATCCATGTCGCCGCGGCGAGCCTGCAGCTGACGGCCGCCCAGGCCAGCCACCTGTGCGGCCTGTTCCTCGACGCGTACACGTCGTCGTTGCGCCTGGGCAAGGCGCGCTGGATCGAGCGCGACACCGCCACCGGCATGGTGGGCGACCTGCTGCATGGGCTGCGCGGTCGCCTGCGCCCGCATTTCCTCGACAGCCGCACGGAGTGCAAGGGCAAGCATCGCACGTTGCGCGTCGACGGCCGTCGCGCGCTGCCCGCCACCGACAAGCAGCGCGACAAGGTCACCGCCCTGATCAAGCGCATCGGCGAACGCGAAGACCGCCCCGAGTTCTACCGCGTGCTGGACGTGGCGCGGCGCGTGGCCGGCACCGGCAGCCTGGGCCTCGACCGCTACGCCATCCTGATCGAGGGCAAGGGCTCGCCCGATGGCAACTACTTCCTCGATCTCAAGCAGGCCTTGCCGTCCTCGCTGGCCTGCCGCCTCAAGATCCGCCAGCCGGACTGGGGCTCCGAAGCCGAGCGCGTGGTGGCCGTGCAGCAGCGCATGCAGGCCATTTCGCCGGCGTTCTTCCGCGCGGTCAGCATGGGACGCAAGTCGTACGTGCTGCGCGGCCTGCAACCGACCGAGGACCGGGTTGCCCTGACCGACTGGGACGGCAAGCTCGAACGTCTCGAAGGCGTGCTGGAAACCATGGGCAAGCTGGTCGCCTGGGCCCAGTTGCGCAGCAGCGGCCGCCAGGGTGCGGCCAGCGCCGACCAGCTGATCGCCTTTGCTGAGAAGCGTCGCTGGCCTGCGCAACTGCAGGAACTGGCCCGCGATTGCACGAAACAGGTGCGCCGCGACTGGAAAGCCTACTGCAAGGCTTACGACCAGGGCGCATTCAAGACATGACCCGCGCAGCCCGGCGATCTGAAACCCTGCGACGCTAGCCCGTAGAATGGTCGAATCCCGCCTGGATCCGACCATGCCTCTTACCGACCTGCTGTTGCTTGTCCTTATCGTTGCCGTCGTGGCCCTGCTGGTGTTGCAGCTGCTGCTACTGCAGCGCAGTCGCGGCGACGCCGGCCTCACCGCCCGACTGGACGCGCTGAAGGACGACAATCGTCATCTGCGCGATGCCCTGACGCAGGAACAGCGCGCTGGCCGCGGGGAAATCACCCAGACCCTGGGCCAGTTCCGCGGCCTGGTGCAGGAACAGCTCGGCGGCATGAGCGCGCAGCAGCACGAACGCATCGGGCACTTCGGCCAGCGGCTGGACGTGCTGACCGAGCGCACCGACACCGGCCTGCAATCGCTGGCCCAGCGCCTGACCGAAGACGCGCGCCGCAGCCGCGAGGAACTCATGCTCGCGCTCAACCGCTTCGGCGAACAGCAGCAGCAGCGCCTGGCGGCGCTCACCGCCGACAACGAGAAGCGCCTCATTGAAGTGCGCGAGACCCTGGAAACCAAGCTCGGCGCCATCCAGCAGGACAACGCGGCCAAGCTGGAGCAGATGCGCGCCACCGTCGATGAAAAGCTGCAGTCTACGCTGGAAACTCGCCTGGGCCAGTCGTTCAAGCTGGTGTCCGAACGACTAGAAGCCGTGCAGCGCGGCCTGGGCGAAATGCAGAACCTGGCCACCGGCGTGGGCGACCTCAAGCGCGTGCTGACCAACGTGAAGACGCGCGGCATCCTGGGCGAAGTCCAGCTGGGCGCGCTGCTGGAACAGATGCTCACGCCCGACCAGTACGAATCGAACGTGGCCACCATGCCGGGCTCGGGCGATCGCGTCGAATTTGCCATCCGCCTGCCGGGTGCCGATCGCGACCATCCGGTGTGGCTGCCGGTTGACGCGAAGTTCCCGCGCGAGGACTACGAGCGCCTGCTCGATGCGCAGGAGCGCGCCGATGCCGATGCCGCCGCGCTGGCCGCGGCCGCGCTGGAGCGCCGCGTGCGCGAGGAAGCCAAGACCATCCGCAGCAAGTACGTCGCGCCGCCCCATACCACCGACTTCGCGATCCTGTTCCTGCCGACCGAAGGCCTCTACGCTGAAGTGCTGCGCAGGCCGGGCCTGTTCGAGGCACTGCAGCACGACTATCGCGTCACCGTGGCCGGCCCCACCACGCTCAGCGCCCTGCTCAACAGCCTGCAGATGGGCTTCCGCACGCTGGCCATCCAGCAGCGTTCGAGCGAAGTGTGGCAGTTGCTCGGCGCGGTGAAGAGCGAGTTCGGCAAGTTCGCCACCATCCTCGAAAAAGCCGAACGCCAGCTCAGCACGGTGAGCAAGAGCATTGGCGATGCGGGCAAGAAAACTCGCACCATCGAGCGCCGGCTGCGCGGCGTCGAGTCGCTTTCCGGCGACGACGCCACCCGCCTGCTGGGTGACGCCCTGCCCGCCATCGAGGACGCCAGCGAGGACGACGTCGAGGCCTGAGCGGCGTCTCGCCTGCGCAACCCCGTTTTGCCGCGGTCGACGTTCCATCCCATGCATCGGCTGGCGATGCGTGCCGGAGTCGTCACATGAAATCCATCCTGATTGCCCTTGCCCTGGTCGCCGCGCTGGGCGCGAGCACGCAGGCCACCGCGATGGGCCGGCTGGTGGACTTGCGCGTGGTCGATCGCACCACGCAACAGGAGTTGCCGGTCTACCGTCACGAGGGTCGCTATTACATCGCCGGGCAACCCGGCCACCGCTACCAGCTCCAGTTGCGCAGCCGCGAGTGCGAACGCGTGCTGGGCGTGCTTTCGGTGGATGGCGTCAACGTGTTGTCGGGCGATACCGCCGACTGGTCGCAGACGGGTTATGTGCTCGACGCCTATGCGGCCACCGAGATCCGCGGCTGGCGCAAGAGCCTGTCAGAGGTGGCGGACTTCGTGTTCGCCGACGCGTCGCAAAGTTATGCGTCACGCACGGGGCGGCCGGACAACGTCGGCGTCATCGGCATGGCCGTATTTCGCCAGCGACCGCTGCCGCGCCGCGTGCTGCCGATCGCCCCGCAGGTCGCCGAGCCGGCCCAGGATGCCATGCTCGGCGGCCTCGCCAGGTCCGCGCCCGCACCGAAGGCGAAGGCCGCCGAATCGGGCGGTCCGCTCGGTACCGGCCACGGTCCGCGTGAGGCATCGCCGGTGACCTACACCGACTTCACGCGCGCCTCGTCCACGCCGGACGAGGTGGTGACGCTGTACTACGACACGCGCGAGAGCCTGCTAGCGCAGGGCGTGATCCCCTCGCCCCGCTCGCCGCAGAGCGAGCTGCCCGATCCGTTCCCGGGCCATTTCGTGCCCGACCCGCGTTGACGATGACGCGCGACGTGGCAGCATGGCCTGCCATGTCGCGCACACCGAACAACCCACCTGCATGATGGACAAGCTGCACACCCTGATCCCGAGGTGGGAACAGGACGCCTCGCTGCTGCTGCCGACGCGGCTGCGCGAGCGCGTGCTGGCGATGGATCGGCTGGAAGACCTGCTGTTCGCCGCGCAGGGCGAGCCGGCCATGGCGACCTCACTGTTATCGCGTGCACAAGCGCTGCATGCGCGTCTGGCCAACACCCAGCGCGAACTGGCCCTGGACATCCGCGAGGCGATCATGCGGGGCGACGGCGCGCAGGCGCTGCGAGCGTGGTTGCAGCCGAGTGCTCATCCGCAGGACCCGCAGGGCTACGACCATCTCGACGCCCTGGTCAGCGAGGTGCTGTCGTTCGACGAACCCGGCGCCGGGATCGCCGAGCTGGACGAGGAGATGGTGTTCTACCAACCCACCCCGGCCCGCCATGTCTTCGAGCTGGGCGAGCGCGCCGGCATCACCGCCGAGGATGTCGTGATCGACATCGGCTCGGGGCTTGGCCATGTGCCGCTGCTGCTGTCGATCTGCACCGGCGCGCGCTGCATCGGCATCGAACGCGAGCGGCTCTATGTCGAAAGTGCCCGTCGCTGCGTCCGGGCACTGCAGCTGGGCCGGGTGAGCTTCGTGGCCGGGGATGCCCGCGAGGCCGACCTGTCGCAGGGCACGGTGTTCTATCTCTACACACCTTTCGCGGGCAGCATCCTGCGCCAGGTGTTGGACAAGCTGAAGCTTCAGGCCGGCCAGCGCGACATACGCATCGCCACGCTGGGCCCGTGCACGGCGAGCATCGCCATCGAACCGTGGCTGGCTCCGGTCGGCACGCCCGAGGTCCACCGCATTGCCCTGTTCCGGTCACGCTAGGGCCCGGGCTGCCGGCGCCCCCGGCCCTCCACGACGGCTGCCGGCGCCGCCCCCGCCGAGGCAGACGCAAACCCTTGATCCGGTTCACCTCGCGCCGCCGGACGGCGCCGGGACTTGACGGGGGCGTTACACTGGCGAGTCTGTGCTGTAGCCGAAGGAACCCGCATGAGCGACCGCCACGAACCGACCGACGTCACCCGCGAACAGGCCGAGGAGGCCGTGCGCGTCCTGCTGCGCTGGTCGGGCGAGGATCCCAGCCGCGAGGGCCTGCTCGACACCCCCAAGCGCGTGGTGAAGGCGTATCGCGACTGGTTCTCGGGCTACGAGATCGATCCGGGCGAGTACCTGCGCCGCACCTTCAAGGAAGTCCACGGCTACGACGAAATGGTCGTGCTGCGCGACATCGAGTTCGAAAGCCATTGCGAGCACCACATGGCGCCGATCATCGGCCGCGCCCACGTGGGCTACCTGCCGACCAACCGCGTGGTGGGCATCAGCAAGCTGGCCCGCGTCGTCGACGCCTACGCGCGCCGCTTCCAGGTGCAGGAAAAGCTCACCGCGCAGATCGCCCAGTGCATCCAGGAAAACCTGCAGCCGGCAGGCGTGGCCGTGGTAATCGACGCCAGCCACGAATGCATGACCACGCGCGGCGTGCACAAGCGCGGCGTGTCGATGATCACCAGCCAGATGCTCGGCGCGTTCCGCGACGACGCGCGCACGCGCTCGGAGTTCCTGCAATTCATCGGCATCCACGGCGCCGGTCGCTGAGCACGTTCGCCTGATGTCCCTGGTCGATGGCGCAGACGCCGGCGAGCGTCTGCAGGATGTATTGCGTGAAGGCATCACCGCCGAGGATCTTCCGGCGGTGTTCCCGTTGCTGCGCGGCCGCGCGCTGCTGCGCGCCTTCAGCGCGCTGTTCCACGGCGGCGAAGCACAAGTGCTGCTGCGCCTGCTGGTGTTGCGCACGCTGGGCGCACGCGCGCACGCGCCGGAATGGACGCCGGCGGAAATCCGCGACCAGCTTGCCTTTGTCGATGCGGTAAAGCTGGACACCGTGGTGCAGCGCCTGAAGGAACACGAGCTGCTCACCTGGGACAGCGAAACGCTGCGCTACCGGATCAGCCCGCTCGGCCGCAAGGCGCTGGCGGCCGTGGCGACCTTGCTGGAGTTCGAGCGCGACGACGAAGACGGCCTGGGCTATCTCACCGCGCAGCTCGCGGCCGGACAGGCGGTTGGACGCCTGACGGCGGACGAACTGGGCCACCTGCTGTCGCGACTGTCGGAGCTGAAGGAAGACTTCGACCGTGCGGTGCTGTCGGGCTCCGAGCATCGCATCCGCCGCGCGGCCCTGCGGCTGGAATCGGTGTGGAGCTGGGTGGAGAAAGGCACCGATGTCGTGCGCGCCATTGCCGACAGCGAAGAGCTGGACCCCGCCACGCACCGTCTCGCCCAGGCCGTCGGCCGTGCCCAGAGCGCGCTGTTGCGCCAGGCCGGCGTGTTCCAGCGCGAGCTCAACAAGATCGACCAGCATCGCGTGCACCTGGGCCGCACCGGGTTGTCCTCCTCGGATCTGGTGGCGTGGCTGCGCTCGCAGGGCGCGGCTGCGCTGGCGCAGCTGGCGGACGAGGCCCACCTGCTGCCGCTGCAGCCGCCCTTCCTGCAGGACCAGATCGCGCTGGACGTGGCCGAGTTCGAACTGCTCGAGCGCGAACGCGCCGAGGCGGAAAGCACCGCCCTGCCTTCGATGGAAAGCACGCCGACCGCGCACGACCTGCCGATCGACGAAGAAGACCTCTCGCCCCTGCTCGCATGGCACGGCGAACTCGCTGCGGTCAGCGGTTCGCTGGAACTGAGCGACGCGCTGCGCGGCGACGACTATGCGCTGAGCGCCTACCGGCTGTCGCTGCTGGGCCTGCTCGGCGATCCCGAATCTTCCGCGTTGCAGGGCCCCACCGCCGATCTCGCGCGGCTGCCGCTGCAGCTGGAAATCGAACCACGCCTGGTCGACCCGGGCCTGGCGGCGATCGCGCTGGTGAGCGCGGGCCGCCTGCATCCACGCAAGGACAAGAAGCATGCATGACGAAACCGCGGCGCTGGTCGCCCGCCTGCTGTCGCAGCGCTGGTTGCCACGCGACGACACGCAGGCGCGCAAGGCCTTGCTCGACGAGGGCTTCCGCGAGGAACTGGACCGCCGGCTCGACGCCGTCGGCCTGGAACTGCGCGAGCACCCCTATTCCGCTTATATCGGCGTGGCCGTGGCGCGCGCCAACGAAAAGCATGTGTTCGGCGGCAGCGACAGCTGGATCTCCAACACGCTGCAGCTGGACCGCGACGCCGTGGCACTGCTGGTGGTGCTGTGGGCGCTGATCGTGCTGCCCAAGCGCCAGCGCCAGGTCGAGCGCCAGCAGGCCGAGGCCGATGCCTCGCAGAGCCTGATGTTCGCCGAAGCCAAGCCGATCTCGCGCGATCCCTCGCTGTCTCCGGTGCTGGCCGAACGCACCTTGCTGGCCGACTTCGGTGACCGCCTGGGCGGCAAGACGCGCGTGAATTTCAATCTTGGCGTGCTCAGCCGCCACGGTTTCATCGTGCGGCGCAAGGGCGACCTGGCGGAGGGCCCGCTGCTCGACCTGGTGTTCGATTACGAACGTACCGCGCGACGCATCCTCGACGGTGCGCTGGGCGACCTGCTGGCCGGCCTGACGCCGCGCGACGAGCGCAGCGACCACGACGAGCCGGCCGGCGACGAAGCCGATGACCTTGAAGACAGCGAAGTGACCAGCGATGTTTGATTTCCGCAGCCTCGAAGTCATCCACTGGGACTACTGGAAGCGCTTCAGCCTGCCGCTGGATACCAATATCGTCACCGTCGTGGGTCCCAACGGCTCGGGCAAGACCACCCTGCTCGATGCGCTGCGCACGCTGCTCACCATCGACTGCGCCGGCAACCGCGACTACAAGAGCTACCTGCGCCACAACGGCAAGCCGTTCGCCTGGCTGCGCGCCCGCGTGGGCAACGTGCCGGGGCCGCGCGGCGAACGGCCGTTCTTCCCGATCATGGACAGCGAAGTGACGCTGGCCGTGCGCATCCAGAAGAAGGGCGGCGAATGGCAGCGCCAGTACGCCGTGATGGGCGGCGACGTAAGCGTGGACGAGATCGAGGCACGCGGTGACTGGCTGGGCCTGCGCGAGTACCGCGTAAGACTGGAGGGCGCCGGCCTGTCGCAGGCGATCCGCCGCGTGCTGACGCTGGAACAGGGCGCCACCGACAAGCTGTGCCAGATGGCGCCCAAGGCCTTGCTGGACCTCGTGTTCGATGTGTTCGGCGACAAGGCGGTGCTGGAGGACTACCAGCGCGCCCGCAACGAACAGGGCGAGGCCGACCGCGAACTGCATGGGCTCGAACATCAGCTTTCGCTGATCGGCGTGAGCCTGCAGGAGGCCGAAGGCCGCGTGCGTTCGTGGCAGGAGTGGGACGCGCTCAAGCGCGAGCACGCCGACCTGGTGGCCGAGACGCTGCCGCGCACGGAACTGGCCGAACTGCACGCGGCCATTCGCGGCGCACGACCGCAGCTGCTTGGGCTCAAGCGTCGATGCCGCGATCTCTCCGCGCGCGACGTGGAGCTGCAGCTGCGCCTGCAGTTGCTCGACGCCAACGAAGAGGCGCTGCGCGGCGAACAGCACGTCGCCGACCAGGTACGCCAACAGGCCAAGCAACAACTGGACGAGGCGCGCCGCGCCGAGACCGAGAACGCCACCCTGCTCAAGCAGGAACAGCACCTGCGCAAACTCGTGGCCGAACAGGATGGCGCCGATCACGAGCAGCAGGGCAAGCTGCTGGTCGAGGCCCGCAGCCAGCTCGGTCGTCTGCAGGCGGATGAAACGCGGCTGCGCGAGCAGCTCACCACGCTCACCGCACAGCTGGGCGCGTGGCGCCGCGGCCAGCGCTACACGCCCGAGTTCGAGCAGGCCTTCCGCCGCGCACTGGATGACGAAGGCATCGGCCACAGCATGCTCAGCGAGATCGTGGAAATCAGCGAGCCGCGCTGGCAGGCGGCCGTCGAAGCCGTGCTCGCCGGCTACCGCCACGTTGTGCTGCTCGATCATCCGCGCGACCGCGAGGCGGCGTGGCGCCTCGGCGAGCAGCACCGCTACAAGCATTTCGTGGTGGCCGAGCGCGCGCCGACCACGGCAGCCACGCGCGGCTCGTTGCTCGAGGTGGTGGACTTCACCGCGCCGGCGCCGGAATGGTTGCTGCGCCAGCTCGACCGCATTCGTCGCGTCGAGGATGTGGCCGACGGCGCGAAGCTGGGAAAGGAGCAGGACTGGATCACGCCGCAAGGCTATTTCCGCGAACGTCGCGGCGGCCGCCATCTCGGCGTGGACGACGTCTATTTCGGCAGCGCCGCGCGCGAGCGCCAGTTGCGCGAAGGCGAGGCGCGGCTGCAGGCGATCGAGCAGCAACTGCGCGGCCTCGCGGACCAGCGCAAGCAATGGCAGGAACAGGCCAGCGACGCCGAGAGCCTGCTGCGCGGCGCGAACGCCAGCAACCAGCTGGCCGACCGTGCCGACGAGTTTGCGCTGGCGCACGCGGCGCAGGCGGCCCTGCAGGACGACGTGCAGCGTTGCGCCGACAGCTATGCCGCCGCCGAGTCGCACTACGAGGGCGTGCGCGAAAAGCGCCAGCAGAATTCCCGCCAGCGCGACAACGAAGCGCGCGAGCACAAGCAGGCGCAGCAACAGCTGGCCGACAGCGCGCGTCAGTTCAGCCAGTTCCGCCACGAGCAGGTCGATCGCCTGAAGGCATTCCGCCACAAGCGCAGCCACGTGCGTCCCGTGCATCGCAGTCGTCGCGCCATGGCCGGTCTGCGCGAGCGCTACGAGTCGCCGGCGGCGGTTCGCCGCGAGATCGACCGCATCGAGCGCCGCCTCAACGAAGGCCATTGGGAAACCGACCAAGGCTGCCTGCCGCTGCGCGACAAGTACGCCAACGATCACGATGGCCTGAAGCAGGACCTGCAGCGTCGACGCGTGCACCTCGAGCGCGCGAGCCGCATCACCGGCGAGGCGCGCGCAGCCTACCTCAACGTGCTGCGCAATACGGTCAAGCGTTATGCCCGCAACCTGAAGCTGCTGGCCGAGCTGGCCGGCATCGGCGTGGACGTGGACCTGCCCGAGCTGTCCAACGAGGACCTGGCGCTGGCGCAGGCCGGTCTCACCGTGCGCTTCGAGTTCGACAAGAAGGGCTGGATCGGCATGGACGATGGCGAAGCGTCCGGCGGCCAGCAGGTGATGAAATCGCTGCTGCTGCTGGTGGCGCTGATGCGCGACGAGGACCGCCCCGGTGGTTTCGTCTTCATCGACGAACCATTCGCGCACCTGGACATCTTCAACATCGACAAGGTCGGCGCCTTTCTCAAGTCGACCCGCGCCCAGTACATTCTCACCACCCCGGCCACGCACAACATCAACGTGTTCCAGCCCAGCGACCTCACCCTGGTCACCAGCAAACGGCGTCCCGGCGCGACCTGGGCGCAACCGCTGGCCGTGCTGCGCCGGCGTACCGAGGCGGCGTGAAGGTGCCCCGGCCGCATCCGCTGCGTGGCGCGATGCTGGCCGGCCTGTGCCTGTTGCCTTCCTGCGCGTGGGCACAAAGCACGCCCGAGGAATACCTGCGCAGCTTCGACGCCAACGGCGACGGCCGGGTCAGCGAGGCGGAATATGTTGCGCATATGAGCGAAGGCTTCCGCCGCCTGGACCTCAACGGCGACGGCGTGCTGGATGGCGAAGAACTGCCCGGCGGCCATGGCAAGCCGGTCACGCTCAAGGCATTCCAGGACAACCTGCGGCGGGAGTTCCACAAGCTGGACCGCAACCATGACGGCTATCTCGACGCGCATGAGCTTACGCAGCCGCCGCAAGGGTGACGCCGATCGCGGCTTTACTGCACTGCACACACCGCGTCACATGCAATCGGCTATCGTGCAGGCCTCACTGCCAGCCACGTCCCATGGACCAGCCAGCCGCCACCGAGCTCCATTCACGCCGCCACGCCGCCCTGGCGCTGATCTACGTCACCGTGGTGCTGGACATGCTGGCGTTCGGCATCATCATTCCGGTGCTGCCGCACCTGGTGCAGCAGCTGGCTGGCGGCGGCACTTCCAATGCGGCATGGTGGGTCGGCGTGTTCGGCACGGTATTCGCCGCCGTGCAGTTCGCCTTCTCGCCGGTGCAGGGCGCACTCTCGGATCGTTTCGGACGCCGCCCCGTCATCCTCATTTCCAATGCCGGCCTGGCGCTGAATTTCGTGTTGCTGGCGCTGGCGCCGACGCTGTGGCTGCTGTTCGCGGCGCGCGTGCTGCTGGGCATGACCGCCGCCAGCTTCAGCACGGCGAACGCGTACATCGCCGATATTACGCCCAAGGAGAAACGGGCCGCTGCCTACGGCATCCTCGGCAGCGCGTTCGGGCTGGGCTTCATCATCGGCCCCGGCGTGGGCAGCTTCCTCGGCAGCATGCACCTGCGCCTGCCGTTCTGGGTCGCGGCCGCGCTGGCGGCCTGCAATTTCCTGTACGGACTGTTCGTGCTGCCCGAGTCGTTGCCAAAGGAACGCCGCACGCCGCGATTCGAACTGCACAGCGCGCATCCGCTCGGCTCACTCGCGCTGCTGCGGCGCTATCCGCTCGTGCTCGGACTGGCGCTGGTGATGTTCCTGGTCTACCTCGCGCACTACGTGCTGCAGACCACCTTCGTGTTGTATGCCGACTACCGCTACCACTGGGGCATCGCCATCGTCGGCCCCGTGCTGATGCTGGTCGGCGCCTGCGACGGCCTGGTGCAGGCGGTGCTTACGCGCCGGTTGGCTCCTCGCCTCGGCGAGCGGCGCCTGATGCTGGTGGGCATGGTGTGCGGTATCGCGGCCTTCCTGGTGATGGGCCTGGCCGACCAGGGCGCGGTGTTCCTGCTGGGCATTCCACTGATGGCCTTGTGGGGCCTGTCCGGGCCGCCGATCCAGTCGCTCATGACGCACCAGGTGGACCCGGGCGAACAGGGTCGCCTGCAGGGCGCCATCACCAGCCTGTCGAGTTTTGCGGGCATCTTCGGGCCGTTCCTGTTTGCCCAGGTGTTCTCGCTCTCCATTTCGCCGGCGTCGCCCATCCACCTGCCCGGCCTGGCCTTCGTGCTTTCCGCCGTGTTGCTGGCCGCCGGCACGGTCATCGCGCTGCGCGTCACCCGCCATGCGCACGACCTGGCCAGGCCCGACGAGCCCGTCGACGCGACGCTGCCCGCCGAGCTCTCGTCGATCGTACCGATTCCAACCACCCCCCCCACTGAAAGTCCGGAGCAATCCCCATGACGCTATCGATGTACCAGGCCTCCGCTCCCGTGTTCCTGCGCGCGCTGACCAATCTGCAGCATGTGCTGCGCAAGGGCGAGGCGCATGCCCAGGCCCGCAAGTTCGATCCCGAATTGCTGCTGCAGGCACGGCTGTCGCCCGACATGCTGCCGCTGACGCGCCAGGTGCAGATCGCCACCGACATGGCCAAGAACGGCTGCGCCCGCCTTGCCGGCGTGGACCCCATGAAATTCGAGGACACCGAAACCACGTTCGCCGAACTGCATGCGCGCATCGAGCGCGCCATCGACTACATCAAGAGCTTCAAGGCCGAGCAGATCGACGGCAGCGAGACGCGCGAGGTCACCATCAAGACCCGCACCGGCGAGCAGCAGTTCGAAGGCCAGGGCTACCTGCTGCACTTCGTGATTCCGAACCTGTTCTTCCACTGCACCACCACCTACGCCGTCCTGCGCCAGGCCGGCGTGGAGCTGGGCAAGATGGATTTCATCGGCAAGCCGTAAGCCGGTGCAGGCCACCCTCCCCCGCTCGCGGGCGAGGGTCGGCCTCGGGGCAGGCGTTGATCAGGGGCATGCCGCCCCCATCTTGGCGGGATCAACACCCCCCGAGGATCCCGCATGACAACGCCCCTGAAGATCGACTTCGTCTCCGACGTGGTCTGCCCCTGGTGCGCGGTCGGGCTCAAATCGCTGGAACAGGCCCTGCGACGGCTGGGCAGCCAGGTCGCCGTCGACCTGCGTTTCCAGCCGTTTGAACTCAACCCGCAGATGGCGCCCGAAGGCGAAGACGTGGGCGAACACCTGGCCCGCAAGTACGGCAGCACGCCCGACCAGCTGGCACAGAACCAGGAAGCCATCCGCGAGCGCGGGGCGGCGCTGGGGTTCACTTTCAACATGGACAAGCGCCGCCGCATCTTCAATACCTTCGATGCGCACCGCCTGCTGCACTGGGCAGCGCTGGAAGGGCGGCAGGCCGAACTGAAGCAGGCACTGCTGGCGGCCTATTTCACCGACGGCCTCGACGTCAGCTCGCACGAGGTGCTGGTTGAGCTGGCGGCCCGCGTCGGTCTGGACCCGGTGGCGGCGCGCCACGTGCTGGCCGAGGACCGCTATGCCCAGGACGTGCGGGCGCAGGAGCAGTTCTACCAGTCGCAGGGCATCCAGGCGGTGCCGTCGGTGATCGTCAACGACCGCTACCTGATCCAGGGCGGACAGCCGCCGGAAGTGTTCGAGCAGACCCTGCGCCGGATCGCGGCCGAGGGCTGATCCGGGGCGCCGGCGGGTACCGGACCCGCCGGCATGCGAAAATGCGCGGCTGCCCGACCCCACGCCCGGATTCCGCATGTTGCGACTCACCGACATCAAGCTGCCGCTGGACCACGCCGAAGGCGCCATCGAGGCCGCCATCCGTGCCCGGCTGGGCCTGGGCCAGGACGCCTTGCGGAGCTACGCCGTGTTCCGCCGCGGCTACGATGCCCGCAAGCGCGGCGCCATCCAGCTGATCTACACCCTCGACGTCGACGTGGCCGACGAGGATGGCGTACTCGGGCGCTACGCCGGCGACAAGCACGTGCAGCCGACGCCGGACACCAGCTACCACTTCGTGGCGCAGGCGCCGGCGGACCTGGCGCATCGCCCCGTCGTGATCGGCACCGGCCCCTGCGGCCTGTTCGCCGGCCTGCTGCTGGCGCAGATGGGCTACCGGCCGATCATCCTCGACCGCGGCAAGGCCGTGCGCGAACGCACCGTGGACACCTGGGGCCTGTGGCGCAAGCGCAACCTCGACCCGGAGTCCAACGTGCAATACGGCGAAGGCGGCGCCGGCACGTTCTCCGACGGCAAGCTGCACAGCCAGATCTCCGACCCGCACCACCACGGCCGCAAGGTGCTCACCGAATTCGTCAAGGCCGGCGCGCCGGACGAAATCCTCTACGTCAGCAAGCCACACATCGGCACCTTCCGCCTGGTGACGATGGTGGAGAACATGCGCGCGACCATCGAGTCGCTGGGCGGCGAGATCCGCTTCCAGCAGCGCGTGGACGACCTGCTGGTGGAAACGCGCGCCGACGGCACGCGCCAGGTGCGCGGCGTGGTGCTGGCCGGCGGCGAGCAGCTGCGCAGCGACCACGTCGTGCTGGCCATCGGCCACAGCGCGCGCGACACCTTCGCCATGCTGCACGAGCGTGGCGTGTACCTGGAAGCCAAGCCGTTCTCCATTGGCTTTCGCGTCGAGCATCCGCAATCGATCATCGACCGCGCCCGCTTCGGCCCGCAGGCTGGCCATCCGATCCTTGGCGCGGCCGACTACAAGCTGGTGCACCACTGCAAAGGTAGCCATAAAGGCCAGGGACGCTCGGTCTACAGTTTCTGCATGTGCCCCGGCGGCACCGTGGTGGCCGCGACCTCCGAGCCTGGCCGCGTGGTCACCAACGGCATGAGCCAGTACTCGCGCAACGAACGCAACGCCAATGCCGCGATCGTGGTCGGCATCGACCCGAAAGACTTCGCGCCGTTCGACGACAGCGGCAGCCCGCTGGCCGGCATCGCCCTGCAGCGCGCTCTGGAATCGCGTGCCTATGAACTGGGCGGCAGCGACTACAGCGCGCCCGGGCAACTGGTGGGTGACTTCATTGCCGGCAACGCATCGACCGCGTTCGGCGAAGTACAGCCCTCGTACAAGCCCGGCGTGCGCCTGACCGATCTGGCCTCGGTACTGCCTGACTACGCCATCGAAGCCATCCGCGAAGCACTGCCGGCCTTCGACCGCCAGATCAAGGGCTTCGCCATGCACGACGCCGTACTCACCGGCGTGGAGACGCGCACCTCGTCGCCGGTGCGCATCCGTCGCGGCGACGACTACCAGAGCCTCAACACGCACGGCCTGTATCCCGCCGGTGAAGGCGCCGGCTACGCCGGCGGCATCCTCTCCGCCGCCGTCGACGGTATTCGCGTCGCCGAAGCCGTGGCGCTCGCCATCAACGCGGGCCGCTGACGGCGCATGCTCACCGACACCACCAAAGACGCGATCCGTGCTGCCTATACGCGCCTCAAGGACGGCCTGCCCGGCTTCCGGGTGCGCGCGTCGCAGGGCAAGATGATCGCCGAGGTGGCCAAGGCGCTGGCGCAGGAGGGCGGCGCGGCGGTGATCGAGGCGCCTACCGGCACCGGCAAGTCGATGGCCTATCTCATCGCCGGTGTCGAGGTGGCGCGGGCGCAGAAGAAGAAGCTGCTGATCGCCACCGCCACCGTCGCTCTGCAAGAGCAGCTGGTGCAGCGCGATATCCCTTTGTACCTGAAGCTCAACGGCACCGAGGCGAAGGTGGCGCTGGCCAAGGGACGTGGGCGCTACCTGTGCCCGCGCAACCTGGCGATGGCCAGCAACAGTCTCGGCGAGACGGCGCAGCTGGGCCTGGGCTTCGACGCCGACCTGGCGCTGTGGACGAAGCCGCCGCAGGAGCGCGACAAGAAGGCGCTCTCCAAGCTCGCCGGTCAATTCGACCGCGGCGAGTGGGACGGCGACATCGATGCCGCGCCCGAGCCGATCAGCGACGTGCTGCGGCCGATGATCACGACCAGCGCCGGCGGCTGCACCGGCCGCAAGTGCGGCCAGTTCATGAGCTGCCCGTTTTTCGCCGCACGTCGCGCGGTCGGCGATGCCGACATCATCGTGGCCAACCAGGACCTGGTGCTGGCCGACCTGACCATGCCGCGCGAGGAGGAAGGCTTCGGTGGCGTGATCCTGCCCAAGCCGGACGAGACGCTGTACATCTTCGACGAAGGCCACCATGTGCCGTCGAAGGCGATCGATCGCGGTGCCGCCGAGGTCTACATGAGCGTGGCGGTGCGCCAGCTCAGCCGGCTTGGCAGGCAGATCCACGCGGCCTATTCACTCACCGACAAGGAAGTGATCGGCAAGCTTTCGCTCGATGCCGGTGACCAGAAGCTGCAGGAACTCAGCGACGCACTGGAAGAACTGGAGAAGGAAATCCGCCTCGCCTGGCTGCCCTCGCCAGACGACAACGAGCCGATGTATCGCGGCTCGCTCGGCCAGCTGCCCGATGCCTGGGTGGAGCATGCGCGCGTGCTTTACGTGTTCACCGGCGAAGTGGAGCGCTGGGTCGGCGCCGTACGGCGTGCCGTGCTGGAGATGACCGAGAGCGGCCCGACCCACGAAGCCCTCTCGCGCGAGCTTGGCATCGCATTGGAACGCATCGACCGCCAGCTGCGCACCTGGCGCGCATGGTCGGCCAGCGATGGCGAGAATGCGCCGCCGCTGGCGCGCTGGGTCACCCTCGGCGCGGACCAGCAGCTGGTCTGCCATGCCTCGGCGGTCTCTGCCGGCGGCCTGTTGCGCAGCGTGCTCTGGGGCAATGCCAGCGCCGTAGTGATGACCTCGGCCACGCTCAGCGCCGGCGGCAACTTCCGCGGCTTCGCCGACGCCGTGGGCCTGCCCGACGACTCGGTGACCCTCAGCCTGCCGTCGCCGTTCGACCTCGCCGCGCAGGCGCGGCTGGAGGTGCCGGCCATGCGCGCGCTGCCCGATGCCCGCGAGGAACACACGCAGGAAATCTGCGACTGGCTGGCCGCCCACCTCGACTGGGGCGCCGGCAACCTGGTGCTGTTCACCTCGCGCGCCAAGCTCGACCGCGTGCTGCAGAAGTTGCCCATCGAATTCGTGCGCAAAGTGCGTGCGCAGGGCTCGCTGGGCAAGGCGCAGCTGGTCACCGAGCACATCGCCGATGTCGAGGCGGGTAAGGGCAGCACGCTGTTCGGGCTGGCTTCGTTCGGCGAGGGTCTCGACCTGCCCGGCAAGCTGTGCGAGACGGTCGTGATCACCCAGCTGCCGTTCGCCGTGCCCACCGATCCGGTCGGGGCGACCTATGCGGAATGGCTGGAGTCGCGCGGCCGCAATCCCTTCATCGAAGTCGCCGTGCCCGAGGCGACGCGACTGCTCACGCAGTACTGCGGCCGCCTGATCCGCACCGAAACCGATCGCGGCCGCATCGTGCTGCTCGACCGGCGCGTGGTGATCAAGCGCTACGGCGAACGCATGTTGAAGTCACTGCCGCCGTTCACCCGCGTCATCGAGAGGACCACATGACCCAGCGCATCATCCGCGCAGCCGCCTGCCTCCCGCAGCCGTGGAAGAACGGCATGGGCACCACGCGGGAAATTGCCCGCTTTCCCGCGCACGCCGGCAACGACGATTTCCTGTGGCGCGTGAGCGTGGCCGAGGTGAACAGCGCCGCGCCCTTCTCCAGCTTCCCCGGCATCGACCGGCACATCGCCCTGCTGGACGGCGCCGGCTTCACCATGACGCTGGACGGGCAGCGCACGCACGCCTTGCTCACCCCGCTGGAACCGTTCGCGTTTCCGGGCGAGGCGAGTGTCGACGTGGCCATGGCGGGCGGCGCCACGCGCGACTTCAACCTGATGGTGCGGCGCGCATCGGCCGAAGGCCAGGTGCAGGTGCTGCGCACGGCCGGCGCACAGCGGCTGGCGCCGTCCTGCGTGCTGGTCTACCTCGCCGCCGGCACCGCGACGACGCCCGATGGCCTGCTGGAGGCCGGCGACGCCTGGCGACCTGGCACCGGTGAGCTCCAGCTGCATGACGGCGCCGTGGCCCTGGCCATCCAGATCACCCGTCGCGTCGGCTAGGCAAGCGCGCCGTCAGCGTCGGGGCGCGCCACTGCCCTACAATCGCTGCAGCCCGACACACCCACGGTGATCCCATGCTGCTGCTGATCCTTGGTCTGGTGATGTTTCTTGGCGTGCATTCCATCCGCCTGGTCGCGAGCGACTGGCGCAGCCGGCAACTCGCGCGGCTGGGCGAAAAGCGCTGGAAGGCACTGTATGCGCTGGTGTCCGTCATTGGCTTCGTGCTGATCGTCTGGGGCTTCGGCATCGCCCGGCAGCATGCGGTGCCGCTGTATGTGCCGCCGCTGTGGCTGCGCCATCTCAATGCGTTATTCACGGTGCTGGCCTTCGTGCTGGTCGCCGCCGCATACGTGCCCCGCAACCACCTCAAGGCGAACCTTGGCCATCCCATGCTGGCCGGCGTGAAGTGCTGGGCGTTCGGCCATCTGCTCGCCACCGGCATGCTGCATGACCTGCTGCTGTTCGGCGCCTTCCTGCTGTGGGCCATCGCGGCTTTCGTCGGTGCGCGGCGACGCGATCGCACAGCCGGCGTGACCTATCCCGCCGGTACGGCCAGGGGTGACCTCGTCACCGTCGTGGCCGGCGTCGCCAGCTGGGCCGTGTTCGCCTGGTGGCTGCATGGATGGCTGATCGGCGTGAACCCGATGGGGTGAAACCAGTCATCTACGCGGGGCATCCGCCCTGCGCTAGAGTGGCTGTGTTTCGGCTGCAAGGATGTCCCCATGGTCGCCTTCCTGCTCTGGCTGTTGCTGCTGATGTTCTGCTGGCCGCTCGCCCTGCTGGCCCTCGTGCTGTATCCCATCGTGTGGCTGCTGAGCCTGCCGCTGCGACTGGTCGGCATCACGGTGGGCGCGGTGTTCGCCTTCCTCGGCGCGTTGCTGATGCTGCCGGCGCGCGTGCTGCGCGGCCGCCCCGCTTGACGTGGATAAACCCAACGCACCGTCCTGCGAACGGAACCGCGACCCGATCCTCGATGTGCTCGCGGTGCACTTCGCCGATCGTCGCCACGTCCTTGAGATCGGCAGCGGCACCGGTCAGCACGCCGTGCATTTCGCCGCCGCCCTGCCGCAGCTTTGCTGGCAATGCACGGACCGCGTGGAGAACCTTCCCGGCATCCGCCTGTGGCTGGACGAAGCCGGCCTGCCGAATACGCCCGCGCCGCTGGAACTGGACGTGGCAGGCAGCTGGCCGGCGCAGCGCCACGACGCCGTATTCAGTGCGAACACGCTGCACATCATGGGCTGGGACGAGGTCGAGCATCTGTTCGATCATCTCCCCGACGTCACCACCGACGACGCCAGGCTGGTCATCTACGGCCCGTTCAACTACGGCGGCCGCTACACCAGCGACAGCAATGCGTCCTTCGACCAGTGGCTGCAGGCCCGCGGTGCGCACATGCGCATCCGGGACGCCGAAGCCGTGGATGCACTGGCCCTGGCCGCCGGCTTTGCGCTGATCGATGACATCGCCATGCCCGCCAACAACCGCTGCCGCGTGTGGCAGCGCACGGGCTAGCAACGCCGTCTGGACGGCCATACCACGTCCCGGCCATTGGCATTTCAAGCCGGACGCGTCACGATGCGCGCCATGGGGCGCCAACCGCCGCGCCCGGCATCCGCCATGCGACCTTACGTGCAAGCGATCGATACGCTCACTCCCTGCCCCTGTGGCAATGCCGCCGGCTATGCCCAGTGCTGCAAGCCGTTGCACGACGGCGGGCAGGCTGCCAGCGCCGAGCAACTGATGCGTTCGCGTTACAGTGCTTACGTGCTCAAGCGCGAGGATTACCTGCTCGCGACCTGGCATGCCAGCACGCGCCCGGCCACGCTCAAGCTCGCCTCGCAGCAGCCGTCGCCCACCTGGCTGGGGCTTGCCGTGACGCGGCATGAGAGCGCCGGCGACCAGGCCACGGTGGAGTTCGTGGCGCGCCTGCGCTACGGCGGCGGCAAGGCGCAGCGCATGCACGAGATCAGCCACTTCGTGCGCGAGGACGGCCGCTGGTTCTATGTCGACGGCGAGTTTCCCGCGGCAAGGGCTTCCGACGATTAGGCCGGACGCGGCGCCACCAGCGGCACCACCGTCTCACCTTCCTCGCGACCAAACGGGCCAAAGCGCCGTTCGGCCACCAGCCCTCGCCCGTCATGGCCGATGGCCACCACCGTACTGGCGCGCGTGCCGTAGTGCTCGCCACGAATGAAAGCGGACGACAGCCAGCGCTCGCGCTCCAGCCCCACGCCGGTATCGGGCAGTTCCTGGTCCGGATAGCCGCGCGGATCGGCCAGGGCCGCGAACAGCGGTGCGAAATCGTCGTCCGTGCCGGCATCGAGCCATGCCTGCAGCTGCCCCATCAGCGCGCGCGTCTTCGGCCACGGCGTGTTGAAGTCCGCATTGGACAATCCATGCACGCCTGGCGTGATGGCCTGCGCGCGCGGTTCGGGGCGATTGCCCAGGTAGAACGCGGCGCGCGTGTCGAAGGTCAGCAGGTTGAACGGCCGATAGTCCCGCGCCGAGGCCAGCAAGCCGTCGGCATGGGCCACGGCATCGGCGCTGCCATCGAGGTAGTCCAGCGAGAGCAGGCCGCGCGAGCGGCCCAGCTGCGGATCCCGCGGATCGCGGACGTTGGTGACCACGCTGCAACGGCCGCCGTCGGTGGCGCCCAGCCAGGTGCCGCCGCCTTCGAGGTCCTTGCCGGCAATGATCGGCGGCTGCTCCCATCGCATCAGCGGCAGGCTCGGTCGCGCATGGAACTCGTCGCGGTTGCCTGCCAGCAGCAGGCGCCAGCGTGGATGCACGTTCCAGGCAAAGGCGATCAGGCACATGGCAACCATTGTGGGCAACGGCAGCTGCGCGCGCCAGCACCGGGGCGGCCCGGGTGGGCGGCGCGCCGCCCCGGTGGCGCGCCGCCGCGTGGTTCACGGCAAGGATCGGCTACATCTTCACCTTCACGCCGATGTTGAAGAAGCGCCCGACGATGCCGGAGTAGCCGTAGGTCGGGTTGTAGTTGAGCGCCGCATAGTTGATCGGATCAAGCGGCGGCTTGCGGTCGAACGCATTGAGGATCGAACCGAAGATCGACACGTGCTCGTTGAAGTCGTAACTGCCGGTCAGATCGAACGTGGTGATCGACGACATGTGGCAACTGGCCGGGAAGTTCGCGCCCGTGACCGTGTTGGTCGAGAAGCAACCACTGGCGATATCGGGCACTTCCAGCGAGATCCCGCTGGTGTAGTACGCCGTGCCGGTCACCGTCAGCGCACCCCAGATCACCGAGTTCGCCCAGGACGCACGCGTGCGCGGCGTGCCGGCACCCGACGACAGTGCATACGGGCCGTGCGTGCCCACGAAGCGCTGCTCCGAACCATCCTGCAGGAACAGGTTCCATTCGAAGATCTGCGTAGCGTTGAGTTCACTGATCCAGCGCCAGTTGCCGTTGAACTTGAAGTCACCGCGCAAATCGACGTCCATGCCGGTGGTCTCCAGCCGGTTCTCGTTGACGTAGAGCGCCTCGACCACGATCGGCCGCGGCAGCGCGTTCGGGAACTGCGGGTCGGGGTTGTCCAGCACAATGCCCGTGTTCGGCGGCAAGGGCTGGCCGGCGAAGTACGCGTCCAGCACTGCACTGGAATCGGCCGGCACGATCACGCCTTCCTTCTTGATGTCGTAGTAGTCCAGCGACAGGCTGATCGGCTGCCACGGCTGCAGCACGATGCCGAACGTGTAGCTCTGCGATTTTTCCGGCTTGATGGCGTGATTGGCTTCGGTCAGGAAACCCAGCGGATAAGGCTGCACATAGCCGTTGCCGCCGTGCGCGGCCTGGAAGTCCGGCGGTGGCGTGAACGTAGTGAAGCCCTCGGCCGCGCTCGAACCGTTCTCGGCAAAGCTCGGCGCGCGGAAGCCCTTCGAGTAGGTGCCGCGGACGGCCAGCATGTCGAACGGCTTCCACTTGAAGCCGGCCTTCGGCGAGGTGTTGTTGCCGAAATCCGAGTAGTGGTCGAAGCGCGCGGACAAATCCAGTTCCAGCGACTGCAGCAGCGGCATGTCGAGCTCCGCGTAGGCACCGTACACATTGCGCTTGCCGATGGTGTGCGCAATGCCCAGGCCCTGGGCCGCCAGGTCGGGATTGAGGTCCGGGTCGTGCTGCTTCTCGTGGCGGAAGTCCGTGCCAAGGCCCAGCCCCATCGGTCCGCCGTCCAGGTCCCACAGTTCGCGTGAAGCGCGGAAATCAATCGAATCCATGTCGGTGGTCGAGGTCTTGTCCAACGTCGGCGCCAGCGCATTGATGGTGGCCTTGGAATTGGCCGCCGGGTTGATGAAGCTGTAGGTGCCGTTGTTGATATCGCTGAGCAACTGGTTGTAGTTGAGGAAGCCGAAGTTGCTGATGTCCAGCCAGGTGTGGTTGATCACCACCGCCGAGTCGTAGTCCCAGTCCCATGCTCGGCCCTTCACGCCGGCGGCGACACGCAGGTTGTGGTTGGTGTTGTCGATGGCGCCGAACTGCAGTTCGGGAAACGCATAGTTGATCAGCGCGTACTGCCCTTGCGCCGCGAACGGGTTGTTCGGGTTCAGCGCGCCATTGGCCAGCGTGGGCGGCAGCGTGATGCTGTTGGTGTTGTTGGGCGTGCTGGCCTGGATCTGCGTCGGCACCGCGGTGGCCTGCACTTCATTCTGGTAGTAGCTGGCGGCCAGATAGACCGTCGCGCTATCGTTCAACTTGATCGTGAAGCGTCCATACAGGCCGAGGCGCTCCTGTTCCGGCGCGATCTCGGTGAACTCGCCACTCTGGTTCTGCGCGCAGTAACTGCCGGGGTTGAAGGGATCATTGGTCACTAGGGTGGAGTCCGATCCGCATGGCCGCAACGGCTGTGCCACCGCGCCGTCAAGCGGCACGCCAGAGTTGAGGTCGCCCGGTCGGCTCAGCATGGCCGGCGTGACGGTGCCGTAGGTCGAGCCCAGGTTGAGGCTGGGCTGGCCCTGGATCAGGTTGTTGCCACCGATCCTGGACAGGTCGGCCGTGTTGAACGGAAAGTCGCGGTCCTTGGTGCGGATCGGGTTGTCCTTCTGGTATTCGACGCTGATGTAGGCGTTGTGGCCGTCCTTCTCCATGTCACCGCCACCAAGCAATCCGGTGAAACGCTTGGTGGTGCCGCCGCCATGCTGGGACGTGCCGATTTCCGCGGTCGCCTCGCCGCCCTTGTAGCTGGGCTTGAGGATGATGTTCACCACGCCGGCGATCGCATCGGCGCCGTAGAGCGATGATGCGCCATCCTTCAGCACGTCGATGCGTTCGATCGCAACGACGGGAATGGTGTTGAGGTCGACGAACGAGCGCTGGCCATCGTCGGCCAGCGCGTAACTTGCGCTGCGCCGTCCGTCGATGAGCACGAGGGTCGAATTGACAGTGAGGCCACGCAGCGCGACGCCGGCCGAACCGGCGGCGAAGCCTGCGGTAAATGCCGTGGGGATGGATCCGCTGTTATCGGCGGAAATCGCGCGAACCACATCGCTGACGGTCTTCAGGCCGCTGCGTTCGATCTGTTCGGCGGTGATCACGGTGACAGGCGACGGTGTCTCCACGTCGATGCGCGGTACCGCCGAGCCGGTGACCGTGATGGTCTGCAACTGCTTGGCGGATTGTGCTTGCCCCTGGGGTGCGGGGGTGGTGTCTTGTGCGAGCGCGATGCCGGACGTCGATGCCAAAAGGAGTCCGGCCAAAGACAAGGCGAGCTCATTTCGCTTCATGGCGATATCCTCTTTGTTGGGCCTGGGGATGGACCCGTGGGCGCTCGTCCCGGCAATGCATCGGGACAGTAAAGAAGAGCAGAACCAGCTATTTGCCGGCGGAGCGCAGCCCGACTATTCCACTAGCGCAAGTTTCTAACAAGTACATAACGTAATAGGCACAGAAGAAGGTTGCGCAAGTACTTGCGCGAATTTCGCGTGAAGACGTCGGACATCTGAGGATGCCTGACGTAGGCCACAGATTCCTGCCGATGGGCGCATGTTTGCCATGCATCATCGCGACGTCTGGACGTCCAAACAGGTTGACGAGGCGCAACGATCGGGGGCCCGGCTGCCCGTTTTTTCGCTGCTGCGTCGCAACGAATCGCGCCGAACGCGCTGAAACGCCCGAAAGGGCATGCAAGAGCCCGCTGGCGAGCCTGCCGCGACACGGCACAGCTGGCCATCGCACGCACGAATCCCGTGCAAAAAAACGGCGCGCCGATGACTCGGCGCGCCGCCCTGGTTTCCCCCGTCGACGCTGGCCGCTGGCCTGGCGACGTTGCGGGTACTGCACCAACCCGGACCCAGCCCGGACTGCACCAGCGGATTATAGAACCGACGCGCCCCCGTTTGCCTGTACCTGTTCAGCTTGCCGCGCGCATGCGCACCGCCGTGGTCCAACGTTCGGCCACCGCGGGTGAGGTGATGCACACGGCCTCGTCGGTGCGCGTGGTGACCGCGCGCTCCAGCAGCTGGATGTCGGCCTCATGCTGGCGGGCCACGTGCGGATCTTCGAAGAAGATGGCGCGCTGGCAGCGCCGCTCCAGCACCAGGTCCGCGATCTGCGCATCGCCGCCCAGCGGTCCGCTCTGGTAACGCTCCACCCACGGCGTGTCTGCGGGCCAACCCCGGCTCCAGGCCAGCTCGTTGAGGCGCTGGCCCGTGGTGCCCGTTGCGACCCGACGGGCGAAGCGCGACAACACGTCGAAATGCTCCGCCGCATATGCAAGCATCGACGACTTCATCGCATCGTGGGCGATCAGGGCCACGGTCTGTGTTTCCAGCGCATGGAAGATGTCCGCGCCGGGATCTCGTGCAAGCCCGGCATGCACGCGCTCGAGTTCGATCCAGTCCCGCGCTGACGCTACAGTGGAAATAAATGGCTTGCCCTGGATGACGCACTGGCGCTTCAGTGCCACCGCTTCGGGAAAGATCGACGACGGATCGACCGGATCGATCAGGTAGATCGCACCATCGAGCACGCGATCGTCCCCCAGGCCCACGACCTCGGCGACCAGCTTCATCAGGCCGCCTTCGCGCCCGTAGGGATAGCGGCGCAACGGCGCATAGTCGGCCAGCATGCCGCTGCGCTCGATCGCATCGTAGGTGCGCCCCACCGCATGCAAGCCAAGCCCGAGCTCGCGGATGCCGGCCTCGCAGGCGCGCAGCCATCGAAACAAGGCCGCCTCGGCATGGGCGTGATGAAGCTGGTTGGCGGCAAGGCCAAGACGCATGGGTTGACTCCGGGATGGGCCGGTCAAAGAGGCGAGCGTAACCTGAGCGTGAGGGCTTGGGTTACGCGAACCCATACACCCAGCGGAACGCGCATTTCTTCCTCTCCCCTCCGTACGACCCGAAGTTAGTCCCTGTGGGAGAGAGGACTGAGGTGAGCCCCAAAAGGGGGTAAAGAGCGGGTGCTTGCGCTGAGATATCTACAGTGCCGGCCTTGCTCATGCCTTGTCGCAAGATTGGCCCCTCACCCCAACCCTCTCCCCGGAGGGGAGAGGGAGCCAAGGCGCGCAGCGCCCGGCTTTAAGTCCTCGACGCCATGGCGCGTTGCAGTGAAGCGGCTATGTAGAGGCGAAGACGGTCGCAATCCGGGCCCCGGAACCTTTCCTGGCTTCTATCTCACGCAATGCTATGAGCCTTTCAGGCCATTTGTTTGGGTTACTTTTCTCTGACTCCGGGCATCCTGCCCTCCGCCCTTCGGGCCGGCTTCGCCGTTCGCACGCGCTCCTGCGCGTGCGTGGGCCAGCAAAGAAAAGTGACTCGGCCTCCGGCAGGAGGTCGAAACGCCCGCTGCGTAGGCGGCAAGCTGGCGACAGCGCTTGGGAACGAAGCAAAGAAAACGACAACCCGATCGAGCCTGATCCACGCCACCGCAAGCACCCGCCCCTCACCCCAACCCTCTCCCCGGAGGGGAGAGGGAGCCAAGGCGCGCAGCGCCCGGCTTTAAGTCCTCTACGCCGTGGCGCGTTGCAGTGAAGCGGCTATGTAGAGGCGAAGACGGTCGCAATCCGGGCCCCGGAACCTTTCCTGGCTTCTATCTCACGCAATGCTATGAGCCTTTCAGGCCATTTCTTTGGGTTACTTTTCTTTGGGCCAGCAAAGAAAAGTGACTCGGCCTCCGGCAGGAGGTCGAAACGCCCGCTGCGCAAGCGGCAAGCTGGCGAAAGCGCCTGGGAACGAAGCAAGAAAAGCGCACACGATCGCGCACGATCCGCGCCACCGCGAGCACCCGCCCTTGCCCCCCCTTTTGGGGGCTCACCCCAACCCTCTCCCCCACAGGGACTACCTTCGGGTCGCCCTCCGGGGAGAGGAAGCAAGATCGTCACGCATGCGCCAGCGCGGGCGCATCCACGTCCTGCAGCATCCGCACGATCGATGCCGCCGCCTCGCGGCCGTCGTACACCGCGCGCACCACCAGGTCGGCGCCACGCACGTTGTCGCCACCGGCGAAGATCCGGCGATGGCTGGTCTGGTGCGGCAGCGTGCCGTTGGCGCCGGTGATCACGCGACCGCTGCGATCCAGGGCCACGCCGTGCGCACGCAACCAGTCCGGCGGGCTCGGCAGGAAGCCGAACGACTGGATCACCACGTCGGCATCGATCACGTATTCGGTGCCTGGCACGTTCTGCGGACTGAGGCGGCCGGAACCGTCGTCGACCAGCGCCGTCTCCACCACGCGCACGCCGCGCACGTTGCCCCGCGCGCCGCCGAGGATCTCCAGCGGCTGGCGCTGGAACAGGAAGGTGACGCCTTCCTCGCGGCTGTAGTTCACCTCGCGCGCGGAGCCCGGCATGTTGGCCTCGTCGCGGCGATACACGCAAGTGACGCTGGCCGCGCCCAGGCGGATGGCGGTGCGGTTGCAGTCCATGCCGGTGTCGCCGCCGCCGAGCACCACCACGTGCTTACCGCGAAAATCGAACGACGCAGGCACGCCTTCGTCGCGCAGCAGGCGCTCGGTGTTGGCAATCAGGAACGGCAGTGCATCGTGTACTCCGCGCAACTCGCGGCCCGGCAGCTTCGCATCGACGTGGGTATAGGCGCCGGTGCCGACGAACACGGCGTCGTAGTCGTCCAGCAGCTGGTCGAACCCGAGGTCGCGCCCGACGTCGCGACCGAGCAGGAACTTCACGCCCATGCCTTCGAGCAGCTCGCGGCGCGTGCGCACCACGCCCTTGTCCAGCTTGAACGGCGGAATGCCGAAGGTCAGCAGGCCGCCGATCTCGTCCTGGCGGTCGTAGACGTCCGCGGCGATGCCGGCGCGGCGCAGGCGATCGGCGCAGGACAACCCGGCGGGGCCGGCACCGACGATGGCCACGCGCCTGCCGGTCTCGCGCACGGCGGAAAGATCAGGGCGCCATCCCTGGCGCAAGGCTTCGTCCGTAACCCAGCGTTCGATGCTGCCGATGGTCACCGCGCCGAACGCGGTCTGTTCCAGCGTGCAGGCACCCTCGCAAAGACGGTCCTGCGGACACACGCGCCCGCAGATCTCCGGCAACGGATTGGTCTCGTGCATCAGCGTGGCCGCCTCCATCAGGCGGCCCTCCTGCACCAGCTTCAGCCAGTCCGGAATGTAGTTGTGCACCGGGCACGCGTGCTCGCAATACGGATTGCCGCAATCGATGCAGCGCTCGGCCTGCGTTCCGGCCTGCGGCGCGCCGAAATCGCCCGAGATCTCCCCGTAGCCGAGCACGCGGATCGACACCGGCACCGTGCGCGGCGCCTGGCGTCGCACGTTGAGGAACTGGAAGTCCTTGCCGCTCATGCCGCACTCCTCAGTTCCTCGGCCAGCGCCGCCAGGCTTGCGGCCTTGGGCTTGACCAGCCAGAACTTGTACTGCAGCCCGCGGAAGTCGCGCAGGATGTGGCGCCCCCATTCGCTGCCGGTGAATTCGACATGGCGCGTCACCAGGCCGCGCAGATGTTGCATGTAGTGCTCCATGCCCTCCGGCGAGATGCGCAGGATGTCCACCAGCTCGTGGTTGTAGCAGTCGACGAAGGTGCGCTCGACGTCGAGCACATAGGCGAAGCCGCCGGTCATGCCCGCGCCGAAGTTGAGGCCGACCCTGCCCAGCACGGCCACCACGCCGCCGGTCATGTATTCGCAGCAGTGGTCGCCGGCGCCCTCCACCACGGCCAGCGCGCCGGAGTTGCGCACGGCGAAGCGTTCGCCTGCGCGGCCGGCGGCATACAGTTCGCCATCGGTGGCGCCGTACAGGCAGGTGTTGCCGATGATGGCGGCGTCCTGGCTGGCGAACGGCGAATCCGCCGGCGGGCGCACCACGATGCGACCGCCCGCCATGCCCTTGCCGACGCCGTCGTTGGCTTCGCCGGTGAGGTCGATATGCACGCCACCGGCGTTCCACGCGCCCAGGCTCTGTCCGGCCGCGCCGGTGAGCCTGAGCACGATGGGCTGGCCGTCCATGCCGTGGTCGCCATGCCGGCGCGCCACCTCACCGGACAGGCGCGCGCCGATGGCACGGTCGACATTGGCGATCCCGAAGGCAAACTCGCCGCCGCGGCGCTGGGCCACCGCATCGCGCGTCGCAGCTTCGATGCGCATGGCCAGCGCGGCGTCGTCTCGCATCGGATTGCGCGGCAGCGTGCAGGCGGCGTCCACGTCTGCGCCCAGCGCGCCACCGAGCAAGGGGGCCAGATCCAGCCGATGCTGCACCGGCGTGGTGCCGTCGAGCTGTTCGAGCAGGTCGGCGCGGCCGATGATCTGGTCCAGGCTGCGCGCACCGAGCCTGGCCAGGTGCACGCGCACGTCCTCGGCGATGAAGCCGAAATAGTTCATCACCATTTCCGGCAGGCCGACGAAGTGTTCCTTGCGCAACACGGGATGCTGCGTGGCCACGCCGGTGGCGCAATTGTTGAGGTGGCAGATGCGCAGGTACTTGCAGCCCAGGGCCACCATCGGGCCGGTACCGAAGCCGAAACTCTCCGCGCCGAGCAGTGCCGCCTTGACGACGTCCAGGCCGGTCTTCAGGCCGCCGTCCGTCTGCAGGCGCACGCGACCACGCAGGTCATTGCGACGCAACGTCTGCTGCGTCTCGGCCAGGCCCAGCTCCCACGGCGTGCCGGCGTACTTGATCGAGGTGAGCGGACTGGCGCCGGTGCCGCCGTCGTGCCCGCTCACGGTGATGAGGTCGGCGCCCGCCTTCACCACGCCGGCGGCCACCGTGCCGACGCCGGCATGGCTTACCAGTTTCACCGAGACCAGCGCGTCGGGATTCACTTCCTTGAGGTCGTGGATCAGCTCGGCCAGGTCCTCGATGGAATAGATGTCGTGGTGCGGCGGCGGTGAGATCAGGCCGATGCCGGGCTTGGCGTAGCGCAGGCGCGCGATGGTGGCGTCGACCTTGTGCCCGGGAAGCTGGCCGCCTTCGCCGGGCTTGGCGCCCTGGGCAATCTTGATCTGCAGCACTTCGGCATTGACCAGGTAGGCCGGTGTGACGCCGAAGCGGCCGGAGGCGACCTGCTTGATCTTGGAGGTCTTCTCGGTGCCGTAGCGCGCCGGGTCTTCACCGCCTTCGCCGGAATTGCTGCGCGCACCGAGCCGGTTCATGGCGATCGCCAGCGCTTCGTGCGCTTCCGGCGACAAGGCGCCCAGCGACATGCCGGCCGAATCGAACCGGCGCAGGATGCTCTGCACCGGCTCCACTTCCTCCAGCGGCAGCGGCTCGCCCAGTGCGCGCGGCGACAGCAGGTCGCGCAGCGCCGACGGCGGCCGATGGTCGACGAAATCCGCGTAGGTGCGATAGTCGGCGATGCTGCCCGTGCGCACGGCCTTCTGCAGGCTGCCGATCACGTCCGGGTTGTACATGTGGTATTCGCCGCCGTACACGAACTTGTAGAGGCCGCCCGCGCGCAGCGGCAACGCATCGGTCCAGGCCTCGGCGGCGAGTAGCCGCTGGTCTTGCTCCAGCTCGGCGAAGCCGGCACCACCGATGCGCGAGGGCGTGCCGGGGAAGCACAACGACACCACCTCGGGTGCAAGCCCCACGATCTCGAACAGCTGCGCACCGCGATAGCCCGCCACGGTGGAGATGCCCATCTTGGAGAGGATCTTCAGCAGGCCCTTGCGGATGCCGCGGCGATAGCTGCGGCCCACCTCGAAGCGGTCGCTGGCGATGTGGCCTTCGCGACCGAGCTCGAACAGGCTCTGGTAGGCAAGCCACGGGTAGATGGCGGTGGCGCCGAAGCCGATCAGGCAGGCGAACTGGTGCGGGTCGCGCGGCGTCGCCGTCTCGACCACGATGTTGCACTGGCAGCGCAGGGCCTGGTCGATCAGGTGCGCGTGCACCGCGCCCACGGCCAGCAGCGAGTGGATCGGCAACAGCTCCCGTCCGGGATAGCGATCGCTGAGGAAGACCAGCTGGCAGCCTCCGCGCACGGCTTGTTCCACCTCGCTGCACAGACGGCGCAGGGCTGCCTCGAGGCCTTCCTCCGGTGCATACATGAGGTCAAAGCGCGGCGTGCCGGTGAATTGCGGCAGCGCCAGCAACTGGCGCAACTTGCGCTGCGACAGGATCGGCGAATTGATCAGGATCTGCTTTGCATTCTCGGGCGTCAGGTCAAACACGTTGCTCTCGGGCCCGATCTGGGTGACCAGCGACATCACCAGTTTTTCGCGCAGCGGATCGATCGGCGGATTGGTGACCTGCGCAAAGCCCTGGCGGAAACGATCGAACAGCGGACGCACCTGGCGCGACATGGCCGCTACCGGGGTGTCGTCGCCCATCGAGCCAGTCGCTTCCTGCTCCAGCTCCACCATCGCCTTGAGCACCGTCTCGCGCTCCTCGCGCGAGAGGCCATAGAGCTTCTGGTAACGGCGCAGCTCGTCGGCCGGCAAGGGCTCGGCGGCGAGCGAGGGGTCGATCAGGTCGGACTCGAGGTAGCTCACGCCCGCGCGCAGCCAATCGCGATACGGCGCACGCTTGCGGTTGATGTCGTCGATGTCGGCATCGCGCAGCAGGCGATGCTGCAGCAGGTCCACCGCAATCATTTCACCCGGCGCGAGGCGTCCCTTGGCGACGACCTGCGCGGAAGGCACGTCCCACAGGCCCGCTTCGGAAGCGACGATCAGGTGATTGTCCGCCGACAGTGCCCAGCGCGCCGGACGCAGGCCATTGCGGTCGAGCGTGCATGCAGCGTAGCGGCCATCGCACATCACCAGGCCGGCCGGGCCGTCCCACGGCTCGCTGTGCAGCGCGTAATACTCGTAGAACGCGGCGAGGTCTTCATCGATGCCCTCGCGCGCGGCGAACGCCGGCGGCACCAGCACGCGCATCGCGGCGATCAGGTCGAGGCCGCCGGCCAGCAGCACTTCCAGCGCGTTGTCGAGGCTTTCCGAATCGGAACCGGTCTGGCGCACCAGCGGGCCGATGTCGGACAGCTTCACCAGCGGCGAGTGCAGGATGGATTCGCGTGCCTGCATCCAGCGGCGATTGGCGCGGATCGTGTTGATCTCGCCGTTGTGCGCGAGCAGGCGGAACGGCTGCGCCAGCCGCCACTGCGGCGTGGTGTTGGTGGAGAAGCGCTGGTGGAACACCACCGCATCGGCACGCAGCGCCGGATGCGTGAGGTCGGCAAAGACCTCGCGCAGTCGACCCGGTGCAGCCATCGCCTTGTAGCCGACCACCTGGGCCGACAGCGTCACCACGTAGAAGTGCGGGTCGTCGGCGAGTGTGGCTTCGGCGCGCCGGCGGGCGCGGAACAGCGCGCGATCGAAGCTGGCGTCGTCCATCGATGCCAGCGGCTCGACGAAGACCTGACGTACCCGCGGACGCGCAGCGGCCGCCAGCGGCCCACAAGCCTGTGCATTGACCGCCACGTCGCGCCAGCCCGCCACGTGCAGGCCTTCTTCGCGCAGGTGATGTTCCAGCGTGGTTGCCGCCGCCTCGCCGCCTGCCGGATCGAGGAACACCACGCCGGCCGCGAAGCGTGCGCCCACGGCCAGGCCGGCTTCCGCGGCCAGCGCCTTCAACCAGTCCAGCGGACGATGGAACAGCACGCCGCAGCCGTCGCCGCTCACGCCGTCGGCATTCACGCCGCCGCGATGGGAAAGTTTGGCCAGCGCCGAGAAGGCCGTGTCCACCACCCATGCGCTCGCGCGGCCGTCGATCTGTGCGACCAGGCCAAAGCCACAGCTGTCGTGCTCGAACGCAGCGTCGTAAAGCGTCGCTGGAACTGCCTTGGCCATCTCGCCTCCCCGGCGGAAGGATGCAGACACATGGTCCCAACGGTGCCCACGGCGCCGCTGCCACATATCCGAGTGTGGCCTCGACTTAAACACAATTGCTGCGACGCGTCAAAGCAATCTATACGGCTAAATGAAAGTTTCAGTCGCAAGTGTTTTTTTGTCCTTGCGGACAAGCGCCGCGTGCAGACGCAATCGCGCATGCGTGCACACTCGACGCGCGCAAGTGGTATCGCCCGGCATGCCGATGCATGGCGCCGCTACCTCGCGCGGCGAGCGCGCACGCCGGCGGACTTGGCGTCGTCGCCATCGCCAGCAGAGACGCGGGATGGCCGCGGGCCGACGCTGCCCGCCTGCCCGTCTCGCGCAGTGTCATCGCGCTCTGTGATAATCGACCCATGCCAATACCACTTCGACGTGCCCGCCCCATCGCCCGCGCCTTGCTTGGCGCACTGGTCCTCTCCCTGGTCAGCATGCCCGCCGCGGCGTTGCAGGAAGGCAAGACCAAGGCCGAACAGGCCGAGGCGCAGAAGAAACTGTCGGATGTGCGCAGCAAGATGGAAGCGCTGGCCAGGGAACAGGCCGAGACCGCCGCGCGTCGCGACAGCGCCACGGCCGAGCTGGCCAAGCAGGCCAATGCCGTGGCCGGCGCCGCCAAGGCCGTGCGCGAGACCGACACCCAGCTGGCCGCCAAGCAGAAGGACCTGGAGCAGCTGCAGCAGCAACGCACGGAGTTGCAGAAGAACCTCGAAGGCCAGCGTGCCGCCATCGCCGACCTGCTGCGCGCCACCTACGCGCTGGGGCGCGGCTCGGACCTGCGCCTGCTGATGGGCGACGAGGATGTCTCGCGCATCGCCCAGGCGCTGGCCTATTCCAAGTACTTCCAGGAAGACCGCGTCCAGCGCGTGCAGAAGCTGATGGGCGACCTGGCCAGGCTGCAGGACCTGGAAAGCCAGATCACCGCCGAGCAGCAGGCGCTGCAGGCCAGTCGCGCCCAACGCGAGACGCAGGCCAAGGCACTGGAGGAGCAACGCGCCACCCAGGCCAGGCTGGTTGCCGACACCGATGCCCAGTACAAGGACCAGGCCGCCAGGCTGGCCGCCCTCAAGCAGAACGAACAGTCGCTCAACCAGCTGGTCGACAAGCTGCAGAAGGCCATCGACGAGGCCGCCCGCGAGGCCGAGCGTGCGGCCCGCGCCAATCCCAGCGTGACGGTGCCGCCGCCAGGCAAGGGCCTGGTCAACATCCGCGGCAACCTGCCGTGGCCGGCCAATGGCGCGGTCAACACCTACGGCAACGGCGTGCTGATCAAGGCGGCCGGCGGTAGCGAGGTGCGCGCCGTGGCCAGCGGCCGCGTGGTGTACGCCGCCTTCCTGCGCGGCTACGGCATGCTGGTCATCCTCAACCACGGCAACGGCTGGCTCAGCATGTACGGCAACAATGAGACGCTGATGCATGGCGTGGGCGACCAGGTCACCGCCGGCGAGGTGGTGGGCACCGCCACCGCACCGACCGGCGTGAATACCGGCGTCTATTTCGAGCTGCGCCAGAACAACAAGCCGGTGGACCCGCGCAGCTGGCTCGGCCACCAGCGTTGACGCCGGCTACGCACGGTCGCAGGCTAACCTGCATGCCATGGCATTGAATTTCCACGCTGTCTGGCGGTCCAAGCGGCCACGCGCCAGGAACCGCGCGTCGCGTCCCCACCGTTCTACCGGAGTCCCCCATACCATGCGGTTTTCCCCCTTGAGCCTGGCCGTCCTGCTGCTGGCGGCGCCACTGGCGCAGGCACAGACCGCGCCCGCGTCCGCCAAGGACACCAAGCATGCCGCGCCCGCCGTCGCATCGACGGCGCCGGACCGTGTCGACCTCGACGACATCCGCAACTTCAGCCGCGTCTACGAGATCGTCCGCCAGGCTTATGTGGAGCCGGTGGACAACAAGACGCTGATGAAGGCCGCCATCAGCGGCATGCTCAGCGGCCTGGATCCGCACAGCGAGTACCTGGACAAGGAAGGCCTGGCCGAACTCAACGAGGACACCACCGGCCAGTACGGCGGCCTCGGCATCGAGGTGCTGCAGGTCGATGGCACGCTGCGCATCGTCGCGCCGATCGACGATACGCCCGCCGCCCGCGCCGGCATCAAGCCGGGCGACACCATCGTGAAGGTCAACGGCAAGCTGGTCGAGGCGGAGAACATCGACGAGATGTTCAAGGAGCTGCGCGGCGATCCCGGCACCAAGATCACCCTCACCGTGCTGCACGAGAAGGGCGACAAGCCCGTCGACATGCCGCTGGTGCGCGAGCGCATTTCGGTGACCAGCGTGAAGGTCCGCGAGATCGAGCCCGGCTATGCCTATGTGCGCATCAGCCAGTTCCAGGACGACACCACGCCGGACCTGGAAAAGAAGCTGGGCGAGCTGATCAAGAAGAACGGCCCGCAGAAAGGCGCCGTGCTCGACCTGCGTTCCAACCCGGGCGGCCTGCTGACCGCGGCCGTGGGCGTGAGCGACGACTTCCTCGACAGCGGCACCATCGTCACCACCCGTGGCCGCCTGCAGGACGCCAACCTGAGTTTCGAGGCCCATCCGGGCGACCTGCTGCGGGGCGTGCCGATGGTGGTGCTGGTGGACAACGGCACCGCCTCCGCGGCCGAGATCGTTTCGGGCGCCCTCAAGGACAACCGCCGCGCGCTGATCGTGGGCCGGCGCACCTTCGGCAAGGGCGTGGTGCAGACCGTGCTGCCGCTGGATCCGGAGCACGCGGTGAAAATCACCACCGCGCGCTACTACACGCCCAGTGGCACCTCGATCCAGGCGGAAGGCATCAAGCCGGACATCGCCCTGGCCGACCTGTCGGTCAACAAGACCGACAACAACGCCTTGCTGGTGAGCTCCGAAGCCGACCTGCCCAACCACCTCGCCAACGAGAATTCGAAGGGCACCCGGGATATCGACAACGACGGCAGCGCCGAGAACGCCAAGCTGGCCACGCAGGACTACGCGCTGTCGCAGGCACTGAACGTGTTGAAGGGCCTGGCGCTCAACCGCGCCACACCGGCGGTGCCCGCCAGCGCCAGCAAGCACTGAGCTTGTGCGCCCTCGCCCGACCGGGCGAGGGCGCAGACTTCAGAAGCCGATTTCCGGCGCCAGTCCGGCCAGGTGGCCGGCCAGCGGATCATCCTCGGCGAGCATCTCGAAGCCGTCGTACTCGAAGGCCGGCGCCACCAGGCAGGTGACCAGCGCATAGCGGCCCAGCGGACGCGCCGCCTGCCATGCCCGCGCCGGCACCACCGCCATCGCCTTGCCGCCGGAGGCCAGCGGGCCCAGGCAGCAGCGTTCCAGGCTGTTGCGCGCCGAGTCGTAGATCAGCAGTTCCAGCGGCTCGCCCTCGACGAAGTGCCAGGCTTCCTCCGCATCCACGCGATGCCAGTTGCTGAACTCGCCGGCCCTCAGCAGGTACTGGATGGCGCTCAGCGCATGTCTTGCGCCAGCGCCGCTGCCCTTGGGCGGATAAATGCGGCGGTAGTGGCCGCCTTCCACGTGCGGCTGCAGCTGCAGCGCTTCCCTCAGTTCGTCGATGCGGGTGTCGGCGTCGCTCATGCGGCCTCCGCGCGGCCCGGCTTCAGCAGCCAGCGCACCGCCAGCATGCCCAGTTCATAGAGCAGGCACATCGGGATGGCCAGCATGATCATCGAGGTGATGTCCGGAGGCGTGATGAAGGCGGCGATGGTGAAGGCGCCCACGATGGCATAGCGGCGCCCGTTGCGCAGCTGGTCCAGGCTGACCACGCCGATCGCCGCCAGGATCACCACTGCCACCGGCACCTCGAAGCACAGCCCGAAGGCGAAAAACATCAGCATCACGAAATCGAGGTAATGCGTAATGTCCGTCATCATTTCCACGCCCTGCGGCGTCACCGCCGTCAGGAAACGGAATGCCGCGGGCAGCACCAGGAAATAGGCAAAGGCGCAGCCCAGGTAGAACAGGAACAGCGCCGCCACCAGCAGCGGCCGGGCCAGCCGCTTCTCGTTGCGGTACAGGCCGGGGCTGACGAAGGCCCACAGCTGGTAGACGATCACCGGCATGCTGATGAACAGCGCGGCGTAGAACGCCAGCTTCAGCGGCGTCACGAACGGGCTGGCCACTTCGGTGGCGATCAGGTGCGCGCCCTGCGGCAGGCGCGCCACCAGCGGCGCGGCCAGTTCGGTGTACAGCCGGTTGGCGAACGGAACGAGCGCCGCCAGCACCACCAGCAGGGCCACCACGGCGCGCAGCAGGCGCGAACGCAGTTCGATCAGGTGCGAGAACAGGCCCTGCTCCAGCTCGTCGGCTTCTTCCGGTATCGGATGTTCAGGCGCCGCCATGCGGAGCTTCCTTGGATGGCGTGTCGCCGGTGGCGGGAACCGCAGGTTCGGCGGCGGGTGCCGGCGTCACGGCTGCGCCGCCGCTCGGCTGCATCTGTCGCAGCGTCGCATCGAGCTCGGCCTGCGCCGCCTCGGCACGTGCCGCCGTCTCGCGGGCCTGGCGACGGATTTCCTCCACCTGCAGCTCGCGCTCGACCTCGGCCCGCACGCTGTCCCAGCCGGTGCGCACGCGCCGCAGCAGGGCGCCGGCCGTGCGGGCGGCGTGAGGCAGTTTTTCGGGGCCGAGCACGATCAGCGCGACAAGCGCGAGCAATACCAGCTTGCCGAAGCTGATCTCGATCATAAGCCGCTAACCTGGGTTACTTCGGCTCGGTGGTGTCGCGCTGGCTCGGGTTCGGAGTTCCGGCCGGCGGCGGATCGGCCCGCAGGCGCTCGTCCGGCGACGGCTCTTCCGGCTTGGCATCGTTGCCGTCCAGGCCCTTCTTGAAGTCGCGCACGGCGCCGCCAAGATCGGCGCCAATATTGCGCAGCTTCTTGGTGCCGAAGATCAGCACGACCACGACGAGAAGAATGATGAGATGGGTGATGCTCATGAATCAGGCCTCAAGGACGTAAAAGCGGCGGAACCAGCTGTCACGCTGCCGCGCCGCCGCTCCACATCAACGCTGAGTGTACTCCTCCAGGCGGTCCCTGAAGTCGACGACCGGCCCCGGCACGTTGGCGACGCCGCCCTCGAAGATGCGCCGCGGGGTGATGCCGCCGCCATAAATGGCCTCGTTGGCGTCGTAGTCGATGCGCAGGGCCGAGCCGTCCAGGGCCACGCCGGCGAACAGGCCGCGGGAGCGCGAGTAGGAATAGATCTCCGCCTTGAACTGGCTGTCGGTCGACGCCGTGGCGGTGCGGCCGACCGGGCCGGCCGCCGCGGCCGCATCGGCACCGAGGGTGAATTTGCCATTGACGATGCTGTCCACGCCACGCTGGGTACGGAACACCAGGATCACGTCGGTCGACGAGGCGCCGGCCTGGAAGCCGATGCTGCCACCGGTCATGGTGATGAAGCTGGGGTTGGACCAGGTGCCGTCCGGGCTCTTCACCGAGATCAGGCCCTCGCCACGACGGCCGCCGAACACGAAGCCCACCTTCAGCAGGTCGGGAATCACCGCGATGGCCTTGGCTTCCTTGAGCAGGTCGGTGGGAATCGACTTGTCGGGCGCCTCCATGATTTCCTTCAGCACCCGCACGGAATTCTGGGCGCGCACCAGCGGCGGGTCCTCGGCATGCGCGGCCACCGCCGGCAGCAGCAGGACCATCAGGGCGAGCAACAGGCGGTGCAGCGGTGCTTTGGACATGGACAACTCCCGGGCTTGGTAGGGTCAGGCGACCTGCGGCAAGCATGCACGCGGCGCCTGGATCGGCTTGTGGCAGACTCTGCGGCGATTTCACCGTCAGCGCCAAGATGCCACGCAGCCACGACTATACCGGCCCTGCCGGCGATTCCGATGACCCGCCTGTTCAGGCTGCGGTGCTATTGGTGAACCTCGGCACACCGGACGCGCCCACGGCGCAGGCGGTGCGCCCGTACCTCGCCGAATTCCTTGGCGACGCACGGGTCATCGACTATCCGCGCTGGCTGTGGTGGCTGGTCCTGCATGGGGTGATCCTGCGCGTACGACCCGCCCGCTCGGCGCATGCCTATCAGCGCATCTGGACCGCGCAAGGTTCGCCGTTGCGGGTGGGCAGCGAGGCACTGGCCGGACGCCTGCAGGAAGAGCTGTCGCGGCGGTGTCCCCGGCCGGTGCGCGTCGCGCTGGCCATGCGCTATGGCCAGCCGTCGGTGCCGCAGCAGATCGAGCGCCTGCAGCGCGAGGGCATCCGTCGCCTGCTCGTGCTGCCGCTGTATCCGCAGTATTCGGCCACCTCCACCGGCTCGGTGATCGACGCGGTAGCCGACGCCATGAAATCGCTGCGCTGGCCGCCCGAGCTGCGCATCGTCAACGACTATCACGCCGATGCCGCCCACATCGAAGCGCTGGCTGCCAGCATCGAGCGCTGGTGGGCCACGCACGGACGCGGCGAGCGCTTGCTGCTGTCGTTCCACGGCATTCCCGAACGCTATGCGGCGGCCGGCGACCCCTACGCAGACCAGTGCCACGCCACCGCCCGCGCCTTGCGCGAACGCCTGCAGCTGGATGAGTCCAGTCTGCTGGTGAGCTTCCAGTCCCGCGTGGGTCGCGAGCGCTGGTTGCAGCCGTACACCGACACCACCGTGCGCGCGCTGGCCGCCAGCGGCGTGAAGAGGCTCGACGTCGCCTGCCCCGGCTTTTCAGTGGACTGCCTGGAAACGCTGGAGGAGATCGCGATGCAGAACCACGACTTCTTCCGCGAGGCCGGCGGCGATGCGCTGCGCTACATCCCCGCCCTCAACGACACGCCCGCACAGGTCGACAGCCTGGCCAGGCTGGTGCTGCGCCACGGCGGCGGCTGGGCGGAGTTCGACGCCGGCAGTGCGCCTGGCCAACCCTAGGAACCCTTGCGATGAAGGTCCCCGACATGGCCGTCGAACGCGACATCACCCTTCCGCAACTGCACCTGCGCCTGCGCGCCAAGGTCTGGGGCACGGCCGACAAGCCGCCGCTGCTCGCCTTGCACGGCTGGCTCGACAACGCCGGCAGCTTCGCCTACCTGGCGCCACGGCTGGCCGACCGCTGGCAGGTGATCGCGCTCGACCTGCCCGGCCATGGCCATTCGGACCATCTCCCGCCTGGCGTGCACTACCAGTTCATCGAATACGTGCGCTGCGTGCTCGCCGCCGCCGACGTGCTGGGCCTGCAGCGCTACCAGCTGCTCGGCCATTCGCTGGGCGCCGGCATCGCGGCGCTGGTCGCCGCGGCCACGCCCGATCGCATCGACCACCTGCTGCTGATCGAAGGCCTCGGGCCGATCGGCGACGACGGCCGGCAAACGCTGCACCGCTTTCGCGAGGCGCTGGAGGGATCGGCGTCGTCCGCACGGCCGTTGCGCGTGTTTCCCTCGATCGAACTCGCCGTCAGCGCGCGGACCCTGGCCAGCGGCCTGCCGCCCGAACAGGCGCGGCCGATCGTGGAACGTGGATTGCGCCAGGCCGGTGACGGCTGGCATTGGCGCAGCGACCAGCGCCTCAACCAGCTGTCACCCCTGCGCGTGGCCGAGCAGCAGGTGCACGCGCTGCTGCGCGGCATCGAATCGCCCACGGCGCTGTTGCTGGCGCAACCGGAAGCGCCCTACCTGCCCGCCGCGAGGATGCAGGCACGCGCCGACTGCGTGGACGACATCGAGGTGAGCCACATGGACGGCGGTCACCACCTGCAGCTGGAACATCCCGACGCAGTCGCGGCATGGGCCGCCAGCCATCTGGAAAAGCCGACTGACTGACGGACCCTGCAGCCGGCTCAGGGCTTGGCGAGGCCGAGCACGTCCAGGCCCTGTTCGAAGCTGACGTCCACCGGGATCTTCGCCTGGTCCAGCCGCTTGAGGTCACCGGCGAGCCTGGCGTCCACCTGGCCCATGCTGTCGGTGAGTTGCCGGGCGGCGGCGTAGTCGCCGTCGCCCTGGATGGTCAGCAGCCTGGCCGACAGCGCGTTCATCGCCGCGGTCATCTTGTCGAAGTCGACCCGGTAGCGGCCGCTGGCGGCGTCGCGGGTGAAGGCGCCCTGCTGCTGGAAGAAGTTGAAGCGCACCATGTTCGCCTTGGCGTGCGCATCGCTGGCGCCGAAGCGCACCGAGCGCAGGATGCCGGCAAGGAAGGTGACGTAGTTGTCCATCAGCTTGCTCTTGTCCAGCTCGCCCCGGTCGGCCAGCTTGGTGACCATGTACAGGCCGAGGATGTCCGCCTTGCCTTCCTCGAAGCTGGAGGCCTGGTCTTTCAGCGCGGAGCGCACGAGGCCCTTGTTGTTGATGGTGTTCTTGATGCCGAGGCCATGCGCCACTTCGTGGAACATGGTGTTCTCGAAGAACGCATCGAAGGTCAGGTGCGACTGCTGGTCGGCGGCGACCAGCTCCCTGGCGATGGGCAGCATGATCTTGTCGAACTTCGCCTGCATCACGTTTTCCAGCTGCAGGCGGCGCGTGCCCTTCTTCAGCTGCACTTCCTCGTCGTTGGGCAGGTTGATGGCGATGGTCTTGGCGCCGACATTCGCATCACCGGCGTAGTACACGGCGAAATAGGCGTTGAGGTCGGCATCGGAGCCGGGCTGTTCGGCCTTGTACTTCGCATCCACCGGCAGCTCGCGCTGCAGCTCAGGCAAGTATTTGGCGAAGCGCGCGAGCCGGGCGCTCCACGCCTGGTCCTTCACCAGCACATAGCTTTCATAGCTGGCCTTGTAGCCGAACAGCTGGTCCTCGTAGGTCTCGATCGGGCCGATCAAGATATCGACCGGGTTGTTCTTCATCGACATCCAGGCGAAATCGCTGGGACGATAGTCGTCGCTGAGCAGCGCATCGGCGCGCTGGCGCAGATAGCCGGCAAACTCCTTGTCGGCCGACAGTTCGGCCGCCTGGCGCAGCAACCCCGCCGCGCGGGTGAGGTCCGCCTTGTAGGCATCGCGATAAGGCACCACGGCCAGCTTGCCCTGCGCATCGCGGCGCAGCAGCGTGTAGAGGCCGGCCTTGTCGGTGAGGGCCGCCTGTTCGAATTCGTCCTTGCTCATGTCGGCCGGGTAGAACTGCGCGCCGGGCGGACGCGGACCGACGCCGGCGATGAACGGCCGGTCGTTGTCGAGGCGATCCCACGGGCCGTAGTTGATCTCGGCGAAGCGGCGGGTGACCTCGTCCGGAATGCGGGCCATCAGCGCGGCCTTGTCGCCCCACGACTGTTGCCAGTAGATGTCGTTGGTGACATCCGCCGCTTCGATCAGCAGCGCGATCATCTTCTTCTGCCGATCGTCGAAACCCGACAGGTCGGCGGTCAGTTTCACCGGGGCGTAATTGGCCAGGCGTTGCTGCGCGTTCTCGGCGTCGGTGGACGCCGGCGCCGGCGTCGCGGGCGCGGTGGACGCGGCCACCGGGGCTGGCACCGACGGCGTGCCCGCATCGTGGTGGGAACTGCAGGCGGCCAGGGCAGCGACCAGGCTCAGGGCGGGCAGATGACGGCGCATGGGCGTTCTCGGTGAAGGGACGGCGACATCGTAGCGCGACCGCCTGGCCTCCTCGCCCCGGAGGGCAAGGAGGCGCCGGCTCAGCTGGAAATGGCCAGCCGCTCGGACTGGTACAGGTGCGCCGTCGCCAGCACGCCCAGTGCCGCTGCCAGCAGGCTGCCGGCGAGGCACAGCCCCAGTTGCTGCGTACTGACGCCGTCGCCGCGCAGCAACTGCATGATGCCCAGGTGTTGGCCGAGCAAGGGCACGGCATACATCCAGCCCTGCGATTTGATCGGCATCGTCGAGAGCAGGATGCTTGGGATGATCGGCACGAACATCAGCAGCGACAGGTAGGTCTGCGCCTCGCGGTAACTCTTGGCGAAGGCCGCCACCATCGACTGCAGCGCCGCCAGCAGCACGATCAGCGGCGCCATCAGCACGAGCACCTGGCCGCTGAAACGCAGGCCCAGGTCCAGCTCCATGCCCAGCTTCTCGGTAGGAATGAAGCGCCCCACCACGCCGAAGGCGACCAGGCTGATCAGCAGGCTGGCCGCCGAGAACGCGCAGATCGCCGCGAGCTTGCCGGCGAGGATCTTCCAGCGCGCCACCGGGTTGGCGAACAGCGGCTCCAGCGACTGACGCTCGCGCTCGCCGGCGGTCAGGTCGATGGCCAGGTACATGCCGCCCATGAAGATGGTGAGCACGAAGAAGTACGGCAGGATGGAGAACATCAGCGCGCCGCGCGCCTGCGCCGTGGCCTGGTCGCGCCGGGCGGCCATCACCGGCCACGCCGTGCCGGGCGAAAGCCCGCGCGCCACCAGCCGCATCGCGCCCTGCTGGCGCGCGTAGTTCTCCACCAGCTGGGAGACCCGTTCCACCGCCGAGTTCGCGTCGCGCTGCGAGGAGTCGTAGATCAACTCCACCTGTACCGGTTCGCCCTTGCGCCAGGCCGTGGCGTAATCGGGCGCGATGCGCAGCACCACGTCGGCGTCCTGCTTGCGTACGACCGACTCCGGGTTGGCGACCGCGCCGGTGGGCACGATGCCGTTGGCCTTCAGCGCATTGATCAGGTTGGGCGCGTACTGCGCGCCGATGACCGGCACCGGCAGCGGCTTCTCCGCCTTCTCGAACTCGCGGTTGAGCGTGATGTTGAGCAACATCACCAGCATGATCGGGCCCAGCAGCGGGCCGGTAAGGAACGCGCTGGTCAGCGTGCGGCGATCGCGCAGGTTCTCCTTCACCTCCTTGAGGAAAACGGTGAGGAAGGTGCGGCTGCGGCCCATCGCGGAGGTCACGGTATTCATGTTCATGCCGCGAGGCCCTCGTCGCTGCCGATGATCTTGACGAACGCATCCTCCAGGTTGGCCTCGCCGGTCAGCGCGCGCAGCGTCTGCGGCGATTCGTCGGCCACCACGCGACCGTGCGCGATCACCACGATGCGGTCACACAGCGCCGCGACCTCCTGCATGATGTGGCTGGAAAACAGCACGCAACGCCCCTCCGCCTTGAGCCGCTGCATGAACTGGCGCAAGGCGCGCGTGGCCATCACGTCCAGCCCGTTGGCCGGCTCGTCGAGGATCACGTTGCGCGGGTCGTGGATCAGCGCGCGGGCGATCGCCGTCTTCACGCGCTGCCCCTGCGAGAAGCCCTCGGTGCGCCGGTCGGCGATGTCTTCCATGTCGAGTGCGCCGATCAGGGCCTCGCGCCGGCTGGCGATGACGTCGTCGGGGAGTCCGTGCAGGCGTGCGAAGTACTCGATGTTCTCCCGCGCGGTGAGGCGCTTGTACAGGCCGCGCGCGTCGGGCAGCACGCCGAGCTGGCGCCGTACGGCCAGCGCGTCCTGCGCGGCGTCGATGCCGTCCACCAGCACCTGGCCGTGGTCCGGCTTCATCAGGGTGTAGAGCATGCGCAGCGTGGTGGTCTTGCCCGCGCCGTTGGGTCCGAGCAGGCCGGTGATCTGGCCGTCGCGCGCAACGAAGCTGACCCCATCCACGGCCTTCACCGTGCCGAACGCCTTGTGCAGGTCCTTTACTTCGATCATGGCGTGGCTCCGTTGAAGTCGATGAACATCGGCGTCGGCTGCAGGCGATCGAGGCACTTCACCTCCAGCGCCTTCGGATCCAGGTCCTCGATGAAGTGCTTGACCACCCGCGGCGCGCAACCGGCGTTGATCACGTTGTGGCCCTGGCCGCGCAACACCAGGTGTCGCGACTGCGCCAGCCACCGGGCCACTTCGTCGCCGTAGCGCGGCGGCGTCACCGGGTCGTATTCGCCGGAAAGCAGCAGGGCTGGCTTGTCCGTGCGCAACGGCTGGTGGAAATCGTCCGGGCGCGTGCCCCGGGGCCACACCGAGCACACGGTCTGCAGGGAATCGATCATGCGCGTGCCGAGCATGGTGTGCGCATCCTGCGGACGCGCGGAAAGCAGGTCGGCATCCTCGCTGCAGATCACCGACATCTGCATGCCGCCGTTCATGGTGTCCGAGAGGTCGCCCGACAGCAGCTTGGCCTGCCCCAGCAGCGGGCCGACGTCGCCATGGGCCGCCGCGTCGATCGATACCGGCAGCAAGGCCGCGGTGAGCGGGGAATAGGCGAACATGCGCACCACGCTGGCCAGCGAGTATTCGCTCAGCACGCGCTTCACGCTCTGGTAGGTTTGCGGGTCGCGGAAGCTCACGGTGTGCGGATTGGCCCGCAACGCGTCGCGCAACTGATAGAGCGTCTGGTAGGGATCATTGAAACGCTTGCGGCAGGCCTCGTCCGCCGTGCAGCGGGCGAACTGCGCCTTGAGCGCATCGTCGAGGTTGCGTGCGAAGTCCTCGCCCAGCACCAGCGTGTTCGGCACTACGCCGTCCAGCACCAGGCTGCGCACGGCGTCGGGGTGACGCATGGCGTACTGCTGCGCCATGCGCGTGCCGTAGGAGACGCCCACCAGGTCCAAGGACGGCGCGCCCAGCGCATGGCGCACGTCTTCCAGGTCCTGCACGGCGATGGTCGTGGTGTAGTAGCGCGGATCGGCCTTGTCGGCGATCTGCCCGAGGCATTGCGCGATTTCCTCACGCTGCTTCTGCGGACTGGCGTCGGCATCGCCGGCAGTCTCGCCGCCAGCGTCGCCCGCGCCCTTGCAGGTGAGCGGGTTGGAGCCGCCGGTGCCGCGCTGGTCGAGCAGCAACACGTGACGATGCGCGGTCAGCGGCTGCAGCGCGCCCGACACGCCGGGCCACGACTCGGTGGCCGCCTGCCCCGGGCCGCCCGCCAGCAACACCAGCATGTCCTTGCTGGCGACCTGGGCGCTGCTGCGGATCACCGCCAGCTTGAGGCCGATCTTGCGGCTGCGCGGGTCGGCGCGATTCTCCGGCACCTCGAACGGCGCGCACCAGGCGGAGGTGGAAAGCCCGCTATTGGGCTGACCCAGCTGGCAGGGCGTCAGGGTGAGCGAGCCCAGCCGCCAGGTCGGCGGTCTGGCTGGCGTGACCGACCCGGCGCTCGCGGCGGGAGCGGCATCGCGCGGCGGCGTCGCGCGCTGGTGAAAGTGGTTCCAGCCCAGCGCGGCGAGGCCGATGGCCACGACGCCGATGCGCAGGACCGTGCGTCCGTTGATTGCCATGTCTGACTTGCCCTCACTCCGTCTGGGTTGTACTCGTCCGTGGCCGCGATGCGCTACGGCTCCGGTTCAAAGATCGACTCGATGGAAAGCCTGAACAGCCGCGCGATGCGGAAGGCCAGCGGCAGGCTGGGATCGTACTTGCCCGTCTCGATGGCGTTGACGGTCTGGCGCGACACGTCCAGTCGTTCGGCGAGGTCGGCCTGCGACCAGCCGTGGTCGCTGCGAAGTTCGCGGATGCGGTTGTTCATGGCGCCAGCACCTGCGTGTCCTGCACGAGCTTATCCATGGACCCGGGCACGCGTCCGCCAACGCACGACTGCCGCGAGCACGCCGCCCAGCAGGAACGCGGCCGCCATGCCCGCCAGCAGCCCCACGCGAAAGCTGTCCCAGCCCTGCCGCCAGCCATACAGCGCCGCCACCGCGGTGATCAGGCCCAGCCAGAGAGCGCGGGCCGCGCGGGTCATGCCGCCTTCGTCCGCGCAACCGGCGTCGCCACCGTAAGCGCGCGACACATACCAGCGGGTGCCGCCATAGCTGAACATCATCAACGGGAACACCCAGATCAGCACCGAACCATCGATCGGCACCACGCCCGCGATACACAGGAAGCCGCCCAGCAGGCTCAACGCGGCGGTGATCCCGGTGGCCACGCTGAGGGCGATCAGGTGGGTGCGCTGTTCCAGCTCGTCACTGTCGCGGATGCGCCGCGCCAGCAGCGCCAGCACATAGAACATGGGAACCAGCGGGGCGAGGGCGAGCAGCACTTTCAGCGGCAGGCTGGGCGCGGAACGAACGGCCGGCCACACCAGCAGCATGAAGGCGGTATAGGCCGCCATCGCGACCAGGGTGCGCTGCTGGTACTGCCTGTAAGAAAGACGTGCCACGGACTACCTCCAGCCTCGTGTCAAGCACACTTGACACCAAGTTAGGCACATCCTCATTCCGTGTCAAGCACACTTTACACCGCGAATGATTATCGGCTTCCTGACATGGAACTTAAGGTCGCATGCAATAGGAATTCTCCAAAAATGTGACAGAATTTGCACATTGAGCCCTCCAGGGGCGGGTCAGAAGTGACCTGTTGGGGCTTTCGCAAGTCTTTCGGTGCCGTAACACCCCCTGATTTGCATCCCGACGTGACCCTTTTTGAGGGCCGCGCAGGGGGCTGGCACGCCAGTTGCTTAGACACATTCGAAAACGAAATTTCACTTACCCCGGAGACTCACCATGTTTGCCAAGAAGACCCTGATTGCCGCTGCCGCCCTGGCTGCTTTCGCTGGTATCGCCACCACCGCCGCGGCCGCCACGAGCCCCGCTACGGCACAGTTCACTGTCCAGCTGGTCGTCAACAAGACCTGCACGGTTGCCACCTCCGGTGCGTCCAACATCACGCTCGGTGCGACGGATGCCTCCGGCACGTCGACCGGCTCGAGCGGCACGTTCAGCGTGAACTGCTCCAACAAGACCCCGTTCTTCATCGGCCTGGCACCGAGCAATGGCGCCACCACCGGTCTGGGCGCCCTGGCAGGCCAGACCTCCGGCAATGCCCAGACCATCGCTTACGGCCTGTACCAGGATGCGGCTTTCACCAATGCCTGGGGCAACACGGCCACCTCCACCACCGCCGGTAACGGCGTGAGCGGCACGGGCAAGGGCATGAGCGCGGGCAACGCGATCACGCAGACGGTCTACGCGAAGGCCACGGGCAGCACGGACGTGCAGCCGGATACCTATAAGGATACCGTTACCATCAACGTGAACTTCTAATGGTTGATGGCCATGGCAATGCGAGGCGGTTGGCGCTCTACCCTGTTTGCCTGTCTGGCAGCAGTCTGCGGATGGGCCAACGCCACCGGCTTGCAGGTAGCACCGACTACCTTGAGCCTGCGGGCTTCGCAAAACGCTGATGGCCTGACCCTTAGCAACACGGGCGACGACGTGATACATGCGCAGGTTCGCGTGTATCACTGGAGACAGGACGGGTCCGGTGATCAACTGACCCCGTCCCCGGGGCTGGTTATCAGCCCTCCGATGGTGCAGATCCCCGCTGGCGGAGAACAGCTGATCCGGGTCATCCGGACCGGCGCTCCGCCGAACGGACCAGGCGCCGTGGAAGACGCTTATCGCCTTGCCATCGACGAACTTCCCGTCGATGCCAAGAGCGGGGCCGGACTCCGCTTCGTCGTGCACTACTCGTTGCCGATCTTCATCGAGCCTGCCGGCGCCGCCGATACCTCGCCCCAGCTGAAGTACGAGCTGGAGCAATCAGGGCAGCTGGTTTCATTGAAAGTCACCAACAAGGGCAATGGCCACGGGCAACTGGCCGCCCTGAGCTTTGTCGATGCCGCCGGTCAACGGACGGAACTGGTTCCGGGCTTGCTGGGCTATGTCCTGCCCGGTTCGACCATGCACTGGGCACTGAAACCACCTGCCAACGTTTTTGCGAAGGGCGGCACCCTAGAGGTCATGGTCAATGGTCAGAAGACAACGGAAAATCTGTCGCTGGCCGGCCACTCTCCTTAATGCCGTACTGCTGCAGGCCGCACTGATCCAGGCACTTCACGCCACGGGCGCCAAGGCAGGAGCGGACGAGGCCCTCGCCAACCCTGCCCTTCTTGCCGACGCTGCCGACCAGGCAGGCAACCTCGGCGGTACCGATCTCTATCTCGATGTGATGCTCAACGGCCAGCACCTTGGCCTGGCCCATTTCGGCTTCCGCGACGGGCAGCTGTGGGCGAGCCTGGCCAGCCTGCGGCAGCTCGGTTTCAATCTTCCGGACAACACGCCCGACCCGGTGCGCCTGCAGGGCCTGCCCGGGCTGCAGGCCGAGTACGACGCGGGGCACCAGACCGTGACCATGGTCGCGCCGCTCAGCCTGCTCAAGCTCAACACCACCGTGCTGAGCACGGCGAGCAATACGCGACCCGCGGCGACGGTGTCGCCGGGCCTGTTGCTCAACTACAACCTCTACGGCACTTACGGCGAGCACGGCAGCAACAGCCTCAGCGCGTTCACCGAGCTGCGCGCCTTCAATTCGTGGGGCGTGTTCAGCTCGACGCAGCTGATGCAGAGCACCGAGGACCAGGAAAACCAGCGGCGCAACCAGTCCGTCCGGCTGGATACCAGCTGGAGCACCTCGTTTCCCGACAGCCTGCTGACCCTGCGCATCGGCGACACGCTGACCGACGCCTTGTCGTGGTCGCGTTCGACCCGCATCGGCGGCATCCAGTTCGGCACCAACTTCGCGCTGCAGCCTTACCTGGTGACGGCACCGCTGCCGTCTTTCATCGGCTCGGCCACGCTGCCTTCGGACATCCAGCTTTACGTGAATGGCCTGCGCCAGTACAGCGGCCAGGTTCCCGCGGGCCCGTTCCAGCTCAATACGCTGCCCAACATCAGCGGCGCCGGCAACGCGCAGGTCGTGCTGACCAATGCGCTGGGCCAGACGACGACGCTGAACTTCTCGCTGTATGCCGAGCACCAGCTGCTGCAGCAAGGCCTGTCCGAATGGTCCGGCGAAATCGGCTTCGTGCGCGAGAACTACGGCCTGACCTCGTTCGACTACGGTCATGACGCGGTGGGCACCGGCACCTGGCGCTACGGCATCACCAACGGTTTCACCGCCGAAGCGCACGCCGAGATCACCCGCGGGCTGACCAATGCAGGCGTCGGCGGCAACTGGTTGCTGGGCACCGCCGGCGGCGTCATTTCGGGCTCCGCCGCCCATAGCCAGAACTCGGGCCAGAGCGGCGAACAATATGGCCTGGGCTACAGCTGGAACAGCAATCACCTCAACCTGGGCGTCAACGGCACGCACACGGTGGGCACGTACCGCGATGTGGCGACGCTCTACGGCTCGCCGGCGCCGAGCATCACCGCGCAGGCCTTCATCAGCTACAACTTCGACCGTTTGGGCAGCATCACCACCAGCTACCTGCAACTTCGTTATCCGCAACAGCCATCGACGCGCTTTGCCACGGCCTCGTGGTTCAAGTCGGTCGGACGCGCGCTGTCGTTCAACCTCAGCTACAACCAGGACCTGAACAACAGCCGCGACCGCGTGTTCTTCTTCACCGCCACCTGGTCGCTGGATCGCAACATCACGCTCGGCGCAGACATCCAGCGCAACGGCGGCCACACGGGCTTTGGCGTGAACGCCATGCAGTCGCTGCCGAGCGAAGGCGGCCTGGGCTGGCGCGCCGCGCTGAGCCAGGGCAACAACCAGAACGGCGGCCAGGGCGAGCTGGATTACCTGGGTCGCTATGGCCAGCTGCAGGCCGGCGTGTATGACGTCGGCGGCACGCGCTATGCCTACGCGGGCGACACCGGATCGGTGGTGCTGATGGGCGGCAACCTGTTTGCCGCGCGCCAGATCACCGATGGCTTCGCCGTCGTCTCGACCGATGGCGTCCCCGGCGTGCCGGTCAACCTGCAGAACAACCCCATCGGCGTCACCGACAGCCACGGCGTGCTGCTGGTGACGCCGCTCAACGCCTACCAGGCCAACAAGGTCAGCATCGATCCGATGAACCTGCCGGCCAACATGCGCGTCGGCAGCGTCACGGCGGCGGCCACGCCGACCGATCGCGCGGGCACGCTGGTGCGCTTCGGCATCACGCCCATCCGCGCGGCCGTGATCACCCTGGTCGACGCCGGCGGCAAGCCCTTGCCGGTGGGCGCCCAGGCACAGGTGCATGGTCACGGCGGCGAGCCGGCCATGGTCGGCTTCGACGGCAGCGTCTACCTCGACACGCTGGACATCCACAACGCGCTTGACGTGACCACGCCCTCGGGCGCCACCTGCCACGCCAGCTTCGATTATCCCCAGACCGACAACGGCAGCATTCCGCAGATCGGACCGTTGACCTGCCCCGAGGTATCGCCATGAGCACTGGCCTGATGCGTTACGTCCTGGTTCTGTTGCTGCTTGGATGCGGTGTTTTCCATGCGACGCCCGCGCGCGCGGCGATCACCTGCAGCGCAACGTCGATGACGCCCCTCAGCTTTGGCACGGTGAACCCGCTTGCAAGCGCGACCGTGGCCACGTCGACGCTGACCTACACGTGCACCAACTCCAGCAACAGCACGCAGTCGGCCACGGTGTGCTTCAGCATCGGCGAGCCCGGCGGTGCGCAGACCAATCCGCGACTGATGAGCAGCGGCACCAACAAGCTGCAGTTCCAGCTGTGGCAGGATCCGGCGCACACCATCGTCTGGGGCAGCCAGTTCTTCGGCAGTCCGACGCCGCTGAAGGTGAACCTGACCCTGGGCAATCGCGCCACCACGGGCGCGGTCAAGGTGACGCTGTACGGCCAGGTCCTCGATGGACAGACCGGCGCCGTGCCCGGCAGCTACGCGGACAACTATCTCAACGCCGACACGGCGGTGAGCGTCAACAGCGTCGCGGGAAGCACCGCACCCGGCGCCTGCGGCAGCCAGGACAACACCAACTTCTTCCCGTTCAACGTGACCGCCACGGTTTCCAAGACCTGCACCGTCACCGCGAACCCCGTGCTCGACCTGGGCACGGTCGCGGCCGGCGCGGCCTCGACATCGGGCAGCAACACGCTCAGCGTGAGCTGCTCCAACTCCACGCCGTTCTTCGTCGGCCTCAAACCATCGAACAACAACACCGGCGGACAGGGCGTCATGAAGGCCACGGCGACCGGCAATACGGATTCGGTACCCTACACGCTCTACTCGAACTCCGGCCTGACCACGGTGTGGGGCAACACGGCCACCTCGACCACGGTCGGCAACGGCGTTGCCGGTTCGGGCAATGGCCTGTCGCAGACCCTGACGGTGTACGCCAGGACGACGTCCACCGACGTCACGCCCGATACCTATACCGACGTCGTGACGGTCAACGTCAACTATTGAGCGGGATGCGCCTGGCGGGACCGGCAGGCCGGGCGGTCGCCCGCCGGCTTCGATCGGTCGGTGCCACCCCTGCCCGGTGGGCCATGCCACGCCGGCCCACGGCCGCCATCGCCATCGCTGCCTGTTGACTCCGGGCATACGCGGGGCAGTTCACGCTCGTCGCCATGGAACGAGGGAGCATGCCCCGTGGCAACGACCATTCCGCGCCTTTGTCTGCTGCTGTTGCTGCTGTTTGCCGCCGGCATGCTCGGTCCGGGCACGGCGCACGCAGCCAACGTTGTCTGCAGCACGAACGGCACGCCGACGGTCAACTTCGGCTCTTCGAGCACGGCGCAGGGCTCGATCGGATACATCTGCACCAATTACACGACCAGCCCGGTCTCGTTCACGCTGTGCGCGGGCATCGGCACACCCAGTTATCCGGGCACGCCGGCCCAGCCCCTCATGCAGGGCAACGGCGCCACGCTCGCCTTCAACCTGTACACCAATCCGTCCAATACCCAGGTATGGACGACGGCCAATCCGCTGACGACGCCCGTTACTGTCGGCGGAGGCATAGGCACGCCGATATCCGGGACGATTCCCGTGTACGGCAGCCTGTCGAGCAACCAGAGCGCCCCTGCCGGCGTCTATAACGCCTCGTTTTTCAACACCGTGCTGGGGCAACTCGTGGGCGGCACCTGCCTGGCGGTGCCCAACAACGGCATTGTCTCGGGGCTGGATTTCACGTTGACGGTGCAGGCCAATGTGGTCAGCGCCTGCGTGGTCAGCGCCAGCCCCACGCTCAGCCTCGGCACCGTGCCTGCCACCGCCACCAACCTCAGCGGCACCACCACTCTCCAGGTGACCTGCCCGACCAACACGTCGTATTACGTTGGCCTGCGCCCGTCCAACAACAGCACCACCGGTGCCGGCGTGATGAGAGGCACCGGCACCAACACCGACACGGTGTCCTACCAGTTGCACTCGGGCAGTGCGACCGGGCCCATCTGGGGCAATACGGCCACCTCCACCAGTGCGGGCAACGGCGTGGCCGGCGTCGGCACGGGGAATGTGCAGACCATCAATGTGTACGCCGCCACATTCAGCGCCGACGTCACCGCCGACACCTATACCGACGTCGTCACGGTGTCGGTCAATTACTGAGCGGGCGCGCCGCTCAGCGCGAGGAGATGTATTTCTCGCGGCGGATCTGCGCCACCGGCAGGCCGAATTCCTTCAACGCGGTGAAGGCGGCGTCGACCATGTTCGGGTTGCCGCAGAGATAGGCGATGTCACGGCCGGCCTCCGGCGCCAGTTCGGCGAGCACGGTCTGCACGTGACCCGCGCGATCGTTCGGGCGCGGCACCTCGCGCGGCTGGCGACTGAGGCAGCCGTGGAAGGTAAAGCCGGGATGGGCCTGCGCGAAGGCTTCGAATTCCTCGCCGTAGAGCAGTTCCACTTCGTTGCGGGCGCCATACAGCAGCACCACTTCGCGGCCCTGCTTCACCAGTTCGGCGATCTGCGGCAGCATCGCGCGGTACGGCGTCACGCCGGTGCCGGTGGCCAGCAACAGATAGCGGCCGTTGCTGTCGCCGGCCTGCAGGCAGAAGCGACCGTAGGGGCCACTGGCATCGATGACGCCGCCATGCGGCAGTTCGCCCAGCAGTTTGGTGGCGGCACCGCCCTCGACGTAGCTCACCGCGATCTCGATGCGCTGCACCGGCGACGAACCGTCACCCACGGTGCCCACCGAATAACTGCGCTTGGTCGCCGTGCCGTCCTCGTAGTGGAAATGGACCTGCAGGAACTGGCCCGGCACGAAGGCCAGCGGCTGGCCGTCGGCCCGCTCGAAGGCCATGTGGCGCACGGTGGGCGCCAGCATGGTGCTGTCGACGAGACGGAGCTGAAAGTGGTCTGCCATGAAAAATTCCAGAGAAAACAGGGTCTGCGGGCCGTGCCGGACGGCCGGGGCAAGCCACGTATAATAGAAGGCTAGCCCCTCCGGTGCAGCCCATGTCCCCCACATCCGTTCCCGCGCTCGTTGTCGATAACCTGCGCAAGACCTACAGCAATGGCGTCGAAGCCCTCAAAGGCATCAGTCTCACCGTCCAGCCCGGCGACTTTTTCGCCCTGCTCGGCCCCAATGGCGCCGGCAAGTCCACCCTGATCGGCATCCTGTCCTCGCTGGTCAATGCCAGCAGCGGCGACGCGCAGGTATTCGGCGTCTCGGTCAACCGTCAGCGCGGCAAGGCCATGCAGCTGATCGGCCTGGTGCCGCAGGAAATCAACTTCAACCAGTTCGAGAAGCCGTTCGACATCTGCGTGAACGAGGCGGGGTTTTACGGCATTCCAAGGCGGATCGCCGCCGAACGTGCCGAGAAGTACCTCAAGGAACTGCGCCTGTGGGACAAGGCGCAGCACCAGGCGCGCATGCTCTCCGGCGGCATGAAGCGCCGCCTGATGATCGCCCGCGCGATGATGAACGAGCCCAAGCTGCTGATCCTCGACGAGCCCACCGCGGGCGTCGACATCGAGATCCGTCGCTCGATGTGGCAGTTCGTCAGCGGCATCAACGCCGCCGGCACCACGGTGATCCTCACCACGCATTACCTGGAGGAAGCCGAACAGCTGTGCCGCAACATCGCGATCATCGACCACGGCACCATCGTGGAGAACACCTCGATGAAGCGGCTGCTGGCTTCGCTGGACGTGGAAACCTTCGTGCTGGACGTCAACCAGGTGCCCGCCGACCTGCCGGTCATCCCCGGCATCACGCTGCGGCGCCTCGACGAGCACACCATGGAAGCGGAAATGTCCCGCTCGCACGACCTCAACTCGCTGTTCGCGGCGCTGTCCGAGCGTGGCATGACCGTCACCTCGATGCGCAACAAGACCAACCGCCTGGAAGAACTGTTCGTGCGACTTGTCGAGAACGGCAGGGCCACCAAGGAAAACCAGGAGAAGGTGGCATGAACAGCGCCGGCAACCTCGTTGCACTCAACACCATCGTCCGTCGCGAATTCGTGCGCATCATGCGCATCTGGACGCAGACGCTGATCCCGCCCGCGATCACGATGACGCTGTACTTCGTGATCTTCGGCAAGCTGATCGGCAGCCGCATCGGCCAGATGCACGGCTTCACCTACATGCAGTACATCGTGCCGGGCCTGGTGATGATGAGCATCATCACCAACAGCTACGGCAACATCTCCAGTTCGTTCTTCGGCGCCAAGTTCAGTCGCGCGGTGGAAGAGATGCTGGTGTCGCCGATGCCCAACTGGGTCATCCTGCTGGGCTATGTCACCGGCGCGGTGACGCGCGGCCTGATCGTGGGCGGGCTGGTGCTGGTGATCGCGCTGTTCTTCACCGACCTGCACGTGGCGCACCCGCTGATCACCTTCCTGTCGGTGCTGCTGGGCGCCACGGTGTTCTCGCTGGCCGGCTTCGTCAACGCGGTGTTCGCCAAGAAGTTCGACGACATCGCGCTGGTGCCGACCTTCGTGCTGACCCCGCTCACCTACCTCGGCGGCGTGTTCTATTCGGTGGACCTGCTGGGCGAGCCGTGGCGCAGCATCTCGATGGTCAACCCGATCCTGTACATGGTCAACGCGTTCCGCTTCGGCGTGCTCGGCGTGAGCGACGTGCAGATCGGCGTGGCCTTCGCGGTGATGCTGGTGTTCGTGGCCGGCCTGTCGATCGTGGCACTGCAGCTGCTCAAGCGTGGCGTTGGCCTGCGTTCGTAACAGCCATGCGCGTCAACAAATACATCAGCGAGGCCGGCATCTGCTCGCGCCGCGAGGCGGACGAGCTGCTGCTGGCCGGCCGCGTCACCATCAATGGCGAGGTGGTCACCACCGGCGCCAAGGCGCTGGAAGGCGATGAGGTGCGCGTGGACGGCGAGATCGTCCGGGCGCGCATCCTGGCGCCGTCGGCGGCGGCCAAGCGTGGCGTCTATATCGCACTGAACAAGCCGGTGGGCATCACCTGTACCACCGACCAGACGGTGAAGGACAACATCGTCGATTTCGTCGACCACAAGGAACGCATCTTCCCGATCGGTCGCCTCGACAAGGATTCGGAAGGGCTGATCCTGCTGACCAGCAACGGCGACATCGTCAACGAGATCCTGCGCACCGAAAACAACCACGAGAAGGAATACCTGGTGGCGGTGAACAAGCCGGTCACCGATGAATTCCTCAAGGGCATGGCGCGCGGCGTGCGCATCCATGGCCAGATGACCAAGCCATGCAAGGTGCGCAGGATCGCCAAGTTCGGCTTCGGGATCATCCTCACCCAGGGCCTCAACCGGCAGATCCGCCTGATGGCGGCGGAGTTCGGTTACCGCGTGACCCAGCTGCGCCGCGTGCGCATCATCAACGTGAAACTGGGTCACCTGAAGGTGGGACAGTGGCGCAACCTCACCGAGGCGGAGCTGAAGGGGTTGCTGCCCCATCGCACGCAGTGGTGAATGCGCTCTCTCCCCTCATCGGTGGGGAGTAGAAGCGCACTGAGTGCGCGCCTGACCTGGGCTCATGCTTTCTGCTCGTCGTCCCTGCGAAAGCAGGAGGCGCCCTTCAACAGCCGAAGGCTGGTCATCCAGTGACTTCGGCTCGTGGTGTAGCGGTTCGGCCAGCTTGCCGCCTGCGCGGCGGGCGTTTCGAACGGCTGCCGCCGCTCGAGTCACTTTTCTTTTGCTGGCCCACGCACGCGCAGGAGCGCGTGCGAACGGCGAAGCCGGCCCGAAGGGCGGAGGGCAGGATGCCCGGAGTCAGGGAAAAGTAACCCAAAGAGAATGGCCTCGAGAGCTGGCAGCGATGCGTGGCATACAAGCGCCGAGGCCTGGAGCAAGGAGCTTGGCGTTACGTGCTACCTCAGGGATTGCGGCTACTCCGCGACTCGGCGATGTACTGAGGACTTAAAGCGATGCGTGGCGCCGCCGCACTTAGCCCCTCTCCCCTCGGCGACCCGAAGGTAGTCCCTGTGGGAGAGAGGGGTTGGGGTGAGGGTGCGGGGCTTGCGCGGCCTTTCTGTCTCGCGCTTCGCCCGAACCCTCATCCGCCTGCCGGCACCTTCTCCCAAAGGGAGAAGGGACCCTTCGATGAGCCTTGCCATCGCGTGCTGCGGAGCAGCACGCTCAGTGCTCCACGGGTCATTGAACCTAAGTGCCTGTTGGGATCATGGGCCAACGCACTTGCATCATTCCGTTGGTGGCGGCAAAAACTCGACATCACCGCGTCTCTGGTGCATACGTATTCAACCCGACGACCCGGGCCTGCCAGCGCAGAATCACCGGACTCATAAAGGGGAGAGTTCATGAGCAGCACATCCAATGCCATCGGGGACCTGGGCGAGCGCGCCACCGCGCGCGTCGTGCTGATCGCCGCTGCGGCCGCGCTCGGCGGCTTCCTGTTCGGTTTCGATACGGCGGTGATCAATGGCGCTGTCGACGCGGTGCGCGGCAACTTCGGGCTGGGCGCGGGACAGATCGGCTTCGCCGTATCGTGCTCGCTGCTCGGTTCGGCCCTCGGTGCCTGGTACGCCGGCCCGCTTGCCGATCGCTTCGGACGCGTGCGCACCATGCAGGTGGCGGCGCTGTTCCTGGCGCTCAGCGCGCTGGGAGCGGGCCTCGTGACCGGCGTAGGCAGCCTGGTCTTCTGGCGCGTGATCGGCGGTATCGGCGTGGGCGTCGCCTCGGTGATCGCACCCACCTACATCGCGGAAGTTTCGCCGGCGCAGGTGCGCGGCCGACTGGGTTCGCTGCAGCAGCTGGCCATCGTGCTGGGCATCTTCGCGGCGCTGCTCAGCGACGCGTGGCTGGCCGGCACCGCCGGCGGCGCATCGCAGACCCTGTGGCTGGGCCTGGCGGCGTGGCGCTGGATGTTCCTGGTGGCGGTCGTGCCGGCACTGGTCTACGGCTCGCTGGTACTGGGCGTGCCCGAGTCGCCGCGCCACCTGGTGGCAAAGGGACGCCTGGCCGAAGCACGCGACGTGCTGCGCCAGGTGCTGAACCTGCGCAACGAGCAGGCGCTCGACGCCAAGCTGCAGGACATCGAGCTGAGCCTGCGTTCGGAATTCCGCCCGCGCCTGCGCGACCTGCGCGGTCCGCGCCTCGGCCTGCTGCCGGTGGTGTGGGTCGGCATCCTGCTGTCGGTGTTCCAGCAGTTCGTGGGCATCAACGTCATCTTCTACTACTCGTCCACGCTGTGGCATTCGGTGGGCTTCAGCGAGGCCGATTCGTTCTCCATCACCGTGGCCACCTCGGTCGTCAACGTGCTGGTGACGCTCATCGCCATTGCGCTGGTCGACCGCATCGGCCGCAAGCCGCTGCTGGTGATCGGCTCGGCCGGCATGGCCATCACGCTGGGCCTGATGGCCTGGTGCTTCTCGCAGGCCACCGGCAGCGGCGCCAGCCTCAGCCTGCCGGCGCCGTGGAACATCGTGGCGCTGGTTGCCGCCAACGCCTACGTGGTGTTCTTCGGCATGAGCTGGGGCCCGATGGTCTGGGTGTTGCTGGGCGAAATGTTCCCCAACCGCATCCGCGCCATTGCGCTGGCGGTGGCGGCTTCGGCGCAGTGGCTGGCCAATTTCGCCATCACCAGCAGCTTCCCGGCCCTGTCCGAGATCGGCCTGAGCTTCGCCTACGGCCTGTATGCGCTGTTTGCGCTGCTGTCGCTGGCATTCGTGCTGATGTCGGTGCGCGAAACCAAGGGCATCGAGCTGGAAGACATGCACGGCTGAGGCCCGCGAGGGCGCCAGGGCCAACGGCTCCGGCGCCCCCGCTGCTGTGCCCCGCGGCCCGTTCCCGCCCCGTCGGAGGCGGCATGCGACAATGACGCATGACCGATTTCCGTACGCTCCCGCTCAAACCCGCGCTGCTCGCCAGCGTGGAGACCCTCGGCTTTACCGAGATGACCCCGGTGCAGGCGCAAAGCCTGCCACCCATGCTGGAGGGTCGCGACGTGATCGCGCAGGCCCGCACCGGCAGCGGCAAGACCGCGGCGTTTGGCCTGAGCGTGCTGCAGAGCCTGGATGTGGACACCATCCGCCTGCAGGCGCTGGTGCTGTGCCCCACGCGCGAACTGGCCGACCAGGTCAGCAAGGCGATCCGCAAGCTGGCCGCCAATATTCCCAACGTGAAGCTGCTGACGCTGTGCGGCGGCATGCCGCTGGGGCCGCAGCTGGCCTCGCTCACGCATGATCCGCACATCGTGGTGGGCACGCCCGGCCGCGTGCAGGAGCACCTCAAGCGCGGCAGCCTGCACGGTGGCGGCATCAAGGTGCTGGTGCTGGACGAAGCCGACCGCATGCTCGACATGGGTTTCAGCGAAGCCATCGACGACATCGTCGGACGCATCGCCAAGCACCACCAGACCCTGCTGTTCTCCGCCACCTATGCGGAGGAAATCCGCCAGGTGAGCAAGCGCGTGCAGCGCGACCCGGTCGAGGTGACGGTGGAAACACCGCACCACGAGACCACCATCGAGCAGCGCTTCCACGAAGTGGATCCGGCGCAGAAGGTGGACGCGCTGGCGCAGCTGCTCGGCCAGGACAGGTCGCAGCACGCGCTGGTGTTCTGCAACATGCGCAAGGACGTGGACGCAGTGGCGCTCGAGCTGGATCGGCGCGGCTTCTCCGCCCTCGCCCTGCATGGCGACATGGAGCAGCGCGACCGCGACGAAGTACTGGTGCAGTTCGCCAATCGCAGCTGTTCCATCCTGGTGGCCACCGACGTGGCGGCGCGCGGGCTCGACATCGCGGCCTTGCCGCTGGTGGTCAGTTACGACATCGCGCACGACCCCGATACGCATACGCACCGCATCGGCCGCACCGGCCGCGCGGGCGAGGACGGCCTGGCCATCACCCTGGTCACGCCACGCGAGCGGCCCAAGGCCGTCAACATCGAGGAACAGCTGGGACAGTCGCTGCCCTGGCAAGCGCTCAGGCTCGCCGCGCCGAAGGGCAAGCAGCTGCACCTCGCGCCGATGAAGACGGTGGTGATCGACGCCGGCCGCCAGGACAAGCTGCGCCCCGGCGACATCCTCGGCGCACTGACCGGCGATGCCGGGCTTGATGCGAAGGACATCGGCAAGATCGACGTGTTCGCCACCCGCGCTTACGTCGCCATCCGGCGCGATCTTGCGAACAAGGCGCTGGAACGGTTGCGCGCCGGCAAGATCAAGGGGCGCAATTTCCGGGTACGGGCGCTGCACTGAGGCGGCCGTCGCGGCCGGCTGCAGCTTCGCCGCTGCGCACGCCCGTCCCGTCCGGGCCGGGCTTCCGGCAGGCGGGCCAACCCAACCATCGACCCATTCGATGGCGCGCACGGCGTAGTAAGGTGCCGCATTCTCCATCACCCGGATCATGCCCGTGTCCCGTCGAACCCTCTGCCTTGCCGCGCTGCTGGCCACTTCGTTCGCGGCCCGGGCCGCCGAGCTGCCGGCCGTGCCGCGCGAACAGCCCTCGTTGCAGGCACTGGCCACCGCACCGAGCGAAGCGGAACTGCACGCGACCATCCAGAAGCTGGTGAGCTTCGGCACGCGCCACACGCTGTCCGATACCAAGTCCGACAAGCGTGGCATCGGCGCCGCGCGGCGCTGGGTCAAGTCGCGCTTTGAGCAGATCTCGAAGGATTGCGGCGGCTGCATCGAAGTGGTGACGCCGTCGCAGATGTTTACCGGCAAGCGCGTGCCGCAGCCGACCGAGGTGATGGATGTCGTCGCGATCAAGCGCGGCAAGGGCGATCCCAAGCGCGTGATCGTGATGTCCGGCCATCTGGACTCGCGCGTCACCGACGTCATGAACGCCACCAGCGATGCACCCGGCGCCAACGACGACGCCTCCGGCGTGGCAGCGCTGATGGAGGCCGCACGCATCCTGTCCAGGCAGGACAACGACGCCACCCTGGTGTTCGCCGCGCTCTCGGGCGAGGAGCAGGGCCTGTACGGCGGCAAGGTACTGGCCGACTACGCCGTTGCGCAGGGCTGGCAGGTCCAGGCCGACCTCAACAACGACATCGTGGGCAACAGCCACGGCCAGAACGGCGTGCTCGACAACACCACCGTGCGCGTGTTCTCCGAAGGCACCAGGACCAACGAGACGGCCGAACAGGGCAAGTACCGCGCCTACCATGGCGGCGAAGTGGATTCGCCCTCGCGCAACATCGCGCGCTACATGGAACGGATCGCCTCGACCTACCTGCCCGACCTGCGCGTGCGCATGGTCTACCGCACCGATCGCTACAGCCGCGGCGGCGACCAGGTGCCCTTCCTCGAGGCCGGCTATCCGGCCGTGCGCGTCAGCGAAGGCCACGAGGACTACACGCGCCAGCACCAGGACCTGCGCACGGAAGGCGGCATCCACTACGGTGACACCATCGAAGGCGTTGACTTCCGCTATCTGGCCCGGGTCACCGCGCTCAACACCGTCACCATGGCCGCCCTCAGCCGCGCACCCGCACCGCCGACCGGCGTGACCACCGAAGGCGCGCTCGCCACCGACACCACCGTGCACTGGAAGAAAGTCCCTGGCGCCGCCGGCTACGTGGTGCACTGGCGCGACACCACCGCGCCGCAGTGGCAGTACAGCCGCGCCGTGGGCGACGTGGACCAGGCCGCGATCAAGGACGTGGTGATCGACGACTGGTTCTTCGGCGTTTCGGCCGTCTCCGCCGATGGCCATGAGAGCCCGGTGGTGTTCCCGGGCGACGCCGGCAGCTTCGAGCGTACGCCGGCCGCCAAGTCGCCGTGACGGTCACCCCCGGGCGGACGTCCCGGCCAGTCGCCAGCGGCTGCCGCCCGACGTAAGATCGGGCGGCCGCTGCGCCATGGGGGAGCCGCGACCGCATCGAACCGGTGCGCATCAACGGACGATACCAGGGGGACATCCATGTTTCGCACCACGCTGTTGCCGGCGCTGCTGCTGGCGGCCTGCGCGCTGGCCACGCCAGCCCGGGCCGACGATGCCGGGCGCACCAAGGCCGAATCATTCGTCGCCTCGCTGCACCCGCTCACCGGCAAGGTCGTCATTCCCGGCGCGGAAGCCACGCTCAACCTGGCCGATGGCTACAGCTTCCTGCCGGCGGCCGATGCCCAGCGCGTGCTGACCCAGCTGTGGGACAACCCGCCCGACGACTCGGTGCTGGGCATGATCCTGCCCGGCAACGACGCGCGCAGCGTGCTCGACGGCAGGCGCTGGGCGGTGGTGGTGACCTTCGTCGACGAGGGCTACGTCTCCGACCAGGATGCCGCCAAGATCGACTACAACGCGATGCTGAAGGACATGCAGGAGGCGGCCCGGGACGAGAATGCCGAGCGCCTCAAGCAGGGCTACCCCTCGATCGAACTGGTGGGCTGGGCCGAGCCTCCGCGCTACGACGCCGCCGCGCACAAGGTGTACTGGGCGCGCGACCTGAGGTTCAGCAAGGCCGACGGCACCGACGACGGCCACACGCTGAACTACGCCATCCGCGTGCTCGGCCGCAAGGGTTACCTCTCGCTCAACGCAGTGGCACCGATCGAGGAGCTGGCGCAAGTGCGCGCGGACATGCCGCAAGTGGTGGAGATGGCCGAGTTCGACCCCGGCCAGCGCTATGCCGACTACCAGCCGGGCACGGACAAGGCGGCCGCCTATGGCATCGCCGCGCTGGTCGCCGGCGGCATCGCCGCCAAGGCCGGCCTGTTCGCCAAGCTCGGCCTGATGCTGCTCGCGCTGAAGAAATTCGTCGTGCTTGGCATCGCGGCCATCGGCGGCATGTTCTCGCGCCTGTTCCGGCGCAAGCAGGCCTGAGCTTTCCTGCGGCGGCATCGCTTGCGGTGCCGCCGACGTGTTCGCGTGTCCTGATCCTCATGCGGGGGCTGTGCGATGACGTATCCCGAGTCACCCCTTCGGCGCCACGAGCGCGTGGCGCCCACCTGGGACGGCGTGTTGCCGCTGGAGGTGTCCCGTCGGCCACCACCGTTGCCGCCCAAGCGCTCCGGCTACATCGCCGCGCACTGGAAAGGCGAGCTGTCGCTGGCGCAGTCGTACTGGTGCAACGGCGTGCTGCTGGGTTTCGGGTTGCGGGTGGTCGAATCCGTGCTGATGGCGTGGATCAAGGAAAGCCACTCGTCGCTGACGCGCCTGCTGGTGGTCGCGGCGGTTTATGGTGCCGCGCGCCTGGCGATCTCCGTGTGGCAGGTGGTCGGCATCCTGCGGGCGGCGTCGCTCAGCGGCAGCCGCTGGGCCGTGCTGGTCAACATCCTGATGGCGATTGCCATCCTTGCCACCGTCGCCGGCCTGGCCACTGAAGTGCGCCAACTGCAGGCGCTGGCCCGCGGCGCGGCCGAGCAGCGCCGGTTCAACCATTTCAGCATCGCACCCGACGTTGCGGGTGCCGCCATCGTGGCGAAGGGCAGCATCGGCACGGATTACGCCGACGGCGTCGCCGATGCGTTCGCGGCCCACCCGGCCATTCACCGGCTGATCCTGGACAGCGTGGGTGGCGATGTCGACAACGGCATGCGCCTGCACGACTTCCTTGCCGCGCATCCGGACATCGTGGTCGAGGTCGACCACGTTTGCGCCAGCGCCTGCACGCTGGCCTTTATCGGCGGCGAGCAGCGCATCGTCTCCAGCGATGCCACGCTGGGTTTCCACCAGATGCGCTCGATGATCGACTCCGACGCCTCACGCGCCTACCTCGGCGACGCGCAGGAAAAGTTCAAGTCGCTGCTGGCCAGTCGCGGTGCATCGGCGGACTTCATCCGGCTGGCGTTTGCCAAGCAGGGCGACAATTTCTATGCGCCCGAGGCGGATTCGCTGTTTGCCAATCACATCATCACCGGCCTGCGACTGGGCGGCCGGGAGCTGACGGCCGCGCAATGGCGCATGGAGCAGTTCCTGTTTGCCTATAGCCTGCAGCCCCGCAGCAGGCCCATGGGCGAGGCGTTGGCACTGATCCGCAGCCAATGGCCTTCGATCTACGACACCTGGGTCCAGCACAACCTGCGCATCAAGGACGAAGCCGACCATGACAGGCGCGTTGCCGATTACAACGTCGAGCTGTGGCGCACGCTGCACGCGGCGCGCAGCGCCGCCATGCGCACCGCCGGCAGCGACCACGTGCGCCAGTTCGCCGAAGACCGGCGCGCGCTGCTCGCGAGCCTCAGCGAGCACCTCTCCGCCGACACCTGCGGACGCTATCTCGCCGGCGAAGCCGTCGACGTGCGCGACCAGGGCGACGCCCTTTTCATCGCCAACGGACGCAGCTACGTGGATCTGTTGACCGGCAACGACCCCGGGCGCGCCGTCGGCATCGACTGGGCGCTGGGCGCGCGCGAGCTGGCGCAGGTGCGCGATCGCATCGGGGCCACCATGCCTGCGCGCGCCGGTGGCCAGGCGCACGCGACCTTGTGCCGGCAGCAGATCGCCCTGCTCGACCAGTTGCTGGCGCTGCCCGGCGCGGGCAGTGACATGGCCTTGCGCAGCCTGTTCGCATCGGCCCGATAGGCCGACTCAGTGCTCCGGCTCTAGCCGCACGCCCAGCGCGGCGAGGCGCCGCAGGCCGTCAACGCCGGGCTGCAGCACGCGGCTGCCGGCGCGTCGGTGCAGCCAGCCCGCCTCGAGCAGGGTGTCGGTCAGCGCCACGCCCAGCGCACCGCCAAGATGCAGGCGACGCTCGGTCCAGTCGAGGCAGCCGCGTCCGCCCAGTTCGAGCAAGCCACGCACGGGGGCTTCCTGCAGACCCGCTGCCGCAAGCGCATCGGCGCCGGCGGGCAGCAGGCACAGGCCGTCGGTCGTCGCGTGCAGGTAGCCCTGGGCCAGCATGGCATCGCACAGGCCCACGCCGAGGCGACCGGCGAGATGGCGATAGCACGTGCGCGCCAGGCGCAGCGAACGATCGCCCTTCCATGGCGTCAGCGGACGCACGCGCGGCAAGGCCAGCGCCTCGAGCAGGGCGGCGACCTCGTCATTCGCCAGCCGGTAGTAACGATGGCGCCCCTGCACGTGGACCGCCAGCAGTCCACCATCGAGCAGGCGCCGCAGATGCGCGCTCGCGGTGGCGGCGCTGACGCCGGCGGCGCGGGCCAGCTCACCCGCCGGCCGCGCCGTGTCGTCGATGAGGGCCAGCAGCATGGCCGCGCGTGCCGGCTCGGCAAGCAAGGCGCCGATCTCGGCAAGCTGGTAGCGACCGGGGAACTGGGCTTCGCTCATGCGTGCAGTCTAGTGATGCCTGACGCCCGCATCCTTCGCTGGCCGTCGAAACATGGAAGGACACGATCGCATCGGATCAGAACAAGGTGAACATGGCCGCCAGCCAGATCAGCGAGACGCCCAGGGCGAACGTGCGACGCGCCACCGGCACGCGATCGGCGCTCTCGTCCGGGACGGGCGTGGTGGCAATCCACGGCGTCGCCGCCAGCACGGCGAAACCGATGAAGCCCAGCGCCACCACCAGCCGGTCGTTCCATTGCCATGGTCCGGCCTCGTGCAGGCCCCAGTAGCCGAGGAACGCCATGTCCACCGCGCACAACGTGGCCGAGGCGGAGCACAATCCAACGACCGAACCTACTGGCGCGCGCATCTCACGTGCTCCCGGCGGGATGTCATCGCCGGCAAGCGTACCCCAGCCAGCCACAGGCGGCGGCGACATGTCGAAATGCCAGGCGTCCGTTCGTCGCCCAGGCAGACGGCTGGACGCCGGCGCGCCGTGAATGGTTCTTCACGCGCGGGCCCGGCGCCGGCACGACCGCAGCAACCGCCCATTCAAACCAGCCATGGGAACCGCTCATGTCGTTGACGCTCTACATGCATCCGCTTGCCTCGTTCTGCCAGAAGGCGCTGATGGCGCTTTACGAGAACGACACGCCCTTCCGTCCCCATCTGGTCGATCTTGGCGACGAGGCGGCGCGGGACGCGTTCTACAAGCTGTGGCCGATCGGTCGCTTTCCGTTGCTGCACGACGCGGCGCGCGACTGCCTGGTACCCGAGTCGAGCATCATCATCGAGTACCTCGCGCAGCACTACCCGGGCCCCGTGCGCCTGATACCCGCCGATGCCGACCAGGCGCGCGAGGTGCGGCTGCGCGATCGCTTCTTCGATCTCTACGTGCACGAAATGATGCAGAAGGTGATCACCGATCGCCTGCGCCCTGCGGGCGAGCACGATCACTTTGGCGTGGCCCAGGCCAGGGAGAAGCTGCGGGTCGCCTGCAACCTGCTGGAGCAGGACATGAAGACGCGCACCTGGGCCGTGGGCGAATCACCCAGCATGGCCGATTGTGCGGCGGCGCCCGCGCTGTTCTACGCGAACCTGGTGATGCCGCTGGACGACGCCCACCCGCATACCGCCGCCTACCTGCGGCGCCTGATGCAACGGCCCTCGTTTGCACGCGTGCTTGCCGAAGCCCAGCCGTACCTGCACCTCGTGCCGCGGGAGCCGGCCCACGGCTGAGCCGCACGAAATGGCGCCGCCGCGGCGCGTTTGCTTGCGCGGGACTGACGTGCAAGTGACTGTTCGGGCAGGCTTTCCCACTGCCGGCTGAACGAAACGGGGCAAATCCCTGCGACGCGTCAACGCGGCAGGACGGGCTTCGTTTTCCGGCCTGTGCCACCCACAGCCGGGTGGCCACAGGGGCCACGAGCTCGGGCACGCGGGGATGCATCTCCCCAGGCCAGGCTCACCCTGCCACAGCCCACCAGCACACAAGGATCCAAGCCATGCAGACCAAGTTGATGTCGCGTTTCAGCCTGATCGGTTTCACCATGGCCGCCGCGCTCGCCAGCGCCGGTGCCATGGCGCAGGCCGCCACGCAGGACAACGTCCCCGGCCATCCGCGCGTGAACGAGGTCAACAACCGCCTCGAGAACCAGCAGGATCGCATCCAGGCCGGCGTGTCCGATGGCCAGATCAACGCCAAACAGGCAGCCCGCGACGAGAAGCAGGACGCCAACATCGCCGCACGCGAGAGCCGCGATGAGGCCAAGCACAACGGTCACCTGACCAAGGCCGAGCAGAAGAACCTCAACAAGTCGCTGAACCACGACAGCAAGCGCATCCACAAGCAGCGCGCCGCCGGCTGATCCACTGCACCACCTCGCACGACGAACGGCCCGGCCCCTGCCGGGCCGTTTGCTTGTGCGGGGTGCCATCTCCCCCCTTCCAGCACTGGTGACCGGTGGCGGGCGTGCGAGTATCGGCGGACCACATCATGGCGGGAGGGCTTATGGTCAGCAGGATTCTTGCGGTGGCTTGCCTCGGGGCGCTGCTGGCGGGCGCGGCGCATGCCGTGGACCCCGCGGGCAGCAAGCCGCAATACGGTCGCTGGGGTTTCGACCAGGCCGGTGCCGATCCGGCCACCCGGCCCGGCGACAACTTCTTCCGCTACGCCAACGGCACCTGGCTGGACCGCACGCCCATTCCTGCCGACAAGCCGGCCGTCAGCCTGCGACTGGCGATGACCGACCTCACCGAGCAGCGCCTGCATGAGCTGATGGAGGCCTCGGCGCACGCCGCAGCACCGGCGACCGGCCTGGACGGCAAGGTCGGTGCGTTCTACCAGTCGTACATGGACGAGGCGCGCATCAATGCGCTGGGCGCCAAGCCGATCGCCGCGCAGCTCGACGCCGTGCGCAAGGCCACCACGCGCGAGGCGCAGGCCGCGCTGATGGGCCGCACCAGCGTCGACTTCGAAGGCGCGCTGTTCAATCTGGCGATGGACGTCGATCTGAAGGACACGAAGCACTACGCGGTCTACGTCACCCAGGGCGGGCTCGGCCTGCCCGATCGCGACTACTACCTGAAGCCCGAGTTTGCCAGGCAGAAGGCCGCCTACGAGGCGTATGTCACGCGCCTGCTCACGCTGGTGGACTGGCCGCATGCCGAGGCCGCCGCGAAAGACGTGGTCGCCTTCGAAACAGCCATCGCGCAGGCCAGCTGGAGCAAGGTCGAGCAGCGCGATCCGGTGGCCATGTACAACCCGGTGAGCGTGGCCGAGTTGCAGCAGATGACCCCGGGCTTTGCCTGGGCCGGCTATCTCAAGTCGGCACAGCTGGGCGATCTCCAGCGCATCGTGGTGGCGGAGAAGACCGCCTTCCCCAGGCTCGCCGCGCTTTACGCACGCACGCCCGTCGCCACCATCCAGGCGTGGCAGGCCGCCCGCATTGCCGACAATGCGGCGTACTACCTGTCGCAGCCGTTCCAGGACGCGTACTTCGAGATGCACGACAAGACCCTCACCGGCCAGCAGCAGCAGGCCGTGCGCTGGAAGCGCGCCGTGCACGCGGTGTCCGGTGGCGATTGCGGCATCGGCGAACGCCTCGATTGCTTCGGCAACCTCGGCTGGGGCGTGGGCCAGCTCTACACGGCGAAATATTTCCCGGCCAGCTCGAAGGCCAAGATCGAGGAACTGGTCGCCAACCTGAAAGCCGCGTATCGGGTGCGCATCGAGAAACTCGACTGGATGGGTCCGCAGACGCGCCAGGAGGCCCTGCGCAAGCTCGACACCTACACCATCAAGGTCGGCTACCCCGATCACCCGCGCGACTATGCGAACGTAAGCGTTCGCAGCGACGACCTGGCCGGCAACGTGCTGCGCGCGGCGGCGGCGGACTGGTCGTACTACGTCGGCCGCCTCAACGGCGCGGTGGACCGCAGCGACTGGATCATGACGCCGCAGACCAACGATGCCTACAACGGCTCGCTGCGCGACATCGTGTTCCCGGCGGCGATCCTGCAGCCGCCGATCTTCGATCCCGACGCCGACCCGGCCATCAACTATGGCGCCATCGGCGGCGTGATCGGCCACGAGCTCACCCACGGTTTCGACGACCAGGGACGCAAGATCGACGCCGACGGCGCGCTGCGCGACTGGTGGACCGCCGCCGACGCCAGGGCGTTCGACGAACGCGCCAGGAAACTGGGCGCGCAATACGATGCCTTCGAACCGCTGCCCGGCGTGCACATCAACGGCAACCTCACCATGGGCGAGAACATCGCCGACCTCGGCGGCCTCACGCTCGCGCTCGATGCCTACCATGCCTCCCTGCATGGCAAGCCGGCGCCGGTGATCGACGGACTCACGGGCGACCAGCGCGTGTTCCTGGGCTGGGCGCAGGCATGGCGCGGCAAGCTCACCGACGACGCCATTCGTCGCCAGGTGACCAGCGACCCGCATTCGCCACGCGGCTTCCGCGTCAACGGACCGGTGCGCAACATCGATGCCTGGTACCAGGCCTTCGGCGTGCAGGCCGGCGACAAGCTGTATCTCGCGCCGGAGCAGCGGGTGCGGATCTGGTGACGCGCGATGCCGGTGCCGGGTAACCGGCATCGGGCCGAACGTTGCGGTGGTGCCCGACCGGGCCGCACAGGTCCTGTCGGGTCGCCCAGGGCACCGCTACACTCCGCCAAACAGTCAGGGGGAAGGTCGATGCGTTCTTGGTGTCTTGCCGCAATCGCGGCCTTGGCGCTTGCCAGTCAGCCGGGCCACGCCGGTGCCGCCGACACGATGGCCGAAGCGAGCATGCTGGTCGAGGGTACGGCCGTCATCAATCCGGATGGCAGTGTCGCCAGCTACAAGCTCAAGCAGCAAGAAAAGCTGCCGCCACCTATCGTCGGCCTGATCGCGCAGGCATTGCCTGCGTGGAAATTCCAGTTCAGGACTCCACCGGCGGCGCCGGTGGAGGAAAACATGTCATTGCGCATCGTGGCGACCGACGCCGATCGCACGCACATGACCCTGCGCATTGCCAGCGCCCAGTTCGAGCAGGGAGCCCAGCCCGAGAACGAAATTCTCCGCTATGCCTCGCAGAAAAGACCTCTATATCCCCGGTTGTCACTCGACGGAAGGATGTCCGGCACGGTGTACGTGCTGGTGCTGGTGGACCGCGACGGCAAAGTGACGGAGGCCGCCGCCGAACAGGTAAACCTGCGCCGTTACACCGACAAAAGACTGATGGAGCTCTATCGGAAGGACCTTGCCAACGCAGCGCTCAAGGCCATCAGGCAATGGACCTTCCATGTGCCCACGGCCGGCAGTCAGGCGCAGGCGCCATCCTGGTATGGACGCGTGCCGGTCACGTTCTCCGTCAACAACATGGACCCAAACGACGGTTCGAAATACGGTACGTGGGAGATCTATGTCCGCGGGCCACGCGAAACCATTCCATGGCTGCAGGATCGCCGGCTGCTCGCCGAGGAGCCTGACGCCACGCCGGATGGTGCCCTCCACCAGCTCGACGGAGGCGCCAAGCTCCTCACGCCGCTGTCGCCCAACTGAGCCACGGATGCCGGCTGCCCGGGGTCGCACCAGGGCCACCGGATTTCCTCATCGGCGACGCCAGTGCTTCAACCCGTGCGTGGAAGGTCGGCGGCCTCGCGGCTCGCCTTCGCATGGAAAGCCGCCACCATCGGCGTCGTCATCATGGTGGTGACGATCGCCATCACCAGCAGGATGGTGAACATCGCGCTGTTGATGACGCCGGCATCGAGGCCGACCTTGATGACGATCAGCTCCATCATGCCGCGCGCATTCATCAGCGAGCCGATGGTGAGGCTGTCGCGCCAGTCCTGGCCCGCGATGCGGGCGCCGGCGGTGCCGCCCAGCAGCTTGCCGGCGACCGACACCGCCAGCACCAGCAGCAGCGCCACGCCGGCGCCGCCGGTCAGCAGGGTCGAACTGGTGCTCAGGCCCGCGAGCACGAAGAACACCGGCAGCAGCGCCGCCACGGTGACGCGCTCGACGCGGTCGATGAGTTTCTCCAGCAGGCGGTCGTCGCGCGGCAGGCAGGCGCCGAACAGGAACGCACCGAACACGGCATGCAGGTTGAGCCACTCGGTGATCGCCGCACAGCCGAACGCGCCCGCAAGCAGGAACGCGAGCACCGCGCCGTCCGCGTTGCCATCCGGCGCATGGCGCGCCAGCAGCCTGCCGCCTAGCGGTCGCAGCACGAACCAGGTCAGCGCGAGCAGCAGCACGAGGCCGATCATGGTGCGCCGGAACGGCGCCCAGTCACCGTGCGCGCTGATCAAGGCCACCACGAAGGCGAGCATGATCCAGGCCAGCACATCGGCCACGGCCGCCGCGGCGATGCCAAGGCGACCAGGCAGGCTGTCGGTGATGCCGCGCTCCTTCACGATGCGCGCCATCACCGGCAACGCGGTGATCGCGCAGGCCGTGGCGAAGAACATCGCAAAGCCCGGCAGGCTGATGCCAGGCGGCGCGTAGTCCGCATACAGCCAGGGCGCGATGGCCAGCGCGAGCGCGCCCGGAATCAGCATGGCCAGCCCGCCGATCCACATCGCGGGACGCAACAGGCCACCGTGCGCCTTGGCCGGCACGCGCAATTCCGCGCCCACCACCGCCATGAACAGCACCAGGCCCAGGGTGCTCAGGCTCTGCAGGTTGCCAAGGCTGTCCAGCGGGAACAGCCGCTGCTGCCAGCCGGGCGCGAGCGCGCCAAACACGAGCGGTCCCAGCGCGAGGCCGGCCAGCATCTCGCCCACCACCGCGGGCTGGCCGACGCGCCGCGCGATCGCGGCGATCAGTCGCGACACCACGATGATCACCAGCAGTTGGACGAGCAGCAGCGGATGGCCCATGGGCTTCTCGATGGATCGGGACGGCCGGACGGCCACGCCCGAGCTTGCCCTGTATACGCGGTGAGCTGCAACACGTGCCGACGACGCCATCCGCTAGCATGCGCCCACACCGGAGGACGCCTGTGCCATGGCCCACGTACTGATTCCCCTGCCCCACCAGGACTTCGACCCGAGCGAAGTCGCCGTGCCGTGGCGCATCCTGCTCGAGGCGGGGCATCGCGTGACGTTCGCCACGCCGGACGGCCGCGTGGCGAGCGCCGATCCCATCATGCTGAGTGGTGAAGGGCTGGACCCGTGGGGCTTCATGCCCGGTTTGCGCAAGCTGCGCCTGTTCGGCTTGATGCTGCGTGCGAATGCCGATGCACGGCGCGACCACGGCGCGCTGGTGAAGGATGTGGCGTTCAACGCGCCCATCGCCTGGGAGGCGATCGATGCGGGGCGCTTCGACGGCCTGCTGTTGCCGGGCGGGCATTGCGCGCGCGGCGTGCGCGCGTACCTGGAAAGCGAACAGCTGCAGCGCGTGACGGCTGCCTGCTTCGCCGACGACAAACCAGTGGCCGCGATCTGCCACGGCGTGGTGCTGGCCGCGCGCAGCCGTGGCGCTGACGGCCGTTCGGTGCTGCATGGTCGACGCACCACCGCGCTGACCTGGGCGTTGGAGCGATCCGCCTGGTCGCTCACGCGCGTCACCCGCTTCTGGGATCCCGACTACTACCGCACCTATCCGGACGGCGCGGGACAGCCGGCAGGCTACATGTCGGTGCAGCAGGAAGTGACCCGCGCGCTGGCCCGGCCCGCCGATTTCCTCGACGTGCCGCGCGATGCCCCGCACTACCGCCGCAAGACATCCGGCCTGGTACGCGACAGCGACGCCGACGACAGGCCGGCCTTCGTGGTGCGCGACGGCAATTACCTGTCCGCGCGCTGGCCAGGCGACGTGCATCGCTTCGCCGCCGAGTTCGCCCGGATGCTGGCCAAACCGGCGCCGGTGGCCTGAGCTCCGGGGCCGCCAAGAAATTTTCCTGCTCGGCCGGCAAGTCCCTGCCGGGACTCGGATAGAACCGCTTATCCACCGACCTATCCACAACTTGTTGGGTTGACCGGCTCGTTGGGGCCCGATATGTTGTGCCTCGTCGGTGCCACTCTCAGACCCACGGTCGGACTGGCTCAATAGGGAATCCGGTGAGAATCCGGGACTGCCCCGCAGCGGTAAGCGGAAACGAAAGCCATCAACGCACTGGCCCCCAGCGGCTGGGAAGCGGGAGCGAGTAGGCCGGGTCGCAAGACCCAAAGTCCGCGAGTCCGAAGACCTGCCGACACATTGCGGCCAGAACGCTGCAATGAATGGTGACGGCTTCCGCGGGGAGGCGCGTCGACGCGACGGGCGACTGCCCGGCCGCTCGACCGTCCGTGGCATCCGCATCGTTTCAGCCCTGCGCGCGGGAGCAGGCGGTTGATGACCACGCTTGGAGCGAAGTCGCCATGCAACCTATCGATACCACCTCGCGCGAACGTGATGACGATCGTGCGGACGCTACTGCTTTCCCCGCCGAGACCGCCGTGACCGAAGCCCCCCGTATGGATACGCCCTTCACGCTCACCCCGCCACACAGTCCCGGCCAGATGCGCGTGACCAAGCGCAACGGCCGCCAGGAAGTGGTGGACGTCAACAAGATCGTGCGCGCGGTGACCCGCAGCAGCGAAGGCCTGCACGGCGTCGATCCGCTGCGCGTGGCGCTGAAGACCATTGGCGGCCTGTACGACGGCGCCACCACCCAGGAACTGGACGAGCTGTCCATCCGCACCTCTGCCGCGCTCACCGCGGAAGAACCCGAGTACGGCCAGCTCGCCGCCCGCCTGCTGAGCGCGTACATCGACAAGGAAGTGAGCGGCCAGGAAATCCAGAGCTTCTCGCAGTCGATCGCGCGTGGCGCCGAGCTGGGCATCCTCAACGCGCGCCTGCGCGACTTCGTGACCACCAATGCGCGCAAGCTCAACGACGCGATCGATCCGCACGCCTCGCGCCGCTTCGAATACTTCGGCCTGCGCACGGTGTACGACCGCTACCTGTTGCGTCATCCGCAGCTGCGCAAGGTGATCGAGACGCCGCAGCACTTCTTCATGCGCATTGCCTGCGCGCTGGGCGGCAGCGAGATCGGCGAGACGCTGGAGCTGTATCGCCTGCTCTCCTCGCTGGAATACATCGCCAGCTCGCCCACGCTGTTCAACGCCGGCACCGCGCACGAACAGCTCAGCTCGTGCTTCCTGCTCGACTCGCCGGCCGATTCGCTGGAGTCGATCTACGAGAAGTACGGTGACGTGGCCAAGCTCAGCAAGTTCGCCGGCGGCATCGGCCTGGCCTACTCGCGCGTGCGTTCGCGCGGCTCGCTGATCAAGGGCACCAACGGCCATTCCAACGGCCTGGTGCCGTGGCTGAAGACGCTCGACGCCTCGGTCGCCGCGGTGAACCAGGGCGGCAAGCGCAAGGGCGCGGCCTGCGTGTACCTGGAGCCCTGGCACGCGGACATAGAGGAATTCCTCGAGCTGCGCGACAACACCGGTGACGAGGCGCGTCGCACCCACAACCTCAACCTGGCCAACTGGATCCCCGACGAATTCATGCGCCGGGTGGAGAGCGACGGCGACTGGTCGCTGTTCGATCCCAAGGTGGTACCGCACTTCGTCGACAGCTGGGGCGAGACGTTCGAGCGTGCCTATCGCGAGGCAGAAGCCAGCGGCATGGCAGTGAGGAAGGTGAAGGCGCGCGAGCTGTATGCCCGCATGCTGCGCACGCTGGCGCAGACCGGCAACGGCTGGATGACCTTCAAGGACCGCAGCAACGCCACCAGCAACCAGACGGCGAAGGCGGAAAACGTCATCCACCTGTCGAACCTGTGCACCGAGATCCTGGAAGTCACCAATGCCGACGAAACGGCGGTGTGCAACCTCGGTTCGGTGAACCTGTCGCGCCACGTGGTGGACGGCCGCTTCGACTTCGACAAGCTCGCCGCCACGGTGCGCACCGCCGTGCGTCAGCTCGATCGGGTGATCGACCTCAACTTCTACCCGATCGACACCGCCAGGACCGCCAACAGCAAGTGGCGCCCGGTCGGCCTGGGCGTGATGGGCCTGCAGGACGTGTTCTTCAAGCTACGCCTGCCGTTCGACTCGGCCGAGGCGCTGGCGCTGTCCACGCGCATCGCCGAGGAGGTCTATTTCAACGCGCTGTCGCAGTCGAGCGAACTGGCGATGGAGCATGGTGCGCATCCGGGCTTCGCCGAAAGCCGCGCCGCCAATGGCGAGTTGCAGTTCGACTACTGGTCCAACGCCAAGCCGAACGACCAGGCACGCTGGGACGCACTGCGCGAATCGATCAAAGCCAAGGGCCTGCGCAACTCGCTGCTGATCGCCATCGCGCCGACGGCCACCATCGCCTCGATCGCCGGCTGCTACGAATGCATCGAGCCGCAGGTGAGCAACCTGTTCAAGCGCGAAACGCTGTCGGGCGACTTCCTGGTGGTGAATCGCTACCTGGTCGAAGAGCTCAAGACGCTGGGCCTGTGGACGAGCGACATTCGCGACGCCATCAAGCTGGCCGAGGGTTCGATCCAGGGCATCGCGTCGATTCCCGAACGCCTGCGTAGCGTCTACCGCACCGTGTGGGAGCTGCCGCAGAAGGCCTTGATCGACCTGGGCGCCGCGCGCGGCGCTTATATCGACCAGAGCCAGTCGCTGAACCTGTTCATGGAAAACCCGAACATCGGCCAGCTGAGCTCCATGTACATGTACGCCTGGAAGTCGGGCATCAAGACCACCTACTACCTGCGCTCGCGCCCGGCCACCAAGATCACCAAGACCACGGTGTCGGCGGCCCCGGCAACGAAGGCAGCGCCGCCAGCGGCCGATCAGGAACAGGCGACCGCGGCGGTGTTCTGCTCGCTGGAGAATCCGGAGTACTGCGAGGCATGTCAGTAAGGCGTCCCCGTGAACGCGGGGATCCAGTGGCTTTTGCGTGACCGGAAGGCACTGGATTCCTGCTTTCGCAGGAATGACGGTCAAGAGTGGATGCCGTCGAAAAGATCGTTCCAGTAAGGATTGGACCTTTCTACAAGCTCAATTTTCCACGCGCGCATCCACTTCTTGATGGCTTTCTCGCGACGGATGGCCGACTCCATGGTTTCGTGCACTTCGTACCAGACCAATCTGTGGACGCGATAGCGATGGCTGAAACCCTCCACAACGCCATTTTGATGTTGCCAGACCCGGGCGACCAGGTTCGACGTCACGCCGGTGTACAAGCTACCGTTTCGACGGCTGGCCAGAATGTAGACGCAAGGTTGACGAATACGCAAAGGACGGGATCCAGATGGCTTACGCCCGAGCTTGCTCCCGGCCAAAACCCAACTCGATCGTCATCCCCGCGAAAGCGGGGATCCAGCGACTCTTTCCGACACGTTTCGGCGCATTGAGGGAAGCCGCTGGATTCCCGCTTTCGCGGGAATGACGTGCAAAAAGACAAATGCTCGGCGCTCAGGCGCGCGGCAACCACGAGGAACTTCATGTCCGCCGAAACCACCCGCAACCCGCACATCCTCGATCCCGGCTTCGAACTCACCCTGCGCCCGATGCGCTATCCCGAGTTCTACGAGATGTACCGCAACGCGATCAAGAACACCTGGACCGTCGAGGAGGTGGATTTCTCGCTGGACGTGACCGACCTCAAGTCGAAGATGTCGGATGCCGATCGCCATCTGATCCATCGGCTGGTGGCCTTCTTCGCCACCGGCGACACCATCGTGTCGAACAACCTGGTGCTCAACCTGTACCAGCACATCAACGCGCCGGAAGCGCGCATGTACCTGTCGCGCCAGTTGTTCGAGGAAGCGCTGCATGTGCAGTTCTACCTCACCCTGCTCGACACCTATATTCCCGACCCGACCGAGCGCAACAAGGCGTTTGACGCCATCGAGACGATTCCCTCGATCCGCCAGAAGGGCGAGTTCTGCTTCAAGTGGATCGACTCCATCCAGGGCCTGCAGCGCCTGCAGACGCGCGAGCATCGGCGCCAGTTCCTGCTCAACCTGATCTGCTTCGCGGCCTGCATCGAGGGCCTGTTCTTCTACGCGGCCTTTGCCTACGTGTACTTCCTGCGCTCGCGCGGCCTGCTGCATGGCCTGGCCTCGGGCACCAACTGGGTGTTCCGCGACGAGTCGGGCCATATGGCGTTCGCCTTCGACGTGGTGCGCACGGTACGTTCCGAGGAGCCGGACCTGTTCGACGACGAGATGCGCGCGCAGGTCGAGGCGATGCTGGAAGAGGCGATCGCCTGCGAAACCCAGTTCGCCGAGGACGTGCTTTCCGGTGGCGTGGCCGGCCTCTCGGCCACCGAGATGCGCCAGTACCTGGAGTACTGCGCCGACCAGCGCCTGGTGCAGCTGGACCTGCCGAAGAAATACGGCTCGAAGAATCCGTTCGACTTCATGGACCTGCAGGACGTGCAGGAAGTGACCAACTTCTTCGAACGTCGCGTCTCGGCCTACCAGGTGGGCGTGCAGGGCGAAGTGGCGTTCGACATGGCGTTCTGATCGTGGCCGGGGCGCGGCCTTGCGCTGCGCCCCGGTTCAGGCGGACCCCTAGCCCCTGGCGCCGAAGAACCGCCTGAGCGAGCGCGACAGCCAACCGCCCTCGTGCGCCTGCGCGCTGACGTCGCGCATGTGGTGGCGCACGGCGTCGACGATGGCCTTGTCGTCGTTGCGGATGTGGTTGAACAACCAGTGCGACAGCGTCTGCAACAACTCGTTGCTGATGTCCTCACCGGTGCGGAAGCGCAGGCGGTATTCCGAGACCCGCTTGACGAACACCTCGTGGACGCGCTTGTGCGCACGGGTGAACTCGTAGTCGGCGTCCTCCATCAGTGATTCTTCGAAGGCGAAGTGGGACAGCGTGTAGTCGACCAGTTCGTCGAGGATGTCGTTGAGTTCCTGACGGTCGCGGCGATCCATCGCATCGTGCAGATGGTTGATCATCTCGACGATGCGCCGGTGCTGGTTGTCGATGACCTTGATGCCGGTGTTGAGGTCGTCCTGCCAGGCCATATAGGGCATGTCGCACCCTCCGTTGTGCGTCGTTGCACCTATTGGCGGGCATGTCGAAGGTCAACCGGATGACATGCATCAAGCCCCCCGGCAGGCGTGCGCGATCGCGACACTACACCGCACACACGCGTGCGGCGGACGGCTGCACCCCGTCCGCCGCCGCCAGCGCTTACTTCGCCGGCGCCGTGCCGGCCAGGTTCACGAAGGGCAGCGCGCCGCCACCGTTGTAGGTCGGCAGGTGGCCGTCCCACTTCTCGATGGCCGACATCTGCAGCACGTTCGGGTTCTGGCGCAACGCGTCGCCCTTGAGTGCAATGGAGCGTGCCTCGGCTTCGGCGATGGTGATGCGCGCCTGCGCCTGGCCCTGCGCCTCGGCCTCCACCTTCTGCGCCTCGGCCTGCGCCTGCGCCACTTCGTTCTGGCGCTGTTCGGCCATCTGCGTGGCCTGGATCTTGGCGTTGATCGACTGCACGACGTTTTCCGGCAGGCGCAGTTCGCCGATCCAGTAGATCTTCTCCACGTCGATGCCTACGGCCGACACTTCCTCGCTCACGTCTCTCTGCACCGACTCGATCAGGCTGGCCTTGCCCTTGCCGTACACCGATTCGATGTCGAGGCTGGAGGCTTCCTTGACCAGGGCATCGCGGATCATGTTGCGCAGGTAGATGTCGGTGATCTCGTCGATGCCCTTGCGGTATTTCTGGAAGATCAGCGTGACCTTGGACGGATCGATGTGATACGTGATGCCCACGTCGGCATTCACCGTCAGGCCTTGCGCGGTCTGGAAGCTGATCGACTCGTCCACCGGGCGCCCTTCGGCGGCGGAGCGGGTGAAGGTGTAAGTCTGGGTAAAGGTGGGGAAGGTGTACATCTCGTAGCCCCAGCCCACCCAGTAACGGCCCGGCGGAAGTTCGTGCAGCGAACCCTTGTCATCGCCGTACATCTGGAACTTCACGCCGACATTGCCGGCGGGCACCTTGGAGCAGGCGGCCAGCAGCAGGACGGAAAGCATCGACAGCACGGTCAGTACGCGTTTCATGGCTTGATCATTCCTTGTGAGTGAAACCGCGGCGCAGCAGCAGATAGCCCCACGCCACCAGCAGGGCGAGCAGAACCAGGCCGACCAGCACGGCGGACGTGCTGCTGGCCGAGATCAGCTCGGGCCCGATAAAACCGACATACACCAGCAGGCACAGCACGAACGGCCACAGCCGATGCGCCAGCCAGGCGACAAGCGTCTTCATGGTTTTCCCCTTGGGCAGGAAGTCAGTGGTGGTTGCCGGTATGGACGTCCGGACGACAGTCATCTGGCGCGGTGCGTGCGCCGCACCGCCGGACGGCCAGGATGGACGGTTGGGAACGCTAACCCGCGGGCGAACGCGATGGCCGGAAGCGGCTGGGCGGGATGGCGACCTGGATGGATGCAGCCTTCATAAAAGCGCACTCCGATGCGCGCTGCTGGATGAGGACGGCGCGCAGTCTACTCCGCTTTTTGTGCAACGCAACATGTCGCTGCATCACGCGCACCCGACCAGCGACCTATTGACTACAGCTGTAGTCACGACGTAGCTTGACTACACGTGTAGTCACCGAGGCCGCGAACATGTCCAAGCCAACCATCGGCGACCAGGAGCTGGCGCTCCTGCAGTACATCGCCGAACACAGCCACGCATCGGTCGGCGAGGTGGCCGCCGGTTTCGGCGAACCGCGCGGGCTGGCGCGCTCCACCGTGCTGACCATGATGGAGCGCCTGCGCAGCAAGTCCTACCTGCGCCGTCGCCAGGTGCAGGGCATGTACCGCTACAGCCCGGCGACCGGTCCCGGTGAAGTCATGCGCAGCGCGGTGGGCCAGTTCGTCGAGAAGACGCTGAGCGGCTCGGTGTCGCCGTTCGTGGCGTGGATGTCGGAACGTGCCGAGGTCAGCGAAAGCGAGCTGGCCGAGCTCGAGGCACTGGTGGCGCAACTGCAGTCGCGGCGCAAGGAGAGCTGACATGGACTCCCTCGTTGCGTTTGCCGAGGTATTGCTTAGCCGGCTTGGCTGGACGTCCGTGCAGGCGACGGCGCTGATCGGCGTGGTGTGGCTGCTGGGGCGCCTGTGCCCGCGCCTGCCCGCCAGCTGCCGCAGCCTGCTCTGGTGGCTGCTGGGCGTGCAGCTGCTGCTCGGCCTGGTGGTGGCGACGCCGGTGCAGCTGCCGCTGCTGTCGCCGCCGACGGCGATGGAGGCAGCCACGTCCGTGCCCATCGTCGCCAGCGTGAGCCCACCCGCCGAACATCACGTCACGGGCTTCACGCGTGCCGCGGACCCGCTCCCCGCGCCGGTTGTCGATGCCCCGGCGGCAGCGCCAGCGGCCGTGGCGCCGAAGCAGGACGCATCGCCGCTCCGATGGCCGCTGGTGCTGCTGGCGTTGTGGCTCACCGGCGTGCTGCTGCAGTTGTTGCTCGCGGCGCGCCAGTGGATGGATGCGCGCGCCGTGGTGCGCCTGTCGCAACCGCTGGATGATCCGGGCCTGCAAGCCGCATGCGCCTTGCAGGCCCGCTCGATGGGCCTGCGCCGCTGCCCCTCGTTGCGCGTCTGCGATGCCATTGCCTCGCCCCAGGTCACCGGCCTGTGGCGCCCCACCGTGTTGCTGCCGGCGCGTCAGAGTCTCTCCGCCCAGGAATCCGCGCTGGCGCTTGCCCACGAACTGGCGCACCTGCGTCGTGGTGACCTGTGGATGGGCTGGGTGCCGGCCATGGCGCAGCGACTGTTCTTCTTCCATCCGCTGGTGGGCTGGGCGATGCGCGAATACGCCCTGCATCGCGAGGCCGCGTGCGATGCACAGGTCGTGCAGCAGCACGCCGCGGCACCGCAGGACTACGGCCGCCTGTTGCTTCGGCTGGGCGTGGCGCACCCGCTGCACGCCAGCCTCGCCGGCGCTTCGCCCACCTTCAACAATCTCAGGAGACGACTGACCATGCTGCAACACGATATGCAGAACCCCATGTCGCGCGCACGCGGTTGGCTGGTGGTGGCGCTGGTGGCCATGGCCGGCGTGCTGCCCTATCGCGTGACCCAGGCCGCTGCCGACCCTGCGGCACCTGCCGCGGCAAGCTCGGCCGCCAAGGCTGCGGTGGCGCCCGTCGCCGCCACCCGGGCCACGCCCGCCGCGGCGGCGGCACCCGCTGCGAAGACAGCGCCGGCGACCCAGGCGGCCGCCGCCTCCCGCCCGCTGCCCGCCAGCGCCACGTCGCCCGCCGCGATGACACCGCCCGCGCCGCCCGCGCCACCGTCACCGCCGGCCGCCGTGGCACCTTTGCCGCCGGCACCGCCGCCGCTGCCTCCGCTGCCGCCTTTGCCGTCGGCTGCCAGCAACCTGCATGCGCGCCACGTCGACATCGACATCAATACCGAGGCCAGGAATGGCTTCGCACTGTTCGACCATGGCGGTGACACGATCCTGATGAATGGCACCGAGGGTGACATCAGCGCGGCCAGGCTGCAGCGCAAGAACGACGAATCGCTGATCTGGTTCCGCCGCGGCCAGCAGGCTTACGTGATCCGCGACGCCGCCACCATCGAGCGTGCCCGCACGGCGTACGCCCCCATGCACGAACTGGCCACGATCCAGAGCCGCATGGCCGGTGCCCAGGCCCGCCTCGCCGGCGCGCAGGCCCGGCTCGCCGCGCGGGACAGCGTGGCTGCCGCCCGCATGGGTGCGCTGGCCGCGCACCAGGGACAACTGGAGTCGCAACTCGGCGTGCTCGAATCCCGGCGGGCGGAACTTGAGGCGCGGCCGGGCGTGACCAGCGCCGACCTGCAGCAGGTCGATACGCAGATCCGCGTGATCGACAACCAGATCAAGTCGCTGGCGGAGCGCCAGCAGAAACCGGCCGACGACAGCGACCTGCGGCGCCAGCAGGCCGACATCGAGCGCCAGCAGGGCGAGCTGGAACGCCAGCAGCACGCCCTCGAGCTGCGCGAACATTCGGCCAGCGCGCAGGCTGACGGTCAGATGGACAAGCTGCTGGACGAAGCGATCGCCAAGGGGATCGCCCAGCCGGTGAGCCGCCGCTGAGGCAGCCCGCACCGATGCCCGCTCTTCCGCGTTACGCCATCCTCTCCCGGCGGGAGAGGATGGCGACGGCACCTCAGTCCTTCGGTGGCTTCATGGCGTACTCCTTCGGCGGCGTGTCGCCGGCGAGGTTGCGCACGAAGTAGTCCCAGCGCTTGCGCATCATGTAGTTGGCGGCACTCGCGTAACCATGGTGCGCGTTGGGGATCAGCAGCAGGTCGAAGTCCTTGTTGGCCTTGATCAGCGCGTCGGCCACCAGCAGCGTGGCGTACGGCGGCACGTTGTCGTCCATGGTGCCGTGCGCAAGCAACAGGTGGCCCTTCAGGTTGGCAGCGTGGCTCTGGTTGGCCTGGTCGTCGTAGTTGGTCTTGCCGTCCTTGCCGGTGGTCAGCAGGCCCTGCCACTTCTCCGCCCAGTCGTCCTCATAGTTGCGGTTGTCGTGGTTGCCGCTTTCGGCAATGCCCACCTTGAAGAAGTCCGGATAGCGGAACATGGCGTCGGCGGTGGCATTGCCACCGCCGGAATGGCCCCAGATGCCGACGCGGTCGAGGTCGATCCACGCGTGCTGCTTGCCCAGTGCCTTCAGCGCGGCCACCTGGTCGGGCAGCGTGTTGTCGCCGATGTCGCCGAAGTAGGCATCGTGGAAGGACTTCGAGCGCCACGGCGTGCCCATGCCGTCGATCGCCACCACGATGAAGCCCAGCTCGGCCAGCGCCTGGTGATCGACACGCGCCGCGGCGAAGCTGCGCGAGCCGACCGAACCGGTCTGCGGGCCCGGATAGACGTAGTCGACGACGGGATATTTGCGGGACGGATCGAAATGCGTCGGCTTGAACATCAGCCCGTAAAGCTCGGTCTTGCCATCGCGCGCCTTCACCGTGAACGCCTCGGGCGCCTGCCAGCCCGCGGCACGCAAGCGCGAAATGTCCGCCTGGGCGATGCTGCCCACCACATGGCCGTCGTCCGCACTGCGCAACACCGTGACCGATGGCGTGGCCGGCGTGGAGTAGGCGTCGGCGAACAGACGTCCATCCGGCGACAGGGTGATCGTGTGGTCGGCCGGTTCCGGCGCCAGCAGCACCGGCTTGCCGCCGTCGAGGCTCACCTTGTAGAACTGCTGGTAGTACGGGTTTACGCCCGGCTCGCGGCCCACGCCGCGGAACCACAGCGTGCGCGTTTTCGCGTCAAGCCGGAGCACCTCGGTGACATTGCCCTCGCCAGCCGTGATGGCGTGCTTGAGCCTGCCGCTGTCCAGATCGTAGAGGTACAGGTTGCCCCAGTTGTTGCGCTCGCTGAACCACACGACTTCATGGCTGTCCGGCAGGTACTGCCAGTTGACCTTGCCGGTGCCGCTTTCGTAGTAGGTGGGCACGCTTTCGTCGAACACGGTGCGCACGTCGCCGGTATGCACGTCGGCCACGCGGAACCAGGCCTGCTTGTGGTCGCGTGACGACGACACGAAGGCCAGCGTCTGCGCGTCGGGCGCCCACTGCACATCGTCCCAGCCGCCGTCGCGACCGCAGCTGACGTCGTCGCACAGGGTCGAGCGGTGCTGGTCCGGCGCCATCTTCAGGCGAAGCACCTTGCGCTCGGCGACATCGACGACCACGCGCTCGATCATCGTGACGTCCTTGTCGCCCACCAGCGGGTACTTCCACTTCTCCACCACCGGATGGCCGACGTTGGTGCCGACCAGCACCATCTCGCCGGTCTTGCGCTGGTCCTGCTGGAAGGTGGCGATCTGCTTCGAATCGGGCGACCATACCAGGATGGCGTGATCACTGTGCTTCCAGCCGGCGTTGTCGGTGGCGTAGCCGTAGTTCTCCACGCCATCCATGGTGAGCGGGGTTTCCTTGCCGGTGGCGACATCGCGCACCCACAGGTTCCAGGCCCGCACGAAGGCCTCGCTGCGCTTGTCCGGGGAAAGCACGCCCGGCTCGTGGCCATAGCCGGTGGCGCTCTCGTCCCGGCCTGCGCTGCACACGCCCGCGCCCTTGAGGTCGCACAGGTAGTGCTTGCCACGAAGGTTGACGTCGAGGCGGCCATCGGCAGCGGCGTCGAAGTCGGTCACGCCAAGCTTGCCGGCGTCTACCGGCTTGCCCAGCAGCTTGCCGAGCGCGGTGGCCAGGCGTGCCTGGTCGAATGCCGGCGTGGCCTTGCCCGTGGCGGCGTCGTAACGAAGATAGTGGTCGCCACCGGCGTCATGGTCGCGATACCAGAAGTGGCCGGCGTCCTGCCACGTCACGCTGGTCACCGCGTGATCGACCAGCGGCGTGGTGTTGTAGCCGACGAACCGTTCCGCCCTGGCGTAATCGTCGCTGGTCAGCGTGCTGCCCTGTGCGGCCACGCCGGTCGACAGCGCGCCCAGCACCATCGCGCCCAGCAGGCGCGAACCACGTGAACTAAAAACCATACTTGCTCCCCGGAATGACCGCCGATCCACGGCGCCGGTCACGGCGCCCCTGTCTGAAGCTGCATCGTACTGGTACCCGCGGGCGCGGGCGCCTGCCATCAGTCCCGCCCCGCGCTCCGCTAGGCAAACTTCATCAGGCATACCCCGACCGTGATCAGGCCCAGGCCCATCCAGCCGGAACGGCGCAGGTGTTCCCCGAACAGGGTGATGCCGAGCACCGCCGTGGCAATCAGGCCGACGCCGCCCCACACACCGTAGGCCACGGACAACTGGATGCCGCGGATGGCGTAGCTCAGGGCGGTGAACGCCGCCAGCGCGCAGACAATGGCCGCGATCGCCGGCCGCTTGTGCTCGAAGCCGTGCGAGTGCTTCATCAGCACGTTGGCGGCGATTTCCAGCGCGATGGCAATGGCCAGGTACAACAGGTGGACGGGCGCGAAGTCAGGCAGCATGGTCGCCCCCTCGCGACGGCGTGGCCGGCGCCTCGTCGGTGCCGCGTTCCAGCAGCACGATGCCCGCGATGATCAGTGCAATGGCCACCAGCTTGACCGGCTTGAGGTCCTCGTCGAACAGCCATGCGCTGCACAGCGTGATCAGGACCAGGCCCAGGCTTTCCCAAGCGCCGTAGGCGACGGCGAGCGGAATGCGCTTCACCGCCAGCGCCAGCGAAGTGTAGGAAAGCACCAGCATCACGCACATCACCGCGCGGCCGGCGGCATGCGACGCGTTCTGGCTGCCGTATTTCATCGCCAGCGTGCCGATCACTTCGGTCACGATGGCCGTCACCATGTAAAGCCAGTAGCGCATGCGGTCCTCCTTGCAGCGGCGCGACCATGCTAACCGCTTGCGCCGTGCCCGGCGCCGGCGGAGCGAGGGGCTCAGGACATCAGCGCAGGTGCAGCCAGTGCAGGTGCACGCCGTTGGCGCGGTCTTCGGCGCGAAAGCCTTCGCGCCCTTCCGCCACCACGCCCCACACGCTGCGCAGGCCTTCACCCAGGGGGTCGTCGATGCGCACGTGTTCGCCCAGCGCGATCGGGTAGCGCGTCTCCAGCATCATGACCTGGTCGCGCTCCCACACCAGCACGGCGGGCCGGCCGGACGTAGCGCCCCAGCCGATGTGCACCTGCACGTCCTTCGGTGCGTAGGCGCCGCGATTGTCGAGCTTCCAGTGCTCCGACTTGCGCAGCAGGGCCTGCAGGCGTGGATCGCTCCAGTCCACCTGGTTGGCTTTCGAGTGTGGCTTGTGAGCGGTCATGCAGATCAACATCCGGTGGGGTAGACACTACCGACGGCGCCGACTGCTGCCGCCGACTGTTCCCCACCTGCCTCCGATGTGCGGGAAGCCGGCAGGCCGTGCCTGCGCGCGCGCCCGACGGGCATGGACCTGCCATGGACGGATGGCGCGCTTAGCCGGTTATCGGCCAGCGCGGACCCGACTTGAGGGCCGCCCCGCCCCTGACAGGGGTCTTGCCTATGCCATCAGGCACCCCTCGCGCGCACTTCTGCGCGCCCTGCTTCCCGCTGATACTGCGCGACGAACCCCCTCGGAGGCCTTGCCATGCGTGCGCCGCTCGTCGTGTTCGCCCTGAGTCTCGTCGCCCTGCCCTGCCTTGCAGGCACGCCCACCCCCACCGAGCAGTTGGCCAAGCCACCTGCGAATGCACAGAAGTTCACCATCCTGTCGACCGCCGGCAGGCACGGCACGTCGGCGCGCTGGACCACGCCCGACGGCGCTCGCATGGGCCGTGAAAGCCTGTTGCTGCGCGGGCAAGTGTTCGAACTGGACAGCCGCGCCACCCTGGGTCACGACGGCATGTTCGACAAGGTGGTGATTCGCGGCCGCACCCCGCAAGGCGATGCCGGCGAGACGTTTTCGGTCAAGGACGGCACGGCCTCGTGGAAGAGTCCGGTGGATGCCGGCTCCGCGCCTTATCGCAGTGCCAGCGAGTACAGCAGCTTTGGCGGTCCGATCGACGTCAACGCCGACATGATCGAGCAACTGCTGGCAACGCCCGGCAAGTCGCTCGCGCTGTTGCCCGGCGGCCAGGTCAAGGCGGAAAAGCTCACCACGGCGACGGTGGGCGAAGGCAACGCGAAGAAAACCGTCACCGCCTGGGCGATCACCGGCCTGTCCAACACGCCGGTACCCGTGTGGACCGATGCAGCGGGCAAGTTCTTCGCTTTCGTCAACGGGCTTTCCTGGCTGCCGGTCGGCTATGAAGGTGCGCAGCCCGCGCTGGAAAAGGCCCAGTCCGATGCGCTGGCGGTGCATGCGAAGGAACTGGTGCCCCGGTTGCTGAAGATGCCTGCCGGTGCCGTGGCCTTCACCAATGTGCGCGCCTTCCTCGACGGCACGCATTTCGCCGACGGGCAGACGGTCGTGGTCGAGCAGGGCGTGATCACCCAGGTGGGCCCGGCGGCTTCGGTGAAAGTGCCGGCGCATGCGCAGCTGATCGATGGCAAGGGCAAGACGCTGGTGCCCGGCCTGTGGGATGCACACCAGCACGTGGCCGACGATGCCAGTGGGCCGATGCTGCTCTCGCTCGGCATCACCTCGGTGCGCGATCCGGGCAACATCAACCCGCTGACCGTCGCGCGCGCGGAGCGCCGCGCCAAGGGCGAACTGCTGGGTCCCAAGGTTTATGCGTCGTCGCTGATCGACGGCAAGGGGCCCAACACGGCTCAGGTGGCGAGCGTGGCCACGTCACAGGAGGAGGCAATCAGCCTGGTGCGCAAGGCCAAGGCCGAGGGCTTCACCGCCATCAAGATCTACGGCACGTTCAACCCGGCATGGGTCCAGGCGACGGCCACCGAGGCGCACCGACTGGGCCTGCATGTGCATGGCCATCTCCCGGCGGGCATGCGGCCGGCCGAAGCCATCGACGACGGCTATGACGAGATCACCCACATCTACTTCGTGATGATGCAGGCGATGCCCGACTCGGTGGTCAAGGTATCCAACGGCATGGCGCGCTTCGAAGGACCCGGTCGCTATGCGAAGGACGTCCATCTCGACAGCGAACCGATGAAGTCGCTGATCGCCACCATGGCGCAACGCAAGATCGCCTCCGACCCCACCCTGGTGGTGGCCGAGAGCCTGTTTGTACCGGAGAACGGCGATCTGTCGCCGGCCTATGCGCCCTTCGTGGGCACGCTGCCGCCGGCCGTGGAGCGCGGCTTCCGGCAGGGCGGCTTCGCCGTGCCCAAGGACCTCACGCGTGCCGACTACCGCGCCAGTTTCGCCAGGCTGCAGGCGCTGGTGGGCGCCATGCACAAGGCGGGCGTGCCGATCGTCGCCGGCACCGACGGTTCCGGGCTGGAACTGGTGCGAGAACTGGAACTGTACGTGCAGGCCGGCTTCACCAATGCCGAGGCGCTGGCCGCGGCCACGGCGGCACCCGCCCGCCTGGTCGGCGCCGACCAGCGCACCGGCACGATCCAGGTCGGCAAGTCGGCGGACCTCGTGCTGGTGGACGGCAATCCGGCGGTCACCATCGGCGACCTGCGCCATACCGAGGTCGTGATGATGGACGGCAAGCTGATGGATGCCGCTGCGCTGCGCACCGAAGGCGGCCTCAGCGCGCGGCCGGCTTACGTGGACTGAAGCAACCGGGCCGGATCGGCATGGATCCGGCCCGCGCCCGCGCCTCCACGGGCCTCGCACTCGACGGCTCCCCGCCGCAGTGGCAATGTTCGCCAGACCCCGGGCCGCATGGCCCGGCCTTGCGCTTCCGCTGGCCTCCAGGGGCCCGCGCGGGGAGAAGGCCCATGACACATCTGCTGATTTCGATGCTGATCTTCGCCAGCGTGTTCGCCTGCGCGCTGATCGGCATGTACGTGCGCACCCGGCTGCCGGGGCATCACGTCGACGAGGAGTCCGGCAACGCCATCAAGCTCGCCACCGGCCTGATCGCCACCATTGCCGCGCTGGTGCTGGGCCTGATGATTTCATCGGCCAAGGGTTCGTTCGATACGGTCAACAGCGATCTCGAACGCAATGCGGTGAATATCCTGCGGCTGGATCGCACGCTGGCGCAGTACGGACCGGAAGCGCAGGACCTGCGCGTGCTGCTCAAGCGCAACTACGCCAGCTGGATCGACATCGTCGCCACCGGTCCGGCGGCCTCGCTCGGCAGCCCGCAGCTGCTCAAGGGCACCAGGGATTTCCAGCAGCAGCTCGCGCAACTGTCACCCGCCACGGCCACGCAGCGCCAGCTGCAGAATCGCGCGCTCGAGATTTCGGACAACGTGTTCGCTGCGCGCTGGCTCGCCCTGCAGACCAAGAAGGGCGCCATTCCGATGACCTTGTTGCTGGTGCTGGCGTCGTGGCTGTGCGTCATCTTCGGCACCTTCGGCCTGTTCGCGCCACATAATCACACGGTCATTTTCTTCTTCCTGCTGTGCGCGCTGTCGGCCGCCGGCGCGATCTTCGTGATCCTGGAAATGGATACGCCGCTCAACGGCATCGTGAAGGTGTCGGTGGCGCCGATGCGCGAGGCACTGTCGGAGCTCGGCCTGTAGTCGCGGGCCAGGCGCCACGCTCAGGGCACCGTGGCCATCACCTCGGCCAGCCAGTCGATGAAAACGCGCAGGCGCAACGGCAACTGCCGTTGCGCCGGATAGAGCGCGGTTACCGGCAGGGCCGGTGGCGGCATCGCCGGCAGCAGTTCGATCAGCTCGCCGCGCGCCAGTTGACCGGCAATGCGGTAGCGCGGGAACTGCGCCATGCCCAGCCCCGCCTCGCAGCTGCTCAGGTACGCCTCGGTGCCGCTGACCGTGACGCAGGCAGGCAGCATCACCTCGCGCAGCTTGCGTCCCGCCATGAATTCCAGCGCCGATACCCGGCGCGTGGTGGGCGAGGCCCAGTTCACCGCGACGTGGCCCTCGTGCAGGTCAGCCAGCGTTTGCGGAAGACCACGCCGGCGCACGTAGTCGGCGCTGGCCACGGTGGCTTGCGACAGCGTGGCGACGCGGCGGCCGATCATCGTCGAATCCGCCAGCTCGCCCGCACGCAGCACGCAGTCGACGCCTTCCTGCACCAGGTCGATGAAGCGGTCGCTGGTGCCGATGTCCAGCTCGATCTGCGGGTAGCGCGCGAAGAATGCCGGCAGCGCGGGTATCAGCACGTGGCGCGCCAGCGAGGAGGCAAGGTCGATGCGCAGCTTGCCCCTGGGCACCACCGCCGCCTCGCGGAAATCCGCCTCCACCGCGTCGATGTCGGCCAGCAGCCGCACGCAGTGGTTGTAATACACCTCGCCGTCCTGTGTGGGCCGGACGCGTCGGGTGGTCCGCTGCAGCAGATGGGCGCCGACCCGCTCTTCCAGCCGCTTGATGGTGTGGGTCAGCGTGGCACGCGGCAGGCTGAGGTCGTCGGCGGCCCGGGTAAAACTACCCAGCTCGACGATGCGCGTGAATACGCGCATGGCTTGCAGACGGTCCATGGCGATTGTTGGCCTTTTTGGCAACAGACATGGTGATTATTGAGCATTTATCGGCAAGCCGGCGTGTCCAAGAATGCGCTTCCACCTCCCCCCGCACGGAACCTTCCCATGCACATGCGACAGCTCGGCAAGAATGGCCCCTCCGTCTCCGCCCTCGGCCTCGGCTGCATGGGCATGAGCGATTTCTACGGCGCGCACGACGACGCCACCTCCATCGCCACCGTCCACCACGCGCTGGAACGGGGCATCAACCTGCTCGACACCGCCGACGCCTACGGCCCGCACACCAACGAGGTGTTGATCGGCAAGGCCATCCGCGGCCGCCGCGACCAGGCTTTCATCGCCACCAAGTTCGGCATCGTGCGCGACCCCAGCGACCCGGCGAAGCGCGGTATCGACGGCAGCCCCGCCTACGTGCGCGCCTCCTGCGACGCCAGCCTGCGGCGGCTGGGCGTCGATCACCTGGACCTCTACTACCAGCACCGCGTCGACCCGCGCGTGCCGATCGAGGAAACCGTCGGCGCGATGGCCGAGCTGGTGCAGGCCGGCAAGGTGCGTTACCTGGGTCTTTCCGAAGCGTCCGGCGCTACGCTGGCACGCGCCTTCAAGGTGCATCCCATCGCGGCGCTGCAGGTGGAGTTTTCACTGTGGACGCGCGATCCGCAGGAGAACGGCATGCTCGACGCCTGCCGCGCGCTGGGCGTGGGCCTGGTGGCGTATTCGCCGCTGGGTCGTGGCTTCCTCACCGGCGCCTTTGCCAGTCCTGACGATTTCGACGCCGATGACTACCGTCGCAACTCGCCGCGCTTCCAGGGCGAGAACTTCGCCCGCAACCTGCAGCTGGTCGAGCAGGTGCAGGCGCTTGCCGCCGACAAGGGCTGCACGCCCGCACAGCTGGCGCTCGCCTGGGTGCTGGCACAGGGCCCGGACGTCGTGGGCATCCCCGGCACCCGGCGGCGCGACCGTCTCGACGACAACCTCGGTGCGCTCGACGTGAACCTGAGTGCCGCCGAGCTGAGGGCGATCGACGCGGTATTTCCGCCCGATGTCGCCGCCGGCCCGCGTTACGCCGCCGCAATGATGCAGATGATCAACATCTGACCGACGCTGCCCGGCCAACCGCCGCGCGGTCTCCTGCCGGAGTCGCGCGGCAGCTTCAGACGGGCACGGTGCTGCGCCCACCTTGTCGCGGGCCATCACCACGTTGGTGGTGAAGCGCTGGATGTTCGCATGGTCGAACCGCAGGCGCCGGGTGAAGTGCTCGAAGTCGTCCAGGTCCCGCGCGGTGAGTGGACCGACACGCAGATCCACCAAATCTGAGTGCGCGCCTGGTGTTTCACTGACATCGGTCGATCAAGCGCTCCGGCAGCATGGACGTGTCGATCGGCTTCCACGGACCGCCCGACACGCGGGTCGGCTACCCCCCCCTGGCGCCGTCCCACGGGCCCCCGAAAGGGGGCCTTTTTTTGTGCCCTCGGCCGGCCCGTCCACACGGGATGCACAAGCGGCTGCGATATGCTCCGGCGGCACGCGCGACTCGCCGCCAACGTGGATCGGGGGTTCGATGGTCCGATGGATGCTCAGGACGGTGAAGCGGCTGGCGTTGCTGTTGCTCGTCGTGCTGGCCAGCGTGGTCGGCGTGCGTGCCTGGGAAGCATGGCGGGGTCCGCCGCTGCACGCCTGGCACACTTTCGAGCCGCATGAGCTGACCGCGGCGCAACTCGATGCGACGGACTGGAACGGCTACATCGCCGCGGAGCGCGCGATCTTCGACGAGGTGCAGCGCGAGGTGACGCAGCGCCTGCCACCGGAGGACCGTGTCGCCATCAACCGCTACTACGCCGATGCGCCCATCTATCCAGGTCATTTCGCCAAGGACTGGAACCGCTCCTACGAGTTGGCCCCGGACGGCCCGCCGGTCGGCGCCGTGGTGCTGCTGCACGGCCTCTCCGACTCGCCCTACAGCCTTCGCCACGTGGGGGACATCTACCGCCAGCACGGATTCTTCGTTGTCGCCCTGCGCGTACCCGGCCATGGCACCGTGCCCGCGGGCCTGAGCCACGTGCAGTGGGAAACCTGGCTGGCCGCCACGCGCCTGGCGGTGCGGGAAGCCCGTGCGCGGGCGGGCCCGAACGCACCGCTGCACATCGTCGGCTACTCCAACGGCGGCGCGCTGGCCATGAAATATGCGCTCGATGCGCTCGAGGACCCTCGGCTCGCACGACCCGACCGCCTCATCCTGCTGTCGCCCATGATCGGGCTGACCCGGTTCGCGCGATTCGCCGGCATCGCCGGCTGGCCGGCGGTGTTGCCGGCGTTTGCCCAGGCGGCGTGGCTCGACGTCGTGCCCGAGTACAACCCGTTCAAGTACAACTCGTTTCCGGTCAATGCGGCGCGCCAGGCCTACCTGCTCACCGACGTGCTGCAGGGCCAGCTCAGGCGCCTTGCGCAGCATCACCAACTGGATGGCCTCGCACCCGTGCTGGCGTTCCAGTCCGTCGTCGACTACACGGTGAGCGCGCCGGCGGTGATGCATTCGCTGTTCGCGGTGCTGCCGGAAAACGGCAGCGAGATCGTGCTGTTCGACGTTAACCGCGACCCCGCCTTCGACGTGTTGATGCGCCCCGTGTCGTCCGATGCACTGCAGAAGATGCTGCCCAGGGGGCCGCAACGCTTCCGCATCACCGTGCTGGACGACAGGCCTTCCGACGATGCGGTGACCGAGACGACTACGGATCCCGGCGCCACCGCGCCGCATGCGCGCGTGCTGGCGCTGCGCTACCCGCCCAACGTGTTCTCGATGTCGCATCTGGCGCTGCCGTTCCCGTCGGACGATTCGCTGTATGGCACCGAGCCCGACAAGCGCGAGTTCTTCGGCATCCATCTCGGCACCGCGGTGCCGCGCGGTGAACGCGGCGCACTCGTGCTGGACCTCGACACCTTGCTGCGGATTACCTCCAATCCGTTCTTCCCCTATATCAGCGAGCGCATCGAGGAACAGATCGCCCGGCCGGCGCCGTCACGCACACCCGCGGCAGCACCGGCACGACCCTAGGCGGGAAAGCCCGCGAGGTCACTCGCCCGGGTGGTAGACACGCTCCGTATGACCCTGCAGTTGCTCCGGCCAGAAATAGACCGTGCGCAGGTTGCCGGTGGTGTAGCGCTCGGCCTCGTCGTTGAAGTGCGCCGATTCGGGGTGGCCGCTTTCACCACCGGCCGTGATGGCGCGGGCGCGCACCTTGTCGGCGAACTCCACCACCGCCACGAAACTGTTGCCGCCCGTGCCGTAGTAGCGCTTGGTGCCCGGCCAGCGGTGCGCACCGAAGGAGGCGAGCGAACCCCAGCGTGACGAGGTGAAGGGCACCGGGATGCTTGGCTTGCCGTCGTCGAAGGGCTGCTCGATGTCGCCGTTGATGCGCTGGTAGCGATTGACTTCGCCCCACGGCACGCCCCAGTGGCCAAAGTCCCGCTCGAGCCGATCCGATGCTTCGACCAGCGCATCGAGGCGCGCCTTCGGCCCGGCCTTCTCGGCCATGATGTCGTAGACCGACAGGCCTTCGGCCGCATCGGACTTGTCGACCTTGTCCCACAGGATGTCGCCCCAGAACACCGCCAGCGACGTCGGCATCGATGCAATGCCCCAGCGATAGTCCCAGCCGCGCAGCAGCGCGATCTGGCCGGCGAGCTTGGGCCGCAGCGGATCATTCGCCGGCAGCGCGTCGTAGTCGGCGACCAGGATCGGAATCTGTCGCGCGAACGCCGGCAGGTACGAATCGAAGGCCGCCGTGATGAGCGAGGCCTGGGTGAAGTGCTGCTTGTCGCTCAACACCATGGTGGCGTGGATGCCACGCGGGTTCTCGCCGACGCTGTCCATGTAGCGCGGGTAGTCCGCGCGCTTCGGGCTGCTGGCCCCGGCGGCGGAATACGGCCAGTTGTTGGTGTTCATGATCCAGCCGTTGGCCGGATTGAGCACGTGCGGCGCCTGCTCCAGCGGCAGCAGTCCCTGCCAGTCGGTGGCCGGATCGCTGCCGTCGACGGGTTTGGTGTAATCGAAGCGGTCGTCGCGCCGGGGAATGAACTGCGGGTGCAGGTACGCGATCTCGCCCTTGTCATCGGCGAAGATGGTGTTGTTCGACGAATTGGCCTTGAGCGCGGCGATCTTCATGAAACCGGCGAAATCGCTGGCCCGGGTGCGCAGCCAGCTTTGCTCCAGCGCCTCCATCGGCTTGTTCATCAGCGCCGTGGCGATCCACTTGCCATCGTTCTCGCGCACGACGGGGCCGTGGTGGGTCGCATGCACGCTGAAGGTACGCGTGGCCATGCTGCCGTCCTTCGCGCGATAGGGAACGCTGACCTCGCGTGTCGTGACTGGCCGCAGCTCCTTGCCGTAGCGATAGAACAGGCGGCCGTCGCGCCGCTCGATCGTCTCGGCGAACTCGTCGACCACGTCGGCGGTGGTCGAGGTGTGCATCCAGCCGATGTGGTGGTTGAAGCCCTGGTAGATGAAGAACTGGCCCCAGGTGACCGCGCCATAGGCATCGAGGCCGGCGTCGCTGGTCATCTGCAATTCGGAGCGGAAGAAGAACGAGGTATGCGGATTGATCAGCAGCAGAGCATGGCCGTCGGCGGTGAGCTTCGGCGCGATGGCGATGCCGTTGGAACCGGTCGGCTCGACCCAGCTCGAGGGGGTATCGACGAAGGCCACCTTGTCATCGGCCTTGCCGTAGAACGCCTGCAAGTCCTTGAGCGAAACGCGCTCGATGTCGCCGCCGATGCTGCCTTCGCTGAAGCTGAGCGCCATCCAGGGCTCGAAGTGCGTGATCACGCGCGGGTGCACCGCCGGATGGGTGGCGAGGTAATAGTTCAGGCCGTCGGCCCAGGCATTCATCAGCGCCTGCAGCCAGCCCGGGCTCGTGGCATAAAGCCGCTTCAATTCGGGCGGATCGATCCACAGTCGCTGTCGCAGGTCGGACCAGATCGCCTGCTCACCCTCGGCCTGCGCGAGCCAGCCCAGCGAGTTGAGATAGTTGGTCTCGACGCGATTGAAGTCGTCTTCGGCCTGCGTGTACGCCATGCCGAACACGGCATCGGCATCGGTCTTGCCGTGCACATGCGCGATGCCCCAGTCGTCCCGCGTCACGGTGACGGCGCGGGCCTGGCGCTGCCAGCGCGCCTCGTCCGGCGTGCCCGCATGCGCGGCACCGGCGAGGCCCAGGGCCAACAGGGTGGCGAGCGGCAGGGCGCGCAGGGCGGTGACGCGGAAGGGTGTCATGGCGGTCTTGGTCATCAGGTCACGGTGTCTCGGGTAGGCGTCGGGTTCGGTGGCGGTGGCTCTTTCGTGCGCGCCGGGAAGCGGCCATGGCATCACGGCATGGCCAGGCTGTTGTTGCCGCGGTCCGCGTCGGGCAGCTTGTGTTCCGGATCCAGCGTCAGCCTGGCGACGCGTTGCGTCGTATGCAGCGCCAGCTTCGGCGTTGCGCTCTGGCGCCAGGTTTCGACCGGCACGCGCACGTCCTCGTGGCTGCCATCGGCATAGTCGACGCGCAGCGTCGCGGGCATCACCAGCTTCTGCCTGCTGGCCAGCGTCACCACGAGCCCCTTGGCCGGATCGCTGTCCACATAGGCCGCCGCGGTGACACCCATGTCCAGCTGCCAGTTGTTGAGGTACCAGCCACGCCACCACCAGGAGAGGTCCTCACCGGCGGCGCTGCTCATGAAGCGGAAGAAGTCAGACGGCGTGGGATGGCGATACGCCCAGGTGGCGATGTACTGGCGGAACGCCGGATCGAACCGCGCGGGGCCGAGGATCTGCTCGCGCAGCAGCACCAGCCCGAGTGCGCCCTTGAAGTAGCTCACCGGATGGCGGTACTTCTCGGCGACGGCATCGGCCGGCGCCATCATGGTCGGCGCCAGCGGGTCGGCCAGCAGCGGCAGGATCTCGTCCACCGGGTTGCCACCTTTGGGGGCGTACTCGCTGTCGCGCTTGGGCGCGAATTCGCCCTTGTTGAACGCGTCCGACGCGTACACGTCGATGAAGGTGTTGAAGCCTTCGTCCATGAACGCGTTGCGGCGCTCGTTGGAGCCCACCACCATGGGAAACCAAGTGTGGCCGATTTCGTGCGCGGTGATCCAGAACAACATCGGCGCCTTGTCTTCGAAGCCGTCGAACACGATGCCGGGATATTCCATGCCGGCACCGTGGCCCCCGAGATTCACGGCTACCGGCCACGGGTAGGCGTACCACTTCGACGAGAAGTGCTCGATCGAGCCCTTCACGTATTCGGTGGAGCGGTTCCACGCATCCTTGCCCACGCCTTCCACCGGATACACCGACATGGCGAGCGCATGCTTGCCTGCGGGCAGGTTGATGCGCGCGGCATCCCACACGAAGGCCGGCGATGCCGCGAACGCCACGTCGCGCGTGTGCTCCATGTGGAAACGCCAGGTCTGCATGCCACTGGACCTGGGATGGCTGGACGGGTCGTTCACTTCTTCCGGCGCGCGGATCATCACCGTGGCGTCGCTCTGCGCAGCCTGCGCCAGGCGCTGCCGCTGCGCGGCGGTGAGCACCTCATTGCCGTTGGTGAGCGCACCGGAGCCGGCGACGAGGTAGTTCCACGGCACGGTGACGGCGTAATCGATGTTGCCGTATTCGAGGTAGAACTCCGAGCCCAGGTAGGGGAGCGTGTCCCAGCCGCGCAGGTCGTCGTACACCGCCATGCGCGGAAACCACTGCGCGATCTCGTAGATGTCGCCGTTGCGGGTCGGCGTGACCGCCGTGCGTCCGCCCCAGGTGCCGGGCACGGTGTAGTGGTAGCGGATGCGCAGCTTGGCCTGCTTGCCGCCGCCGGCCAGCGGTTGCGGCAGGTCCACGCGCAGCCGCGTGTCGTCGACCAGGAAGTGCACGGGTTTGCCATCGATCTCCACCGCATCGAGCTGGTAGCCGTCGGTGAACTCGGTGCGCGGACGCGGCGATGCGAGCGAGGCGCGCGAATCGCGGCGGTAAGCATTCTGGTCCAGCTGCAGCCAGAGCACGTCGAGCGTGTCCGGGCTGCGATTGGTGTAGGTGATGGTTTCATCACCGCGCAGGCCATGCGTGGACGGGTCGATCTCGGCCTGGATCGCATAGTCGACGCGGTTCTGCCAGAACAGCGGGCCCGGTTTGCCGGCGCCATCGCGGAACGCATTGGCCGCGTCGGGCAGCGTGAGCGGCGCAAACAGCGCCTGCGGGTCGAAGCCGCCGTCCGGACCATCGGCCAGGGCCGGTCCGCACAGCGCGCCGGCCACGAGCAGGCCCGCCGCGATGCGGCCGGCCAGGAGGGGCTTCTTCATGCAGGCAATTCCTTCGGGTCACCCTGAGACTCAGGCGGACACTATAGGCAGGGCATGGCCCTGGCGGACCGGGTCAGTGGTCATGGTCCGGCCCCGCCGGAGCGGTGCACGCGGGCCGCGCGCGTGGCCGGCGGTACAATGCGCGCCATGAGTACCCCCGAACATTCCCCCCTCGGCAAGACCACCGCCTACGCCGACCGCTACGACCCCGGCCTGCTGTTTCCGATTCCGCGCAGCGGCAAGCGCGAGGAGATCGGCGTGTCCGAACCCCTGCCGTTCCACGGCGCGGATATCTGGAACGCCTACGAGCTGTCCTGGCTGGACGCACGCGGCAAGCCGGTGGTCGCGCTGGCCGAGTTCCGCGTGCCGGCCGGCTCGCCCAACATCATCGAATCGAAGTCGTTCAAGCTCTACCTCAACGGCTTTTCGCAGGAGCGCATGCGCGATGCCGACGTGCTGGCCGCGACGCTGGCGCGCGACCTTTCCGCCGCCGCCGGCGCACCCGTCGAGGTGATCCTGAGCGAAGCCAGCGCACGTGGCCACGCGTTCCGGGACCTGGAAGGCGAGCTGATCGACCACCAGGCGCTGGACATCGACGACTACGGGCCGCCCCGAGCCGACTACCTGGCCGCCGATGCAGGCGCGCCGGCCGTCGAGCAGACGCTGGTGTCGAACCTGCTGCGCTCCAACTGCCCCGTCACCGGCCAGCCGGACTGGGGCAGCGTGCAGATCCGCTATCGCGGCGCGCCGATCGACCCGGCGGGGCTGTTGCGCTACCTGGTGTCGTTTCGCAATCACAACGAATTCCACGAGCAGTGCGTGGAACGCATTTTCGTGGACGTGATGCAGCGCTGCCGCCCCGTGCAGCTCAGCGTCTATGCGCGCTACACCCGCCGCGGCGGACTGGACATCAACCCCTATCGCAGCACCGGCATGGAACTGCCGGGCAACCCGCGTGGCGCGCGCCAGTAGGCGGCCGGTGCACGCGCTCGTCACGGGCGTCAAGGTGGCGTGGAGACGGTTCGCCCGGTAATTGCCGCTTCAGTCCCGCGGGATTAGGCTCGTCTCATGCAGGCGCCTGACATTGCGGCATGAGCGGTCCGGTGCGTGCTTTTCGCCACGATTCACGGGGTCAGATATGAACGTTCAGGCACGCAACACCGCTTTGTACTGCGCGACCCTTGCCGGCCTGCTGATGCTCGGCGCATGCGGCAAGAGCGAGCAGGAATCCAGTCCTCCGCCGGCCGCGCCCGCCGCCACCACACCGGCGCCTGCGCCGTCGTCCACCGCCACGCCGCCGGCACCGCCCGCCAGCACGCCGGCGCCTCCGACCGCCACGCCGACCGCACCGGCAGCACCGGCCTCCACGCCGGCACCGTCCGGCACCAGCGGCAAGGCGGCCGCCATCCGGCCCGCCAGCGAGATCAAGGTCGCCGCGATCACCATCGGCAGCGCGGTCGATGCCGCGCATGCGGTCAGCAAGGAACAACGCCACTTCGCCCCGGGCGACAGGTCGATCTACGCCAGCGTGTCCACCGTGGGCAACACCGACAACGCCACCCTCAATGCCCGCTGGAGTTACCTGGACGGCAATGAACACGCCTTCAGCAGCACCAGCGAATCGATCGCCACCGATGGCCCTGCCGTCACCACGTTCAAGGTGCAGAACCCGAACGCGTGGCCGGTGGGCAAGTACAAGGTGGTGATCTCGCTCAATGGCAAGGCCGTCGCCAGTGAGGGCTTCGAAGTCAACGGCTGATCGCGACGCGGGTCGGCGATAGAAGGAAAGGCGCCTGCGTGGCGCCTTTTCCTTGCCGGACGAAGCGCCTGGCGTCAGAGCGACGCCTTCCAGCGCTGCAGGCGGATGCCTGCCACCAGTTGCAGCACGCCATAGACCAGCGCGGCCGCACCGATCCAGATCGCCACCGTCAACAGGCCGGCCGCCGGATAGGCGAAGAACAGCATGCCCAGCAGGATAGCCAGCACGCCGCTCAGCGCGATGAACCATTCGCCGCGGATTTCCTTGCGCACGCGGATGGCGAACACGATGCGGTAGATGCCCGCCACGATCAGCCATGCGGCAAGGAACAACAACAGCAGGTTCACCACCGCCAGCGGATGCATGATGGCGAGCAGGCCGAACGCGATCGACGCCAGCGCATAGACCACCAGCCATCCGCGCGAGATGGCCCCCCTGCGCTGGAACAAGGCAAACACGCTGGCAATGCCTTCGGCCAGCGCCATGATGCCGAACGCCCAGGCCAGCGCCACCACGGTGCTGCCCGGCCAGACCAGCGCACTCAGTCCAAACAGCACCGAGATGACACCGTAGATCACCAACAGCCAACCCGTGCGACCCAACCCTCGCTGCAATACCGAAGCCATAGCGCGCACCTCCGTGATGTTGAAAGACGATCGGCCATGCATCGCGGCAAGTGCGGCGTTGTCGATGGCTTGACGGCCATGCGTCCAGCGTCGAACCTGCCCATCGCACGTTCATCGACGCATCATCGATGTCGACGGGACGCGAACGTCATATCAGTCGCCGGCATACGCCGATGAACCGCAGCCGCGGACGGGAACATCAGGGGCACGCATCCTTAACCCGCTCGCTGTTCGAATCCACCCCGCAATGCGCATTGCCTTCATCCCCTTCCCTAACGAGGCATAGTCATGAATCAAGACACCATCCAGGGCCAGTGGAAGCAGCTCAGCGGCCAGATCAAGCAGCACTGGGGCAAGCTGACCGACGACGACCTGAAAGTCGCCGAGGGCAATGCGGAATACCTTTCGGGCAGGCTGCAGGAACGCTACGGCCTGGCCCGCGACGAGGCCGACAAGCAGGTCAAGGCCTTCGAGAAACAGTTGCGCCATCACTAGGCGCACAGCACAAGGAGGGAGGCCGCCACGGCGGCCTCCTTCTCCGCGGCAGCGACCGCGCCGCCTTGCTCAGGATTCCGCGCAGAACAGCTCGAACAGCCGCGCCATCAGCGCGTGCACCCGCTCGTCGCGAATGCTGTAGTAGATCGACTGGCCTTCGCGCCGGCCAGCGACCATGCCTTCGCCGCGAAGCAGCGACAGGTGCTGCGACACCACGCTTTGGGCAAGACCCAGCTGGTCGGCCAGCTCGTTCACCGAGCGCTCGCCGTCGAGCAGCTGGCAAAGCAGCAACAGGCGATGGCGATTGCCCAGGCCCTTGAGCACGGCGACGGCTTCGTCCGCGCGATGCCGCATCGCCTCGACCGGGCTGGTCGCCGGCTTCAGTGCGCGCCGGGTGGCATGGGGCGAGCCATGGCTCATGGCGTCGGCGCCCCCTCAGGCAAATGCATGGTGCAGCTGCTCATAACGCATTGAGCGGGATCTTCAGATAACTGATGCCGTTGTCTTCCGGGGGCGGCAAGTGGCCGGCGCGCATGTTCACCTGCACGGCGGGCAGCAGCAGCCGGGGCACGGCCAGCGTGGCGTCGCGGGTCCTGCGCATGGTGACGAAGGCCTCTTCGGACACGCCGTCGCGCACGTGCACGTTGGACTGTCGTTCCTGCCCGATGGTGGTTTCATGGGCGAATTCATCCCTGCCCGGTGCCTTGTAGTCGTGGCACAGGAACACGCGCGTGTCGCCAGGCAGCGCAAAGATGCGCTGGATGGAGCGATACAGCTGGCCGGCGTCGCCACCGGGGAAGTCGCAGCGGGCGGTGCCATAGTCCGGCATGAACAGGGTATCGCCGACAAAGGCGGCATCGCCGATCACATGGGTCATGCACGCGGGCGTGTGGCCTGGCGTGTGCAAAGCCATCGCCTCGATCTCGCCCAGGCGGTAGCGTTCCCCGTCGGTGAACAGATGGTTGAACTGGCTGCCGTCGCGCGGAAAGGCATCGCCCGTGTTGAACACCACGCCGAAGGTCTGCTGCACCGCGCGGATATGCTCGCCGATGGCGAGCTTGCCGCCCAGTCGCGACTGCACGTACGGCGACGCCGAAAGATGGTCGGCATGCACGTGGGTGTCGAGCACCCACGCCACGGTCAGCGCCTGTGCTTGGACGAAGGCGATCATCGCGTCGGCCGAGTCGTGGCGAGTGCGGCCCGACGCGGCGTCATAGTCCAGCACGCTGTCGATCACCGCGGCCTGGCGCGTGGCCGGGTCCCACACCACGTAACTGAAGGTGTTGCTTGCCTCGTCGAAGAACGCCTTGACCTCGGGTCGCTGCGCAGCCATCACGTTCTCTCCTTTGCAGACGGCCAGCGCGCGGCGAGCCACCAGCCCACGGCCATGGCGCCGGACAGCAGGATCACGGACGGCACGCCGCCCGCCAGCGACGCGAGTGCCGGACCGGGGCAATAGCCGGCCAGGCCCCAGCCGATGCCGAACAGCGCCGCGCCCACGACCAGCCGCGCATCGATGTCGCGCGCCGTCGGCACGCGAAACGACGTGGCCAGCCACGGGCGGGACTGTCGCCAGATCCAGCGATAGCCGATCGCAGTGGTCAGCACGGCGCCGCCCATCACGAACAGCAGGCGCGGGTTCCACGCGCCGAACAGATCAAGGAAGCCGAGCACGACCGCCGGCTGGGTCATGCCCGCCACGCTCAGGCCCATGCCGAACAGCAGCCCCGCCAGCAAGGCGATCCATGACTTCATGCGCCGGCACCTCCGAGCAGATGGTGCGTCACGAACACGGTGACGATCCCGAAGGCCACGAACACCGTCGTGGCCAGCAACGACCGCGGCGACATCCGCGCGACACCACAGACGCCGTGCCCGCTGGTGCAACCGCTGCCAAGCCGCGTGCCAAACCCCACCAGCAGGCCGGCCACCAGCATCCAGGGCCACGCCACCTGCGGCGCGCCGATCCCGCTCTCGCCGCGCAGACCGGCGAGCAGCAGCGGGGCCGCGACCAGGCCGGCGAGAAACGCCAGGCGCCAGGCGCGATCGCCGGAAGCGGCGGCCGTCAGCAGCCCGCTGGCGATGCCGCTGATGCCGGCGATCCGGCCCAACGCAGCCATCAGCAGCACGGCAGCGAGCCCGATCAGGACCCCGCCGAAGGCGGAAAGCAGCCAGGGATGCATCGTTTCCACCGCCCGGAGATATATTCGATTTATCTAATATATGCCGACCGGCCGGCCGCTGCAAAGCCAGCGGGCGCGCGATGCCGGCAAGCATCGCTCGACGAGGCGTCGAGGGTCTGCATGGGCGGGGGAACGGTGGTGTACACCGGAAGATGGCGCGCCCGGAGGGATTCGAACCCCCGACCAATGGCTTCGGAAGCCACTACTCTATCCGGCTGAGCTACGGGCGCATGAGCGTCGGCACGCACACCAGGACGAAGCCCGTGGTGTGCGGCGGACGCGCAGTATAGCGGAGTTGGACCCCTGCTTGTCGCCCTCTCCCCGAAGGGGCGAGGGTCACCTCGTATCAACGCGCCTTGAGCAGCTCGGACAAGCGGTCGGGCTTGCCGGCGATGCGCTCCAGGTGCGGGTACTTCTGGCCATCGTGGTAGTCGATGCGCAGAGTCTTGTACTCGTCGAAGTTCTTCACCAGCACTTCGATCGGCTGGTTCTTGTCCTTCGCCGAGGCATCCACCGCCGCCTTGATGGCGTCGCTGGAATATTCCTTGCCGTTGATCGCGATGACCTTCATGCCCGGCGACAGGCCGGCCTTGAAGGCCGGACCGTCCCACAGCACGTCGGTGATATCGCCGCTCTTGCCCATCGTCACGCCGAGCGAGTAAGCGAGGTTGGCACCACCCAGGCGCGTTTCCACCGCCTTCGCCCCGGCCGACGGCTTGTCGTTGTAGACGAGCTTCCAGCCGTTCGCCTCGAAACCACCAATGATCGGGCCATGCCCGTCCAGGCGCTCGCGCAGGTAGCTGGTCCAGTCATACGGCGCGATGTCGTTGAGTGTCTTGACCACGTCCTCGAACGTATACGGGTTGACGTCCCACTTGCCGTTCTCCATGCCGAAGAACGCCCTGGCGAAATCGTCGATGGAGTGCTTGTCGGCGGTGAGGTCGCGCAGCTTGCCGTCGACGTCCAGCCAGATCATCTGGCCGCCGGAGTAGTAGTCCTCGCTCATCTGGTAGTTGCGGTACGGCAGCGGGCGGCGCATCGCGATGATCGGGTCGTTGGTGGTGTCCTGGATATTGCGCCACTGCTGCAGGCCCGGGCGGCCCTTGTCGTAGGTGGCCGCGACCAGGGCGAGCATGTCGAGCGCCTCGTCCTGCTTCCACAGGCCCGAGCGTGCCGCCATCACATAGCCCCAGAACTGCGTCTGGCCTTCGTATACCCACAGCAGGCTGTCCTGCATGGGCACGTTGAAGCTGGGCGTGGCCAGGTCGGCGCCGCGACGGTACTTGCCGTCCCACGAATGGTTGAACTCGTGCGACAGCAGGTCGCGCACGATGGTGTTCTTGTCCCACTCGGTGAAGTAGCCGGTGCCCACGCCGTTTTCGCTCGAGCGGTGGTGCTCGAGGCCGTTGCCCGACATCTTGTCGCTGAGCGAGAACAGGAAATCGTAGTGGTCGTAGTGGTGCGCGCCGTAGAGCTTGTACATCTGCTGCACCAGGTTCTGGTGCACCTTCAGCTGCTCGGGCTTGATCTCGAGGAACTTCGCGTCATCGGCGACGATGTTGAGGAACACCGGCGTCTTCGCGCCCGGATCGAGGTCGACGCGCTTGAAGTACTTGCCCGCGTAGATCGGCGAATCGACCAGGTCGCTGTACCTGATCGGCTTGAAGCGCACGGTGTCGCCGTCGCGCGAGGCCATCTCCAGCGCGGTGCCGTACTGCCAGCCGGCCGGGAAGGTCACGCTGGTCTCGGCCTGGATGCGGCTGGCGAAATAGCCGGCCGGATACAGCGACACGGCATTCCACTGCAGGTTGAGCATCTCCGGCGTCATCACCACGCGACCCTGGCGCGTGTCCTGCGCGGAGAGGAACTGGAAGTCCACCTCCACCTGGCTGGCACCCGCGGGCACGTCAACGTGGAACGCGAACACGTTCAGCGGATCGCGCTTCCACGCCAGCGTCTTGCCGTTCGCCTTCACCACCAGGCCGGCCAGCTTGTCGACCGGGCCGGTGGGCGAATGATTGCCCGGCAGCCATTGCGGATACAGCAGCGTCAGCGGACCCGGCTGCGCCGGCACCACCTCGTGCACGCGGAACACGCGGCGCGCGATATCCGTGGCGTCGACGTTGATTTTCAACGTGCCGCTGAACGGCGTGTCCTGCGGCGCGGGTACTTCCGCGAGGGCGGCGAAGCTGCCCAGTCCAAGAGCCGAAACGAGGATGGCGGAAGCGAGGCGTGAAACTTTCAAAGGGTTCTCCTGACGAGCGTCCATGCGACAGCGGCACTGCATGAAACGTGAATCCGTGATGCTAGTGGGCGACGGCGCGCGGCACCCCCTGCCAGAGGTCATGGCGCACACTGAACCTCGCCCGTCCCGCGGTAGCCGCGAAGGGCTACGCACGCGGCGAATGCCTTTATCCTTTTCCCACCGCGATCCCCACGCGGACCGTTGCGACACTCCCCCTTCGACGTCGCGGCGGAATCACAAGAAAAGATGGAGCATTCCATGAACAAGACTTTCATTGCGGCCGCCTTGGCCGTCGCTGCTGTTTCGCCGTTCGCCGCCCAGGCCGACGAGAGCAACCAGCTCGACAACTTCTTCGTCGCCGGCAACCTCGGCCAGAGCAACTACCGTCTCGGCGGCGCCTCCGACAAGACCGACGTGTTCCAGAACGTGCGCTTCGGCTGGCGCTGGAACGGCCTGGTGGGCGCCGAAGTCGGCTATGCCTACCTTGGCAAGGTGAAGAACAACTACGACTTCGCCAGCGCCTCGGCCAAGCCGCGCGCCGTGCAGCTGGGCGTCACCGCCAAGTACAATTTCCTCGACAACTGGTACGTCACCGGCCACGGCGGCTACCTGCGTTCGCGCACCACCGCCGCGGTCACCGTGGGCGACGTCTCGGCCTCGGAGAAGAGCTGGAACAACGGCTGGTACGCCGGTGCCGGCGTGGGTTACGACGTCACCCACAACGTCAGCCTCGCGCTCAACTACGACAACTTCCACGTGAAGTACGGCCGTGCCGGTGCCAGCGAGCCGCAGGAAAACACCAACGTGGCTGCGTACTCCGCTTCGGTGGAATACCGCTTCTGAGCCTTGCGTTCAGCGCAGGAAGAAAAACGGCCGCAAGTGCGGCCGTTTTTATTTGCGGTGCCGACGCTTCAGCCCGGCAGTTTTTCCAGCTTGCTGTGGCGCATGCCGTAGCTGAAATAGATCACCAGCCCCAGGCTGACCCAGATCAGGAACACCACCCACGTCTTCACCGGCAGTTCCGACAGCAGCCAGATGGAGAAGCCGATGCCGATCAGCGGGATCAGCGGCACCCATGGCGTGCGGAACGAACGCGGCAGGTCGGGCTTGCGCCGGCGCAGGATGATCACCGAGGAGCAGATCACGATGAAGGCCGACAGCACGCCGATGTTCACCAGTTCGGCCACCTTCTGGATCGGCGTGGAGCCCGCCACCAGCGCGGTGAACACGCCCAGCGCGATGGTCGGCCGGTAAGGCGTGCCGTAGCGCGGATGCACCTTGGCGAACCAGCCCGACAGCAGCCCGTCGCGAGCCAGCGCGAACCAGATGCGCGCCGCGCCCAGCATGAAGGCGAACAGCACGCTGATCAGGCCGAACACCGCCGACACGGAAACCGTCAGCGCCACCCAGTGCAGGCCCAGCGCCTTGAACGCGTCAGCCACCGGGGCATCGGTCTTGAGCGTGCTGTAGTGCGCGATACCGGTCAGCACCAGCGACACGGCCAGGTACATCGCCATGGAGATGCCCAGCGACAGCAGCACCGCACGCGGCAGGTCGCGCTGGGGATTCTTCGATTCCTCGGCTGCCGTGGTCAGCGTGTCGTAGCCGAACACTGCAAAGAACACCACCGCCGCGGCGGTCGCCACGCCCTGCAGGCCGAAGTGGCCCACGCCGTCCGCGCCGATCACGCGCTGGGGAACAAACGGCACCCAGTTGGAAGGATTGACGTAGAACGCGCCGACGCCGATGACCAGGGCCACCGCCAGCACCTTGATGGTGACGATGAAGGTGTTCAGGCGCGCACCCCACTCGGTGCGCATGGTCAGCAGCGCGGCGACGCCCACGGTGATCCCGGCGGCAATGACGTCGAACACCTGTCCCGGCTTGTCGGGATTCATCGCGCCCCGCGCCCAGACCGGCAGATGCACGCCCAGGCTGGCCAGGGCCGACTGCACATAGCCGGACCAGCCGATCGCCACCACCGCCACGATCAGCGCGTACTCCAGCAGCAGGTCCCAGCCGATCAGCCAGGCAGCCAGCTCGCCGAGCACCGCATAGCCGTAGGTATAGGCGCTGCCGGTGACCGGGATCAGGCCGGCGAACTCGGCGTAGCACAGCGCGGCCGCCGCGCTGGCGATGCCCGCGATGAGGAACGACAGCGCCACGGCCGGGCCGGCATTGATCGCCGCCTGCTGGCCCGCCAGCACGAACACGCCCACGCCGATGATGCCGCCGATGCCGATGGCCGTGAGCTGCCACAGACCCAGCACGCGCCGGAAGTCCCCCCGCTTGCCAGCCTCGGCCTGCAACAGCTCCACAGGCTTGTGGCGCACCAACTTGTTCAAGACACCCATCAGCTCATCCCCGGGAAACGAGCCGCGATCATAGCGAATGCCCCCGCCACTGCCATGCTGCAGCTGCGCGAGCCCTTGCCTGCGCTCAACCGGGAATGGGTTTGCCGCTGCCGGCCTGCCCACGTGCGCCGAGCGCGAGCCAGCCCAGCGCCAGGGCACTGAGCACGGGAATGGCCACGAGCGCGGCGATCGCGCGGACGTCCAGATGGGTCACGCCGAACCAGTCGCCCGTGAACAAGGGGATGCACGCGGTCACCAGCAGGCGCAGCCCTTCCAGGACCAGGCCGCTGCGCCGGCCTTCGGTCAGCACGCCGAGCGCATAGAGGCTGAGCAGCAGGAACACCGCATAGCCCACCAGCGAGCCGGCCGGCAGGTGCTTGGCCAGGTCGAGGAAATGCACGCCCATCGCCAGCAGCAGCGCGAACTGCACGAGGCTGTACGCGGTGAGCCCACGCGACAGCGGCGGCGTGAACCGCTCGCGGCGGAGATCGAAAGCGGGCTTGGGAAAGCGCGCCGCGACGTCGGCCGGCCGCCAGCCCGGTGGCTTGAGCCACACCAGCAGCTTGTCGCGCCAGCGTCGCGCATGCCACGCGTCCTGCAGCGTGGCCCAGTAGACCTCGGCGTTGGCCCACAGCGGGTTCCAGCTGCGCAGCGGCGAGCGCGTGCCGTAGACCGGCGGCTCGTTGTCGTCCTCCTCGACGAAGCTGCCGAACAGGCGGTCCCACACGATCAGGATGCCGCCATAGTTCCGGTCCAGGTATTTGTCATTCACGGCGTGGTGCGCGCGATGGTTGGACGGCGAACAGAACACGCGGTCGAACCAGCCGAGCCGGCCAACCAGCTCCGTATGCACCCAGAACTGGTACAACAGGTCGATCAGCGCCACTACCACGAACACTTCCAGCGGATAGCCGACGACGGCCATCGGCAGATAGAACAGCCAGCCCAGCAGCACGCCGCTGCCGGTCTGGCGCAGCGCGGTGCTCAGGTTGTAGTCCTCGCTCTGGTGATGCACCACGTGCGCCGCCCAGAGGATGTTCACCTCGTGGCCCGCGCGGTGCAGCCAGTAGTAGCAGAAGTCGTAGCACAGCAAGGCGCTGACCCATACCCAGGCGCTGCCTGCAGGCAAGGCGAACAGGGCAAGGTGCTGCGCGCACCACGCATAGATGCCGAACGTCAGCAGCTTGCTGAACACGGCCACGATCTGCGAGATCACGCCCAGGCCGAGGCTGTTGATGGCATCGGTGCCGTGATACACGACGCGTCCGCGCAACCGGGCCACCAGCAGCTCCAGCGCGATCAGCGCAAAGAACACCGGCGTCGCCCAGGTAATGATGATTTCCTGCATGTTCACGCGTGTTTTTCCAGCCGACGGACCGAGCGCGCCAGACACCACAGCGCCACGTAGTAGGTTGCCAGGATCCACATCGCCGCCAGCGGAATGGTGACGCGGAACCGGTTCCAGGCAATGAGTGTATCGCTGAACATGAAGATCGACGCGCCGATCGCCGCCCACCGCGACGGCTCCGCCAGGTCGCCGGCCGCGTGCCACCAGGCGCGAGACAGCGCCTGGCCAGCCATGGCCGCGAGCACCGCGACGTAGACCACCACCGGCGTATGGAGCGGCGGCGGCAACGAGGGCCAGAGTGCCCACAGGTTGAGCGCGCCATACGCGAGGCAGGCCAGCAGGGCCAGCGGCCGCGGCGCGAACCGCACGTCGTCCAGCAAGGCCCGGATGAAGCAGGCGTGTGCGAGCAGGAACGCCACCAGCCCCGGCACGAACGCATCGCGGGGCAGCATGAGAAACACGTCGCCGGCGAGGGAAAACAGCATGCCGATGGTGATCCAGCGCCGGTAGCGCGCCGACAACGGCACCGCCGTACGCCACGCCATCAGCAGGATCAGCACGGTCGCCAGCGGCTTGCAGGTCCAGTGCAGCCATTGCCAGCCATCGGCCATGCCCGGCGCGGCCAGCAGGGCGCCCACGATCGCGCCGATGGCGGCGAGCGCGACTGCGCCGTTGTGATTCCACGACGGCAACACGGCCGCCCTGGCGTTTGAAACAGACATGCGCGATTCCCCTGCCCTCGATGCATCGCGATCTTAGAACGCCCGGACCCGGCCGGGGTTGCCGGCAAGGTCAAACAGGCGAACGTGCGGCGTCAGCGGCCGTCCAGCGCCTTGCGGCCCAGCGCCGGATCGTCGGTGAAGAACGCATCGATGCCCGCATCGAGATACGCGCGTATCTCGGCCACCGAGCCGGCGGCGTTGAGCGTGGCCGGGTCGCTGCCCTTCCAGAAGTTCTTCGCCTGGAACTGGTTTTCCGGCCGGAACGTGTACGGATGCAGCTCCAGCTTCACCGCATGCGCGTCGTGCACGAGCGAGGTAGGCTGGCCGAGCGTGCCGTCGGCAGCGAGCGGAATGATGGCGCGGATGTTCGGGCCAATGGCGTTGGCGTAGGCAGCGATGTCGCGCAAGCCCGCCGGCGTCATCATCTCGCCGTAGCTCAGTCTGCCGCCGGCGGCCACCACGTCATAAGGTTGCGCGCCCGCGTTGTCGAGCAACTGGAGCAGGCGGATGTTCGGATGGTTGTTGCCGAGCCTGCCGCGCAGGTAGCGCAGGTTGGCGATCTCGAACGACTGGATCTCCACCGGCGCGACGCGCGTGTAGTCGTGCGCGGCAAGGATGGCCAGCACGCGGTCTTCCATCGGCAGGCCGATCTTCTGGAAATACGTGCCGTGCTTGATCTCGGGGATGATGCCGATCACGCGGTTGCGCGTGGCCGATTCGGCCGCCACGAAGTCGATGATTTCGTCCAGCGTGGGCACCTGGAACTTGCCGTCGTAGGCGATGCTGCGGATCTGCGGCAGCCGTTCGCGTGCACGCAGCGTCTTGAGTTCGTCGAGCGTGAAATCCTCGGTGAACCAGCCGGTCACCTCGTGGCCGTCGATGGCCCTGGTGGTCTTGCGCGAGGCAAACTCCGCGTGCGCGGCCACATCCGTGGTGCTGCTTATCTCGTTCTCGTGCCGCGCGACCGGCACGCCATCGCGCGTCATGACCAGGTCGGGCTCGATGTAGTCGGCACCGTCGGCAATCGCCTTGGCGTACGACGCCAGCGTGTGTTCGGGGCGCTGCGCGCTGGCGCCGCGATGGCCGATCACCAGCACCCTGGCCGCCAGCGGCGGCTCTTTTGCATTTGCCTCGATGCCCATCAGCAGGATGCCTGTAGCCAAAACGGTGAGCCAACCCCGACCAACCATGTCCAACCCCTGTCGCGCCTTCCATCACGCCGCTGCGGCGCAAGACATCCACCCATCGTGGACGGCCCCCTGTCCATCATCGTGGCGAACGACGGCCGCATGCAACGCATGCCGCGGACCGCGGGACTGCCCACGGCAAGGCATGACTGATGGGGCAGGCATGACTTGCGGCCAATGGTGTGGGCCCGGGCCGGTGCTAGCGTGGCTGCGGATCCCCAGAAACGGATGTCGACCATGCTCACCGTGCTTTTTGCCGCCCTCATGGGCAGCGCCCTCCCCGCGTCCGATTGCCATGTCGGTGCGTATCGGCTCGCCGATGGCGGCTCGCTCGACATCGGACCGGCCAAGGGCGCCGACCTGCGCTGGCGACGCATCGACGGCACCACCGGCAAACTGACGCGCGGCGCCAACGACGCCTGGACCAGCACGACCGGCTGGACGGATCGCCCCGACGGCAAGGACGTGGTGTTTACCGATTGCGCCAAGGGCAGCCTCACCTTCGGCGGCGTCAAGGGCCAACGCATCGCGCTCGAGGTCCACGACGGCGTGTTCACGGGCGAAGGCGGCACCCGGCTGGCCGGTCGCCTGATCCTTCCCGCCGGCAAGGGCAAGGTACCCATCGTCGTACTCGTGCATGGATCGGAAACCAGCTCCGCCCGCGTTGACGACGCCATGCAACGGCAGCTGCCCGCCGAAGGCGTGGGCGCGTTCGTCTACGACAAGCGCGGCACCGGCGAGTCGGAAGGCAAGTACACGCAGGACTACAGCGTGCTCGCCAACGACGCAGTGGCGGCGGTGGCGGAAGCGCGCCGGCTCGCCGGCCCGCGCGCGGGCCGCGTGGGCTATCGCGGCGGCAGCCAGGGCGGCTGGGTGGCGCCGCTCGCCGCCACCCGGACCAGGGTCGATTTCGTGATGGTGGGTTATGGCCTGGCCATTTCGCCGCTGGAGGAGGATCGCGAAGCCGTGGCGTTTCAGCTGCAGCTGAAGGGTTACGACCAGGCCACCATCGACAAGGCCTGGGAGCTTTCCGATGCGGTCGGGCTGATCCTCTCCAGCCATCTAACGCAAGGCTTCGACCAGCTCGATGCCGCGCGCGCGAAGTACCGCAACGAGCCCTGGTACAAGGACGTGCGCGGCGACTTCAGTTATCTCGTGCTGCCCTACACCGCCGACGAGATCCGCGAGAAGGGCAAGGCATACATGTTCGGCACGCCGTGGCATTACGACGCCATGCCGGTGCTCGAAACACTCGGTACGCCGCAGTTGTGGATGCTGGCCGAGGACGACATCGATGCACCCAGCAGGGAAACGCTGCGCCGCCTGCACGCGCTGCAGGCCAAGGGCAGGCCCATCACGACGGCGCTGTTTGCCCACGCCGAACACGGCATGTACGAGTTCGAACTGGCGCCCGACGGCACGCGGCTTTCCACCAGGCAACCGGAAGGCTACATGCGCATGACGCTTGACTTTGCCCGCGGCGCGCTGCGCGCGCCCTACGGTGCGAGCCAGATGGATTTTCCCGCCGATGCAGGTACGGCACGCAGCGCGGCACCCACACCCTGAGCATGGCGCGGGGGCGCGACCGCCAAGGCGAAGAAGCCAAGCATCGGCTTCAACGGTGCTGCTGGCGGCGGCGCCCCTGCACGATGTGGAGCGCGAGCAAGGCGGGCAATGCCAGGCCCATCGCCCAGTGGGCCACGGCGCTGATGCCACGCCAATGGTCGTCGGTGAGGTAGTAGAGCAGATAGCCGGTCAGCGACAGCCAGGCCAGCAGGCCGGCCGACAGGCCGCCGGACAGCCGCTGGCGGCGCGTGCGCCAACCGGCCACGATGTGCACGCCCCAGACCAGGCCGAAGCTCCACAGCGCGGCAAATGCCATGGCGGCATGCAGCCGCAGCCACCATGCCTCCAGCGGATGGGGCTCGTCGCCGAACTCGCCCTTGCGCAGCAGCGCATAGTGGAACACCAGCCACAGCGCGCCGCTCAGCCATAGCGTCCAGCCAATGCCGTACACCAGGTATCGGCGATGGCGCGACAGCCGCAACGGCGCGCGGTGTTGGCCCACCACGGCATGCGGCAACGGGTGCGTCTTCACGAGGCACCCCCGATGTGGGTCCACTGCCCGCTCGCATCCTGCAGGTGGGCGACGGCACCGAACTGCCGGAGCAACTCGGCACTTCGCGTGCCGAGGGCCATGACGACCTTGGTGAGTGCATCGGCGTGCATGCAATCGGCGGCCACCACGGTCGCTACCTGGGCCAGGCCCATGCTGCCGCGCCGCTGCCCGTCGACATGCGGGCCAGAACCCGCCTGGACGTAGGGTCGGCCGCTGCTGGTGGCCACCGCGGCCTCGCCCAGTTCAAGCACGGGCTGGTAGGACGGACTGGCCTCATCGGTGGCAATCGCCACGCGATGCGGTCCCTCGCCCAGCGTGCGCAGGTCACCGCCGGCATTGACGCAGCCGTGCACCATGCCATGTGCGCGCAAGGCTTGGACGGCGCGGTCGACCGCATACCCCTTGGCGATGCCGCCAAGGTCGATCCACAACGCACGTCGTCGACGGACGCCGTGATCGCGGTCGAGCTCGATGTCCCTCCAGCTGGCTGCGGCATCAGCCATGGCGGCACCGGCGGGTGTCGGCAGCAAGCCGCGCTCCACCAGTTGCGCTGCGACGGTCACGTCGAAGGCGCCATCGGTCAGCTCGGAAAGCCGCAGCGCTTCGCGCAGCACATCGGCCGTCTGTGCATCGATGACAATGCGCTCGCCCGGAGCTGCGGCATGCAATCGCGCAAGATCGCTGCCGGCATCGTGGAAGCTCATCAGCGCATGCACGCGGGCAATCGCCGCGAACGCAGCGCTGATCGCCTCGTGGGCTTGCGCTTCGTCCGCACACCGGACACTGACGCTTACCGTCGTGCCGAGCAGCGGGCGCGCGCGCTCAATGGTTCGGATTGGCGAGAACAAGGGCGTAGGTCGCAAGCAGGCGCTTGACGCCGTCGGTAATGTGGCGGCTCGACAGCGTGGCCCCGGAGATGTTCTTGATGTCATCGCCGATCTTGAGCGGTGCCTCCCTGGTCTTGCCGGTGAATTGTGCGCGCCACGATTCGTTGCGCACCTGGTCACCGTAGGTTTCGCGGTACTCGAGAATCTCGACCGACTTCACCGCGCCCTGGGCGTCGATCGCCACGGCGAACGGAATGAATTCGTGCTTGCCGACCACCTGGTCGGCGATGAACCAGCCACCGGAGGAAACCTTCCACACCTTCACGTCGGGCGACAGCACATTGACGTCGGTGGCCTTCTCGATCGCCTTCATCTGCGCCGGCGTCAGCGTGAGGAAGTCGGGCGCGAAGGTGGCGCCGGGGAACATCACCGCCTGTGCCTGTTCCACGCTCATGTAGACCGTGGCCTGCACCGGGGCGCTGATGACGAGTGCGTAAGCGGGAATGAGCAGGAATCGCGATTTCATACAGTCACCTCAGAAGTACCAGCCGGCCTTGATGCGTACGCGGTATTTCTCGAAGTCGTTGTCGTAGATGCGTCCGCCGACGATGGCGCCGGGCACCGTGTCGGAATGCGACGAGGCCCACGGCAGCTGCTCGAGAAGAGTCGCCGTGACAAAGAAGTTCTTGCCGCCGTAATGGATGACGGGACCAAAGAAGTACCCGTCGTTCGATTCCTTGCTGAAGTTGTAGCTGTTGTATTCGTGTTCGTTGAGGAACTCGAAGCCAGCCGACCAGTTCGGCGCGAAACGATACGACGCGGCGATATTGAGGTTCACGTCGGTTTCGTAGCCCCAGGCCTTGCGCGTGGGGTCGCCTTCGACGGTGTCGTAGCGCCATTCGGGCGCATAGGTGAAGTTGAAGGCAGTCACCAGGCGATCGTCGAGGAAGTTCTTCTGCAGGATCAGCTTGGCCTCCAGCTCGCGGAACGCCGGGCCCACGGTCGGCTCGATATACACCGCGACGCCGAGCGGATCGTTGTAGGGACTCCACAGGCGATAGATCGCCTCACCCGAGAAGCCCACGAAGCGCGTGGCGTTGTAATGGTCGTCGGGGCCGGGCTTGTCGTAGGACAGCGGCTCCGGCGGCGTCGTCTCGGCGAACGGTCCGTTGTGATAGGCGCGCGCCCAGGTGTAGTTGGCGTAGAACGCCACCTGCAGCCGGTCGGTGAGGCCGTATTCGAATTCGGTGCGGCCATCGAGCTGGTCGAAGTAGCCGGCGACTTTCTGGTGACGCCAGGTCGCCCACTGCTCGACTTCCTTGGCGCCCTGCGGCAACAGGTCGGTCGTGTAGACGTAACCGAACTGGCTCTCTTCGGCCATGGCGGCAGGCGCGTGGCCAAGCATCGCGGCGAACAGCGCGAACGCGGCGACGATGCCGCTCCGACGGCGGGCTGACGTGTGCGACATAACTCTCCCTGGAAAGGCACAAGCGACGCCGCGAATATTAAGTGATAGTGATTCGCATTTGCAACTTTATGATGCAAGTCAAGCCCTTGCGGCCGATGACCTGCGCTCTATGCGCCAAACCCTACGTGCGCGAGAGCCGGACAGTGATTGACCCTGGCGGGCCAGACAGGAACGCCCCGCCCGCGCCTGGACTCGGGCAGGCATTCCGGAGGCTTCGACGCGAAGCGCTGAAGGCCGCCGGGCGGCCTAGAGCTTGATGTACAGGCGGCGTCGGTCCATCGCGTAGACGATCAGCCACCACACGGCCACGAACACCAAGGCGAAGGCGAGCGAGGCCACCCGGGGACCAGCCAGCGGCGTGATCCAGCCGGCGAACGCGTGCTGATAGAGCGGATCCTGGATGCCTAGTCCGGGCAACAGGATCTGCATCAGTTCGGAGCCGGCATAGGCGGCGACCGCGTTGACGCCGAAGCGGCGGCCGATGGCAGGCCAGCCGCGCTGGTCGACCAGCACATGGAACAGCACCAGCGCGAGTGCGGCCCAGCCGGCCGTCCACAGCACGAAGGACGAGGTCCACAGGTTCTTGTTGAGCGGAAGCAGCAGCGACCACGCCAGGCCAAGCACCACCGAGGCCACACCCGCCAGCAGCAGCGGCTTCATCTTTTCCTCGCGCAGCCACTGGCCGGCACGCAGGCCGAGCAGGCTCGTGGCCAGTGACGGGATACAGCCCGGCAAACCTTCGGGGTCATGGCCCAGTCCGGTGGCCGGATCGATCAGGTAGACAAAGCGGCCGAAGATGGCGAAGTCGGTGCGGCTGACGATATTGACGAACGGTTCCAGCGAACCACCCCCCACCAGCAGGGCCCAGTAGCCGAGCAGGATCGCCACGATGGCGGCCCATTGCGTCCGCGGCCCGGTGTGGATGGCAAACAGCGCCGCGCCGGCAAAACACACGCCGATACGCTGCAGCACGCCGGGAAAGCGCAGGTGCGCGTCCGGCATGATCAGCCACGCCAGCACATTGATGGCCACGCCAAGCAGCAGGATGCGCAATGCACGCTTCAACGCGGCGCGCGTGAGGGCACCCTTGTCCGCGCCCTGTTCCACGCGCGGCGTGATCGCCAGGGCGATCGATACGCCAACGACGAACAGGAAGAACGGGAACACCAGGTCCGTCGGCGTGCAGCCGTTCCATTGCGCATGCTCCAGCGGCCAGTAGACATGGTCCCAGTCGCCGGGATCGTTCACCAGCAACATCGCGGCGACAGTGCAGCCACGCAGCGCATCGACCGACGCCAGGCGGCGCAGCATGTTGCTCATCGCTTCGTCCCGGCGCTGTCGGCTGCGGGCAGCAACGCGGCGGCGCCGATGCCGTAGAGCGGTCCGCTGATGGGCGAGGTGAACACCAGGCAGAGGTCATGCACGCCCGCTTGCCGGGCCAGCGCGCCCTGCAGCGAAAACGTGGCCGGACCGTCCTTGGGCAGCGGCAGCGTGGCGAGCACCCTGCCCTTGCAGCTATCCAGATGCACGACCAGCTCGCCCTGCAGCGTGCCCGCCTTGTGCGCCACCACCAGTTTCTGGTCGTGGGCCAGCTGGTAATTGCGCGGAAGACGGACGGTGTCGACGCGAATGGCGCCCACGCCGTCGAGTTTCGCCGTGCGGTACAGGCGGCAATTGTCGAACACGTTGATGAGGTAGGTCGGCGCCAACGTGGTGGCATCGGGCGTGGGCTGCACGCGCAGGCGGAAATCACTGCCGGGGCAATTCTCCAGCTCGCCGGTGCTGCGCGTGTTGAGGCTGGCGACGTCCAGCACGCGCTCGCGCGGCGCCGCGAGTTGCGTGCCATCGGGACCCAGCGCCACGGCCTTCACCGTGGTCGGCAGGCTCACGCTGAATGGCGTGATGTACAGCGGCGAGCTGGCCGTCGGCAGGCTGCCGTCGGTCGTGTAGTGCAGGCTGCCGGTCTTCGCCTGGTTGGACAGCGTCACGCTGGCCCGGCCACTGGCGATCGCCGCATTGCGGTCTACCTCGATGGTGGCGGCAAACGCGCTGTCGGCGTAGCCGATGTCCTGTGCGCGGTAGTGCGCCAGCTGCGTGGGCAGGCGGTCGAGGAAGCCATGCCAGTCGCGTGATGCCACCGGCGTCCAGGCGGATTCCGCCAGTGCGTCCATGCGCGGGAACACCGCGTGCTCGACGTGGCGGATGGTGGGCATGTGTTCGGTCCACATGTTCGCCTGCATGCCCAGCACGTGCTGCGCCTGCGCGGCGCTGAGCTGCTTCGGCACGGCCTCGAAGGCGTAGTAGCTTTCCAGCGACATCGAAGGCAGGCGTCCGGTGGTCTCGTCGGCGCGGTCGCTCTGCATCTGGTCCAGGTACAGCTGCGGCGCCGGCGACAGCACCACGTCATGCCCCTGCTTCGCCGCGGCGATGGCGCCCTGCGTGCCGCGCCAGGACATCACCGTCGCGCTGGCCGGCAGGCCGCCCTCGAGGATCTCGTCCCAGCCGATCAGGCGTCGACCGTGCGCGTTGAGGTACTGGCCCATCTGCCCGATGAACCAGCTTTGCATGGCGTTTTCGCTCTTGAGCCCCAGCGCGCGCATGCGCGCCTGCACCGCGGCCGAAGCCTTCCACTGGTCCTTCACCGCCTCGTCGCCACCCACGTGGATGTAGGTGGAGGGAAACAGCGCCATCACCTCGTCGAGCACGTTCTGCAGGAAATGCACGGTTGCGTCGTCGACGTTGTAGAGATACGGGTTGACGCCCCAGTCGGGAGACACCGGCGGACGCTTGCCGGTGACGCCCAGTTCCGGGTACGACGCCACGGCCGCCTGCGCATGGCCCGGCATGTCGATTTCCGGCACGACCACGATGTGGCGGTCGGCGGCGTAGGCGACGATGGCGCGGATGTCGTCCTGCGTGTAGAAGCCGCCGTAGCGCGTGGCCGGTACGCCTTCGGCAGCGCCGGGCGGCGTGCGCCAGGCACCGATGCGGGTCAGCTCGGGATAGCGCTTGATCTCGATGCGCCAGCCCTGGTCGTCGGTGAGATGCCAATGCAGCACGTTGAGCTTGTGCTGTGCCATCTGGTCGATGATCGTGCGCACTTCGGCGGTGGTCTGGAAGTGGCGCGCGGAATCGAGCATCAATCCGCGCCAGGCAAAGCGCGGCTCGTCGCGGATATGCACGGCCGGCACCTGCACGTCGCCGCTGCCATGCGCGGGGCTCAGCAGTTGCCAGGCGGTGATCGCGCCGTAAAACAGGCCAGCCTCCTCACGCGCCACCACGCGGATGCCCTGCGAGGTGACGTCGAGCGCATAACCCTCCGCATGGGACACCGGGGCCTGCGCGTCCCGCTTCAACACGATGGCCGGTCCCTGCGCCGGTCCATTGGTCACCTGCAACGACAGGTGGCGCGTACGCGCGGTGAGCGCTGCCAGGTAGTCGGCCGTGCGCCGTGCGGCCACGTCGTCCGCATCCACCACGATCGGGGTCTGCGCGCTGACGGTGAACGCATCGCCGGCGACAGTGACCTGGGCCGGCATCGGGATCACGTCCACGGTGGCGCCCGTGCCGTGGGCGAGCGCGGCGAAGCCCGCGAGGGCAAGGCAAACAACGGTGCGCATCTTTCTCATCGAGGTCTCGCTGCGAATGCGTCAGTCATGGGGAAAGTTGATGGCAAGCACATACCATGCAGCGCGCGGCAGCCATTGCCCGGTCCAGCGCCAGTCTTCGTCCTTGCCCGCCTGCGCGTAGCCCAGGTCGAAGGCGATGCCGTCCTCATGGGACGGCCCGCTGGTGATGCCGTTGATGATGGCGTCCGCTGCATGGATATAGGTATGGGACTCCAGGCACATGTACCGCGCGTTGCGATGCCCACTGCCCATCAGCATGCTGCGATGGTACGGATGGCTGCCGAGTATCCAGTCCAGCGGCTTCCACGCATAGGCCTGCAGGCTGGCGCGGAAGCTGGGATCGGGTTCCGCGTGCAGCTCCTGCCAGGTGCGCAGCAGGCTCCAGGCCGCCAGCGGAAGCTGTTGCGTAAGGAAGTAACGGGTGAGGTTCTGCTGCGACAGGCGGAGGCCGTAGTCACCCGTGGCGAGGCGCTGGCCGTGTTCACCACGAACGCCAGCGCAACCGCGAGACGGCGACATTGCTTCATGCCATCGACCTCATGCCCGGATCTGTTGCAGACCGCCGATGAAAAATCGGGCCCGGCAAGCGTGCCGGGCCCGTTGGCGGGGAGGAAGCCTTAAGTTAGATCTTGAAACGGAGGTTCAGGTAGTACTGGCGGCCGTTCACGTAGAACGCATACGGCTGCTTGCCGTAGGCCGGATTGACCGTGTAGTACTTGAGCTTCGGGTTGTTGAGGTTCATCGCGTCCAGCGTGAGCGACATCCACGAGGTGATGTTGTAGCCGAACGAGGCCGCCAGGTTGCCGATGCCCGCCTGGTAGAAGGTGTCGGTACGGCTGACACCTGCGTAGAACGACGAGCGGTAGGTGTAGCTGACGCGGGCGTTGAACATCTGGTTCTCGAAGTAGCCCGAGATGTTGTAGGTGTTCTTCGAGGTGCCCTGCAGCGGCGCGCCGTTCTCCGCCGAACCGCTGGCGTAGGTGTAGTTGGTCTGCACGCCGAAGTTGTCGCCGATCGGCTGGATGTAGTTCAGCTCGACGCCCTTCACGTGGCCGTCGACGTTGGTCGGCACGCTGACCTGGTACGTCGCGAACACATCGTGGCCGGCGGTGTTGCTGGCCTGCTGGTCCTTGAACTGGATGTTCTGGTTGCCGAAGTTGATGTAGTCGCTGAGCTGCATGCTATACGCACCGGCCGACACCAGGCCGCGCGGTGCGAAGTACCACTCCAGCGCGCCCTCGAAGTTGGTCGAGATGAGCGGCTTCAGCTGCGGGTTGCCGCCGCTGCCGGTGTGGGTCAAGTCATCCAGCGAATACGAGCCGGCCAGCGCGGAGTAGTCCGGACGGGTCATGGTCTGCGAGGCATTGAAGCGCGCCAGCAGGTCATCCGTCAGGTTGAACTTGAAGTTCACGCTCGGCAGGAACTTGTCGTAGCTGTGGTTGTACGTGTTGACGTAGTAGTCACCGAACGCCGAACCGGTGATCGGGCCGGCCGTTGTGTACTGCGACACCGCGCTGGAGTTGTAGTTGATGTCTTCCTTGGTATAGACGTAGCGCATGCCGACGTTGCCGCTCCAGCGATCGCCGCTGAAGTTCGCCTGCACGTAGGCCGCCGTGTCCTTCTCGTTGACCTTGTAGATGTTCTGCCAGTTGAAGCGCGTCACCGGGTTGCGGTTGGCGAACTGGGAGTCGAACGCGGCCAGCGCACCCGGGCTGTAGTACCACGCCGGGCCCGGGCCGTTCACGCCGAGGTCGCCATTGAAGCCGCTCGGGTAGTTCGACCAGCTCTTCGGATAGTTGGCCGGGTTGGTCCAGTCGCCCGTCGGGCCCTGGCCGATGTCGGTCTTGTTCTCGCGCGTGTGGTCGGAATAGCGAACGCCGAAGTCGAGCGTGTTGAGGAAGATCGGCGAACTGTCGACGGCCCACTCGCCGTCAGCCTGGTAGAAGTCTTCCTTGTCCTTGACGTGGATGTCCTGGTCGCCAAAGATCCAGCCGGCCGACGGAATGATGCCCGACGGCGTGGTGTTGTCGCCGCCGATGGACCAGTTGGTCGGCTGACCGGTGCCGCGCATGCTCCAGCTGGCGCCGGCGCCGGCGCCGAAGCCCAACTCGCTGACGTCCTGGTGGTCGCTGTTGCCCTTGCCGGTGGTGGTACCGATCTGGCCGGTGAAGGTCAGGTGGTCGTTGGCGCGCCATTCGGCATCAAGCGTGGTGTACTTGGAGGACGAGGAGGCACCCGGGCGGGAGATCATGTCGTACACGCCGTACGGCGTGGTGCTGCCCGGCTGCGGCGCGAACGTCGCGTTGGTCAGCACATTGTTCTTGACCACATAACCCGGCTGCAGGCCCGCACCACCACCGACGAACTGGCTGGACCACAGCATGTAGTTGCGGTTGTAGTTGTCGGCCTTGAGGTCCGAATAGAAGCTGTTGAGGTTCAGGGTCAGGTTGTCGAGCGGCTTCCACTCGAGGTCAACCGTGCCGCCCTTGCGCGTACGCGTCTGGGTGAACAGGGTCTGGCCGATCAGGTTCGGGTAGTACACGCCCGCCAGGTCCGGATGGGCCGTGGCGATGGCGCTGCCGGCGCCGATCTGGTTGTAGCCACCCACGATTTCCTGGCCATCGCGCTGCAGGCTGCGCTTCTCGTAGAAGGCCTGCACCATGACGCCGAACTTGTTGTCGTCGGTCTTCCAGTTGACCAGGCCGTTGAACTGCGGCTTGGTGTCGCCCGGCAGGTCGGAATAGACGCCGCCGATGCTGCCCTGGGCGGTGAACTGCTGCGCGAACTCCAGCGGCTTGCGGGTGATGATGTCGACCGTACCGGCGCTGCCGCCTTCCTGCAGCTTGGCTTCCGACGACTTGTGCACGACGACTTCGCTGACGACTTCGGCCGGCAGCAGGCTGTAGCTCACGCTGCGGCCCACGGTCTGCACCTGGCTCAGCACGAACCAGTCGCCGGTACCCACGGTATGACCGTTGACCAGGGTCTGGGTCATGCTCGGGTTGGTGCCGCGCAGGCTGACGCGGTCGTTTTCGTCGAAGCCGCCTTCGCTGGCGCTGGACGAGCTGATGTTGACGCCAGGCAGGCGCTGCAGCGTGTCGGCCACGTTCTTGGCCGGCAGCTTGCCGATGTCTTCGGCGGTGATCACTTCAACGTGCGAGTCGGCAGCCTTCTTCAGGTTCAGCGACTCGGCTTCCGAATCGCGGATGCCGACCACGGTAACCGTGCCGAGCTCCTTGGCCTTGGCCTTCTCGGCCGCGGTCTGGGCATTGTCCTGGGCAGCTGCGGCCGGGCCGGACTGCGGCGCCTGCGCGGTATCAGCGGCGAACACGGAACCGGACAGACACAGCCCGGCGATGATGCTTGCTGCTAGCAGAGTTTTACGATGTGACATGGTTTCCTCCCCTCGAAGGCGTATCGGCAGCGGATGTATGTGGGTCGTCCGGCTGCGGCTTGGCTGTCTGGGCTTGCGCCCGGTTCAATGCAACTCAATGCAACGGGTGCTGCGGTGTTACGTCGGTGCTGCGTTCTCCCCTGGCCGTACGTGTTGCCCGTCCAGATACAGACCGGCCGCGCCGATCACACCGAGCTGGCCGTGTTCCATCAGTCGTACGGGAACCTGCTGCAAGAAGGCGCGCATCACGCCCTTGTTGAAAAAGCGCTGCCGGAACTGGCTGGCGAGGAGCACATCGCGGATCTGCGGCAGGATGCCGCCGGCCAGGAACACGCCGCCGCGCGCGCCGTAAAGGAGCGTCAGGTCGCCGACAAAACTTCCGAGCAGACTGCAGAAAACGTCCAGCGCCTCGATGGCCGCCGCGTCGCTGCGTTCCAGCGCCGCCTGGGTCACCTGGCTGGGCAGGGCCAGCGTCGGCGCCTGCTTGCGCAGGTCGCAGATCGCCCGATAGAGATTGAGCAGGCCCGGGCCGGACAGGGCATGCTCGAAGGATACGTAGGCGCGGTCGCGGGCGAGCCAGCGCAGGATCTCGATCTCGCGCTCGTTGCCCGGCGCCAGCGCGATCTGCCCCGCTTCGGTAGCCAGCACGGTGGCGTGCGGATGGCCCGGCAACAGCACGGCCGAACCCAGGCCGGTACCCGGGCCCATCACCAGCACCGGACCGGTCGCGGGCGGCGCGCTGGTCTCGATCACCGGCGTGGTGTCCGCCTGCTGCAGGAACTGGGTGGCATAGGCCACCGCCTCGAAATCGTTGATGACGGCGAGCTGCTCGATGCCCAGGCTGTCGCGGATATCGCGGATGGACACCGGCCAGGGCAGGTTGTCGTTGACGATGGCGTCGCCGAGCACATAGCCGGCGCTGGCCACGGCGCAACGATCGACGTGCACGGAGCGGTCGAGCTGGCCGACGAAATCCTTGAGCACGGCCGTGAGGCTCGGCCATTCGGCGCAGGCGTAGCGGTGGTACTGCAGCACGGTGACCGGGCGCGTGCCGTCCGGGTGCTGGCTGACCAGCCCGATACGCGCATGCGTGCCGCCGACGTCCGCCGCGAGAAACACGTCGCCCTGCGTCGCCCGCTTGCGCGCACCGCTGTGGTTGGCCAGTTCCCCCACGCCCCCTCCCGTCATCCGTTCGTCACGCCTTTGTCAAAAGCGCCTCCAATTTGGCCGGAGTCTGGTAACGGATGACAACGTTGTCAACAGGACTTATTTCCGGCTCGCCACGGTGGTTTGCGGCATCGCAGCATCACGGCACCGAGACCCTTCCCCGGCTATGCTGGAAAACGGCCTGAGACCTTGCCTGAAGCCAACCAATCGCCACATGACAGCGCTGGACAAAGGCTTGACGCGGCGCGCCATGACGGCGTCGCGGGCAGCCCCGACGGCGCCGGCCGCGCGGCCTTTCCGCTGACCGGCGGACGACAGCAATTGACAACGTTGCTAGTTAGCGCGGATAAAAGGTCATTCGGGGGAGTCATGGCCGCCGGCCATGCAGTCAGTCATCGGAAACCCGCGGGGAGTCCTCACCACATGTCGTCAACCACTCTTGCCGCCGGCGAGCCACGCGCATCCAGCGTGGTGCCGATGCTGATCATCGGCGTGCTGTTCTTCATCTTCGGCTTCGTCACCTGGCTCAACGGCCCGCTGATCACCTTCGTGAAACTGGCCTTCAACGTGGATGACGTGTCCGCGTTCCTGGTGCCGCTGGTGTTCTATTTCTCGTATTTCTTCCTGGCCATTCCGTCGTCGAGCGTGCTGCGCCGCACGGGCATGAAGAAGGGCATGGGCCTGGGCCTGTTCGTCATGGCCATCGGCGCGGTGATGTTCGGCCAGTTCGTCAGCATGCGCGTGTTCTATCCCGCGCTGGTGGGCCTGTTCGTGATCGGCGCGGGCCTCGCCCTCCTGCAGACGGCGTCCAATCCGTACATCAGCATCCTGGGCCCGATCGACAGCGCCGCGCAGCGCATCGCCTTCATGGGCATCTGCAACAAGATCGCCGGCGCGCTGGCGCCGTTCGTGTTCGGCGCGCTGGTGCTGACCGGCATCGCCACCTTCGACCAGCAGGTGAAGGCGGCCCCGACACCGGAAGCGCGCGAGGCGCTGCTCAGCGCGTTCGCCGCCAAGATCCACATGCCGTACATGATCATGGCCGGCCTGCTGGTGCTGCTGGCGATCTGGGTGATCCGTTCGCCGCTGCCGGAGATCAAGCCGGCCGGCGCCAACAGCGAGGCCGAGATCGGCCACGACAAGGGTGGCATCTTCAGCTTCCCCCACCTGTGGCTGGGCGTGCTGTGCCTGTTCCTCTACGTGGGCGTGGAAGTGATGGCGGGCGACGCCATCGGCACCTACGGGCAGGGTTTCGGCCTGCCGCTGGACGAGACCAAGCACTTCACCTCGTTCACGCTGGTGGCGATGCTGCTGGGCTACCTGGCCGGCCTGGTGCTGATTCCCCGCGTGATATCGCAGCAGAGCTACCTGGCCGTGTCGGCCGTGCTCGGCGTGCTGTTCACGCTAGGCGCGTACTTCACCCAGGGCTATGCCTCGGTGACCTGCGTCGCCGCGCTGGGCTTTGCCAACGCGATGATGTGGCCGGCGATCTTCCCGCTGGCCATCAAGGGACTGGGCCGCCTCACCGAGCGTGGTTCGGCGCTGCTGATCATGGCGATCGCCGGTGGCGCGCTGGTGCCGCAGCTGTTCGTGCACCTGAAACAGCACTTCAACTTCCAGCTGGTATTCATGGCCCTGATGGTGCCCTGCTACCTGTACATCCTGTTCTACGGCGTGCGCGGCCATCGCGTGGGCCAGCACGCCCACTGAGCCTGACACGAGGCGGCGCACCGGGCGTGGCGCCGCCGCCCAGCAGCGAGCCGCTGGGCTACGATGCCTGTTCCGTTCTGCCGGAGTTCCCCGTTGCGCAACCCCACCATCAAGGACGTCGCCAAGCGTTCGGGCGTGTCGCTCAAGACCGTCTCGCGCGTCATCAACCGCGAGGCCTCGGTGCGCAGCGACACGCGCGAAAAGGTCGAGCGGGCGATCGAGGCGCTGGGCTACCAGCCCAACTTGTCCGCCCGCGGCCTGCGCAGCACGCATGCGTATGCGATCGGACTGGTCTACGACAATCCCAACGCGCACTACGTGATCAGCATGCAGGACGGCGTGCTGTCCGCCTGTCGCGAACGCGGCTACGGCCTGCTGATTCATCCCTGCGATGCGACCTCGCCCGATCTCGCCGACGAACTGTGCGCGCTGGTCGAACGCAACCGGCTGGCCGGCCTCGTACTGGCGCCGCCGATGTCCGAGCAGGCGGAGCTGATCGCCAAGCTGATGCATAACGACATCGGCTTCGTGCGCATCATTTCCTCGCGTGACGATCCGCACGACGGCTCCCCTTGCGTCTACATCGACGACCGCAGCGCGGCGTATGCGATTACCGAGCACCTGATCCAGCTCGGCCACACGCGCATCGGCTTCCTGTGGGGCGAGCCGCACCACCGCTCCAGTCCCGAGCGGTACCAGGGCTACGCGGACGCCCTCAAGGACTACGGCATCGCGCTCGACAAGAAGCTCGTGATCCCCGGCCGCTATGCCTTCGACGACGGCTTCCGCGGCGCGCGCAAGCTGCTCGCGCTGAAGGATCCGCCCACGGCCATTTTCGGCAGCAACGACGAGATCGCCGCCGGCGTGCTGGCGGCGGCGCGGTCGAGCGGCCTGGACGTGCCCTGGAACCTCTCCATCGCCGGCTTCGAGGACAGTCCGTTCTCCAAGCAGGCGTGGCCCGCACTGACCACGGCACGGCAGTCCACCAGCGACATCGGTCGGCATGCCGCGCTGCAGCTGATGGCCGAACTGCAGCACAAGGCCGGCGGTACCGTCGAGATGCCGCCCAACGAATGTTTCATCCCCGAACTGGTGGTGCGCGGCTCCACCGCGCCACCGCCAACCCCAGCGCCGCGCAAGGGCTGAGCGCGCGCCGCGAGCGCGCCCTCCCCACGCGGCCGGTGTCCACGCAAGCCATCGAGAAAGCCATGAAAGAAGCCAGTTCCACCCTGATGTACCGCGAAGCCCAGGAGTCGGCCGCGGTCGTCGAGCGCCAGCTGCGCGAGAACGCCCAGGTGCTGAAGTCGCTCGGTGAGCAATTGCGCGCGAAGCCGCCGCGCTTCATCGCGACGTGCGCGCGCGGCAGCTCCGATCATGCGGCCGCCTACGCCAAGTACGTGTTCGAGACGCGCCTCGGGCTGATCACGGCCTCGGCTTCGCCGTCGATCTCCTCGATCTACGATGCCGACCTGCACCTGGATGGCGCGCTGTTCGTGGCCATCTCGCAGTCCGGCAAGAGCCCGGACCTCCTGCGCAGCGCGCAGGCTGCCAAGGACGCCGGCGCACAGGTGCTGGCGCTGGTGAACGTGGAGGATTCGCCGCTGGCCGCGCTGGCCGATACGGTGATCCCGCTGCGTGCCGGCCCGGAGCTGAGCGTGGCGGCGACCAAGAGCTACCTGGCCACGCTCGCGGCCATCCTGCAGCTCACCGCGCACTGGACCGACGATGCGGAGCTGCACGCCACCGTGGCACGCCTGCCCGACGACCTTCGTCGCGGCTGGGACGCGGACTGGAGCGCACTGACCGATGGCCTGCGCGATGCGCGCAACCTGTTCGTGGTCGGTCGCGGCTTCGGCTTCGGCGCGGCGCTGGAAGCGGCGCTCAAGCTCAAGGAAACCTGCGGCCTGCACGCGGAAGCGTTCAGCGCGGCGGAAGTGAAGCACGGGCCGATGGCCCTGGTGGGCGATGGCTTCCCGGTGCTGTTCTTTGCCCAGGACGACGGCACGCTCGACAATACGCTGGCAGTCGCGGACGAATTCCGCGCACGCGGCGCACGCGTGTGGGTCGCCGCGCCGGGCAACGGCCATCCGGACAAGCTGTCGCTGCCGGAAGGCATTTCGCCGATCGTGACGCCGCTGCTGACGGTACAGAGTTTCTACCGCGCCGCCAGCGCACTGGCACTGTCGCGCGGCTACGATCCGGATGTACCGCCACATCTGCGCAAGGTGACGGAGACCATGTAATGACCACGCCGCAGGCACTCATCGCGCTCACCAACGGTCGCGTGCTCACCGATCACGGTCCGCAGGACGGCCTGGCGGTGCTGGTGCGCGGCGAACGCATTGAAGCCATCACGCATGCCGGCGACCCGCGAGTCGCGGCCGCGCAGGCGCATGACCTCAAGGGCCGGCTGTTGCTGCCCGGCTTCATCGACGTGCAGGTCAACGGCGGCGGCGGCGTGCTGTTCAACGCCGAGCCCACCGTCGAGGCGCTGGCGGCGATCGGCGCCGCGCATCGCAAGTTCGGCACCACCAGCTTCCTGCCGACCCTGATCACCGACACGGCCGAGGTCATGTGCAAGGCGCTCGACGCGGTCGATGCGGCCATCGAGCAGGGCGTGCCGGGCGTGCTCGGCATCCATCTCGAAGGCCCGTTCCTCGCCACGGCGCGCAAGGGCATCCACGATGCCAGCCTGTTCCGCCTTCCCGATCCGAACGACGTCGCGGCCATCACGCGCCACCGGCGTGGCGTGGTCATGCTCACGCTCGCGGTGGAAGAAGTACCGCTCGATACCATCCGCCAGCTCAGCGAGGCCGGCGTGATCGTGGTCGCGGGCCACACCGCCGCGACCTACGACACCACGCGTGCAGCGCTCGATGCGGGCGTCACCGGCTTCACCCATCTGTACAACGCGATGACCCCGCTGGGCAGTCGCGAGCCGGGCGTGGTCGGCGCGGCGCTGGACGATCCGCACAGCTGGTGCGGGCTTATCGTCGATGGCCATCACGTGCATCCCGTCGCGCTGCGCGTGGCCATTGCCGCCAAGGCCAGGGGCAAGAGCGTGCTGGTGACCGATGCGATGCCGCCGGTGGGCGCGGACAGTCCCGAATACGTGCTCAATGGCCAGACCATCGTCGCGCGCGACGGCATCTGCCAGAGCGAGGCGGGCGTGCTCGCCGGTTCGGCGCTGGACATGGCCACCGGCGTGCGCAACCTGGTGAACATGGTCGGCTTGCCACTGGCCGAAGCTTCGCGCATGGCCAGCGCCTATCCGGCGGCGTGGCTCGGGCTCGACCGCACGCATGGCCGCCTGGTGGCGGGCCAGCGCGCCGACTTTGCCGTGCTCGACGATGCACTGGTGGCGCACGAAACCTGGATCGGCGGCGTGCGCTACGCCGTCTGATCCCAGCGTCGCCTCCCCCGGCGGAGGCGACGTGGCGCCGCCACCAAACTGCAACACCGCTTCACCAGCATGTATGGTTTGTCGCCGTCCACCAGGGGCCATGCATGCTACTTCCACTACCTCGTGCGCTACGCCGCATCGCGGGCATCGCGATGCTTGCCGCTTTGTCCGTGTCCCAGCCTGCGGCCGCCGCGCATCGCGTGATCGTGTTTGTCTGGGATGGCATGCGCCCGGATGCCGTGAGCGCCGAGGACACGCCCAACCTGCTTGCCCTCGCCCGCCGCGGCAGCTGGTTCGACGACAACCACGCCACCTATCCCACCTTCACCATGGCCAATGCGTCGAGCTTCGCCACGGGTGCGTTCCCGGGCCCGATCGGCTTCTATGGCAACCGCTTCTGGTCGCCGGGGGGCAGCGGCAAGGACGCGAAGGGCCAGGCGGTCGACCTGCGCAATCCGGTGTACACCGAGGACTACGCCGTGCTACGCAGCCTCGATGGGCATGACGGGCATGCACTGCTCGAACTGCCCACGCTGTTCGATGCCGCGCACAAGGCCGGGCTGACGACCGCCGTGGTGGGCAAGTCCGGGCCCGCCTTCCTGCAGGATTACCGGCTGGCGAACGACGGCAGCCAGGGCGTGCTGCTCGACGAGAACACCGCGCTGCCGTTGCGCTTCGCCAAGGAACTGCAGCAGGCCGGCTTTCCCTTGCCGGCACGCGCCGCCAACACCTATGGCGAGGGCGAGCTCTCCCTGCGCGAGGACAACGGCTCGCCCACCGAGCAAGGCAAGCTGCAGACGCTGAAGGACGGCGTCAGCTCCGATGCCACCGTCGCCGTCGACACGCCGCCCACCGCGGCGAATGCGTGGCTGATGAAGGTGTACCTGGAGCAGATCCTGCCGCGCCATCGCCCCGACCTGAGCGTGGTGTGGCTGCGCAACCCCGACACCACCGAGCATCTCTATGGCGTCGGTTCGCCGGAATTCCATCTGGCCCTGCAGGCGCAGGATGCGCTGCTCGGCGCGCTGGAGGCGAAGCTGAAGGCACTGGGCATGGACCGCGATACCAACCTCATCGTGGTCTCCGATCATGCGCACAGCAATGTCGCCGGCGCGCGCGAGCTGTTTCCGCTGCGACAGATCAATGACGGCCGCGTGGCCGGCGTCGACAACGCCTGGGGGTATTCCGTGTCCGGGGGCGTGCGCCTCGCCGACCAGCTCACGCGCGCAGGCTTCACCGCGTTCGACGGCTTTGGCTGCATCTACGCCCCGGTGATGAGCGGGCTGCGCCGTGACGGCTCCCCGCTGATGCCCACCCGCTACGACGATGACGGCAGCCTTTGCGGCAAGCCGGGCCCGTACACCACGCCGGGCTACAAGGTGCCCGACCCGCTGCCCAGGGGTGCACTGGTCATCGCACCCAATGGCGGCACCGAGTATCTCTATCAGCCCGAGCACGACGCGGCGGTGGTCAGGCGTGCCGTGCGCTGGCTGCAATCGCGCGACTACGTGGGCGCCATCTTCGTGGCGGGACGCTACGGCAAGATCCCCGGCACGCTGCCAGCGGAGAACGTTCACCTGGAACATGCCACGCGCGGCCCGGACATCATCATCAGCTACGCCTGGGATGCCGATGCCGTCGTGCAGGGCTTTCGCGGCACCGAGTACAGCAGCCAGACCAACGAGCGCGGCACGCACGGCAGTTTCAGCCCCATCGACGTGCACAACACGTTGCTGGCCGCAGGCCCGGATTTCCGCACCGAGTTCCGCGACACGCTGCCGAGCGGCAACGTGGACGTCGCGCCCACCGTCGCGGCCCTGCTCGACCTTCCGCTGGCGCGCGCACAAGGCCGCGTGCTGCACGAGGCATTGAACGGCACCCTCGCCCGCCCGCTCGATGCCTTCCAGGTGACGTCCGCCCAGTGGCGTCCCGCGCAAGCGGCCACCGGCCTGAGCGTGCAGCGCATCGACGGCAGCAGCCTGCCGGCCAGCGAGTACAGCTTCGTGGTGCAGCTCAAACGGCTGCAGACGGAAGGTACGACGTATACCTACTTCGACTTTGCCAGGCCGGAACGCCATTGACCACGCCCCGGGTCGCGCCAGCGCGCGACCCGGCCGTCGTCACTCGTACACGTGCAGCCGGTTGAAGATCCAGGCGTGGTACGACTTCACCAGCTCCGGCTGCGCGCAGTCGGTGTACAGGCCGTTGCAACGCGAGCGCAGCGCGATGGCCGCCGAGAAATAGGGGTCGGTCGGCAGGTCGGCGGCCTGCAGCACCATGCTCGGCAACAAGGCGATATCGAGCATCGGATAGCGCGGCAACGGCGCGCTGCCGAAATTGCTCTTGATCATGTAGTAGGTCAGGTAGTCCTTGCGCGAAGCCAGCTCCGCCGGCCAGGTGCGCGGCATGTCGCGGATCAGGCCGTTGAACGACGGCTGGTGGTCGCCAAAGTGCACCAGCACGGTGGGTTGCGCGCGATCGAGGAAGTCGTGTTCCAGGCCGCGCATGGCCACGTCGGAGTTACGCAGGTTGGACAGGTAGGTATTGAAGTTGATGCCCTCGCGCGACGGCAGGCCCTTGAGCAGCCCCTTGTTGAAGGGAGCCGGCAGCGACGACACCGGATCGCTGTCGTGCGGGCCATGCTGGGCGAGCGTGAGGATCATCACGAACACCGGCTGGCCCGGCTTCTTCACCTTGTCGTAGACGCGCTTGGCCGCGGCAAACATCTGCTTGTCGCTTTCTTCCCATTCCGGCAGGCCGAGCTGGGCCGCGTCGTAGAACTGGTCGAAGCCATAGGCCTTGTACGCGTTGCGGCCGTTGAGGAAGCTGCCGTTGGTCGGATAGATCGCCACGGTCAAGTAACCCAGGCGCTGCAACTGCATGGGCAGGCTGTCGCGCACGTGCGGCGCCAGCACATAGGGTGCGTACATGCCGCCGGGGCCGAAGATGTCCTGCGGCATGCCGGTCAGCGTGGCGAACTCGCTCACCCAGGTGCCACCGCCGAAGGTGTGCACACGCATCGGGCCGGTGGCGCGGGTGCGCGCATCGACCTTGAACATCGACACGCGGCACTCGGGGATGTTGCACTGGGTGAAGTTGGACGGATTGAAGGTGCTCTCTTCCAGCACCTGCACGATGTCCGGGTAGTTTTCCGGCTGGCGCGGGCTGGCCGACGGCTCGCCCTGTGCGGTGGCGCCCCATTCCTGCTCGGCCACGGCGTCGTCCGCCAGCGCGGGCAGCTGGATGTCCGAGTCGCTGAAGTTGACGAAGAAGTTGGTGATCTGGGCGTCGTCGGAAAGCTTCTCCCACGCATTCCTGGCGTGGACTTCCGCAAACGGACCGTTCGGCAGCAGGCAGATCCAGAACGCCAGCCCCCATGCGGCGACGCCGCCGAGGCGCGTCACCAGCGCCCGGCTCGGGCTCAGGTGGGCGAGCAGGCGGCGATCCCAGCGCCACAGCGCCCACAGCGCCAGCGGCGTGACCACGCCGACCACGATGGCCAGTCCGTACAGATGCGGGTAGTGCCCCAGCGTCTCCAGCAGGCTGCTGCGCGCGTAGTAGACGAAATCCGTCGGCATCAGCGGCGAATCGAGATAGCGCAGCTTGAGCACCGACAGGAAGTTGAGCCCGAGGAACAGGCCGCCACTCACCACCAGCGCCGTCGCCGGCCGGGCGAACGCGAACAGCAGCACGCCGAAGGCGCACACCATCAGCGCGATCACGAAGGCCTGCTGCAGCAGGGCGGGCTCACGCAGGGCAGTCATGCTCACGCAGAACAGGAAGAAACCTGCAGCGCAGAGCCATGCCGCACTTTTCCGCACGAAGCGTAGCGATAGTCGTGGCATAAAAGGAAAAGGCCCCCTGTTTGGCCTCAGTGTCATCTGGCTGCAATTCTACGGTCTTGCGACGGTCACAGGCACAATGGCCGGCAACGGGCAGATGGCGCCACCGTGCGGTTCAGCCACCGTTTCGCCGTCCCTGCGCCATGCCGATCTGCTAGGTTGCGCCCCTCGCACGCCAGCCAACGAACTTCGCCCATGCCCCCACGCCTGCTCCCCCTTGCCGTCCTTGCCGGCGCCCTGCTCGCCGGCTGCGCCAGCCAGGCCTTGCAGCCCGCCTCGTTGCCGGACGGCAGCCGGGCCCGGGTCGCCGTGCTGGAAACCACCGACGTCCACTCCACCGTGCTCAGCTACGACTATTACAAGCAGCGCGAGGACGACTCGGTCGGCTATGAGCGCACGGCCACCTTGATCCGCCGCGCCCGCGCCGAATTTCCCGACAGCTTCCTGTTCGACAGCGGCGACACCATCCAGGGCAGCGTGCTGGCCGACTACCAGGCCCAGGTGCAGCCCGTGGGCTGCGGCGAGGAACTGGGTATCTACCGGGCCATGGACGCGCTCGGCTACGACGGCGGCACTGCCGGCAACCACGAGTTCAACTACGGCCTGGGCTTCCTCTCGCAGGTCACCGGCACGCCGATGAACGTGGAAGGCGGCCACGCCGACCGCTGCGCCGGCCCGCATTTCCCGCTGGTGCTGGCCAACGTGTTCAGCGCCCGCGACGGTGCGCCGATCTTCCGGCCGTGGACCGTGGTGCAAAAGGACATCGCCGTCACCGCGCCCGACGGCAGCAGCCGCCGCGTGCCGCTCCGGGTCGGCATCATCGGCTTCACCCCGCCGCCCATCCTGGAATGGGACAAGCAGAACCTCGCCGGCAAGGTCACCGTGACCGGCGTGGTCGAGGCCGCGCAGAAATACCTGCCCGAACTGCAGGCGCAGCACCCCGACCTCATCGTCGCCGTGCTGCACGGCGGCCTCGATACGGCCGCCTATGGGCCGGAGATGGAAAACGGCGGCTGGTACCTGGCCGGCCTGCCCGGCATCGACGCCCTGCTGCTTGGCCATTCGCATACCGAATTCCCCGGCCCTCACTACGCGGGGATGCAGGAGGTGGATGCCGCGCGCGGCTTCGTGCGCGGTACGCCGGCCGTGATGGGCGGCTTCTTCGGCAAGGACCTGGGGGTCATCGCGCTGTCGCTGGAACGACGGGATGGCCACTGGATCGTCGACAAGGGGCAGACGCACAGTGAAGTGCGGCCGATCTGCCCGGCCAAGAACGTCTGCGTCCCGGCCGACCCGACCATCGCGCCGCTGGTGAAAACGGCCCACGAGGCCGCCGTGGCCCATGTGAATACGCCCATTGGCGAGACGCGCCTGCACCTGAGCAGCTATTTCGCCGACGAGGGCAACATGAGCGCGCTGGCGCCCGTCAACGCGGCCATGCGCGATTACGTGCAACGCGAATTGCCCCGGCTGCACCCCGAACTGGCCGCCTTGCCGGTGCTCTCGGCCGCTGCCGCGTTCCGCACCGGCTTCGGCGGCCCGGACGATTACACCGACGTCGCCGTCGGTCCGCTGACCCTGCGCAGTGCCGCGGACCTGTACTTCTACCCCAATACGCTGGCGGCAGTGAAAGTGGATGGCGCCGGCCTCAAGGCATGGCTGGAAAAGTCGGCGCAACGCTTCAACCGCATCGACCCCACGCGGGAAGGCGAGCAGGCGCTGATCAATCCCGGCCTGCCCGGCTACAACTTCGACCAGATCCAGGGCGAGCTCAGCTACCTCGTCGACGTGTCGAAGCCGGAAGGCCAGCGCATCGTCGACCTGCGCTACCAGGGCAGGCCGGTGACGCCGCAACAGCCGTTCATCGTGGCCACCAACAACTACCGCGCCAGCGGCGGCGGCAACTTCCCTGGACTGGACGGCACGAACACGGTGCTGGCCGCACCCGATGGTGCGCGCGAGATCCTCGCCCAATGGCTGCAACGGAACCGGATCATCGACGCGAAGGACCTGCCGGCCAGTTCATGGCGCTTCGCCCCGCTGAAAACCCGCGGCGACGTGGTGTTCAAGGGCGCCGCCGGCAAGCAGGAGGTGGCGCGCGAAGCGGGCCTGCGCCACATCCGCCAGCTCAGGGACAACGGCGACGGCACGGCGACCTACGCGATCGGGTTGTCGCCCTGAGCCGGGCCGCCAAAGTTACAAATGAATCAGTTGACTGCAATGCAGCATCGCGCCTAAGGTCGGGCCATGTCGCCGTCATTCGCGCCAGCACGCAGGTTTGTCCTTCCGGTCACCACCGGACGCGTGCCGTCCTGCGCCGGCGTCATGATCTCCGCCACGATGACCTCCACCACGACCACTATTACCACCGGGTCGGGGTGGGTTTCCGTGCGCGAATAAGTTTCCCAACGCAAACGGCCCCGCCCTCGATGAGGCGGGCCGGTGCACACTCCGAGACCGCCAGCGAGCACGGGCCCCGACCTGGAGGCCACCGTGAACCTTGCTGCATCGCCATCTGCTGAACGACCGTCGCTTCCGCCGCATGCCATGGCGCTGCCGACGGTCACCGCACGCCAGCGCGTGCTCGCCGTGGGCCTGATCGGTCCCGGCCGTGTCGGCAGCGCCCTGCTCGACCAGCTGCGCGCCGCGCAGCCGCGACTGGCACGTGCCGGACTGGAGCTCAAGCTCTGCGGCGTGGCCGCCAGCCGCCGCATGTGGCTGGACGCCGACGACCCGGAACTCAACGGCCGCCACGACAGCGCCCAGACCTGGCGACCGAGCAACCTCGACGAGTTCGCCGCGCACGTACGCGGCAACGACGGCCGCCACGCGCTGCTGATCGATTGCAGCGCGAGCGAGGCCGTCGCCGCGTGCTATGCCCGCTGGCTGGATGCCGGCCTGCATGTGGTCACGCCCAACAAGCTCGCCGGCAGCGGTCCGCTCGAGCGGCTCCAGGCGATCCGCTCCGCCTGCCGCGCGGGCATGCGCTTTCGCTACGAGGCCACCGTCTGCGCCGGGCTGCCCGTGGTGCAGACGCTGCGCGACCTGCTCGACACCGGTGACGAACTGCTGGCGGTCGAGGGCATGTTCTCCGGCACGCTGGCCTGGCTGTGCCATCGCCACGACGGCAGCCGGCCGTTCTCCCAGCTGGTGCGCGAGGCGCATGCACTGGGCTATACCGAGCCCGATCCGCGCGACGACCTGTCCGGCCTCGACGTCGCCCGCAAGCTGGTGATCCTCGCCCGCGAGGCTGGCTGGTCGCTGTCGCTGGAAGACGTCGACGTGCAAAGCCTGGTGCCGCCGGAGCTGGCCGCGCTGCCGCTGGACGATGCGCTGGTGCAACTGGATCGCCTCGATGCGCCGATGGCCGGGCAGCTGGCCCTCGCGCAGACGCAAGGCAGCGTGTTGCGCCATGTCGCCAGCCTCGATGCGCACGGGCGCGCCAGCGTGCGCCTTGCGATACTGCCCGCCGCGCATCCGTTTGCGCATACGCGACTCACGGATAACATCGTGCAGTTCACCACGCGCCGCTACCGTGACAATCCGATGCTGGTGCAAGGGCCGGGCGCAGGGCCCGAAGTGACGGCGGCCGGCGTGTTCGCCGATCTGTTGCGCATTGCCGAATCGCTGGAGGTACGCTGATGAATGCCCAGGTGGCCGACCCCATGACGTCCCCGCAGCGCGCCGAGAGCGCACAGGCCATGGCTTATGCCAGCGTGGGCAACGTGGCGGTGGGCTTCGACATCCTTGGCCACAGCGTGGCGGGTGCCGGCGATCGGGCCCTGGTGCGTCGCATCGACGAACCCACCGTGCGCATCGCTGCCGTCCACGGCCGCGTGACCGACCTTCCGCTGGAAGCCGGGCGCAACACCGCCGGCGCGGCGCTGCTCTCGCTGCGCCGCGCGCTGGGCCTGCGCCATGGCTTCGAGGTGGAACTGCACAAGGGCATCGCGCTTGGTTCCGGCATGGGCGGCTCGGCCGCGTCCTGCGTCGCGGCACTGGTGGCCGCCAACGCCCTGCTCGAACGACCGCTGCCGCGCGAATCGCTGTACGGCTTCGCGCTCGATGGCGAGGTGATTGCCAGCGGCAGCCGCCACGGCGACAACCTTGGCCCGATGCTGCTGGGCGGTCTGGTGCTGGCCACGCGCGACCGCCTGCTGCGGCTGCCGGTACCTGAGGCCTGGCACTGCGCACTGGTGCATCCGCATGTGGTGCTGGAGACGCGCCAGTCGCGCGCCGCGCTCGCGGGCGGCTTTGCGCTGCACGACGTGGTGGCGCAACACGCGAATCTTGCCCTGGTGCTGGTCGGTTGCCATCGCGGTGACGCCACGCTGGTGCGCGAAGGCCTCAAGGACGTGCTGGTGGAACCCCGCCGCGCGCCGCTGGTGCCTGGTTTTGCCAGGGTGAAGCAGGCGGCGCTGGACCACCAGGCACTGGGCGCCAGCATTTCCGGCGCAGGCCCGAGCGTGTTCGGCTGGTACGAGCGGCGCGAGGACGCCGAGCGCGCCGCCGCCGCGATGGCCGCCGCCTTCGCCGACGAAGGGCTCGACAGCGATGTCCTGGTATCGCCCATCAACGGGCCGGCCGCCAACCTGATCGCGGAGGACGCGGCATGAGCGAGCCGCTGCTCTATCGCAGCACGCGCGGCAACAGTCCGGCGGCACGCATCGACGAAGTGATCGCCGCCGGGCTGGCGCCCGATGGCGGCCTGTACGTGCCCGAGGCCCTGCCGCGGCTCGATGCCTCCGCGTTCGATCCGCACGGCTCGCTGGCCGACACCGCGGCCACGCTGCTGGCGCCGTTCTTCGCCGGCAACCCGCTGGCCGATGCCTTGCCGGCCATCTGCCGCGACGCGCTCGATTTTCCGGTGCCGCTGCGTGTGCTGCCCCATCACCAGGATGCCAGCGTGCTGGAGCTGTTCCACGGTCCCAGTGCCGCGTTCAAGGACGTGGGCGCACGCTTCCTCGCCGCCTGCTTCCGCCGCCTGCGACCGGCCGGCGCCGCGCCGCTCACCATCCTGGTGGCCACCTCGGGCGACACCGGCGCGGCGGTGGCCGCGGCCTTCCACCGCCAGCCCGGCGTGAACGTGGTGATCCTCTATCCCGACGGCCTGGTGTCGCCGCGCCAGGCGCATCAACTGGGCTGCTTTGGCGACAACGTGAAGGCCTTGCGCGTGGCCGGCCGCTTCGACGATTGCCAGCAGATGGTCAAGGCCGCGCTCCGCGATGTGAAGCTGCAGGTACAGCTGCCGCTGTCATCGGCCAACAGCATCAGTCTCGGCCGCCTGTTGCCGCAGATGAGCTACTACGCGCATGCCGCGCTCGGCTGGTGGCGGCGCCATCGCACGCCGCTCAATTTCATCGTGCCCACGGGCAACCTCGGCAATGCGCTGGCCTGCCTGTGGGTGCGCGAGATCGGCCTGCCGGTGGGCGAGATCCGCCTGGCCTGCAATGCCAATGCGACGCTCAGCGACTATTTCGATGGTGACCCCTACACGCCGCGCGCAGCCGTGGCCACGCTGGCCAACGCGATGGACGTGGGCGCGCCCAGCAATTTCGAGCGCCTGCGCTGGACGTTTCCCCACGACTACGAGTTGCGCATGCAGTTGCATGCCGACAGCGTGGACGACGAGACCATCCGCGAGACCATCGTGCGCCACGCCAGCATCCACGGCGAACTGTTCTGTCCACATACGGCCACCGCCGTCCATCTGCTGGACGGCATGCAGGGCTCGGGTCATGCGCTGCCATGGGCGGTGGTGGCGACCGCGCACCCGGCGAAGTTCGATAGCGTCGTCGAGCCGCTGGTGGGTCGACGCATCGACGTGCCGCCCGCCCTGGCCGCCATGCTGCAGCGGCCTGCGGGCGCGGAACCGCTCGCAGCCAGCGACGCGGCACTGAGGGCCTGGCTGGTACGGCAGTCGGAACAGGAACGCGTGGCCGCGGGCTGAGGAGGCGCCAGCGACATGAGCTGCTCGCGTTCGTTGGCGGGCAGCAGCCTGGCCACCCACGTGTCGCGCGCGGTAGCGCATGCGGCTAGCGGGCCTTGTCCAGCCAGCCGCCGGTGAACCCGGCGCGCTGCAGGCCCTTGCGGACGTACGGATTCTTGCGCATCACCTTCCACACCAGGCCGCTGCGCCAGTTCTCGATCATCAGCACGATCGGGCCCTGGTCGATGCCGATCTGCTTGTCGTCGGCCCAGCCCATGCCCGGCACGGCGCGACCTTCGGCGGGGGTGAGGCTGGTGTCGTAGCTCGGGTTGAAGGCGTCGACGAAACCGTACTGGCCGTAGACGGCGTCGCCATAGCGCGTCTTCATCTCCATCAGGGCGGGCACCACGATCTCCGGCGCGAAGGCGATGGAGCCGCCCGCGGCCGTCGGCGCAATGGTGCCGTCATCGGACACGTAGTCGCGCCCTGCCCCGCGCGCGGTGTAGCCGTAGAAGGCGCGCGTGCTGCCGTCGTTGCGCTTGACCACCGCATCGCCCGGCCCGTTGCAGGCGGTCAACCCCCATACGTTTTCGCCATAGCCGGTCCAGTGGTTCGGATTGACGATGGCATAGGCGCGCTGGGAAAAGGTGGCACGCCGGCTGTTCTCGAAATAGTCGAGCCCGTGCTCGCTGCTCCATGCGTCCTGGATGCCGCGGAAATCGATCCAGGCCTGGCTGTACTGGTGACCGAACAGTGGCGCGAAGTTGAGGAAGGTCTGGCCCTGGAATTCGCCCCAGGTCTGCGGGTAGGTCTTTGCCCACGCCGCCCACGCGCCGTCTTCGATCGGGTGCGTCGGCGAGCCCAGCGCCAGCACATACACCAGCATGCCTTCGTCGTAACCCTTCCAGTCGGCCTTGATGAACTTGCCGCCCGGCGTCCAGCCCATGCTGATCAGCGGTGCGCGTGGCTGCATCCACGTCCATTCGACGCGACGGTAGATGGCATCGGCGAGGTCGCGGATTTCCTTTTCCCTGGCCGTGTGGCGGTCGAAGTAGGACTGCGCGAACAGCACGCCGCCCAGCAGCAGGGTGGTGTCCACACTGGAGAGCTCCACGCCGCGGGCATGGCGCTTGCCGGTCTGCATGTTCAGGAAGTGGTAGTAGAACCCGTGGAAGCCGGTGGCGCCGTCTTCGCTGTCGTCCTGCGGCGCGTCATTGAAGAAGTGCAGCGTGGCCAGCGTGCGGTCGATGGCCTGGGCACGGGTCACGTAGCCGCGCTCCACGCCGACGCCGTACGCCGTGAGCGCGAAGCCCACCGAGGCGATGCTGGCAAACGACGGGCCCGGGTAGTGATCGGGCACCAGCCCGGTCTTCGGATCGGCACTGTCCCAGAACCACTGGAAGGTGCGCTTCTCCAGGTCGTCGATGGCCGCGCGCTGTGCGGGCGGCAGCGTCTCGTAGCCATTGGCGGTGGTACTCGCCGGAGCGTGCGCGGCACAGGCGATCCCGGTGGAGAACAGCCATGCGCCCGCCAGGGCGGCGCGGAGTATTCGCTTGATCATGATCTCAAGCCTTTCCAGGAGAGGCCCGCGTGTGCGGGCCTCGTCAGGCGCCATCGTCGTGACGGCCGGGAGGTACTGCCTCAGAAGTTGATGCCGGCGGTGACCTTCAGGGTACGCGGATAGCCCGTGATGTCACCGGTCGGGTTATAGATGACGGGCGTCTTGTTGAGGACGCCGTTGGAGCCATAGCTCTCGAGGTAGTTCACGTAGTTGTGCCAGTTGAACGCGTTGATCAGGTCGATGCGTACATAGCCATTGAAATTGCCGTAGATGCGGAAGTTCTTGGTCGCCTGCAGGTCGATATCGCGGTAACCAAAGACCTTGCCGCCGATGATGAACTTGCCCGTGCCCGGCGGCTTGGCCGCGAGACCGCGACAGCCGCTGCCCGCGATGGTGCCGGTGTCCACGCCCGTGGGAACTCCGCCGTAGCACGCCAGGTTGATGTCCGGAACGGGCGTGGCCAGGGTCAGCTTGCCACCGAAGACAAAACCCCACGGGCCGTCGAGCGAGCCGGTCGCCACCAGGCGATGCTTTGAGATGCCCGGCGCCGTCACGAAGGGATAGTGGCCGATCTTCTCGTAGTCGAACGCATACTGGTCGGTCGGGTCATTGTTGTCATTGTTCTTCAGCGCATGCGTATAGGTATACGCAAACGTGGCGCCCCAGTGCGATTCCGGCGTATACGGCTTGTCCGCCGACAACAGCACCTGATCGGTCTTGGTGGTCAATCCGTTGTTGCCGATGATCAGGGCGCCAAAGCCCGGAATGCCGTTGCCAAACGGTTGATTGGCGTACTTGGTGCCATCGGGGTTGGTGAAGACCTTCCAGAAGCTGCCATCCGGGTAGCGGTCGCCCAGGGTGAAGACCACGCCGTCGTAGCTCTTGATGCTCACCAGGGTGACGCTGGTGTTCCATTCGCCGAGCTTGTTGCGCATGCCCAGGCTGAGCTGGTCGGAGTGCGGCGTGCGGATATTGTTGTTGAGCAAGTCCACTTCCTTGCCCGCGGACGAACCGGCCACCAGCGCCTGCAGGTTCGGGATGCTCAGGTATTTCGGGTCCCACGCAAGGCAGGTATTGCTGGGCGTGCACGGCGCCAGCGGCGTGTTGAAGAACAGCGTGGGCTGCGACAGCACCGACTTGGTCTGCTCCACCTGCAGCGTTTCGTACAGGTTGCGGTCGTAGGCGCGACCCCAGCCGCCGAAGATCACGTGCTCTTCGTCGCCGAACAGGTCATCGGAAAAACCGAAGCGCGGTTGCACCTGGCCCTTGTGGGCGCTGCGGTTGTTGCCGGTGCTGATGTAGTCGTTGATGTTCACGCCGCCCTTGGCCAGGGTCTGTGCATAGGTCTGGCCGGCAGGCGCATTCGGGTCCTGCAGGTTGAACGCCGACACCACGTCGGCCGGCGTCACGTAGTCGAGATACGACGGCGTCTTTTCGTAGTCCCAGCGCACGCCCAGGTTCAAGGTCCAGTGATCGTCGACCTGCCAGTCGTCCTGGATGTAGGTGCCGAACTGCTTGTCGCGACTGGTCGCCTCCGGACTCAGGCCCGGCACGGGCGAAGCGAAGATCACCTTGTACGGAATCGACTCGGTGCCCGTGGGCGCCACGGCGTAGCTGAACAGGGCATTGGAGTCGCCGGCGTCCTGCGCGGTCAGCTTCACCGACTTGAACTTCACGCCCATCTTGATCACGTGGTCGCCGTGCCACTCGATGTCGTTGAAGGTGAAGTCGTCGGAGATCGACGGGCCCTTCTGGCCCTTGTTCTGGAACGCCAGCGGCGAGTTGCCGGTCTGGATCAGGATGGAGTTCTGGTTGTTGTACGGCGTGTAATTGGCGCCTGCGCCGGTGATGATCGGCGACGGCGTGTAGAAGGCGTCTTCGTACGTGGCCTGCAGGCGGTTGAACCAGCTGTCAGTGCTGTGATCCCAGCGAATGTCAAAGCGCTTGTCGGTGTTGTCGGTGTTCAATGCGGCTGACGCCGTGTTGATGCCACCGACACCGCTGATCTGGGTTTCGTCACGGTATTTCGCGCTGACTTCGATGCGGTCGCGATCGGTGGGCTCCCAATCGACCTTGCCGAACCAGTCGTTCTCCTTGAACGGCAGGCTGGCCGTGCCGATCTGCTTTTGCACGTCCGGTGGCAGCTGCGGCCAGAGGGACGAGTCGCCCTGCGGCACCACGGCCTTGGGCGTGTCGAATTCCTTGCCTTCATAGGCGATGTAGAAGTGCGCCTGGTCCTTGAGGATGGGCCCGCCGAAGTCGAAGCCATAGTCCTTTTCGTGCGACGGCTGTTTCTTGCCGGTGGTCGCTTCTTCGTTCGGCAGGATGGCGCGCATGGTGGTGTTGGTGTAGCTGCCGAACACGTTGCCGTGGAACTGGTTGGTGCCCGACTTGGTTTCCGCCGTCACGGCCGCACTGGAGACCTGGTCGTACTCCGCCTTGTAGTTGGAAGTGATGACCTTGTACTCGGCGATGGCCAGCTGCGGGAACGGGTTGCCCTGGCTGCCGGTCTGGCCGGTGATGCCACCCGGCAACACGTAGTTCTTCTGGCCCACGCCGTCGATATAGACGTTGATGTTGCTCGTCGCCTGGGCGCCCGAGCGAAGGCTGGTATTGCCGCTGGAGTCACGCGTGAACACCATGCCCGGCACGGTATCGGCGAATTCGAGGAAGTTGCGCGAGGCCGCCGGCGTGGTGTCGATCTGGCGCAGCGAAACCTGGGTGCCGACCTCGGAGGTCTTCACTTCCTGCAGGGTGGTGGCGCTCACCGTCACCGTGCCGAGGTTGGTGGCGTTGGCACCGGGCGCCGCGGTGGCGGCAGCCGCGGCGGCCGCCAGGTTCAGCGTTGCGGTGGTGCCGACCTGCACCGTCACGGTGCGCTCGGTGCCCGGGCCCGCATCGACCTGGTAAGTGCCCGGCTGCAACCCGACCAGCGCATAGCTGCCGTCCTTGTCGCTGTGCGTGCGCCGCACCGAGCCGGTGGCGACGTTCTTGGCCACCACGTCGGTATCGGCGGCGGCCTTGCCGCGCAAGGTCGCGTCAGAGGTCTGGGCCGACGCCAGCATCGGCACGGCCGAGGCCATCGATGCGGTGATCAGTGCCGCCAACAGGTGCTTTTTGTTTTTGCGGTAGCTGTTCATGGATCTCCCCTTGCTCAAGGCGATCGTTCAGTGGAGCGGTGATGGGTTGGTCGGTAAAGCTCTTGACTGGTTTGCCCCGCACGAATTGCGCACGATGACGTCGCAGCCGAGGGTGCGGACGCTTGCACCGGACTGCACCTTGCCTTCCATCAGTTCGGACAGCATGAGCAGCGCGCTCTTGCCCAGGTCCGCAATGCGCACGCGCACCGTGCTGAGCGGCGGTGAGACGTAGCGGGCAATCAGGATGTCGTCGAACCCGGCCACGGCGATGTCGCCCGGGACCTTGAGGCCGGCCTCCCTGAAGGCGGAGAGACAGCCGACCGCCATCATGTCGTTGGCCGCGAACACGGCGCGTGGCAGCTTTTTTTGCGCCAGCAGTTCGCGCCCGGCGGCATAGCCGGATTCCTCGGTGAAGTTGCCGGCGACGACGTTGACCGGGATCTTCGGCGCATGCGCGACCATGGCGGCCCGATAGCCCTTTTCGCGCTGCTGCGCGTCGAAGTTGCGGGCGGGACCGGCGATGAAGGCCACGCTGGCGTGGCCCATCTCCAGCAGGTGGCGCACCATCGCATTGGCACCGGCGAAGTTGTCGATGTTGAGCGCCGGGTAGCGCTTGTCTTTCACCGGCGTGTCGAGCAGCACCACCGGCAGCTCCGCCGGCACGTTGGCTTCCAGGAACTCGGCGTCGACGAAGTCGGAGAGCATGATGAGGCCGTCGACGCGCCCGCGCATGGTGCGCACGGCCGCGGCGGCTTCCTCGGCGCCATCATGCGAGCTGGACACCAGCAGGTGCAGCCCACGCGCCCGTGCGGCCAGGTCGATGCCGCGGATCAGCTCGGAGAAGAATTCGCCGTAGAGGTCGGGCAGCACCGCGCCAATCGTGTGGGTGCGCCGGGTGATCAGGCTGCGCGCCGCATTGTCCGGCACGTAGTGCAGGCGCGCGGCGACCTTGCGGACAATGTCCTGCGTTTCCACGGTGACCCCGCCGCTGCCGTTGAGCACGCGCGACACCGATGCGATCGAGACCTTGGCCTCGCGCGCTACATCCTTGATGGTGGCCTTCTTGGTCGTCACGTCCGCTCCCCGGGGTTGCAGCGCGTGGCTCCCCCGGCCACGCTGCAAAATGAACGTAAACGTTTTCATCAAAACTTGTAAAGGCGCAAATCCGGCCGTTTCTCGCTGCACCGCAAAATCCCGGTCCCGCCTGAGTGGGCTCACGCTCGCACCGGGGCAGGCACCGCGACGCCGCGTCAGGTTTACGGCAGCGCAGCATCCAGCTGGTCGCGTAGGGGGAAACCGTTCACCTGGGGAGGGCGACCCGGCGGCGGCGCCGGGTCATCCGTGCCCGGGCGGCCCCTGGCGCGCGAAGATCGGCTCGTGGGCCGTAAAGGTTTCCATTCGATGGCGCGAGGGTCAGCCCAGCGCCTGCAACACCTCATCGGTGGAACGCACCCGGCCCAGGCGGGGGAATATGTTCTCCACCGCGAAACGGTGGTGATCGGCGCCGGACGAGCTCATGGCGTCTTCCACCAGCACCTGGTTGAAGCCCAGCTCGAAAGCCTGGCGGGCGGTCGATTCCACGCCGATGTTGGTGGAGATGCCGCCGAGCACGATCTGGGTGATGCCGCGACGGCGCAGCTGCAGTTCCAGCTCGGTGCCGTAGAAAGCACCCCACTGGCGCTTGATGATGTGGATGTCGCCGTCGGCCACGTTCAGCTGCTCGGCGTAGTCCCACCAGTCGCCCGGCACGCTGCCACCGGTCGGCGGCATCCGGTCGGCCAACGGCCGCAGCATGTCGCGGCCATCCGCCGAAAAACCCACGCGCACCAGCACGACCGGCGCACCCAGTTCACGGAAGCGCGCGGCCAGCCGGCCCGCACGCTCGTAGACCTCGTCGGCGCGGTGCGGACCGGCAGCGAACGGTGCAATGCCCTTTTGCAGGTCGATCAGCACCAGGGCCGTGGTGCGGGGGTCGAGCTTTTCCATGGTGGTGCTCCCGATGCGCGGCGCGAGGCTGGCCCCCGGCCGCCGCGGTGAAAGTAGAAGCGTCTGACGGCGTCGACGCAACAGGCGGCTGCCCCTGTGCCGGCGGCAGCGACTGTCGGTGGCGCTCGTCGAATCGGGCGGGTCGGTGCCCATTCTGCTGGACCGCACCATACGTCAGCGGATGCGCGATGACCTCACCCGAAGGCACGCCTTCCATGCCCCCGGACTGTCCGCCATCGAGCCGGGGCCCGCGGCCATGGTCGTGCAGCAACTGGTGAAGGCCACCATGGCCCTGCCAAATCGAGCGTCAGGCGACGCATCGAAAAGCCGCTAAAACCCAGTTGCGGCGCGGCATGGCGCCATGCATGCATGCGCTCGCAAGTGACAAGCCGTAGCGACGCTGAACACGTGTCAAAAAATGTATGGACATCTGGACGTCCGAATGTACCCCCTGGCGCGCCGCCTTAAAAATTTCAAAAGAAACTGTTGACAACCCGTTGGAGCCCCCGCTACGGTCGGTTCCATGTCGCAGCGCAACAGCCAAGATCGCATAGCCGAACCGATCCGTCTCCCGACGGTCGCGGACCTGCTGCGGCTTCGCGACAACCTTCTTCTTGCCCTTGTACTCGTACTCCTTATTACCAACGGAGGTGCGGGCTGAGGGCGTGTGTCCAGGTAAAGCAAAACAAACCTGATACCACCTGAAAAACCCCGCACCCGGCAACGGATGCGGGGTTTTTTATTGCCCTCGGCGACGCACACAGCGGAGCTAAGCGATGAACCCCCAGGACCACCCGAACGACGAGAACAGCGACGTGGGCGACGCAACCGCCGAACGCGTCCGCATTTTCGACACCACCCTGCGCGACGGCGAGCAGGCGCCCGGCTTTTCGATGGATCGCCGCGCGAAGCTCCGCATGGCGCATGCGCTGGAGGGGCTGGGCGTGGACATCATCGAGGCCGGCTTTCCCAGCGCCTCGCCCGACGACTTCGGCTCCGTGGCGGAGATCGCCCGCGTGCTCCGCGGCCCCACCGTGTGCGGCCTTGCCCGCTGCCACGACAACGACATCGCCGCCTGCGGCCGCGCCCTGCAGGCGGCGCGCCACTCGCGCATCCACCTGTTCCTGTCCACCAGCCCGCTGCACCGCGAGCACAAGCTGGGCATGAGCAAGCAGCAGGTGATCGATGCCGCCTGCGCCGCCATCGAGCGTGCCAGGGGCCTTTGCCACGAGGTGGAATTTTCCGCCGAAGACGCGCTGCGCACCGAACGGGACTTCCTGGTCGAGGTGTTCAGCGCTGCCGCGGCCGCTGGCGCCACCACGCTCAACGCGCCGGACACGGTGGGCTACACCACGCCGACCGAGATCGCCGACCTGTTCACCTACCTGCGCCGGCACGTGCGCGGCGCGGACCAGGTGATCTTCTCCACCCATTGCCACGATGACCTTGGCATGGCCGTCGCCAACAGTCTCGCCGCGGTCGGCGCCGGTGCGCGGCAGGTCGAATGCACCATCAACGGCATCGGCGAACGCGCCGGCAATGCCTCGATGGAGGAGGTGGTGATGGCCCTGCGCGTGCGCCGGCCCTATTTCGGCGTCCAGACCGGCATCGAAACGCGCCGGCTGTACCCCACCTCGCGCCTGCTGACCCAGCTCACCGGGCAGTCGGTGGCGCGCAACAAGGCCGTGGTGGGTGAGAACGCCTTCGCGCACGAGTCCGGCATCCACCAGCACGGCATGCTCAAGCATCGCGGCACTTACGAAATCATGCGTCCGCAGGACGTCGGCATGGGCGAAACGCGACTGGTGCTCGGCAAGCACTCGGGCCGCCACGCGCTGCGCCAGCGGCTGCAGTCGATGGGGCACGAGGTCGACGAGGCCGCGATGGACAGCGTCTTCGCGCGCTTCAAGGCATTGGCCGACAAGAAGCGCGAGATCCACGACGAAGACCTGGAGGCCATCGCGCTGGGCCTGGACCCGGAGGCGATCGGCCCCTGGCGCCTGGTGCAGCTCAACACCAACTCGCACATGGGCGGCAGCGCGTCTGCGTCGGTGAAGCTGGCGCACGACAACGGGCACGAGATCGGCGAAGCGGCCATCGGCGACGGTCCGGTGGATGCGGTGCTGCGTGCGATCGAACGCGCCACCGGCACCACGCTGGATGTCACGCAGTTCCAGGTGCGCGCGGTCAGCGAAGGAGGCGACGCGCAGGGCCAGGCCCAGCTGACCGCCCGCCACGCCGAGCGCGACTGGCGCGGCAACGGTGTCAGCACCGACATCATCGAAGCGACCGCGCATGCCGCCCTCGCCATCGTCAACCGCATCGAGCGACGCGCACCGGCCACTCCGCCGGCCGCCGTCGCGCGCCTGTGATCCCGAAGGAGCCATCCATGACCACGCCCTTCCTCTGGCACAACGGCCAGATCAAGCCCTGGACCGAAGCCACGGTCCACGTGAGCACCCACGCGCTGCACTACGGCTCCTCGGTGTTCGAGGGCGAGCGCGTCTACGCCACGCCGCAGGGCCCGGCCTATTTCCGCCTCGCCGACCACACCCGCCGCCTGTTCGAGTCGGCCCGGGTGTACGAGATCGAGATCGGCTACAGCGAGGACGACATCAACGCGGCCTGCCACGAGGTGATCCGCGCCAACCGCATGAAGTCGGCCTATGTGCGCCCGATCGTGTTCCGCGGCGCCGGCGGCCTGGGCGTGCTGCCCAAGGGCGACTCGCCGGTGGACGTGGCGATCATGGCGCTGGAATGGGGCGCGTACCTGGGTGACGCGATCGAACACGGCGCCGACGTGTGCGTGTCGTCGTGGCATCGGCCCGCGCCCAATACCCTGCCCAGCTGGGCCAAGGCCGGCGGCAATTACCTCAGCAGCCAGCTGATCGCGCTGGAAGCGCGTCGCGGTGGCTACGCCGAAGGCATCGCGCTCGGCCACAACGGCCTGTTGAGCGAGGGCGCGGGCGAGAACCTGTTCCTGGTCAAGAACGGCAAGCTGCTCACGCCGCCCACCAGCGCGGGCATCCTCGCCGGCATCACGCGCGAGTCGGTCATCACGCTTGCCGGCGAGCTGGGCATCGCGGTGGAAGAACGCGACCTGCCGCGCGAGGCGCTGTACACCGCCGACGAGATCTTCATGACCGGCACCGCTGCCGAGATCACGCCGGTGCGCTCGGTCGATCGCAAGCAGGTGGGCGCGGGCCGTCCCGGCGACGTGACGCGCGCGCTGCAGAAGGCCTTCTTTGGCCTGTTCGACGGCACCACCACCGACCAATGGGGCTGGCTCACGCCGGTGTCGGATGTGGTCGTCCCTGGCCAAGAAGATCAGAAAGCGGCCGTCCATGGCCGCACTCCCCATCAACAGCCGCCTTCGTTGGGAGCAGTGGCATGACGGCCAAGACGTTGTTCGAGAAACTCTGGGATGCACACGTCGTGGCGCCTGAAAGCGCCGACACGCCGGCGATCCTCTATGTCGACCTGCACCTGGTGCACGAAGTCACCTCGCCGCAGGCCTTCACCGAACTGCGCGAGCGCGGCCTGCGGCTGCGTCGCCCCGATCGCATGCTGGCCACGCTGGACCATTCCACGCCCACCCTGCCCGCCGGGGCGGACGGCGAGCGTCCCTATGCCAACGCGGAGGCCAGGGCACAGGTGGCGCAGCTGGAAGCCAACTGCCGGGAGTTCGGCGTCGAGCTGCACGGCTGGGACAGCAGCGATCGCGGCATCGTGCACGTGATCGGCCCTGAACTCGGCGCCACCCAGCCGGGCATGACCATCGTCTGCGGCGACAGCCACACGTCCACCCATGGCGCGTTCGGCGCGCTGGCGTTCGGCATCGGCACCACCGAGGTAGGCCACGTGATGGCCACCCAGTGCCTGCTGCAGCGCAAGCCCAGGACGCTGGCGATCCATGTGGACGGCCAGCTTCCCGCCGGGGTCGGCGCGAAGGACCTGATCCTGCACATCATCGGCGAGATCGGCGTGGACGGCGGCACCGGCTACGTCATCGAGTATCGCGGTGACGCCATCGAGCAGCTGTCGATGGAAGAGCGCATGACGGTGTGCAATATGTCGATCGAAGCGGGCGCGCGTGCAGGCCTGATCGCGCCGGATGCCACCACCTTCGCCTGGCTCAAGGGTCGCCCGCGCGCACCACAGGGCGCCGCCTGGGATGCCGCCGTGCAGCGCTGGCAGTCGCTGCGCACCGATGAAGGCGCCAGCTACGACCGCGAGGTGCGCATCGACGCCAGCAAGCTGCGCCCCACCATCACCTACGGCACGCACCCCGGTATGGCGATCGCCCTGGACAAGCCGGTGCCGCCGGCGCGCAACGCGCAGGAAAAGCGTGCGCTGGACTACATGCGCGCCGAGGCCGGCAAGCCGATGCAGGGCACCCCGGTCGACGTGGTGTTCATCGGCAGCTGCACCAACTCGCGCCTGTCCGACCTGCGCGAAGCCGCCCGGGTGCTGCGCGGCCGCCGCGTGGCCGAGGGCGTGCGCATGCTGGTGGTGCCAGGTTCCGAAGCGGTGCGCCGCGATGCCGAGCATGAAGGCCTGCACCACGTATTCACCGCCGCCGGTGCCGAGTGGCGCGTACCGGGCTGCTCGATGTGCATCGCCATGAACGGCGACCTGGCGCTGCCGGGACAGCTGGTGGTGAGCACGTCCAATCGCAATTTCGAAGGCCGCCAGGGCAAGGGCGCGCGCACCGTGCTGGCCAGCCCGGCCACGGCCGCCGCTTCCGCGGTCGCCGGCCGTATCGCCGATCCGCGCGAATATGCAACGGAGGTGGCGGCATGAGCATGCTCGCTTTTCTTCCTCTCCCCTCCGGGGAGAGGACCGAGGTGAGGGGTCACTCTTGCCTCAGTCCCACTTCAGAGCGCGCTTCGATCAGCGCGATCGCAAGCACCCGCCCCTCACCCCAGTCCTCTCCCCAGCGGGGAGAGGGAGCAAGAGCGCGCGCTTCGATCAGCGCCGCCGCAAGCACCCGCCCCTCGTCCGCCCCTTCGGGGCACCTTCTCCCCGGCGGGGAGAAGGGACGTTGCCATTCGGAGGTTTACTGATGCGCCCGATCACCCGCCTGCACTCGCGCACCGCCGTTCTCCCCGACGAGAACATCGACACCGACCGCATCATCCCGGCGCGCTTCCTCACCACCACCCAGCGCGCGGGCCTGGGCAAGCTGTGCTTCAACGACTGGCGTTACCAGGCCGATGGCAGCGACAACCCGGCGTTTCCGCTCAACCGGCCGCAGGCGCGGGGCTGCTCCATCCTGGTGGCCGGCCGCAACTTCGGTTGCGGCTCCTCGCGCGAGCACGCGCCCTGGGCCCTGCTCGACTACGGCATCCATGCCGTGCTCTGCAGCGAGATCGCGGACATCTTCCGCAACAACGCGCTGAAGAACGGCCTGCTCGCCATCGTGCTCGACGAGGCCGAGCACCACTGGCTGCTGGAGCACCCGGGCATCGAGCTCACCATCGATGTGCGCGAGCAGTACATCGCCCTGCCCGACGGCGGCCGCATCCGCTTCCAGCTCGAGCCGTTCGCGCGCCACTGCCTGCTCAACGGCGTCGACCAGCTGGGATACCTGCAACAACACGGTGATGCCATCACTGCCTACGAACAACGCACGGAGAAAGCCGCATGAGAGCGCATATCGTCACCCTGCCCGGCGACGGCGTCGGCCCCGAGGTCACTGCAGCGGCAGTCGCGGTGCTTGATGCGGTCGCCGCGCACTTCGACCACCACTTCCATTTCGAGGAGCACCTGATCGGCGGCTGCGCCATCGACGCCACCGGCGAACCGCTGCCGACTGCTTCGCTGGAAGCGTGCAAGGCCGCCGATGCCGTGCTGCTCGGTGCCGTCGGCGGCCCGCAGTGGTCCGATCCGAACGCGCCGGTACGGCCCGAGCAGGGCCTGCTGGCACTGCGCGCCGCTCTGGGCGTGTACGCCAACCTGCGCCCGCTGCAGGTGCACCCCGCGCTGGCGGCGCTGTCGCCGCTGAAGAACGAAAAGCTGAAGAACGTCGACGTGCTGTTCGTGCGCGAACTCACCGGAGGCGCCTACTTCGGCGCCAAGACGCGCACCATCGATACCGCCATCGACGAGTGCAAGTACACGGTGGCCGAAGTGGAGCGCGTGGTGCGCCGCGCCTTCGACCTGGCCCGCGAGCGCCGCCGGCACGTCACCTCGGTGGACAAGGCCAACGTGCTGGAAACCTCGCGCCTGTGGCGCAGCACGGTGCAGCGCATCGCCGCCGAATACCCGGACGTGACGCTGGAGCACCAGCTGGTCGATTCCATGGCGATGCTGCTGCTGACGCAGCCTGGTCGTTACGACGTGGTGGTCACCGAGAACCTGTTCGGCGACATCCTCACCGACGAAGCCGCTGCACTGGCGGGCTCGCTGGGCCTGCTGCCGTCCGCTTCGCTGGGTGAAGGCAAGGCCGGCCTGTACGAACCGATCCATGGCTCGGCGCCGGACATCGCGGGTCAGGGCGCGGCCAACCCGACCGGCGCGATGCTGTCCGCCGCCCTGCTGCTGCGCCATTCGCTGGGCCTGGAACAGGAAGCGACGGCAGTCGAAGCGGCGGTGGCCGAGGTGATCGCCCATGGCCCGCGCACGCGCGATGTCGGTGGCCACGCCGGTACGCAGGCGGTGCTTGAGGCGGTGCTGGCCTCGCTCGACGAACACGCCTGCAATGCAGCGGCTTTCCTGCGCTGGGGGCGGGCCTGCGGATGAGCGCCACGATGCGTAGCGATCTGATCAAGACCGGCCCGGACCGTGCACCGGCGCGCGCCATGCTGCGCGCCACCGGCCTGGACGACGCGGCCATCGCCAGGCCGCTGGTGGCGGTGGTGCACACGTGGTCCAACGTGAGCCCGTGCAACCTCAACCTGCGCGAACTGGCGGAGCACGTGGCGGAGGGCATTCGCGCCGCCGGCGGCACGCCGATCGAGTTCAACACCATCGCCGTCACCGACGGCATCGCCATGGGCACGCCGGGCATGCGCGCCTCGCTGATCAGCCGCGAGGTGATTACCGATTCCATCGAGCTGGCCGTGGACGGTCATTGCCTCGATGCGATGGTGGTGCTGTGCGGCTGCGACAAGACCATTCCGGCCGCCGCCATGGCGATGGCGCGCCTGGATATTCCCAGCGTCGCGCTCTACGGCGGGACCATCGCGCACGGCACGCACGATAACCATCCGATCACCATCCAGCAGGTGTTCGAGGCGGTGGGCGCGCATGGCGCCGGCAAGATCGACGACGCCGAACTGGCCTCCGTGGAACGCGATGCCTGCCCCGGCGCCGGTGCCTGCGGCGGCCAGTTCACCGCCAACACGATGGCGATGGTACTGACCACGCTGGGCCTGTCGCCAATGGGGTTCAACGATATTCCGGCCACGCATCCCGCCAAGGCCGCGGCGGCGCGCCGCTGCGGCGAGCTGGTGATGGAGTGCTTCAAGGAAAACCGCACGCCGCGTGCCATGCTCACGCCGACCGCGTTTCGCAATGCGGCACGCATGGTCGCCGCCACCGCCGGCTCCACCAATGCGGTATTGCACCTGCTGGCCATTGCGCGCGAAGCGGGTACGCCGTGGACGCTGGAGGATTTCGAGCCGGCCTCCAGGCACACGCCGGTGATCGCCGACCTGCTGCCCGGTGGCCGCTACACCGCCGTCGAGATGTTCGGCGCGGGCGGCAGCGCTCGCGTGGCGCAGGAGCTGATCGCCGCCGGCATGCTCGACGATGCGCCCACCATCACCGGCCGCAGCCTGTTCGCGGAGGCCGCCTCGGCACCGCGTGCGGCGCAGCAGGACGTGGTGCATCCGGTGACGCAGCCGCTGAAGCCGCGTGGCGGCTATTCGATCCTCTACGGCAACCTCGCGCCGGAAGGCTGCATCCTCAAGCTCGCCGGCAAGGGCGCCGGTCATTTCGAAGGCCGCGCCCGCGTGTTCGAGAGCGAGGAGCAAGCCTTCGCCGCCGTGCAGGGCGGCAGCATCGGCAAGGGCGATGTCATCGTCATCCGCAACGAAGGTCCTGCCGGCGGCCCCGGCATGCGCGAAATGCTCGGCGTCACCGCGGCACTGGTCGGGCGTGGCCTGGGCGACGACGTCGCGCTGATCACCGACGGCCGCTTCTCCGGTGCCACCCACGGCTACATGGTCGGGCACATCGCGCCCGAGGCCGTGCGCGGCGGCCCGATTGCGCTGCTGCGCGAGGGCGACCGCATCCGCATCGATGCCGACAGCCGCCAGATCAGCACCGACGCCGACCTCGCCGTCCGTCGCGCCAGCTGGCAGCCGCCCGCGCCAAAGGTCACCCGTGGCGCACTGGCCAAGTACGCGCGCCTGGTGGGATCCGCATCCGACGGCGCCACCACGCACCCTTCCACGTCTCGCAGCACTTCCGCTTCCCAACACGTCAACGAAGACATGACCGCAGGAGTCACCGCATGAGCACCCAGACCTCGAACGACACCCTCGCCAAGGCCCGTATCGCCGTACTCGGCTACGGCAGCCAGGGCCGCGCCCACGCCCTCAACCTGCGCGACTCCGGTCTCGATGTCGTGGTTGGCCTGCGCAAGAACGGCCCCTCGTGGGAGAAGGCGCGCGCCGAAGGCTTCAGCGTGGCCGAGCCGGGCGATGCCGTGAAGGACGCCGACCTAGTTGCCGTGCTCACGCCGGACATGGTGCAGCCGGCGCTCTATCGCGAGCACATCGCGCCGAACATCAAGCCCGGCGCCGCGCTGCTGTTCGCGCATGGCTTCAACGTGCACTTCGGGCAGATCGAGCCGCGCAAGGACATCGACGTGATCCTGGTCGCGCCCAAGGGCCCGGGCGCGCTGGTGCGCCGCGAGTATGAAATCGGCCGCGGCGTGCCGAGCATCTGGGCGGTCCACCAGGACGTCAGCGGTCATGCCGAGGCCAGGGCCAAGGCCTATGCCGACGGCATCGGCGGCGGTCGCGCGCTGCTGATCAGGACCGACTTCAAGGAAGAGACCGAGACCGACCTGTTCGGCGAACAGGCCGTGCTGTGCGGCGGCGCCAGCTCGCTGGTGCAGGCCGGCTTCGAGACGCTGGTGGAAGCCGGCTACCAGCCGGAGATCGCGTACTACGAAGTGCTGCACGAACTGAAGCTGATCGTGGACCTGTTCTACGAAGGCGGCATCGCCCGCATGCTGGAGTTCGTCTCCGAGACTGCCCAGTACGGCGACTACGTGAGCGGCCCGCGCGTGATCGACGCCGGCACCAAGGCGCGCATGAAGGACGTGCTCAAGGACATCCAGGACGGCACCTTCGCCCGCAACTGGATCGCCGAGTACAACGCCGGCCTGCCCAACTACAAGAAGTTCAAGCAGGCCGACCTGGAGCACCCGGTGGAACAGGTGGGCGCCAGGCTGCGCGCGCGCATGCCGTGGCTGCAGGCGAATGCGCCGAAGCCGGCCGCCGAGCCGCTCAAGAAAGTGGGTTGATGTTTGATCGCCTCTCCCTGCGTGCAGGGGGAGTTTCGAAGGGGGGCTTGTCCCGCAAGCGCGTCGTTCCCCCTCACGGCCCTCTCCTGCTCACGCGGGGGAGGGAGTTTTCTCCGCCAGTCCCCTGAACTTTCCAAGCGCCGCGACACCGGCGCCACCCAAGGAAACGCGACCACCGTGAACCTGCCACTGCAAAAGGAGCTTCCCTCATCCGCTGCGACCCACCCGCTGGCCGGCCAGGCCATGAGCGGCGCGGAAGTGGTGGTGCAGGTGCTGGCCGACGAAGGCGTCGATGTGCTGTTCGGCTATTCGGGCGGCGCCATCCTGCCGGTGTACGACGCGGTATTCCGTTTCAATGCCACCCATCTGTCGCCACTCGGCGGCGAAGCGATGCCGCTGATCGTCCCCGCCAATGAACAGGGCGCCGGCTTCATGGCAGCGGGTTACGCGCGCGCTTCCGGCAAGGTGGGCGTGGCCATCGTCACCTCGGGCCCGGGCGCGACCAACATGGTGACGCCGGTACGCGACGCCATGGCCGATTCGGTGCCGATGGTGGTGATCTGCGGCCAGGTACCCACCGCGGCGCTGGGCAGCGACGCGTTCCAGGAGGCGCCCGTCAGCAACATCATGAGTGCGTGCGCCAAGCATGTGTTCCTGCTCACCGAGCCCTCGCGCCTTGAGGCCACGCTGCGCACCGCCTTCGAGATCGCGCGCAGCGGACGGCCCGGTCCGGTGGTGGTGGACATTCCCAAGGACGTGCAGAACACCTCGCTCACGTTTGCCGGCACGGGCAGCCTGCCCATTCCCGGCTACCGCGCGCGCCAGCACGCCATCGAACATGCCCGGCTCGACGACGCACGCTGTGCCGCCTTTTTCGAGGCGCTGGCGAAAGCGAAGCGCCCCCTCATCTACGCCGGCGGCGGCGTCATCGCCGGCGAGTCGTCGGCGACGCTGCGCGCCTTCGTGCAGCAGTTCGGTCTGCCGGTGACCACCACGCTGATGGGGATCGGCGCCGTCGACACCACCGGACCGCTGGCACTGCACATGCTGGGCATGCATGGCACCGCCTATGCCAATTACGCGGTGGAAGACTGCGATTTCCTGCTGGCGCTGGGCGCGCGTTTCGACGACCGCGTCGCCAGCGTTCCCGACAAGTTCGCGCCCAATGCGCGCTTCATCGCCCAGGTCGACATCGACCCCGCCGAAATCGGCAAGGTGAAGCCGGTGCACTGGCACCATCACGGCGACCTCGACCGCAGCCTGTCGCGCCTGCAGCAGTATGGCCTGCGCCATGGCCTGCACTTCGCCGGCGACGGCCGCTACGCCGAGTGGCATGCGCATATCGCGGCGCTCAAGGGCACGCATGCGCTGGACTATGACCGCGACAGTGCGCTGATCCAGCCGCAGGCGGTGATCGAGGCGATCAACCGCCACACCCAGGGGCGCGCAGTGATCAGCACCGGGGTCGGCCAGCACCAGATGTGGGCCGCGCAGTACTTCGATTTCCGCGAGCCACGCCATTGGCTCACCTCCGGCTCGATGGGCACGATGGGCTTCGGCTTGCCCGCCGCGATCGGCGCCCAGTTCGCGCGGCGCGACGCGGTGGTGATCGACATCGACGGCGACGCCAGCATCCGCATGAACCTGGGCGAGCTGGAGACCGTCACCACCTACAACCTGCCGGTCAAGGTGGTCGTGCTCAACAACATCGGCGACGGCATGGTGCGGCAATGGCAGAAGCTGTTCTTCCGCGGCCGCTTCGCCTCGTCCGACAAGAGCCTGCACAAGAAGGACTTCATCAAGACTGCGCAGGCCGATGGCTTCGAGTGGGCGCGGCGGCTGGAGCACAAGGCAGACCTGGCCGACACCATCGCCGACTTCATTGCCTTTGATGGACCGGCGTTCCTGGAAGTGATGATCGATCCGGATGCCGGTGTGTACCCGATGGTCGGTCCTGGCGCCACCTATGCGCAGATGATCACCGGGGACTTTATTCCGTCGCGCGTGGCGCCTGCGGCCGCAGGGGATGCGACCAGCGACATGTTCTGACCACCATCGTCCTCGCGCAGGCGGGGACCCAGCGGCTTTTGCCCGACAAGGCGCTGGATTGACGGATCTGCGGGGCCATGGAGTCTTGTCATGAAACACACGCTATCGATCCTGCTGCAGAACGAATCCGGCGCGCTGATGCGCGTGGCCGGCCTGTTCGCCGCGCGCCACTGCAACATCGACACGCTGACGGTCGCCGCCACGCAGGACCCCGAAGTGTCGCAACTGACCCTGGTGATGCATGGCGCCGACGAGACGGTGGAACAGATCATCAAGCAGACGCGCAAGCTCGTCGATGTGATCGAAGTCAGCCACCCGGCGGCAGCCACGACGCCATGAGCGCGGCGGCCGAGCACGCCGGAGCGTTCACCGGCCCCGGCGGGCACGAGTTGCTGCGCCAGACGCTGGGGGCACGGGTGTACGAGGTGGCGCGCGAGACCGCGCTGGAACCGGCCCCGCTGCTTTCCGCCCGCCTCGGCCAGCGCGTGCTGCTCAAGCGTGAGGACCAGCAGCCGGTGTTCTCGTTCAAGCTGCGCGGCGCCTATAACCGCATGGCCGGTCTCGATGCGGCGCAGCGCGCCCGCGGCGTGATCGCCGCCTCGGCCGGCAACCATGCGCAGGGCGTGGCGCTGGCCGCGGCACGGCTCGGCATCCGCGCGGTGATCGTGATGCCGGTGACCGCACCGCAAGTAAAGGTGGATGCCGTCCGGCGTTTCGGTGGCGCGCAGGTCGAGGTCGTGCTGGCCGGCGATTCGTACAGCGACGCCCAGGCCGTTGCGGCCCAGTGGCAGGCACGCCACGGCCATACCTTCGTGCATCCGTTCGACGATCCGGCGGTGATTGCCGGCCAGGCCACCGTGGGCATGGAGATCCTGCGCCAGCATCCCGGTCCGCTGCATGCGGTGTTCGTACCGGTCGGTGGCGGTGGGCTGCTCGCCGGGGTCGCCGGCTATGTCAAGGCGCTACGGCCCGACGTCAGGGTGATCGGCGTGCAGACCGTCGACTCGGACGCCATGGCCCGCTCGCTCGAGGCCGGGGCGCCGGTCAGCCTGCCGGAAGTGGGCCTGTTCGCCGATGGCACCGCGGTCAAGCGCGTGGGCGAACTCACCTTTGCGCTCTGTCGCGAGCATGTCGATGCCATGGTGCGGGTCGACACCGACGCCATCTGCGCAGCCATACGCGATGTGTTCCAGGACACGCGCAGCGTGCCCGAGCCGGCCGGCGCGCTGGCGCTGGCGGGCCTGAAGCACTACGTCGCCACGCACGGCGCGACCGCCGAACCGATGGTTGCCATCGTCTCCGGCGCCAATCTCAATTTCGACCGGCTGCGCTTCGTGGCCGAGCGCGCCGAAGTGGGCGAGCAGCGGGAAGCGGTGTTCGCGGTGACCATTCCGGAAGAACGCGGCAGTTTCCGCCGCTTTTGCGCCGCACTGGACCAGCGCAGCATCACCGAATTCAACTACCGCATCGGCAGTGCGACGGAAGCGCACATCTTCGTCGGCGTGCAAACCACGCGGCGCGACGAGCGCGACACGCTGAGCAGCGCCTTCCGGGCGCATGGCTTCGGCGTGCTCGACCTTACCGACGACGAACTGGCCAAGCTGCACCTGCGCCACATGATCGGCGGCCGCTCGCCGCTGGCGCGGGACGAGTTGTTGTACCGCTTCGAGTTTCCCGAACGTCCCGGCGCGCTCACGCGCTTCCTTGGCCACATGCACCCGGACTGGAATATCAGCCTGTTCCACTACCGCAACCAGGGTGCCGACCATGGCCGCATCCTGGTCGGCCTGCAGGTACCGTCGGCCGAGCGCGCGCTGTTCCAGTCGTTCCTGCAGGCGCTGGGCTATCCGTTTCGCGACGAGAGCGACAACCCCGCGTATCGCCTGCTGCTGCGCGGATAGCGCGCCGCCCCGCGGCGGCAGCGAAGCTTCGCGCCGGGACGAAGACGATCGGTGGCCGGTCAGGCGACCGGTCCCGCGCCACCCTCGTCGCCGACGTCCAGTTCGAACACATGGTTGTCGTAGTCGCTGAAATACAGCGCCGTGTCGCCCCGCGCCAGCTGGAAATCCAGCGCCAGCGCCTGCAGGCGTTCCGCACAGGCCAGCTGTTCAGCCTTGCTGACCTGAAAGGCGATGTGGTCGCCGTTGCGCGAGGCCGGCCCTTGGCCGCGGACCAGCACGAACTCCAGCCCGGCAAGCTGGACGATGACCTCCGGATGCGCATCGGCGGCGTCCTCCTCCCGCGTGATCCGCGCATCGGCGAACACGTCGGTGAGCAGGCGCGCGCTGCGCGTGGGGTTGGTGACCACCAGGGCGATGTGACTGAGTGACTGTGGCATGGCGACTCCTGCCCGGGCCCGCGGGAACCGCACGATTGTAGGCCAGCCGGGACGACGGAAAGACGACGGCCAGGCGCAAACCTGCGCTCCGTCACGCCACCGGGGGCAGCCGGCCACGCTAAACTCCCGGGATGGCTCCTTCCTCACGCAAGCGCCAGTGGCGCAATCTGTCCACGTCGACCAAGCCGCGGTCCCGTCCTGGCGACAGCGCGAAGTCGGCCGCGACGGGCCACCCTGCCGACAGTTCCACGCTCGCCACCCGCGTGCTCGAGTGGTTGCTGCAACGCCTGCCCGCGGCCCACCGCGAGAAGGCGCGCAATTACCTGGTGCTCACACGCATGGACCGGCCGATTGGCGCGCTGTTGTTGCTGTGGCCCACGTGGTGGGCGCTGTGGCTGGCCGCGGCGGATTTTCCACCGCTGAAGCTGCTGGTGATCTTCACCCTTGGCGTGTTCTCCATGCGCGCCGCCGGCTGCGCCATCAACGACTTCGCCGACCGCAAGCTCGATCCGCAGGTGGCGCGCACCGCGGGCCGGCCGATCGCCGCGGGGCGCGTGACGCCGCGCGAGGCGCTGATCGTGTTCGCCAGCCTGCTGGTGTTTTCGTTCCTGCTGGTGCTGTTCACCAACGCCTTCACCATCAAGTTGTCGCTGGTGGGTGCTGCGCTCGCCGCGATCTATCCGTTCACCAAGCGCTATACGCACATGCCGCAGGTCGTGCTGGGCGCGGCCTTCGGCTGGTCGATCCCGATGGCGTTCGCGGCAGTGTCCGGTACGGTGCCGGCGCTGGGCTGGCTGCTGTTCATCGCCAACATCATCTGGTCGGTGGTCTACGACACCGAGTACGCCATGGTGGACCGCGACGACGACATCAAGGCCGGCGCCAAGTCCACCGCCATCCTCTTTGGCGACGCCGACCTGCCCATCCTCGGCATCCTGATGGCGACCTTCCTGCTCGCCATGCTGTTCGTCGGCCAGCGCGCGGCGCTGGGCTGGCCGTACTGGCTGGGCCTGCTGGTGGCGGCCGGCCTGTTCGGCTGGCAGCTGTGGCGCATGCGCGAGCGTGCGCGCGATGCCTGCCTGTGGGCATTCCGCAACAACAACTGGCTCGGCATGGCGCTGTGGATCGGCATCGTGCTGGCGCTGGCCATGCGCTGATCCGACGAGGCGGTCCTCACGGTCGGCCGACAGCCCGGGGCGCATGCTCGGCTGCCTTGGCCGGCCGGGCAGCCGGCGCGGGAAAAATCGCGGTGAGACGCTGTCGATTCCGCCCGGCGTCGTTCGACGTCCAGGTAAGAGCTGCCCAGGCGATCGGACCGATGGCCAGCACTCGAACCTGCCACCCGAAGGGAGTAACGACAATGCGATTCATGGCCATGGTGCGCGCCACGCGCGCCTCCGAAGCCGGCGAGATGCCGAGCGAGAAGCTGCTGACCGAGATGGGTCGGTTCAACGAAGAACTGGTGAAGGCCGGCGTGCTGCTGGCCGGCGAAGGCCTGCATCCCAGCGCGCGCGGGGCGCGCATCCGCTATGCGGGCGACCAGCGCACGGTGATCGACGGGCCGTTTGCGGAAACCAAGGAACTGATCGCCGGCTTCTGGCTGTTGCAGGTCGCCTCGCTGGAAGAAGCGGTCGAATGGCTCAAGCGAGCGCCCAATCCCTTCGATGGCATCGAGTCGGAGGTAGAGATACGCCGTGTGTACGAAGCGGAGGACTTCGGCGCGGAGTTCACGCCCGAGCTGCAGGAACAGGAAGCAAAGCTGCGCGCACAGATGGCCAACCAGGCCTGATCCGGACAGGGAGACCGACCATGCAAGTACAGGCTTATTTGTTCTTCGAAGGCCGCTGCGAAGAAGCGCTGGCCTTCTACACCAAGACCATCGGCGCCCAGGTGCTGATGCTGAAGCGCTACAAGGAGGCACCGCCCAACCATGAGGGTCCCACGCAGCCGCCCGAACTGGCCGAAAAGGTGATGCACGCCAGCTTCCGCGTGGGCGAGAGCGTGGTCATGGGTTCCGATGGCTACAGCCGGGGCGAGCCGAAGTTCGAGGGGTTCTCCCTTTCGCTGACCGTCGCCAGCGACGATGAGGCGGCACGCGTGTTCAAGGCGCTTGTCGATGGCGGTGAAGCGACCATGCCACTGGAAAAGACGTTCTTCTCTTCCAGCTTCGGCATGCTGAAGGACCGCTTCGGCGTGCACTGGATGGTGATGGCGGCCCCGTAATGGGTGTTGCGGGGATTGCGTGGGACGCGGGCCAGTGCTGTGATCGGTCGCCATGACGGCGACCGATATCCATCGCACCATCGACGCGGTCTGGCGCATCGAATCGCCACGGCTCATCGCCGGGCTTGCCCGCATCGTGCGCGACGTGGGCATGGCCGAAGAACTGGCGCAGGACGCACTGGTGGCGGCGCTCGAACAGTGGCCGGGTTCCGGCGTGCCGCGCAATCCGGGCGCCTGGCTGATGACCGCCGCCAAGCATCGTGCCATCGACCAGTTGCGTAGGCAGGCGCTGCACCGGCGCAAGGCAGACGAACTGGCGCGCGAGATCGAAGCCCAACTCGAACTGACCGTGGCGGACCCCGATGCCATGCTCGACGACCCGATTGGCGACGACCTGCTGAGCCTGGTATTCACGGCATGCCACCCGGTGCTGTCCACCGAGGCGCGCGTGGCACTGACCCTGCGGATGCTTGGCGGCCTCACCACGCCGGAGATCGCGCGCGCCTTCCTGGTGCCCGAGCCGACGGTGGCGCAACGCATCGTGCGCGCCAAGCGCACGCTCAGCGATGCCCACGTGCCGTTCGAGGTGCCGCGCGGCGAGGAGTTGTCGGTGCGGCTCGCCTCGGTGCTCGAGGTCGTCTACCTGATCTTCAACGAAGGTTACGCGGCCACCGCCGGCGACGACTGGATGCGCCCGTCGTTGTGCCAGGAGGCCATGCGTCTCGGCCGAGTGCTGGCCGGACTGGCGCCGGCGGAACCGGAAGTCCATGGGCTGGTGGCGCTGATGGAGATCCAGGCCTCGCGCACGGCGGCCCGCACCGGTCCGAACGGCGAACCGATCCTGCTCGGCGATCAGGACCGCGCCCGCTGGGACCAGTTGCTGATACGGCGTGGACTGGCCGCGTTGCAGCGCGCGGAGGCCTTGGGCGGCGCACAGGGCTCGTATGCACTGCAGGCCGCCATTGCCGCCTGTCATGCACGCGCACGCACGGCGGACGAAACCGACTGGCAACGCATTGCCGCGCTTTACGACACGCTGGCCGCGCGCCTGCCGTCACCGGTGGTCGCACTCAACCGCGCCGTCGCGCACGCCATGGCCTTTGGTCCCGAGGTGGGACTTGCACTGGTCGACGCGCTACGCGACGAGCCCACCCTCCGCCGCTATCACCTCCTGCCCGGCGTGCGCGGCGATCTCCTTGCCAGGCTCGGCCGGCATGGCGAGGCACGAGCGGAATTCGAACGCGCCGCCACGCTCACCCTCAACAACCGCGAGCGCCGCCTGCTGCTGCAGCGCGCCGAGACATCCCTGCAGGCGGCGGGCGGATCGCAGGACCAGGTCCTTGACAGCCCCACGTAGGCAAGGCCGTGCGCAGTTCCGCACGGCCCCGCCCGACCCGCCTCGGCGCGGATACGCGTTCGCGCCGATCAGGGCGTCGGCGATGCCACCAGCGGCGGCGGTGACAGCGTGAGCAGGTGGAAATTGATCGGTTCGCGTACGTAACTCGGATAGGGAACGCCGTCGATGGTTCCGGGCGTGAACAGCCAGTCGCGGGCAGTGTCCACCGCGGTCTGGTCCAGCTCCAGGTAACCGCTGGACTGCTCGACCCTTACCTCGGCGACATGTCCGGTGGTGTTGACGAGCATGATCAGGGTCACCGTGCCCTCATGGCGCAGCCGTATGGCCTTGACCGGGTACTTGACGTGCTGGTCGCCGATTTTTGCCGGCGGAATACGCACCGGGTCGTGCTTCACCGGTGCGCAGGCGGCGCATAGCAGGACGACCGCGAGCATCGCCGCGCGCTTTATCCACGCATGCCGCACCAACCGCATGTGTCGCGAACTATTGTTCATGGCCGGAACCTCGTGAGATGCGCTGGGCCGCGCATGGCTGCGCGCCAAGGTGGATGGATGCACGACGGCCGGCACGGCGGCCGGCAAATCACGTCGCCCGGTTCGTTGCCACCGCATCATGTGCTGGTACCCATGCGTATCACCGTCGCACGCTTGAGCACGTCCTCGCGCGCCGGTGGCTTCACCTTGCCCTTGGACGTGACATAGGGCCCGAGCGTGGCCAGGATCGAGTCGGCGTTGAGTGCCACGCGCACCGAAGCCGGCAACGGCACGTGATAAAGCGACACCACGCCGTGGGCATTCCAGCGCGTCACCGTGGCCGTGCCGCCGGGCACATAGATCGTGTGGAAGCCCCCGCCGCCGCCGCCCTTGGCCGGGATCAGCGTCGCACCATCATCGTCGGCAAAGGACACCGGCGCCCCGCTGGCTGACGGTGGTGCGGGCGGCGCAGGCGGCGCCGGGGGCGCCGGCGGTGCGGACTTGAGTGGCCCGAACGGCTCGTAGTGCGGCGTGCCCGGCTGCGTCCAGGGATAGGGCGACTTCGCCTTGTCGCTGGCAGGCACCGTCAGCGTGAAAGCCTCATAGCCGCGCTCATGGGTCAACTCCGCGCAACGGTAGATCCAGTAATACCAGACCATGTCGGAGCTGGTGTTGCCGTTCCCGTAGAAGTACACGTTATACGTCGTGTCACTCACCTGGAACTCGGAATAACCACCGCTGGCCGCCTGCTTCTGATACGGCGTGGCGGTCTTGCATGCGCTCAATGACAACGTCAGTAGCGTGACGGCCACCCATGGCAGCACGCGACCCATCAACCCGAAGCCCATCGTTTCTCCCTGCCCTGTTCGGCGCGACGTTATTGACCCGAGGCATCCAGCCACGGTCAGGCATGCCCGTCCACGCACGCCCATCGGCGCGCGGACCAGGCTTCATGCATGCACGTGAATGTGTCCGACCTGGCCCGTTGCGCAAACCAGCCACGCACCTTGTGACGCCAGTGCGCTACCAGTCAACAACGTGCCCATGCCCCCTTGCATGCCGGCCATTCCCCGACGGCCGGCTGCAAAATACTAACGTCATTTCGCAAAAAACGCGCGGGCATATGGCCGTCCATCGGCACGCGCCCGAATCCTGTTGATTTCAACGAGAATCGAAAGAACTTTCGCCACAGCGCGCTCATGCCCGATGAGTCATGCGCCCCGGAGACCGACTCAGGCGCAGCCATGCGCCCATGCGGTCGTCGCGCCGATGGCTTGCAGCTGGACGGGACGCGCCGTGCCTGGCGAGGGAGCGATGACGACGAAGCATGCGCCTGCCAGCCCGAACGCTTGCTCATTCAGTCTTTCCAGCGGCGCAGGTTCATGGTTCACCAGGCAAAAGCAGCCATACTGTCTCGTGAACAATTCCCCCGACCCGTACGCCGAGAGCGTAGACCCGTCCGTCCATTGCGACGATTGCGAGGCAGTCTGTTGCCGGCTCACCGTGGTGCTGATGCCCGATGACCACGTGCCGGAATGGCTGATCGATCGCACCACGCATGGCATGGAGACGCTGGCCAAGGGCGAGGACGGCTGGTGCGCCGCGGTCGATCCCAACACCTTCCGCTGCACCATCTACGAACAGCGTCCGGCGATCTGCCGCAAGTTCACCATGGGAAGCCCGGGCTGCCGCGAGGAACGTGCCCACTGGTTTGGCACCACGCCATTCCCCACGCCCATCGTGCTCACCTGCAACGACGCCGACGCCGTCACCGAGGCGCCAGGCCTCAAACCCGCTACCCGCGGTTGATCTCGGTCGGATAGACAAGCCCGCGCCGTGCCGCTGCACGGCCGGCCTGATACGGTTCGTGGCGGGATGGAAGCGAAGGCTTCGACTCTCCCGCGGCGCAAGATCCGGATAGCTGCCATCGAGTGTCCATGGGAGCCTCAGGCATCACCGGAGGATTCCCATGCAACGAGCAGCCAGCCTGGCCCTGTTCTTCGCCCTCGCTGGCAGCGCCCATGCGGACTGCGAACTTCCCTTTGCGCCACCCGAGATCCGTGCCGCGGCGCAGGCCTTTCATCAGCGCATCCAGCCGCACCGCGCCACGCAAGTGCAAAACACCGTGCGTGGGCATGCACCCAAGGTGCCGCCGCGGCCGCATGCCACCGTCGATCCTGCGTCCCAGGCCGGCTGAAGGCGCCTGCATGCCAGCTTCGAAACGCGTCCTTATCCCGTGGCGCGCGAAAATTGCCAGATGCCGTTGCCGGAAAAGATCACTTCCCTGACGATGGCTTTCCTGTCGCCATCTTTCCACAGGATGCAATGCAGCAGCGGCTCGCCGACCCGCACGCTGTGGACGCACTCACCCGGGTAGGCCAACGCCTGATTCGCGGAGGTGTCGATGGTGGACGCAATCGCGTACGTGGCGGCCTGCCCGTCAACGGCCATGGTTCCGGGACCGGATGCATTGAACACCCAGACCTTGCGACCGCTGCGCGGAAAGACAAAGGCCGGATGGTCGAGGTCGCTGGCGATGATGCCGGCGTAGCCGAGGCACTCGCCCGTCTGGTCTTCAGCCTCCACCGCCATTCGCGTGCACTGGCCCTCGAACCGATAGCCACCGCGCGCGAGCCTCGCGGGCGCACGCTCCGTGGCCACCGGTGCATTGGCGACTTCCGCCGCCATGGCATGGTGCGAGACCATCATCGCCCCGACCAGCACGAACAACGCCAGCTGTTTCATGGTGCCCCCCCCGATCCAGTGCCAGGCCAACGATCACCTTCGCATCGGTAGCGTAACCGAACGCCAAGGTCCGCTATGGGTCGGTCGCGGAAACCCAACGCTTGGCCAGAGTGCACGGAAGGCGGCTCGTTGAGGTTCGACGCCAATCAGGTAGTGCCTGGCCAGCTCCGCTGTTGAAAAGCGCCTCGCTGGGATGACGGGCAAAGTCAGGGCCGCCCTAGTCCGGCACGCTGACCACGGGTGTGAAGCCGCCGAAGATCATGCGCTTGCCGTCGAAGGGGCATGCGCTGGCGGCTTCCATGCGCGGATCTTTCATCACTTTCGCCATGCCGGCATCGCGGGTGGCCTTGTCGGGCCATTCCACCCAGGAGAACACCACCGATTCGTCCTGCTTCGCCTGCACCGCGCGACGGAAATCGGTGAGCTTGCCGTCGGGCACGTCGTCGCCCCAACACTCCACCACCCGGATAGCGCCGAACTCCACGAAAATGGGGTCGAAGGTACGGGCGTGTTCGATGAATTTCTCGCGGTTGGCGTCGGGTACGGCGATGACGAAACCATCGATGTAGGACATGACTATCTCCTTCGCGGAAAGAGCGGCCGACGTGGTCACCTTCAAGTATGCGACGAACGGGTTCTTGCGGGATCGACACGGGGCCTGGCGACGGTTCCAATCCGGGAATGGTCGGCACTCGACAGACTGTCGGCGGCCAGGCCAACGACTGCTCATTGCAGGTCCGCTTCGGGGCGAAAGCGGACCTGCCCGACATGCTCGACTTCCGAGTTGAAGTTGCCCTTCCTGGAGCACCTGTGTTGGCGCCCATGCTTTCGGAAAGGGCTTCAGCCCTACTTGTCTTCCGAAATCGTCATGCCACCTACGCTGATGCCGAGATCGATACCCTGGCCCGCGCCTGATAGCGCAAGGGAGACCTCGCCCTTGGTGAGCACCTGTGCCGTGCCGGACTTCACGGCACCAGCACTGGCATCCGCCTGTGCGTAAGTACCCAGCACATCGCTGATTTTGGTGATATCGCTAAAATTGCCGATGCCATCATCAATGCGCGATTTACCGGCCGTCAGTCCACCGCCATGAGTTTCGATCTTGACCTTCATGGTTTGACCGTTCTTGCAGGTAACCACACCTTTACCGCTCGTGTGCTTGTAGATCACCGACCAGCCGGACAAGCTGAATCGCATGGTGCATTCCAGGTTAGCGGCACTGACGATCTGGGAGAGGGTTAGCGCACACAGCACGATGGACGTCTGAACGAAGCGTCGACCTTTCATAGGATGACTCCATGGCCGGGGGTGAAAGTTCTGGCTATCAAGCGCATATTGGACGGCGATCAATCGTCCCGCAAAGGCGTGCTCCAGCAAACCGTAGTTTTACGGAGAATCCGGCCTATCCATCAGTCCATGCTGCACTGGGTCGTAGGGTCTGCTTCCGGTCGGTCGCGGACGCCCCGTGAGGCTGGCTTTACCCAGCGCGTATCAGGCGAAAGACTGAAGGTTTCCCCATTGCGGTTGCCATGAAGCATCAGCTCGATGCCTTCTCGTCGGTCCACCCTGGTTACTCGCCCCCAGTACTGCTCTTTGCGCCTTGGCTTGCCGCCAGTATCCAGGAAGGGAAGGCCAACCACGAGCCATTTTCCAGGAAGGTCTGAAATCACTGTCTCGTCCCAGAGCTCATTCGGGTCATCGATACACGTCACTGCGTGCAACTCCCTTGGCTTGGACGCTTTCCGGAATCATGTCCGCCCTGGGTCGAAAACGGACACGCCAGTACGCTGAAAGCCGGGATCCGAGCGCACCTGCAGAGCCGAGGCAAGCTGCATCGTGCACCTTGACCCTGGTTTCGCACAGCGGCCCGTGAGCGTCTACCAAACCCTGGTCGGTCCACCTATCATCGCCCGACGAGTTGCCTGAAACAGTGAAGTCATGTAATCCCTAACGGACTTTCGGGGTGCATCCCATGTCGCAGAGCAAGATGGTATTACTCGCCGTGTCCTTGCTCCTCGGAGCTGCCTGTACAGCACAGCCAAAGCAAAAGGACGTGCCGGCAAAGACCAATACGGCCAATGTACGGCGCGTGCGTTGTGTCACCGTCCCCGCCACGACTGTCCCCGGCTCGTATATTCAATCCATGGCAAACACCAGTTATTCGAGCTGCAATGGCGGCACGAATGACTCGCACTGATCGCCGGCCTAGGCACTGGCAAGAGCGAGACTGACAAGGTCGGCCGAGCGCGTTTCCGGTCCTTGAAGAGTCTCCAGCCCTCTTCTCACAAACTCTTCACGCGGCAGCTAAGGCGTCCGAAAGCTTGTGCGCTTACGTTCTGTCGACCCCGACCATGGGGCGCGGCGGGCAGCCGTGGCAAGTGGGGCGTTACCGGTTGTACATGCCACGGCCAAGGTCCGGTGGAGAGCTGCACCCTTTGGCACACCAACAAGCGCCTCAAGCGGAAGGGCGCATTCAACTGGAGCACGCGTATCGCTTCCTTCAGGTCTCCCGGCTGCAAGTAGCCGACCGCCAACGCCCTCAATTGAGGGTGCGCCTGCCTCGCAAGGTTTGAATCCCGGGGCAGTTTTGTCGTGCCCATGACCTGTACCGGATCGAAAGTGACCGCGGATCGGTGGTCCTGTTTGCAGGCAATCCGACGTCGATGCAGACCTGGGCGGGCATGACGGGTATAGGCCGCAGTTCCGATGGTGACTTGTTATCAATGCGCGTATGGTGCGCGAACGCATATGCCAAATATGCGTACTTGCGCGGACGCTAATCGGTGCAGCCGATGTCAGCGTTCCAAGGGGGCGCGGTCACCTATCGAAACGAACGGGAGACCAGTGTTATGAAGACTCGACTGCTGTTGGCAGTGACGGCCATGGCGTTTGCTACGTGCGCCATGGCTTCTTCCCCAACCACACTTCAAATCCAACGAGGAGGTACGACGGTTCCAACGACTACGGGTCTTGGGGGCGCACCGCTGACCAGCATGGAGCTGGATCCGGCCATGACGTCCGGTGATGCGGACTCCGGTGATGGCAATGACTTGGGCCCGCCACCGGTGGTGAATCGCAGCATTTCCCACGGACACGCTGGCAGCAACAGCATGGGCAATGGCAAGCGTGCCAAGTCGAGCCCCGAACTCCTGGGCGGCTTCGACGGCCTCAATTTCCACGACCAGCGTTTTGCCAATGGCGGTAACCAGTTTTCGGTGGAGCCGCCCGATCAGGGGCTGTGCAGCGGCAACGGCTTCGTCATGGAAAGCGTCAACGACGTATTGGCGATCTATGACAGCGCCGGCAACAAGCTCGCCGGGCCGATCGATCTCAACTCGTTCTACGGTTACCCGGCAGCGATCAATCGCAGCACGGGTGCGGACGGCCCCGAACTCACCGACCCGTCCTGCTACTACGATGCGGGCACGCAACGTTGGTTCCAGGTCGTCTTGACGCTCGATCGCGTGGGCACGACGTCGTTCCTGGCTGGCACCAATCATCTGGACATCGCGGTGAGCCAGACTTCCAATCCCACGGGCGCCTGGAACATCTACCGCTTGCCGGTGCAGAACAACGGTACGCAGGGCACTCCGAACCACGGCTGTGCGGGCGGCTATTGCCTGGGCGACTATCCCCATATCGGTGCTGACGCCAATGCGATTTTCCTGACGACCAACGAGTTCTCGGTCTTCGGCGGCGGCTTCTACGGTGCGCAGATTTACGCCATCTCCAAGCAGGCGCTGGCGTCGGGTGCGACGGCGAATGTGGTGGAGTTCAACGGTGGTGACCCGAGCATTCCCGCGCCTGCGTTCACCGTCATACCGGCGATCTCTTCCGGCGGGCAGTTTGCCGGCGGGCATGGCGGAACCGAATTCCTGCTCAGTTCCGACGCCGTGTTCTACGACTCGGGTACGTCGAACACTGTCTGGCTGTGGTCGGTTTCGAACACACAGGCCATCGACACCATGCCAGGGGCGCTGGCGCTGAACGTGCAGCCACTGACCGTGCAGCAGTATGCCGTGCCGAGCAGCCTGGCCCACCAGAAGCCGGGCAACACGCCACTGCGTGACTGCTTTGCCACCCCCGCGTGCGCTGCGATCCTTGGCGATCCGAGTATCGTCTACCCCGCACCGCGCGACCTGGCGGTGAATGACTCGCGCATGGAGCAGGTGAGCTACGCCAACGGCAAGCTCTGGGGCACGCTGGATACCGACGTGCTGCTGAGCGATGGCAGCCACGGCTCGGGCATCAACTACTTCGTCATCAATCCGAACTCCGGCGTTATCTTCGCCAACGGCACGCTGGCCCTGCCCGATGCGAACCTGACCTACGGCGCGGCAGCCGTCACGCAAAGCGGACGCGGCGTCATCGCGTTCACCGTGGTGGGCCCCAATGACTATCCAAGCGCGGGCTACGCCAGTCTGGATGCAAAGGTGGGTGCAGGCGATGTCCATATCGCCAAGGCAGGCGCAGGTCCGTGGGACGGCTTCACCGGCATTCCGTTCCTCGGTGGCGGTCGACCGCGCTGGGGTGACTATGGTGCGGCTTCGGCCGACGGCAACACCATCTGGCTCGCCTCTGAATACATTGCACAGACGTGCACCCTGGCCCAGTACATGACGCCGCCGTTTGGTCAGTGCGGTGGCACACGCGGTGCGCTGGGCAACTGGGCGACGCGTATCTCGACCCTCCAACTCTGAGTCATTGACAAAGCGTCAGGCAGCGGGCGTGGTGGGCATTGCCCTACCACGCCCGTTCTGCGTTTGAAGCGGAGGCACGGCTCGAGTAACGAATTGAAGATAGCTGCCGTAGCCTCTCCGGCCACGCCTCGGCAGAAAGCATGAGTTTGCGTTGGCGCGGGTACGGATCTTGATCCACACCTCTATGCATGGACATAGCGGCACATCTGATGGCCTGCCTGCAACGACCGACGGTAGTCGCAGTCCAAAGCGGACCTTGGCCAATGTGAATGTCACCATGAGGGACTGCTCGATCCGGTCCCACGTCGTCGGCCATCGAGCGGGCGCTTTCCGTCAAAACGGGGTTCCGTGGACAAGATGCCTGGCCAGGCTGATTCGCGTCCAGGCAAAGGAAAAGGCCGCCTTTTGGCGGCCTTCCATCGGGTTGCGTGCGGAAAAGTCCGGCGCGGCAGAAGCCACGCCGGCTACTTTCCCCAGGTACTTACAGGTCCACGCCGAAGCCGGCACCCACGGACGTCTGCGAACCACTGGCGGTGGCGCCCACGCTGACGTGCATGCGGCTACCCAGCGGCGCGGCATAGCCCACCGAGATGGCCGAACGTCCCGACTGCTCACCCACGCCTGCCGCGATCCGGCCGTTGCCGACGGCGCCCGCTGCATTGATCGCCATCTGGGTGGACGCGGCACTCATGGCGCCGTCGTCGTTGATGCGCTTGTCGACCTGCTGGAATCGATCGTTCATCTGGTTGCGCAGATCACCGAGCGCCTGCTGGTTGCCCACCGCCGCATCGGTATAGGCCTTGGCCGCGTTCAACGTTTGCGTGGCGCTGGCGTCGGTATAGGTCTTGGCGGTGGCCAGTGCCTGGTCGACCTGGCTCACGTTGGCGGCATCGGTCGGCGCCGCACCGGCGGCGACGTTGGTGACGCGACGCTGATTGGTCACCGAACCCACTGACACGGTGTTGGCCTGATCGGCCACCGAGCCTTGGCCCAGCGCCACCGCGTTGGCGGCCGTCACCGAGGAGCCCTGGCCAATCGCGGTGCCCGACGCGGCCGTCACCGAGGCGCTTTCGCCCACGGCCACGGCGTTCGTTGCGGTGGCCGCGATGACCGTGTTGGCACCGACCGCCGTACTGCCGTCGGCATTCACCTTGGCGTTGCCGCCCAGCGCGGTGTCGTTCGGGCCGGCGGCGTAGCTGTCACCGCCGATGGCCGTGCCGTGGTCGCCACCCACGGCGGCGTTGTTGCCGACCGCGACGTCGCCTGAATTGGACATCACCGATGCCGCACCCGAGCCATCGACGGCAATCGTGTTGGGCATGGACGGACCGGCAGCGGCGAAGCTCTGCTGTAGCGAGGTGATCGTCGTCTGCAAAGCCGACAGCTGACCGGTCAGGCCGGTGACGTCCGAGACTTCCAGCGCGCTCAGCGCATTGAGCTGGCCCATGTTCACCGCGTCGGTATTGGCTACGCCGGCGGCAACGTTATGGATCGTCGTGCCCGAAGCACCACCGAGCGTCACGCTGCTCATGTCGGCCGCGTCGTAGTTCACCGCCATGGCGCTGACCTGCGACATGCCCGAGGTGATCGCCGAGTTGAGCTGGCCAAGATTCACTGCGTCCGTGGCCTGGGTGCCATCTGCCACGTTGGAGACCTTCACGGGCGTTACGCCGTCACCCAGGGTCACGCCGGTATGCGTGGCGTCGGTGTACATGACCGCGTTGCCGACCGTGGTGCTCAGCGTATTGACGGCCTGGTTGGTCGCATACAGCTGCGAACCGTTCACCGCATCGGTGCTGGTTGCGCTGAGTGCACCGGCGGTCACGTTGGTGATGCTGCTGGTGAACTTGGTGCCGCCCGTGCTGCCGTCGTTACCCACCGATACGGTGTTGCTTATCGTCGCCCGTGCATTGGCACCCAACGCAACGGCGTTAGCGGCCGTGGCTTGGGCATTGGCGCCCAACGCAAGCGCACTACTGGCGCTGGCCAGCGCACTGCTGCCCAACGCGACCGCGTTGGTGGTCGGCGCGGCTGCCCCAGACTGCGTCTTCACTGCCGCGTTGTAGCCGATCGCCACGGAGTTGCTCGGCATTAAGTTCTGTGGGTTTGCGTTAGCAACATTGAAAGCGTTGAAATCGAAGACTGAAGCGTTCGCTCCAAGCGCCACGTCATTCTTGCCTGACAAAGCCCCGTAACCCAACGCGGTCGCGTTTCCCGCCGCCATGGCGTTGGAACCAACCGCCGTACCGTTGCTGTAGTAGAACTGGTTCCCCGCTGCATCCTGGTAACCCAAGGTCGTCGCCCAGTTACCTAGAGCCATGGTGCCGCTGCCATTGGCCATCGATTGGTTACCAATGGCGATAGCCCAGGTGCCCATCGCTTGGGAGTAAAGACCTATGGAGATGGCATCTCTAGCACCGGAGATTGCGAAGGGACCAAGGGCGACCGATGATCCTCCCAACGCCTGGGCGTTGAGGCCGATCGCAGTCGAGGCTCCAGCGTCACTCATGGCGTAGTAACCGATCGCAATGGACTGGTCACCCAGAGCGGCCGAATTAGCGCCAACACCGACCGACGCTGCACCGCTGACATACGAGGCAGGACCGACCGCCACGGACCCACCGCCCGCTGCATTGGCCTGGTAGCCATTGGCGACGCTCTCGGTTCCTTGTGCCTGTGCCGCGAAACCCATGGCCACGCTGGCAGGGCCTGCTGCGATGGCTGCAGGCCCCATGGCCATGCTGTAGTCGCCGGTGGTCGTGGCGGAATTGCCGACGGCCACGGAGTTCGCACCCATCGACACCGTGCCAACGCCAAGGGCAACAGAGCCATGACCCGAAGCCACCGCGCTGGCACCGATGGCGGTGGCGAGATCACCCGTGGCGGCGGCCGCCTGCGGATTTCCGGATGCGTCGTAGAACTCCGCGTTACCGCTGGTGTCCACCGCCACGCCGCCCATCGCCACGCTGCTGCGACCGGTCGCCTGCGCATTGGCACCGACGGCAACCGTGTTGAAGTTGGTGGCGCCCGCACCGAAACCGATCGCGGTCGCGTAGTCGGCGCCGGTGTAGGCGCTATGGCCGATCGCCGATGCGCCCACGCCGATCGCCTGCGCGTTGCCGCCCAGGGCGGTGGTGTAGTCGTCCAGGGCGAAGCTGTTGTAGCCCAGAGCCGTACTTTCGGTGCCCAGCGCCGTGCTCAGCGCACCGCCGGCCACACTGTTGGTGCCAAGCGACAGCGCGTCATCGCTGCCGTCGGCGGCGCCATCGGCAGAAAAATAGTTGCCCGTGCCGGGGACCGGCGTCGGCGCGGAGGTTTGCGGCTGCGCTTGTTGAGATGCATCGGCGGCCATGGCCGATGTGGCGGCAAGCGCCATGCCGATGGCCAGCGAAAGCGCGGCCACGCCGGACCGCACGCGCTTGGCACTACCGCCCTTGCCGTTGGCCTTTGCCAACTCGCTGGCAACGATGGTTGCACCCAACGACTTGCTCCAGATCTTGCTGTGAATCTTGTTCATTGAAATCCCCGGAAGGTAGGACCCGCGGCGCGCGTTCCTTCTCGCCGGTGATTGGCGGTGGAGCGCGTCATGCAGCGGATATCGGACGTCTTGACGTCCACAAAAGATGAGATGAGAAAGTGGCGCCGACCTTGACAGGCGGGCAAGCCGTCCCGCGGCGGCTTCCAGAAGCCACCGGAATAGCAGGAAAAGTCCCGCTGTCAGGAGCCCGGGCTTCGCTGGACTCCTGACAGTTCGAGAAGACGCCAGACCGCTTACTGCATGCTGCCCAGCACACTGACCCCGCTGAAGATCTGGTTTCCGCCCGCGACCGTCACGTAGTAGGTGCCCGCCACCGGCGCACGGATCGTCACTGCTTCGGTATTGGTGCCCGCATGCGCCGACATGTAGTCGTACGACGACGCGCTGGCAGCGCTATCGCGCTTTACATACAGCGTGACGTCACCCGTGCCACCTGAAGTGCGCAACGTCAGCGTACTCTTGCCGGCCGGCACCACCAGGGTGAACTGTTGTGCAGCACCGGCTGTGCCCTGCGTGGTGACCGCGACATTGTTGGTCAGCGTGGTGACCACCGGCGGCGGCACAACGCCCGACGGCGGCGTGCCATCACCCCAGGTATAGGCCAACAGGTTGAAGGCGCTGATGTCGAGCGAACCGAAGCCCGTGGTGTAGTCCCAGCCCGCGGCGGCGTTGTAGCCATAGGTCGTGCCGGCAACCCACACACCGTTGTTGCCCGACGTCACGTCATGCAACGCGGACGGGTGGGTGGGGAAGTCCCGGTACATGTTGCTTGCGGGGAAGCCGATCGAGTTATTCGCGTAGGTCTGGGCACGCGCAAACGTACCAACGAAGATCGGCGAAGCGAGGCTGGTGCCGCCGACGCCATACTTCTGGCCGCCGATATAGATCACGGCGCCGGTGACCGACGAGGCGTCGAAAGCGATGTCCGGCACCTGGCGCGCGGTCGCGCCCAGCGCCGAGGCCTGCCATGCGGGTGCCGCTTCGAACAGGCTCAAGCCACCACCGGTAGCCCAGATGCGGTTGTTGCCGTCACCGGCATCCGCGATGCCGTCGTTCCACGTGACTTCGCCCGCATAGGTGGTGCCATTGGTGGTCACCTGCGTGCCGCCCACGGCAACCACGTTTGGCGACGTCGCCGGCTCGCTCGACGAATAGGTGCCGAGGCTGAATGGTGCCGGCAGCACGACGCCGGCGTTAGTCTCGAATTCGCCACCGGTCGCGGTGTACACGCCCTGGTCACCGGAAGAGACGGAGAAGGTCTGACCTTGCGCCACGGCCTGGGCAAAGATCGCATCATCTGCTGCCTGGTTGCCTGCCTCGTGGGACGCCGTCTCGTCTTCGCCGAGCGACACGTTGATGACCTTGGCGATGTTGTCGACCACCGCCTGGTTGTAGGCGGCCGTGATGCCGGCGTCGGTCAGTTCGTCGTCATAAGGGCCATAGAGGCCATTAGCCGCCGTGTAGAACACGAGCTGCTTGACGCCGCCCGACGTGCCGATGATGGTCTGCGAGTCCAAATTCCACTCGCCGTCACCGTTGGGGTCATCCGAGAAGTCCCGTTCGCCCGACAGCGTCACCTTCACCACTTTGGTGTTGACCGGATTCAGGCCGTTCACCGTCGTCATCGTATTCAGGTCGGCCAATGTCTGGGTCAGGTCACCCCAGGTGATGATGCCCACCGTGGTGTTGTATGCGGTCGGCGTGTTGCCAGCGTCATAGATCAGCGGAAACTGCGTCGGCGGGTGCAGCACATTGGTCGGGCCGGACTGCGTACCCATCGGGGCCGTCGAGGAAATCTGTGCGCCGATGTGGCTGAGCGGATGCTTCACGCTGACGTTCTGCAGCCCGGTCACCGCGCCGACGATGCCACTCAATGCCTGGGGCACCATGGCGTCGCTGTCGTTACCGAACTTCAGCTTTCCGTTCTCGGTATACGACTTCATCGTTGCGTTGAAGGCCTTGCTCACGACGGCGGCATTGCCGTCCGCATACACCAGTGTGTTGTTCGGCGATACCGTAATGTTGATGAAGCCCGACTGCTGCAAGTGCGTCACGACAGACTGCACTTGCGCGTCGGTCGGAGCGTAGGTCGCCTTGAACTGGGCTGGGGTGAGGAACTGATGGTAATTGGCGCTGCCCGGCGTGTTCAGGCTCTTATTGAAGGCCTGCAGCTGGTCGGCGTTACGCAAGTTGAGGCTCACGGCCACGTGCAGCACCTTGGTGCTGTCCAGCGTCGAGACCTGGGCCTTCACGGCAGGTTTGCCGTGGGCGTTAATGCGGTAAGTGGTGGTCGAACCGCCGGCGCTCATGCCGTTGACCGAAGTCGACTGGTCTTTGAGCAACGCAGCATGCGTCTTGATCGGAGCCCAGGAGGTGGCGGTGGCCGCATGGCCACACAACGGGCTCAGCGCCAAGGCAAGGGCCATCGGCAGTAATGCCTTGTTACAGGATTTCAGCTCTTGAATACGGCTAAACATCTTCGATTCCCCAAAAAACGAAATGGAAGGCCCCCGCGGCGACTACGCGGTGAGGCCCTGTTTTTGACGTGCGCCACCAGGCGCGTATGCAGAGCGCAAAGGGCAACAGCTAGCGAAGCGAACAGGACGTGCTGATGGCAGACGCGATGCACCCCCGGTGCGCACGCTCACCCACGCCTCCCCGTCAGTGCCGACGACAAAGTGCCGCTTGCCGTTGTTGACTTCACTTACCAATCGCCAGTGAACCGGCGATCCTCCCCGCGCCAACATTCGGCCCAGGAGTCGTAGCTGTCATCCACGCAACATCGCGCCACCTAACCAAAACAGGTGAGCTGCACGCCTGGCCGCACGCATCGTCGAAATGTCCTGCGAAGCAGGCTCTGGCCCTGCGCATGAAAGCGGGATGGGGAATTGCCCGCGGAGATCTCGGCCGACCGCCCGCGCACGGAGCGCCGGACGGCGTTGCAGCGTGAAGTTGGGATGGGTGGGCGCGCCACGCGCGGCGCCAGGCAGCCAGCATTACCGATGCCCGCGTTCTGGCCGATGGCGACCGACCGGGATCGCTACCCAGGGCGATGCAATTCGCCCATCACCATCGCGACGCGATTGAACAAGGGGCGCTGGGGACCAGACATGACGATGTCTTGTGCCTGAGCTTTGATCGCCCATTTCTGCTGCTGTCGTAACGCACCAGGTGAAGCGGCGGATTTCTTCACCGGGAAACTACGGTCGCTTGACGAACAGGTATCCCGTTCCACGTGACGTAAGCAGCGGATTTTGGCCGCCCTCAGTGTCGCTGAGTTTGCGGCGAAGCCGATAGACGAGCATGTCGAGTCGATGATGGTCGAACAACAGGGGATCTTCGCCCAGCGACCGGATGAGCGCTTCGCGCGTCACCGGCGATCCATCTGCTTCAATCAAGGCGTTCACGATGGAACGCTCGGTCGACGTCAATGCAAAAATCGCCCCGCTCGGCGCCACGAGACACCAGCCGGTGGGGTCCAGATGCCACTCACTCGGTGCCGCAGGGACCGCCTCACTCGCGGGGGAGAGGCGGCGAGCGAGGCTGCGTAGTGTCACTGCAAGTACGTCAACATCGATCGGCTTTGGCAGGTACATGTCTGCGCCTTCCGAGAGCGACTGAATCCGGTCCCGACGCTCCACACTGGACGTGAGCATGATCAGGCCGATCTTCGCGTTGAGTTGTCGAAGGTGCCGAACGACATTGAGTCCACTGTCGTCGGGTAGGCCGATGTCCAGGACGATGATGTCGAACTGTCGCGAAAGCATGACCTTGTAGAGCTCGCCAGCCGAACCGGCGCCAACGGCATCGAAGCCGAAATCGCAGAGCCCTGGGACGAGCACCGCTTCGCGAAAGCGCTCTTCGTCCTCCACAATCGCAACGCGGAGGGCGGATTTCGACGCGGATACGTGGTGTTGCTTCAGACCGGACATCGTCATTTCATCGGATACGGTGGACGCCAACGCGTGTAATCAAGCTATGACACGCAACGCTGCCATGACAATAGGAAGTTTGACCCATGCCGCCCGTACCTGCTGTCGACGAAGCCGCGGCCGAACGCGCGTGGATCGTCTCAAGCGTAAGCTTGCTGGGCGACGCGGGTTGACTCCAGCAAAGGCAGTCGCAGCTGGAAGGTAGTGCCCTCGCCGAGTTTGCTGTCCACCGTCACGCTGCCACCGGCGGCGGTCAGGATGTCGCAAACCGCGGACAGGCCAAGCCCCGTGCCATAACCCCATGGCTTGGTCGTGTAGAAGGGCTCGAAAGCGCGCTGCCTGACTTCATCGCTCATGCCGCCGCCAGTGTCCTGCACCGCCAGCATCAGCAGCTTTTCAGCGAGATCCGCGCCCAGCCAGATCGTGAACTCGCCTCCCTGTGGCATGGCATCGGCGGCGTTCGCAGCCAGGTTCAGTAGCATCAACTCGAACTGGCCTCGATCCATGCTGATGCACAGGCCGGCTCTCGGGGCGTCAATCCAAAGGCGCGTGCTTGCAGCGAAGAACTGGCGCAGCATCGGCTGCAGTTCATGTACTGCCATGGCCGCGTCGAAAGTTTCGGATCGGGCAACGTCCTTGCGGCCGAAGTTCAGCAGTTTGCGGCTGATGGAGAGAGCACGCCGGGCCTGGAGTTCGATGTCCTCCATCGCTCCCAGCAAGGCGGGCATACCGCGGTCGGCAAGTCGATCACGATGGGCGGCATAGCCAAGCACCACGTTCAGTACGTTATCGAAGTCGTGTGCCACGCCGGTGGCGATGCGTCCCACGGCCTCAAGCTTCTGGGCATGAATAAGATGGTCCTGGGCCTTCTCGCGCATGACGATCTCTTGCGCCAGGTTGGCGTTGAGTTGCGCCAGTTCCCCCCGTCGCAACTGTGACTCGGTCAAGGCCGCGCGAAGCGGTGCCATGGTCTGGTCCACGATGACCACGATGACCAGAAGAACCATGGCGCGCTCCACCCGCACCATGGCGATGGACGAAATGCTCGGTGCGTGATGGCCGAACGCCGTCCCGAGTGCGCCCAGGGTCAAACACACCAGCACGGCCAGATAGGTCATCCACAACGCTCGTCGGCCCAGGACTTGTCCGGCTAGTGCGAGAGCGATCCAGGGGGTTGGGTCGCCCCCAGGCTGGGTGATCCCGGGGGACATGTTGCCGATCGTGAAGGCGCCCAGGAGAATGCACAGGAATTGCATGAGGGCCTGGCGAAGATGACCACGCCTGATCAGGAAAAGCCCCGCCCATGCGGATGCTGTTATCAGTACATCCGTGCCCAGATCGATGATCCAGTCGAGACGTTGTTCCCGGTGCCAGTGGGCATCGAGCATTGTTGCAACGTAGGTCGCCAGTTTCAGCGCTGGCACGACGACGCCGACCGTTGCGAACAACAGCTGCATGAACGACGCATAGTGCCGATCGATCGGATCTGAAATGGGCGTCTTGTTCAGCCAAACCCGTAATCGGTGCCACATACCTTTCTCACTACTCTTTCTATTGAAGCGCGACTTCCGGGACGGACCTCGATGCCTGGTCATGGAGCGAGGCGTGGGCGTGGTCGGCGATGTTCATTGGCGTGAGTTGACTGGCGCGACGACAGGATGACGCGCCCGGTCGCGGTTCCTGGGGTTATGTCGCGTAGCGCCTGGTGATGCAGTCAGGACAACACCAAGGTTCCAGCACGATCCACTGGCGTTGATGAGGCCAATCTGGTCGCTTTGCGGACTTCCAACGCAGGCGGGTGACCACGATCGAGATCCGTTAGCGCAGGATCTTGCGCCCACTTGTCTCGCGGAACCATCGGCCGGGGCGCGGCCCAGAACTGTCGCTGTGCCCGTTACATTCCAGGCGACATCGACATCATCCATCTTCCTGCAAGGGGCAGATGTTCAGCCAAGTGGACCCTGCCGTGGCGCAATTCCAAGCGTTGGTCACTTAGCCGCATTTCCTTGCGATTCACGGCTGACCGCCACCTACCTATCGTCTTGCAAGCACGTGCAAACCCTATCAACTGGAAACCTCGCTGCCCCCACCAAAATGGGGGCACGGTCAGGCGAGTGCGAAAGACCACGTCGGCCCGACGCTGCATTGGCAGGCGTGCCATCCGGATGAACCGGCATCGCACAAACCACTTATCTGGTGGGACATTCGACGCGATTATCCTGGACCGCGATGATCTGCCACTTCCCGTTGCGCCGTAACCACATGTCACTCCACACCAGGCAACGTCGTTCGTGTTTCGAATCCGGTAGCGCCACCGTCTTTGACTCTGATCCGTAGACCACTGCAACGTCGGCGGAGAAGAAACGGACATCGGCACTATCCAGGCGACAATCGGAGGACCACTGAGTGTTGGGATCGTAAGCAGGCGCGCTTGCCGGCTTGCTGTAGCGAGCACCCTTTGGCGCCGTACCCTGGAAGTCGTCGGCGAGGATTTCCGACGCAACCCACTCGCCTCCGCAGGCCATGTTGGCCCAGGCTCTTTCCTTGACGATCATCCACTGTGCCGTGGCACCGTCTTTGGCCGGGATGTCGTCCGCAAGGGCGGAACCGACACACAGCAAGGCCAGTACGCCCAGGGAAATGCGGATGGTGTGACTGCTCATGACGCCCCTTCCTGTCTGCCTGGAACTTCACAGCTTGATGCCGTGCCCGTGGGCAAGGTCGCAACGGCGAGTGTACGCAAACCCCCTTCATCTTTCTTTACCGGCAGTACATACCGCAGCCAAACGAGTGGCCTAGCGTGGCGTCCCGCACATCCCGTGCGCTTGGACAACAGGCTCGCCATGACTACCTACGCCGAATCGTTGCAGCACCCTGCCCGTCATCACGCGGTGGCCATCCAGGCCCATGGTGATGCCCGCCTGGCGGGCCTCGCCATCCTGGCGAGCGCCATCGTATCCACCGCCACGGTCGCTTTGGATCGGGGGGCAAGCGGTAAGACCACGCAGGAAATCCTGCAAAGCATGGTGCAGATCCAGTCGTGGCATCAGAACGTGCATGTGGTCGCGATGGCATGCATTTGCGTCCTGTTGTACGGCTATACCGTGCTGTCCCAGCGACTGGACCTGCGCCGGACGCCGGTGCTGATCGGTCTGATGACTTATGCCCTCGGCAGCGTGCTGATGTTGTCGGCCACCATCCTCGACGGCTTCATCAGCACGGGCATCGCGGCGGACTTCGTCAACGGTACGCCAGAAGCGGCGCAGGCAGCGCGCTGGATGATCCACGTAGTCGAATCCATCGCCCTGACCGACATCGCGCGCGTGGCGTGGGTGCTGCAATCGGTGGCCGCGATCGCATGGTCCGTGGCCTTGTTGCGCGACCCGGGCACGCGGCGGGTGGTGGGCTGCATCGGCCTGGTCGCGGGAGGGCTTCCGGCGGCGATGGTGGTCGCTGCCGGTGCACAGATGGACCTGGGCATCGTCGTTGGCACGTTGTTGCTGCAGGCCGTATGGAACCTCGCCGCCGGCGTGCTGATGCTGCGCGAGCGCGCGTCCGCCTGACGTGCCTTTCGCCGCTTCACATTTCTTTACCTTGGCTTCGTAAAGCGCTCACGCACGGCGCACAAGCTGTGCCTGGGTGAATTGACTGACCCCTGACAGGAGCAAACCATGGCCATGATTCAATACATGCGAAAGAACCGTACCCTGCGCGCCGCGCTGCTTGGCTTCGTCGGCGGCATTGCCCTGGCGGGCGGCGTCACGGTACTCGCGAGCGACGGCAACACGTCCGCCATGCACCACATGGCCGGCCCCATGTCCCAGGCCGAGATGACTGCGCATATCGACAAGGTATGTCGCCACATGTACGTCGAGATTGATGCGACGGACGCCCAGAAGGCCGCCCTGGACCCGATTTTCAAGCAGGCGGCGGCCGAGCTGATTCCGATGTACCAACAGCTGCACGCGGGCCATGAGCAGGTACTGAAGCTGCTGGCGGCTCCCACCATCGATCGCACGGCACTGGAGCAGGCGAGTGCCGCGCAGATCGCCGTGCACGACCAGATCGCCCGGCGCATGACCAGGCTGGTGGAGGACAGCAGCAATGTGTTGACGCCGGACCAGCGCAAGCAGCTTGTCGCGCACCTGACGCAGCACATGTCGATGACGTCGTCGATGCATGGTTGAAGCCGTGATCCGGCGGCTATGATGACGCTTTCGGGCTAGGGCACGGATGATGAGCGAACGCATCCTGGTCGTGGAGGATGACCCGCGTCTGGCCGGCATGCTGGACGAGTACCTGCGTAACCACGGGTATGCGGTTTCGCAGGCGGCAACCGGGGCACAGGCGCTGGAAAGGCTCGGCGCCGATGCCCTGGACGCCGCCATCCTCGACCTGATGCTGCCGGACATGGACGGACTCGACGTCTGCCGCAAGCTGCGCGAACGTTCCGACTTGCCCGTGCTGATGCTCACGGCGCGCGGCGATGCGATCGACCGCATCGTCGGCCTGGAGCTTGGCGCGGACGACTATCTGCCCAAGCCGTTCGAGCCGCGTGAATTGCTTGCGCGGCTGCGCGCCATTCTGCGCCGGCGCGCGGCGCCCTCCAGCGGGGCAACGACGGTGCTGGTGTTTGGCCAGCTGGAGATCGACACCGACGCGCACACGGTGAAGCTCGCGGGAAAGGCGGCCGACTTGACGTCCTATCAGTACGAGCTGTTGCTGGCGCTTGCGCAGCATGCCGGGCGCGTGCTGTCGCGCGAGGTGCTGATGGACCTCGTGCGCGGCGACCAGCTGGACGCGTTCGATCGCTCCATCGACGTACATGTCTCGCGCATTCGCGCGGCCATCGAAGACGATCCCAAATCGCCCAGGCGCATCATCACCGTGCGCGGCGCCGGCTATCTGTTCGCTCGCAAGCAGGATTGAGCCCGGCATGACGCGTCTCTACCTGCGCATCTACCTCACCGTCGTCGCCAGCCTGCTGGTGTTCGCTGCTGCGTTCGCCTGGGTCTGGCACAGCAGGGGTGGTCCGTACGACACAACCATGCATTCGCAGGTGCAGGTCATCGCCAATGCACTGCCACCCGCACGAGCGCCCATGGCAGACCAGCAGCAGACGCTCGACAGGTTGGCACAGGGGCTGCCCGTGCGCCTGGCCTTGCTGGATGCGTCCCGGCGGCTGATTGCCCAATCGCGCCCGCGACCGGGCATCGACGACCAGCCTGCCGTGCCACGCGCGGGAGAAGCGCTGTGGATGCTGCATCTGCCCGACGGTCGCTGGCTGCAGGCAAGCCTGCCGCGTGGTGGGCATCAACCGCTGCACGTACTGCTGCTGAGTCTGTTCACGCTGGCCGCCATCATCGGTGTGCTGGTGTTGCCGGTAGTGCGACGGATCACCGCCCGCCTTGAGCGACTGCAACAAGCGGTGGAATCGCTGGGCGCCGGTGACCTGCGTGCCAGGGTCGCGGTGGAAGGCCAGGACGAAGTGGCGCGCCTGGCGCAAAGCTTCAACCAGGCAGCCAATCGGATCGAAGCGCTCGTCGGTCATCACAAGTCACTATTGGCCAATGCCTCGCACGAACTGCGCACGCCACTGACACGCATCCGTCTGACACTGGAACTGATCGCGCCCAGCGTCAACGAGGAGCGCCGTGACGGTCTGCAGCAGGACATCGGCGAGCTGGATGCCTTGATCGACGAGATCCTGCTGGCCAGCCGCCTGGAAGCATTGCCTCATCTGGAGGCGACCGAAGCGGTGGATCTGCTGGCGCTGGCTGCGGAGGAAAGCGCGCGCCACGGCGGCGTCGACCTGGAGGGGGCGCCCGCGACCGTCAAGGGCGACCCACGGCTGTTGCTTCGGCTGCTGCGCAACTTGCTGGACAACGCCAGCCGCCATGGCATACCGCCCGTACAGGTCCGGCTGCAGGTAGCAGATGGGCGTGCCGAACTCGTCGTGCGCGATCACGGCCCGGGGGTGCCGGAAGGCGAATGTGCCAGCGTCTTCGAGCCGTTCTACCGAGGCAGCGCAGCACGCGACCGCGCCGGCACCGGACTGGGCCTCTCGCTGGCGCGGCAGATCGCACGCCACCACGGCGGCGAGCTTGCTTGCCGATACGAGCCGGACGGGGCTTTCGCGTTCGTATTGTCGCTACCCGTCGCGAGCTGATCCGAGATGAGGCTGCGACGCCAATACGGGCCACGCACACCTTTGCTCCATCGAGCTGCCGCCGCTGAGGTGGCACCCGATCGGGCCCGCCTTGGGTGGGATTCGGGCAAATATCCGCATGGCGACGACCGACATTTCCCAAGCTGTTCTACGCAGACGGCCATGACCACCGACGTAACCTGGCCGTGCAGGGCTTCGGCGGCGGCATGCGATGGGCTGACCATGACCCGCCGCAAGGCAGATCAGTACTGAACGGTCAGGCGTCGCCGCACGGAAGCGGGGCAAGGAAATCCGCTACTGGCTCGAGGATGATCTCCGGCAGGCTTTCGGCAATGCAGTCACGCATGCGCTGCCATGCCTCAGGATCGACCGATGCGCGGGCCAGACCCTCGGCTTTGGCGACGGCGGACGGCCATTGGGTATAGCTGTACCAGAGATTGTCGGGCCCGCGATGCAGGCGCGAGCCCAGCGAGCCTCGCTCGCTGCGCAGCAACCGGGTGATGCGTGACCAGGCCTGGACAAACGTCTCTTCGGATCCGGGATGCAGTCGCCAACGGTAGATGGCGCAAAAGGCGTTCGGTGCGTCGCTCATGTTTTCCTTTTCGACCGGTTGCGGCACTCACCATGGCGAACGGCCTGTTGGGTTTCCTGCCCCATCGCCACCTCTTGTCTTTCGTATCTCAGCACGGGCACTACGCCGCGACCTTGCCGTCCAGTTGCACGCCCGAGCGTCGAGCAAAATCCAGCAGGGCTGCTTCGTCGTGCCTGCTGATTTCCTCGCGCGCGAAAAACCAGGCGGCACGCGGCGTGATGTAGACGAAGCAGGTCTTGCGGGTGAGCCGGATGCGCCTGATCCCTGACCAGGGCATGCGAGTCACCATCTCGCCGCAACGGCAGGTGGCGCTGTCCGGATCAAACGAAAAGACCGGCGGTCCCAGCGTGCGATACCAGCGCGCGATTCGCCAGGCCTGCAGGCCCAGGACGAACGGAATCATCAACGCGACCCAGGCCACGCCCGCCGCAGCGGTGATCCAGGGTGACCCGGCGTCATGGAAGACATAGGCCATGATCGCCGCCAGCACCAACGCAGACACGTACCCCGACGCTGTGCCGAACCATAGCTGCGCGGCGACAACGAAACTGCTCGTAAAAGTACGTTTCGCGGTAACCGTTACAACGTCGTCCATTCAACCCCCAAAGATCCTGTGCATCGAGACGTCCGCCAGCGTTCGACGGCGGCCATGGGCACCTGGAGTGAGCCAGGGCGCAAGGTGACGCCAGTTTGCACGATTGGCCCGCAACTGCACACGCCGTCGGATCACCACGCCCCGTCCGCCATCAGCTTGCGTCGAGCCAGTTCCTTCTCGTTCGGCTCTTCCTTCGGGAACGCCTCGGGATGGACATCGCCGGCGAGCACATAGGTCGTCATCACGACGCCGGTGGTCGAGACCAGGGACTGAACGAGCCGTAGCGCCGAGGGCCTGGCGGTCTCGCTGAAGAGACACTTGCCACGACCAAGCACCAGCGGAAACGTCCATACGTTGTACTCGTCGATGAGCGAGGCCGCCTGCAGCGTTTGGATCAGATCGCGGCTGCCGATCATCTGCAGGTCGGGACCTGGCGTGGCTTTGAGAGCCCTGATGGCCGCGACGACATCGCCCTGGAGCAGGGTTGAATTGTTCCAGTGCAGCGCCGTCAGCGTGCGCGAGGCAACGTGCTTTTTCGCTGCGTTGAGCGTCCTGGCAATCGGGTGGTCTTCCGGCTGGTAAGGCCAGTAGGCTTCGAAGATCTGATACGTCCGGCGGCCGAGCACGAGTTCGCGATCCTTGCCATCGAAGCCAGCCGCCGAAATATCCATGCTGTCGTCCCAGTAGTCGAACACCCAGCCGCCAAGACTGAAACCGTGGGTGGGGTCTTCTTCGGGGCCGCCGGGCGCCTGCATGACGCCGTCAAGCGAAGCAAACGTGGATGCGATGAGTCTTCTCATGGAAGCACTCCCTCTGTGTTGCCAATCCTGGTCGCGCGCACTGCCCGCTGGAAACTCTAGCCGGCCTGTCTTTGGCTAACAATCGACATGACCAACGATCCCACCCTCTTTTAGCGGATGTCCGTGGCCTGTCCGGACAGGAGTGGCATCGTCCGCGGACAGTCGATCTCGCCAGGCCAGGGTGAAGGAAATGGCTCAGCGGTGCGGCCTGCGAGGGCGCGTGGCGATTGGCACGAGCTTTGCGACATACCTGTCGAAAGCTTCCCAACCTGCTCGCGGAGAACGACCATGAAATTCGAGACCATCATGCTTCACGGCTTTTTCGCCTCCTCCCTGCTGGTTTGCCTGCTGACGCTGGGCGCCATGATCACCACGTCAATCAACGCCTCCAGGGCTGTCGCCAGCGACGCTCCGGTGGTGACCGCAGCGAAAGCCCATGTCTGACATCGCAGGCAACAGCCGCGATTGAGCACCCGGCTCGGCGCACACGATGGGTTGAAGGTGGGGTCCCCGTCCGCTGATGCGTCGAGCCTGCGTACGACGCCGCGTGCTGCGCAGTCAGCCGCGAAAGAACCACCACGCGCCGAGCGCCACGACGGCGGGAGCGCCAAACACGATGAGGAAGATGGGCATCTCCTCGCCGACGCCATAGCCCGCGCGGCTGACGCCAAGCCAGAGATTCACCGCGGACAAGGCAAGCCAGACCGGTACGAAAAGTAGTGCGCCTCGCGTCACGCCAAGGCCAGTCCAGTTGCCGACCAGCAACATGAAGCCGAGCAGGAGAAGACCACTGCCGATGACGATGACCGTGTGCATGTCGTACTCGCCGTGAGTGTGCGTGGATCCGCCGACGTCTGCGGTGGAATGGCATAGCCAGAGGTCTCAAGGCTACCTCGGCTCCACGCCTGCAGCCTCCAGACGGCCTGTCCGCCTGAAACCTGAGCGCAGGCTTCAAGGCGCAACGTGCCGCATCGACGCCCCCGACCGCCTAAGATGGAACCATGCACAACCCTGCCGACTCGTTCGTTTCGACGCTGCTGGCCCGGCTGAAGTCGCCCGGATTCGCCTTTGTCGAGGGCGCCAGCATGAGGCCGCTCCTCACTGCCCTGGGCGAGATGACGGACTGGGCGGACTTTGTCGAGAGCTGGAACCAGCTGGAACCCGATCCATACCTGGCCACCAAGGGTCGGTTTCGCCGCCGTCGCCACGCGACATTCTCCGCCGCGGCCGATGGCCCCGTAGTGCCCGAGGCGCATCAGGCGCACTTCCAGAGCCTGCAGTACAACCCGCTGCAAGGCGACCTCCAGCGCTGGTTCGAGCCAGTAGCCGCATCGGTCGCCAACGGCGCCACCATGGGCACCATCCTGCGCTTCTGCCACCGGTTTTTCGGAACCCTGGCGCCGAAGGCGCTGCGCTGGCATATCGAGGTGCATCAGTTCCGCATCGAAGCGACGGCAGAGACCGCCGGCGAACCCACGCCCGAAGGTAGCCATCGCGATGGTGTCGACTACGTCCTCGTGCTGCTGGTAAATCGCCAGAACATCGCCAGCGGCACCACCACCATCCATGCGCCGGATGGGCGACCACTTGGCGATTTCACGCTGACCCATGCACTGGACGCCGCGCTCATCGACGACCACAGCGTGTATCACGGCGTGACCCCGGTGCGGCCGCTGGATGCGGACGCGCCGGCATGTCGTGATGTGCTTGTGGTGACCTTCAAGGCTTCGGCGAGCGCGCCGGAGTAATCGCCGGCGGCGATACTGCATGGCTACCTGAAGCAAGAAATCTTCGCGGCGCCCAGGAAGCCGGTCAGCAGCCAGGTCCGGGGCCGCCGTGGGTTGAAAGCGGACGCCTGGCTTTACACCCGGCGCTGACCCAGAGGTTCAATCGCTGCGCGGCGCGCGCCAGGTGGCGCACTTCCACACTGCATAGCCGATCATCACGGTGACGCCAGCGCCGACAGCAGCCACCGAGCCCATCCTGGCGACTTCCTGCGGTGCGAATGCCCACAGCGCGGTCCAGGCAAGGAAGGCCAGTGTCATGCACCAACCGCCGACGCGTCCCAGCGACTGCGCCAGCGTTGCGTGGCTAACGGATCTCGGCGATCCGTTCATCCGTTTCGGCATGAGGTTGCAGAAGGCCGCGAGGGCGAGACCGATGATGATGTTGTTTCCACGCATGACCTGCGCGCCGTCGACCCATCCCTGTTTGTGAGCCAGGGCGAGCGAGAGGGCGCCGGCAATCATGGCGGCCGCAAGCTTGAGGCCGAACACGATTTCTTTCTTCGCGCGGAGAAGATGGGAGTTCTCGCTCATTCGTCGGCTCCTTCACGGGTTGCCTTGGGCCTGGCCTCGCCAGCGGAAGCCGCTGTCGTGCGCTCGCCGGCACCGATGGCGAATAACTGGGTGAAGCTCAACAGCGCATCCTCCAGCACCGACAATTTCAACTGATAGATGATGCTGGTGCCGACCTTGTTGGCCTCGATCAGATCCGCCTCGCGCAGCACGGCAAAGTGCGCGGACATGGTCGGCCGCGATACCGGGAAATGTTCCGACAACTCTCCGGCGGTCATCGAACGCTGGCGCAGCAACTCGAGCACCTTGCGGCGGGTGGGGTCGGCCAGGGCTTTGAACACGGCGTTCATTGTCGTTATTTAGCTAATCATCGAAATAGCAGTCAAGTAAAATTTCGATGCCAGGCCAAGTTGTTGGAAATGCAGGGATTTTATCGGGAAGGAACGGCCCGTTCGCCGGGTGCCCCGGGTCAGTTGTCCGCGAAATAGGCCCGGGCTTTGGCGCCCAGGGCCATCGCCCACGCGTAGGCCAGGATGCCGGCGGCCATCAATACCTGGGCGGCATAGGCGCCGACCTGCTCCGCTCCGGCGGCGATCTGGAATACCGGATGCGGATCCGGGAAGACCAGCACGTAGCCCATCACCGCACTGAAGGCCAGGGCGAACACCGTCGAAACAAGGCGCCCCCAGGGTGGACGCCTGAAGCACGCAAGCAGCGTTGCCGCCGCGAGGCCCACGATGGCCAGCTGTCGGCCGAAGGCACCTGCCACCAACAGGACGGAGCCTCCGTTCTCCAGCACACGTGCCGTCGCGAGCGTCAGGCGCACGGCGCCGCTGCCACCTGCGACCAGCATGAAGATGGCGAGGATGATGGTGACGATGATCACCGGCGGCTTGCGCCGTCTTGCCACCCAGGTCGGGTCGGCCGTCCGGTTGTTGAGCACCTGGGCAAACTCGTCCGGCGTCTTCACATCGCCCCCCCGTTTGATGAAGTGCTGCGTGTGCACGTCGCACCCGGCCCATCGGTCGATGGCCGCCTGTCAGAGAGAGTGCGTGCCTGAAACACGCGCCTCACTACGGCGCCGGCATGGCGTTCATAGGGAGAAGCCCCCACCCATGGCCGTCCGGGTCAACAAAGCTATGCGTATACATGAAGCCGAAATCCTCCGGCTTGTCGAAGGTCGAGCCACCCGCGGCGATCGCCCTGGCGATGAGACTATCGACTTCATTGCGGCTCTCGCAACCGAGGGAGAGCAACACCTCGACGGCCTTGCTCGCATCGCAGATGGCCCTGGGCGTGAAGTCTCGAAACCTGGCGTGCGTAAGCAACATGACGGAAATCGTGTCGCTGACGACGATGCACGCGCCCGAGTCGTCGGTGAACTGCCGATTGCGTGAGAAGCCGAGCGCCTCGAAGAAGGCCATGGACTTGGAGAGGTTGGCGACCGGGAGGCTGATGAGCACTGGTTTGCCCACGGAATTCTCCTTGGTGCTGTGCGTGGCGAGGCTGTGCCCTGCGGCGCAGCTACCGAGCGGACTGGCCTGCCCTTGTCGCGAACGATCTGGCGGAGGGGCATCGACGACCGCTGTTGGGGGGCGCCAGGGGTCAGAAGCGGACATGGACATGCTGACCCCCATATTGCAAGTGCGAATGGTTGTCATTTAAATTCGCGCCTCAGCTACTGGGGGCGCTCCATGTCTTACTTTCTTCCGAAACGCCGTAAACCGGGCGTGCTGGGCCTTGCCGTGCTCGGCGCGCTCGCCTTTGCACCCCTCTCGGTCCATGCGTCCGAGGCGGAGCTAAAGGCGCTGATCAACCAGCTCCAGCAGCGGCTCGATGCGCAGGACGCCAAGCTCCAGTCGCAGGCGGCGGAAATCAAGCAGCTGCACGAACAGACTGACCAGATGGCCGCCCTTCAAGGCAAGCCGGCGTCGGCTGCAGCGGCTCCCGCCCAGATGGCATCGGCAAACCCGGTCCCTGCCGGGGTGTCCATGAATTCAACCATCCCTGCCAACTCGCCAGCTGCCAGTGCAACAGCGAACGCAGCCGTCGCGACGGCCTCACCGGCACCTGCCATGACCAGGGCGAATTCGGACACGTCCTTTGGCGGCTATGGCGAGCTCAATTACAACAACTACGTGCACGATGGCAGCCGCACGCAGGCCGATTTGCGGCGCTTTGTCCTGCTTCTCAATCACCAGTTTTCCGATCGCTTGAGCTTCAACAGCGAAATGGAATGGGAACATGCCGTCACCAGCGCCAGCGACCAGGGCGAGAGCGAAATCGAGCAGGCGTTCCTCAATTATCAGATCGCCTCGGGGGTGAACCTCAAGGCCGGTTTGTTCCTTATGCCGTTCGGGTTCATCAACCAGTCGCACGAACCGCCCATGTTCTACGGCGTCGAACGCAACGAGGTGGAGACCCGCATCATTCCCTCGACGTGGCGCGAAGGCGGCATCGGACTATGGGGCAGCACCAAGTCAGGCTTCGCGTGGGATGTAGGCGTGACCACCGGGTTTGACGTCGCCAAGTTCGATGACCCGAGCGCACCGCTGCACGCCATCCACCAGGAACTGCAGCTCGCCAAGGCGCATGACCTTTCTGTCTATGGCGCGCTCAACTATCAGGGCATTCCGGGCTGGACCGTCGGCGGCGGTGTGTTTACTGGCAATTCCACGCATGACAATGCCGATTACAAGGCCAACGCCGATGGCCCGGACCTTTCCGGAATCAAGGGCCGGGTGACACTGTGGGACGTGCATACCCGTTGGCAGGGCCATGGCTGGGATCTGCAGGCGCTCTACACCCGGGGCACCATCGGCGAGGCGGCAAAGATCGACGCCTCGATACAGGCCTTCAACAACGCCACGCAGTCAACCCGCCCCTACGTACCTGGTGCGTTCTACGGTTGGCTCATGCAGGCCGCATACACGGTGTGGGAGCATGGCAACATGACGTTGACGCCCTTCGTGCGCTATGAGCGGTACAACACGCAGGCACATATGCCCGAGGGTTTCGCCGCCGATCCTGCGAATGCCGATCACGTCGCGACCATGGGCCTCACCTTCAGCCCTTATCCGCAGGTAGTGTGCAAGGCCGACTACCAGAAGTATCAGGACAACCACAAGAACGACCGCTTCAACCTCGGCCTTGGTTATATGTTCTGACTCGGCCACGCATACCAGCGCGGCATCATTGTGGCCATGAAACGGGGTCGAACGAAGAATCCACCCCGTTTGGCCTTGGGTTGCGATCCATCGCCTTGATCGGGACGCGAGCGTCAACTTGAGCGACGCGACACGCAGCAGCGTATCCCAGGCGGACTTCTCTCCAACCGGGTCTCCGGCATTGCCCCTGTCCGCTTCGGGTCGAATGCAGACGCTCCCGATTACTTCGGCGGCTGATCGTCCTCGCCGAGAAACCATTTTTGGTACCAACCTGGAGGTCTCTGTCGTCGAGCAGAACCCCGACGCATTACGTGGCGGAACGATCCACCTGGGACATCCCTCGCAGGCGCGCCATGTCTTTTCCGGGAGGAACGCCAAACAATCGGCTGTATTCGCGGCTGAACTGCGAGGGGCTTTCGTAACCAACGTCGTATCCCACGCTGGCGATGACACCGGCGTCCGCGAGCAACCGTGAACGGGCTTCCTGCAGACGAATCCGCTTTTGATACTGCAAGGGGCTCATGGAGGTCACTGCCCGGAAATGACGATGGAACGAGGAGTCACTCATTCCCACCACCTGGGCCAACTCGGTTGTTGCAAGCGGCTCCGAATAGTGCACGCGGATCCAGTGAATCGCCCGCCGTATCTGAGAAAGGCGACTACCGGCCAGTCCGATTTGGCGCAGCATCGCTCCCTGCTCGCCGGTCAGCAGCCGCCAGAGAATCTCGCGTTCCAACATAGGAGCGAGCACAGCGACATCCTTCGGCCGCGAAAGCAGGCGCAGGACGCGCGCGACAGCATCCAGCAGGTCGGGAGAGGCCCGACTAACCGCCAGGCCCAACGGTTCTCCGGCGCGTCGGTCGTCCGACGCGATCTCAAGCATCAATGTCGCTATCGTCGCCGGGTTCAGCGTCATGACAAACCCGAGGTACGGCTCAGCGCGCGTGGCTCGAACGACTCCGCCAACGACCGGCAAGTCAACGGAGGCTATGAGGTAATGCCCGCTCCCATACTCGAATGCCATGTCGCCGAGCGCAGTGCGCTTCTTGCCTTGCGCGACGAGTGCGAACGCCGGTTCGCATACGGAATTGATCGGCCACGTTACCGCTTCGGACTTGCGGAGACGCACATTCGCGAGCGAAGTCGCGCCATCGCCGGCCTTCGCGTGGCGCAAGATGAGCGCGCGAATTTCCTCCAGTGCTTGCATGACGGCATTCAACTGCATGCATTCGTATGAAGCAAGCGCTGGCGACGCCATCCACGCGCTGTTGACAGGATTAGGCAAGGCTGCGCCCGGATTGGTCTAGGGTCCCTTGGTTGCCTCGTGGTCTCATCGGTCATCACCATCGAGGAGACTGAAGAATGAAAAAGACATGGTTCATCACGGGTGCTAGTCGCGGCCTGGGCTTCGAGATTGCCAAGGCCGCCTTGCGCGCAGGAGATCAGGTGGTTGCGGCGGGGCGCAACAAGGCCGCCGTCGCGAACAAGCTTGGGCCGGACAGCGGACAGCTGCATTCCGTGGAACTCGACGTGACCGACGCGAACCAGGCGCGCGCCGCCGTGGCCGCGGCCATTGCACGATTCGGCGGCATTGATGTGCTGGTGAACAACGCCGGCTATGGTCATCTCGGGCTCTTTGAAGAGACAACGATAAAGGACGTCGAGGAGCAGTTCGACACCAACCTGTTCGGCGTATTCCACGTAACCTGGGCAGCGCTTCCATATATGCGTAGCGCGCGCAGAGGCCGGATATTCAATATCTCCTCGCTGGCCGGGATACTCGGCGCGGAGCTTGGCTCGCTCTATTGCGCCAGCAAGTTTGCACTTGAAGGCTTCTCGGAGTCGCTGGCGAAGGAGATCGCGCCATTCGATATTTCTGTGACCATTGTCGAGCCCGGTCCGTTCCGTACGGACTTCCTCACCGCGCAATCATTGCGGTCCGGCGCCAACGCCGTGGCGGACTATGACGATCGCCGTGCACAGTTGCGCGCCGGCCTGGAGGAGCGCGACGGTCGTCAGGGTGGTGACCCGGCGAAACTCGCCGATGCGATGGTATTACTAGCCAACGAGGCGCAGCCGCCGCTTCGGCTTGTCGCCGGATCAATCGCGTTCAACGCAGCGGACGCGAAACTGCACAGCATGCGCACCGAGCTTGACCTGTGGCGCGCGCTATCGATTAGCACGGACGGCAACTACGACGACGTTGTGGTCCCTCGCTACTGAAGAGTGATGGCGTGTTTCCGAATGGCGAGGAATTTGCAGCGACCTCATCGCCATTCGGCAAGTTAGTGCGCCTTGATCAACGCTTGGCATCGGCTTGCAGGCTGCATTCTCGAGTGCCAAGTGCCCGGCGTTAGCGGGTTGCTGCCCATGACCATCCCTGGCAGAGGCGCGACATCCACCCATATCGACATGCCGAAATCCTGATCGGCGTTGCCTTGCCATCGCAAGGATCGTCCTTTGATGCTCGGCTCTGGAATCCCGAGGGTACGGCGAATGTGGAACCTGGATGGCTGGCTCACGTTCTTCGTCCCCGCCATGGCCGCAGTGGTTTTCGTGGTGCTTGCTTACGTTCTTCGTCGCGGAGTTTTCAAGCGGCTCCATAGGCTAATCATGGAGGAGCGTCTACTTGAGCGCGAACGCATGGCAAGGGATCTTCATGACACGCTGCTTCAAAAGGTGCATGGCACGCTCTTCAAACTGGAGAGGCTCGCCAACGCCCGTGATCTCTCGGAGGATCACCGACGTCGGGTAAGTGAAATTGAAGAGCATTTCCGGCAGATAGTGATCGAAGGACGGGATGCGATTTGTCGCCTTCGTGGGAGCGCGTCCTCCAAGGTTGATCTCGACACGCAACTGGACGCCATACGCTCCTTCGCGTCAACAGCGGATATCGCAACGACCTACTCCGTGCGGGTCGTCGGGAATCCCCGGCCGCTTCGCCTCGAAGCGTCCGAGGAGGCTGCGGCTATCGTCCGGGAGAGCGCCACCAATGCTTTCAGGCATGCCAAGGCCAAGTTGGTGGTCGTTGCTGTGCATTACTCCGACAGCTTTCTATCGGTAAGCATTGCCGACAACGGTGTTGGTATGCCTGCAGGGATAGTCCAAGGCACGGAAAGAGAGGGCCATTGGGGCATAGCAGGAATGCGTGAACGTGCTGCCCGGCTGGGGGGCCGTCTGTCGATCGTGAGCGCGGTTCCCCACGGGACGACGGTAGAACTAAGGCTGCCGAAGGAAGTTGCTTACCCAACCCGCACTTTCTGATACTCGGATGGCACGGCGACCCTGATGACTCGCAGCCGTTGGCCGCGATGACCGCGCGTGCGACGATCTCGCCCCGATATCACGTTGGGGCGCGCCACAGAGGGCTTCGGCATTTTTCGAACACCCCCTGAAGAGACGCCCCGGCCTTTTTCTTGGTCCGCTTCGGGTCGAGAGCGGGCATTTCAAACGGGCCTCGTCGTCCACACCCTGAACGAGCGTCTCTACGAGTCTCGCCGCCTATCAACGAGCGGGGTCCTGGATGGCCAGGCCGAACGGGTCAGACACTCATCGTGCCCTAGCGTTTGGCTCGGCGCGGTCCAAGAAAACTCCAGACAGCCAAGGAGCCGCCTCAGACTCTCAGTGCCTGTTGCTCCACGTCGCTAATGCAAGTGTTGGCAGCCTTGTGGAGAAACTGCTTTAGCAGTGCCGCATGATCAGCCCGAAGTGCATCGTTACTCGGCGGGTCATTGGGATCGGTCGGATCAACCTTGCACATGTGCTGTGCAACCAACGCACCGGTCTTGCCATCGATCAGGCGCACCCGCGCCGTATACATAACGTGATACTTGCCCCAATTGGTTGGATAGTAGTTGTACATCCAATTGATCGTCTTTACATCGAGGATGACGTCAGCGCCGGGATAGATCTTCACCAAGGAAGACGGATTGTCGTCGACGGCAATTTGGTGTGAGGCCGGAAGTATGGTTGCCGATCGCTTTACCGCCATGTCACTGGCGAGGTGGTCGCTGATCTCGATGGCCGGGTCTTCGATATTCTCGGACTTAACCAATTCATTGCCTGCACTGATCATGGCCATCGCCCCAAACAGGCCAAACGCAGCCTTGCCCGGCGTCATTGCGGAGAAGTCCGGCTTTGCATATTGCGTAACCACAACATGCTTGCCCTGAAAAGTTGAACCCGAATCCAACGACTTGGTAGGCGCGGACACACACCCACTCACAACGACGGCAAGGGCCGCCACACAGCAGAACTTCTTCATGTTTTCCCCTGTTGGAATCCCTTCGGCCAAGCGGCCAATGACATCCTAGCAATGCTCCCGAACACCGGTCCAGGGCGTCCGCTGTGGGTCGGAAGCGGACGCTGGAACTCGACGTTCCTGGTTCCACAACACTGCCGACGTCAACCTGGGCGCTCTCCATTCTCCAGCCAGGCATCAGGCTGAACCCATCGTCCTGCCACGATATTGATCCAGGTTCTTACTCCTTCACCGAAACTTATCGGCGCGCTTCGTATTGCCGACAGATAATGCTAGCGGGATTGGCGCCAGCCCATGCAGTCGGGAGAGTAACGATGACCAGTCACAAAGCGAAAGGCGACTCCGACGCGAAAGCGAAAGACCAGGCAACCAAAGGCCCAAGCCCGGCAAGTGCTGGGCAGCAGCAGGGTGCAGAATCAATGGAATCATCCCATTACGTCGCCGGCCAAGGAGCTCCGGGTGGCACGTGCGACGATGACGGCGACAGCGAAAATCAACAGGGCGATAGTGGCCACGGCGCGGCAAAACCTATCAGCGAATAGGGCCTCGGCCCCACCCTCAGGCTTTCCTCTTGCGACCGCCTTGGGTCGAAAGAGGACTCTAAAGGCCCGCCTGAGACTCAACAAAAGCGTTGTACCTGGCATCGACCATTGAGGAGAACAGCCTGAAGTCGTGCTCACCTTCCGACGCGACATACATCAGCTCGCCGAAATTGTCGGCGTAGTCATTCAAATAGTCGCCATGATCGCCGTAATAGACGCTTACGAATGCGTTTCCCTGGTCGTCGAGGTCTTCGTCGGTCAATTTGCCGTCGCAAAATTCAAACAGGAAGTCCGTTGCGCTGATCTCACCGTGCATCAGCTGACCCAATGCAGTGGCGCCTTCGCCTTTGTGAAGTTGGCCAGCCCATCCTTTTAGTACGCACCACTTAAGCAGTAACGCGATGTGCGTACCCCCATACTCTGCTGGCGAGCCCTCCGGAAACTGACCTCCGGAATGCCAGCTCGCGTCGTCATACTTCATGCTTGTCCCCTGTTTGGCCCGCCTGCAATTGTCCGCTATGGGTCGAAAGCGGACACTCTTAGCGTACGAAGGTTAGGCTAGGAGGTCCAAGCCTGCATGCGCCTGATTACCCGCCAACTGTCCTTTACGCGCTGCAGTTGCACGTACTCTCCATGGGCACACAGCCCCCCGCAGTCTTCTGAGAAATAGACGACAGCCGTGCCCTTGGTTTCGGAGTAGATCGGCATGCTGAGCCGGAGGAGGACGCCAGTGTCCGGGAAAGTGTCCGTGAAGCCTGTGTTCGCTCCAATTGGGATCCGGACGCCAGCGGGGACCGGAAACTCCATAGGATGTTTCGCCGGCCTATCAAAGGCTGCTTTGAGTTTCGCATACGGCACCACTCGTACCCGAGGGCACTCGATGCCTTTCGGTAGTGCAACGGTTGCTTCGGTGCGGCTTACAAGCCCTGCAATCTGGTCACTGGTGACGCCATCTGGGCGACCCATTTGGGTTACGTCTGGAGCTGATGGCTTAGAGGAAAGTAAGACACGGCCCCTGTCTTTCCCCTCGCACTGAAGGGAGACGACGGCACCCAGAACTGCCTTGTCCGCGTTGGTGTCAACGGCCGTTACTTGATCGCTGTGGGCGATTTTCGATATCGAGAGCGTCGCGACCGCTACGAGCAACATCCTTGCCATACGAGTCATCAACTTCCCCTCAATCTCAATTGCACCGCATACCGGGAATGTCTGCTTTGGGTCGAAAGCGGACCTTTTGAGTTGCCTTAAGCAGCCGGCCGCACGCTAGGTCCGTACTGGAAAAGTATCAAGTACCCGGGCAAGCCCCTGCACCGTTGACTGCAACTGGGTTTGGTCAAACGTAAAGGCGAACGCGAGAGTATTCCCCAACCCCGCTCGATCCTCGGCGCTCCCAGTTAGGCGAATGTGTCCGTGGCCGTCACCAACAAGATCGAGGCTGAGTTGACCTTCAAGTGTTTCGAACTTTGCGTGCCCTGTAAGCGACTCATACAGCGAAAGCGACCCCTGGCGCAAAGTCTCCAGCTCACCTGTAAGAAAGCTCGCACTGAAGGACCCGCTGAAGCCCCCAGCCTTAATTGTCACTTGGACCGACAACCAGTTGTCGTCAAAGTACTCGCCAACCGGGGCTCGCTCGTATCCGAGAACATCGATCCTAAGGTGCTCGCCACCATCACCACTAAAGACAACGGATTGCATCTCTCTCCTTTGGTCAGGTGCCCACGATTGGGGCTTAGACCATTCACGATAGGTCCGCTTCGGGTCGGAAGCAGACATATCAGAGCTACTTGAACTATGTTGGCAGTCCTCAATGGGCCACCAAATACTCTGCCGCATACCTCTTGATGAAGGACCAGCCAAGGTCCTTGACGATGGAAACCTCGATCTCGTTGCCGGGAAACGTGGCCGCAAGCGCGCTTTTAAATCCATCTAAGTTCGCACTTTCCGCTATGTAGACATAGAAATAGCGGTTGCCATTGAAAGTTTCGACTAGCACGCACTGTCCCTGCCCGCGATCCTCAAAGTATTCGACAATGAAGTTGTCGAGCGGCTCCAAACTCCTGTTATAGGCCGCCTCGGGCAATCCGTCCGTTGTCACGTTAGAAAGGGTAAGACTTACAGTCACGCGGATAGGAAGTCCTGCCCTCAACTTGTCGTAATCCGGTATGACTGGATACCTCGTGAAAAGCGGAAGCCCCTCATATCTGTGCTGGGTAACAGTCCAGTGCAGCTCCGACGCGACAGATGAATGACTGAACGCCCACACTGCAAGCAACACCATCATTGAAAGAATGCTTATCTTTTGGCTGCTCATTTGCATTTACCTTGGCCCTTCATTCCAAGGTCCGTTTCGGGTCGGAAGCGGACACTTACAGCTTCTCGCGATACTGGCCAACCAGTTTTTCGTAAACGGGTTCGGCATCCCTGTAAGCTTGCTCGGAGCGCGAGCTGACGGTAAATATCAAGTAGAAGTCGCCCTCCTCGCCGAAGGAAACCCTCTCCCAATCCCCTTGCTTGCTAGGAAAGAAAGTAAAGGATTTGAGCGTCTTCCCGTCGCCCGTGATCAATCCGGGCGAGTCATTGATCAACGTGCCGGGCTTGCCTTCCAAGAACTGCGTCTTGTCGCTAGCAATGAGCGCATCCACCGACGTCAGTTCGGGAACTCTTGGCTTGTAGATGGCTTCGACATAGATCACGGCGGCGGCATCGGCGAACGTTTTGCCATCAGGGACAAGGACGTTCGCATTGATTTGGTAGCTCCCATCGTGGTCGTGGTGCCACCCCGTTAATTCAGGCAACTTGGGCCACCAATAGAAGCAGATGCTCGACTTGCACATGAGCGCGGTCTTCTCGACCTCGGCACTCACTGGTGTGGACACGAACACCAACATCACCATCATCCATATAAGCCGCATAAGCTCCCCCGAATGTGTCGGCCACAACTGCCAACGACTCCACGATGTCCGCTTCGGGTCGGAAGCGGACCTCCCGATACTCGTTGCGCCCCGTCCCGCCAGAAGCTGGATGTTCCCAGACAACACACATGCACCGTGACTCTTCTGACAACCACGCTAGATGGTTGTCTGGTCGAGGCCATATCGTATGGCTGCTTTGAGAGTCTCTATCCTTATGTCGCTCAGCGCTTTGAACTTGATGCAATACCCGGCTATTTTGGCCTTGCCGAGGTCTTTACCGTACGCCTGCGCCAGGTATTTCTTGTCTTCGATTCCCAGGATGTAGACGGAAATTCCTGTGGTGTTTGCGCTGAGGCCAATCTGGTAGAACTCCCTGGTATTTCCGTTGGCGTACTTGATCGTCTGCGTTCCATACCCGACGTTGGGGTTGGACACGGTTTTGCCCGAGTCGTCTTTGCCGTCCAGGAACCACAATCTGCACTTCGGCATGACATTGAGAATCATGCGGTGCAATTCCTCCATATCGCTGCGCTTTGGTTCGGGCTGGGCGGCGATATACGCTTTGATTTGTTCGTCGACGCTCATACAGACCCCCTTGCTTGGCTCGCTCGCGGGTTCAATGGCCCGGGGTGTGCACGGCGCTGGCCAGGCGTTCGGCATCGCTGACCCAGCCGAAGTTGTCCCCCTCGCTGTACATCACGCGCACGGTTGCCTCGTGATCGGCCGGGTCGTAGGCGGCGCAGGCATCCTTCAGCAGCACGCAGCCATAGCCCAAGTCGACGGCGTGGCGCAGGGTCGAGGCGACGCAGCATTGCGTCGTGTAGCCCATGAGCAAGAGCGTATCGATGCCGCGCACGCGCAGGATGGTGTCGAGGGTGGTCTGATGGAAGGCGCTGAAGCCCGCCTTGTCGATGACGGGCTCGCGATCCATGGGGCGCAGATGGGGAATGATCTCCGTGCCCCGTTCTCCCTTCACCAGAAAGCGGCCCAGCGGCCCGGGCGACCCGACCGCCAGATCGTACTGGCGGCGAAACGCGTTGAGATCGGCCAGGTCGGGCGCGTAGCACTCGCGGGTGAAGAACACGAGCATGCCGGCCTCGCGTGCCGCGGCCAGCGCACGCTGTGCGGCCGGAATCGCCGCCAGCAGCGCGTCGATGGGCGAACCAAGAGCGCCTGCGCGGCCCTCCGGCAAGACGAAATCCGCCTGGAAATCGATGCAGCCGAGTGCAGTGCGCGCGGGGTCCAGCTCGATCGAGCGACCACGTTCGCAGGAAAGCCTGATGCGGGCCAAGAGCCACCTCCGATCAAATGTCGGTGCGAGCCTAGCCGATTTTCCGGCACGGCCCTGCCTGGCCGGGTGGCTGTCTCAGGACGGTCGCCGGGCGACCTGGTCCTTGGGCTTGCGACGCGTGGAGAAGGTCCCGTCGGTGGCGGTTGATCGAGCGATCGCCAGCACGATCGCTATGGCTGCGCCATTGGCCAGCAAATGGAAAAGCATCGCCCCTTCCTCCGGGTGCCGAGGCGACAAACGCACAGCCGTGCTCAGGTCGCAATGAGACTAGGTCATGGTGGCTCGCGGCGGCGGCCTCGAGCATCACCAGACGGCGACGATAGCGTTGATTTGCCAGCGTTTGCCCATCCTCAAAGGGGGGGCTTACGGCGTCGCCAGAGCTGCATGAGGGGTGGTCGTGCGGATCGCGCCTGCCGCGGCTGCGGGTGGTGGCAGTACGGAAAGCGTGAGGCGTGCAAAGGCGCCATGCAATGACAGGGCGGTGATCTGGTGCATGCCCGGCTGGGCGAGTACCACGCGCATGGGGGCTGCGCCCAGGCTGTCACCCTGCAGGCGGCCGTCGAGCAGCCACTGCACCGGCTCCACCGTGCCCAGCGCGCGCAGGGTGACCGAAAGCGGTGCACCGCTGTTGGGGGCGGCGCGAAGCACCGCCCCGTCGCTGATGCCTGCGATGCGGATGGGGTTGGCCACGTCGAGCGAATCGGGATCGCAGCCTGGCGCCAGCGGTGGCAAGGCCGCAGCGGCGGCGTCCGCCGGCCCCAGCCACGGCGTGGCCAGGGCGGGCCAGCGAGCCAGCGTCACCGTGTGTTCGTCGGCACCGTGACATGTGGCACTGAGGCGGCGTTGATGGGAGTCCACGCGCACGGTCAGCAGGCCGCCCATCCACGCGGAAAGGTCGCGCTCGGGGAACGTGGGCGGCAAGGCGCCGTCCAGCGTCCACGCGGTGCGCCGGTCACGGCACAGCTCGGCAGGCGTGGTGGCCGCCGCGCCGCCGAGTGGCCAGCACACATCCACGGCGCTGACCGACGCGGGGCGTGGCAGGCGCGGGTTGGAATGACTGTCGGGCAGCATGCTCGCCACGTTGAACATCAGCGGCAGCGCGGTGACGGCGCCGTACTGGCCCGGTGACGGCGTGCCGTCGGGGCGACCGATCCACACGCCGAAGGTCCAGTCATCGGTGACGCCGATGGCCCATGCATCGCGGTAGCCGTAACTGGTGCCGGTCTTCCAGGCGATGGCGTCTTGCGAACGCACGGTGCCATCGAGTGGTGCGCCCGCGACGTCGGCGGGATTGCTGGAAAGGATGTCGCGAATGATCCACGCCGCCCCTGGCGACAGCAGGCGGCGCGATTGCGCCGGCTGCGAGGCCAGGTAGCGCGGCGTGCCCGCGACACCACTGTTCGCGAACGCGGTATACGCGCCCACCAGGTTCTCCAGCCGCGTGGAGGCACCGCCAAGAATCACCGCCAGGTTGGGCGATCCGCCCTCGGGAAAGCGCAGGTTCACGCCACCGTTGGCCAGCCGCGCAACGAAGCGGTTGGCGCCGATGCGGTCGAGCACGTCGACCGCGGGCACGTTGAGCGAGAGCTGCAGGGCCTGCTCCACGCTGACCGGACCGTGAAAGGCCTCGTCGAAGTTGGCCGGGCGGTAGCCGCCGAAGTCCTGCGGCGCGTCGACCAGCAGGCTCTGCGAAGTGATCAATCCGTCGTCCAGCGCCAGCCCGTAGAGGAATGGCTTGAGCGTGGAGCCGGGCGAACGCGACGCGCGCACCATGTCGACGTGGCCGAGCCGGCGCGGATCGCCGAAGTCGGCCGTGCCGACGTACACGTGCGCCTCCAGCGTGGCGTTGTCCACCACCAGCACCGCGGCCGACGTGCGCGGCGGCAGGCGCGACAGGTATTCGCTCACGCGGTCTTCCACGGCGCGCTGCAGGTTGGCGTCGATGGTGGTGACGATGCGGCGTTCGCCCGGCAATTGCCGATGCAGGCGCTCGGCCAGCAGCGCCGCATCCAGCGGCGTGCGCAGCGAGCGCGCAGTGACCGCTTCAAGCCGGGCATCGGCCACCTCGTCGGCGCTCCACAAGCCGAGCTCCTGCATGCGCCTGAGCACCTTGTCGCGCGCGCGACGCGCCACGTCCGGATGGCGGTCGGGCCGGAAGCTGCTGGGCGATTGCGGCAGCACCGCGAGCAAGGCCGCTTCCGCGCGCGACATCTGTCGTGCCGGCTTGCCGAGGTAGGCCCACGACGCCGCTTCCACGCCCTCGATCGGCCCGCCGAAGGGCGCGTGGTTGAGATAGATATCGAGGATCTGCGCCTTGCTCAGGTGGGCTTCCAGCTGGAAGGCGCGGAACATCTGCACGAGCTTGCCGCCGACCGAGTGCGGCATCGGCATCACGATGCGCGCCACCTGCATGGTCAGCGTGGAACCGCCAGAGATGGCCCGGTGATGCCGCAGCAGGCTCCAGGCCGCGCGCGCCAGCGCCAGCGGATTCACACCCGGATGGCGGTAAAACGCGCGGTCTTCGTACGTGAGCAGGGCCTCGAGGTAGAGCGGCGATACCTGGGCGGCGGACGTGGGATAGCGCCACACACCGTCGCCATCGGCGAAGGCGCGCAGCGGCGTGCCGTCCTTCGCCAGCACCACGGTGCTGCCGGTGTCCGGGCCAGGCAAGCGCAGCGGAAACAGGCGATCCAGCAGCACGGCCGCCAGCAGCAGGCCGATGCTCGCCATCGCGAGCGTTCGCAGAAAGCGACGCCACGGCCTGCTTGCCGGCGCGGAATGACTGGATGGGTCGGGAGTGCGCATCGATCAGACCGGCATCCGGGCCGCGACGCGCGCGGCCCGGCCCTGCTCAGGGTTCCTCGACGGTGAGTTGGCCGATGGCGGATGTGCCGTAGCCACGGATCGCCGGTCGATACATGTCTTCCACCAGCGGCGGCGGTACCGTGTAGGTACCGGGCGTGACGGCCCGCACCACGTAGAACAGCCGCGCGGTGCCGCCGCGACGCAGCTTGAGGGCCGCCGCGTAGCGATCGTCGCGATATTCCTCGTGCACCACATCGGCCGCGCCCTCGTGCTCGTCCAGGCGGATGCCGTCCACCACCACGTCCTGCCACTGCCTGGCGCCGCCGAGGTTGAGGTTTTCCACCTCCAGCCCGCCGGGCTGCAGGTCGGTGACCAGCGCATCGGGCATGTCCACGCGGGCTTCCATGCGCACTTCCACGATGAGCGTGTCGCCTTCGCGCAGCTTGCCGCCGGTCCACGGGCGACCATCGGTGGTGAAGTAGCTGCGCCGCACGTCGACCTGGCTGGGGTCGGCCGCCGGCGCCTTCAGCGGAATGCCGGCCACGTCCAGCGTCGCAAACACGGTGCCCTTGCCTTCGGGCTGCACTACCACACCGCTGTCCAGCTCGGCCGGCGTGAGGTCGCGCACCCAGATCGTCTTGCCATCCGGAACGCTTTCGCTCTTGCCGCCCACGCGCACGGAGGCGGTGAGCGTGCCCCGCCCGGCTGCGTCAAACGCATGGGCCACGCGCGCAATCGCCACCTGTTCCTGCGTGCTCAGGTGCGACCACGACCAGTGGTAGTACGGAACCTTCTCGTCGGTGGCATGCACCTTGGTAGTCGCGTTGCGGGCCCAGTCGATCAGTTTGGCGTCGTACTCGGGCTTGTTCATGCCGTAGGCGTGGGTCAATGCCACCATCACGCCCAGGTCGCGCAATTCCGAGCCGTAATCGCCCACGTACCACGGCCGTTCCTTGTCCCAGGCGAACGCTTCCTGGATGGCTTTCTGGGCGCGTTCGTTGTCACCCATCAGCTTGAACGCCACGGCAAAGTGCACCAGCGGCAGCGGGCCAACGAGTTTCTGCCGCTCGTTGTCGAAGATTGCGCGCAGCGTGCCCAGCGGCGCACGGTTGACGCGGGCGAGCACGTAACCCGAGTAAGCCTCGTCGGCGATGCGCAGGTGATCGTGGTGCTCATAGGAGTAGTAGGCATGGCCGCCGGCGAGCAGGTCGTCGCTGAGTCGCTGCAGGGCCTTCTGCAGCACTTCCTGCGGCACGGCGAAGCCCGCGTCGCGCGTATCGAGCATGAAGTCGACGACGTACGGCGTCATGAAAGTTTCGATGGGACTGGTACCACCCCAGAAACTGAAGTGCCCGTTGCTGGCCTGGAACGATGCGATGCGCGCCAGCGAGCTTTCCACGGCAGCCTTGCGCGTCGCCTCGCCCAGCCCGGTCGTGCCCAGCGTGCGCGCGGTCTTTTCGTCCATGTAGAACGCCGCATAGCCCTTGCTGGTGGTCTGCTCGATGCAGCCATACGGATACAGGAACAGATCGTGCAATGCGGCGCTGTACGGCAGTGGCGGCAGCAGGCTCAGGGTCAGGCGGTTGCGGACCGTCGCCGGCACCAGTCCGCCCATGGCGCCCGGGTCCAGCCGGGCCGGCTTGCCGTCTTCGATCGCCATCGGCACCGTGCTCACCACTTCCGGCCAGGCGCTGCGCACGGCGAACTCGAAGTGGCGATCCACCTTGTAGTCATTGAGTTCGGCGTGGATGTCCACCTTCGCCACGGCCACGCCCGCGTCCGCGGTGACGGGCATGGTCAGCGTGGTGTTCGCACCGTCCTTCAGCGGCACGCTGCGGTTGGCGTCGGCCACCTTGATCAGGCCGTCCGCCTTCACGCTCACCTTGGCGACGCCGTCCTTGCCCGAGAGGTTCCTCAGGTCGATGCTGATGCGCGCCTTGTCGCCGCCTGCCATCACGCGCGGTGTGCTTGGCTCCACCACCAGCGGGGCCCGCACGGTGACGGCGCCATCGGCATTGCCGAAACGCTCGTCGGCATAGGCCAGCGCGGCGAGCCGCAGGCTGCCGTTGAAGTCAGGCACCGCCAGATGCACGGTCGCCTTGCCCTGGGCATCGAACTGCACCGGCGCGGCGAACAGGTCGACGATCTGCACCTTGGGATTCAAGCGGGCACCGTGCGGCAAGCCCGCGCCGCTCATGTCGCCGCCGTAGCGCAAGCGGGCTTCCGCGCCTTCCATCGCCTCGATCACGCGGCTGTAGAGGTCATAGGCCTCCACGCTCAGCGCGCGCTTGGCGAACATCCACGCCCAGGCGTCGGGCACGGGATAGTTGGTGATATTGAGCACGCCCTGGTCGACGGCCGACACGGTGACGTAGGCCTTCTGCCCGGACAGGCCCGCGGCCTGCACGGTCACGTCGAGCGTATGCCCGGGGCGCATCAGCGCAGGCGCGGCGAGTTTCAGCGGGATGCGCCGGTCGTTACGCTCCATCGCCACGTGTTCCACACCCATCGCGCGGGCCGGCGTGGTCTTCTCCGAAGCGTCGCCGCCGCGGAACACCAGCGCCACCACGTAGACATCGTGGCGCTCCCATTCCTTGGTCACCGGAATCTCGAACGTCGCTCCGGCGCTGGCCTTGATGTTGCGCGTGTAGAGCAAGTGGTCGGACTCCACCATCAGCACGCCAGGCCCGTCATGCGGCGGGGTCACGGTGACCTTCATGGTGTCGCCGGCGTGGTAGCGGGCCTTGTCCAGCGCCACCTTCACCTTGTCCGGGCGCGCCTCCTTGCCGGTGTTCTGGTCTTCCCAGCTGTAGCCGGCAAAGAACGGGAACACCGAAGTGAGCTGCGTGTCCGGGTCGTACACCTCCAGCCGGTAGCCGCCCCAGAGGACCGGGAAGTCCACCTTCACGGACTGACCCGCGGCGACGTCGACGTCTTTCTCTTCGACCAGCGACAGCTGCACGTTGGCGTTGGACTTCCAGTCGTCGCCATGCTCGTACAACCAGTAGAAATCGCGGCGCTCCTCTTGCAGGCGCACCTTCAGATGCTTGCCCGCCACCAGCTTGCCGTCGACATTGGCGCGCATCACCTCGAACACCGCACGCCCCTCACTGGGCGCGCCCTGCTTCGGATCGAACAGCGGACGCACGCCCACCAGCGCGGGCGCCGGCCAGTACACGCGATTGAGGATGCGCGTGACGGCGCGACCACCGCTTTCGTACACGCTGCCCGACAGGGTCGCCGTCAGCGGTGCCACCGGCTTCACTTCGTCCGGCAGGGCGATGTCCTGTTCCAGGTGGCCTTGGGCATCGAGCTTGGCGTCGAGCACGTCTGCGGCGACGCCCGGCAGGCCGACCAGCGGGTTGCCGAAGAAAACGTCCGGCAACGACGGCAGCGGATGCACCTCGGGCTTCATCAGCAGCTTCGCCGTCACGCGGTTGCCGTCGGCCGGCGCACCGTAGAGATAGCTCGACGCCACCACCAGCTTCAGCGGCTCGGCAGGCGCCAGCCGGGCCTGCGGACTGGAAAGATCCACCTTCAGCCGTTCGGGCAGGAATTCTTCGACGTGGAACGGGAACGCCTGCACCGCTTCCTTGCTGGCCGGATCGAGGCGGAACTCGAGCTGCCACAGGCCGGTGGGCGCGTCCTCGGGAATCGTGCGGCTCAGTTCAAAATAATTGAGCTCTTTCGGATCCAGCCGGGTATCGACCAGGCTGCGGCCATCGGGCTGCTTGAGGCGGACGAACAGCGCCTGCTGCTTCATCGCCTTGCCGTCGTAGTCGCGCAACAGCGCGGAGGCGTGCAAGGTCTCCCCGGGTCGGTACAGGTCGCGCCCGGACCAGGCAAAGACTTCGAACGGCGCCTGCTTGCGGCCCGTCACCTCGAAATTGGAAATGTCCAGCGCCGGACGGTTGAACGGCAGCACGGAGACGTCCTTGCCCTTGCGCGCGATCAGCACGTCGGTGGGCTCCACCTTGTAGGCGATCAGCGCATTGCCGTCGTCGTCCGTGGTGGCCTTGAGCCTGGCATTGCCATTCGCATCGTCCACTTCCACCGCGACGCCCCCCACCGGCGAGCCGTCGTGCAGCGAGGCGATATGCAGCAGCGCATTGTCACGGTACACGCGCAGGTGCAGGCCGAGGTCGCTGACGAAAAACACGGCCGTGTCGTAAGTGCCGGCGTAGGTGCCGCCCGCCTTGAGCATCGCCATGTAGACGCCCGGCTGCGACAGTGCGGGCACCTTCTGCACGGGGATATAGGTGATCGTGCGCGCATTCGGCTCGCCACCCAGGGTGTAGTGGTTGGCGTAGACCGATTCACCCATGTCCGTGATGGGACGACGGTCGCGCTTGCCTTCGTTGCAGCGGTCCCAGGGACGGATCTCGTGCTGCAGGTCGTATTCGCTGCGATGCTTGTTGGCAGGGAAGGCGCAGAACACGTCAGAGATGGCGTCGTCGCGAACCCGGAAGAACTCGATGTCCGCATCGTGCACGTTGACCGACACCAGCGGCAGGCCACGCGAGCCACGTGCCGGTAGCACGCTGCCCACCGAGGCAAAGCCCACCGCGGCCGGCACGCTGCCCGAATAGACATCGCGCTTCAGGTCCGTCCCGAGTGACTGGCCATCGGCGGCCATCAAGCCCGCGCGCAGTTGCACGGCGTAATGCTGGTTGGCCTGCACGAACGGGAAGACCAGGGTCTTGCCGTCGTCCTTCAGGCTCCAGCTGCCGCTGATGGTTTCGCCCTGGGGCCCGGTCACCGACACCAGGCTGTCGAACGCCTGGGCCGATGCCAGTGGCGCGTTGAAGGTGAGCACGAGTTCCGTGTGCGAATCCTCCGCGCGCGAGCCCTCGCTGACCAGGGTAAACGCAGCCCCCTTGGCCGCATGTCCTGTCGAGGCCGCGGGCGCAGGATGGCCCTGCAACGGAGGCTTGTCGCCTTCATGGCGGCCACAACCGGCCAGTGCGGATACTGCAAGGCACAGCACCACTGCAGCCATGCCCAAGGCACGGCCGCCAACCGAACTCCGATCCATAGATTTTCCCCCAAGGTACGCAAGGAGTTTCGCACGCCTTTATGGCCGAATCGAGGCGGCGCGCTGGCAACTTGCTTGAATGCGTGACCCGATCACTGGCATCGGTGTGTCGGACAGCGGCGCTGCGGGGTTCGCTGCCGGGGCGGCAGCACGAAGCAGCCCGCCACGCGAGACGCCGGCAAGCCGGGCCGGTCCTGCCCGTGGGCTTTGTGTCATGATCCGCGCGGTGGCCGGCGTGGCGCGTTTCCGGGGCGCCAGCGATGTTCCAACAGGCATGAACACCGTCGGAGTCGGGTCCGTGGACCGGCACTCCGGCAAGGGGGGCCGAGCGTGCTGCTGCGGATCAACCTGATACTGCTTGTCGCCTTTGCACTCGGCATGGTCGCGATCTCCGTGGTCGTGAACTCGACGCTGCAGGAAAACGCCACGCGCGAAGTGCTCGCCCAGGCCGGCCTGATGCTGGACAGCGCGGCGGCGATCCGCACCTACACCGAGACCGAAATCGGGCCTTTGCTCGACGACAAGATGGCCAGCGCGTTTCGCCCGCAAAGCGTGCCGTTCTATGCCGCAACGCAGAACTTCCTCACGCTGCACAAGGCGCATCCCGACTACACGTACAAGGAAGCGACGCTCAACCCGACCAATCCGCGCGACCGTGCGACCGACTGGGAGGCCGACATCGTGCAGCGCTTCCGCAATGACGCCAGCAGCAGGGAAGTGAGCGGGACCCGCGACACCCCGATGGGCCGGGCGCTTTACCTGGCCCGCCCGATCCGCGTCGATGCCGGCTGCCTCGGTTGCCACAGCCTGCCGTCGGCGGCACCCGCCACCATGCTGGCACGCTATGGCAGCGACCACGGCTTTGGCTGGCAGGCGAACGAAGTCGTCGGCGCGCAGGTGGTTTCGGTGCCGTTCGCCAGTGCCGAGGCAAGCGCCGCACGCGTGCGCCGCGACGTGCTCACGGCCATCGCCGTGATGCTGGCCAGCGTGCTGGTGATCGTCAACGCTTCGCTCTATGTGCTGGTCATCCGCCCGGTGCGCCGGATCGCGCGCTTGGCCGACCAGGTGAGCCTTGGCAATACCGCAGCCGCGGCCTTCCCGCGTGGCGGTGGTCCTGAGGTGGCGGCGTTGTCGGCCGCCTTCGAGCGCATGCGCAAGAGCCTGGACAAGGCGCTGCGGATGCTGGGCGACTGAGCCATGGCACACGACCTGTTCGTCAGCTATTCGCTGCCTGACCGGGAAGCTGCGTTCACGCTCGTGCAGCGCCTGGAAGCGCGCGGCACCAGCGTGTGGATCGCGCCGCGCGACGTGTCCCCGGCAGCCGACTGGGCCGCCGAAATCATCGACGCGATTGCCAGTGCGCGGCTGATGGTTCTGGTGTTCTCCCGCAGCAGCAACGACTCGGGCCAGGTGCGGCGCGAGGTGGAGCGGGCCGTGCACAAGCAGGTGCCGGTGCTGCCGTTCCGGATCGAGGATGTGCTGCCGTCGAAGAGCCTGGAGTACTTCCTCAGCACGCAGCACTGGATGGATGCGTTCCCGCCACCACTGGAGGCGCACATCGACCGCCTGTGCGACTACCTCGCTACAGCTCTCGGCGGCAAGGCCACGCACGACCTTCCCGCCCGACACCCGCCCGCCGATGCCACCTCGCCGGCCGTCAGCGTCGATGCGGCGCAGCTGCGCCTGCTGGAAGCGGAACTCGCCCGGCGCATCGGGCCCGTGGCCGCCCACCTGGTCCGGCGGGCGACGCAGGCTGGCGGCGACCTGGATGCGCTGGCGCGGCGCCTCGCCACGGAAATAGACGGCGAGCCGGAACGACGTGCCTTCCTCGAAGCCTGCTGGCGCATCGGCAAGGGCCCATAGCTGGCGACGCGATCATGCATGCCCGGCTTTCGCGCCTCGCGCACCCGGCAGGTGAGTACGCCGTCGAAAGCAGACCTTCTGCTTACAGGCCTAGGCTTTCTTGCACGATGTGTTGATGACAGGCACCAGGTACGCCTCGAGCGTTCCGTTGGCTTCCTTCTCGCTTAGTTCGTCAAAGCGCGGATTGCGCGCATGGGGTTTGAGTGGCAGGACGATGGCGTAGACCTTGAGCAGGCTGCGCATGCCGGCCAGCTGGTTCGCCACGAGATTGTCTTTCTGCTCGGGATGGGCCAGCTGGTTGGTGGCGCTGCCAAAGACGAACTGCGCCAGCAGCTCGCCGGTGAAATCGACCTCCTTGCCGGGTAGCGGCGCGAGCACGGCGTCGCAGACCATATCGACGACATCCGTGCTCTTGTCTTCCCAGTCCAGCAGCCATGCCCGCATGGCCGGCGACCTGGCATCCAGCGGGTGCGACTCGAGGAAACTGGTGTATTCGATGACGCGGGCGTGCTCCGCCTGCGCTGGCGCAGCGGCCATCGCCGGCGCAACCAGTCCGGCGAACAACAGGGCGGGCAACACGAAGGTCATACGCATGATTCTCCCCTTGCTTTGGTCGTTGGACGAACATCCCCTGCAACGGCATGCCGCGGCGGATCGAAGGCAGGCACGACGATTCCATGTTCTCCCACCTTATCGGACGAATGCCCGCGCCGCATCCGGCCAAATCGTGACCTGGCCCGGCGTGGCCGCTGCCGGAGGCTTGCGGTAGAGTCCTTGCCCATGTCACGGGCACGCGCATTCCATCGCCTGGCCGCCAGGCCCATCCGGCGCTCCCGTCGCCGGGTCGCATGCCCTCCTTCGCCATGCACGTGGGGAGCACCTCTTGCCCGCCACTGATGCCGGCGCCGCTTCCGCCTTCGCGCTTGAGGGCGTGGGCAAGCACTATGGCGCCGTGTTGGCGCTCGACGACGTCAGCCTGAGTTTCGCCCCGGGCAGCACCACGGCCCTGATCGGAAGCAGCGGGGCCGGCAAGTCGACCGTGCTGCGACTGTTGCTCGGGCTGGACTGGCCGGATCGTGGCGTGGTGAAGACCGATGGCCGCATCCTTGCGCGTGCCGACGTGCTCGCGCTCCGGCGCCGGGTGGGCTACGTGATCCAGGATGGCGGCCTGTTTCCCCATCTCACCGTGCTCGGCAATCTTGCCTTGTTGCCGCGCCATCTGGGCTGGCGTAGCGAGCAGGTGCTTGCGCGGGCGCAGGAGCTGGCCGGCCTCACCCATCTTTCGCAGGACGTGCTCACACGCTACCCGGCCGAACTTTCCGGCGGCCAGCGCCAGCGCGTGGCGTTGATGCGTGGGCTGATGCTCGATCCCGACGCCCTGCTGCTCGACGAGCCGCTGGGTGCCCTCGACCCACTGGTGCGGCACGAGCTGCAGGACGTGCTCAGGCAACTGTTCGACCAGCTGCGCAAGACCGTGATCGTGGTGACCCACGATGTGGCCGAGGCGGCCTGGTTCGCCCAACGACTCGTGCTGCTGCGCGACGGTCGTGTGATCCAGGACGGCAGCCTCGACGATCTTTGCCAGCGGCCCGCGGATGCCTTCGTCACCCGCTTCGTGCAGGCGCAGCGAAGCCTGCCCGGGTCGTTCGCATGAAGCGCCTTTGCTGCGCGGTGTTCGCGCTGCTGCCGCTGCTGGCAGAGGCGGCGCCCGTGCGCATCGGCTCCAAGCAGTTCACCGAGTCGGTGATCCTGGCCGAGCTGGCGAGGCTGGACGCACACGCGGCGGGCATCGACGCGATGCATCGGCGCGAGCTTGGCGGCACGCGCATCCTGTGGAGCGCGCTGCAACACGGTGACATCGACGCTTACCCCGAATACACCGGCACGATCACCCACGAACTGCTGAAAGGTGTCGCTTACGACGCCGACGTCGCCGACCTTCGCGCGAAACTGAGGCCGCTCGGCCTTGGCATCACGGAGCCGCTGGGCTTCAACAACACTTACGCCATCGGCATGCGCGAGGACGAGGCGGCGCGACTGCGCATCGCCCGCATCTCCGACCTGGCGCTGCATCCCGGACTGCACCTGGGTTTCTCCAACGAGTTCATGCAGCGCGAGGACGGCTGGCCCGGCATCCGCCAGCGCTACGGGCTGGCGCCGACGCAGGTGCGCGGACTGGACCACACGCTCGCATACCAGGCCGTGGCCAGCGGTGCCGTCGATGCCATCGACCTGTACAGCACCGACGCGGAAATCCCCTACTACCACCTGCGCACACTCGACGACGATCGCCACTACTTTCCCCGCTACGAGGCGGTCTTCCTCTACCGCCTCGAGCTGGAGCGGACCGCACCCGCCTTTGTCGCCGCCTTGCGCGCGCTGGGCGGCCGCATCGACGAGCCGTCGATGCAGCGCATGAATGCCGATGTGAAACTGCGCGGCATGAAGGAAAGCGACGTCGCCGCGCGTTTCCTGTCCGTGCCCGCGGACGCCGGCGACGGCGGCTTCGGCCAGCGCCTGCTGCAGCGCACTGCCGAGCACGTGAAGCTGGTCATCCTGTCATTAGGCCTGGCCGTGGTGCTGGCCATTCCCCTGGGCATCCTGTGCGCGCGATGGAAACGTGCGGGCCAGGTCGTCATCGGCCTCACCGGCATCCTGCAGACGGTGCCTTCGCTGGCCATGTTCGTTTTCATGATTCCGCTGTTCGGCATCGGCACCTGGCCGGCCATCGCCGCGCTGTTCCTGTACAGCCTGCTTCCGATCGTGCGCAACACGCATGTGGGGCTGGTCGGCATTCCCATCGAACTGCAGGAGTCCGCCGCCGCGCTGGGCCTGCCCGCCGGCGTTCGCCTGCGTCGCGTCGAATTGCCCATGGCCACGCGATCGATCCTGGCCGGGATCAAGACCGCGGCGGTGATCAATGTCGGCACGGCCACGCTGGCCGCGCTGATCGGTGCGGGCGGCTATGGCCAACCGATCCTCACCGGCATCCGCCTCAACGATATCGGCCTGATCCTCGAGGGCGCCGTGCCCGCCGCCGTGCTGGCCTTGCTGGTGCAGGCGGTCTTCGAAGGCGTCGAGCGCTGGCTGACACCGCGCGGCCTGCGCCTGCAGGCGCGGCAATAGCACGCCACGGTCGCTGCGACATGTTGCCGGCGGGCGGCGTGACTACCGACCGCGTGCATTCCGCGGGTGAGCCTTGGCCACCGCGCGCAGCGGCATGCCGCCCCTGATGAAGAAGGCCGCGCTGCCGGCGCTCAACAGCGCCAGCGCGGCGGCAAGCAGCATGACCCGGCGGAAGCCCGCGACGAACGACACACCGACGGCATGTTTCAGTGCCGCCGTGAGGTCGGACGGATAGCCGGCGGGAATCACCATGCCGGCGAGTTTGTCGCGTTGGGCCGCCAGCGCATCGACCAGCGCGGGCGGGACCTGCGCGGCCGCCAGCTCCTCGGCCAGGCGCGCATGGAATGCCAGCGTGAGGACGATGCCAAACAGTGCGATGGCGAGCAGCGCCGCGGTGCGCGATACCGCGTTGTTGACGCCTGACGCTGTTCCGGCGCGATCTTCGCCGACGGCGTTCATCACGGTGGTCGTCAGCGGTGCGACGGTCACGCTCATGCCCAGCCCGAGCAGGCACACCGGTGGAAAGAAGGTGAGCCAGTAGCTGCCACCGATCGCCGGCAGCGCGAACAGCGCAAATCCGGCCGCGGCAATCACCGGCCCCACCACGAGCGGCAACTTCGGGCCAAAGCGGTCCACCAGGCTGCCCGCCCAACGCGACAGCGCAAACATGATGGCGATGAACGGCAACAGCGCCGCCCCCGCTGCGGTTGCGCCATAGCCCTGCACCTGGATCAGGTTGAGCGGGAGAAAGAACAGGCTGCCGCCCAGCGCCGCATACAGCAGCAGGGTCAGGATGTTGGCGCCGGCGAACTGGCGTGAACGGAACAGCGCCAGCGGCAGCATCGGCGCGGCACTGCGCGCCTCCACGCCGACAAACAGCAGCAGCGCCGCCACGCCGGTGACGGCAGCCAGCCAGACGGGCGTCGCCATCCAGCCTTGGCGAGGCGCCTCGATCAGCGCGAACACCAGGCCCGCCAGGCCCACGGTCGCCAGGCACGCGCCCGCGACATCGACGGGACCACGGCTGATCGTGCCGTGGCTCTCCGGAACCCTGGCCGCGCAGACGAACAGCAGGAACACACCGATCGGCGCATTGACCAGGAAGGCCCACATCCACGAGTAGTGGTCGACCAGGAAGCCGCCGATGACCGGTCCGATCGCCGCGGTCATGCCGCTGAACGCCGACCAGGTACCGATGGCGGCGCCGCGTTCCGCCTGCGAGAAGTTGGCACTGATCAGCGCCAGGCTGCCCGGCACCAGCAGCGCCGCACCGGTGCCCTGGATCGCGCGCGCCGCAATGAGCGGCCCGACGGCGGGGGAAAACGCGCAGCACACCGAAGCCAGGGTAAACAGGGCCGTGCCCGTCATGAAGATGCGCTTGCGACCGTAGCGATCGCCAAGCACGCCGCCCACCAGCAACAGCGATGCCAGGAACAGCGCGTAGGACTCCATGATCCATTGCGCGTCGGCGACGGTGGCGCCAAGCGCCCGTTGCATGGCCGGCAGGGCGACGTTGACTACGGTGCCGTCAATGAAAGCCAGGCTGGAACCGAGGATCGCCGCGAACAGCGTCCAGCGCCGCGCGGCGGCGGCACAAGGCATTGCCGGCGCCCCGCGAAGGATGACGCCATGGTCGCAGGGCGGCGTTCCGATCTGGCTCATGGCACCCGCACGGTTCCCGAAGCCCCCGAAAGCTTACTCTGGGAATCGCGACGGGTCGTGTGCAACCTGCCCGGCGCGCGCTTGCAGGCGTGAGGCCGGCCAGGCGCCGGCGGCGTTCCGCCACCGGCTCCAGCAGGAAGTGGCGGGATTACGCCTCGACTTCTTCGTCCTCTTCTTCGTCTTCTTCTTCGTGCTCCTCAAAGTCGGCGAGCTGCTCCACGCGCAGGAAGTTTTCCGCGTCGTCGGCAAAATCGATCAGCTTCCCGTCGGCGCACATGGGGCGAACATCGCGACGGGTGACGCCGTCCTCGACGGCTTCCACCAGCGCGAAGCACACGATGGCCTCGGGCGTTTCCTCGCCGTCCATGTCGTAAATGGCAACCCAGCCGCTGGCGGGCATGATCTGGAGGATGGTTTCGTGGCTCGACATGACAACTCCGTCTTGGTTAAACGGACTAGCTTGCCCGGCGGCCCGTGGCATCGCAACAGGACGCGTCACCAGGCGTTGCCGCACGCCGGCGCCTAGGTAGAAATACGGCAACCAAACTCCGCAAAACCTCCGTATTGCACGCGCAAGGGAGTTGCTAGAGTCAGTGCGGCTCGATGCGGCTGTCGCCTGACGCAGGGGCAGCCCGGGCAACCCGCGGTGCCGGTGGTCCCGGCGTTGCACCAGCGCTGGCGACGAAGCCGTTGCTGCATGCCAGCTCCTTGAGGTTCGCCCGCACGACACCGGCCCTTCCCCTCTGGCGCGGATGCCACGGAACCCAACCTAACGCTGTCGCAGGAGGTTGCATCATGTCTCGCCAATGGATATTGCCCGTGGGCCTGCTGGTGGCCATGGCCTGCGTCGCGCCGGTCATGGCGCAGGAGGCGCACAAGCCCGTAGCGCAAAGCCACCCGCAGCAAGCGCCGACGCCGGCGGTGGAACCCTCGGCCGTGCATGCCATCGACCTGATGGCGCAGAAATTGCGTTCGCTGAAGTCGTTTACCGTCCGCGCCGATGCCACGATGGAAGAAGTGCTCGATACCGGGCAGAAGGTGACCTACGGCGGCAACGTGACCTACAAGATCCGTGCGCCCGACAAGTTCTTTGCCGCCGTCGACAGCGATCGCAAGCAGCGCAGCTTCTACTACGACGGCTCGAAGTTCACCATCTATGCGCCGCGCATGCACTACTACGCACAGAAGCCCCTCACCGGCACGGTGCACCAGCTCGTCGCCACCGCGCAGGAGAAATATGGCGTGGAGATGCCGCTGGCCGACCTGTTCTACTGGGGGACCGACAAGGCACCGCTGTCCGCGATCGAATCGGCCACGGTGATCGGTCCTGCGCGCATCAACAAGGTCGAGTGCGACCACCTGCTGATGCATCAGTCCGGCGTCGACTGGCAGGTATGGATTGCGCGGGACACGCTGCTTCCGCAAAAACTCGTGATCGCCAACCTCGACGACCCGACCCAGCCCGAGTATGTCGCCACGCTCACCTGGGACACCACCAGCCCGCTGGCGGACAGCGATTTCAGCTTTACGCCCAAGGCGGACGACCATCCCATCAAGATCAGTGAGCGTGCCGCGCCGGCCAAGGAGGCATCGCCATGAAACGTCAGAACGGCATCGCCCGCTCCCGCCTGTGGTGCACTGTCACGCTGCTGGCCGCCTGCCTGGTCGCGGCTCCCATGGCCGAAGCCGTTCGCGGCGGCGGCGGGGGTGGCCAGGCGCGCGCCGGCTCGCGATCCAGCATCAACGGCGGTGGTGGTGGTGGCAACCGCGAGATGAGCGGCAATCGCAGTGCCAACGTCAACAGCAACAGTAACCGCAACGTCAACTCAAACAGGAACGTCAACGTCAACCAGAACGTCAACGTGAATCGCGACGTGCATGTCGACGTCGACAACGGCTGGGACAACAACGGCTGGAACAACCATCCCATCGCCACCGCCGCCGCCGTCACGGCGACCGTGGCGGTGACCGCAGCCGTGATCGGCTCGGTCGTCAACACCGTGCCGCCGAGTTGCCAGACCATCGTGCAGAACGGCGTCACCTACTCGCAGTGCGGATCGACCTGGTACCAGCCCCAGTATTCGGGCAGCCAGGTCTCGTACGTGGTCGTCAATCCGCCTTACTGAGCAGGCCAGCGCAGGCTGGAACCAGGTCGCGCCGCGGCCTGGCTCCAGTCGGCTTCGCAAAGTCAGTCCGGATCGCCATCGAGGTGCGCCAGCGCGTAGTCGATCGCCGCGCGCACCGCGGCCACCTGGGCATCGTTGCACTGCTGCGGCGTGGCGCGCGGGCTGTCGGGATAGACCTCGGTCGTGGTCGCGTAGCGTGCGTTGGTAATGCCCGCGCACAGGCTCCACTGCTTCACGGGAAACTTGATCACGCCCGGTACCAGCAGTGGCGAGCCGATGATCTCGCCGCGCGCGTCGGCCATGGCGATATGGGTCACCTTCGCCACCGCCTCGATCACCGCCTGCTGGAACGCAGGCTGGGGACGTTCGATATCGTCGACCAGATAGAAGCCGTCGGGAATCTCGCCGGGCTCGAAGTCCTTGCCGTCGCGGGCAGCCAGGGCCGGCCGGAACTCCGACTCGTCCGAATCGGTGGTCTCGTGCAGGTCAATGTGCATGAGTACCTGATCGCGCAACGGCGCCAACAGCTTCACCAGCGCGGCGGATTCGCCTGCCGGACTGTCCTCGCGGAAATTGCGATTGGGATCGAGCGCGTCGGGGTTCCAGCGATTGATCCGCTCGTAGGCCCATGGACTGACGCAGGGCACCACCAGCAAGTTGGCCCGGCCATCATAGTCGCGGCCATGCTGCCGGACGAACTGAAGCGCGCCATGCACGCCACTGGTTTCGTAGCCATGCACACCACCGGTCACCAGCAGGACCGGCAACTCCTCGCGCCAGTCGCGGCTGCGGATGGCCACCAAGGGATAGTGTTCCGGGCCGTAATCCAGCGCGCCGTACTCGACCACGTCAAACGACGCGCGCCATGGCTCGATGACGCCAAGGACGTCATCCGCATAACTCCGCTGCCTGACCCGCTGCGCCCGCCAGGCAGCCAGTTCCGCCGCGCCCCAGGGCTGTCCGGGTGTGCCGATGGGATAGAAGGCGGGGCTGCTCATGCTGAAGTCGTCGCGGTGGAAAGCCTTACTTTAGCATTCGCGTGCCGGGCAGCCTGCGGCCCGTCACCGTGACCAAAGACGTGGTTGTCCGGCCCGCCATTCGCGGTAAGGTGACGGTGGGGGATATCGCAGGACCGTGGCGCAATGCGCATTGTCTGGCTGTCCGCCCGTGCAGCCACCTTGCCCATCGCCCACGGAGAAGTCTTCCCATGCGCCTGTCACCCCTGTTTGCCGCCGTCGCCCTGATTCTTGGAACCACCGCCGTTGCGCACGCCGACGATGCGCCGGCGCCGTCGCGGGTCATCGTTCGCGCCGCCCACCTGGTGGACGTGCAGACCGGCACGGTGCGCGACAACCCGCTGGTGGTGATCGAGGGTGAACGCATCACCGAAGTGCGCTATGACGGCCAGGTGCCGGCGGGCGCCAGCGTGATCGACCTTGGCGGCGCCACGCTGATGCCGGGCCTGATCGACTGCCACGTGCACCTGACCGGCGATCCGGGCGAGGTCAAGGGCGACTACTACGAGGCCATCCTCAAGCGCAGTTCGATCGACTCGGCCATTCTTTCCCCCACCTACGCCAAGCGCACACTCGACGCGGGCTTCACCACGGTGCGCAACCTCGGTGCCGGCGACTATGTCGACGTGGCGCTGCGCAATGCGATCAATCGTGGCGACATCCCCGGTCCGCGCATGCTGGTGTCGGGCCCGCCGCTGGGCGCCACCGGCGGCCATGCCGACGGCACCACGGGCTTCTCGCCATGGATCGAGTTCCATGACGTGGAAGGCGTGGCCGACGGCGTGGATGCGATTCGCCACCGCGTGCGCGAGAACGTCAAGAACGGCGCCGACGTGATCAAGTTCATGGCCAGCGCCGGCGTGCTCAGCGCCGAGGCCTCGGTCGGCGCGCCGCAGTACTCGCAGGAAGAGATGAATGCGATCGTCAACGAGTCGCACCGCTGGGGCAAGAAGGTGGCGGCGCACGCGCATGGCGCCGAAGCGATCAAGATGGCCATCCGCGCCGGCGTGGACTCGATCGAGCACAGCAGCATGATCGACGAGGAAGGCCTGAAGCTCGCCAAGCAGCACGGCACCTATCTCGATTTCGACGTCTACAACGACGACTACATCCTCAGCGAATACTCGAAGAAGGGCTTCCCGGCCAGCACGCTCGAGAAGGAAAGGCTGGTCGGCCGCACCCAGCGCGAGAACTTCCAGCACGCGGTGAAGGCGGGCGAGAAGCTTGCCTTCGGCACCGATGCCGGCGTCTACCCGCACGGCTGGAATGGCAAGCAGTTCGCGCTGATGACCAAGTGGGGCATGACGCCAATGCAGTCCATCCAGGCGGCCACGGTGAATTCCGCGGACCTGCTCGGCATGAAGGACAAGGTGGGCGCGGTGGCGCCGGGCTACTACGCGGACCTGGTCGCGGTGAGCGGCGACCCGATCAAGGACATCAGCCAGATGGAGCATGTCGCCTTCGTGATGAAGGGCGGCGTGGTGGACAAGAACGAATTCAAGCGCTGACGCGCGCGTTCCCTGTCATCGCGGGCTGCGCGCCGACCGACGTCGGCGCGCCGTTCCCGCTGGCCTGAGCCCGCTCAGTGCAGGCCCACCGTATTGCCCATGGCGCCCAGGATCGCCTGCGTGTCGTAGCCCACGCCGTTCTTGAAGACGAGCGGCATGTGTTCGATGGCCGTGCTGTCCTTGCGCGGGTCGCCGTCGATGACCACGATATCGGCGCGCTTGCCCACGGCCAGCGTGCCGACGTCCGCATCGCGGCCCATGTAGTGCGCACCGTTGTAGGTGGCGACGCGCACCGCCTGCTCGAAGGTGAAGCCCGACTCGACCAGCAGTTCCACTTCGCGCTTGGACGAGTAGCCCGGCACGACGCCGCCGTAACCGGTCGGGTCGGTGCCCGCCATCAGCGTGCCGCCGGCATCCACGAACTGCTTCTCCAGTTTCGCGAGCTTGGGATACAGGGTGACCCACACGCTCTTGTTGCCCTGGATCTTCGCCCACTGGTTTTCGTATTGCGCGCGCACCTCGGGAATCATCAGGTCGAGCGCGCCCTGCGGCGCCTTGGGTCGGCCCGCCGCGAAGGTCTCGAACACGGTGAGCGTGGAGGTGAGCGCCACGTGGTGGTCCACCAGCAGCCGGATCAGTGCCTTGGCCTCCGGCGATGAGGTGTCGAGCTCGGCCAGCGACTTCTGCACGTCGGCGCCGGCGGGACAGGTGTCGGGCTTCTTGTCCTTGACGAAGTCCGAGGCAACGAAGAAGCCATGTTCCAGGTTGTCGATGCCCATCCCGACCGCTTCGCGATAGGTCACCGAGCACAGGTGCGCCGTCACCTTGTGGCCGCGCTGGTGCGCCACCTCGATGGCACGCTGCAGCTCCGCGCGCGTGATCTGCATGTAGCCCTTGTACGAGGTCACGCCTTCGTCCGCCCAGTAGTTGACGGTGCGCTCGGCGTCGTCCACGCCGCTCAGCACGTGCACGCCGGGAATCGGCAGCCCGGGGCCGTTGAGATACGGGCCGGTGACGTCCATGTCCGGGCCGACCAGCTCGCCGCGGGCGATGGCGTCGCGCAGGTTGAGGTCGGCGTACGGCATCATCGTGCCGGCGGTGCGCATGGTGGTGACGCCGCCGGCGAGGTACAGGCGCGGGAAGCTGAAGGTCATTTCGTTGTAGGCGGCGTCGCCCGCCGGATAGAACATGTGCTCGTGCATCATCACGAAGCCCGGCAGCAACGTCTTGCCATGCGCGTCGATGACGGTGGCGCCGTCCGGCGTCTTCACGCGGCTCGACTTGCCCAGCGCCACGATGCGGCCGTGGTCGATCACCAGGGTCTGGTCGTGGGCCGCGGTCTTGCCGGTACCGTCGACCACCTCGGCGTGGGTCAGCGCGATCACCGGCTGGGCATAGCTGACGAAGTCCTTGTCAGTGGCGGGCTTGGCGTCCGCGGCGTGCGATGGCGCCACTGGAAGGAGTGCGAGCAGGAACATCGCCGGAAGAAGGGGACGCAGCGCCACGGGCCAGACTCCATGAGGGATTGGCATCGCATCCTAGCCGAAGCGTGGCACCGCGCGGCGCGGCGCCGGCCCTTGCGCGCTATCCCCGCAGGAAAGGTGCGCGTGCCAGCGCCCACACGTCCACCCGCTGCACGCCGGCCTGCCTGAGTGCACGCGCGCATTCGGCCAGGGTCGCGCCGGTGGTCATCACGTCGTCGAACAGCGCCACATGGGCTGGCCAGGTGACATCCGCCCTGGCGACAAAGGCCGCGCGCACGTTGCGGCGCCGCGCGATCGCATCCAGTTCGGTCTGCGCGTGGGTCGGGCGTGTTCGCTCCAGCAGGTCATGGCGCAGCGGCAGCGCCAGCGCGCCAGCCAGCGGTCGCGCCAGTTCGCGTGCCTGGTTGTAGCCACGCTGGCGCAGGCGCGAGCGATGCAGGGGCACCGGCAGGATCAGCTGCGGACGCGCGACATCCGGCATCTCGCGCAACCAGAGCGCCGACAGCACGCGTCCCGCGGCGAGATCGGCGCCGAACTTGAAGCGCGACTCCAGCCGGTCCAGCGGCCAGGCGTAGCGGAACGGCACGCAGGCCGCGTCCCACGGTGGCGGCCGGCGCTGGCACTGGCCGCACAGCGCGGCCGGCGCCGCCAGCGGCAGGGCGCAGCGGGCGCAGCAACTGCGGTTGCGCGGCACTTCGGCGGCGCAGGCGCGGCACAGGTCGATGCCGTCGGTGCCGGGTCCGCCGCAAAGCAGGCAGCGCAGGGGCAGCACGAAACCCTGCACGGCGTCCGTCGCCTTGCGCCACCAGCCGAGCGCTTCCATGCGCAGGGGTCTCGCTTCAGGTCTTGGGCTTGAACAGCGCGGCGTCGAGGATCGACCACAGATGGATGATCCAGCCGAGCCAGACGATCCACAGGATGCCGGCCAGGACGAACATCACCAGCGCGATCCAGAAACGACCCTGCACCAGCTGGCCAAGGCCCGGGATGAAGAAACTGCAGATGGCGGCGAGCACATTGCCCGAGCTTCCCTGTCCTGCACTCATGCCGGAGTCTCCCGAAAGATGGATGGCCGGATGGTAGCGCCCGCCATACGTTCGCGCATCGTCAACCATGGGGCGTCGCAGAAAGTTGACATGAAAAAACGCCCTGCCACACTGTCGGGCTTCCCTGCCTTACGTAGCCATTGCCATGTCCCAGCCCATCCGCCACGACTGGACCCGCGACGAGGTCGCCGCGCTGTTTGCCCTGCCGTTCAACGAGCTGCTGCATCGCGCGCACTCGGTGCATCGCGAACATCACGACCCGAACGCGGTGCAGGTGTCCACCCTGCTGTCGATCAAGACCGGCGGTTGCCCCGAGGATTGCGCCTATTGCCCGCAGGCGGCGCGCTACGACACCGGCGTGCAGGCGCAGAAGCTGATGAGCGTGGAGGCGGTGGTGGCCCGCGCGCAGGCCGCCAAGAACGCCGGTGCCAGCCGCTTCTGCATGGGCGCCGCCTGGCGCAGCCCGAAAGACCGCGACGTGGCCAAGGTGGCCGAGATCGTGAGCGCAGTGAAGGGCCTGGGCCTGGAAACCTGTGCGACGCTGGGCATGCTCAGCGGCGAGCAGGCCGCCACGCTGAAGCAGGCCGGCCTCGACTACTACAACCACAACCTGGACACCGCGCCGGAGTTCTACGGCGAGATCATCCATACCCGGCAGTACCAGGATCGCCTGGACACGCTGGGCCATGTGCGCGAAGCGGGCCTCAAGACCTGCTGCGGCGGCATCGTCGGCATGGGTGAGAGCCGCGACCAGCGCGCCGGCCTGCTGCAGACGCTGGCCACCCTGCCCGAACATCCCGAGTCGGTGCCGATCAACCAGCTGGTGCAGGTGGAAGGCACGCCGCTCAATGGCGTGCAGGCGCTGGATCCGTTCGAATTCGTGCGCACCATCGCGGTGGCACGCCTGCTGATGCCGGCATCGATGGTGCGCCTCTCCGCCGGGCGCCAGCAGATGGATGATGCGGTACAGGCCCTGTGCTTCTTCGCCGGCGCCAACTCCATCTTCTACGGCGAGAAGCTGCTGACCACCGGCAATCCGGACGTCGAGCACGACCGCCGGCTGTTCGCGCGGCTCGACCTGCATCCGCTGGAAGTCATCGAAGAAGCCGGCACCGTGCACGCCGACATCATGGAAGCCGACACGGCCGGTTGCGGCAGCGGCTGCGGTTGCAGCGCCGCCGCCTGAGCGGCGCCATGACACGCCCTTCGCTCACCGACCGCCTCGCGCGACACAGCGCCGAACGCGCGCAGGCCGGTTTGCGGCGACGCCTGCGCACGGTCGACCGCGTCAGCGGTGCCTGGGTGGAGCGCGATGGCCGTCGCCTGCTGGCGTTCTGCAGCAACGACTATCTCGGCCTGGCCCAACACCCCGGACTGGTCGCGGCGCTCAAGCGCGCCGCCGATGCCGACGGCGTGGGCAGCGGCTCGGCGCATCTGATCTGCGGCCACCGCAGCGCGCATGCCGCGCTGGAAGAAGAGCTGGCCGAGTGGACGGGCCGTGAACGCGCGCTGCTGTTTTCCACTGGCTACATGGCCAACCTGGGCGTGATGCAGGCTCTGTTGCAGCGCGACGACCTGTGCGTGCAGGACAAGCTCAACCACGCCTGCCTGCTCGATGGCGCCCAACTGGCCGGCGCCGAACTGAAGCGCTATCCGCACGCCGACGTGGCTGCCGCCGCGCGGCAACTCGACAGCCGCCCCGATGCCGCCGCCCTGCTCGCTACCGATGGCGTATTCAGCATGGATGGCGACATCGCGCCGCTCTCGGAGCTGGCCGCGCTGTGCCGACGCGCCGGCGCCACCTTCATGGTCGACGACGCGCATGGGCTCGGGGTGCTGGGCCAGCGCGGCGAAGGCAGCGTCGCCCAGGCGGGCCTGGGGCAGGACGAGGTGCCGGTGCTGATGGCCACGCTGGGCAAGGCGCTCGGCTGCAGCGGCGCTTTCGTGGCCGGTCCGGCCGCCCTGATCGACGGGCTCGTGCAGTCGGCGCGCACCTATATCTACACGACCGCCATGCCGCCCGCGCTGGCCGCCGCGACGCTGGCCGCCACACGGCTGGCCCAGTCGGAGGGCTGGCGCCGCGACAAGCTCGACGCACTGGTCGCCCGCTTCCGCGAGGGCGCCGCGCAGCTTGGCCTGCCGCTGATGCCCTCGCCCACCGCCATCCAGCCCCTGCTGCTGGGCGACGCGCAAGCGGCGCTGGACGCCGCCGAAGCGCTGGAACGGCAGGGTTTCCTGCTCACCCCGATCCGCCCGCCCACGGTGCCGCAAGGCAAGGCGCGACTGCGCATCACGCTGTCGGCGCTGCACGAGGAAGCCGACGTGGATCGCCTGCTGGAAGCGCTCGCGCGCCTGCCCGCGGGGGGCCCGGCCGGGGCCCCCGTATAATGGCGGCCTCGCCGTACCCCTCCCGCCATGTCCATCATCAATCTCTCCGCCTATCGCTTCGTCAGCCTGGACGACCTGCCCGCGCTGCGCGAGCGCGTGCTCGAACGCTGCCTGGCGCTTGATCTCAAGGGCACCATCCTGCTCGCGCCCGAGGGCATCAACCTGTTCCTGGCCGGGCCATCCGAACCGATCGAGGCCTTCATGGACTGGCTGCGCCTCGACCCGCGATTCGTCGGCCTGGAGCCGAAGGTCTCCGTCTCCGCCAGCGTGCCGTTCGGCCGCATGCGCGTGCGCCTGAAGAAAGAGATCATCACCATGCGCATGCCGGCGATCCGCCCGGAAGGCGCGCGCGCGCCAGCGGTCGCGCCACGCACCTTGCAGCGCTGGCTGGCCCAGGGTCATGACGACCAGGGCCGCGAAGTGGTGTTGCTGGATACGCGCAACGATTACGAAACCGACGTGGGCCTGTTCCACGATGCCGTCGACTACCGCCTGGGCAGTTTCACCGAATTTCCCGATGCGATTGCCGCCGACCGCGCGCGCTTCGAGAACAAGACCGTGGTGTCGTACTGCACCGGCGGCATCCGCTGCGAGAAGGCGGCGCTGCACATGCAGGACCTCGGCATCGACAACGTATTCCAGCTGGAAGGCGGCATCCTGAAGTATTTCGAAGAGACCGACGGCGCGCACTGGCGCGGCGACTGCTTCGTGTTCGACGAGCGCGGCGCGGTGGACAAGAGCCTGGCGCCCGCGTCGTTGCTCCCTCTCCCCGGCGGGGCACGCGGGGAGAGGCCATGGATGGCCTCGGCTCTGAAGAGCGAGGAGAGGGTTGGGGTAAGGGGCGGCTCTAGCGCCGACCTGTCTTCAGCGCGCGCTTCGTTCAACGCTCCCGCGAGCACCCACCCCTCATCCGCCCCTTCGGGGCACCTTCTCCCCGGCGGGGAGAAGGACCTGTGAGTCTCCATATCGAAACGCACGGTCGCGGCTCGATCCCCGTCGTCATCCTGCACGGCTGGGCCATGCACGGGGGTATGATGGAACCGCTGGTCGAAGCGCTGGCCGATCGCTGCGCGATGCATGTGGTGGATCTTCCGGGCCACGGCTATTCGCGCGACAGCACGCTGCCGCTGGAGCCTTCAGCCTGCGCGCGGGCGATTGCCGAGCGCACGCCGCCGGCGGTGTGGATCGGCTGGTCGCTGGGCGGCCTGATCGCGCTCACCGGCGCGCTGGAACATCCGCAGCACGTGCGCGGCCTGGGCGTCATCAGCGGCACGCCCAAGTTTTCGCGTGATGCGGACTGGCCGCACGGCAGCGACGCCCGGCTGGTGCGCCAGCTCGCCGACGACCTGGAAACCGACTACCACGCCACGCTGGAGCGCTTCATGGCGCTGGAAGCCATGGGCAGCCCCGATCCGCGCGCCGAACTGCGCCACCTGCGCAGCCTGGTATTCACGCGCGGCGAACCGGACATGCGCGTGCTGCAGGAAGGCATCCGCATCCTGGAGAGCACCGACCGCCGCGCCGCACTGGCCTCGCTCAGCGTGCCCAACACCTGGATCGCCGGCCACCGCGACCGGCTGGTACCGCCGCCGGCGATGGCGTGGTCCGCCGAACACGGGCATGGCGACTATGTCGAGATCGCGCACGCCGGACACGCCCCCTTCTTCGGCTATGCCGACGACGTAGCCGGCGCGCTGGCGCCGCTGCTGGAAACGTTTCGATGAGCGAATCGCATTTCGACCGGCGCCAGGTGCGCCGCAACTTTGGCCGCGCCGCCAGCACGTACGAGCAACACGACGCCCTGCAGCGTGAAGTGCAGACGTTGCTGCTCGATCGACTCGGCTTCTACCTGGAAACGCCCGAACGCGTGATCGACGTCGGCGCCGGCACCGGTCGCGGCACCACGCTGCTGCGCAAGCGCTATCCCAAGGCGCAGGTGATCGCGATGGACCTGGCGCTGCCGATGCTGCGCGCCGCGAAGAAACACATCGGCTGGCTGAAGCCGTTCCAGCGCGTTTGCGCGGAAGCCACCGCGCTGCCGCTGCCCGACCACAGCGTGGACGTGCTGCATTCCAACCTGTGCTTCCAGTGGGTCGACGACCTGCCCGCGCTGTTCGGCGAATGCGTGCGCGTGCTCAAGCCCGGCGGCCTGCTGGTGTTCTCCACCTTCGGGCCCGACACGCTGAAGGAACTGCGCGCCGCCTGGGCGCAAGCCGACCAGCAGCCGCACGTGAGCCGCTTCCTCGACATGCACGACCTCGGCGACGCGATGATCAGCGCGGGGCTGCGCGATCCGGTGCTCGACGTCGACCGCTACACGCTCACCTATAGCGAGCCGCGCCTGCTGCTGAAGGAACTGCAGGGCCTGGGCGCCACCAACGCCGATCGCGAACGCGAGCGCCACCTGCTCGGCAAGCGCCACTACCAGCGCATGCTCGCCGCGTACGAGGCGATGCGCATCGACGGGCGCATTCCCGCCACCTGGGAAGTGGTGACTGCGCATGCCTGGGGTCCGCCGCCGGGCCAGTCGCGACGCATGGCCGGCGGCGGGGAAATCGCCAGCTTCTCGCTCGACAGCCTGCGCGGTTCGCGCCGGCGCTGACTAGACCTGCTTGTGCCGGAAGCAGCTCACTACATGGTCGTTGACCATGCCGGTGGCCTGCATGAAGGCGTAGCAGATCGTGGTGCCGACGAAGCGGAAGCCGCGCTTCTTCAGTTCCTTGCTCATGCGATCTGACAGCGGCGTGCTGGCGGGCACGTCGCCCTGGCCGGTCCAGCGGTTGCGGATCGGCTTGCCGTCGACGAACGACCACAGGTAGCGATCGAGGCTGCCGAACTCCGCGATGGCCTCCAGTGCAGCCACGGCGTTGTCACGCGCCGCATACACCTTGAGCCGGTTGCGGATGATGCCCGGGTCGAGCAGCAGCTTTTCCAGCTCGCGGTCTTTCATGGCCGCCACCTTTGCGATGTCGAACTGGTGGAAGGCGCGTCGATAGTGGTCCCGCTTGAGCAGCACCGTGCGCCACGACAGGCCCGCCTGCGCGCCCTCCAGGCACAGGAACTCGAACAGCGCGCGATCGTCATGCAGCGGCGTGCCCCACTCGGTGTCGTGGTAGTCGTGCATGTCGGGACTGTTGCCCCACGGGCAACGGGTACGGCGGTCAGCGAGGGTCATGGGCCGGCTTCGCGAGGTCGGGCCCCCATTGTGCCGCCCGGCGCCGCCGTTGGCGCGCGGCTAGACTGGCGGCTCCCGCCGTCACCCGACCACCATGCCCACTACGCCACATCCCCAGCGCGGCGCCGTACTGGCGCTGCTCGCCACCATCCTCATCTGGGCCTACAGCTGGGTCGTGATGAAGCAGGTGCTGCAACACGCCGGCCCGTTCGACTTCGCCGCCCTGCGCTACGTGCTCGGCGCACTCGTGCTGTTCGGCGCGCTGCTGGTCACGCGCCAACCGCTGCGTCCACCGCCGCTGCTGCCCACCGTGCTGGTCGGCCTGTGCCAGACCACGGCATTCCAGGGCCTGGGGCAGTGGGCGCTGGTCAGCGGCGGCGCCGGACACATCGCACTGCTGGCCTACACCATGCCGTTCTGGGCCGTGTTGCTGGCGTGGCTGATCCTGCACGAGCGACTCACGCGGCGCCGCTGGCTCGGCCTGGGCCTGGCCGCGGTCGGACTCGCGTGCATCATCGAACCCTGGCGCGGCATGGGAAATACCCAGAGCACGCTGCTTGCCGTGGGCGCCGGCGCGGCGTGGGCCATGGGCACGGTGCTGAGCAAGCAGGTGTTCCTGCGCCACGCGCCCTCGCCACTGAACCTCACGGCGTGGCAGATGCTGTTCGGCGCGATGGCGCTGGTGGCGATTGCCTGGTGCGTGCCGCAGCGCTCGATCGACTGGAGCCTGGACTTCATCGGCGGCCTCGCCTACAGCGTGGTGATGGCGTCGAGCGTGGCCTGGGGCCTGTGGCTGGTCGTGCTGCAGCGACTGCCGACGGCGGTGGCTAGCCTCGCCAGCCTCGGCGTGCCCATCGTCAGTGTGTTGCTGGCGTGGGCGATCCTGCACGAGCGGCCCAGCGCGATGGAGGGGCTGGGCATCGCGTTCGTGCTGCTGGGACTGGTCGCGGTGAGCGGCCTGCGCCTCCGGCGCGGCTGAGCAGCGGCTTACACTAGCGTCCCCGCAACGCCAGGCATTCCCCCATGGACGTAAAAGACAGCAATGGCACGGTACTCGCCGATGGCGACTCGGTGCTGGTCATCAAGGACCTCAAGGTGAAGGGCTCGTCGCAGACGCTCAAGCGCGGAGCGGTGTTCAGGAATATCCGCGTGGACCACGACAATCCCGAGGAGATCGAGTGCCGCGACGGCCGCTCGACCCTGGTGCTGAAGACCTGCTTCGTCAAGAAAGCCTGAGCCAGCGGCTGGCCCTCGCGATCCCCGGGAACGGGCGCGCGAGGGTCCGGCCGGCGCAGCGCGCCGCGGTCAATACCTTGCGCAGGCGCTCACCACGGCAAGGCGTCGAGGTCGACATTGCCGCCCGTGAGCACCAGGCCCACGCGCTGTCCGGCAAAGCGCTCCGGACGCTTGAGCACCGCCGCCAGCACCGTGGCGCTCGAGGTTTCCACCACCAGCTTTAGCTCGTTCCACAGCAGCTTCATCGCCGCGATGACTTCGGCGTCGCTGACCGTGGTGACTTCCACCCGATGCATGCGCAGCGCGTCGAAATTGGTTTCGCCGATGAGCGTGCGCAGGCCGTCGCAGATCGTGTCGGGCACGAAGGGCCCCACCCGCCGGCCTGCCGCCAGCGAACGGGCGGCGTCGTCGGCGCCCACCGGCTCGGCACCATGCACGGCGATGTGCGGTGCCACGCCGTGCGCGGCGATGGCGCTGCCTGCCATCAGGCCGCCGCCACCGACCGGGGTGATGATGGCGTCCACGCCACCGGTCTGCTGCAGCAGTTCAAGTACGGCCGTGCCCTGCCCGGCCATCACGCGCGTGTCGGCAAACGGATGCACCAGCTCGGCGCCGGTAGCCAGGCGCACTTCGTCGGCCTTCGCTTCGCGCGCGGCCTGCGTGGGCGCGCAGCGATGCAGGATGGCGCCAGCGCGCTCGATCGCCTCGACCTTGGTACGCACGGCGCCGTCGGGCACGATGACGTGCGCGGGAATCCCACGCGTAGCGGCCGCCAGCGCCAGCGCATTGCCATGATTGCCGGACGAATGCGTGACCACGCCGCCGGCGGCCTGCCCGTCATCCATCGACCACACCGCATTGCAGGCGCCGCGGAACTTGAAAGCACCACCGCGCTGAAGGTTCTCGCACTTGAAATGAAGATCCGCGCCCACCAGCGCGTTCAACACGGCGCTGCGCAACACCGGCGTCAGCACCGCATACGGCGCGATGCGCGCGGCGGCTTCCTGGATCTGCGCGAAGGTGGGCAGCGCCGCAGGGTTCAACGAAGGATTCATGGGCTTTCGATCTCCACACCGCAAAGGAAGCGCCGCTCGGCGCCTGGTTCGAGCCGGATGGCCGCGGCGCAATCGGGCCGGTTGAAGGCATCGGCCCAGCTTTCCATCGGCTCCAGTGCCACCGAACGGCGCACGTCGCGCGTCACCGTGTCCGCGGTGAAGGCGAGCATGACGCCACTTGTCTGCCATACCGCGATGGACAAGCCACTGGCCGGATCGCGCAGGCGCGTGCGCGCCCTGCCGTCGGCGTCCAGGCGCAGGTCGGCAAACGCATGGTTCAACTCCCGTGCGCCGATCGGTTGCCGCTGCCGGAAATCGAGCGCGGGCTCGCGCTCCATGGCGATGCGCGCGGCGTTACCCGCGAGCGGAATGAACTCCGCATCGGTGCGCACGAGCGTGCCCGCCGGAATCTGCAGCTCCCAGCTGTCGATGGGCGACTCGCCGAGGCGGAAATACGGATGCCAGCCGAAGAAGCACGGCGCCGCGTGCTCGCCCGCGTTGCGCATCGTGACTTCCAGCGCAAGGCCCGCGGCGTCGAGCGTATAGGTCACCGACAGGTCGATCGCAAACGGGTAGCCGGCGTGCACGCCGGGCCGAATCGACTGCGTGGCGAAGGTGACGCGCGCCGACTGCGCATCAGCGGACAGCGCGACGAGATCGAAGTCCACGCCACGCACGAAGCCATGGCGCGCCGCGCGCTGCGCGCCCTCTACGCCCGGCTGCAGGTCATGCGCCGTGCCATCGAAACGGTAGCGCGCCGCGTCGATGCGGTTGGCGAACGGCACCATCACGGCGAAGCGGGAACTGGGCCGGGCGTCGAGCTCGCCCGCGTCGCGGTAGCCGTCGGCCAGGTCGCGCACGCCGTCGGCACATGGCAGCTCGAAGTTGAGCAGGGTGGCGCCGCGGCGGGCGATGCGCACGCGGCGGCCGCGCGTCGGATCGGCCAGCACGGCCAGCTCGTGCTGGCCCAGGTGCCCACGCTCCGCAAGGAATTCCGACATCGACTTGTCCTGCCCGGAAAGGGCCGCATGTTAGCCTGACTGATCCCTTCCGCCCCAGCTGTCCCGATGAATACTCGCAACGACGCCGCGCCTGTCCTGATCCGCCTCAGCGATTACCGCGCCCCCGCCTGGCGGGTCTCGCAGGTGAATCTGAGCTTCGACCTCGGCATCGACGACACCGTGGTCAGCTCGCGCCTGCACCTGCAGCGCGATGCGACCCTGCAAGAACCGCTGCGACTGGACGGTGAAGGGCTGGAACTGTTGTCGATCGCGCTTGACGGCCAGGCGCTGCCGGAGGGCCAGTGGCGCTACGAAAACGGCGTGCTGGAGGTCGAAGGCGCGCGCGACGGCAGCCTGCTCGAGACGCGGGTGCGGGTGCGGCCGGCGGCCAATACGGCGCTCGAGGGCCTGTACCTGTCGGGCACGCGCGAGGGCGGCTTCCTGCTGACCCAGTGCGAGGCCGAGGGCTTCCGCCACATCACCTTCTTCCCGGACCGGCCGGACGTGCTGGCCAGTTACACGGTCACGCTGCGCGCGGATCGCGCGCGTTTTCCCGTGCTGCTTGCCGGTGGCAATCCGGATGGCCACGGCGAGCTCGAGGACGGGCGCCACTGGGCGCGCTTCGTCGATCCGCATCCCAAGCCGAGTTATTTGTTCGCGCTGGTCGCGGGCCGCCTGCAGCAGATCGCGCGCGACTACGTCACCGCCAGAGGGCGCGCCGTGAAGCTGGTGATCTGGGCCGAGCCCGATGCGATCGGCCGCTGCGACTACGCGATGGACGCGCTGGAACGGTCGATGCGCTGGGACGAGCAGTCCTATGGCCGCGAGTACGACCTCGACGTGTTCCACGTGGTCGCGACGCACGACTTCAACATGGGTGCGATGGAGAACAAGGGCCTCAACATCTTCAACGCGAAGTACCTGCTGGCCGACCCGGATTCGAGCACCGACGACGAATACCGCGCCGTGGAAGCCGTGGTCGCGCACGAGTACTTCCACAACTGGAGCGGCAACCGCGTCACCTGTCGCGACTGGTTCCAGCTGTCGCTGAAGGAAGGCCTCACGGTGTTTCGCGAGCAGCAGTTCTCCGCCGACATGAACTCCGCGCCGCTCAAGCGCATCGAAGACGTGGCGCTGCTGCGTCGCGCACAGTTCCCCGAGGACGCCGGCCCGCTGGCGCACCCCGTGCGGCCCGCGCAGTACAGCGAGATCAACAATTTCTACACCGCCACCGTCTACGAGAAGGGCTCGGAGCTGGTGCGCATGGTGGCGGGCAGCCTCGGTCGCGATGGTTTCCGGCGCGGCATGGACCTGTATTTTTCCCGCCACGACGGCCACGCCGCCACGCTGGAGGATTTCCTGCGCGCGCTGGGCGACGCCAATGGCGTCGATCTGATGCCCTACCTGGCGTGGTACGCGCAGGCCGGCACGCCGCGCCTGCATGCGCGCGGCCATTACGACGCCACGCAGCGCACCTATGCGCTCACGCTGTCGCAACACACGCCGCCCACTCCCAACCAGCCCCACAAACAGGCGCTGCCGATCCCGGTGAAGCTGGCGCTGTTCCGTCGCGACGGGCGCATGATTCCGTTGCACCTCGCAGGCGAACCGGCCGCGACGTCGGGCGGCGTCGAACGCGTGGTGGTACTGGACCGCGCGGAGCAGACGTTCGTCTTCCAGCAAGTGGATGCCGCGCCCGTGCCGTCGCTGCTGCGCGGCTTCTCGGCACCGGTCATCCTCGAATGCGACTATGCACCGGCTGACCTGGCCCTGCTCCTGCGCCACGACGCCGACGGCTTCAATCGCTGGGAGGCCGGGCAGCAGCTTGCCGCGCGCGCCTTCGACAACCTGCGCGACGGCAACGACACCGCCGCACTGGATGCGTGGTGCGAGGCCCTGTCCGCACTGTTCGCCGAGGGCTCGGTGGACGCCGCGTTGCTGGCCGACTTGCTGACGCCACCGGGCGAGATCGAACTGGCCGAGCGCGAGCGGGTGGTGAACCCGTCGCACGTGCATGCGTTGCGCCAGCAGCTCCAGGAAAGCCTCGCTCTGCGCATCGGGCGCGAGGCGCTGCACGCCCGCCATCAGGCGCTGGCCACGCCGGCCGTGGTCGCCCTCGATGCCGCCAGCCAGGCGCAGCGCCGGCTCAAGCGGCGGGTGCTCGAGCTGTTCGCGCTGCTCGACCCGTGGGCGGCCCACGCCCTGGGCACGCAGCAGTACGACAGCGCGCCCAGCATGACCGACCGGCTCGCCGCACTGGTGGTGCTGGCGCGTGGCAACGCGCCACAAACGCGCGCCGCCTTGCTGCATTTCCGCGAGCGCTACGCCGACAATCCGCTCGCCATGGACAAGTGGTTTTCGATACAGGCGCAGCTGCCCGCCGAGGTGGTGGTCGAACGCGTGCGCGAGCTTGAGGCGGATGCCGCATTCACCCTGAAGAACCCGAACCGCGTCAATGCGCTGTTCGGCGCCTGGGCGCGCAACAACCCGGATGGCTTCCACCGACCGGATGGCAGCGGTTACCGCCTGCTGGCCGAGCGCCTCGTCCAGCTGGACGCGCTCAACCCGCAGGTCGCTGCGCGGCTCGCCACGGCATTCAACGGCTGGCAGCGCCTGGAGCCGACGCGGCGCGCGGCGGCACGCACGGCCATCGGCACGCTGGCTGCACAGCCGGGTCTGTCACGCAACCTCACCGAGATCGTGCAGGGCATGCTGCACGACTGAGTGCCGGCCGCGCGCAAGGAAACGCCCGAGTGCGACCCGTCAGAGACGGGGCACCCGGGCGTCATTCGTCAATAGGTGGGCACCGCGCAATGCGAGTGCCGGAGTGGCGACCTGTCGAAGGTCGTCGCGTCTTGCTTCGCGAAAGGCATATGGCGTTTAGCCGTCCATCTGACTTTGAACTTATGCCCGGCACGCGTTTGCCGGGCCAGCGTCAGACCGCCATGTGCTGCAATTCGTCCCGCAGTCGGCTCATGCGCGACAGCAGGCGCGGACGCAAGCTTTGCCGTTCGTGTTCGGTGCGTCCTTCCAGATGTTCCATGGCCATCTCAACGCGGCCGAGCTCGATCAGCAGATCGTGATGCTGATAAACCGGTTGGAAATCGAAGCTGCAATCCATGACCTGAGTCTCCCGGAACGGTTGCCTTGGTTGGCATGTCAGGAGAAGCAATGGCCGTGCCATCAATGTGATGTGCATCACGCTACGTCTGGGCCTGAATCACGGAATGACGCTGCGCGTCAGCACGTGCCAAGCCTCGGCACAAACAGGCGTTTTAGTCACTTCACGTTCACGCGCCAAGCGTAAATATCCACCCCAGACGCGCAGCACACAGCTGCTGCCAGCGACCTGTTTTCACGGTTTCTGGCGCCCGGCAACACGGTCATCCTGGATTCCCCCTGTTCCTGAGACCGCCGGGCGCCAGATCTTAATTGAGGCCTGAAAAGGCGACGGCGCCCCAAGGGGCGCCGTCTTGCTTCCTCTCCCGGCACGCAACCGAACCCCTGTCGTTCGATCTCGGCGCGCGTTGCCGCGCAGCTTCTGCCCGTGGAAAGTGCCTGATTTGTGAAGCAGGAAGCGTGCCAGCCGCTGGCGCCGTCCGCTGGCGTTACCATAGCGCCGCATTTGGTCCATTCCTGCGCTTTCGGGGCAGTTTCATGTTTCATCCGACCCACTACGACGTCATCGTGATCGGCGGCGGCCACGCCGGCACCGAAGCCGCCCTGGCCTCCGCCCGCACGGGCGCGCGCACGCTGCTGCTCAGCCACAACATCGAGACGATCGGCCAGATGAGCTGCAATCCGGCCATCGGCGGCATCGGCAAGGGTCACCTGGTCAAGGAGATCGACGCCCTGGGCGGTGCCATGGCGCGCGCCGCCGACCGCGCCGGCATCCAGTGGCGCACCCTCAATGCCTCCAAGGGGCCGGCCGTGCGCGCCACGCGCTGCCAGGCCGATCGCGCGCTGTACAAGGCCGCCATCCGCCAGATCGTGGAAACGCAGCCGAACCTGCAGCTGTTCCAGCAGGCCGTGGATGACCTGATCCTGGAAGGCGGGCGGGTGACCGGCGTGGCGACCCAGATGGGCCTCCGCTTCCACGCCCGCGCCGTGGTGCTCACGGCCGGCACCTTCCTGGCAGGCAAGATCCATATCGGCCAGGCGCAATACGCCGGCGGGCGCGCAGGTGACCCGCCGGCCAGCACGCTGGCGCAGAAGCTGCGCGAACTGCCGGTGGCCGCGGACCGCCTGAAGACCGGCACGCCGCCGCGCATCGACTGGCGCAGCATCGACTTCGCCGGCCTGGAAGAGCAGCCCGGGGACGATCCCGCGCCGGTGTTCTCGTACCTCGGTTCGCGCGCCGAGCACCCGCGCCAGGTCAGCTGCTGGATCACCCACACCAGCGAGCAGACGCACGAGCTGATCCGCGGCTCGCTGGACCGCTCGCCGATGTACAGCGGCCAGATCGAGGGCATCGGCCCGCGCTACTGCCCCTCGATCGAGGACAAGGTGGTGCGCTTTGCCGAGAAGACCTCGCACCAGATCTTCATCGAGCCCGAAGGCCTCGACACGTTCGAGGTCTACCCCAACGGCATTTCCACCTCGCTGCCCTACGACGTGCAGCTCGCGCTGGTGCATTCGATCAAGGGCTTCGAGCACGCGCACATCACGCGCCCCGGCTATGCCATCGAATACGACTACTTCGACCCGCGCGGCCTGCATCCGTGGCTGGAGACCAAGAGCATTCCCGGCCTGTATTTCGCAGGCCAGATCAACGGCACCACCGGTTACGAGGAAGCGGGCGCGCAGGGGCTGATCGCCGGCCTCAACGCCGCGCTGGCGGTGAAGGGCAGCGCGCCGTGGTACCCGCGCCGCGATGAAGCCTATGTCGGCGTGCTGATCGACGACCTCACCAGCAACGGCACCATCGAGCCGTATCGCATGTTCACCTCGCGCGCGGAGTACCGCCTGCATTTGCGCGAAGACAACGCCGACCTGCGCCTCACCGAAACCGGCCACCGCCTTGGCGTGGTGCCGCAGGCGCGCTACGACGCCCTGCGTGCGAAACGCGACGCGGTGGCGCAGGAGACACAGCGCCTCGGCGCGATCTGGGCCGCGCCGGCCAATACGCTGGGCGCGACCATCGAGCGCCAGCTTGGCATCACGCTCAGTCGCGAAACCAATGCGCTCGACCTGCTGCGCCGACCCGAGCTCGACTACGCGATGCTCACGTCGGTCGACGGCATCGGCCCTGCCGTCGTTGACGAGCATGTCGCCGCGCAAGTCGAAGTGCAGACCAAGTACGCCGGCTACCTGGATCGCCAGCGCGACGAGATCGAGCGGCAGCGTCGCCATGAGTCGACGTCGATTCCGCCGGGCTTCGACTACGACAAGGTGCGCGGCCTCTCCGCCGAAGTGCTGCTCAAGCTCAAGCGCTCGCTGCCGGAAACCATCGGCCAGGCGGCGCGCATCAGCGGCGTCACGCCCGCGGCGATTTCTTTGCTGCTCGTCCACCTGAAGCGTCACGCGGCCTGATCCGCACGCCGCGCGTGAATGCGCGCACCCGTGCATGGCATCATGGGCGACGTCGACTAGCGGAGCCATGGATTTATGGAAGTTTGGATCGGACGAGACGGCGAACGCCATGGCCCCTACCAGGAGGCCGAGGTTCGCCAGTGGCTGCGCAGCGGCGAGGTCAGTGCAAGCGACCTCGGATGGCACGAAGGCCTGACGGACTGGCAGCCGCTGTCGACGCTGTTTCCCGAAGAAGTGCGTGCCGCGGCACCGCCCGCGTTCACGCCACCGCCACCGCCACCGATCGCACCAGGCGCATCGGGGCGTGCCGACGCTTCCGCCGCCGCACTCGCCGACTACGCCGGCTTCTGGAAGCGCGTGGCGGCATACGTGCTTGATGCCATCGTGCTGTGGATTCCCAACATGCTGATCAGCGGCATGTTCGGCGCCAACAAGGCGGCCGAATCCTACCTGCAGGCCAAGCTGGCTGCCGGCACGGACCCGCAGCTTGCCATCGAGGCGTTCAACAACTACTTCCATGCCCTCGGACCGGCCCTGCTGGCGCAGACGGTGCTGACCTGGCTCTATTTCGCCCTGTGCGAAAGCTCGCCCTGGCAAGCCACGCTCGGCAAGCGCGCACTCGGCATCCGCGTGACCGGTATGGATGGCCAGCGCATCAACTTCATGCGTGCCACCGGGCGTTACTTCGGCAAGCTGCTCAGCGCCTTCATCCTGTGCATCGGCTTCCTGATGGTGGCGTGGACGCAGCGCAAGCAAGGTCTTCACGACCTGCTCGCACAAACGCTGGTGCTCAATGGACGACCGGGTGAAAGCGAGCTGCGCCGGCCATCCACCGGTACAGACCACGGATCGTTCAACGCCTGACGCCAGCGCGCCAGGGGTTCGATGAAAGGCCGCGACGTCGTCATGCGTCGCGGCTTTTTTTTTGCGTATAACGTCTGACGGATGGCGCTTTTTCCCACGGCGCGCATGCTTGCACGCTCAGGGAGCCTCCGTCGGTCGCCGACATGACCCAGAGCGAGCCCGTGATCCACTGGGTCTACCAGTGCGATGACATCATCGTCGAGCCACATGCGCATCGGCTCGAGCGCGCGCATCAAACCATCCCGGTAGAGCCCAAGGCTTTTGCCGTGCTGGTCGCGCTGATCGAGAACGCCGGCGAGGTGGTGGACAAGAACACCCTGCTCGACGTCGCGTGGGGCCATCGGCATGTCACGCCCGGCGTGCTCACCCGCGTCATCTCACGGTTGCGCCAGGCGCTTGGCGACTCGGTCAGCGAGCCTCGCTATATCGCCACGATCCATACGCTTGGCTATCGCTTCATCGGCAACGTGCAACGCCGACAGGCAAGCGCGGAGACACCTGGCCTTCCATCGGTGCTGCCTGCTGCCACAACGATGCCGGAACCGGCGGCGATGCCCGATGCCCATCGCCCACGCGCCTTCACAAGGCGGTCACGGGCGCGGCTCGTCGCATGGGCCGCCTTGGTGGCCGCCCTGAGCCTGCTGATTGCCATGAGTCGCTTGCACGTGGCCCGCCAGAAAGACGATCACGACTTCGACGCCGACCTGCGCAGCGCCATGCTGATGCAGGAGCTGGGGCGTGGCGCCGAAGCACACGAGCAACTGGCGCAGATGCAGGCCGATTACCTCGACCAGCCAGCCATGCTGCGTCGCGCCTACGAGGCAGACGCCGAGATCTACATGAATGATCGACAGTATGCACTCGCCGAGCATGCCTTCAGCCGCGCCCTGCAGGTGATGCCCGATGAACCGGCGCTGCTCTATGGCCGTGGCCTGGCCTATGCCGCGGAAGGCAAGACCGACCAGGCCCTGGACGACTTCCGCCATTTGCTGGCGCTGAAGCCGGGCGATACCGACGCCAGCAATGCGCTCGGCTACGCGCTGGCCGATGCCGACCGCGATCTGCCCGAAGCGCAGCGGCTGATCGAGGGGGCACGGGCGGCCCGGCCGGATGATTCGGCGATGGACGATTCCTGGGGATGGCTGCAATACCGCCTGGGTCACCTGGAACAGGCGGAGCAAACCCTGCGCAGCGCCTGGGCGGCACACAAGGACGCCGATGTCGGCGTGCATCTGGGCGAGGTGCTGTGGAAGCAGGGGCGGCAGGACGATGCGCAGCGCGTATTCGATGAAGTGCGCAGGATCGACCCGCAAAACGCCACCCTCCACCACACCCTCAAGCGCCTCAATCCATGAGGCTTTTCATGCGAATTTCCGCGGCGGCCTTTTCGCCGCCCTGCTCACTGCCGACGATGCCACGGCGTTGCGGCGCGACCTGGCGGGACTGCTCCGGCCGCCGACACGGCGTTCGAGCCGCCGCAGCAACGGCTCGACCCGCGGCTGGAACCCGAGCGGGGACACATGGGGAGCGTTCCCGCGCTTCGGTGATTGGATGTAGGGAATGCCTGATGAGGCGCTCATTCCGCGGGATACATCACGCGCTTGAAGCCCGCGCTGAACGCTGCTTTCACGCGCTGAAGCCATGCAGGTATCAAGGCCGCTGTACGGACAGCAAACGCGGTCGCGCGACTCGACCGGATGACAAATGGACACCGCATCGACTGTGGCATGCGCACTATGCATGCACCGGTGCGCGCAGGGCAGGCACCTTATGACCTCTGGCGGATGTGCGTCCCGCCCGCATGGCGCATGCTCCCCATTACAGGGGGCCGCGTAACAGGCAAGGTCATGGCCCAGTACCCACCTGACAGCGGCTGGATCTATCAATGCGACGACATTGTTGTCGAGCCGCGCGCCCATCGCCTCGAGCGAGCGGGCGAAACCGTCTCGGTCGAACCGAAGGCTTACGCCGTTCTGGTCGTGCTGTTGCAGCAGGCCGGCGAGGTCGTCGGCAAGAACGAACTGCTCGACGCCGCCTGGGGTCACCGCCACGTCACGCCGGGCGTACTCACGCGGGCGGTTTCGCAGCTGCGACATACGCTGGGCGACTGTGCCGGCCATCCGCGCTACATCGCCACCGTGCACAGCCTGGGCTATCGATTCATCGGCGACGTGCGGCGCGTGGCAACTACTGTCGCGGCAGCCGAACCCGCGCCCGAAGTTGAAGCCCTGGAGCCTGCCAGCGAACCCGCGCCGCAAGCCGTGGCCCCGGCGCCGCCCGCGAAGCCCCCGGCGCGGCCCGAGCCATGGATTACCCGGTGGCTGGCCGCCGCCATCACGTTGGTCATGATCGTCGCCACGCTCGCCGTCGTGCTGTGGCACCCGCCGCACGACCACCTGTCCACACCGCGCATGACGCCGCAGCCGGCGCTGGTGCTGATGCCCTTTGCCCACAGCCCGGATGCGCACACCCTGCGGCCCCGGCACTGGCCACGCACCCGGCGCATCGCCACGGACTACCAGCCTGACCGCGACAGCGAGGCCACGGAAGCCCGTGCCGCCGGCTTTCTCACGATCGGTCCGGACCATGGCCCCGCCGCGCGGGAATGAGCTCAGGAACGTCTTGCTATCATCGACCGTTCGGCAGGCCGCCCCGGTGCCCTGCCGTCATGTCGAACGCACAGGAATCGTTTCAGACTCATGCTCAGCATCGAACAACGTATTGCCCAGGACATCGCCGCCAAGCCGGAACAGGTCCACGCCGCGGTGGATCTTCTCGACGGCGGCGCCACCGTGCCGTTCATCGCACGCTACCGCAAGGAAGCCACCGGCGGCCTCGACGACACCCAGCTGCGCCTGCTCGAAGAGCGCCTGCGCTACCTGCGCGAGCTGGAGGAGCGCCGCAGCGCGATCCTCGCCAGCATCGAGGAACAGGGCAAGCTCAGCGATGCGCTGAAGGGCGAGATCCTCGGCGCTGACACCAAGGCGCGCCTGGAAGACCTCTACCTGCCGTACAAGCCCAAGCGTCGCACCAAGGCGCAGATTGCCCGTGAAGCGGGCCTGGAGCCGCTGGCCACCGGCCTGCGCGACGATCCCTCGCGCTCGCCTGAAGAATTCGCCGCTTCCTTCGTGGATGCGGACAAGGGCGTGCCCGACGCGCGCGCCGCGCTCGACGGCGCCCGCGCGATCCTGATGGAAAGCATCGCCGAAGACGCCGGCCTGCTCGGCGAACTGCGCGACTGGCTGTGGGACAAGGGCCAGATCCGCGCCAAGGTGGTGGAAGGCAAGGAGAACGAAGGCGCGAAGTTCCGCGACTACTTCGACCACATCGAGCCGATCGGCAAGATTCCCTCGCATCGCCTGCTCGCGCTGATGCGCGCGCGCAACGAAGGCGTGATCGAACTGGAACTCGCGCCGAACGTCGATGCCGAGCAAGGCCACGTGGAAGGCGAAGGGCGCGTGGCGTCGCACGCCGGCATCGTCAATCGCGGGCGTGCCGCCGATGCGTGGCTGCGTGAGACCGTGCGCCTGACCTGGCGCGTGAAGCTGCACCTGCATCTCACGCTGGACCTGTTCGGCCGCGTGCGCGAAGGCGCGGAAGACGAAGCCATCCGCGTGTTCGGTGACAATCTCAAGGACCTGATGCTGGCCGCACCGGCCGGCGCCAAGACGGTGATGGGCCTGGACCCGGGCATCCGCACCGGCGTGAAAGTGGCCGTGGTCGATGCCACCGGCAAGCTGCTCGCCACCGACACGATCTACCCGCATGAGCCGCGCAGGCAGTGGAACGAATCGCTGGCCTCCTTGGCGCGATTGTGCCAGAAGCATGGCGTGGACCTGATCGCCATCGGCAACGGCACGGCCTCGCGCGAGACCGACAAGCTGGCTGGCGAACTGATCAAGGGCCTGTCCAGGACGCATCCGGACCACAAGCTCTCGAAGGTTGTGGTGAGCGAGGCCGGCGCCTCGGTGTATTCCGCCTCGGAAACCGCCGCCCGGGAATTCCCGGATCTGGACGTGAGCCTGCGCGGCGCGGTGTCGATCGCACGCCGCCTGCAGGATCCGCTGGCCGAACTGGTGAAGATCGAGCCAAAGTCGATCGGCGTGGGCCAGTACCAGCACGACGTGAACCAGGTGAAGCTGGCACGCGCACTGGATGCGAAGGTCGAGGATTGCGTGAACGCGGTCGGCGTGGACGTGAACACCGCCTCGGCGGCGCTGCTGTCGCGCGTGGCCGGCCTTTCCGCCAGCGTGGCCGAGAACGTGGTGAAGCATCGCGATGCCAACGGCCCGTTCGCCAACCGCAAGGCGCTGCTGAAAGTGCCGCGCCTGGGCGACAAGGCGTTCGAGCAGTGCGCGGGCTTCCTGCGCGTGCCCAGTGGCGACAATCCGCTCGATGCCAGTGCGGTGCATCCGGAAGCGTACCCGGTGATCGAACGCATCATCGCCCAGTGCGGGCGCGAGGTGCGCTCCATCATCGGCGACGCCACGTTCCTGCGCGGCCTCAAGGCCGAGCAGTACACCGACGAGAAGTTCGGCGTGCCGACCGTGCGCGACATCCTCAAGGAGCTGGAGAAGCCTGGCCGCGATCCGCGTCCGGAGTTCGTCGCCCCGAGCTTCGCCGAGGGCGTGGAAGACCTGAAGGACCTGCGCCCCGGCATGGTGCTGGAAGGCCGCGTGACCAACGTGGCGGCGTTCGGCGCCTTCGTCGACATCGGCGTGCACCAGGACGGCCTCGTGCACGTCTCGGCGCTGTCGCACACCTTCGTGAAGGACCCGCGCGACGCGGTGAAGGCGGGCGACATCGTCAAGGTGAAGGTGATGGAGGTCGACCTCCCGCGCCAGCGCATCGGCCTGTCCATGCGCCTGGACGACGAACCGGGCCAGCAAGCCCGCGGCGGTCGCCCGGCCGGCGGCGACGACACCCGCAACGGCCCGCGCGACGGCCGCGGACCGCGTCCGGGCGGCGGCGCGCCCAAGCCCACGCCGGCACCGGCCAACAACGCCTTCGCCGATGCGCTGTCGCGTGCCATGAAGCGTTGAGCCCCCAAGCGCCCGCGCCGCTCGGCGCGGGCGCCAGCACGGTCACCTGACAGGGCAAGGCGCCGCGATGCGGCGCAGCATGCGCTTACGTATGGGCATGCATTAACGTAACGCCGGAATAACAAAGACCATCCCGGTCCAGGAGCGTTACCACCATGCCCCGCATTCGTCTCATGGCAGGCGCCATCACCGCCGCGCTGCTTTTCAGCTCGACCGCCTTCGCGGCCAATTCACCTTTCAGCAACGTCTACGTCTTCGGCGACAGCCTGAGCGACGCCGGCAATATTTCGCTGGCCACCAACCCGGCCATCCAGCCGCCGCTCGAGTTCACCACCAACCCGGGTGCGGTGACCGTGCAGAACGTGGCCAGCCACTACGGTCTTCCGCTGACCGCATCGCTGGGCGGCGGCACTGACTTCGCCTGGGGCGGCGCCGGCGTGCTGAACAACTCGCCGGGCACCCCGGCGGGCGTGCCGACCATCACCACCCAGGTGGCTGCCTACCTGGCCGCAGGCAAGGTCGACAGCAAGGCCCTCTATTCCATCTGGGGCGGCGCCAATGACATCTTCTACTCCGCCACCGCGGCCGGCGCAGGCGCCACCGCGCAGCAGCTGATCCAGCAGAACGTGGCCGCGCAGATCGCGCAGCTGCAGGCCGCTGGCGTGCCGCCGGCACAGATCGCCGCGCTGACCCCGACCATCACCCAGCAGGTCACCGCCGCCGTCACCCAGCAGGTGCTCGCCGCCGCCGGCGTGTCGGGCTTCCAGACGGCCGCCCAGGCGCAGGCTTCCATCGCCGCCGCCGCGCAGCAGGAAGTGAAGCTGATCGGCCAGCTGCAGGCTGCCGGCGCCAAGAACATCCTGGTGTTCAACCTGCCCAACATCGGCCTGACGCCAGCGGCTGCCGAGCAGGGCGCCTCCGCCGCCGCTTCGCTGACCGGCCTGAGCCTGATCTTCAACGGCCAGCTCAACGCCGGCCTGTCGACGCTGGGCAAGGGCATCGTTCCGATCAATACGTACAGCCTGTTGAACGAAGTCATCGCCAACCCGGCCGCCTACGGCTTCACCAATGTCACCAACGAGGCCTGCGGCGTCGGCTCCAGCTCGGTGGCCTGCGGGCCGCAGGGTTCGGGCCTGCCGTATACCTATGCGCCGGGCACCAACAAGACCTACCTGTTCGCCGACGGCGTGCACCCGACCACCGCGGCGGACGTGATGCTGGGCCAGTACGTGGTGTCCGTGCTCAGCGCCCCGGGTTATGCCTCCTTGCTGGCCGAGGCGCCGCTGGCATCGATTTCGGCGCAGAACCGCGCGATCCGCAACCAGATGCTGGCCGACGGCCAGGGCAGCGACACCCGCGTGTTCGCCAACATCGATTACGGCGACCAGCGTTTCGACGCCAGCAGCAGCTCGCCCAAGACCACCAGCAACAACGTCAACCTGACCGTGGGCGCCGACGTGCGCTTCAACGACAGCCTGTCGGGCGGCATCGCCATGAACGTGGGTCAGCACAACGCTGATTACTCGGGCGGCGGCGGTTACAAGCTGCAGGACGTCTCCGGCCTCGGCTATGTCACCTATCACCAGGGTGGCGGTTATGTGGGCGGCTATGTCGACTTCGGCCAGGACAACTTCTCCGACATCGAGCGCCGCATCCAGCTCGGCGCGGCCCAGCGCTCGGAGACTGCCAAGGCTGACGGCAACCACGTCGGCGGCGGCGTCACGGGCGGCTGGTGGTTCGACATGTCGAGCCTGCGCACTGGCCCGTTCGCCACGTTCGAATGGCAGTCGGTGAAGGTCGACAGCTACAGCGAAAGCGGCAGTGACAGCAGCGCGATGTGGTTCGGCAAGCAGCAGCGCGATGCACTGATTTCCACCCTTGGCTGGCGCCTGCAGGGGCATTGGCAGGCCGCTGGCATGATGCTGTCGCCGTACGCCGAACTGGCCTGGAACCATGACTCCAAGGCCGACGCGCGCGAAGTCACCGCCGGCCTCAATGGCATGCCCGGCACGTTCAGCATGGTCGGCTTCACGCCCGACAAGACCTGGGGCAGCGCCGACCTTGGCGTGAGCGCAGATTTCAGCCAGACCGTGACCGGCTGGCTGGGCTACAGCGGCCGCTTCAGCGACAACAGCCAGAAGTACAACAGCGTCAACCTGGGTGTGAAGGTCGCCTTCTAAGGCGCAGCTTCTGCCAAAAAAAAGCCGTCCGAGTCATCGGACGGCTTTTTTCATGCCCGCAGGCGAAGGGCGGTCTTACTTGCCCTTGCCGCCCGTGGCGAGATTGAGGATCGACTGGCCCTGCTTCTGCAGGCTCGCGGCGTCGTCATCGCTCAGCGCCGAAGACTTGCCACCGGCTTCCGTGGTCTTCAGCACCAGCTGGCCGTCCTGGTTCCAGGCAGCGCGGTTGGTGGCGCTCGGCTTGGCGTCCTTGCTGGACTTCTTCTGCTGCACCACGACCCACGGCTTGCCGCCCTTGTAGGCGTAGTCGGTGCTGGTGAAGCCCTGGTCGCCGTAGTCGACCTGCTCGCGGATGAACTTCACTTCACCGGCTTCGCGGAACACCTGCCAGCCACGCGACACCTTGTCTTCCAGCTTGGTGCCGTTGCTGATCTTCATGCCGCCGATCTGCTTCTGGACGGCCGTAAACGCAGCCAGTTCCTTTTCACCGGCGGTCTGCTGGGCAGCCAGCTGGATGCTCACCTGGGTCGGTGCGCCGTTGGTCAGCACGGTGCTCTGCAAGGGCGGCGTGTAGTGGCGGTCGCCGTCGATCAGCTCGGCCTTCAGCACGTAGGTGCCGGACGGGTTCACATCAGCCGGGTTGAATTCCACTTCGAAGGACAGCGGGAAGGTATTGGCCGAGTCGACCGTCTTGGTGGCCAGCGGCGTGGCGTCCTGTGCCGCGACGTCAATCAGCGTCAGCTGCAGCTTGGCTTCCGGCGACACCTGCGGGTTGTCGCGCAGCGTGACCGAGCCGGTGATGGCGTTGGCCTTGGCGGGAGCAGCGGCCGTAGGAGCGGCCGACGGCGCTGCCGCCTCGCTGCCCTGCGTGGTGGCGCCCTGGGAGGAATCGGAAGAATTGCCGCAACCGGCAAGAGCCAGTGCCGCGACCGACATCAGCGACCAAACCAACCTACGCATGGGAAAACCTCTATCGATTGTCAGGGCTTAGCGCGAGAACCAACAGGCGCCCAACACGCCTCGACTCACACGGGGGAAGCTCTCAGGATAGCCCAAAGGGTAGTCCAAGTAAAAGTTTACGCCATTCGCAGGCGTATGCATTGGGCGACTGATACAGGAACGAAACAGGGCGGCCCGTTGCCGGACCGCCCTGCCAGGGCAACGCCAGTAAAGCTTAGAAGCGCTGCGTGTACTTCAGGTAGTAGAAGCGACCGATGTCAAAGCCGCCGTAGTACACGAACGAGCTGTTCGGCTTGGAGTACATGATCGGACCCTGGCGGTCGAACACGTTGTTCGCACCGACCGAGACCACGCCCTTCCACGGCATCGTCCAGCGGAACTGCACGTCGTTGAAGGTGGTGGTACCGACGTGGCGCATCGGCTGCGCGCCGTAGAACGGATCGATGTGGTTGGGTTCGTTGCACTCGCCCATCGCCACGCTCACGCACTTTTCCGTCATGCCGGAGTAGTAGCGCATGGTCCAGGTGGCACCGAAGATGCCGCGCGTCCAGTCCAGCGAGAGGTTGGAACGCACGCGGAAGTTCGCACCCATGCCGGTGAACGGCTGCACCTTGGTGGTCGGGTTGTTGTCCGACTTGATGTTCAGGTAGTCGACGTAGGTGGTGTTCCAGCGAGCCTGGAACTGACCGACCGGAGCGATCGAGAACTTGTAGTTCACGCCGAAGTCGTAACCCGCCGTCTCTTCCCAACCCTTGTTGGTCAGGCCGTAGAACATGCTGGTGATGACGCCGGTGGCCGGATCGCGGCTGAAGCCCGAGCAACGCGACGAGATGCCGGCCTGGTAGCAGTCGTCGAGGATGTTCTGCACGGTGTCGGTGCTGATCACGTTCTCGATGCGGATCTTGTACCAGTCAAGCGAAACGTCGAAACCTTCCAGGTAGTTCGGGCTGTAGATCAGGCCCAGCGTACGCGTGGTGGCGGTTTCCGGCGTCAGGTTGGAGTTCGAGCCGTTGGTGAACTGGTAGTTCGTCTGGCAGGGATAGGTGGTGCAAGGCAGCAGCGCCTGGCCCAGCTGGACGAAGTTGGCCGCCACCGGCACCTGGCCACCGAAGCCGCTGGCGCAACGTGCCGCCACCGCCGGGTTGCCCTTGGCCGCACCGCTCTTGGTATCGCAGGGATCGATATAGGACTCGAAGCTGCTGCCGGTGCCGCCGTACAGGTCAGAGATGGTCGGCGCGCGGAAACCCTGCGCCCAGCTGCCGCGCACGAGCAGGTCGTCGATCGGCTTCCACTTGATGCTGGCCTTGCTGTTGGTCGTGCTGCCGAAGTTGTCGTACTTGGAGTAACGCGTGGCGGCGTCGAGCGAGAGCTCGCGGGCCATCGTCATGTCCTTCAGGATCGGCACGTTGAACTCGAGGTAAGCCTCGTCCACCGAGTACTTGCCCTTGGTGGTGGTCGCCGCCAGACCCGAGCTCAGGCCCGCCTGGTTGAAGGCGTCCGGCACGAAGCGGCCGTCTTCCTGGCGATGCTCCACGCCCGCTGCCACGCCGAGGTCGCCGGCCGGCAGGGTGAACAGCGTACCGGCGATGTTGGCCGTGTAGTCCGTCGTGGTGGTCTTGCCGGTGTCATGGAACTCGGGGAACAGGTACGCCTGCAGGGCCGGATCGGCCAGCGAGCCGTTGCCGGCCTGGCCGTACGGCAGCAGCGGGTTCCACGGCACGCAGCCGGCGATCGGGTTGGCTGCAGTACCGCAATGCACCTTGCCGTCCGAGCCCAGGAAGGACGGGCCCAGGGCCTTGCCGGTGGCGATCAGGCTGAAGTCGCCGTGCCCCGTCTTGGTCATGTTGTTGCGGTTGGTCATCGCACCCGCATCCCAGTTCCAGGTGCGGCCGCCAACCTCGAAATAGCCCTCGAAGCCCGCCGTCCAGCGATAGGTCTCGAGCTCGCTGTTGGTGGTGCGCGGCATCTCCCAGCCACGGCGTGCAAACTGCAGGTCACGGCCGAGCGGGTTGAAATAGCTCTGGCCCGACAGCGGCGTCTTGGGATTCCAGGCGCTGGACTGGTACGGGTAACCGGCGATCTGCTGCTCGGTGCTGCGCTTGTTGTAGAGCGCATCGGTCTTGAACGCGATGTTGTCGCTGACGTTGTACTTGCCGGCGACGAACAGCGAGGTGCGCTCGGTGCCGGTCTGCAGCGTCATCTGCTGGTTGGAGTTCGCGAACTCGGCCGAGGTGATCGGATGGTAGTTGGCGATGTTGCGCGGATCGGTGCCATGCGTGAGCGTGCAGCTCGCATTGGCGCCGTTCGGGCCGCAGGGGCCAGTGAAGGAGCCGTTCTGGCTGACGCCGCTCCAGCCCGCGGTCGGATGGAACGGACCCGCCGGGTAGGCGCTGAATTCACGATCCTTCGCCCAGACCGGATCGTCCTTCTGGTACTGCGCGCTCAGCATGATCGAGCCGCGGTCGTTGGCGGTACCGAGCGTGAAGTCGTAGCTCTGGTTCTTGCCGTCGGCCTGGTCGTACTGGCCGACGTAGGCGTTCGCTTCGGCGCCCGTGAAGTTGCTGCGGGTGATCACGTTCACCACGCCGGCGATGGCGTCCGAACCGTAGATCGACGAGCCGCCGTCCTTCAGCACTTCGATGCGCTCGATGGTCGACACCGGGATCTGGCCGAGGTCCTGCAGGCCGGTGGTGTTGGCACCCAGGCGCTTGCCGTTGACCAGGATCAGGGTGCGGTTGGGACCGAGGTTGCGCAGGTCGACGTAGTAGCCGCCCACGTCTTCACCGGACGACAGCGCGTTCGCGCGGCTGATCGGCGGCGTGCCCACTTCGGTGAGGTTCTGCAGAATGTCGGCGACCGAGGTGAAGCCCTGGTTCTCGATCTGCTTGCGGTCGATCATCACCACCGGCTGGGCGGTTTCGATGTCGACGCGCGGGATGCGCGAACCAGTCACGGTGACCGTATCGAGCCGCTTGGCATTTTCCGTGCTGGCCGGACCGGAGGCGTCTTGCGCCAGCGCGGGAGCAACGGCCATAAAAGCACCTACGGACAAGGCCAGACGCACGGCAACCGTAAGTTTGTTGTCGATATTCTTGCGGAACTGCATGTTTTCTCCCCGATCAAAGAACGCCGGCCCCAACCGGTCGTCGTGAAACCTGCCTTGCATCGCAAGTCGCAGGCCCCGGAGGCGTTGCGCCGCCGGGATTTTCTGTCTGCCAGCTGAATGCACCGGCAATTTTGTGATTACCAATCAACGACAATTGCGTTTGTTGGTTCGGTAGAAGTTGCCCCCGTGGACAAAAAACTACCAAGAACTTGCGAACCTATAGAAAGATTTTACGTGTGTCAACGCTTTGCTAACACTTGCTTCACGCTGACATTTCGAAATCGGGTTCACGCTCCCCCCAACGTGTTGCCATCTGTCAGGAAACTGCGATGAACATGCAAAAAATTACGCCCGCTGAGTCGGCAGGGACCTTCGCTGATCGCATCAAAGTGCTGATCCAGCGGGTGGGCAGCGTCACCGAGATCGCCCGTATGTGCGGTTTCTCCGAGGGCGTAGTGCGCAGCTGGCGCGACGGCAATACCGACCCCTCCCGCGCGCGCTGCGTAACCCTGGCAAGGACGCTGGGTATTTCGCTGGTCTGGCTGGTGGCCGGCGAAGGCCAGATCCAGGCCGATGCCATCGCCTCGGGCGAGGAACTGCCGAACGCCGAAGCCGCCGCCAATCGCCACCGCTCGAAGCTGCGCACGGCGGCAGACACCTTGCACGCCAGTGGCATGGCGATGGACCCGCAACGCCTGAACACCGCACTGCGCATCCTGCAGTCGGAGCTGGATCTGGCCGAGAGCCGGCTCACCCTGGCAGACAACGCGGACATGCTGGCCGATCTGTACGAGATCCTCGGTCCCGGTGGCGCGGACGTCGACGCGACGGCGATGGTGACCTTCAACCAGCGCCTGCATGAGCGCGTGAAGCGCGGACGCCAGGCCGTCGCCTGACACGCCTGGCCTTGTGCAGATAAAAAAACGGCAGCCGATGGCTGCCGTTTTGCTTTGCTCCGACGCCTGGCCGCTACAGGCGGGCGATATCGGCGATGGCGCCGAACTGTGCCTTGAGCTGGCCAAGCAGGGCGAGGCGATTGGCCCGCACCGCCGGGTTCTCCGCATTGACCAGCACGCTGTCGAAGAACGCGTCCACCGGCGCCTGCAGCTGGGCCAGTCGGGTCAGCACGGCCGCGTAGTCACCCTGCTGCAACGGTGCAGCCGTATCGGCCCGCGCGCCATCCAGCGCGGAAGCCAGGGCGCGTTCGGCGTCCGTCTCGAAATGGACCGGATCCACCGTGGTGCCGATCGCCGGCGCGCCCGCCTCTTCCGCCTGCTTGCGCAGGATGTTCGCCACGCGCTTGTTGGCGGCGGCCAGACTCAGTGCCTCGGGACGACGACCGAACTCGGCGACGGCGCGCAGGCGCCGGTCGAAATCGACCAGGCTGGCGGGCGACACTGCAAGCACGGCCTCGAACTGCTCGCCGGTGAAACCCTGCTCGGCGTAGTAACCGCGCAGGCGCTCGAGCACGAAGTCGACCAGTTCAGCGACGAGTGCGGCACGACGCTTGCCCGCCTCCAGCACGGGTGCCTTGCCGTCCTTGCCGGGCTTGAGGCCGGCCGCCAGCGCAGCCTCCGGCAACAGTTCCAGCGCCTCGACGAAGCTGCCGCGCAGGTCCAGTTCCAGCCCGCCCTCGACCAGCGTGCGGGCCAGGCCCAGGGCGGCACGGCGCAAGGCGAACGGATCCTTGTTGCCGCTGGGCTTGAGGCCCACGGCGAAGATGCCGGCCAGCGTGTCCATGCGATCGGCGACGGCAAGCACGCGCCCGACCGGGCCGGCTGCGATGGCATCGCCGGCAAAACGCGGCTGGTAGTAGCTGTCCAGGGCCGCGGCGACGTCCGCCGACTCGCCGTGGTGCGCCGCGTAGTAGCGGCCCATCACGCCCTGCAGTTCGGGGAACTCGCCCACCATGCGGGTGAGCAGGTCGCACTTGCTGAGCGCGGCCGCACGCGTCGCTTCACTGGCATCCACGCCCACGCGGTTGGCGATGATGCGGGCCAGTTCGGCCACGCGCACGCTCTTGTCCCACAGGCTGCCCAGCGCCTGCTGGTAGGTCACGTTCTTGAGCTGGTCCTGGTAGCCGGCCAGCGGCGTCTTCAGGTCCTCGTCCCAGAAGAACTTCGCATCGGCGAAGCGCGGACGGATCACGCGCTCGTAGCCCTTGCGGATTTCCGCCGGCTGCTTGCTCTCGATGTTCGCCACGCCGATGAAGTGCTCGGTGAGCTTGCCCTGGTCATCGAACACCGGCACGAACTTCTGGTTGGTCTCCATGGTGGTGACCAACGCTTCCGGCGGCACGGCGAGGAATTCACTGTCGAACCTGCAGGCGATCGCCATCGGCCATTCGGTGAGGTTGGCGATCTCGTCCAGCAGTGCGTCATCCAGCTGCGGCACGCCGCCGGTTTCCTTGGCCGCACGCGCGACTTCGTCGCGGATCTTCTGGCGACGCTCGGCGGGATCGGCCAGCACGCGGGCCGCACGCATGGCGTCATACCAGCTGTCGGCGTCCACCACGTGCACGGGTTGCGGGTGCATGAAGCGGTGCCCGCGCGACTTGCGGCCGCTGGCAAGACCCAGCACGTTGCCGTCGATGATGTCCGCGCCGTGCAGCATCACCAGCCAGTGCACCGGACGCACGAAGCTGTAGTCGTGGTCGCCCCAGCGCATCGGCTTGGGGATGGGCAGGTTCTTGAGCGCCTCGTCCACGATCTCCGGCAGCAGCGCGGCCACCGGCTGGCCGGGCTTCACCGCGCGGAACACGAACCAGGAACCCTTGTCGGTCTCCAGCTTTTCCAGCTGTTCGACGGTGACACCGCACGACTGCGCGAAGCCCTGCAGCGCCTTGCTCGGCTGGCCTTCGGCGTCCAGTGCGGCATTCACCGCAGGGCCGCGGCGCTCGATGCTCTGCTCCGGCTGGTTCAACGCCACCGCGGGAATATGGACGGCCAAACGGCGCGGCGAGGCATACAGCTTCGCCTGGTCCAGTGCAGCTTCCACGCCACGCCTGGCCAGGCCATCGCACACGCCACGCGCGAACGCGCCGGCCAGTTCATCCAGTGCCTTGGGAGGCAGCTCTTCCGTGCCCAGTTCGATCAACAGCGGCTTGGTGGCGGCGCTCATGCAGCCTGCTCCTTGACGTTCTTCTTCAGGCCCGGGAAGCCGAGCTTCTCGCGTTGCGCCACATAGGTCTCGGCCACGGCGCGCGCCAGCGTGCGCACGCGCAGGATGTAACGCTGGCGCTCGGTCACGCTGATGGCACGGCGCGCATCGAGCAGGTTGAAGGTGTGGCTGGCCTTCATCACCTGCTCGTAAGCCGGCAACGGCAGGCCGGCGGCGATCAGCTTGTTCGCCTCGCCCTCGCACACGTCGAACCAGCGCAGCAGCTCCGGCACGTTGGCGTGCTCGAAGTTGTAGGTGCTCTGCTCCACCTCGTTCTGGTGGAACACGTCGCCATAGGTGACAGTGCCGTGCGGGCCTTCGGTCCATACCAGGTCGTAGACGTTGTCCACGTTCTGCAGGTACATGGCCAGGCGCTCGAGACCGTAGGTGATCTCACCGGTGACGGGACGGCACTCCAGGCCGCCGGCTTGCTGGAAGTAGGTGAACTGAGTCACCTCCATGCCGTTGAGCCAGACTTCCCAGCCGAGGCCCCAGGCGCCGAGCGTCGGCGACTCCCAGTTGTCCTCGACGAAGCGCAGGTCGTGCACCAGCGGGTCCAGGCCCAGCTCCTTCAGGGAACCGATGTACAGGTCCAGGATGTTGTCCGGGTTGGGCTTCATCACGACCTGGTACTGGTAGTAATGCTGCAGGCGGTTCGGGTTTTCGCCGTAGCGGCCGTCGGTGGGACGGCGCGAGGGCTGCACATAGGCCGCTGCCCACGGCTCGGGACCGAGCGAACGCAGGAAGGTGGCGGGGTGGAAGGTGCCGGCGCCAACCTCGGTGTCGAGGGGCTGCAGCAAGACACAACCCTGCGCCGCCCAGTAGCGGTTGAGGGTCTGGATCACATCCTGGAAGGTGCGCGCGGACATGGCTTTCCGTGGGCTTCAATAAAGCGGGTTAGTATAGCCGGGACCGCTTTCGCCGCTGGATTTCGGCGCTGGGTCTCATCGGAGAGATTGCCGCATGGCTGTATCAACGCAATCTGCATCGCTGCTTGCTCGCCGAGGCCGGCTGGCCCTGGACGAGCTGCTCGCCACGCTGGTGGTCGAGGGCTACCTGCTGGCCGAGGACGCCAAGCAGGTGCGCATGGGCTCGCGCAGCGGACGCAGCACGGCCGAACTGCATCCGCTGGTGCTGGTCGCCAATGCCAAGTTGCCCAACCAGCGCGATCCGGGCCGCCCGCTCAGCCTGGAAGGCCTGACCGAATGGCTGGCCGGCCACGCCGGGCTGCCGTACCTCAAGATCGACCCGATGAAGATCAACGCGGCCGTGGTGACCCAGGTCGTGAGCCGCGCCTACGCCGAGCGCCATCGCATTCTTCCCGTGGCGGCGGCGCCCGGCGAGGTGACCTTCGCCACCTGCGAGCCGTTCGACCAGGCCTGGGCCGCCGACCTCTCGCAGATGCTTCGCCGCGATGTGAAGCGCGTGGTGTCCAGCCCGCTGGACATCAACCGCTACCTGCTGGAGTTCTACGGCGTCCAGCGCTCGATCCAGCTCGCCCAGGACGCCAAGGGTTCCGGCTACGACTCCTCCGCGATCCTCAACTTCGAGCAGCTGGTGGAGCTGGGCAAGGGCGGCGAGGTCGGCGCGGACGACCGCCACGTCGTGCACATCGTCGACTGGCTGCTGCAATACGCCTTCGAGCAGCGTGCGTCGGACATCCATCTGGAGCCGCGCCGCGAGACCGGGCACATGCGCTTCCGCATCGACGGCGTGATGCACAAGGTGTTCGAACTGCCACCGCCGGTGATGACGGCCGTGACGGCGCGCGTGAAGATCCTTGCGCGCATGGACGTGGCCGAGAAGCGTCGTCCGCAGGACGGTCGCATCAAGACCCGTTCGAGCTCGGGCCGCGAAGTGGAGCTGCGCATTTCCACCATGCCCACCGCGTTCGGCGAGAAGGTGGTGATGCGCATCTTCGATCCGGACATCGTCGCCAAGGATTTTTCGCAGCTGGGCTTTTCCCCCGACGAGGGCGAAGTGTGGCGCGCCATGGTGGAGCGTCCGCACGGCATCGTGCTGGTCACCGGCCCCACCGGCTCGGGCAAGACCACCACGCTTTATTCCACCCTCAAGCACCTGGCCACGCCCGAGCTCAACGTGTGCACGGTGGAGGACCCGATCGAAATGGTCTCGGTCGAGTTCAACCAGATGCAGGTGCAGCCGGCGATCGACCTGGACTTCGCCGCCGGCGTGCGCACCCTGTTGCGCCAGGATCCGGACATCATCATGGTCGGCGAAATCCGCGACCTGGCGACCGCGCAGATGGCGGTGCAGGCCTCGCTCACCGGCCATCTGGTGCTGTCGACGCTGCACACCAACGATGCACCGAGCGCGGTGACCCGACTGCTGGACCTGGGCGTGCCGCACTACCTGATCCAGTCCACGCTGACCGGCGTGGTGGCGCAGCGCCTGCTGCGCACCTTGTGCCCGCACTGCAAGCAGGAAACCACGCAGGACCCGCACGAGTGGACCGCGCTGACGCATGGCTGGGACGTGCCGCTGCCGGCCAAGGTCTACCGGCCGGTCGGTTGCCTGGAGTGCCGCAACACCGGATTCCTCGGGCGCACCGGCATCTACGAAATGATGCATGTTTCCGGGCGACTGCGTGGCCTGATTTCCTCGCAGCTCGACCTGGGCCATTTTGGTCACGCGGCCCTCGCCGAAGGCATGCGCCCCCTGCGCATCTCCGCGGCAGCGCAGGTCGCGCGCGGCGTCACCACGGTGCAGGAGGTGCTCACCGTGATTCCGCCGATCGAACACGGTTCAGCCTGACAGCGCATCATGACCATTCCACCGCCCAGACTTCGTCGCACAGCATGAAGCCAGTCCTGATCATCCGCACCGGTCGCGCCCCTGCCCCCATCCGTGCACGGCACGGCGATTTCCCCCACTGGTTCCGGCTCGGCGCGCAACTTTCGCGCGAACGCGTGTGCATCGTGGACGTGGAAGCCGGGGAGACGCTGCCTGCGCCGGGAGACGTGGCGGGTGCATTGATCACCGGGTCCGCCGCGATGGTGACCGAGCGTGCCCCATGGAGCGAGCGCACTGCCGGCTGGATCCGCGATGCAATGGATGCAGAGCTTCCGATGTTCGGCGTCTGCTACGGCCATCAGCTGATGTCGCATGCCCTTGGCGGTCGCGTCGACTACCTGCCCGGCGGTCGCGAGATCGGTACGGTGGCGATCGACATGCTCGACAGTGCGACGAACGATCCACTCGCCGGACGCCTGCCCGCCCAGTTCCGCGCACATGCCACGCACGAACAAAGCGTGCTTGAAGTGCCCAGGGGAGCCACCGTGCTCGCCCGTTCCGAGCGCGACCCGCACCACCTGCTGCGCTATGGCCCCAATGCGATGAGTGCGCAGTTCCATCCGGAATTCAACGCGGATGTAATGCGCGCTTATATCGACCGCAAGCATCACGACATGCGCCGCGAAGGCTTCGATCCTCACCACGCGTTTCGCCAGGTCGCTCCGACACCGCTGGCGCGCCGCCTGTTCCGGCAGTTTTCCCGACACCACGGACTCGCGTCCTACTGATCCTCCGGTCACAACCGGGGCCTAGAATGGTCCCGTCGGGCCCGGCCATCCACGCCGTGCCCCTGGCTATGGGCGGGCAACATGGTTCTGAAACAGCCGCATGTCCACAACGCCGCGGTGATCGCCATGCGGCTGGTCGATATCGCCGACACCATCGACCTGACGGCGGCAGAATCCCTGTGGGCCCGCCACGCACGCACGGCCGCCGCCCGCGGCCGCCTGCTCAGCGCACCGCCGAAGGCGATGACGTTCGGCGTGCCACCGGTCGAGCTGACGCTTGAACCGCTGTCCATCGACATCCTCGGTCAGCCGGTGCAGGTGGCTGCCACGGCAAGGCTGTATGAATTCGGCGTGGTGGCGCTGGCCTTGCAGGTGCCGGCGGATGATCTGCCGTGGGTGGACTTCGTCGCACGAATGAACGCGGTGGACGCGACACTGGGCCTTGCCTCCGGCACGCGGATCTGGGACGAACAGGTCGCGCACCTGGCCGACGCCTTGCGCCCCGCGCTGGTGCGGCCGAGCGTGGCACCCTTGCATGAGGACTATCTGCTGGCCCTGGTGCAGGCCATGGATGGCGTCGAAGGCACGTCCATGCTGCACGAGGAAGTCGACCTGGTGCCGCTGTTGTCCGGCGAGTCGCGCCGCCTGTCGGAGCAGGCCCGGAAAGACCTGCTGCGGCAGCGATTCTCCTACTACACCGACGACCTGGTCGTGCTCACCTGGGACCGTGCCTTCATCTACGAACCGCGCAACGACTCGGACGTGGTCGACATCCTGGAGGTTGCCAATGCGCAGCTGCTCGAGCTGCGCTACTACGACGAATTGCTCGATGCCGAGCTGCCGCGCATGTACGACCTGGTGGAGGCGACGCGCAATGTCGCCAATCCCTTCGCGGCGCGACGCTACGCGGATCTCGCCCGCCATCTGTATACGCTGGTGGCCGAAGTCACCGAGATCACGGAGAAGGTCGACAACGCGCTGCAGGTCACCGAGGACGTGTACCTGGCCCGCGTGTACGCATCCGCCCTGGAGCTGTTCCGCGTGCCGCACGTAAGCAAGGCGGTCGATCGCAAGCTGGCGATCATCCGGGACAGCTACGCCGCGCTATACGAAGAGGCCTCGAGCAAGCGCGGCGAACTGCTGGAGCTCGCGATCATCGCGCTGATCGTGGTGGAGATCGTGATCGCGGTGATCCGCCACGTCTAGACGGCTATTCAGCGTCCGCGCGGCGGCATCGGAAATGGCGTGATCTTCTGCCCGTCGCTGGCGTCGCGAATGACCAGCGCGCCCTTGTTCTCGACTTCCTCGATGCGCACGACCGACTGCATCGGCAGGTGCAGCACGCGAGTGTCCTTGAACTCCTCGCGCAGGCGTTCCTCGGTCGGATCGACCAGCAGGCCCTCGCCCACTGGTTCGAACACCAGCTCGCCGACCTCGGTAAATCCCCACAGACTGCTGGATGCCACGTGCCGCGCGTACAGCTCGTAGCACTTGCCCAGGTGCAGAAAGGTCACCTTGTAGAGTTTCTTGTTGCGCATGGGCATATCTTATCCGCGCAGCCGCCGCGCTATCGCATCGCGCGAGAACAGCGCGAACACGATGCCGAACAGGAAGCCTGCAATATGCGTCCACCACACTACGGCGCCGTAGCTCGGGCCGGCATAGGTGAAGAGCAGTTGCAGCAGCACCCAGATGCCGATGAGCAGGAAGGCCGGCATCCGCACGAACTCCAGATACAGGCCCAGGGGCAGCACCAGGCCCAGGCGCGCGCGCGGAAACAGCGCGATATAGGCGCCAAGCACCGCGGATACGGCACCACTGCAGCCAATGATCGGCGAGCGCACGCCGGCCAGCGACAGCGCGCCCACCAGGTTGGCGATGATGCCGCCAAGCATGAACAGCAACAGGAAGCGCACCGAACCCAGCGCGCGCTCCGCCGGCAGGCCGAAGATCACCAGGAACAGCAGGTTGCCCAGCAGGTGGAGCCAGGCCAGATGGATGAACAAGGCCGTGGCCAGGCGCAGCAGCGCAGGATCGTGCAGCTGCGGCAGCACCGGCTGCTTGGCGTCGAAGATATTGGCCGGGACCGTGCCCCACTCGAGCCACATCGATACGCGTTGCGGTGCCGGCATCAGGGCCAGGCCGACGAAACTGATGACGCAGACGATTACCAGCAACGTGGTCGCCCACTGCACATGCCTGCGACGACGGGTTTCGACATGGACAAACACGTGACGGAAACTCCGCGGGAAGGTGGCTCGGTGCGTTTCGCATCATAGGCGATAACGCCGGTCGCGCACGCCCGGCATGAGGGCGGGCCGCTGCGTTGAGCCGCGGGAGATTTTTCGAACGCACAAAGACAAACGCCTTCCCGGATGGGAAGGCGTTTGAGGGATGAAGCCCCTGGCGGTGACCTACTCTTGCATGAAAGCTCACACTACCATCGGCGCAGCTGCGTTTCACTTCCGAGTTCGGGA
>NZ_JBTFFU010000005.1:0-16166 GCF_054482295.1 Dyella soli
ACCGAAACGCTCGGCGCCAACCTTCGTCAGCGCGGCCGTCAGCGTCGTCTTGCCGTGGTCCACGTGACCAATCGTGCCGACGTTGACGTGCGGCTTGGTGCGTTCGAATTTACCCTTTGCCATGACTCTAAACCTCTAGAAAAGAACGGTATGTTGTAGGGAAGAAAGCCTTATCAGGCCTTCTTCATGACCTGCTCAGCGATGTTGTTCGGCGCTTCGGCGTAATGGTCGAATTCCATCGTGAAGGTGGCGCGACCCTGGGTCAGCGAACGAATCGTCGTCGCATAACCGAACATCTCACCCAGCGGCACCATCGCATTGATGGTCTTGCCCGACGGGGTGTCGTCCTGGCCCTGGAGCAGGCCGCGACGACGGCTCAGATCGCCCATCACGTCACCGACGTAGTCTTCCGGCGTCACCACCTCGACCTTCATGATCGGCTCGAGCAGAACCGGCGATGCCTTGGCAAAGCCCTGCTTGAACGCCATCGAAGCGGCGAGCTTGAACGCCATTTCCGACGAGTCGACGTCGTGGTACGAACCGAACACCAGCTTGACCTTCACGCCAACCACCGGGAAGCCGGCCAGCGGGCCGCTGGTGATGGTTTCGCGCAGGCCCTTTTCGACCGACGGGATGAATTCCTTCGGAATCACGCCACCGGTGATGTCGTTGATGAACAGGAAATCGTCCTTGACGGCCGGGTTCTTGCGGTCTTCCTCGTTCATCGGCGACAGCTCGATCACCACGTGACCGTACTGACCCTTACCGCCCGACTGCTTGGCGTGCTTGTAGTCCGACTTCACGTCCAGGCTGCGGATCGTTTCGCGGTAGGCCACCTGCGGCTTGCCGACGTTGGCCTCGACGTTGAACTCGCGCTTCATGCGGTCCACCAGGATGTCCAGGTGAAGCTCGCCCATGCCCGAGATGATGGTCTGGCCCGACTCTTCGTCCGTACGGACGCGGAACGACGGATCTTCCGCAGCCAGACGGCCGAGGGCGATACCCATCTTTTCCTGGTCCGACTTGGTCTTCGGCTCCACCGCCATCGAGATCACCGGCTCCGGGAACGTCATGCGCTCCAGGGTGATGATGTGATCCTGCGCGCACAGCGTGTCACCGGTCGTCACGTCCTTCAGGCCGACCGCCGCGGCGATGTCGCCAGCGCGGACTTCCTTCAGTTCATGACGCTCGTTCGCGTGCATCTGCAGGATGCGGCCGATGCGCTCCTTCTTGGACTTGACCGGGTTGTACACCTGGTCGCCAGCGTTCAGCGTGCCCGAATAGACGCGGAAGAACGTGAGCGAACCGACGAACGGATCGGTCATGATCTTGAACGCAAGCGCGGAGAACGGCGCGGCATCGTCGGCCTTGCGGGTCGCTTCCTTCTCGTCCTCGTCGACGCCAGCCACCGGCGGGCGGTCGATCGGCGACGGCAGCAGGTTCACCACGGCGTCGAGCATGGCCTGCACGCCCTTGTTCTTGAACGCGGTGCCGCAGAAGACCGGGATGATTTCGCTGGACAGGGTGCGCGCGCGCAGGCCGCCGATGATCTCTTCCTCGGAAAGGTCGCCCTCTTCCAGGTACTTGTTCATCAGCTCTTCGGTGGCTTCCGCGGCGGACTCGACCATGTAGCTACGAGCCTCGGCAGCCTTGTCGGCAAGGTTGGCCGGGATGTCCTGGTACTCGAACTTCATGCCCTGGGACTCCATGTCCCAGATGATCGCCTTCATCTTGAGCAGGTCGACCACGCCGTCGAAGTTCTCTTCGGCGCCGATCGGCACCTGCATCGGCACCGGGTTGGCACCCAGGCGAGCCTTCAGCTGGTCCACGACCTTGTAGAAGTTCGCGCCAGTGCGGTCCATCTTGTTGACGAACGCAAGGCGCGGCACCTTGTACTTGTTGGCCTGGCGCCAGACGGTTTCGGACTGCGGCTGCACACCACCCACGGCGCAGAGCACGAACACCGCACCGTCGAGCACGCGCAGCGAACGCTCCACTTCGATGGTGAAGTCCACGTGGCCTGGGGTGTCGATGATGTTGAAGCGGTGCTCAGGCAGGGAACGATCCATGCCCTTCCAGAACGCCGTCGTTGCCGCCGACGTAATGGTGATGCCGCGCTCCTGCTCCTGCTCCATCCAGTCCATCGTTGCCGCACCGTCGTGCACCTCGCCAATCTTGTGACTGACGCCGGTGTAGAACAGGATGCGCTCCGTGGTGGTGGTCTTGCCGGCATCGATGTGAGCCATGATGCCGAAGTTGCGGTAGCGCTCGATAGGAGTGGTGCGTGCCACGGTCTTAACCTCTAAAAGTGCTTGCTTTAAGCGAACTACTGCTTACCAGCGGTAATGCGAGAAGGCCTTGTTGGCTTCTGCCATGCGGTGCGTCTCTTCGCGCTTCTTGATCGCGCCACCGCGATTCTCCGAAGCCTCGAGCAGCTCGGCGGCCAGCTTGCGCGGCATCGAGGTCTCGCCGCGCTTGCGGGCGGAGTCGATGGCCCAGCGCATGGCCAGTGCCATACGGCGACCCGGACGCACTTCGACCGGCACCTGGTAGGTGGCGCCGCCGACACGACGGGACTTCACCTCGACCGCCGGGGCGATGTTGTTCAGGGCCTTCTCGACGAGCTGAACCGGCTCGGCGTTCTTTTCGCCCAGATGGGCCAGGGCGCCGTAGACGATGCTTTCGGCGACCGACTTCTTGCCGCTCTTCATCACCATGTTGATGAAACGGGCGATGAGCTGGCTGCCGTGCTTGGGATCCGGCAGGATCAGACGGGCGGGATGTGAACCTTTACGCGACATGATTTATTTCCTAGAGATCAGGACTTCGGGCGCTTGGCGCCGTACTTGGAGCGCGACTGGCGGCGCTTGGTGACGCCGGCGCAGTCAAGGCTGCCGCGCACCGTGTGGTAACGCACACCCGGGAGATCCTTGACGCGACCGCCGCGGATCAGCACCACCGAGTGCTCCTGCAGGTTGTGACCTTCGCCACCGATGTAGCTGATGACTTCGTAGCCGTTCGTCAGGCGCACCTTGGCAACCTTACGCAGCGCCGAGTTCGGCTTTTTCGGGGTGGTCGTGTAGACACGCGTGCAGACGCCACGGCGCTGCGGGCTGTTCTGCAAAGCCGGCGAAGCACTCTTGTACGTCTTCGGGCTACGGGATTTGCGAACCAACTGGTTGACTGTCGTCATGCGAAGCTGTTCCTGAGAAACATAAAGGCAGACCGAACCGGCTCGGTCTGCCAAGAAGCGGGAATTTAACATGGGCAGCCTGTCACAGACAAGCTGACGCCCTGCCATCCATAGCCCGAACACGAGGCGCAGTCCCTGCGCCTCATTTCGTATGTCAGCGAGTAACGCCCGCGAAGGGCTTACTCCACACCAATGTCGCTACCCGTGGTGGCTTCCGCGAAGGAGGCCGAAGAAGCGGAGCCGGAAAGGGTTTCGAGCTCCGAGGCAGTAAGACCGCCCTGGCGATGACGCTGCGCGTGATACGCCAGACCCGTACCCGCCGGAATTAGACGGCCGACAATAACATTTTCCTTCAGGCCACGCAAGGTATCGCGCGTGCCACGCACCGCGGCTTCCGTCAGGACCCGGGTCGTTTCCTGGAAGGAAGCGGCCGAGATGAAGGATTCCGTGGCCAGCGAGGCCTTGGTGATACCCAGCAGCACCGACTGGTACTCGGCCGGGCGCTCGCCGCGGGCAATGGCGCGGTCGTTCTCGCCATTGATGCGGACACGCTCGACCTGCTCGCCGCGCAGGTAGTGGCTCTCGCCCGGGTCGGTGATCTCGACCTTGCGCAGCATCTGGCGAATGATCGCTTCGATGTGCTTGTCGTTGATCTTCACGCCCTGCAGACGGTAGACGTCCTGGATTTCCTTGACCAGGTAGGCGGCCAGCGGCTCGACACCCAGCAGGCGCAGGATGTCGTGCGGGCTGGGCTCGCCGTCCACCACGGTTTCGCCCTTCTCCACGTGCTCGCCTTCGAACACGATGACCTGGCGCCACTTGGGAATCAGCTCTTCGTGCTCGTTGCCGTCCACGTCCTTGATGATCAGGCGCTGCTTGCCCTTGGTGTCCTTGCCGAAGCTGATCACACCCGAACGCTCGGCCAGGATCGCCGGTTCCTTCGGCTTGCGTGCCTCGAACAGGTCAGCCACGCGCGGCAGACCACCCGTGATGTCGCGGGTCTTCGACGTTTCCTGCGGGATACGGGCGACCACGTCACCCACGCCCACCTGCACGCCGTTCTGGATCGACACGATGGCACCGGCCGGGAGCATGTACTGCGCCGGCACGTCGGTGCCCGGCAGCTTCAGCTCGCGACCCTTGGCGTCTTCCAGGCGCACGATCGGGCGCAGGTCCTTGGCAGCCGTACCACGGCGCTTCGGATCGGTCACCACCGCCGACTCCAGGCCGGTCAGTTCGTCGGTCTGGCTCTGCACGGTGACGCCATCGATGAAGTCGATGAAGCGCACGGTACCGGCCACTTCCGACACGATCGGATGGGTATGCGGATCCCAGTTGGCCACGGCCTGGCCGGCCTTGACCGGATCGCCGTCCTTGACCGCGATGGTGGCGCCGTAAGGCACCTTGTAACGCTCACGCTCGCGGCCGTTCGCGTCGATGACGCTCACTTCGCCCGAACGCGACACCGCCACCAGGTGACCCTGGTTGTGGTGCACGGTCTTGAGATTGTTGAACTTCAGCGTGCCGGTGGTCTTCACCGTCACGTTGTCCACCGCCGCCGCACGCGAAGCCGCACCACCGATGTGGAACGTACGCATGGTCAGCTGGGTACCCGGCTCGCCGATCGACTGCGCGGCAACCACGCCCACGGCCTCGCCCATGTTCACCAGGTGGCCACGGGCCAGGTCGCGGCCGTAGCACAGCGCGCAAACGCCGTGGTTGGCGGCACAGGTGATCGGCGAACGCACCTTGATCGACTGCACGCCGGCCTTGTCGAGCTTCTCGACCAGGGCTTCGTCCAGCAGGGTGTCGCGCGTCACGATCGGCTGATCGTCGTCGCCCGGTGCGTACACGTCCTCGACCGCCACGCGGCCCAGCACGCGCTCGCGCAACGGCTCGACCACGTCACCGCCTTCGACGATCGGCTGCATGATGACGCCGTCCTCGGTACCGCAATCGGTCGAGGTGATCACCACGTCCTGCGCCACGTCGACGAGACGACGGGTCAGGTAACCGGAGTTCGCCGTCTTCAGCGCCGTATCCGCCAGGCCCTTACGGGCACCGTGGGTGGAGTTGAAGTACTGCAGGACGTTCAGGCCTTCGCGGAAGTTCGCCTTGATGGGCGTCTCGATGATCGAGCCGTCCGGGCGGGCCATCAGGCCGCGCATGCCGGCCAGCTGGCGAATCTGCGCCACCGAACCACGGGCGCCGGAGTCGGCCATGATGTACAGCGAGTTCATCGACTTCTGGTTGACCGTCTTGCCCTCGGCATCGGTCACCTTTTCGGTACCGATACCGTCGATCATCGCCTTGGCCACGAGCTCGTTGGTGCGCGACCAGATGTCGACCACCTTGTTGTAGCGCTCGCCGGCGGTGACCAGGCCCGACTGGTACTGCTCCTGGATCTCGACCACTTCCTTCTCGGCCTCTTCCAGGATCGGCTTCTTCTCGGCGGGGATGATCATGTCATCGATGCCGATGGAGATGCCGGCGCGGGTGGCGAAGCGGAAGCCCGTGTACATCAGGTGGTCCGCGAACACCACGGTGTCCTTCAGGCCCAGGCGACGGTAGCAGGCGTTGATCAGGCGCGAGATGTTCTTCTTGGTCAGCTCGGTGTTGGCCAGCGCGAACGGCAGGCCTTCCGGCATGATCTCGAGCAGCAGCGCGCGACCCACGGTGGTATCGACCAGCGAGGTCTCGGAGGTGCGGTTGCCCTCCTCGTCGATGTTCACCTGCTTGATGCGCACCTTGACCTTGGCGTGCAGCTGCACGGCACGGTTGTCGTAGGCGCGGCGAACTTCGCCGATGCCCGAGAACACCATGCCGTTGCCCTTGGCGTTCACCAGCTCGCGGGTCATGTAGTACAGGCCCAGCACCACGTCCTGGGTCGGCACGATGATCGGCTCGCCGTTGGCGGGCGACAGGATGTTGTTGGTCGCCATCATCAGGGCGCGCGCTTCGAGCTGCGCCTCGATCGACAGCGGCACGTGCACCGCCATCTGGTCACCGTCGAAGTCGGCGTTGAACGCCGTACAGACGAGCGGATGCAGCTGGATGGCCTTGCCTTCGATCAGCTTCGGCTCGAACGCCTGGATGCCGAGGCGATGCAGCGTCGGCGCACGGTTGAGCATCACGGGATGCTCGCGGATCACCTCTTCGAGGATGTCCCAGACCTGGCCTTCTTCGCGCTCGACCAGCTTCTTGGCGGCCTTGATGGTGGTGGCTTCGCCGCGGGCCTGCAGCTTGGCGAAGATGAAGGGCTTGAACAGCTCAAGCGCCATCTTCTTCGGCAGGCCGCACTGGTGCAGGCGCAGGGTCGGACCGACCACGATCACCGAACGACCGGAGTAGTCCACGCGCTTGCCGAGCAGGTTCTGGCGGAAGCGGCCCTGCTTGCCCTTGATCATGTCGGCCAGCGACTTCAGCGCGCGCTTGTTCGTGCCGGTGATGGCACGACCGCGACGGCCGTTGTCGAGCAACGCGTCAACCGACTCCTGCAGCATGCGCTTTTCATTGCGCACGATGATGTCGGGCGCATTGAGTTCGAGCAGGCGACGCAGGCGGTTGTTGCGGTTGATGACGCGACGGTACAGGTCATTGAGGTCGGACGTGGCGAAGCGGCCACCGTCCAGCGGGACCAGCGGACGCAGGTCCGGCGGCAGCACCGGCAGCACGGTCAGCACCATCCATTCCGGACGGTTGCCCGACTCGAGGAACGCCTCGATCAGCTTCACGCGCTTGGTGAGGCGCTTGAGCTTGGTCTCGGAGTTGGTCGAGCCGATCTCTTCCTTCAGGCGAATCACTTCGCCCGGCAGGTCGAGCGACTTGAGCAGCTCGTAGACGGCCTCGGCACCCATGCGGGCGTCGAACTCGTCACCGTGCTCTTCGACGGCTTCCAGGTACTGGTCTTCGCTGAGCAGCTGGCCGCGCTCGAGCGCGGTCAGACCTGGATCGATCACCACGAAGGCTTCGAAGTACAGGATGCGCTCGATGTCGCGCAGGGTCATGTCCAGCATCAGGCCGATGCGCGAGGGCAGCGACTTGAGGAACCAGATGTGCGCGGTCGGGCTGGCCAGCTCGATGTGGCCCATGCGCTCGCGGCGCACCTTGGCCAGCGTCACTTCCGTGCCGCACTTCTCGCAGACCACGCCGCGGTGCTTCATGCGCTTGTACTTGCCGCACAGGCACTCGTAGTCCTTCACCGGACCGAAGATGGCGGCGCAGAACAGGCCGTCACGCTCGGGCTTGAAGGTGCGGTAGTTGATCGTCTCAGGCTTCTTCACTTCGCCATACGACCACGAGCGGATCAGCTCCGGCGAAGCCAGGGCGATCTTGATCGCATCGAAGTCAGGCGCGGTGCGCTGCTGATTGAACAGATTGAGCAAGTCTTTCATGGATGTCTCCGAAGATCGGGAATAGGGAATGGAGAATCGGTAGTCGGGAGTACGAGGAACGACGGTTCGCTCCTCGCCTCCGCCTCAACTCACTTCACTTCTTCCAGATCAATGTCGATACCGAGCGAGCGGATTTCCTTCACCAACACGTTGAAGGATTCCGGCATGCCCGCCGCCATTTCGTGGTTACCGTCGACGATGTTCTTGTACATCTGGTTGCGGCCCTGCACGTCATCGGACTTCACCGTCAACATTTCCTGCAGGGTGTAGGCCGCGCCGTAGGCTTCCAGCGCCCAGACTTCCATTTCGCCGAAGCGCTGGCCACCGAACTGCGCCTTGCCGCCCAGCGGCTGCTGGGTGACGAGCGAGTACGGACCGGTCGAACGCGCGTGCATCTTGTCGTCGACCAGGTGGTTCAGCTTCAGGTAGTGCATGTAACCGACCGTCACCGGGCGATCGAACGCCTCGCCGGTACGACCGTCGAACAGCACGGTCTGGCCCGACTCCGGCAGATCGGCCAGCTTCAGCATCGCCTTGATCTCGGTTTCCTCGGCACCGTCGAACACCGGGGTGGCCATCGGCACGCCTTCCTGGAGATTGTTCGCCAGCGTGATGATTTCCTCATCCGTCAGCGACTTCAGGTCGACGTGCTGCACGGCACCGGCCACGTGGTGGTTGTAGATCTGGTCGAGGAACTCGCGGATCTGCGCCACCTTGGCCTGCGCCTCGATCATCTTCTGGATTTTCTTGCCGAGGCCCTTGGCGGCCCAGCCCAGATGCACTTCCAGAATCTGGCCGATGTTCATACGCGAAGGCACGCCCAGCGGGTTCAGCACGATGTCCACCGGGGTACCGTCGGCGGAGAACGGCATGTCCTCCACCGGCACCACGTTCGACACCACACCCTTGTTGCCGTGGCGACCAGCCATCTTGTCGCCCGGCTGGATGCGGCGCTTAACGGCCAGGAACACCTTGACCATCTTGAGCACGCCCGGCGCGAGGTCGTCGCCCTGGGTGATCTTGCCCTGCTTCTCCTTGAAGCGCTTGTCGAACTCTTCCTTGTGGCGCTTGATCTGGTCGGCGGCACGCTCGAGGAACTCGGTGACGTCCTCTTCCTTGACGTTGATCTTGAACCAGTCGTCCTTCTTCAGGCCGTCGAGGTAGGCGTCGGTGATTTCCACGCCGCGCTTGAGGCCACCCGGGCCGCTCATCGCGGACTTGCCGACGAGCTGGGTGCGCATGCGGTTGTAGATGGCGCCCTCGAGGATGCGGAACTGGTCATCAAGGTCCTTGCGGATACGCTTGATTTCCATTTCCTCGATCTGCTTGGCGCGCTTGTCCTTCTCGATGCCGTCGCGGGTGAACACCTGCACGTCGATGACGGTGCCGTCCATGCCCGGCGGCACGCGCAGCGAGCTGTCCTTCACGTCGGACGCCTTCTCGCCGAAGATCGCGCGCAGCAGCTTCTCTTCCGGCGTGAGCTGGCTCTCGCCCTTGGGCGTGACCTTGCCGACCATGATGTCGCCGGCCTTCACTTCCGCACCGATGTACACGATGCCGGATTCGTCGAGGCGAGCCAGCGCCTGCTCACCCACGTTCGGGATGTCGGCGGTGATTTCCTCGGCGCCCAGCTTGGTGTCACGCGCGATGCACGACAGCTCCTCGATGTGGATCGAGGTGTAGCGGTCTTCCTGCACGACGCGCTCGGAGAGCAGGATCGAGTCTTCGAAGTTGTAGCCGTTCCACGGCATGAAGGCGATCAGCATGTTCTGGCCGAGCGCGAGCTCGCCCAGGTCGGTCGACGAACCGTCGGCCAGCGTGTCGCCCTTCGCCACGATGTCACCCACGTTCACCAGCGGGCGCTGGTTGAGGTTGGTGTTCTGGTTGGAACGGGTGTACTTGGTCAGCGTGTAGATGTCGACGCCGGCGTCGTTGTCGCCGACCTCTTCCTCGTTCACGCGCACCACGATACGGGCCGCATCGACCTGGTCGATCACGCCGCCGCGCTTGGCGGTGGTGATGACGCCCGAGTCACGCGCCACGGCGCGCTCGATGCCGGTACCCACCAGCGGGGTCTGCGAACGCAGGGTCGGCACGGCCTGGCGCTGCATGTTCGCGCCCATCAGTGCGCGGTTCGCGTCATCGTGCTCCAGGAACGGCACGAGGGCGGCTGCCACCGACACCGTCTGCATGGGCGAGACGTCCATGTAGTCGACTTCGGAGGCGGGGCGCAGCTCGGACTCGCCACGGAAGCGGCAGGACACGAAGTCTTCGACGAAGGCACCGTCCTTGAGCGGCGAGTTCGCCTGCGCAATGACGTGGTCGCCTTCCTCGATGGCCGACAGGTAGTCCACCGTGTTGGTGACCTTGCCGCCCACGACCTTGCGGTACGGCGTCTCGAGGAAGCCATACGCGTTGGTGCGGGCGTACACGGCCAGCGAGTTGATCAGGCCGATGTTCGGGCCTTCCGGCGTTTCGATGGTGCAGACGCGGCCGTAATGGGTCGGATGCACGTCGCGCACTTCGAAGCCGGCGCGCTCGCGGGTCAGGCCGCCCGGGCCCAGTGCCGAGACGCGACGCTTGTGCGTCACTTCCGACAGCGGGTTGTTCTGGTCCATGAACTGGCTGAGCTGCGAGGAGCCGAAGAACTCCTTCACCGCCGCCGCGACCGGCTTGGCGTTGATCAGTTCCTGCGGCGTCAGGCCCTCGGACTCGGCCAGGCTCAGGCGCTCGCGCACGGCGCGCTCGACGCGCACCAGGCCGATGCGGAAGGTGTTCTCGGCCATTTCGCCGACCGAACGCACGCGACGGTTGCCCAGGTGGTCGATGTCATCGACGGTGCCATGACCGTTCTTGATGTCGATGAGCACCTTGAGCACTTCGAGGATGTCCGAGGTGACGCCCTGCGACTTGACCAGGGCCTGCGCCTCTTCTTCCTTGCGCTCGGCGAAGTACTTGTGGTCGTACAGCACGCCCGGACCGACGATCTCCTGGCGGCCGACGCGACGGTTGAACTTCATGCGACCCACGCCCGACAGGTCGTAGCGGTCGAAGGTGAAGAACAGGTTGTAGAACAGGTTTTGCGCGGCGTCCTTGGTCGGCGGCTCGCCCGGGCGCATCATGCGGTAGATTTCCACCAGCGCTTCGAGCTGCGTCTTGGTGTTGTCGATGCGCAGGGTGTGCGAGATGTACGCGCCGCGATCGAGGTCGTTCACGTACAGCGTCGGCACCACTTCGATGCCCGCCTTGCGGAAGTTCTCGAGCTGCTCAGCGGTGATTTCGTCGTTGGCCGAGGCCAGCAGTTCGCCGGTCTTGCTGTCGACGATATCGGTGGCCAGGATGCGGCCGACCGGGTAGTCGTCCGGCACTTCCAGCGCGGTGATGTTTTCGGCGGCGAGCTGGCGCACGTGGCGCGCGGTGATGCGCTTGCCGGCTTCCACCAGCACCTTGTCACCGATGGTCAGGTCGAAGCTCAGCGTTTCGCCACGCAGGCGCTCGGCGACCAGTTCGAGCGTGGTGCCACCCTTCTTGCCCAGGTGGAACACGTTGTGCTCGAAGAAGGTATCGAGCATCTCGACGTTGTTGTAGCCGAGCGCGCGCAGCAGCACCGTCACCGGCAGCTTGCGGCGACGGTCGATGCGGGTGAACAGCGCATCCTTCGGGTCGAACTCGAAGTCGAGCCACGAACCACGGTAAGGAATGACGCGGGCCGAGAACAGCAGCTTGCCCGAGCTGTGCGTCTTGCCGCGGTCGTGATCGAAGAACACGCCCGGCGAACGATGCAGCTGCGAGACGATGACGCGCTCGGTGCCGTTGATGATGAAGGTGCCGGTGTCGGTCATGAGCGGAATTTCGCCCATGTAGACTTCCTGTTCCTTCACGTACTTGACGGCCTTCTTGGAGGCCGGGCTGTCCTTGTCGTAGATGACCAGGCGCACGGTCACGCGCAGCGGCGCGCCGAAGGTCATGCCACGGTTGCGGCATTCGCGTTCGTCAAAGGCGGGCTCGCCCAGGCGATAGTCGACATACTCAAGCGCGGCGTTGCCCGAATAGCTGGCAATCGGGAACACCGACTTCAGCGCGGCGTGGAGACCCTTTTCGTCGCGCTGCTTGGGAGCGACGTGCTCCTGCAGGAACTCGCGATAGGAATCGGTCTGGATGGTCAGCAGGTTCGGCACGCCCAATACAGGGGGACGCTTGCCGAAATCCTTGCGGATGCGCTTCTTCTCGGTAAACGAGTAGGTCATGGTGGGTACCGCCTCGGTTCGCAGTGACGCCGGTGGTGCACACACCGGCTGAATTGTGAAAGCTGTGTCTGCCATCGACGGACAAGATGTGCTGCCCTGCCCGTCGCTGCATCAAAAAGGCATAAATCAAAGGTCGGCGGTGATCTGCAGGCCTTTCAGTGCTGACTTCCCGATGCGTAAAACACGAACCCAAAAGATGACACCTGGTCGTTACAGGCCGCGACTTCCCGCGCGAATTCCTGTAACAGGCAAAGCCCGGGGACTTACGTCCCCAGGCTTGCTTGACGCTGGATCAAACTGACGGCGCGCAAGAGCGCCGATTACTTCAGTTCGACCGTGGCGCCTGCAGCTTCGAGGTCCTTCTTGAACTTCGCAGCGTCTTCCTTCGAAGCGGCTTCCTTCACGACGCCACCGGCTTCGGTCAGGTCCTTCGCTTCCTTCAGGCCCAGGCCCGTGATGGCGCGGACGGCCTTGATCACGTCGACCTTCTTGTCGCCGGCGCTCTTCAGGATAACGTCGAATTCGGTCTGCTCTTCAGCAGCCGGGCCGGCAGCGGCCGGGCCAGCGGCAACCATCACCGGGGCGGCGGCGGTCACGCCAAACTTCTCTTCGATGGCCTTCACCAGGTCCATCACTTCCATCAGCGACTTGGCGGCGACGGCTTCAACGATCTGTTCGTTGGTCAGGGACATTTTCATTTACCTCTGGAAATTAATTCGAATTGAGTAGACGGCGAACTTAGGCGGGCTCGGCTTCAGCCGGGGCTTCGGCGGCGACTTCGCCACCACCCTGCTTGTCGGCCACGGCCTTGACGACGCGGGCGAACATCGAAGCGGGCTCGGCCAGCACGCGGGCCAGCATGGCCAGCGCCTGTTCGCGGGTCGGCAGCGAGGCCAGCACGTCGACGTGCGCGGCCGGCAGCAACTTGCCTTCCACCGAGACGATTTTCGCCTTCAGCTTGTCGTTGCCCTTGGCGAATTCCTTGATCAGGCGACCGGCAGCGCCGGGCTCCTCGGTCGAGAATGCGTACAGCAGCGGGCCGGTCAGGGCGTCCTTGACGACCTCGAACTCGGTACCCACCACGGCGCGCGAAGCGAGCGTGTTCTTGACAACCTTCAAGAACACACCGGATTCACGGGCCTTCTTGCGCATCGCGGTCATTTGTTCGACCGTGGTGCCCGCATACTCGGCAGCGACCAGGGAGTGCGCCTTGGCGGCAACTTCTGCCAGTTCGGCGACTACTTCTTGCTTCTGAGAGAGATTCAGAGCCATATCACTCCTCCACTATGAAATCCGCTCACGGCTCCTGCCGCTTGCGGTCCTGAGCGACGCCATCCGTGACGTCGGGGACGCAAAGTCCCGGGTGGTGGCCTTTCCAGAACAGGTCAAACAATTCCAGAAGGGGCGACACCATCTACGCAGGCCGGATCCGGACCCGGACCCGATTAAGCGACCCCGCTAACGGCGACGGCGATTCCATGCCAACACGAGCTCCCTGCTCGTCGTCGTCGTGCGCTGATCGCGCCTGCGGTCTTTGACGGCGACTCCGGCCTGAGACCGGGGCTGCCCTCAAAAACGTGCCCGTGCCAGCTCATGCCGGCACGGGACTTGATGCTTTACTTGGTCGAGATCGTCAGCGACGAGGTATCGACCGGCACGCCCACGCCCATCGTGCTGGACAGGGCGACCTTCTGCAGGTACTGACCCTTGGCCGTCGACGGCTTGGCCTTCAGCAGGTCGGCAACCAGGGTGTTCAGGTTGTCGGCGAGCTGGGCAGCGTCGAAGCTGGCCTTGCCGATGGTGGCGTGGATGATGCCCGCCTTGTCGTTGCGGAACTTGACCTGACCGGCCTTGGCGTTCTTGACGGCCGTGGCGACGTCGGCGGTGACCGAGCCGTCCTTCGGGTTCGGCATCAGGCCACGGGGACCGAGCAGCTGGCCGAGCTTGCCGACCACGCGCATCGCGTCCGGCGTGGCGATCACGCGACCGAAGTCGAGTTCGCCAGCCTGCATGCGCTCGGCCAGGTCGTCCATGCCGACGGCGTCGGCACCGGCGGCCTTGGCAGCCTCGGCCTTCTCACCGGCCGGCACGAACACGGCGACCTTGACGGTCTTGCCGGTGCCGTGCGGCAGCAGCGAGGAGCCACGCACGCCCTGGTCGGACTTCTTGGCATCGATGCCGAGGCGGACGGCGACGTCCACGGACTCGGCGAACTTCGCCTTGGCGTTGTTCTTGACGATGTTCAGGGCTTCTTCCAGGCCATAGAGCTTGCCCGGCTGCACTGCGGCCTGGGCCGCCTTCAAACGCTTCGTGAGCTTTGCCATGTCTTAACCCTCCACCACCAAGCCCATGCTGCGCGCGCTACCAGCGATGGTGCGCACGGCAGCGTCCAGATCAGCAGCCGTGAGATCCGGCTCCTTCTGCTTCGCAATGTCTTCCAACTGCTTGCGGGTGATCTTGCCGACCTTGTCGGTGTTCGGCTTGGGCGAGCCCTTGGCGACGCCGGTGGCCTTCTTGATCAGAATGCTGGCCGGCGGGGTCTTGGTGATGAAGGTGAAGCTACGGTCGGAATAGGCCGTGATGATGACCGGAATCGGCAGACCCGGCTCCATCTTCTGCGTGGCGGCATTGAACGCCTTGCAGAATTCCATGATGTTCAGGCCGCGCTGACCGAGGGCGGGACCCACCGGCGGCGACGGATTGGCCTGGCCGGCCTTGACCTGCAGCTTGATATAACCTGTGACTTTCTTTGCCATTGCATTTTCCTCGCGAGTTCAGGCGCCTTGCGGCTCCTCGCAGTACTTCATCCATGGATAGAGGAAGGCCAGCCGTCCTGCGGACCTCGGAAACACGGACACGCCGAACCAAAAGGCTCCGGCGTGAACCGCGTAGTTTAGAGACTGATCAAGTTTTAAGCAAGCCCCATGCCGAGGCTTGCCCGGGAGCCGATCAGGCCTTCTCGACCTGGCCAAACTCCAGCTCGACCGGGGTCGAGCGACCGAAAATGAGCACCGCGACGCGCAGGCGGCTCTTTTCGTAATTGACTTCCTCGACCACGCCGTTGAAGTCGTTGAACGGGCCGTCGGTGACGCGGACCATCTCGCCCGGCTCGAACAGCACCTTGGGACGGGGCTTTTCGACGCCCTCGCGGACGCGGCTGAGGATGGCGTCGGCCTCGCTGTCGCGGATCGGCAACGGACGATCGGCCGTGCCGCCAATGAAACCCATGACCTTCGGGGTTTCCTTGACCAGATGCCAGCACTCGTCGTCGATGCGCGGTGCCTTGCCCTCGGTATCCGTCTCGATCTGCACGAGAACGTAACCCGGGAAGAACTTGCGCTCGCTGCGGCGCTTCTGGCCGCCACGCATCTCGATGACCTCTTCGGTCGGCACCAGCACTTCGCCGAACTTCTCTTCCATGCCGGCGCGGCGGATTCGCTCGTCGAGCGAACGCTTCACCTGGTTCTCGAAGCCCGAATAGGCGTGCACCACATACCAACGCTTGCTCATGCTTTCACCTCATGTACCTAGCTTGAGCAGCCAGTCGAGCACGACCGACTTCAGGATCAGATCGATCAGGCCCAACAGCAGCGAGAGGATGATCACGACGACCATGATGATGCCGGTCGTCTTGAGCGTCTCGTCGCGAGTGGGCCAGACCACCTTGCGCAATTCAAACTGGGATTCACCGAGGAACGCGCGCACGCGGCGACCCGGCGCGGTAAACGCACCGATCGCGAGCGACACGGCCAGCGCGGCCAGCACGCCCAGCAGTCGGACCGACTGCGGGATCGAGCCGTCAGTGCCGAACCACGAGTAGGCGAAAACGCCGGCAGCCAGCACCAGCACTGCCAGTACCAGCTTGCCAACATCGGCGGCGTTAACGCCCTTGGTCTGTTCTGCCTTCGTATTCATGCGACGTGATCGGATGAGAGAGGCATCGACCGGCTAAGGTCCGTATGCCATCCACCACCCGTCGTAGATCCTCGGGAAGATGGCACGCCAGGAGGGACTCGAACCCCCAACCTGCGGTTTTGGAGACCGCTGCTCTGCCAATTGAGCTACTGGCGTATTCAAAAAATGGGTGAAGTCGCTCGCCTTGCCGCCGCAAGGTGGCGCCTTTCGGCGCCGTCCGGGGGTAAGAAGGCCTTGGCCGCCCTACCCCTGGATCCCTGCGACCCGCACTGCGGGCGACTTCCCAGTGTACAGCTTACTTGATGACCTTGGCCACCACGCCGGCGCCGACGGTGCGGCCGCCTTCGCGGATGGCGAAACGCAGGCCTTCGTCCATCGCGATCGGGTGGATCAGGGACACCACCATCTTCACGTTGT
>NZ_JBTFFU010000006.1:0-10309 GCF_054482295.1 Dyella soli
CGCGTCGTAGTTCACCGCCAGCGCGGTGGCCTGGCCCACGCTCGAGGCAATCGACGAGTTGACCTGGCCCACGTTGGCTGCATCGGTGTCGGCCGTGCCGGCCGCCACGTTGTGGATCGCCGTGCCGTTGGCACCGCCCAGCGTGATGCCGGCCTTGTCGGCGGCGTCGTAGTTCACCGCCAGTGCGGTGGCCTGGCCGACGCTCGAGGCGATCGACGAGTTCACCTGGCCCACGTTGGCCGCATCGGTGTCGGCCGTGCCGGCCGCCACGTTGTGGATCGCCGTGCCGTTGGCACCGCCGAGCGTGATGCCGGCCTTGTCGGCGGCGTCGTAGTTCACCGACAGCGCGGTGGCCTGACCCACGCTCGAGGCGATGGACGAGTTGACCTGGCCGACGTTGGCCGCATCGGTATCGGCCGTCCCGGCGGCCACGTTGTGGATCACCGTGCCGTTGGCCCCACCCAGCGTGATGCCGGACTTGTCGGCAGCGTCGTAGCTCACGGCCAGCGCACTGCCGCTGGATGCGACGGCGGCGGTGAGCTGGTTGACGTTCACCGCATCGGTACCCTGCGTGCCCGCAGCCACGTTGGTGATCTGGCGCGTGGCGCCGGCAGCGCCGACCGACACCGCGTTGTCGCGATCGGCGAGCGAGCCGGTGCCCAGCGCGACGGCATTGTTGCCGGTGGCGGTCGCGCCGGTACCCACGGCCACCGACTGCATGCCGGTGACATAAGCGGTGGCGCCGATGGCGATGGAGTTGTCGGTCGGTGCCGAGGCGCCGGCGCCAATGCCGATCGACTGGGTGCCGATGCCCTGGTAGCCGGCGGCATAGCCCATGGCCACCGCGTAGTTGCCATTGGCATTGCTGCCCATGCCCACCGCGGTGTCACCGGTACCGGTGGCCTGCGCCTGCGTGCCGATGACCACGCCAAAGTCGCCGACGGCCGCGGCCTGGAAACCCATGGCTACCGTCGTATCACCCAGTGCCTGCGCCGCCGTGCCGACGGCGACGGCTGCATCGCCGCCGGTGGCGTTGGCGCTGTTGCCGATCGCCACATTGTTCGCGCTGTTGGCCTTGGCCGCTACGCCGAGCGCGGTGGCGCCGTGGGCGGTGGCGAGTGCGCCCGGACCCACTGCGGTCGCGTAGTCGCCACTGGCGGCGGCGGCCTGCGGGTTGCCGGAAATGTCGAAGTCCCTCGGGTTGCCGCTGGCGTCGACCACGTAGCCGCCGATCGCCACGCTGCTCAGGCCGGTGGCCTGCGCGTTGGCGCCCAAGGCGGTGGTGTTGTAGTTCGCGGCGCCTGCACCGTAGCCGATGGCGGTGGCGTAGTTGGCGCCCGTGGTGGCGCTGTGGCCAAACGCGGAAGCACCGATGCCGGCGGCGAAGCTGTTGCCACCCACGGCCGTGGTGTAGTCGTCGAGCGCAAAGCTGTTGTAACCCAGCGCGCTGCTCTCGGTGCCCATCGCCGTGCTCATGGCGCCTGCCGCCACGCTGTTGGTGCCGAGGGAAAGCGCGGAGTCGCTGCCGTCATTGGCGCCATCGGCCGAGAAGTACGGGTCGCCCGGCATGGACGCCTGCGGCGTCGCCTGCACCTGGGTCGCAGGCGTGGACGCCGTGGAAGACGAGGCCTGCGTGCCATCTGCCGCGAGCGCGGTCGTGCTCGACAGCATCAGCCCGGCGCTGAGCGCAACGGCGCCGAGCGCGGCGCGCATGCGCCTGCTGCGGCCGCCCTTGCCGCCGGCCTTGGCGAATTCGCTGGCGACGACCAGCGTGCCGAGCGTCTTGTTCCAGATCTTGCTGTGAATCCTGTTCATTGCCTGTCCCCAAGAGGTTGGTCCACCGCGTGCGCGGCTGCGCTCGCATCGGTGCGCAGGCATGGCTGGCGCGCGGTGGCGTTCGGATGTGTGGGTGGCGGCGAAGCAGCCGGCGTCTGTCGGCAACGGCTCCCCGCCGTTGCTTCGCCCTGCTGTCGCCGATGGGTGAATGCCTGGGTGAACCGGCTGGCGCGGTGAACCTGCGGTCCCGCCGTGCGGCGGAACCACAGGCTGCAGCCATCGCCTGCCGCTGACTTAGTTGAAGCTGCCGAGCACGCTGACGCCGGTGAACACGGCCGGGCTGGTCACCGTCACGTAGTAAGTGCCGGCGACCGGAGTGCGCACCGTGACCGACTCGGTGTTGGTGCTGGCATGCACCGAGGCGTAGTCGTAGCTGGTCGGGCCCGCCGCGCTGTTGCGCTTCACGTACAGCGAAATGTCGCCGCTGCCGCCGGAAGTGCGGAAGGTCAGGCTGCTGACGCCGCCCGGCACGACCAGGGTGAACTGCTGGCTGCTGCCCGCCGGTCCCTGCGTGGTCACCGGGGTGCCGTTGACCAGCACGGTCGGGCCTGCCGGCGGCGGCGCGGTGGTCGGCGGTGCGCCGTTGCCCCAGGTGTAGGCCAGCGCGTTGAACTTGCTGATGTCCAGCGAGCCATAGCCGGTGGTGTAGTCCCAGCCGCTGGCGGCGTTGTAGCCGTAGGTGGTGCCGGAGACGGCGACGCCGTTGTTGCCGGAGGTCACGTCATGCAGCACGGCCGGATTGGTCGGGAAGTCCCGGTACATCATGCTGGCCGGGAAGCCGATCGAGTTGTTGGCGTAGGTCTGCACGCGGGCGAATACGCCGACGAAGATCGGCGAGGCCAGGCTGGTGCCGCCCACCGAGTAACGCTGCCCGCCGATGAAGATCTGCGCGCCGGTGTACGAGGAAGCGTCATAGGCCACGTCCGGGATGCTGCGCGCGGTGGCGCCCAGGGCGGTGTGCTGCCATGCGGGGGCCGCTTCGTACAGGCTCTTGCCGCCGCCGGTAGCCCAGATGCGGTTGTTGCCGTCGCCGGCATCCTGCACGCCGTCGTTCCACGCCGTCTCGCCCGCCCAGGCGCCGGCGTTGGTGCTCAGCTTGGTGCCGCCCACCGCGATGACGTTCGGCGACGTGGCCGGTTCGCTGGCCGAGTAGGTGCCGAGGCTGAAGGGTGCGGGCAGCACGGCACCGGCATTGGTCTCGAAGTCGCCGCCGGTGGAGACGTAGACGCCCTGGTCGCCCGACGCGATGGAGAAGGTCTGACCCTGCGCCGCCGCCTGCGCGAAGATCGCATCGTCGGCCTGCTGCGTACCCGACTGGTTGGCGCCGGTTTCGTCTTCACCCAGCGACACGTTGATGACCTTGGCCTGGTTGTCGACCACGGCCTTGTTGTAGGCGGCGGTGATGCCGGCATCGGTCAGTTCTTCGTCGGCCGGGCCGAACTTGCCGTTCGCCGCGGTGTAGAAGATCAGCTGCTTGACGCCACCCGAGGTGCCGATGATGGACTGCGAGTCCAGGTTCCACTCCATGTCGGAGTTGGGGTCATCGGAAAAATCGACCGCGCTGCCGAGCGTGACGGGTACGACCTTCACGTTCACCGGGCTCATCGCCGCGGCCGTGGTCATCAGCGACAGGTCGCTCTGGGTCTGGCCCATGCTGCCCCAGGTGATGATGCCGACGGTGGTATTGAACGCCGTCGGCGTCGTGCCCGCGTTGTAGATACCCGGGAATTCGGTAGGTGCGTGCGTCACCGCGACCACGCCGCTGGCCTGGGTGCCGGTGGCCGCCTGCGCCGCAACCTTCGGGCCGAGATAGCTCATCACGTGCTTCTGGCTGACGTTCTGCAGGCCCAGCACCGAGCCGATGATGCCACCCAGCGCCTGCGGCACCATCACTTCGCCATCGTTGCCGAAGTGCTGCTTGCCGCCATGGGTGTACGTTTTCATGGTGGTGTTGAACGCGGTGGCCACCGTGTTGGCGTTGCCGTCGGCGAACACCAGCGTGTTGTTTGGCGACACCGTGATGCTGGTGAAGCCCGCGGCCTTCATGTGGGCGACCACGGCCTGCACCTGTGCGTCGGTGGGCGCATAGCTGGCCTTGAACTGCTCTGGCGTGAGGAACTTGCCGTAGGCCGCATTGCCAGGCGTGTTGACGTTACGGATGAAGGTGTTCAGCTGGTCGGTATTGCGCAGCTTGAGGCTCACCGCCAGGTGCAGCACCTTGCTGCTCTCCAGCGGCGCCACCATCTCCTGCACCTGCGGTCGGCCATGCACGTTGAGCGTGTAGCGGGTCACCGTGGTGGCAGCTGCGCCCGGCTTCGCCGGCATTGTCGAGACGTCCTTCAGCAGGGCCGCGTGGCTTCCGGTCGGCGCCCAGGCCGTGGTCGCATGGGTGGGCCAGGGGCTCAGCACGAGAGCCAGGGCCATCGGCAACAGCGCCTTGCGGCAGGCATGCGATCCCGCCTTCAACACACGAGTACAGCTGGACATCTTTGTTCCCCGGGTATGCGAGGCCGTCGCGGCGCCTGCGCCGTCGTCGGCCTCAATTCAAAAAGTGCGCCTGATGGCGCATCGCCAAGCTCGATTGGCTAACGACGATTCCGAGTACCCCCATGCCCCGCGCAGCGGAGCACCCCCAGGTATGCAGCGGCAACACGCTAGCCACACGACAGCTTGGAACCAGCTTTGACCAATCGCGCCGCACAACACACGCACCGACCCCACCTTTCCTCACGCTCGCTCACGGGCCACACGCAAGCGCACGCTCTTCGCAGGAGCCTTCGCAAAAAAGCGGCAAAAGTTGCTTGACGTGCGGCCTGCTGCGCACTGAAAGTGTCCGCCTTCGAACGATTTCGGCACGGCATGAACGAGAGGAATCACATGATGGCCATCCGAGCGCCGGACCGAGCGTGGCGCCTTGGCGTGCTGGAAGATGACGCGCAGCTGCGCGAAGGCATCATCCTTCCGGGACTGCGCTATTTCGGATTCGAGGTCACCGGCGCGGGCTCGGCGGCCGAGCTCTATCGCCACATGCTGAGCCAGCGCTTCGACATGGTAGTGCTCGACATCGGCCTGCCCGACGAAAGCGGCCTCAGCGTGGTCAAGCACCTGCGCGAGATTTCCGCGCTGGGCATCGTCATGCTCACCAGCAACACGGGACAGGACGACCACATCCGCGCGCTCACCAATGGCGCCGATGCGTTCCTCAACAAGCCGGTGAATGTCGAAGTACTCGCGGCGACCCTGCACAGTGTCGCGCGACGCCTCATGACGACGCCGGGCGCGGGGCAGGCAGGCTCCGCGCCGGGCGGCACCGGGCACTGGCGAATGGACACGGACGGCTGGTGCCTGGTCACGCCGGTCGGCAAGGCCTTGCCGCTGACGGCGCCGGAGCGCTGCATCCTGCGCATCCTGATGGCCGTGCGTGGCGAGCCGGTCTCACGCGAGCAGCTGATCGGCGCGCTCACCTCGGACATCTACGAGTTCGACCCGCACCGCCTGGAGATGATGGTGCACCGCCTGCGCCGCAAGGCACAGGACGCGGCCGGGCAACCGCTGCCGCTGCTCACATCGCGCGGCCAGGGTTACCTATTCGCCAGCGACGGCTGAGGCCGGCGCTTCGATCACCGCCGCAAGCTGCGGCGTGTCGTCGCTCGTCATGTGCAACGGCAGGCGGATGTGGAAGCTCGTGCCGTGCTGCGGCGCGCTGGCGACGTCGATGCGACCGTGCGCCGCCTCGATCATGCTCGCCACCACGGCAAGCCCGAGGCCGGTGCCGCGCCCGAACGGCTTGGTGGTGTAGAACGGCTCGAACACGTGGGCGCGCACGTCATCGGTCATGCCGACGCCCGTATCGGCGAGCGTCAGCAGCAGCGACGGTTCCGTCTCCATGCGCTCCAGCGTCACGCCGAAGCGGCCACCTTCGGGCATGGCGTCGCGCGCGTTGGCGGCGATATTGAGCACCATCAGCTCGAACTGCCCGCGATCGAGCAGCACGGGCAGGGTGCTGTTGCCGAGCTTCGTGTCCAGCTGGATATAGCGACCCAGCAGCTGGCGCAGCATCGGTTCCAGTTCGCGCAGCGCCACGGTGGCATCGAACACCTGGGTGACGCTCACGTCCTGCCGGCTGAAGTTGAGCAGCTTGCGGCTCAGCGTCAGCGCACGCAACGCGGCCAGTTCGATGCCCTCCATGGCATCGAGCAGCGCGGGCGTGCCAAGGTCGGCAAGCTGTTCGCGCTGCGCGGCATAGCCAAGCACCACGTTGAGGACGTTGCCGAAATCATGTGCCACGCCAGTGGCCGCGCGTCCCACGGCATCGAGCTTTTGCGAGTGGATGAGCTGGTGCTGCGTGCGCAGGCGCTCCTCCATTTCCTTTTTCAGTCGTTCGTTGGCCAGCGCCAGCGCGGCGCTGCGGTGCTGCGCCTCGGCCAGCATGGTGCGCAGCGCACGCGTCGTGCTGTCGATGGCAAAGGTGACCAGCAGGTACGCCACCGCGAGCATGGGCAGCGTGTGGAAGGCGTCGCCCAGGGGCCGTGGCTCGGGCAGCCAAGTCGCATCGGCCAGCTGCCCCAGTGCGAACGATCCGATCACGGCCGTATAAACGGCCCAAAGCGTGCGTCGACCGAGTACCACGCCGCCGATGGCCAGCAGCAGGGTAGGCGTGGGATCCGGTGGCGCATGCCGATAGCCGGTGGTGGCGTAATTGGCGGCCAGCGACAGCAGGAACACGCACAGGAAAAACTGGATGCCGCGGTTGAAGTGCCCGCGGCGGATCACCATCACGCCGCCAAAGGCGGCCAGTGTCACGGCGCCATCGACGATGAGGTCGGTGAGCTGGTCCAGCGACCATGTTGCCGGAAGCGCCACCGCCGGCTCGGCCAGGGTGAAGTACACCCTGGCCAGCACGGTCGCCAGGCCGACACCGATCATCAGCAATTGAATGAAGCGAGCGTTGAGGCGGTCGACCGGGTTGCTTGTGGGTGCCCGGTCCAGCCATTCCCTCACCGCTCGTAGTCCTGGAATGGTCACGTGTTGCGCCCCGGAAAACTGCGACTTGCCAACCCATTCTTCCCTGCTATGCCCCGGCGATCAAGCGCAAGCTTCGTGAGGTTCGAGAGGGTTGTGCTGGCGCGTGCGGGAGCGTGCGTGACTTGCCCACAGGCGTCGCCGAACCTCGGCTGGCTTCACAACGAGGGCGCGATCACGCGCTCATTTCTAGGTTGCCGGAAGCCAGCGTCGGCAGAGCGTTCTTCAGGGGAGGGCGCCTGCTGTTGTGCCGTGGGAGCGGCCACGTAGCCAACGGTTTTGGGGAGAAATCTTGGTGAATACGATTTACAGCAAGGTCTGGAATCCGGCGCTGGGCGCCATGGTGGTCGCGTCGGAACATGCGCGGGCGAAGGGTAAGGGGCGCCAGGGTTCCAGTCGCAAACTGATGATGCTCGCGGTATTGCTGGGCGCAACCGCTGCGCCGTTTGCCGCCAGCGCCTGTCCGGGCCTGTCTTGGCCGGGCAGCGGCGTCGCAAGCACGGCAGATACGCTGACCTGCGCTGCGCTGGCCGCGCAGAATCCGGCGCTGGTGTCGCCGCAGACCGTCACCTCGGCACCCGGCACGGCGGTGGCTGATCCGATCGACTACCTGGCCGTGTCCGGCCCGAACGGCAGCTCGCCCGTGTTTGCCAGCGTGGGTGGCTACAACGACGTGAGCGTCGGCAACGGCGCCACCACGGTGGGCAGCAACAGCGTGGCCATGGGCGCAGGCGCTAACGCCGCGACTGATTCCGCCATTGCCGTGGGCCAGGGTGCGCAGGCCACCGGTGCCGCGGCGATGGCCGTGGGTACGGCCGCTACCGCGAGCAACACCAATGGCATCGCGTTCGGCCAGGGCGCGTCGGCGACCGGCACGTATGCCACGGCCATCGGCAGCGCCAATTCGACCGGCGTGCTGACGACCGCCAGCGGCGCCAACAGCATGGCCGTGGGCGACGGTGCGCAGGCGACGGCCAGCAGCGCGATGGCGCTGGGCAACAGCTCGTCGGCAGGCAGCGCGAACAGCATGGCCCTGGGTACCAGCGCCGTCACCACGGGCGCCAGCTCGGTGGTGATGGGCTACCAGGCCAACGACACCGCCGTCTCCAACAGCGTCGTGCTGGGCGGCACGGCGTTCGTCACCAACCTTTCGTTCGCAGGCACCACGATTCCGGGCCTATATCGTCAGGACACGGCCATCGGCTATGGCGCGTCGATGTACGCCTCGACCCAGTCGACCGCAATCGGTGCAAGCGCATTCGTCGGCAGCACCGCAGCCACGCCGACGCAGGTTGCGCAGGGCACGGCCGTCGGCTATGGCGCGCAGGTGCAGGCGTCGGACGGATCGGCGTTCGGCGCCGGTGCCGCGGCCACGGCGCAGTTCGCCACGGCCACCGGCTTCGGTGCCTCCGCCTCCGGCGTGGACGCCGTCGCGGTTGGCGCGGGCGCGCTGGGTTCCGGCAAGGCGTCGACGGCACTGGGCAGCAATGCCCAGGCGCAGGGCGCCAACAGCATCGTGATTGCCAGCGGTGCGGGCAACGGCGGCGGCGCTTATTCGGGTCCCAATTCCACCGGCACGGTGGTGATCGGTTATGCCGCCGAGGCGGTCGAAACACATGACGGTCTTGGCAACCTGCAGACGACCAGCAACAGCGTGGTCATCGGCAACAGCGCCATCTCCTATGGCGGCATGAACGGCGTCGCCATCGGCAACACCGCCGGCGTGGCGCAGGGCAGTGTGAACGCCATCGGCATCGGTACGCGAGCGATCGGTTACAACGATGGTTCCATCGCGATCGGTGACCGCACCTATGCGGTGGGCCAGGGTTCGATCGCCATGGGCGGTGCGTACACCAAGGGTGCCGGCGGCAATCCCGCATGGGCGCTGGGTGTCGCTTCCACGTCCATTGGTACCGGCGCATACACGTTCTCCGATTACAGCGTCGCACTGGGCGCCAATGCCTATGCCAGTGGCAGCTCGGCGGCGACTGGCCTGGGTGACGACCCGACCATCGGCGGTTCGGTGGCCGTGGGCAATCTGGCCCGCGCCGGCGGCGACGGCAGCGTGGCCATCGGCAAGAACTCCATCGCCAATGGCGTGAACCTCGGCACCACCAACGGCACGGCCGTAGGCATCAACAGCGTCGCCTGGGGTACCGATTCGGTGGCCTTCGGCAGCCACGCGATTGCCGGGTGGACCAGCGACCAGGCGATGGGCACCAACGCCTGGGCGGGTGGTGGTTTTGGCACGCGCAACATGGCCATCGGCAACGGCGCAACCGCCGGCAATCCGAATGCCGATCCGAACGATCCCACGCAGAACATCAGCGACTCGGTGGCCATTGGTGCTGCTTCACTGGCCACTGCCAACCAGGCCATGGCGGTAGGCGTCAGCTCGTCGGCCACCGGCGTGCAGTCGCAGGCGTTCGGCAACAATGCGATCGCGACGGGCATGCAGAGCATGTCCAATGGCTACATGGCCGACGCCGACGGTGATTATTCGGTCGCCCAGGGCGCCGGCACGTATGCGGCCGGCATGGGAGATACGGCGATCGGCAGCGGTGCGGTGACCATGGGTGCCAACGGCATGGGTACGGCCGTGGGCTATGGCGCAACCGTGCTGGCGCAGAATGCGGTGGCCATCGGCGCAGGCTCGCTGGCGGATCGCGACAACTCGGTGTCGGTAGGTGCCGTCGGTGCCGAGCGCCAGATCACCAACGTGGCCGCCGGCACGGCGGACACCGATGCAGCCAACGTCGGCCAGGTCAACACGTCCATTGGCCAGGCGACGGCGCTGGCGGTGAACTACGACGCCGCCGACAAGTCCGGCATCACGTTGGGTGGCGCCAACGGCACGACGATCCACAACGTGGCGGCCGGCACGGCCGACACCGATGCGGCAAATGTGGGCCAGGTCAACACGTCCATTGGCCAGGCCACCGCACTGGCGGTGAACTACGACGACGCCGGCAAGTCCGGCATCACGCTCGGTGGCACCAACGGCACGGTGATCCACAACGTGGCGGCCGGGACGGCCGATACCGATGCGGCCAACGTCGGCCAGGTCAACTCGTCGATCGCCTCGAGCGTGAGCCAGGCCACCGCGCTGGCGGTGAACTACGACGCGGCCGACAAGTCCGGTATCACGCTCGGCGGTGCCAGCGGCACGGCGATCCACAACGTGGCGGCCGGCACGGCCGACACCGACGCGGCCAATGTCGGCCAGGTGAACTCGTCCATCGCCTCGAGCGTCGGCCAGGCCACCGCACTGGCGGTGAACTACGACGCCGCCGACAAGGCCGGCATCACGCTGGGCGGTGCCAACGGCACGGCGATCCACAACGTGGCGGCCGGAACGGCCGACACCGATGCAGCCAACGTGGGCCAGGTCAACTCGTCGATTGCCTCGAGCGTCGGCCAGGCCACCGCGCTGGCGGTGAACTACGACGCC
>NZ_JBTFFU010000007.1:0-5549 GCF_054482295.1 Dyella soli
CAAAGACAAACGCCTTCCCGGATGGGAAGGCGTTTGAGGGATGAAGCCCCTGGCGGTGACCTACTCTTGCATGAAAGCTCACACTACCATCGGCGCAGCTGCGTTTCACTTCCGAGTTCGGGATGGGATCGGGTGGTACCACAGCGCTATAGCCGCCAGGGAAAAGGTGGGGACAGCGCACGGATGCGCCAGTCCCGCAAAGGGGTAAACGAGTGACAAGCGTCGAGGTGAAATTCGGATCAGATGGTTCGTTGAAGCGAGCTGTCCGTAAAGGATAGCGCGTTACAGCAAAGCGTCTTGGGGTTATATGGTCAAGCCGCACGGCTCATTAGTACGCGTAAGCTCAATGCATTGCTGCACTTCCACACCGCGCCTATCAACCACCTAGTCTTGATGGTGCCTTAAGGAGACTCGAAGTCTCGGGAGATCTCATCTTGGGGCGTGCTTCCCGCTTAGATGCTTTCAGCGGTTATCACTTCCGTTCGTAGCTACCGGGCAATGCCATGGGCATGACAACCCGAACACCAGCGGAACGTCCACTCCGGTCCTCTCGTACTAGGAGCAGCCCCCCTCAAATCTCCAACGCCCACGACAGATAGGGACCGAACTGTCTCACGACGTTCTGAACCCAGCTCGCGTACCACTTTAAATGGCGAACAGCCATACCCTTGGGACCGGCTACAGCCCCAGGATGTGATGAGCCGACATCGAGGTGCCAAACACCGCCGTCGATATGAACTCTTGGGCGGTATCAGCCTGTTATCCCCGGAGTACCTTTTATCCGTTGAGCGATGGCCCTTCCATACAGAACCACCGGATCACTAAGACCTACTTTCGTACCTGCTTGATCCGTCGATCTCGCAGTCAAGCACGCTTATGCCTTTGCACACAGTGCGCGATGTCCGACCGCGCTGAGCGTACCTTCGTGCTCCTCCGTTACTCTTTGGGAGGAGACCGCCCCAGTCAAACTACCCACCACACACGGTCCCTGATCCGGATTACGGACCTAGGTTAGAACGTCAAGCACTTCAGGGTGGTATTTCAAGGATGGCTCCACCGAAACTAGCGTCTCGGTTTCATAGCCTCCCACCTATCCTACACAGAAGAACTCAACGTTCAGTGTGAAGCTGTAGTAAAGGTTCACGGGGTCTTTCCGTCTTGCCGCGGGAACGCTGCATCTTCACAGCGATTTCAATTTCACTGAGTCTCGGGTGGAGACAGCGCCGCTGTCGTTACGCCATTCGTGCAGGTCGGAACTTACCCGACAAGGAATTTCGCTACCTTAGGACCGTTATAGTTACGGCCGCCGTTTACTGGGGCTTCGATCAAGAGCTTCGCCTTGCGGCTGACCCCATCAATTAACCTTCCAGCACCGGGCAGGCGTCACACCCTATACGTCCACTTTCGTGTTTGCAGAGTGCTGTGTTTTTGATAAACAGTCGCAGCGGCCAGGTTACTGCGACCCTTCTCAGCTCAGTCACGCACGTGACCACCAAAAAGGGCGCACCTTCTCCCGAAGTTACGGTGCCATTTTGCCTAGTTCCTTCACCCGAGTTCTCTCAAGCGCCTTGGGATTCTCACCCTGCCTACCAGTGTCGGTTTACGGTACGGTTTCTCTGTAGCTGAAGCTTAGTGGCTTTTCCTGGAAGCGTGGTATCAGTCACTTCGCCCAAAAGGGCTCGTCTCGGTGCTCGGCATAAAGAGGGCCGGATTTGCCTAACCCTCATGCCTACCGCCTTTCCCCGGGACAACCAACGCCCGGTAGACCTAACCTTCTCCGTCCCCACATCGCACTACAGACAAGTGCTGGAATATTAACCAGCTTCCCATCGACTACGCATTTCTGCCTCGCCTTAGGGGCCGACTCACCCTGCGCCGATGAACGTTGCGCGAGGAAACCTTGGGCTTTCGGCGTGGGGGCTTTTCACCCCCATTATCGTTACTCATGTCAGCATTCGCACTTCCGATACCTCCAGCAAGCTTCTCAACTCACCTTCACAGGCTTACGGAACGCTCCTCTACCGCGCACACTTGCGTGTGCACCCCGAGCTTCGGTGTATAGCTTAGCCCCGTTAAATCTTCCGCGCAGACCGACTCGACCAGTGAGCTATTACGCTTTCTTTAAAGGGTGGCTGCTTCTAAGCCAACCTCCTGGCTGTCTATGCCTTTCCACATCGTTTTCCACTTAGCTATAACTTTGGGACCTTAGCTGCGGGTCTGGGTTGTTTCCCTTTTCACGACGGACGTTAGCACCCGCCGTGTGTCTCCCGTACATTCTGTCCTGGTATTCGGAGTTTGCCATGGTTTACTAAGCCGCGATGGCCCGCTAGCCATAACAGTGCTCTACCCCCAGGAAGATTCATACGAGGCGCTACCTAAATAGCTTTCGAGGAGAACCAGCTATCTCCGAGTTTGTTTAGCCTTTCACTCCTATCCTCAGCTCATCCCCATCTATTGCAACAGATGTGGGTTCGGTCCTCCAGTGCGTGTTACCGCACCTTCAACCTGGCCAAGGATAGATCACTCGGTTTCGGGTCTACTGCCAGAGACTATGCGCCCTATTCAGACTCGGTTTCCCTTCGCCTCCCCTATACGGTTAAGCTTGCCACTGACAGTAAGTCGCTGACCCATTATACAAAAGGTACGCAGTCACCCTTGCGGGCTTCCACTGCTTGTACGTATACGGTTTCAGGGTCTATTTCACTCCCCTCTCCGGGGTTCTTTTCGCCTTTCCCTCACGGTACTAGTTCGCTATCGGTCAGTCAGGAGTATTTAGCCTTGGAGGATGGTCCCCCCATGTTCAGACAGGGTTTCTCGTGCCCCGCCTTACTCAATTTCACATCTAATGCCCTTTCGCCTACGGGGCTATCACCCGCTATGGCCGGCCTTTCCAAACCGTTCGGCTAAAACACTAGATGCTTTTGGGCTAGTCCGCGTTCGCTCGTCGCTACTGACGGAATCTCGGTTGATTTCTTTTCCTCCGGGTACTTAGATATTTCAGTTCCCCGGGTTCGCCCTGCATGGCTATGTATTCACCATGCAGTACTCCTTGCGGAGTGGGTTTCCCCATTCGGACATTGCCGGATCAAAGCTTGTTGCCAGCTCCCCGACACTTTTCGCAGGCTGCCACGTCCTTCATCGCCTCTGACTGCCAAGGCATCCACCGTATACGCTTGGTCGCTTGACCATATAACCCCAAGTCGCCTCGGGATTACTGTCCAAACAACGCGTTTGCTTGTGCCTCAACGACACATCTCGATTCGGTTTCGAACCAAGACGCTTGTCACTCGTTTACGTTTTCAATGAACACAAGAACGGCCACAGTGCCGCCTCGTTTCTAAATCTTTATGTGTGCGCTGCCTTCATTTCACGTCGCGTCACCAAATGGTGGAGCCAGTCAGGATCGAACTGACGACCCCCTGCTTGCAAAGCAGGTGCTCTCCCAGCTGAGCTATGGCCCCAAGTGATTTGGTGGTGGGTCTGGGAGGACTCGAACCACCGGCCTCACCCTTATCAGGGGTGCGCTCTAACCACCTGAGCTACAGACCCGGGAACCTTGTATCCGTGTGCCGCAAAAGCGAAACACGACCCGTAGAAGCGTGTTCTACGAAGCGTGATTTATTTGAAGAGTGTCGCCAGGGATGGCGACGTCTTGACTTTCGCTCTCCGCGACACGGATGTCGCGTGAAAAGAAGTGCAGGTGTCTTGTGTGGACGTCTTGCAGCAGCGAAAGCTGCCTATCTCGAAAGGAGGTGATCCAGCCGCACCTTCCGATACGGCTACCTTGTTACGACTTCACCCCAGTCATGAACCACTCCGTGGTCGTCGTCCCCCTTGCGGTTAGACTAACGGCTTCTGGAGCAACTCACTCCCATGGTGTGACGGGCGGTGTGTACAAGGCCCGGGAACGTATTCACCGCAGCATAGCTGATCTGCGATTACTAGCGATTCCGACTTCACGAAGTCGAGTTGCAGACTTCGATCCGGACTGGGATCGGCTTTCTGGGATTGGCTCCACCTCGCGGTATTGCAACCCTCTGTACCGACCATTGTAGTACGTGTGTAGCCCTGGCCGTAAGGGCCATGATGACTTGACGTCATCCCCACCTTCCTCCGGTTTGTCACCGGCAGTCTCCTTAGAGTTCCCACCATTACGTGCTGGCAACTAAGGACAAGGGTTGCGCTCGTTGCGGGACTTAACCCAACATCTCACGACACGAGCTGACGACAGCCATGCAGCACCTGTGTTCTGATTCCCGAAGGCACTCCCGCATCTCTGCAGGATTCCAGACATGTCAAGGCCAGGTAAGGTTCTTCGCGTTGCATCGAATTAAACCACATACTCCACCGCTTGTGCGGGCCCCCGTCAATTCCTTTGAGTTTCAGTCTTGCGACCGTACTCCCCAGGCGGCGAACTTAACGCGTTAGCTTCGACACTGATCTCCGAGTTGAGACCAACATCCAGTTCGCATCGTTTAGGGCGTGGACTACCAGGGTATCTAATCCTGTTTGCTCCCCACGCTTTCGTGCCTCAGCGTCAGTGTTGATCCAGATGGCCGCCTTCGCCACTGATGTTCCTCCCGATCTCTACGCATTTCACCGCTACACCGGGAATTCCACCATCCTCTATCACACTCTAGCTTGCCAGTATCCATTGCCATTCCCAGGTTGAGCCCGGGGATTTCACAACAGACTTAACAAACCGCCTACGCACGCTTTACGCCCAGTAATTCCGATTAACGCTTGCACCCTTCGTATTACCGCGGCTGCTGGCACGAAGTTAGCCGGTGCTTATTCCTCAGGTACCGTCAGCTCCATCGGGTATTAACCAATGGCATTTCGCTCCTGATAAAAGTGCTTTACAACCCGAAGGCCTTCTTCACACACGCGGCATTGCTGGATCAGGCTTGCGCCCATTGTCCAATATTCCCCACTGCTGCCTCCCGTAGGAGTCTGGACCGTGTCTCAGTTCCAGTGTGGCTGATCATCCTCTCAGACCAGCTATCGATCGTCGCCTTGGTAGGCCTTTACCCTACCAACTAGCTAATCGAACATCGGTCCGTCTAACCGCGCAAGGCCCGAAGGTCCCCTGCTTTCTCCCGTAGGACGTATGCGGTATTAGCGTAAGTTTCCCTACGTTATCCCCCACGTCTAGGTAGGTCCCGATGCATTACTCACCCGTCCGCCACTCGCCACCCACAGTATTGCTACTGCTGTGCTGCCGTTCGACTTGCATGTGTTAGGCATGCCGCCAGCGTTCAATCTGAGCCAGGATCAAACTCTTCACTTAAGTTTTCGACAGTCCGAAGACCGTCTATCTTTCTGAAGGGTGATCCCAACATAAAACGTCATTGCTGACTTATGTTGGACCCTTGCATTGCTTGGACAGTCATTCCGTCCGCTGCAAGGCGTCCACACAAGTCACCTGCGCACACTGTCAAAGATCTCAATCACTTGCGAACCGTTGCCGTTTTCGCGCCGGAACATTTCGTTCCGAGTGAGCCGCTCATCTTACATCGTTTTCCGTATCCGTCAACACCTTCAGCGAA